>CAVSGN010000008.1:0-277987 GCA_963727515.1 uncultured Thermoleophilia bacterium | reverse complement strand
TCGGGATCGTCGCGTACTCGCTGATCGTCCTGCGTAGCATCCGCGACGCCTCCGCCGATGACCTCGACGGCTTCGTTCCCGCGCTCTCGACGCTGGCCGCGATCGTGTTCGCGCTCGCCGCGCTGGTGCTCCTCCTCTACTTCATCCACCACACAGGCACGCGAATTCAGGTCTCGACCATCCTCGCTCGACTCCACGAGCAGACGCTGTCGTCGGTCGAGCGGGTGTTCCCCGACGAGTATGCCGGGGGCAAACGGGACGACGCAGGGCTGTTGCTCGCGCGGTGGCGGGGAGCGGGCCCGCCAACCGTCGTTCGACCGCGGCGTGCCGGATACCTCCGCGAGGTCGCAATCGGGGATCTCATCGCCGCACTCGAGCCGAGCGAGGCCCAGGTCTACGTCAGTGCCCGCACGGGCGACCTCGTCACCGAGCGAACGGCAGCAATCGAGATCTGGAACGCCATCGATCCCGACCGGGCCGAATCCCGCGGGGCCGTCGCGCTGCTCGTCGGCAGCGAGCGTGACCTCCGGCACGACGTCGACTTCGGCTTGCAACAACTCGGCGACATCGCACTACGAGCCCTGTCGCCCGGCGTCAACGACCCGACAACCGCGGAGTCCGCGATCGGCTACATCGGCTCCGTGCTCGAGCACGTGGCCGCACGTGAGCTACCGGACGCGGTTCGGCGCTGCGAGGGCGTCACCGTGATCATCGAGACGCGAGAGTTCGACGAGCTCGTCGCTCTTCACGCGTCACAGCTCGGCCGCTTTGCGACGGCGGATGCCCGCATCGGGCAGGCCCTGCTCGAGATGCTCGGGCGGGTAGCGGGGGCGGCACGCACGGCGGGAGCCGACGATCGTGCCCGGGCGATCGTGGCCGTCGCTCGCCGGATCGCCGCTCCCATGCTCGAAGACGCTCGGACAGCAGATGACCGCGAGGCGCTCGACCGATCACTCGCGCGCGTCACAGCAGCCGGGTAGCGAGCCGCCGTTCAGGCGGCCGCCGGGCCAAAGCGCTTGGCCGCCCGCGCCCGTGCGCGCGCAGCCTCGGCCTCGCGATCCCTCGGTGGTGCCGTGGTGACGAGATCGTCGAGCAGGTGGCGCGAGATGTGGGCGATCTCGCGCACCGCCCGGTCGAACACCGCCTCGTTCGCCTTCGACGGCTTCGTCGAGCCGCTGATCTTGCGCACGTACTGAAGCGCGGCTGCATGGACCTCGTCGTCGGTCGCCGGCGGGTCGAAGTTATGGAGCTGCTTGATGTTGCGGCACATGGTCTCGATATCTCCTCTCGTCAGCGGCAGCCGGTCGCATGATCGAGGGCCTGGCAGACGCTCGCCATCCGCTCGGGCCCGAGGGTGCAGATTCGCTCGACGAAGAGCCCCTTGGCAACGACGCGGACGTTGTCGAGCGTCAGGGCGCAGCGGTCGGGCATCCCGTCGTCGGGGCCGATCTCGACCTCCGACGCGATGCCACGGATCGTGCGCGTCGCCGGCACGGTCAGAACAGAGGTCAGAACGGGGATGGCGGCATCCCGCGTCAGGACCAGGTGTGGACGCCGTCCGACCTCCGCTCGCTCGACCCACCAGATCTCGCCCCGACTCACCAGGGCTCCTCCCGAATGGACTCGATCCCGGAGATCTCCGCCCACCTCGTCTCCTCGGCCGTCGGTGGGATGCGCGTGTATCCCTCCACGATCCCGCGGTCGATCTCGCGTTGCTCGAGCTCGTGGACGAGGCGGTTGATTGCGTCCACGATGAAGCCCGCGCGGCTCTCGTACGACTCGGCGCGCACGAGCTCGTCGATACGTGCCACGCGTTCGTCGGCCATCCGGACCGTAATCATTTTTGTCATACATAAAGTATGTCGATAGGAGGTACGGTCGTCAAGCTCCGGCGAGTGCCACGAGGTCGCGCCGCAGCGCCTTGATCTCGTCCCGCAGCTTGGCGGCATACTCGAAGCGAAGCTCCTCCGCGGCGACGAACATCTCTTCCTCGAGGGTGACGACGAGCTTCTCGAGCTCGGCCGGCTCGAGGCCCTCGACCTTCTCCTTCCCGCGGCGGCGCCGTCCCGGGACCGTGGGCGCGTCGAGTGAGAGGAACTCGGCGATGTCGGAGACGCCCTTGATGATGTTCTCCGGCCGTATACCGTGCTCCTCGTTGTAGGCGAGCTGCTTCGCGCGGCGCCGGTCGGTCTCGTCCACCGCATACTCGATCGCCTCGGTCATCTTGTCTCCGTACAGGAGCACCTTCCCGTGGACGTTCCGCGCGGCGCGGCCGATCGTCTGCACGAGCGCCGTCTTGCCGCGAAGGAAGCCCTCCTTGTCGGCGTCCAGCACGGCGACGAGCGACACCTCGGGCAGGTCGAGGCCCTCGCGGAGCAGGTTCACGCCGACGAGCACGTCGTACTCACCGAGGCGGAGCTCCCGGATGATCTGGATCCGCTCCAGCGTGTCGATCTCGGAGTGGAGATAGCGCGTCTTCACTCCGGCCTCGAGGAGGTAGTCCGTCAAGTCCTCCGACATCTTCTTGGTCAGCGTTGTCACGAGCACCCTCTCCCCCACGTCGGAGCGGGCTCGGATCTCTCCCAGCAGGTCGTCGATCTGGTTCCTCGTCGCGCGCAACTCGACGACCGGATCGACGATGCCCGTCGGCCGGATCAGCTGCTCGCTGACGACCGCCGAGTTGCGAAGCTCGTACGCCCCGGGCGTTGCCGAGACGAAGATCGTCTGCCCGACGCGCTGGAGGAACTCGTCGAAGCGCAGCGGCCTGTTGTCGAGCGCCGAAGGCAGGCGGAAGCCGAAGTCGACGAGCGTCTGCTTGCGGGAGCGGTCTCCCTCGTACATGCCCCCGATCTGCGGCACCGACTGGTGCGACTCGTCGATGAAGCAGAGGAAGTCCGAGGGAAAGTAGTCGAGCAGGGTATGCGGCGGCGAGCCGGCCGGTCGGCCCTCCAGCACGCGCGAGTAGTTCTCGATCCCGTTGCAGAACCCGAGCTCCCGCATCATCTCCATGTCGTACTCGGTGCGCTGGCGGATCCGGTGCGCCTCGAGCAGCTTGCCCTCCGCCTCGAACTGCCGGATCTGCGTCTCGAGCTCGTCGCGGAGCCCGCCCATCGCCGCCTCGATCGTCGGCTTCGACGTCACGTACTGGGTCGCCGGGAAGACGGTCAGGGTGTCGAGCTTCGCGTAGACCTCGCCGGTGAGGGGATCGAAGTGCGTGATCTGCTCGACCTCGTCGCCGAACAGCGAGATGCGGTACGCCGTCTCCGCCGACGCGGGCTGCACCTCGATCACGTCGCCCTTGACCCGGAACCGGCCGCGCCCGAGGAGCGTGTCGTTGCGCACGTACTGGGTATCGATCAACTTGCGGAGCAACTCGTCGCGGTCGTGCTCCTCCCCGACCGCCAGGTTGACGAGCCGCTTCTCGTACTCCTCCGGCGAGCCGAGACCGTAGATGCACGAGACGGACGCAACGATCACCGTGTCGCGACGCGTGAGCAGCGACGCGGTCGCGGCATGCCGGAGCCGGTCGATGTCGTCGTTGCGGGACGAGTCCTTCTCGATGTAGAGGTCCGCCTGCGGGACGTAGGCCTCCGGCTGGTAGTAGTCGTAGTACGAGACGAAGTACTCGACCGCGTTCGCGGGGAAGAACTCGCGAAACTCGTTGCAGAGCTGGGCGGCGAGCGTCTTGTTGTGCGCGATCACGAGCGCGGGGCGCTGCAGCTTCTCGATCAGCCACGCCATCGTCGCCGTCTTGCCCGTTCCGGTCGCGCCGAGCAGGGTCTGGAACCGGTTGCCTGCCTCGAGCGAGGCCGTCAGCTCACCGACTGCGTGCGGCTGGTCGCCCATGGGCGAGTAGTCAGCGGTGACGCGGAGCTCGGGCACGATCTCGAACGCTACCACGCGCACGAACAGTTGTTCGCCGGCGCGCGCGACGTGTCCGCTCGCCGGATGCGCCCAGCCCCGCAAACAGATCGATCATCTCCCTCGACTACGGTAATGGGGTGTCACATCGGATCAATCGCAGGCGCCTCCTGGCGAGAGGAGTGGGTGCCCTCGTCGTCGCCGGGCTCGTTCCCACCACCGCGCTCGCGGGAGTACGCCGTGCCCCGGCCGCCTTCACTCTGTCGGCAAGGAACGTCGGCCGACGCTTCGCCGGTGATCGGCCCATGTTCGCGACGGTGTCACCCGGCGTTCCCGGGCGCGACATCGCAGCGATCACCTTCCGGCTCACGAGCCCGGCGTCCGTCCGGATCGAGGCGGTCCGCACGGCGAACCGCAACAGCCAGGTGGTCTGGGAGACGGGCGGAACGTTCGGCCGTGGGGAGCACACCGTCAGATGGGGGCCTACGCCCGAGACGGCGGTCGGCTCGTACGTCATGCGCCTCACGCTGGTGGACAGGACGAGGCGCACGAGCGTGCTCGGAGGCCAGCGACCCGCGTCGCTCGTCCAGCAGAAGGCGCCTGTCGTCCGTGTCCTCGGGATCGAGGCGGCGTTCCTGCGCCGCTCCTACCTCCCGGGCGAGCCCATGGAGCTGCAGATCTCGGCCGACGTGGCCGCCATGACGCTCCAGTTCATCCAGAGCGGGCCCGAGACGATCAGCACGGAGCGCAAGGACGAGCTCAACGGCGTACCCAAAGGGGAGGCGGTACCGATCGACTGGACGGGCAAGCGCTCCGGCCCCCGCACGATCACCGTCCAGTCCGGGGCCTGGGCGCCCGGCTTCTACGCGGCGCGCCTCACCTCCGACGACGGTCGCGTCGGCTTCGCCCCGTTCATCCTCCGCTCGCCGGAGATCGGAACGCGACGGCAACTGATCGTTCTTCCGACGAACACGTGGCAGGCCTACAACTTCTACGACCGCGACGGCGACGGGTGGGGCGACACGTGGTACGCGGGGGGCAACCCTCTCGTCGATCTCACGCGACCCTTCCGGGATCGCGGCGTGCCACCGCGATTCAAGACCTACGACCGCGCGTTCCTGCGGTGGCTCGCCCGCACCGGGAAGAGCCCGGACTTTGCGGCCGAGGACGATCTCGAGACCTATGCGACAGGCGACGAGTTGCGCGCCCTCTACGACCTCGTCGTCTTCCCCGGGCACACCGAGTACGTCACGAGCCACGCATACGACGTCATCGCGCGCTACCGCGATCTCGGCGGAAGGCTCATCTTCCTCTCCGCCAACAACTTCTTCTGGAAGGTCGAGCGCGCGGACACCGCCCTTCGCCGCGTGAAGCTCTGGCGCAACGACGGCCGGCCCGAGGCGAGGCTCTGCGGCGTCCAGTACCGGGCAAACGACGACGGGAAGCGGCAGGCGCCGTACACGGTCGTTTCAGCCGAGGCGGCGCCGTGGCTCTTCGACAAGACCGGGCTCGCGACCGGATCGACCTTCGGCGAGATGGTGGGCGGATACGGCATCGAGATCGATACGACGACGTCGAGCTCGCCGCCGGGGACGATCGTCCTCGCACGGGCCACCGATGTTCTCGGGCCGGGATTGAGTGGCGAGATGACGTACTACGAGACGGAAGCGGGGGCGCGGGTCTTCTCCGCCGGGACGCTCGATTTCGGCGGCTCGGCGACCTTCTGGCCGATCACGCGGATGCTCGCGAACCTGTGGACGCACATGCTCTCCGACGTCGTTCCACCGCCGGTCGTCGAGCCGGTTCCGCCGGCCGACCCGGTCGTCCCGCCGCCGTCAGGCGGCTAGCGCCGGCCTGGAGGGCGTGCGTCGAAAGGCGAACACGCCAAGAACGTCATCTGCGACCCGAGTGACGAGACGGCCTCGCCCGTGAGCAGCGCCAGGAGCGGTCGCGATCGTAGGGGCGACGGTGTCACGCGACGAGCCAGGCACCCTCGCTCTGGACGACGACGCCGTCGAGCTCGATCCGCGCGCCGGGTAGGCGGAGATCCTTGACGAGATCCCAGTGGATCGCCGACGCGTTGACGCCTCCGAGATCCGTGTAGCTGTTTCCAAGGGCGATGTGCACCGTCCCGTTCATCTTCTCGTCGAAGAGCGTGTTCTTCATGTACCGCGTGATGCCCGGGTTGCACCCGATACCCAGCTCGCCGAGGCGGCGGGCGCCGTCGTCGATGTCGAGCGTCTCGATCAGGTACTCCTCGTTGGTCTCGGCCGACGCGTCGACGACGCGGCCACCGGAGAAGGCGAGCCTGATGCCGGTCACCTCGCGGCCGCGATAGACGGCGGGGAACTCGCAGAAGGAAATCTGCCCCTCCGCGGAGCCCTCGAGCGGGCAACCGAAGAACTCCCCCCCGGGAAGATTCGCGCCGAGCGCGTCGACCCGCATCGTCCGGCCCTCGAGCGAGAGGCGCAGATCCGTGCCCTCGCCGACGATCCGGACCTCGGAGGCGGCATCGAAATGAGCCGAGATGGCCCGCATCCGCTCGCCCTCGGCCGCCCAGTCGAGCAGGACGGAGCCGTAGAGCAACTCCGCGAAGTCCTCCGTGGCGAGGCCGGCCTCCTGCGCGAGGGCGGCCGTCGGGTACTGGCAGCCGACCCACGGGACGTCGTGGTTCATCATCCTGCTCATCGCCGGACGGTGACCCGCCTGGAGGGCGCCCATCCGCTCGCTCTCGATCGAGGCCGCCGCCCGGGTGTTGTCTGGTGCCGAGACAAACAGCAGCGCATCGACGTTCGCGAGCTCGTGGACCGTGAGACCTGCAGGCTCGGCGACGAGCTCGAGTGGCGCATTCGCGAGCCAGGTCAGCGACTGCGCCGCGAACCCCTCGAACGAGACGCGCAACAAGGCGTACGCGCCGCGACGGGCGAGGACGCCGCACACCTCTTCGAGCAGCGGCCGTGCCAACGGGTTGCCGCCGACATACACCTGCCACCCCGGCTGCACTCGGAGGCAACCGTCGACGATGAGCTCTGCGTAGTCGCGATCGCGCGAGTCGGGCATCGGCGCCACGCTAGCGCAGCCCGAGCTCGTTCGCGTAGGTGCGGGCATAGACGCGCTTCGCGTGCTCGACATCGTCGACGTACTGCCGCGTCTCGGGAAACTGGATCTCGACACCCTGCTCCTTCCAGCGGTCGACGTTGCCCTGGCCCGCGTGATACGCCGCCAGGGCCGTGCGCTCGTCGCCGTAGCGGGTGAGCAGGTGACGGAGGTACCAGGCTCCGTAGCGGATGTTGATCTCGGGCTCGTACAGGTCGCTCACGACGAATGCGTTACCCCCCGTGCGCACGGCGATGCCGCGTGCGGTCTCGGGGAGAAGCTGCATGAGGCCGATCGCCCCCGCCGACGACTCCGCTTTCGCATTGAAGCGGCTCTCGGAATAGATGACGGCCGCGAGCAGGGCCGGGTCGAGGTCGTAGCTCCTCGCGTGCGCGCGAACGATCTGCTCGTAGCGCAGCGGGTACCGGAGGCGGTCGACGAACCCCGGCTTCCCGCAGCCGGCCGTCACGGTCGCCAAGGCGACGACCGCAATCGCCGCAAGCACGATGACGAGACGTCTCACGAAGCGTCGTTCGTCAGCTCCGCCATGAGGCCTGCGACCCAGGCGTCGAGATCCTCGAACGTCCCCGTGTTCACGTAGTGGTAATCGGCCTTCGCGATCTTCTCCCCATCGTCGATCAGCCGGGTGTCGCGGTTGTCCTGGGGCGCGTGACGGCGCTGCTCGCGCAGCTGCCGCGGCGCCGTGACGACGACGACGCGGTCGAAGCGCGATTCACTCCCTGCCTCGTACAGGAGTGGCACTTCGGTCACGCATACGCGTGGTGCCGGATCGAGCGCAGCGAGCTGCTCGCGCCAGATCAGGTACTCGCGCGAGACGAGTGGATGAAGGAGCCCTTCGAGGAATGCCAGTGCATCGGGATCGTCGAACACGATTGCGGCTATCGCCGCTCGGTCGGGAACCCCGCCCTCGTCCAGAATCGTCTCGCCGAGCCGCTCCACGAGCGCACGGCGGATGTCGAGGTCGGTCCGCAGGAGGTGGTGCACGATCTCGTCGCTCGAGACCGTCGCGGCACCGTGTGCCCGAAACGCAGCGAGAACCGTGCTCTTTCCGGCGCCGATCCCGCCCGTGATCGCAACCGCGATCGGGCGGGGCGGGGCTTCAGCTCCGTCCGTCAGGCGACCGAATCGTCGTCGGTGAGGGAAACTGCTTCCTCGGCCAGCTCCTCGGCGACGATCTCCTCGTCGATCGCCTCCTCGGCCAGCTCGACCGCAACGGCGTCCGCGACGACAGCCTCCTCGCCGAGCTCGACGGCGAGCTCCTCTGCGACGACGGCCTCCTCGGCCAGCTCGACCGCGATCTCCTCGGCCACGACGGCCTCCTCGGCCAGCTCGACCGCGGCCTCGACGTCACCGGCGTCATCGGCCTCGAGCGCCTCGACGGCAAGCTCCTCGGCGACCGCGTCCGCGACGACGGCCTCCCCGGCCAGCTCGACGGCCACGGCCTCGACCGCGGCGGACTCCTCGGCCAGCTCGACCGCGATCTCCTCGGCGACGACGGCCTCGCCGGCAAGCTCCTGTGCGTCGGCATCGAGAGCCAGGGCTGCCTCGGCGAGCTCCGCAGCCTCGGGGTCGATCTCGCTCGACGACTCTCCTTCGGCGGAATCGGACGGTGCTCCGGCAGGGAAGGCCTCCTCGGAGAGACGGAGGTTCGGCGTCAGATGGACGGATTCGCCCCCGTCGGCGCGAGGAAGCGGCTCGGCACCTTCCTCGACCCGCTTCAACGACAGCGACAGCCGCCGACGATCCCCGTCGATCTCGAGGATGAGGACGTTGACCGGGTCACCCTGTGAGACGACCTCGCGCGGGTTCTCGACGTGATGCTGGGCGAGCTCCGAAATGTGAACGAGGCCTTCGACGCCGGGCAGGATCTCGACGAACGCCCCGAACGTGACGACCTTCGTGACGCGACCCTCGACGACGTCCTCCTCGTGGTAGTGCTCGAGCACCTGCTGCCACGGGTCCGACTGCGTCTGCTTGAGCCCGAGCGAGATCCGCTGCCGCTCGCGATCGATGTCGAGCACCTTGACCTGCACCGTCTGACCGATCTCGAGGATCTCGGACGGATGGTTGACGTGGCTCCAGGAGAGCTCCGAGATGTGGATCAGGCCGTCCATCCCGTCGAGGTCGACGAAGGCTCCGAAGTCGACGATGTTCGAGATCTGGCCGTCGACGACGTCGCCCGGGTTGAGCCGGTCGAGAATGCCCTGGCGCATCTCCTTGCGCTCGTCCTCGAGGACGGCACGCCGGGAGAGCACGACGTTGTTGCGCGAGCGGTTGAGCTCGATCACCTTGCAGCGGAGCTCCTTGCCCGTGAACTCCTCGAGATCCTGGACGCGCCGGATGTCGACGAGCGATGCCGGCAGGAACCCGCGCACGCCGAGGTCGAGGATGAGACCACCCTTGACGACCTCGATCACGCGGCCGTTGACGGCCTCCCCACTCTCTGCAGCAGCCTCGATCGCCTTCCAGGCGAGCTCGAAGCGCGCACGCTTCTTGGAGAGGATCAGGCGCCCCTCGGCGTCCTCCTTCGTCATCACGAGCGCGTCGATCTCCTCGCCCAGCGACACCTCGTCCGCAGGGTTGACCGAGCGCCGGATCGACAGCTCGGAGACCGGGATGACGCCCTCGGACTTGTAGCCGATGTCGACGAGCACCTCGTCCTTGTCGACGCGCACGACGGTGCCGTGCACGACCTCTCCTTCGTTGATCGTCGGGAAGGTCGCGTCGTAGTCGGGAATCAGCTCCCCTTCGGGGCCGACGATCCAGACACCGTCTTCGAGGACGGGAATTTCCATCGTTGACATGTGGTCGCTCTCGGTTGGTTGGTTGGCCATGGGCGAACGACGAGTATAGCGACGAATTGTCACTTTTCCTCGTCCCTGGCCGCTACTTGGCGTCGGCCCAGTTGTCGCCCGTTCCGACATCGACCGCGAGCGGCGGGTCGAGTGGATACGCGCCGACCATCTCCTCGCGGACGAGCTCGCGGACGCCGCTGACCTCGGTCTCCGGGACCTCGACCAGCAGCTCGTCGTGCACCTGGAGGACGAGGCGGGCGCTCCGGCCCTCGGCGCGCAACCGGTCGTGCGCGCGGATCATCGCGACCTTGATCACGTCGGCCGCGGTGCCCTGCATGACCGTGTTGACCGCCAGCCGCTCGCCGAGCGACCGCGTCTGGCGATTCGAGGCGCGCAGCTCCGGGATCGGCCGGCGTCGCCCGAGAAGCGTCGTCACGTAGCCGTCTGCGGCCGCCTGCGCGATCGTCCGCGCGATGAACTCCTGCACCCGCGGGAACCGCGCGAGGTAGGTGTCGATGTACGCCTGCGCCTCGTCGCGGGGAATCTCGAGGTTCTCCGCGAGCCCGAACGACGAGATCCCGTAGATGATCCCGAAGTTGACCATCTTCGCCACGTCCCGCTCGGAGCGCGTCAGCGTGGCCGGGTCCTTCCCGAGGACCTCGGCGGCCGTGCGCGTGTGGATGTCCTCCCCGCGCTCGAACGCCTCGCGCAGAACGGGCTCACCCGAGACATGCGCGAGGATCCGCAGCTCGACCTGGCTGTAATCGGCGGCGAGCAGCCGGTGACCGTCCTCGGCGATGAAGGCGGAGCGAATCTGGCGACCGAGGTCGGTGCGAATCGGGATCGACTGGAGATTCGGGTTGGACGTCGAGAGCCTGCCGGTCGCGGCCACGGCCTGGTTGAACGTCGTGTGAAGCCGTCCGTCGACCTCGGAGATCAGCGACGGCAGGGGCAGGAGGTAGGTGTTGAGGAGCTTCGAGTATTCGCGCCACTCCTCGATCACCGCCACGATCGCGTGCTCGTCACGCAGGCCGCGGAGGACGCGACTGTCGGTCGAGTACCCCGTCTTTCCCTTTCGGCCCGGCTCGAGGCCGAGCTTCTCGAACAGGATCCGCGCAACCTGCTGGGTCGAACCGAGCACGAACTCCTCGCCCGCGAGGTCGTTGGCGATCGCCTCGAGCTCCTCCACGCGGTCACGCAGGCGGGCCGTGATCTCGCCCATCCGGTAGGTGTCGATCTTCACGCCTGCGGTCTCCATCGCCGCGAGCACGACCGTCAGCGGGAGCTCGATCCGCTCGTAGAGGTCGAGCGACCCACGTTCCACGAGCCGCTCTCGCATCGGCGCTGCGAGCCGTCGCGTTGCCTCCGCGTGCCGGACGAGGCGCGCCGTCGTCTCCTCCGCAGCCGGATCCGGCTCGATCTCGACGCCGTACTCGCCCGCGAGATCGTCCAGCAGGTACGCCGATCGGCCGGGCTCGATCAGGTAGGCGGCGAGCATCGTGTCGTCGACGGGAGCGAACGGCAGCTTCAGCGCCTTTGCGTCGTGCGCGACGATCTCGGCGTCACGGAGCACGGAAGATTGCGCGGTATCCCAGTCGGCGACGCGGACGTTCCCGTCGCTCGCGACGGCGATCCGGCCGTCCTCGATCGCGACGCCGACGACACCATGGGCTTGGACGAGGGTGCCCTCGCTCCAGTGGATCGCCTGCCCTTCGGCCTTCACGCGCTCCTGGGCCGGCACCGCCGCGTCGAGCTCGTCGACGCGATTGAGGAGATTGCGGAACTCGAAGCGGCGGAACATCTCCTTCAGCTGCGAGCGATCCGGCGCTCCCGAGACGAGCGAGGTCGGATCGACTTCGAGCGGGAGGTCGCGGCGCATCGTGGCGAGATCCTTCGAGGCGCGCGCCTGATCCGCGTGCTCGCGCACCGCCTTTCCCCGGGCCGGCGACAGATCGTCCGCGTGCGCGATCACCTCCTCGACCGAGCCGTACTGGGCGATCAGCTGGCCGGCAGTCTTGTCCCCGATCCCCGGGATGCCGGGGATGTTGTCCGACGAGTCGCCCTTGAGACCGATGAAATCGGGCACCTGATCCGGGCGCACGCCGTAACGGAGCTCGACCCGCTCCGGCGTGTAGACGTTCACGTCCGAGACGCCGCGCGGGGTCATCATCAGGGTCACGTTCTCGGAGCAGAGCTGGAACGCGTCCCGATCGGTCGAGACGACGCACGTCTTGACGCCGGCCTCGTCGGCGCGCGTCGCAATCGTGGCGATGACGTCGTCCGCCTCCCATCCTTCGAACTCGAGATTGCGATAGCCGAAGGCCTCGACGATCGGGCGGAAGTGCGGGAACTGCTCGCGTAGGAGGTCCGGCATCGGCTTGCGCCCCTGCTTGTAGACGACGTCGACGGCCTCCGCAGCGGCTGTCCGATGAACCGGCCGCGTGTCCCAGGCGACGGCGACACCGCGTGGCCGGTAGTCGGCGAGCAGCTTGAAGAGCATGTTGCCGAACCCGAGCAGCGCATTCGTCGGCAGGCCGTCGCTCGTCGCGAGCTCCTCCGGCAAGGCGAAGAAGGCCCGGTAAGCGAGGTTGTTGCCGTCGACGAGGAACAGCTCCGAGCCGCGGGCAGGGCCGTCGTCGAGGTCGAGCTCGGCACCTGTGATCGTCTTCGGGGCCATTCCGCCGAGTCTATGACGAACCCCGGCCGGTCGGCGGGACAATGTGCGCGGAGCGAGCGGCGACGACGCCGCTCCTGCTTGGATGCTGGCGTGACGCGAATTCCCCTTCTCTCCGGCTCTCACGTTCCGGTCGTCACGGTCGACGACGACGCCGTCCTGCTCCTGCCGCCGCGCCCGCGCGAGTCCCTCCGCAACGTCGAGGCGGCCGTCGCCGAGGCGCTCCGCTACCCGCTTTCGGGGGCCCCGCTCACCGAGCTCGTCACGCGCGGGGGACGAGCGACGATCGTCGTCGAGCCGCGCGCACTCCCGCTTCCCGACGTGCCGGCCGACCCGCGACAGGATGCGGTGGCCGCGGTCGTGGACGAGCTCGTCCGCCTCGGCATGCCGGTGGAGAGGCACACGATCCTGATCGCCGGCGGCCTCGGCCGCCGCGCCGGTCGCCGTGAGCTCGAGGGTGTCCTCCGCCCTCTCCGGGCGCGCGCCTTCCGGGGCACGGTCGTCGTCCACGACGCGACCGGCGCCGACCTGCGCGCGCTCGAGATCGACGGTGGAGCGCCGGTCTCGGTTCACGACGCCGTCTTCGACGCCGACCTCGTGGTGTGCGTCACGGCCGCGGAGACGTCCGAGCAGGGAGGCTCCTGCGCTCTCCTCGCATGTTGTGGCGCGAGCACGATCGCGTCGACGACTCCGGCGCCGTCACTCCTCGCGCCCTCCCACTCGCCGGTCGGCGCACTCGCCGGCAGGATCGGGGCCGCGGTCGCGCGCAGAACGGCGGTGATCGGTGTCTCCCTCGTGCTCGACCATCCACGGCTGACGGGCAACCACCGAGGCTACCCCTGGTCACCCGACGCCCTGGCAACGCTCGCGCGCTCACCGGTACGGAGGCTTCTCAACGTGCTTCCGGGACCGCTGCGCGAGCACGGGCTGCAGAGCCTGGGACGTGAGATCGCAGCCACCGGCGTCCTCGCCGGCCCTCCCGCCGTCGCCCATTCGGAGGCCTTGCTCCGCGGCATCTCGTTGCGCGGCACACACCTGGAAGGCCCGCTCGACACGATCGTCGTCCCGTTGCCGTGGAACAGCCGCCACATCCCCCGCGAGCCGCTCAACCCCGTCACCGCGGCAGCCACGGGTCTCGGGCACGCGATGCGCCTCTGGCGCGATGCGTCGCCGCTTACCGAGGGAGGGACGATCGTCCTGCTGCACGACCTTCGTCGCACCTTCGGACACGGCCCGCAGGCGCCGTACCGAGCGCTGTTCCACGCCCTGCGGGACGGTGCGTCGAGCGAGCAACTCGCCGAGACACGAGCGCTCGCGTCCGCCGACGACCGCGCGACCGCGGCGTACCGCAGCGGCCGAGCGCCGCATCCCGTCCTGCCGTATCTCGACTGGGCCACGTGTGCGCCGGCTCTCGAGCGAGCCGGCCGTGTTCTCGTCGCAGGCTGCCGCGACGCGGGTGCAGCGCGCGCGCTCGGTCTCGTTCCGGTGCACAGCATCCCGGCAGCACTCGAGATGGCGCGCGGCGTCGCGGGCGGGAGTCACCGGCTCGGCGTGATGGTGGCGCCGCCGTATGCACCGCTCGTTGTGGGGTAGATCGGTGTGCGAGTCAGGCTGAAGCCTGGCACGCACGGCGTAGATCTGTGTGCGAGCCGGGCTGAAGCCCGGCACGCACGCTCTACCCTTCGCCGAGGTACGTCTTGCGAACCTGGTCGTTCACCTTCAGCTCGGCTGCCGGCCCCTCGAGTGCGACCTTGCCGGTCTCGAGCACGTAGCCACGGTTCGCGATGTCGAGCGCCATCAACGCGTTCTGCTCGACGAGCAGGACGGGCGTGCCTTGCTGGTTGATCTCGATCACGATCTCGAAGATCTTCTCGACGAAGATCGGTGCGAGACCCATCGACGGCTCGTCGAGGAGGAGCAGCTTGGGGCGCGCCATGAGCGCGCGCCCGATCGCGCACATCTGCTGCTCGCCACCGGACATCGTCCCCGCCTTCTGTGTCCGGCGCTCGTAGAGGCGCGGGAACAGCTCGAAGACGCGATCCATGTCTCCCTTGAAGTTCTCGTGGTCCGTGCGCTGGAACGCACCCATCTCGAGGTTCTCCGTCACCGTCATGCGCGGGAAGAGGCGGCGTCCCTCGGGGCTCTGGGCGATCCCGTTCTTGACAATCGCGTGCGGCGAGGCATTCGTGATGTCCTCGCCCTGGAACGTGATCGAGCCCTGACGAGGGTGGTTGAGGCCGTTGATCGACCTCAGCGTGGTCGACTTGCCGGCGCCGTTCGCGCCGATCAGCGTCACGATCTCGCCGGCGCCGACCCGCAGAGATACGCCCTTGAGCGCGTGAATGGCGCCGTAGTACGTGTGGATGTCGTCGATCTCGAGGACGTAGCCGCTCGGCGTGCTCATCCCGTCGCTCCCTTGCCGAGGTATGCCTCGATCACGCGCTCGTTCGCCTGGACCTCGGCGGGGGTGCCCTCGGCGATCTTCTCGCCGTACTCGAGCACGGTGCAGCGCTCGGAGACGCCCATCACGACCTTCATGTCGTGCTCGATGAGCAGCACGGTCAGTCCCTTCTCGTCGCGCACGCGATGCACGAAGTCGGTGAACGCCGCCGACTCCTGCGGGTTCATCCCCGCCGTCGGCTCGTCGAGCAGGAGCAGCTTTGGATCCGTCGCGAGCGCCCGCGCGACTTCGAGGCGCCGCTGGTCGCCGTAGGGCAGTGCTCCCGCCTGCTCCTCGTGACGCTTCGGCAGGCCGCTGTAGGTGAGCAACTCGCGCGCCTTCTCGCGCGCGGCCGCCTCCTCGCGGCGTACCCTGGGCGTGCGGACGATCGACCCGAGGATGCCGCCGTGCAGGCGGCAGTGCATGCCCACGAGCACGTTCTCGATCGCGGTCATCTGCGCGAAGAGGCGAATGTTCTGGAACGTGCGCCCGATACCGAGCGCCGTGATCGCGTGCGGCGGGTCGTTCGAGACGTCGTGCCCGTCGAACGTGATCGAGCCAGAGGTCGGCTTGTACACGCCGGTGAGCTGGTTGAAGAACGTCGTCTTGCCCGCTCCGTTCGGCCCGATCAACGAGACGATCGAGCCACGCGGGATCGTGAAGTCGACGTTGTTCGTCGCGACGAGACCGCCGAACTCCTTGCGCAGCTGCACGACCTCGACGAGGTTGTCAGTCATCCGAAGGATCCCGGTCGGTGAGCGTGCCCTCGAGCTGGACGTCGTAGAACGGCGTGTCGTGGACGCCCTCGGCCATCTCGATCTTGTGCCTGCGTTCGGGTATGAGACCGGTCGGCCGGAAGAGCATCATCAGCACGATGATGATCCCGTAGATCCCGAACTGGTACTTCGTCGGGTCGAAGCCGTCGAGCTTCGGAATGCCCGACTGCTGGATCTTCGAGCCGATCGTGGCGAGGCCCTCGACGTTGAGGTAGCCGAGGATCATGCCGCCGAGAAGCACGCCCCAGACGCTGCCCATCCCTCCCAGGATCACCATGCAGAGCAGGAAGACCGAGATGTTGAAGTAGAAGTCCGCGGGGAACGCTCCGCCCTTGAAGCTCGCGTAGAAGGCACCGGCGACGCCACCGAAAAAGGCACCGAGCGCGTACGCCCATGTCTTCGTCCGCATCAGGGGAATGCCCATCGCCGCAGCTGCGGTCTCGTCCTCACGAATCGCGATCCAGGCGCGGCCGAGGCGCGACTCCCGCAGGCGGACGCTGCAGAAGATCGTCACGAGCAGGATCACGACGGCGGTCCAGAAGTACCATTGAGACCGCTCCGACGACTGGCGGAAGCTCTCGGGCAGTCCGATGGCCGCTCCAATCGCTCCGAACCCGAGCGAGTCGATCGGCGCGATCCCGAACGTCCCGTGAGTGAGATCGAACCCGCCGAGGCTGTCGGCGTTCCGCACGAACTGCGGCACGATCTCGCCGAAGCCGAGCGTCACGATGGCGAGGTAGTCGCCTCGCAGCCGCAGTGTCGGCAGCCCGATCACGATTCCGGCAAGCATCGTCAGCATCCCGGCGGCGAGAAGCACGATCCACATCGAGATGTGGATGCCGGGCACGCCGTCGGTGAACCCCGCGGGGAGGCCGACTGCCCCGAACTCGATCGAGACCTGGTCGAACTGCTGCGAGGCGAACCAGCCTGCCGTGTAGGCACCGACTGCGTAGAACGCGACGTATCCGAGGTCGAGGAGCCCGGCGTACCCGACGACCATGTTGAGCCCGATCGCCATCGTCGTGAACACGATCATCGCGACCAGCGAGTCCGTGCTCGGCACGAAGTCACCGATCAGCGGCAGCGATTCGAGAGAGGAGACGATCTGGGGGTAGATCACCGCCAGCACGATCAGGACGACCACCGCAACCGTGTTCCGGTTGCGGGCCGCCGAGCGCGCGCGGGTGGTGAGGTCGGTCACGCACCCTCCGGTGTCTGTTCGCCGAGAATGCCCTCGGGGCGGAAGACGAGAATCAGGATCAGGATCCCGAAGACCATCGATCGTGTCCAGTCACTGCCCGGCGCGAGGATGGTGAGACCCTCGTTGAACGCCTGCACGAAACCGATGATCAACGCCCCGAGCACCGCGCCGGTGAGGTTGCCGATCCCACCGAGCACGGCGGCGGTGAACGCGATCAGGCCGAGCTCGAAGCCGGTGTCGTAGCGCATGTTGAACTGGAGGAGGTAGATGACTCCGGCGGCACCCGCGAGCGCCCCGGCGAGCAGGAACGTGACGGAAATCGTCCGGTTCACGTCGATCCCCATCATCGCCGAGGCCTCGGTGTCCTGCGCGACGGCCCTCATCGCCTTCCCCTGCTTCGTCGAGCGCACGAACCAGGAGAGGACGATCAGGAGCGGGACGACGATGATCAGCACCGACGCCTTGCTCCACGAGTAGCTGATGTTCCCGATGCTGACGATGTCGGTGCGGGGAATGAAGTTCGGCACCGTCTGGTAGTTGACGCCGTAGAACGCAAGGCCGATGTTCTGGACGATGAACGACATCCCGATCGCAGTGATCAGCGGAGCAAGCCGTGGCGCGTTCCGCAGCGGCTTGTACGCGACGCGCTCGATCGAGGCGTTGAACAACGCGAAGCCGCTCATGATCACGAGGAGCGTGAACGCGAGGCCGAAGATGATGTAGAGGACGCTCGAGCCCTTGTCGAGGCCGAGGATGCTCACGATCACCGTGCTGGCGACGAGGCCGGAGAGCGCGAAGACGTCACCGTGCGCGAAGTTGATGAGCTGCAGGATCCCGTAGACGAGGGTGTAGCCCAGCGCGACGATCCCGTAGATCGTCCCGTTCGTGAGGCCGATCAGGCCGATGTCGATGAAGCCGACCGGGTCGTCGATGAAGTTGACGACGAGCCACAGGAGCACGAGTGCGACGAGGGAAAGCCCGATCAGATCCGAGACGCTCGCGCCTCGGAGTTTGGTCAGGGCCGTCGACATCGGGTGGACTCAATCAGAAAAACGGCAGGAGGGCAATGCGCTCCCGCCGGACGAGCGGCAGTTGGGGGGCGGGCCCGGGCCCGCCCCCCAACTGCCGAGATGCACTACTCGCCGTTCGCTGCGGCGACCGTCTCCGGAGAGGGCGAGACGACGGCTGCCGACACGAAGGTCTTGCCCGCCTTCGCGATGTTGATCGCGACGACGGCACCGCTCGCGCCTGACGGGTCCCCGTTCTCGTTGAACGAGAACGATCCGAGCAGACCGTTCGTGACCGTTTCCGCGAACATCTTCGCGATCACGTCACTGCGCGAAGCGTCGGACGCACCGATCGCGTCGAGCAGGACCTGTGCCGACTGCGCGGCGTAGATCGAGTACGGGTCCGGTGTCTTGCCACCGAGGTACTCCTTCGAGAAGTTGGTGGCGAACTCCCGCGCGACACCCTGGAAGGCCTCGATCGGCTGGCCGGCGACCGACGCGTACATGCCGGCCGACGCGGGGCCTGTGTCATCGATCGTCGCCTGGGTGAAGAACCCGTCCGGGGTCAACAGTTTCACGGCCCCGTCGTTCGGGCCGAGCACGGCGACCTTGTCCTTGATCAGCTGGGCGCCGTTCTCGTCGATCAGGGCGCCGATGAAGATGCCGTCGGCTCCCGTGCCCTTGATCTTGTTGTAGAGGGCCTCGTACGAGGAGGCCTTCGGGTCGTAGGCGTCGAAGCCCGCGATTGCGATCCCGAGCGACTCCGCAGCGTTCCGGTAGTTCGTCGCGACGCCGAGGCCGTAGGCCTCCTTGTCGTTCAGGATGTAGACCTTCTTGATGCCGAGCGTCTTCGTGTACTCGGCGTTGGCCGCGCCCTGGTACGCGTCGTTGGCGACGACACGCACGTAGTTACGCGTCCCGGACGGGTAGTACTTGTCCGGCTCGGTCTTGTCGCACGCCAGGCTCGCCTGCGTGAGGCAGACGAGGGTGTTCGCCGGTGAGATCATCGCGATTCCCCCGTTGGGCGCCTGGTTCAGCACGGGGATCATGATCGCTGCGCAACCCGAGTTGAACGTGCCGATGACGCCGATCACCTTGTCGTTCGCGGCATACGCGTTGCCGTTCTGGCTGCACTTGCCCGAGTCCCACTTGCCCGCCTGGGCAGTCGCATCGTCGCAGGACTGGAAGCCGATGTTGTGGTCGCCGGCCTTGTAGTTGGCCTGCTTCAGCACGTAGCGGATAGCGTCGACCATCTGCACCGTCTGTGTGCGCGAGGCACCCTGCAGCGGCAGGTCGGACGCGATCAGGTAGTCGGGGTTGCCGTCGCCCTCGTACTCGATCGCGGTGCACGACGATGACGGCAGCGCCTCGGGCGCGCCGCCCCCACTGCTCCCGCCGCACCCGGCCGCAACAAGCGCGACGAGCGCGATCAGAAGCCCGATGAGGGTCAAGCTGGTCTTCTTGAGCATAAAGCTCTCCTCCGTTGTTGATGACCGACGATCGCCCCGGGCCGAGCGGCCGACGCGCAAGCTCACCGTCGTAGTTTGGCAAGTCTAGGCCAATCTGCACCTAATTCAACCCGGACGACCGGCAAGAAGCCGGTCGTCCGGCTGCTGCTCAGCCGGCGAAGGCGAATATCTCGTCGCCGCCGCGCTGCTTGGCGCGGTAGAGCGCGTCGTCTGCGACTTTCATCACTTCGGCCGTGGTGCCCCCGTGCAGGGGGAAGGTCGCGACGCCGAACGACGCGCTCGGCCTGAAGCCGGCCACCGTCTCAGCGGTGATCGCCCCACGAATCCGCTCCGCCACGACGAGCGCCGTCTCGATGTCCGCATTCGGGAGCAGCACGGCGAACTCGTCACCACCGACTCTGGCGGCCACGTCGCTCGCCCGCTTGTGGGTCCGCAGACAGCTCGCGATCAGCTCGATCAGGCGGTCTCCCATCTCGTGCCCGCGGAGGTCGTTCATCGTCTTCAAACCGTCGCAGTCGCAGATAACGACGGAGACCGGAACATCGTCGAACGCGCCGCGACGGACCTCCTCTTCGAAGCGTTCCTCGAAGCCGCGCCTGTTGAGGAGCCCGGTCAGCTGGTCCGTCACTGCGGCTCGCTGTTCCCGCCGGAGAGCCGTCGCGACGTCGATCAGCGCGGCCGTGTGTTGCGCGAACAGCGTCGCCGCCTCGAGGCGCTCCTTCGTCGGGGCGGGCCCGATCAGCCTTCCGGCGAGCAGACCGACGGGCGAACCGCCGGCGCGGAGGGGAAGAACGACGAGGGAGTCCGCCGATCCGTCGTCGATCCCGACCTGCCGGGCCGCCACGATGCTCGATGTCACGCGCGCGTCGGCCATCCGCTCGATGCGCGCGAGGAGCTCTCCGTCCAGCGGCTCGAGATGTGCATCGTGACGGCGCCAGAAGCTTACGAGCCGCGGGCGGATGTCGTCGTCGCGCCACAGGTCGACCTGGGCCGATGAGAGGCCGAGGATCCGCGCCGTGGTGCGCGTCGCGAGCTCGGCGATCGCGCCGATCCCCCGCAGCGAGCTCGCGTGCACGCAGAGCCGCACGAGATCCCCGACGTCGGACTCCACACCCTCCCGGCTCTCGGCCAGGCGCTCGCCGAGGAGGGAGGCAAAGGGCACCAGCACGGCTCCCGCGGAGCGGGGCAGGCGCATGCCGATCGACTCGACGTTGAGCACACCCGTGACCGCGTTGTCCACCTGGAACGGGATTGCGACCTCCGACGTCGTGCTGCCCGCGAGAACGTCGACATCGACGTCCGGGGTGACGTCCGCGACCAGCTGGATCGTCTTCGACTGAACGGCACGCCCCATGAGCCCGTGCCCCAGCTCGAACCCGTCGCGGACCTCCGAGTACCCGTGCTGCGCGACGAGCCAGAGGCGATCGTGCTCGACGACGTACACGCCTGCGAGCAAGGAGCCGTCGAAGGGCTCGCACAGCGTCGCGAGGCCCTCTTCGATCGCGCTCCGCCCTGTGCGTCCTTCGAAGCCCCGTTCGGCGGTGCGGCATGCACGGCGGAGTTGGCGCTCGGAGAGCTTCGTCGTCGGGGACCGGTCGGCAGGCGTGGAGATCTCGTCGTCCTCCGGCACCTGGACGGGCTCCATCTCCAGCTCGGGCAGCAACGTCTGGCCTTCGTCCGGGCCGTCCTCGACTCCGGGATCATCGTTCGGTTCCTGGGCGATCTCCTCCAGGACATCGAAGACCAGTGGATCGAACTGTGTGCCTCGCTGGTCGCGCATCATCGACAGCGCTTCCTCCACCGGGAGCGCCTGCCGGTAGACGCGCTCGGTCGTCAGCGCGTCGAAGACGTCCGCGACGGAGGCGATCCGACCCTCGAGCGGAATCTCCTCGCCGGCGAGCCCGTACGGGTAGCCGTTGCCGTCCCACCGTTCGTGGTGGACGAGCGCGATCGTGGCGGCGAGGTCCAGCACCTCCGACGCGGAACCACTGAGGAGCCGATGCCCGATCTCGGCATGACGCTGCATCGTCCGGCGCTCGTGGTCCGTGAACGGGCCGCGCTTGAGCAGGATCTCGTCGGGGATCGCGATCTTGCCGATGTCGTGCAATGGGCTCGCATCGCGAAGAAGGTGGCATCGCTCCTCGTCGAGCCCGAGCCGCCGCGCGATCTGCTCGCACATCCGCGACATCCGTTCGGTGTGGTAGCCGGTCTCCGCGTCGCGGAACTCGGCCGCGTCCGCGAGCCTGCGGATCGTCTCGGCCTGGGCGCGACGAAGCTCGAGCTCCGAGCGACTGAGTCGGGAGACGGTGTCGAGGAGCTCCTCCTCCGTGCGGCGCCGTTCGGCGAGCTCGACCTGGAGGGTCTCGTGCAGGCGGGCGTTGTCGAGCGCGATCGCGGCGACCCGGCCGAACCGGTCGAGCAAGGCGACCTCGGCGTCGGTAAACCCTGCTCCGTCGGCTCGCGTGAGCCCGAGCACGCCGAGGATGCCTTCGGTGCCACGGAGGGGCGCACCGACGATCGCCCGGAAACGGACGGGCCCGAGCTTCGGGGACGCTCCCGCCCAGTTCGGGAAGTCCGCGACATTGATCGGCTCGCCGGTCTGGGCGACGCGGCCCGCGAGCCCCTCGCCGAGCTTCACGCAGAATCCGATCCGTCGTGCGAACTCGCCCGTTCCAGCGACGATCGAAAGTGACTCCCGGTCGGGCTGGAGCAGGTACAGACAGCCGTCGTCGGCGCCGACGAGCTCGGCGGCGCGCGCGAGGATGAGGCGCAGCAGCTCGGGCATCTCGTGGCGCTCGGCGACGAGAAGGGCGGTCTCGTGCAGCGCGTCGAGCTCCGCGCGCGGCAGCGCCTCCTCGGCCGGCCAGGCCGCGGACGTACGTCGGCGTTGCAGCGGAGTGCGCACCTGCCAGGTATCGGCGCCGGGCCGGGAATTGTTGAGTGCGACGCCGAAGGGAGATCAAACCCTCACGCCGTTTCGGGCGCCGGATCCCCAGGTGTGCCCCACGATCTCGGCCGTGCTTGGCGTCCTCCTGTTACCCCTGACGGACGCCGCAGCAGGCGTGGAGACGCTCTGCTACGCGCCGGGAACGAACTCGAGCCGGGAGATGAGCCCACCGGCGAGCCGGAACCGGACGCACAGCGCCTGCTCGTTCGCGATCTCGCCGCTCTCGGCCCAGCGCTGAACGAGGCGGGCGGTCATCTCCACGGTCTCGCCCGACTCGGTGAACACGGCATCCTCGACGCTCTCGGTCATGTGCTCCGGCTGCCCCTGGCCGGCTCGTGCCTGCCTCCACGCCTCGCGCCCCCGGAGGGTCGTGCCCGGGAAGACGAGCTCCGCGTCGTCTGCGAGCAGGAGCGCGGCCGCGTCGGTGTCTCCCCTGTCCAGCGCCTCCGCAAAGCCCCGGGCCACGTCGACGATCGACGGCTGCGACTCACTCACGAGAGCAGCCTACATCACTCAAACGTCGCCTCGTGCGCCGCCGCCATCGCGACACGATCAGGACGCTGGCACAGCGCCCAGGCGAAGCGATGCCGAAGGGGGGAATCGAACCCCCACGCCCTTTCAGGCGCCGGATTTTGAGTCGAGGTAAGCGTCTCGGTGTATCTCGGTGGGCCTGGGCTTTCGGCAGGCTCATGCGGTTTCGGCCGTCACGGCCGCTAGTGCGTCTCGGCCTGTCTCGTTGGGTCTTGTTACCCACCTGTTACCCACGCGAGGCCGCCGGAGAAGTCGACCGTCGCCGACATCGTCAGGGGCCTCGACAAGGCGGCCGATGTCCTCCAGCCGAGCAGGCTCACCTATCCGCGTCAACCCGGCGGGCCGTCTCGTGGACGCTGCGGCACTGCACCTGACCCCGACGCGTTCTGCCCCGGAGTGCTGGCAGCGGCCTCGCCGTCGGCCCGACCTGGGATCATCGGTCTGTGTACGCCATCGCCACGTTCGTCGTCGTTGCCGTCGTGACCCTCATCTTCGTGCGGGTTGCGACGGGTGCCCTGATCGCCACGGGAACTCCGCCGGAGGTGGCGGCCTTCCAGGCGCGTTCGGCTTTCAGCGGCGCCGGCTTCACGACCTCCGAGACCGAGAACGTGGTCAACCATCCCGTCCGGCGGCGGATCATCGCGACCACGATGTTCGTCGGCAGCGTCGGCACTCCGACGCTCGTCGTCGCCGTGCTGGTCGGGTTCCTCGGGCCCGGGCCGGGCGACACGGAGCAGCGGACGATCGTCCTCGTCTCCTGTGTCGTTCTCGCGCTGCTCATCTTCGGCAATCGCCCGATCAACCGCCTTCTCGTGGATGTCGGTCGGCGGTATTCGCAACGTCGGCTGCTGTCGGCGTTCAGCGGGCAGGCCGACGAGTTGCTGACGATCGGCGACGAATACGTCGTGATCGAGGCGAGCGTCGACGAGCCGCCCGAAGCTGCTCCACGCAGCCTGCGCGGGCTCGAGCAGGCGTTGCCCGGTGTGAGGGTTCTCGGTGTCTGGCGCGCCACGGGAAAGTCGCCTGAGTACGTCGGTGAATCACCGATCGACGTGACCCTCCGCACGGATGACCGGCTCGTGCTCTACGGCTCCCGCGAGCGGCTAGCGGAGCTCGGCCTGATCGGCTGAGCGGCCTTATGGTCGGCGGTGGTCCGGCGTCCGCGCCGGTTGCGCCGATCCCGATCCGGGTCAACCCCTCCGCACCGATAGGGCAACAGGCCTGCCCGGCGCGCTGGCAGCGGGAGTTCGGTTGTTCCGGGCAGTTGAGGACGATGGCGGACGGGAACGGCTGAACTTGCCCTTCGGCGCGAGCCAGGTGCCGTCGCTTCAGACATGTGGCCGAACTTGTGCTGGTCTCCCCGTCTGTGTAATGGTGCTTGCTTGGTGGAGGCCTCCCGTTCTGGGGGAGGGTGGGCCGTCTTGCGACTCATGTGGCGCGTCTGAGCGCCCTTCGGAACCGCGACAGTACCTCGGAGGCGTCGAGGACGTATCGCGAGGTTCACATCAAGGGAGGGGAAGCGTGTTGATGAGCAAACTGGTTGTCGTTTCGCTCGTGACGGTGCTGGGACTCGTTGTGGTTTCGGGGGCGGTGTCGGCGCAGAGCAGCAAGCAGGTGATCAAGATCAAGTCGACGGAGAAGAAGGGGTCGGTTACCTATCTCGATAAGAAGCTGCCGAAGGGAGAGTCGGTCGGCGACGTCCTCCTGGGGCAACGCTACTACTGGAACGCAGTACCGCAGTTCGGGGAGCCGAAGGGCTATGGCGTCGGCCGTGAGAACTTCCGCTTGGTCGCTACGGGTATGAAGGCAGGTGACATACAGACAACGGCGATCACGATGACAGCGAGACTTCCTCGCGGAACGATCCGCTGCAAGGGCACGGAGAACTACTCCCGGAGCGTCGATCGACTCACCGTGGTGGGAGCGACCGGAGCGTTCTCCAAGGCAAAGGGAACATGTGAGCGGCACCGCGCCCACAACGGGGTAGCACTGATCGTCTTCCGGCTCCAACTACCAGGCTGATCGAGCGTTCGACCCCGTAGCGCGCCACTCTGCCCAGCGCGCTGGCAGCGGTAGTTTCGGGTAGTTGCTCCGAGGGCAAGAGAACGATGGTGGGCGGGAGCGGCTGAACTTGCCCTTCGGCGCGACCCCACCGGACTCGCGGCACTCCCGCCCGCCCTCTCAGTTGTAGGCAAGTGCGGGCAGATCGCAAGGGCTCGCGGCCTGCCCGGACTGCGGGCAGCGGGAGTTCGGAGGCGGGAAGGGGGAAGGCCCGCCGTGGTGGCGGGCCATCCCAGGGTTCTTACAGGCAGGTGGCTGTGTGCGTCGACGGCAGGGCCGGACTGGATGTCCCGACCCATCCGTAGAGCGCGTTGAAGCCGCCCAGTTCACCTCCCCCGATGATGGCCTGGCTCGGGTGTGAGAGGTGTCCCGGTCATCGCTCCTCCCCCACTGCTGCAGGCAGCGGCTCGGCGCCCGCCTCGGCGTGCAGCCCGGCTAGCACGCCCGCGGTCGGGATCGAGTCGTCGTGCACGTAGACGCTCTCGGTGAAGTCCCAGGAGTGGTGCCCGAGCGCGTTGCGGATCTGCTCCTTCGGCGTCCCGCGCAAGTGCATGATCGTGGCGTAGGAGTGACGGAGCGCGTGCAGGCCGAGCGGCCAGCCGACCCCCGCCGTCTCCCCCGCCCGCTGCACCGCGTGGTACAGCGACGACCGCGACAGCGGCGACCCGTCCAGCCTCGCGAACAGCAACGCCTCGGCGGGAGCCGTCGCCAGCCGCGACCACAGTGCCTGCGCCGTCTCCGGCGACAACACGACCGTCCGCCTCGATAGCTTCGTCTTCGGCGACGGCGACGCGCCTCGCGGGCAAGCGAGGCCGCAAACGGCCTGTTCAAGTGATGCCGAAGGGGGGAATCGAACCCCCACGCCCTTTCAGGCGCCGGATTTTGAGTCCGGTGCGTCTACCAATTCCGCCACTTCGGCCGACACGTCGATCGTACCCCGTCACGCGACCGTGGGGCATTCCGGCAGGCGACGGTACGACCGATTAGCATCGGCATCGAACAACAGGCGAGGAGGCAGACGTGCGGATCGGGATCCTGACAGGCGGCGGGGACTGCCCCGGGTTGAACGCGGTGATACGGGCGGTCGGCAAGCGGTCGTTCGACAACGGCCACGAGATGGTCGCCGTGCGTGAGGGCTGGCGCGGCCTCGTCGACGGGGTCTTCGCCCCCCTCGGCCGCAGGGAGATCTCGGGGATCCTTCCTCGTGGCGGCACCATTCTCGGCACGAGCCGGACCAACCCCTACACGGTCGACGGGGGCGTCGAGTCCTTGCTCGCGAACGTCGCGTCAGAGCGCCTCGACGCGCTCGTCGCGATCGGAGGCGAGGACACGCTCGGCGTCGCGTCGCGCCTCTACGACGAGCACGCGTTCCCGGTGGTCGGCGTTCCGAAGACGATCGACAACGACCTCTCGGGCACCGACTACACGTTCGGGTTCGATACCGCGGTGACGATCGCGACGGAGGCGATCGATCGCCTCCACACCACCGCGGAGTCCCACAACCGCGTCATGGTCGTGGAGGTGATGGGGCGTCACACCGGTTGGATCGCCGTCATGAGCGGGATCGCGGGCGGCGCCGACGCGATTCTGATTCCCGAGCATCCGATCACGGTCGAGGAGGCGTGCGCACAGCTAACGAAGCGACACGAGGGCGGGAAGGACTTCTCGATCGTCGTCGTCAGCGAAGGCTACGAGCTGACGTACGCATCCGGCGAGAGCAAGCTCGTCGCGGGCGAGGCGCGCGCGACGGACCAGTTCGGCCACGTCGTCCTCGGTGGCGTCGGTGATGCGCTGGCGCGGGAGATAGAGCACCACACCGGCTTCGAGACCCGGGTCACGGTGCTCGGCCACGTCCAGCGAGGCGGCACCCCCACACCGCGTGACCGTGTCCTCGCCACACGCTACGGCCTCAAGGCGGCCGACCTCGTTCACGATGGAACCTTCGGGCGCATGGTCGCGCTGCACGGTGACGCGATCGTCGACATCCCGCTCGAGGAGGGAACGGCGCAGCTGAAGACCGTCCCTGACGAGTGGTACGACGTCGCACGCGCGTTCTTCTGGTAGCCGCTCGCTACAGCCGGTAGACGCGCACCCACGGCCCGGCGAGCCCGGGCTCGTCCGGCGAGACGGCGAAGGCAGGCGCGGAGCCGTGGCCGAGCTGCTCGTAGAACAGCGCCTCGCGCGGATAGCGGTCGGGCGCCGCGAGAACGCGATCGGTCACGGCCCCCGAGACGATCACCCACTTGACGCCCTCCGCTCGAAGGCGCCCCAGGTCTCGCGCAGGATCCGAGGGCCGGCCGGGACCGGGGAGCTCGAGCCGCACGACCTTTCGGTCGGAGAGCGCCAGGGTCGAAGGATCGGCGGCGATCACGTCGCTCGTCGGAACGTTCGCCGCGACCCAGGCCGAGGCGCGCAGGCGGGTGTCGGTGCTCGTCAGCTCGCGCGCATCCCCGATGCTCCACGCGAGCGGGATGACGAGGGCGACGAGTGCGATCGGAACGACAACGCGCATGCTGCCCGCGAGGACGGCGAGAGCCGGGACGAGCGGGAGCACGTAGCGGTCGAAGTGCGCGGCCTGCGGCATGAGCGTCAGCCAGTACGCACCCACGAAAGAAAGCAGGACGAGATCGGCCCGCTTGCGGCGCACGAGGGCAGCGGCGACGCCGATCGCCGCGAGCACGAGCAACGGCCCGACCGCCTCCCATAGCCGGTCGGCGTAGGCAAGCGGAGCGATGGGATCGTTCTCGAATCCGAGCCAGCCCGCCCTGGCGAGGCGTTGCACACGAGTGATGTCGTCCAACGCCGCGCCGGCGTGGATGAGCACGAACGGGCTCGTCAAGGCGAAGGCCGCGAGCGCGAGCGCGCCGGCTCTACCAAGAGCGCGCCACCTCCCCCACCCCGCGACGAGCACCGGGACCGCCGCGATCGCGCCCGGGTACTTCGCCGAGGCCGCGAGCCCGACCGCGAGACCGGCCCATTCGATCCGCCCCTCGATCGCGAGCGCGAGCACGCAGGTCACAGCGAGCGTGAGCAACACGTCCGTCACGGCAACGCGCGAGTAGGCGACGTGCGTCGTCGCGACCGCGACTGCCGCGGCCCCGACGATCGCGGCTCCCGTCCCGTACGCCCGCCGACCGAGCCACCAGGTCGCAGCGACGCCACACAACCCGAGGAGGACGGCCACGCCCCGCGCGGCACCGATCGACGGGCTCCCGAAGAACGACTGCACCGGCGCAACGAGCCCCATCAGGAGCGAGGGGTAGTCGTACCAACCTGGATCGAGATGCCCGTGACCCATCCGCCACGCCCGCGGCACGATGCTCGCCTCGTCGGGATTGAGAACGGGGAGCGGAAGCCCATACCCGATCCCCACGAGCCGGAGCGCAGCAGCGAGCACGAGAATCGCCGCGAGGGCGATCCTCCGGTCAGAGATCGGGAAGCGTGTCACCCACGAGCGACGCGATGTCGCTGCCGGAGACGATCACCGCGTCGACTCCGGCCCGTTCCAGCTCGACGACGTCGTCGCGGCTCGCGCCCGCGAGATCGGCGATCGCCAGCTTGCCGGCCGGGACGTCCGCGAGCAGCTCGAGAAGGCGCTCGAGAGGTGATTGCCCTTCCCCGCCGCCTTCGGAGGCGAGCAGGAAGATCTCCGGATCGACGAGCTCGAGCACCTCACCGAGGTCGTCCTCGTCGGTCACGCGGAGAACACACTCGACCCCGCGGTCGTGCGCTGCGTCGACGAGGTCACCCAGAACGTCCGGTTCCTCCGTCGCATCCACGACCACCGCGTCGATCGAACCGGCCGCATCGGCCGAACCGAACGCGAGCACCGGCAGGTCAGAGCTCTCGGGAACAAAACCGGCACCGCGCCCGACGACGAGCCCGCGTGCCCCTTGCTGCTGCGCGTTTCGGGCTCCGACGGCGTCGACGATCTCGACGAGCACGGAGATCCCGTCGCCTTCGGCGATCGCCTGACTCAGCCGTCGTGAACCATCCACCGCGCGTGATCCTACTCGGAGCCGTCGACGCCTCGCTGAAGACGCGGCGATTCCCGTAGGCTGCGACGGTGTCCGAGCCGATCAAGCGCGTCTGCTTGCTGGGTGCAGAGTCGACCGGAAAGACGACCCTTGCGCGCGCGCTCGCCTCCGTCTACGACACGGTTTGGAACCCCGAATTCGGCCGCCCGTACACCGAGATCGGCCGCGATCCGGACGCACCCTGGACGAGCGCGGAGTTCACCACCATCGCCCGCCTGCAGTGCTGGTACGAGGACTGTCTCGCGGAATCTGCCCGTGCGCTGCTCTTCTGCGACACGGACGCCTACACGACCAAGCTCTTCCACGAGGTGTACCTCGGGAGGCCGACCGGCGCCTTCGACGACCTCGCGGCTCGGAGCTACGACCTCTTCCTCGTGTGTGGCCTCGACGTTCCCTGGCGGCACGACGGGATCAGGGAGTTCGACGACCAGCGCGAGTGGATGCACGCGCGCTACCTCGAGCGGGCGGAGGCGAGCGGCTCCCCTTGGCGCCTGCTCGAAGGGGCGCACGAGATCCGGCTGCGCGACGCCGTGGTCGAGGTCGACGGGCTCCTCGCGCGTACCTAGCCGACCGCTCGAAGAGCGCGGCTCGCCGCGCACGCATCGGCATGGAACCCGTGGTAGATCGGATCGAGGCTGTCGACCGGCACTCTCGCGATGCCGCGCAGCCTCGGCGAGCGGAAGGTCGGGATCGGCGACGACGGCGTCCAGGTACGCGATGTTGCGCGCGAGCAGGTCGGGCTCGATCGTATCCCCATGACAGGGCAGGACGTGGAGCGGATCGAGATCCTGGAGCCGCACGAGCGAGGCACGTGCCTGGCCGAGCCCGGCCGGAGTGTCGACATGCGGGAACGGATGCTCGGCGGCGTCGCCCGCGAGGGCGAGCCGGAGCTCCGGGAGCCAGATCGAGAAGTGGTCTTCCGTGTGGCCCGGCGTGTGGACGAGCGTCAGCGTCAGGTCGCCCCCGTCGATCGCGAGCCCGGCGTCGCCGACGACGATGCTCGGTGGCGTCAGGACGAGGCCGTCGAAGCGGCCGGGTTGCAGGGCTTCCATCTTGGCCCGCGCAACGCCTCCGTCATCGCCTGCGAGCCGCGCGGCGCAATCGACGTGGCCGATGACGGGGGCAGGGTGGGATGCGGTCGGCCCGCTGAAGACCTGGTTTCCCCAGGCATGGTCGTAATCCGCATGCGTGTTGACGACCAGGAGGCGGCCGTCGCTCTCCGCTGCGCCGCAGAGCTCCGCGAGCTGGCGCGCGAGGTCGGGGGTGCTGTGGGTGTCGACGATGACGAGCTGGCGCTCGGATCGGACGACGAAGGTGTCGACCTCGTCGCCACAGCGAAATCGCCGGATGCGCGGATCGAGATCGAGAGGCGCCTCGCTCAGGTCGTTCGAGTAGGGCAGCGGGTCCATTGCGCGCCGAAGCTACCACGGTGCGCGCGCGGAAGCCCGGCGACCGGTCACCTCGGCCACCTCGCAAACCGGCTAGGTGCCCACCGGATGCCACACGGTCTTCATCTCCATGAACGCCGCGATCTCCCACGGGCTTTGCCCGTCGGCGGCCTTCACGACCCGCTTGACGTTGTCGGCGGCGAGCACCTCGAGCTCGGCGGTCTCGCTGCCGGCGCCCGTGACGTCGATCGCGTTCACGTCCATGTGCGCGGCGAGGACCGGCCCGAGCTCCGTGCGGAAGCCGGTGAGCAGGTTGACGACGCCACCGGGGAGATCCGAGGTGGCGATCGCCTCCGCCAGCTCGAGCGCGGCGAGAGGGCGCGTCTCCGAGGTCACGACGACCGCGACGTTTCCGCTCACGATCACGGGCGCGATCCGCGAGACGAGGCCCTCGAGCGCAGGCTGCTCCGGGGCGAGGATCGCGACGACGCCGGTCGGCTCCGGCACGGTGAAGTTGAAGTACGGGCCGGCGACCGGGTTCGAGCCGCCGAGCACCTGCGGCAGCTTGTCGGCCCAGCCCGCGTACCAGACGACACGGTCGATGGCGCGCTCGACCTCCCGTCGGCCCGAGCACGCCCGGGCGAGGTCGGCGGCGCGGGCCTCCATCATCTCTGCGAGGCGGTAGAGCACCTGGCCGCGGTTGTACGCGGTCGCACCGGACCACTTCGGGAAGGCACCGCGCGCCGCCTTGACGGCGTCGCGCGCGTCCTTGCGCGACGCGCGCGCGACGTTCTGGCCCTCCGCCACGTAGGTGCGGCCGGATTCCGATCGCGGGAACGCACCACCGATGTAGAGCTTGACCGTCTTGCGAACCGCGATCCTGCTCATCGGTCGAGCCTCCTCACCGGTCGAACCTCAGGTAGGCGCCGAGCCCGTGAAGGCCGCCCTCGCGACCGAAGCCGGACTCCTTGTAGCCGCCGAACGGCGAGGTCGGGTCGAAGCGGTTGAAGGTGTTCGCCCAGACGACCCCGGCGCGGAGGCGCTCGGCAATCCAGAGGATGCGCGACCCCTTCTCCGTCCAGACGCCGGCGGAGAGGCCGTACGGCGTGTTGTTCGCCTTCTCGACGGCCTCCTCGGGCGTGCGGAACGTGAGGACGGCGAGGACGGGCCCGAAGATCTCCTCCTGCGCGATGCGTGAGGACTGCGCGACGTTCGTGAAGACGGTCGGCGCGAACCAGTAGCCCTTCTCGGGTAACCGGCAGGGCGGCTGGTACATCTCGGCCCCGTCGCCTTCGCCGCTCGCGACGAGCTCGCGAATCCGATCGAGCTGCATGCGCGAGTTGATCGCGCCGAGGTCGGTGTTCTTGTCCAGCGGGTCGCCCACGCGAAGCGTGCGCAGGCGCCGCTTCAGCTTGGCGACGAGCGGCTCGTAGATCGACTCCTGCACGAGCAGCCGCGACCCCGCACAGCAGACGTGACCCTGGTTGAAGTAGATCCCGTTGACGATCCCCTCGACGGCCTGGTCGAGCGCGCAGTCGTCGAAGACGATGTTCGCGGCCTTGCCGCCGAGCTCGAGCGTCAGCCGACGCCCGTCCCCGCGAGCTCGCGCTGGATCGCCTTACCGACCTCGGTCGAGCCGGTGAACGCGACCTTGTCGACGCTCGGGATGCTTGACGAGATGCGCCCCGGTGGAGCCGTCGCCGGTGATGATGTTGACGACGCCGGCCGGCAGCTCGGCCTGCCGGCAGATGTCCGTGAAGATGAGCGCTGTCAGCGGCGTCGTCTCGGCGGGCTTGAGGACGACGGTGTTGCCGCACGCGAGCGCCGGAGCGATCTTCCACGCGAGCATCAGCAGCGGGAAGTTCCACGGGATGATCTGCCCCGCGACTCCCAACGGGCGCGGCCCGCGGCTCGGGAACGCATACTCGAGCTTGTCGGCCCAACCCGCGTAGTAGAAGAAGTGCGCGGCCGCGAGCGGCACGTCGACGTCGCGCGACTCCTTGATCGGCTTGCCGCCGTCGAGCGACTCGGCGACCGCGAGCTCGCGCGAGCGTTCCTGGATGAGCCGCGCGATCCTGAAGAGGTACTTGGCCCGCTCGGCCGGCCGGAGCGACGACCACTCGCCCTCGAAGGCACCCCGCGCCGCCTGGACGGCGAGGTCGACGTCCCGCGGCCCGGCGAGCGCGACCTCGGCCAGGTGCTCCTCGGTCGAGGGCGAGATGGTCGGGAACCACTTGCGTGATCGCGGCGCCACCTCCTGGCCGCCGATGTAGAGCCCGTAGCGCTCCTCGAACGAGACGATCTCGCGCGCCTCGGGCGCGGCGGCGTACTCCCACTCGAGCGGCGAGGGCAGCGCGCGGGTAGCTGGCGTCTTCGCGGGCATCAGTCGATCGTGAAGTAGTCGGCGGACTGATAGGCGCCGGTCCGCTGCTTGCGGATCTGCATGAGCACGTCGTTGAGGAGTGACGATGCTCCGAAGCGGAAGAGCTCGGGCGTCATCCAGGCGGTGCCGAGGGTCTCCTGGAGCACGCACAGGTACTGGATCGCCTGCTTCGCTGTGCGGATCCCGCCGGCCGGCTTCATCCCGATCACGCGGCCGGTCTCGTCGTGGACGTCGCGGATCACCTCGAGCATGCAGAGCGTCACCGGCAGCGTCGCGGCCGGGCTCACCTTGCCGGTCGACGTCTTGATGAAATCGGCGCCGGCCGCGATCGCGAGGAGCGACGCGCGACGGACGTTGTCGTACGTTGCCGAGCTCGCCGGTCTCGAGGATCACCTTCAGGTGCGCGACCCCGCACGCCTCCTTGACGCGGACGATCTCGTCGACGACCTTCGCGTAGCGGCCCGAGAGGAACGCGCCCCGGTCGATCACCATGTCGATCTCGTCGGCGCCGAGCGCCACGGCATCGCGCACGTCTGCCAGCTTGACGTCGATCGGCGACTGGCCCGACGGAAACGCGGTCGCGACGGAGGCGACCCGCACGCCCGAGCCGGCGAGCCTCCGCTTGGCGATGCCCACGAGGTTCGGGTAGACGCACACTGCCGCAACGGAAGGGATCGAGCGGTCGGCTGGGTCGGGGTGGATCGCCTTCGCGCACAGCGCGGAGACCTTGCCGGGCGTGTCGGCACCCTCGAGCGTCGTCAGATCCATCATCCGGACCGCGAGGTCGAGCGCCGCAAGCTTCGAGCCCTTCTTGATCGATCGTTTCGCGAGCTCCCCGGCGCGGGCCTCGAGCGCGACCGCGTCGACCGCACCGACACGGGGCAGCCTGAGGTCGAGCGGAAGCTCGAGCTCGCGCGGCAAGAGGTCGGCGGGCGCCATCGCGGCAAGTCTAGCCCTCGCCGATTCCTGGTCAGTTGCACGCGCGGTCACAGCCGCTATAGAGTGGCCCGAATGGCTCTCGGGGCGAAGACGAAGCTGGATCTCATCAAGCACGTTCCCCTCTTCGAGCAGTGCTCGAAGAAGGATCTGCAGAACATCGCGCAGATCGCGGACGAGCTGGATCTTCGGGAGGGCAAGGTGCTGATCCAGGAGGGCGAGCGCGGGCGTGAGTTCTTCGTCATCGTCGACGGTGAGGTCGAGGTACGCCGCAAGGGCCGCAGGGTGGCGACGCTCGGGGCCGGCGACTTCGTCGGCGAGATGGCGCTGCTCTCGAAGGTACCGCGCAGCGCGACCGTGACGGCCCTGACTCCGGTCGACGTTCTCGTGATCACCGATCGCGCCTTCCTCGATCTACTCGACCGCATGCCCGAGCTGTGGCTGAAGGTGGCCCGCGCGCTCGCCGAGCGCGTCGGCGCCGACGAGACGGGGGACGGCCGCTAGTCGGCCCGCCTGCGCTCGAGGCGTAGGCCCCGATCGAGCCTACGCGAGTTGCTCGGCGACACGGCGCGAGGCGTTCGAGTAGACGTCCTTGCGGAGGATCTTCCCGTCCCTGAACGGGAAGATGTCAACCCCTTCCCAGGTGAGTGGAACGCCGGTCGAGTGCGTCGCGAACGCGCTCCACTCCTGGACGACGAAGTCGGAGCCGACGTAGGTGCTCCTCCCCTCGAAACGGAGGTCGGGCCAGTTCTCGAAGATGGAGGCGATGTGCGCGCGCACCGCATCGGCCTCGGCGCGCTCTCCGGCATTGTGGTTCTCGAACACCATCCCCGGCGCGTGCGCCCCGCAGATTGCGTCGAGGTCGTGGCGGTTCCACGCATCGTTGTACGCCGCGATGATCTCAGCCAGCGCCTGCATCGTGCCTCCCGGTTCGCTCGTTGCCCGCCTCGATCCGGGCGGACGCTGAGAGCGTAACCCATTGAGGCGCCCGACGGAGGTCGCCGTTGGTTAGGCTCGACGCATGGGTGACCGACTCCCACGCTCCCTCCTTCACGCCGAGGGCGTCGCCGTCGCGGTGGCAGCGATCGCGCTCTACTTCCACGAGGGGTATCCCTGGTGGCTCCTCGTCGTGCTCCTCCTTGCGCCCGATCTCTCCATGCTCGGCTTCGTCGCGGGACCGGCCGTCGGCGCGGCGACCTACAACGCCGCCCACACGACCGTGCTCCCCATCGCCCTCGCCGCGATCGGCGTGCTCGTCGGCACCGGGATCGCGGTGCAGATCGGGCTCATCTGGCTGACGCACATCGGGATCGACCGCGCCATCGGGTACGGGCTCAAGTATCCGTCCGGCTTCAAGGACACCCACCTCCAGCGCGTCTAGAGGTGCATGACGTCGACCGTTCGTCACGAAACGGTGATCGTCGGCGGCGGGATCGCGGGCCTCGCCTGTGCGCGACGACTCCGTGACGCGCAGCGCCCGTTCCTGCTGATCACCGAGGACGTCGGGGGGCGCGTCCGGGCCTCACGAGACGGCACGACGAACCTCGGCGCCTACTACGTGAGGGCGGACTACCGTCATGTGAGCCCGTTCGTCGAGCGGGGACGACGGATCCGCCGGCGGCAGATGCTCCGTGGCCGCACCGACGGCTCGTTCACGCGGTCGGACATGCCACTCCTGCGCCACCTGCCGGAGACCGTCCGCTTCATCCGCGTCATGCGCGAGTTCCGCCGCCACTACGAGGCGTTCAAGGAGCAGTGCCTCCACATCTCGCAGGCGGACGCGATCGAGGCAGACCCCCTGCTGTCGAAGCTCTACCGCGAGCCGGCGCGTCAGTTCGTCCGGCGACATCGGATCGAGGAGATCTCGCGCTCCTATCTCGCTCCGGCGATTCACGGAACCGGCTTCACCTCGCTCGACGGGCTGACCGCGTTCACCCTGCTCGTCGGCGTGCTTCCGACCGTGATCCCGGTTCACGAGTACGCGTTCCGCTTCGAGCGACTCATCGACGGCTTCGAGGACGACATCCTGATCGACACGGTCACCGAGATCGCCGAGACGGCGGACGGCTCCCTCGTCCGGACCCGGTCGAACAGGACCGTCGCGGCCGACAACGTCGTCGTGGCAACTCCCACCCACGTGTCGGCCCGCCTGCTCGACCTCCCGTCGACCAAGTCGCCGCTCTCAGCGCACCTGTTCATCGTCGACGGCAACCTGCGCGCGCCCTGGTCGGAGGCCACGTACACCCTCTTTCACGAAAACCGTCCCCTCTTCGCGATGGCCCAGCTGGCGACGGGCCGGATGCTCGTCTGCGCCGCCTCCCCCGATCCCGACCTCGGCGCCTACTTCGAGCGCTCGGAGGTGGTCGAGCACTACCACTGGGACCCGGCCTTCCACCTCGAAGGGGATGCCCTCCTCGACTGCGAGCAACGCCCGGGCCTCTACCTGATCGGCGACCACAACGTCTGCGATCTCGAGGACACGTTCATCACGGGCGTCTACGCCGCCACGCGGATCCTCGCCGCCACGCCCCGCGAGACCTCGACGCTCCCCGGAGCCTAGAGACCGAGCTGCTCGATCATCTTCGGGTCGCGACGCCACTTCGACCGCACCTTGACGACGAGCTCGAGATAGACCGAGTGACCGACGAGGCGCTCGACCTCGGGCCGGGCACGCGAGCCGATCTCCCGGACCTTGGTGCCCTTCTTGCCGACGAGGATGCCCTTCTGCGACTCCGTCTCGACGAGCAGCACGGCCCGCACCACGCGCTCGTCGATCTCCTCCACGACGACGCTGATCGCGTGCGGGACCTCGTCGCGCGTGAGGTGGAGCGCCTTCTCGCGGATCACCTCCGCGACACGATTCTCGATCGTCTCGTCCGTAGACGCGTCGGTCGGGAAGTAGAGCGGCCCTTCCGGCAAGAGGTAGACGAGGTCGCTGCGGAGCTCGTCGATCCCGTCCTTCGTCACCGCGCTGACCGGGTGGAGCGCGTGGAAGTCGCCGAGCGTCGCGGCGGTCTTCATCTGCGTTGCGACGTGCCCGTGCTTCAGCCGGTCGATCTTGTTCAGCGCGATGATCACCGGGATCCCGAGCCCGAACACGCGTCGCGCGACGAACCGGTCGCCGGCTCCGATCCGATCGCGCGCCGACACGACGAGGAGGACGACGTCGATGTCCTCGAACGACGAGTCGACCGTGTGCTGCATTCGCTCGGTCAGCGCGTCCATCGGACGCTGGAACCCGGGCAGGTCGGCGAGCACGAGCTGGAAGTCGGGCGCGTTGGCAACGCCGAAGATCCGGCGGCGCGTCGTGTTCGGCACGTTCGAGGTTATCGCGACCTTGTCACCACAGAGCGCGTTGACCAGGGTCGACTTGCCGACGTTGGGCCGGCCGGCAACGGCGACGAAGCCGGACTTCACGCGAGCTCGCCGGCGTCGAACTGCTCGGGCAGCAGCTCGTCCACCGTCATCCGCACGATCCGCCCGCCGTTGCGGAACACGACGCGCTGGACCTGCATCTCCGCGAGCCACTGGCGGCAGCCGCCGCACGGAGACGCCGTCATCGCGGCGACCGTGAAGTCGCCGGGCACGAAGCCCTGCGCGATGGCACGGGAGAACGTCGTCCGCTCCGCGCACACGCCGAGCGGGTAGGCGGCGTTCTCGACGTTGACGCCCTCGACCACCGACCCGTCGCGCGTCAGCACCACGCAACCGACGTGGAAGTTCGAATACGGCGCGTACGCGCGCACCGCAATCGCGTCTGCGCGCGCGAGCAACTCCTCGTCGGTCATGCCGCGAATACCTGGAAGATGACGAAGGCCACGATGGCGCCGAGGGTACCGCCCGTGACGACCTCGAGGGTGGAATGGACGCCGGCCTCGACGCGCGTCTGCGCGACGAGCAGCGCCATGATGAACGCGAGCGACGAGACGAGAAAGCGATGCTCGGACCCGTCGAGCGTGAGCGTGACGGCCATCCACCCGGCGAACGCGACCGCCGCATGCCCCGACGGCCAGCCCCCGCGGAGCGGCGTTCCGCGCCCGGAGAGCGCCTTCATTGCGATGACGAGGGCCACGACGAGGACGAGCGCGACGAGGGTCAGCTCGGCAGGCGTGTTCGAAAGACGATCGAGGAACCGGTTCGAGCGGTCGGCGACCTGTCCGGAGAAGACGAGGTAGCCGACGGCAACGGCGTTCACGGCGGCGATGAGCACCGCGCCCGCGGCGATGTCCTTCGCGAGCTTGGCCATCGGATCGAACGACGTCGAGGCGACGTCGACTGCTGCCTCGAGGGCGGAGTTGATCATCTCGGCGATCAGGACGAAGGCGATCGCGAGCAGTAGCACGATCAGCTCGATCTTGGAGACGTCGACCGCGAGAGCCGCGATGAGCACCGCCCCGGCGATGAGGAAGTGGATCCGCATGTTCCGCTGGGTGCGAAGCACGTGGATGATCCCCTCGAATGCAACGTTGAAGCTCTCGAGAATCGATGGCGGGCGTCGTCCGGGAACGGGGCTCACGCTGTCCCTCCGAGGATCTCCTGCTCGCGACGCTCCATTGCGTCGCCGTGCTCGCGGCCGAGGAGGTGCAGAATGCCGTGGACGAGCGGCCAGCGCCACTCGTCGCCGACGACCTCCGGGCAGATGACGACGTCTCCGAGCGAGCGCGGGACGCCGTCGGGAAGGTCATCGAGACCGTCGATCGGGAACGACAGCACGTCGGTGGCCTCGTCGATCCCGAGGTGCTCGTGCTTCAGCGCCCGGATCTCGTCCGCCGACACGAATGCGATCCCGAGCTCGGCCGCCTCCACCCCCTCCTCAGCGAGCGCGTGCCGGGCGAGCGCGACCGCTCCGGCTGCATCGACCTCGGCGCCGCTTCGGTTCGCTACCTCGACCTCGATCACTTCTGGCGCGCGGTGCCGGTCTCTTCGGCGTGCAGCTTGTACGCCTCGACGATTCGCTGCACGAGCTTGTGCCGGACGACGTCCTCGTGGCCGAACTCGACGACCCCGATACCGTCGACCTCACGCAGGATGTCGCGGACCTGGATCAGGCCCGATGCCTGCTCGCGCGGCAGGTCGACCTGCGTGATATCGCCCGTGATCACCATCTTCGAGCCGAACCCGAGCCGGGTCAGGAACATCTGCATCTGCTCGGGCGTCGTGTTCTGCGCCTCGTCGAGGATGATGAACGAGTCGTTGAGCGTGCGCCCGCGCATGAAGGCGAGCGGCGCCACCTCGATCGTGCCGCGCTCCATGTAGGCGGTGAGCCGGTCGGGATCCATCGTGTCGTAGAGGGCATCGAAGAGGGGTCGCATGTACGGGTCGACCTTCGCGAGCATGTCGCCCGGCAGGAAGCCGAGCCGTTCGCCGGCCTCGACCGCGGGGCGGGTCAGGATCAGTCGACCGACCTGCTTCTCGCTCAGTGCGGCGACGGCGAGGGCAATCGCGAGGTACGTCTTGCCGGTTCCGGCGGGCCCGATCCCGAAGGTGACCGTGCTCGAGCGAATCGAGTCGACGTAGCGCTTCTGGGTCACCGTCTTCGGAGCGATCTTCTTGCCGCGGTGGCGCCAGACGACGTCGTCGAAGACGTCGCGGATGTCGGCGGACTGGTCGAGCGCGGCGGCGACCGCACCAACGGTGTCCGGCCCGATCGCGTGGCCTCCCTCGACGAGCTCGACGAGCTCGTCCACGACCGCGCGCGCCTCGGCGACGCGCCCGTGATCGCCGTCGAGCGTGAGCTTGTTGCCACGCAGCGAGATCGAGCAGCCGAGCCGCTCGCGCAGCGAGTCGAGCACGCCGTCGGTGACGCCGGCGAGCTCCGCGGCGACCTCGTTCGGGACGACGATCACGTCTTGCATGCCGCCCAGTGTAGGGGTCGACGTGCCGACGCGGAGGACGCGATTGGAGGGTGCGAGCAACCGGGCCGTGGTAGCCAGAGCGGTGTCCGGAGATCGACGACACCGCTTCGGGAATACTCCGGGCCGTGAACACCCAACACCGCGCCCGCCATCTTCTCCGCGCGAAGGACCTCATCGACGCGCGCTATCGCGATCCGCTCGACGTACCTGCGCTTGCTCGAGCGGCCCATCACTCTCCCGCCCACTTCAGCCGCGAATTCCGCAAGGCGTTCGGGGAGACGCCGTACCAGTACCTCCTGACGCGGCGACTCGAACGCGCGGCGGCGCTGCTCCGCAGCACCGACCGGACGGTGACCGAGATCTGCTTCATGGTGGGCCTGCAGAGCGTCGGGTCGTTCACATCGAGCTTTGGACGGGCGTACGGTTGCGCACCATCTGCCTATCGGGCAGCCCATCCACCCGCGGCTCACCAGGCCCGTATACCGACCTGCATGCTCCTTGCCTACGGCCGACCCAGTCGAGCAGTTTTGGAGAAGACGGCCGGCTGAGCGGTGACTAGCGTGGCCACCGACCCGATTCAACGCGCAACAGGAGGTTCAACCGATGCAGATGCAGCTCACGACCGTCAATCAGTGGGTCCACGACCAGGACGAGGCGCTCGCGTTCTATACCGAGAAGCTCGGGATGGAGCTCCGCGTGGACGTCACAGTGCCCGAGATGGGCAACTTCCGCTGGCTCACCGTCGGACCGGTCGGCCAACCCGACATCTCGATCGTGCTGATGGCGATCCCCGGCCCGCCGGCGATCGAGGCCGACACGTCGGCACAGCTGCAGGAGCTGATGGCAAAAGGTGCGACGGGCGGCCTGTTCTTCTCGACCCATGACATCCAGGCGACCTACGAGGAGCTCAGGGAAAAGGGTGTCGAGTTCACGCAGGAGCCCACGACGCAGCCGTACGGCGTCGACGCGGGCTTCCGCGACCCGTCGGGGAACCAGATGCGCGTGATCCAGAGCGTGTAGTCGGCGGCGCGGGCACGGCGGTCGCTCGCCGGCGGCCGCCGTGCTTGTACGGGTTCTGCCGGACTGCCATACTCACGCCGACGACCCCCGAGGAGGGCAGAACGGTGCGTGTCTGGCTACGAAATCTCGTGATCGGCGGGGCCGTTGGACTCGTGGTCGGCCTCGTCGTCGGCGGCGTCCTGGGACGCATCTTCATGCGCCTGGTCTTCCTTGCTCAGGAGGACACGCTCGGGTTCGAGACGGCGATGGGAGCCATCATCGGCGATTTCACCGCCGGCGGCACGCTCTTCATCGGGATCTTCGGCGCATTCATGGGGGCGGTGCTCGGCCTCGCGTACGTCGTGGTTCGCGGCCTGCTCCCCGCTCCGATGTGGTGGCGTGAAGTGGCCTTCGTGGCAGGCTCGAGCGCCCTCATGGTGGGCGTGATCGTCCGAGACAATCGCGAGGACTTCACGATCCTCCCGGCCACTCTCAGCCTCCTCCTGATCGTCGGTTCAGTAGCCCTCACCGCGGCGCCGGTGCCGGTCGTCATCGAGCGGTTCGCACCGTCACACGGTCGGCGACGTGGTCGCGGAGCCACCGCCGTGCTCCTGGTTGGCGCGGTGGCGATCGCGGTGTATGCGGCAACCGCGGTCGCGGCGGCCTACCGCGCGTAGTCGAGTCAGTCGACCGCCAGCAGATCGACCACGAAGACGAGCGGCTCGTGCGGCGCGATCACGCCGCCCGCGCCACGGGCGCCGTACGCCATCGCGGACGGGATGGTCAGCTTGCGCCGCCCGCCGACCTTCATCCCCTGCACGCCGGTGTCCCAGCCGGGGATGACCTGTCCCTTGCCGAGCTTGAACTCGAACGCCTGACCACGGTTCCAGGATGCATCGAACTCCTCACCGGTCGAGAAGGCGACCCCGACGTAGTGCACCGACACCTTCCGGCCGCTCGTCGCCTCCTCTCCGTCACCGACGACGATGTCCTCGATTCCGAGGTCGAACGGGATGTCGCCTTCCGGCTTGTCGATCTGCGGGCGCTCGAGTGACACGGGAACCTCCGGTTGATTGAGAGTGACGGTCGTAAGCAGGGTCGAGCCGCTCCTCGGGGCTCAGCCGACCATGCTACGCGTGGCCGTCCAGGAACATGCGGAGGCGCACGAGCGTCCGTTCCACGGGCTCGTTGCCCGACTGGTGCCCGTTGACCGCGCGGCAGAGCCACCCGAGACGCGTTGCCGTCGCAAACGCGGAAGCGAGATCGTCCGCGGAGGCCATGCCGGCGAACGCACCCAGATAGGCGTCGCGAAACGGCCCGCTGTCGACAGAGCGCTCGACGTCGTCGAGGCCCCAGGCGATCACCCCCTCCAGCGTGACCGCCATCGTGAAGAAGGGATGGGTGATGCAGGCGTCGGCCCAGTCGAGGAGGAGGTAGCGGCCGTCACGGACGAACACCTGGCCGTCGTGGAAGTCGTCGTGCTGGAGCGTCTCGGGGAGGCCGTAGGCGGCGAGTGCGGCGCAGCTGTCGGCAATCGCGGGGAGCGCCTCTCGGAGCCTCCCGTGCACCGCCGGGGGACATTCGCCGGGCGCGATCGCGTCCAACCGGTCGAGCATCGCGGCAGCGGCCGACGGCAACACCGCGAGACGGAGATCGGGGACGCCGAGGGCAACCAGGGCATCGGCGTCGTCGACGAGGTCGAGCTGCAGGCTCGCATACAGCGGCAGCACGTCGAGCCAGCGGGCGAGCGAGCGCTCCTCGGCGACGATCTCGCGCAATGGTCGCCCGGCGTTGGCCATGAGCATCCAACCCCGTTCGGTGTCGACCCCGTGCAACGTGACCGTGCAATCGGGTCGGCGCATCGCGAGGAGCACCGCGAGTCCTACCTCGTGGCGCAGCGAGGCGGCGTTCGCCTTGAAGAACAGGTCGCCGGCCGTCGTCGGGACGCGGATCACGGTCGACCATGGGCGCACGTGGACCTGCTCCAGGCTCCCGATCGTCGACGCGCCGTGGCCCGCGACGTGCTGCTCGATCCACGCATCCGCCTCGGCCCGCCAGGCGGGACCCGTCCATGCCGACATGTCCGGCGCGTGCTCGGGCTAGGCGAGCTTCTCGCGGACGATCTGGCTGACGGCCGAACCGTCGGCCCGGCCGGAGATGCGGGGCATGACGTCGGCCATGACACGGCCGATGTCGCGAAGCGAGGTCGCTCCGACCTCGGCGATCACATCGTCGACGATCTCGTCGAGCTCATCGTCGGAGAGCGGCTCCGGCATGAACGCCTCGAGCACCTCGAGCTCGTAGTCCTCCTTGTCGGCCTGATCCTCCCGGCCGGCCGCCTCGAAGGCCGCGTACGCCTCGACGCGCTTCTTGCGCTCCCGTTGGAGCACCTGCAGCTCCTCGTCGTCCGAGAGGGGGCGTTGCAGATCCTTCTCCGCGGCGCGAAGGCTCGCAAGGATCAACGTCAGCGCGTCGCGGCGCTCGTTGTCGCGCGCGAGGCGCGCCTCCTTGATCTCGTCCTCGATGGTGGCGATCAGCTGCACACCGACAGTCTGCCCACAAATCGCGGTCAATGGAACCCGGGTAGCGTTCTCCCCGCAAGAACGTGCCAGTGGAGATGGAACACCGTCTGCCCGGCACGCGGCCCGACGTTGACGATCAGGCGATAGTCCTCGAGCCCTTCGGCGGCCGCCACCTCCGCCACGAACCGGAGCATCCGGGCCGCCTCGTCGTCGGGAAACGCGTCGATCTCGCGGAACGTGTCGACATGCCGGTGCGGGAGAACGAGGAGGTGCGTCTCGGCAGCGGGGGCGATGTCGCGAATCGCAACGAAGCCGTCGGTGGCATGCAAGTGGTCGCCGCTCTCGACGAGCGTGCAGAAGAGGCAATCGGTCATACGGCCACCGCCAGGATACCGTTGCCCGCGACCCCGACTGCGCGAGCGCGGGTCATCTCACCGACGGGTGCGTCGAGGAGCCAGGGCGTGTAGTCGTCCGCATACCCGCGGCCCACCCGGTCGACGAGGACGACGTCCTCGCTGCCGATGCGACTCGCCCAGCGCGCGCGACAGGCAACGTCGGAAGCGGCACGGAGCAGGGCGCTCCGCTCCCTCTTCACCTGGGGCGAGATCGGGTCGTCGGCCTCTGTCCGCGTGCCCGGCCGGGGCGAGTAGGGGAAGACGTGGACCTTGGTGATCCCGAGCTCGTCGATCACGGCCACGGTGGACTCGAATGCGCGATCGTCCTCGGCCGGAAACCCGACGATCACGTCCGTCGTCAGGTTGAAGTCGTCGCAACCTTCGAGGCGGGCGCGGTACTGCCCGGTCGTGTAGCGGCGACCCATCGCGCGCAGGACGGCGTCGTCACCCGACTGCAGCGGAACGTGCAGGTGCGGCGACACCACCTGTGTGTCACGGATCGCGGCGAGCAGGTCGGCCGTGACGTGGTTGATCTCGATCGACGAGAGCCGAAGCCGCTCGAGACCGTCGATCCGGCCTGCGGCCCGGATCAGGCCGGCGAGCGTGAGCCCGGCGCGGCGGTCGCGGAAGCAGCCGAGGTTGACGCCCGTGAGGACGACCTCGCGGTGACCCTGTGCGACGCGACGGCGGATCTCGGCCAGCACGGCGTCGGCGCTGCGGCTGCGGGTGGCGCCACGGACGAGAGGGATCACACAGAAGGCGCACGAGAACGAGCAGCCGTCCTGGATCTTGACGAACGCGCGAACCCGCTCGAGCCGATGATCGGCCTGGACGCAGGCGATCGCACCGACGTCGCCCGCGACCGCGTCGGCGACCTCCTCGCTGCGACGTGCCACGACCCGAACGTTCTCCGGCATCCCCGCGAAAGTGTCGCCCTCGAGGTTGGCGGCGCACCCGGTGACGAAGACGCGGGAGTGAGTGCGTGCCGCCTGGGCTGCCGCCTGCCGGGACTTGGCCACCGCTTCACTCGTGACGCAGCACGTGTTGACGACCGCGACGTCGGCGGCCGGGCCGGTCGACTCGGCGTGACCGTCGGCGAGCAGCCGCTCCCGAATCGCCTGCTCGTCGGCGAACGAGACCTTGCAACCGAGGAACCTCGTCGTGAACGTGGTCATCGGCTTGGGAGCGTAGTCGTTCTTGCCGGGGAACGGCCTTACCGACGACTTACGTGAGCCTCATCTCGCGCTAGCGGATCTCTCCGAGAGTGAGTCGACCCAAACACCCGTGGCGCGCCGAACGGCCGCACCTGCCGGCTCGAGGCAACCACACGATCTGGAAGGAAAAACCCCATGAAGAGAATCGGAATGCTCCTTGCCTGTGTGGCGGCGCTTGCGCTTCCCGCGGCATCGCTCGCCGCCGAAGGGAACCGCGGAGCGGGCATCAACGAGCACCTGGCCCGCGCCCAGGCCCACGTCGCCAAGTACGTGGAGAAGTGCAAGGTGGATGAGCCCCCGGCACGGTGCGCTGCCGTGAACGCCAAGCTGACCGCGAAGTTCGACTCGTGGGAGGCGCGACTCGAGGCCCGGATCGCGAAGCTCGAGGAGCGCCCGGACAGCGAGCGGAAGACGGCAATGCTGGGCAAGCTCAACCGCTGGCTGACGCAGGTCCACCTCCTCCAGGAACAGCTCTAGATCGATCTCGCGCGCCGGGAGGAGCCGAGCCGGCTCCTCCCGGCGCGCGGGAGGAGTTCGTCGGGTGAGCCGGTCGGCGCGGCCGGAGGACTACCCTTCCTTCGATGATCGGGGCCGAGCCGTCCTTCGCCGCCTGTCTTGCCTCCGCGCTCGGCCTCGAGCCGGCCCACTTGCCGACCCCCGACGGCGAGCCGAACGTCTTCTGGCGGCAGTGGCTCGCGGGCCGAAACCTCGGCCTCGTGCCGATCGAGGATCCCGGCTCGTTCTCGTGGCCCGGCTTCTGGATCGCCGCCATCGACATCGGCGGCGGCGAGCGCGATGCCGTCCTGATGTTCGGCGTGCCTTCCGGCCCCGTTCTCGACCCGGCCGGAGCGCTCGCTGCAGGCACGTCGATCGCCGAGGCCGTCGCGCTCGCCCCCTTCGATCTCGGTCTCGCCCCGTCCGCGCCCTACGGCCCCGCACCCGAGCAGGCCGGCGTCGTCGAGGCGATTCTGGTCGCCTCCGCCGCGAGGGTACCGCTCGTGCGCGTGCCCGAAGCGCATGCCGTCGCGGGGAGCGGCCTCGTCGGCGACCGCTACGCAACCGGCGACGGGACGTTCTCGAGCACGGGTCGTGGCTACCAGCTGACGCTCGTCGAGGCGGAGACGCTCGACGCGCTTCGTCTCGACGGCATCGACGTCTCCTGGGAGGAGGCGCGCCGGAACGTCGTCACGCGCGGGATCGCGCTGAACGCGCTCGTCGGTCGCCGGTTTCGCGTCGGAGAGGTCGAGTGTGTCGGGGCGCGCCTCGCCGAGCCGTGCTCGCACCTGCAAGAGCTCACACCCGCGAGGGTTCTCAGGGCACTCGTACGCCGCGGCGGCCTGCGCGCCGACATCCTCCGCGGTGGAACGATGCGGGCCGGTGACCCGGTGATTCCGCTCGGCGACGACGTCGGTGCCAAGGCGTAGTTCCTAGCTAGGCGCGTTCGAACCGGTCGGCGGCCCAGCCTTCGAGTGCGACCCGGTCGGTCGAGCGCCAGCCCGGCGCAACCGGGCGATCCGTGACGAGATAGCCGGAGGTAATCGCCACCCCACTCCCGAGTCGGGCGAGGATCCGCTCGACCGGTGCGAGCAGGACGTTGGCGACGGTGAGCGTCGCCTCGGGGAGCGAGTCGCGTTCGCCGTCGAGCAGCGAGGCGTCGACCTCGACGCCGTTGACCGCGGCGTTTGCGATCGTCGTTTCGACGGCGACCGGGTCGTTGTCGACGGCGCGAATCGGCGAGAAGCCGAGGCGCGACGCGGCGATCGAGAGCACGCCCGAGCCGCAACCCACGTCGAGGAGCGAGCCACGCGCCGAGCGGGCGAGGAGCTCGATGCAGAGCTGCGTCGTCGGGTGCGCGCCCGTGCCGAACGCCCGGCCGGGGTCGATCACGACGGCCAGATCGTCTGCGCGGGGCTGCTCCCAGGGAGGGCCGATCCAGAGCCCTCCGACCCGAACCGATCGGTGGAAGGCGCGCCAGGCGTCCTCCCAGCCGGGCTCGATCCCGACCACCTCGACATCGCCGAACGCCTCTCGAATCGAGTCGACGACTCCTTCGCCGACGTAGAACCGCAGCGTCGTCGTCGCATCAGCCTCCGACTCCTCGAATCCTTCGGGCACGACGTCGAGAGCCAACGCCCGCGCCTCCTCGGCCGTGGCCGAGGGGACGCTGACCGAGACACGGACGATGCGGCCGGTCATCCGAGCGCGAACCGGGACGTCTGCGCGAACGTTCCGTCCTCCTGCTCCTCGAAGAGCCAGACGCTGTCGACGAGGAAGCCGAACGGGAGCGACCGCTCGAGCTCGGAGCGGGCCGCAATCGCGATCGCCTCCACGTCGTCACGCTCGTCGGGAGCACCGATCGTCAGGTGCGGCTCGGGCTCGAGATCCCCGCTCTCGTACGGCGGGAACGCCGGAAACCGGTCGCAGGTTGCCGTGATCAGCTCGAGGAAGCGATCGCGAGGCGCCGGAGCGAGCCAGACGAGCTCGGCGAATGCATCGATGCGGGTCAGCTCCGCGGCGAACGGCTCGAACGTGGCGAAGTGGCGCCTCGAGATCGGCGCCGTACCGGTCGAGAACGTCCACCCCGCGCGCGAACGGGAAGAGGACGGTGACGTGCGGCGGCAAACGCCGCGCAACGGCCGATGCGAGGTAGCGCCGACGGAAGTCCGCAACCAGCGGATCCGCCGCCACGGGGAGGAGCAGGCCCGTCCGCCGATCGTGCGGGAGGATGGCCGTCATCGTCAGCGGAAGGCGTTCTTGATCCGCCCGAAGAGGCCGCCGTCGCCCTCGTCGTCCCGATAGGCGTCCTCGCTCAGAGCATGTCCGAGCTGCTCGACGAGCGCACGCTGCTCGTCGTCGAGCCGACGGGGCACGTGCACGCGGACGTGGACGTGGACGCTTCCGCGTCGCCGCCCCTCGAGCGACGGCATTCCCTGTCCCCGGAGGACGTGAACGTGCCCGGGCTGTGTCCCTGGTGGCAGCTCGACGTCGATGTCCCCCGTCGGGCTCGGGATCGACAGTGACGTGCCGAGGGCCGCCTGCGTCATCGTGAGCTCGACAACCGTGTGGAGGTCGACACCGTCTCGCTCGATCCCCGGCTCGGACGCGACGCGAACCTGGACGAAGAGGTCGCCGCTCGGGCCACCGATCGCACCGGCGTGGCCCTCGCCGCGCACGCGAATCCGTTGCCCGTCGTCGATGCCGGCCGGAATGTCGATGTCGATCTCGCGGTCGTGGAGTGTACGGCCGATCCCGTCACACGTCGGGCACGGCGTCTCGACGATGCTGCCGATCCCCTCGCAGCGCGGGCAGGTCCCGCTGCGGACGAACTGGCCGAACACGCTCTGCGAGACCTGCTGGACACGCCCGGCGCCGCCGCAGACGTCGCACATGCGTGGCGTCGTCCCGGGCTCGGCCCCGTTGCCGCCACAGGTCTCGCACGTCTCCGCAACCCGGGTCGGAACGCTGAGCGTGATCCCGGTGAACGCCTGCGCGAGCGAGATCTCGGTGGCCACGGTGACGTCACCACCGCGGCTCGGGCCGCCGGGATGGGCCGCCTGGCCGAACAGGGACTCACCGAAGAACGCGCCGAAGATGTCGGAGAGATTGCCGAGGTCGAAGTCGGCCGGCGCGAAGCCGCGCCCTCTGAGGCCCTCGCGGCCGTAGCGGTCGTAGGTCGCACGTCGCTCCGGGTCGGACAGCACCTCGTAGGCCTCGGCGGCCTCGCGGAAGCGCTCCTCGGCGTCGGGCTCCTGTGAGACGTCCGGGTGGAGCTCCCGCGCGAGCTTCCGGAAGGCCCGCTTGATGTCCCCGTCGGGCGCCCCCCGGTCGACGCCGAGGATCTCGTAGTAGTCACGCTCGGCGGTGGCCATCAGAGTGTCGAGGGTACCGGCAGCAGCTGCCCTCGACGGCCGGTTGCGCCGCGTTCCGCGAGGCTCGGGACGGGCGTCTCGTCGCTATTCGTCCTCGTACACATCCTCGACGAGCCGCGAGAGCTCGAACGCCGCGGCGCGCACCGCGCGAATCGCCTTGTCGTAGTCCATCCGGAGGGGGCCGAGAAGCGCAACGGAGCCGAGCGACCGACTCGCAATGCCGTAGGTGCTGCCGACGTACGAGACGTCGTGAAGCTGGCCACCGTCCACCTCGGGGCCGACGCGGACGACGGTGCGCCGCGGGTCGAGAGCGTCGGAGAGGAGCTCGAGGACGGCGGCCCGCCGCTCGAGGACGTCGAGGAGGTGCTGGCATGCCTCCAGTTCGGCCCCTCGCGCCTCGCCGAGCAGGCCGGCGGCACCCCCGACGTAAAGCTCTGGCCCGTCGGCTGTCACGGCATCGACGAACACCGTCCTGATCCGGCTCAGGAAGGCGCGCTCGGACGGCGGGAGCACGGGGTCCTCGAGCCGCCGGCGGAGCGTGGCCGAGCCGAGCCGAAGGCCAACGACCTGCTCCTCGAGGTAGCTCCTCGCCCAATCGACGAGACCGGGGTCGACGGGCTGCTCGAGCTCGAGCACCCTCTTCGTGACGCCGCCCGTCGACGTGATCACGACGACGATCACCGCGCGCGGTTGCAGCTGGAGGACGTCGACGTGGCGCACCGCGGCCGAGCCGAGCGCCGGGGCCGAGACGAGAGCGAGGAGGCGAGTCGCCTGCGAGAGCGTCTCGGTGGTCGACCGCAGCGCCTCTTCGAGCTCGCTCCGCACGGCGGCGACGTCGATCGTGGCCGGCTGTGGGCCGTCGTGGATCGACTCGACGAGCTCCTCCGCGTAGACGCGGTAGCCGTTCTCCGTCGGAACACGGCCGGCCGACGTATGGGGATGCATCAGCAGGCCGAGGGCCTCGAGCTCCGCCAGCTCGCTCCGCACGGTCGACGACGAGACGTCCATGCCCGCTCGCTCGACGAGCGATTTCGACCCGACGGGCTGGCCGGTGGCCACGTGCTCTTCGACCACCCGCCGCAGGATCTCTCGCCTGCGGGAGGAGAGCTGTTCCATGAGAACGTCATTCTACCGGCGGTCAGAGCTGCCACTCCAGCGCCGGCAGGGCGCTGTCACGACCGGGCAGCGTACGCGACCTGCTCGAACGGCCATTCCGTGCGCAGCCAGTCGGTCACGACCTGCCACAGGCTTCGATCGAGGGAGGCGTGAGCCGCCGTGACCCACGAGCGAACCGATGCGTCAGGCGCGGTCGAGTCGGACGAATGGGCATCCGGGGGTCCAGGGGGATAGATGTAGACGCAGCCGATCACCTCGCCCTGAGAGGCGCCCCGAACGGTGTACGTGAACCCCCGGCGCTCGGCGAAGTCGCGCGCATGCTTCTCGACGTCGGCCAGGTTCTCGGCACGTGTCATCGCGTGCGGCCACGAACTGCCGGCAAACCCCGGGGTCGCGTGGATGTGCTCCAGCGACGACGTCCACGCGGCATAGTCGGCCTCGTTGTGCTGCGGGCCGAGCGGCTCGAGGACGAACTCGGGCGTCTCGAGCAGCCGCGGCGGCTCGAAGCCTGCAGGAACGAATGGTCGATCGGGCTCGATATCGGGAAGCTAGCGAAGCCGACGCACGCTACGTGACGTGGCTCACGCGAGCAGCTCGGCCGTCACGCCGCCGCCGAGGAAGCGACCGCGCCTCGTCAGCGACAGCAGCTGCCCACCCTCACCGTCCGGCTCGTCCTCGACGACCGCGAGCCCGCCGGCGACCATCCGCTCGAGACCCGCGCGATCGACCGCTTGATCGACCCCACCGAGCCGGAGTGGCTCATCGAGGCGCAGCCCCAGCATGAGCCGTTCCTTCGCCTTCGTCAGCGGATCGAGGCGCTCCAGCTCGCGCGGTGGCGCCCCGCCCGCCGTGGGACCCCAGAGGGCGCTGACGTAGCCACCGATCGAGGCACCGTTCCGCCGACGCAGGTCACCGAGGGTCGAGACCGCCCCGATCCCGACACCGAGGTAGTCGCGCCCCTCCCAATAACCCAGGTTGTGGTGTGCGCGGAGGTCACGACCCCCCGCCCGGTCGTCCGAGAGACAGAAGTTCGCCGTCTCGTACCAGCGGTAGCCCGCGTCGGTGAGCGTGTCGACGACGCGCTCGAAGTAGCCCTCCATCGCCTCCGACTGGCGCACGAGCTCGTCGCCCCAGGCATGGGTGAACCGCGTGCCGGGCTTCGCCTCGAGCTCGTAGAGGGAGAGGTGCTCCGGTGCGAGCGCGAGCGCCTCCGCGAGATCGCTGTCGAGATCGGAGGGCTCCTGGCCCGGGATGCCGTAGACGAGGTCGAGCGAGATGTTGTCGAACGAGGCATCGCGAAGAGTATGCACCGCCCGCCGGACGTCGTCCGGTCCGGCAACACGCTCGAGGACGCCGAGGAGCCGGGGCGCAAAGGTCTGAGCTCCGAGAGAGACCCTGTTGACTCCACCCTCGCGGAGGAGCGCCGCAAGCGCAGGAGTGACGGTCTCGGGATTGGCCTCCACGGTTACCTCGACCGCCGGCGGCAGCGCTGCGAGGAGCCGTCGCAACGCACCGGGCTCCGTGAAGGTCGGCGTCCCGCCACCGATGAACACGGTGTCGACGACGTCGGCGAGTGATGCGCATTCGTGCGCGAGCTCGGCGAGAAGAGCATCGACGTACGCGCCGTGCTGATCCGCTCGGCCGACGACGGTGACGAAATCGCAGTAGCCGCACCGGTGCGCGCAGAACGGCAGGTGGACGTACAGGTGCCGGACGCCTCCCTCGCCAAAGGGGACAGCCACCGGTTACTTCTTCTTGTCTCCGTCGAGATTGAGCACGGCGAGGAAGGCCTCCTGCGGCACCTCCACCCCGCCGACCTGCTTCATCCGCTTCTTGCCCTTCTTCTGCTTCTCGAGGAGCTTGCGCTTCCGGGAGATGTCGCCCCCGTAGCACTTCGCGAGCACGTCCTTACGACGGGCCTTGACGGTCTCGCGGGCGATGACGCGGGAGCCGATCGCCGCCTGGATCGGAACGTCGAACATCTGTCGGGGGATCTCCTCGCGCAGCTTCTCGACGAGCAGCCGGCCGCGGTCGTAGGCGAACTCGCGATGGATGATGAGCGACAGCGCGTCAACGGGCTCGCCGCCCACGAGCACGTCGACGCGCACGAGCTTCCCGCTTCGGAAGCCGGAGAGGTCGTAGTCGAAGCTCGCATATCCGCGCGTCCGCGACTTGAGCTGGTCGTAGTAGTCGAGGACGATCTCGGCGAGCGGCAGCTCGTAGATCAGGTGCACGCGCTCGGGCGAGAGGTACTCGAGGTGGTCGAAGGCCCCCCGCCGCTCGTTGTTCAGCTCCATCACGGTTCCGACGTACTCCTTTGGGACGATGATCGATGCCCGGATGTACGGCTCCTCGACCTCCTCGAGCTCGGCCGGCATCTCCGAGGGGTTGTGGACCTCGCGCCAGTCGCCGTTCCGCTCGAGAACCCGATATGCGACGTTCGGCGCCGTGACGATCAGGTCGAGATCGAACTCTCGCTCGAGGCGCTCACGAACGATCTCCATGTGCAGGAGTCCGAGGAAGCCGCAGCGGAATCCGAACCCGAGCGCCTGCGACGTCTCGGGCTCGTAGAAGAGCGCTGCGTCGTTGAGCTTGAGGCGCTCGAGCGCGTCTCGGAGCTCGGGGTACTCGTCGGAGTCGCTCGGGAAGAGTCCGGCGAACACCATCGGCTTGACGTCCTTGTAGCCCGGCAGTGGCTCGGTTGCCTCGATTCCCCTGCGCGTCGTCAGGGTGTCGCCGACACGGAGCGCCGACACGTCCTTGAGACCCGTGATCACGTAGCCCACCTCGCCAGCGACGAGCGCCTTGACGGGGATGCGCGAGGGCGACATGAACCCGAGCTCCTCCGCGTCGAACTGCGTTCCGAGCGCCATGGCGCGCAGCGCGGCGCCGTGCTCGAAGCTCCCGTCGACGACGCGGATGAACGCGATGACGCCGCGGTACTGGTCGTACGAGGAGTCGAAGATGAGCGCGCGGGCGGGCGCGTCCGGATCGCCCTCGGGGGGAGCGATGCGCTCGACGATCGCATCGAGCACCTGGTCGACGTTGACGCCGGTCTTGGCGGAGATCCGGACCACGTCCGCAGCGTCGCCGCCGAGCAGCTGCGTCACCTCGCTCGCGGCGCCGTCGGGGTCGGCCGAAGGGAGGTCGATCTTGTTCACGACCGGGACGATCTCGAGGTTGTTCTCGATCGCGAGATAGGCGTTCGCGAGCGTCTGAGCCTCGATCCCCTGCGCCGCATCGACGACGAGCACGGCGCCCTCGCACGCCTGCAGCGACCGCGAGACCTCGTACGTGAAATCGACGTGCCCCGGTGTGTCGATGAGGTTGAGCTGATGCCCCTTCCAGGCGACGCGCACCGCCTGGGCCTTGATCGTGATCCCGCGCTCGCGCTCGAGATCCATCGAATCGAGCAGCTGCTCGCGCATGTCGCGGTCGGCGACCGTGTCCGTGAGCTGGAGAATCCGGTCGGCGAGCGTCGACTTCCCGTGGTCGATGTGGGCGATGATGGAGAAGTTGCGGATCCGGCTCTGGTCCATGGGAATCAGGCCCGGATGCTAGCTGTCATGCGGTTTTCCCTGGATCGCGCGATTCGACGACGAGGATGCCCTCGGGCCAGAGGTCGCTGCGTCAGTTCTTGGAGACGAAGTCCGCCACCGACCGAATCTGATCCTCGGTCAGGCGGTTCTCGAACGACGGCATTCGCCCTTGCCCCGAGGTGACGCGCTGGATGACGAGGGCGCGTGTCGGTTGCGCTTTGTCGAGATTCGGTCCGTACGTCCCAACAGTGCCTGCAGCAGCGAGGGCGTGGCAGGTGCCGCAGCCGGAGGTCAGGAAGATCTCCTTGCCCGTCACCGGGACGGCCCCGCCGCCCGATCCGTTCTTCGCGCGGGGGTCGAGTCGATAGACGCTCCCGGTTGCCGTCGCGATGTAGATACGTCGTCGGGCATCGGTGCCGAACGAGGTGACCCCCGGCTCATAGATGTGGAGCGACTGCTTCGACACGAGTCGTCCCTTCTGCACGTTCAGCGCGATGACCTCTCCGAGGCAGTAGTCCGCGTACAGGAACCGGCCGGCAAGCTGCGGGAGTCGCGGATCGGCGACGACGACCCCTGCCACGACGGAGCAGTTGCCGCCTTCCCGCGCGTACTCGAGGAGCGGTGGGATCCGGCCCGGGCACATCGAGGGTGGGAACTTGGCCGACGGAAGCGTTCCCTCGAAGCACGGCCAGCCGAAGTTCGTGCCCTGGATTCGCTTCGCCGGGGCGAACTTGATCGACTCGCGGACGAACTCTCCGACGTCACCGATGTAGAAATCTCCCGACTTGGCGTCGATCGCGAACCGCCACGGGTTCCGCAGCCCCCGCGCGACGACTCGCGTCGCTCCCCTGGCCGGGATGACCCGAAGGATCTTGCCGTTGGGATCGTTCAGCCGCTGGGCGCGCATCTTGTCCTTCCACTCCGTCAGGCCTCCGTCTCCGGTACTCAGGTAGAGCTTTCCGGCCGGGCCGAAGAGCAGCTGGCCGCCGAAGTGCTCGCCGGAGAGATGCTCGAACGACAGCACCTGCCGGCGGCTCGCGAGGTCGGCGCGGTTCGGGTCCGACGACGACCGTCGGAACTCGAGGAGATGCGTGCGCCTGTCGGTGCCGACGTAGTAGATGTAGAAGAGGCGGTTTCGGGCGTACTGAGGACTGAACGCAAGCGACAGGAGGCCCGTCTCGTTCCCGCGCGCAACCTCCTTGGCGATATCGAGGAACGGGGTCGCGAGGATCCGCCCATCGAGGACGACACGAATGCGGCCGGCCTTCTCGACGACGAACACGCGCTTCGCGTCCCCGGGTGGCGCGGTCACAGCCACCGGGAACTCGAACTTCCCCACTGCCGTCAGCCCAACCGCCCGTGCCGAGATCGGCTTCACATCCGTGCTTGCACTCGCATCGAATGTCTGAGATCCGGCAAGGACGAGGAACGGGATCGCGAGCGCAAGAACGAAACGCACTCTACAAAAGGTAACGCCCGGAGGAGCCCGAGGTCGACCCCTCGTCGCGGTCTTTACAAAACTCTAAGCTGGCACACAGGGCCGCCGTTCATGATGAGTCGCTCGAAGCGCGCCACGCGCCCCTCGACAGAGTCCAGCGCCGGAGCCACCACTGCATCGATCCGGCGCCGCTGACAGGCGAAGCCCCGGTTCCTCCTTGCCGGGGCTTCGTGCGTTCGGCCCGCTCGAGCGGGCAAGGATCGGGGCCTGGTGCTCGAGCACCAAGCTGTGCGGTCACGATCAACGTTGTCCCGGAACTGGCGGCGGGTGCGATCACGCGGGCGAGCACGATGCCGCCGTCCAGGGAGCCCAGAGAGCCTCAGCCCGAGCGCCGAGCGATCGTCTGGCGCAGCGCATCGACCTCGCGAACGCGTAGCATCCGGCAGGCGCCGAGATACACGACGGCCCCGACGGCGAGGGCCACACCGAGCGAGACGACCTGCGCTCCGGTCGAGCGGCCGAGAGCCTGATCGAGCACGTACCAAAGACCGAAGGCGGCGCCGCCGAGGACGATGGATGCCCCGGTGACGCGGATGACCGAGTCGACGATACGCGCCATGCCCACTCCTCCCACCCGACGACGGAGGTACGCGAGCAGGAACGCGGCGCCGACGATGTTCACGAGCGACGTCGAGAGTGGGATGCCCCAGATGCCGACGCGGTACAGAACGACATCGAGGAGCGCGTTCAGGGCCAGCGTGCCGACGCCGACGACGGTGGGCACCCAGTTCGACTGAAGCCCGTAGAACCCCCGGCTGAGCATCAGCATCCACCCGTTGAAGACCAGGCCGAGCGAGAAAGCCGCGAGACAGGCCGCGACGACGGTGACGTCCGACGACGTGAACTCCCCGCGCTCGTAGACCAGCCTCACGATCGGCTCCGCGAGCACGGCGGAGACGATCGAGGCGGGAATCAGCAGGAACGCGATCTGGCGCAGGCCGGTACTGATCGTCGCGCGAAATGCATCGAGGTCGTTCTGCGCCGCGTAACGGGCGAGCGCCGGGAACAACACCGTCGCGACAGCGACCGAGAACATCCCCTGCGGAAGCATGTAGAGGCGGAAGGCCGCGTTGATCGCCGCGGGCGCGAGATCGGGATCGAGCAACCGCGACGCGAACAACGTGTCGATGACGGCGTTCATGTTGATCAGCCCGAGCGTCAGGGTCACGGGCAGCATGAGCTTGAAGAAGCGGTGCACCGCCGGATCGCGCCAGTCCAGCACCATCTGCAGGCGCCCGTCACGGCCGCGAAGCCACGGGACGGGAAGCAGGAGCTGGATCAGCGTCCCGACGAGGATCGATCCTGCGTAGACGTAGAGCTGCGCGTCCTCGCCCGAAACGCGCGGAACGCCGAGCCAGAGGCCGACGATGATCGCGAGGTTCCAGGCGATCGGCGTCAGTGCCGGCACAGTGAAGTGGTCGTAGGTGTTGAGAATTCCGACGACGACACCGCTCAGACCGAGCAGGACGACGATCGGGAAGAGGACGCGCGAGAGCCCAACGGCAAGGTCAAAATTCTCGGCGGGAACACCGAAAGGTCGTATCAAGACGGGGGCGACCAGGATGAACAGGGCCGTGAGGCCCCCGAGAACGAGGAGAACGAGCCAGAAGATCGATGAGGCGACGCGCCAGGCGCGCTTGCGCTCACCCTTCTCGAGAAGCTCGCTGAAGACGGGGACGAATGCCCCCGACAGAGCTGCGTCGGCGAGAAGCGCTCGCACGAGATTCGGGATCTGGAACGCGACCGTGAACGCGTTGATCGCACCGCTGATGCCGAAGTAGTACGCGGCAACCATCTCGCGAACGAGACCGAGGACGCGGGAAACGCCCGTCGCCACCGAGAAGATCAGCGTCGAGCGGCCGAGCTTCCGCTGGTGTCCGACGAGATCCGGCCTGGATGTCTCGCCGGGAGGGGCACCGTCGGTCATGCCGGACGAATTCGGCGCGGACACGCCCCTCACCTTCGCACGAACCGTCAGGGCCCGCGTGGGCATCGACGCGCACAGGGGCTCTGCTACCATCGACACGCCCGCATGTGCGGGCATTCCTACGCTCGAGGGTAGATGCCGAACATCCAGCAACAGAAGAAGCGCGTCCTCACCGCCGTCCGCCAGCGGGACGAAAACCTCCGCTACCGCTCGACGATCAAGACGCTCACGAAGCGGCTCGAAGCGGCCGTCGCCGCCGGTGAGGCCGATCTCGTCGCGGCCGAGCATCTCGCGCTCGTCCGGCTGATCGACAAGTCCGCAGCGAACGGCTCGATCCACAAGAACACCGCCGGGCGCAAGAAGGCCCAGGCAGCGCGTCTCGTGGCCACGACAACCGGCGCCTGACGCCTCCCTCTCGCCGGGCGCTCGAATGCCTCAGCTCGCCGTCACACTCGACTCCTGGCCGGGCTCTGCACTGACCGCGATCAGCGTTCGCTGCAGCTCGACGTCCGCAGCGAGCCTGCTACCTCCCTTGAGCGCGAGATCGAGCTCGGCGAAACGGACAGTCGCTCCTGCGAGCTCCGCCTCCGAGAAGCCTTCCGCCTGGCGGTAGACCTTCTCGCCGTAGAACGGGTGCATCTTGAGCGCGAGAGCGGCATCCCGCGCCGCGACACCGTCGTCTGCGAGCCACTTCAGCTGACGCATTCGTGTGAGGTGCGCGTTGAGCGTCGCCGCAAGCCTCGGCGCGGTGTCCCGGCGCGGCTTGTCCGACCGCTCGAACATCGTCTCGCAGATATCGAGAACGCGGCCTGGATGTCGCTCCGCCCAGGCGTCGGTTAGGGCGAACGGGGCGATGTCCGCAACGGGTGCGACGAGCTGCTCGATCTCGGTGACGCCGACCGGCTCGCCCTGCGCCCACGTCGCAACCTTCGTGATCTCGCTCGCGAGCCCGTGGAGATCCTCCTCTCCGATGTACTGGATGAGAAGGCTGCACGCGTCGGGCTCGGCCTTGACGCCCGCCTGGCGGAAGCGGTCGGCCACCCACGCGACGCGTCCGCGCTTCGCAACGTCGAAGATCAGGAGGTCACCGATCTTCGCGCAGGCCTTGGCGATCGCAGCGTCCTTCTTCACCTCCACCCCGATCAGCGCGAGGACCGTGTCGGGGGCCGGAGCGGCGAGGTACGTGGCGACGACTTCAATGTCCGCCGCCTTCCACCCGCCGGTCGGCGGCCGGTTGTCCTCCTTCTTGCGGCCGTCGAGATCGGTAACGAGGACGAGGCGCGCGTCGCCGAAGAGGCTGCCCGAGTTACAGAGTGTGACGACGTCCTCGCCCGCGACGTCGAGCGCCGAGACGATCTCCACCGCCTCGTCGACGAACCTGGAGCGAAGACGCTGGACCGCGTGCTCGACCTTGGGCCGGTCGCTGCCCGAGATGAGGTAGGTGGGCTTCAGCGCGGGCCGGTCACTCATTCGGCCTACCGTACTCGACGCTCCGTACGGACGGTGAGCGACCTCCCGTCGGACTCGAGCACGATCCGCCCCTGCTCGTCGGTCCGATAGACGGTCACCCCTCGCTGCTCACGGAGGGCCGCCAACGTCTCGGCACGCGGGTGGCCGTAGTCGTTGTGGGCACCGACCGAGATCACCGCGACACGGGGTCGTAGGATGCGAAGCTCGTCCGCGAGGCCGTCGTCGGCGGAGCCGTGGTGTGCGACCTTGAGCACCTCGACCCGGCGCAGCGGAAGCGAGCGCGTCACAGCGGATTCGGAGTCGCCGGTGAGCAGAAGGTCGATCGCCCCGTAGCTCGCGAGGAGGACGGTGCCGTGGACGTGCGGGTCTTCGTCGGGCGGCCCGGCGCGATCGGGCCAGAGGACGCGGACGCGCAACCGTCCGAGCGCGTACGACCGCCCGACCCGCGCGGCCACGAGAGGCACGTGCCGGACGCGCGCAGTTCTCCGTAGCTCGCGCTCGTCGAAGCCGACGCCCTCCTGCATCGGGTCGATGACGCGCCCGACGGTCAGGCCTCGGAGGACGTCAGCGCCTCCACCCACGTGGTCACGGTGCGCGTGGGTGGTCACGAGCGCGGCGAGCGTGTGGATCCCCATTCTCCGCAGCTGTCCCTCGACGTGCGCTTCGGGTGGCCCGGCATCGATCAGCATGGCGCCCTCCGGCGTCTCGAGCAGGATCCCGTCCCCCTGCCCGACATCGAGGAACGAGACGCGCAGTCCCTTCGGCGGCGACCACGTCGCAGGGGGATGAACGGCCCACCAGCCCACCGCAATCAGCGGAACGAGCGCCAGCGCCGTCACCGCCGTGTGGAGCAGGTGGTACCGGGGCACCGCCCGGATGCCGATGGCCACGACGACCACCCCGGCGAGAGCGAGAACGAGCGTCCGGGACGAGGTCTGCGCGTACGGGAACGAGGCGATGAGGCGCGCCGAGAAGGCAATCCAGGCGGCCGCGAGGCCCGCGAGCCACGAGAGCGCGACCGCTGCTGACGGAATCACGGGAGCGATCACCGTCGCAGCGAGACCGGCGCCGAGCAGCACGGGCATCGCCGGTTCGGCCAGCGCGTTCGCCGGCACCGTCCAGAGCGGGATGGTACCGAACTGCAGCCAGAGGATGGGCGCTGTCACGATCCCGCACGCCGTAGAGATGCCGATCACCTCCACGAGCCAGCGCGGCACCGGATATCCCTCGTAGACGGGCCGCAGCCGCGGCATGACGACGAAGATCGCCGCAACTGCGGCAAACGAGAGCTGGAAGCCCGGCTCGAGCAGCGAGCGCGGCGTCCACGCGAGCAGCACGACGGCGCCCACGGCCATCGTGTGCCACCGCTCGCTCGGACGCGAGAAGAGCCACGCCAGCGAGGCGAGACACCCGGCGACCGCGGCTCGGACGACGGACGGCTGCCATCCGACGGCGAGGGCGTAGGCGAGAATCGCGACGATCGCGAGTGCATGGCCCGCCGTTCGCGACACGCCGAGGACGTACGCGAGCCCGAGCACGCCGAAGCCGATGAAGACGATGTTCTGTCCCGAGACGGCGAGGAGGTGGTAGAGGCCCGATGCCTTGAACGCGTCCCGGAGATCCGGATCGATGCCTTCGTCGGCCCCGAGCACGACGCCGGTCACGAGCGAGCGGCGCTCACCGGAGGTTCCGAGTGCGAGAGCCCGAGCGACTGCCGTGCGCAGCCGGTCGCCGACGCCTCCTATCCCGCCCCGCCGGCCAACGCTACGCCAGGGCCCGCTCGCCATGAGGACGACATGAATCCCCCTGCGGTCGAGCCACCCGCTCTCGTCGAAGCCGGTCTCGGGCCCACGCGGGGCGACCGGGCGCGCTCGGAGCTCGAGCACGGCACCCTGAGGCGGTGCCCTGCCGGCCGGTAGCTGCAGAAGCACGCGCTCGCGCAGCACGGTGCCGTCGAATCGACGAACGTCCGCCGTGACACGGACGGCGAACGGGGATCGTGAAGCCGGCCCCGTGACCACGACCTGGGCGGCGGCCGGCTCCCCCAGGCGCTCGAGGAGAACGCTCCGCTCGAGATCCTGGAGGCGAAGGCCTCCCCACCACAGCCCCGCCATGCCGAGAGCGCCGGCTGCGAGCGCGATCCTGGCCGGCTCCGGCAGCGCAAGCGAGCCGGCCACCGCAAGGAGCAATGCGGCGACACCGGCGGGCCACGGCAACGAGACCCAGTTCGAAGCACCCAGTCCGAGCGCAAGAGCGAGGAGCAGGAACGCCGGCCAGCCACGGTCGAGCATGCGTCGAGCACCGTCCAGGCTCACGGCGTCACCAGATCGCGTAATTGCTCGATCCGTGCCGGGCCGATCCCAGGGATCGCGTCGAGGTCGTCGACGGACCGAAACGAGCCGTGGGTCTGCCGCCAGTCGAGGATCTTCTGTGCGGTGACCGGCCCCACTCCCGGCAGCTCGTCCAGTTGCTCGAGCGTCGCGCTCGCGAGGCTGACCTTACTTGCCCCGGGCCCGGCCGAGCCAACCCCGCCGGCACCCGGCGGCGTGCGGATCGGTACGACCACCTGCTGACCGTCTGCAACGGGTGCAGCCAGGTTGACGAGCGCCAGATCCGCACGGCGCGTTGGCCCACCTGCGCGTTCCACGGCGTCCGCAACCCTCGCGCCCTCGGGGAGCCGAACGAGGCCCGCGTGTCGGACCGCTCCCACCACGTAGACCACGAGCCGTGCCGACCCCGCCGCTGCGTCGGTGCCGCCAACGCCCTCGTCGAACGAGATCGCCTGGTCGGCCGGAGCCCGAGCGGTGCCTGCGGCGGCGAGGCGCTTCCCGACGAGCCCGAGAACGCAGAGGCAGACGACCAACAGGATCAGCGTGTGGCCGCGTGGAAGTCGCTCCAGGATCATGTCGCCTACTATGGCAACAGAGGTGTGCTGCGAATGTGTCGGGTTCGTGTCGAACCTGCGACGAATCGTCCACAGGGTCCTGAAATAGGGCTTGCAGTGGCGAACGTCTGTTCGCTAGGGTCGAGGGCCGCCCATCCTGCAGGGCCGCCTCTCACAGTGCGCACGGTGATGAACGCGTGTCAGAGCCGATAGGCCGTCCGCGTGAGCGCGACGATCGCTCAGACGACGAGCGAGACGAGCTTCCCGGGAACCACGATCGTCTTCCGCAGCTCCTTCCCGGCGACGTGCGACTGCACCCGCTCGGAGGCGAGCGCAAGCGCGAGCAACTCGCCGTCCTCGATCGTCGCGGCGACGGTGAGTCGGTCGCGAACCTTGCCGTTCACCTGCACCACGACCTCGACCTCGTCCTGGAAGAGAAGCGCGGGGTCGGCCACCGGCCACGGCTGCTCCCACAACCGCTCTCTGCCGAGCACGCCCCACAGCTCCTCCGCCACGTGCGGCGCATACGGCTGGATCAGCGATACGGCCGTCTCTGCGGCGAACCGCGCGTCCCGGCCGGACGAATCCTTCGAGAGCTCGTTGACGAGCTCCATCACGGCCGAGATGCCGGTGTTGAACGCGTAGCGGCGGCCGATGTCGTCGGTCGCCTTGGCAATCACCGCATGCGCCTTGCGCGCGAGAGGCCCTTTCTCCAGCGGGCCTTCCGGGGCGCCCGCCGCAACTTCGTGGACGACCCGCCAGAGCCGGCGGATGAAGCGAGTCATGCCCTCGGCCGCCTCCTCGGTCCACTCCATGTCCTCGTTCGCCGGGCCGAGGAAGAGAATGCACATCCGTACGGCGTCGGCACCGTAGCGCTCGACGAACGTGTCCGGGCCGACAGCGCCGCCGGCGCGCTTCGAGATCTTGATGTTCCCGAGCGTCACCCAGCCATTCGAGAAGAAGCTTCGAAACGGCTCCCGGAAGCCGACATACCCGAGGTCGTTCAGGACCTTGGTCCAGAACCGCGCGTAGATCATGTGCATCGTTGCGTGGTCGACGCCCCCGATGTAGAGGTCGACCGGGTTCCAGAAGTCGACGACGTCGCGGGAGAACGGGGCCTCGTCGTTGTCCACGTCGCAATAGCGGAGGAAGTACCACGAGGAATCGACGAATGTATCCATCGTCTCGACCTCGCGCCGTCCAGGCCCGCCGCAGCGCGGGCACGGCACGTTCACCCAGTCTTCGGCCTGGGCGAGCGGCGGGCGGCCCTGCGGCTTGTAGTCCTCGACCTCGGGCAGTACAACGGGAAGCTCGTCGTCCGGGACGGGAACGATGCCACACGCGTCGCAGTAGACGATCGGGATCGGGCAACCCCAGTAGCGCTGCCGCGAGAAGCCCCAGTCGCGCAGTCGGAAGTTGACCGCGAACCGGCCCTTCCCGTCTGATTCGAGCCTCTCGACGATCCGGCGGCCACCTTCGGCGGCAGGAAGCCCGTCGACGTCGCCGGAGTTCACGAGAACCTCGCCCTCGGTGTGCGACGTATGCGGAAGGTCGCCGTCCGCGTCACCGTCGGCCGGCCGGATGACCTGGCGCACCGTCAGCCCGAACGTCTGCGCGAACTCGAAGTCGCGGGTGTCGTGCGCAGGCACCGCCATGATCGCACCCGTGCCGTAGTCGGACAGGACGTAGTCCGCGACATAGACCGGCAGCCGCTCGCCGTTCACCGGGTTGACGACGTGGAGGCCGGTGAAGACACCGGTCTTCTCGGTCGCGGCGGCGCGCTCCTCCGTCTTCTTCGCCGAGGCGCGGCGAACGTATGCACGCACCTCCTCCGAATCGACACGCGAGACCAGCTCGTGCTCCGGGGCAAGGACGAAGAACGTCGCGCCGTACAGCGTGTCGGGACGGGTCGTGAACACCGTCACGTCTTCGTCCCACTCCTCGATCCGGAAGACGACCTCGGCGCCCTCCGAGCGGCCGATCCAGTTGCGCTGCCGCGACTTGATCGACTCGGGCCAGTCGACCGTCTCGAGGTCGTCGAGGAGGGCCTGCGCGTAGTCCGTGATCCGGAAGAACCACTGTTCCATGACCCGCGACTCGACGACCGCCCCGCACCGCTCGCAGGTGCCGTCGGGGAGCACCTGCTCGTTCGCGACGACCGTCTGATCGTTCGGGCACCACTTCACGGGCGCGCCCTTGCGGTATGCGAGGCCTCGCTCGAGGAAGCGGAGGAACTGCCACTGCTGCCAGCGGTAGTAACCGGGATCGTGGGTGGAAAGCTCACGCGGCCAGTCGAGCCACCAGCCGATCCGGCGCATCGAGGCGCGGATGTTGACGATGTTCCGTTCCGTGATCGGGCGCGGGTGCCCACCTTCCTTGATGGCGGCGTTCTCCGCCGGCAACCCGAAGGCGTCGAAGCCCATCGGGTGGAGCACGCGGAAGCCGTTGCGGCGCCGGAAGTGCGTGACGACGTCGCCGATCGTGTAGACGAGCATGTGGCCCATGTGCAGGTTGCCCGACGGATACGGGAGCATCTCGAGCACGTAGGACTTCTTGCTGTCGCCTGCGGCGAGCTCCGCCGGGCCCGGGTTCGGGACGTGGAACGACTGCTCGTCCTCCCAGACCTTCTGCCACTTCAGCTCGATCGATTGTGGGTCGTAGCGTTCCATCGTCTCCGTCATCTTCGTCGCCATGGTCGGAAATCCGGGTACAAAAAAACCTCTCGTGCGAGAGGCTTCAGGGGAGAGCGCTGCGGCGTCCGCCGCACGTGCCTCCTGGCCTACGAGAGAAGCAGCACCATCGCTCGTATCGTATCAGCGGCGCTGTCCTTCGACCACGTCGTCCTGCCTCGCCGAGCCGGGCAGCCGAGTACGCTGAGACCACGCGATCAACGACACAGGGGGAACCGGAAGATGCCGCTCGTATCGATGCGCCAACTCCTCGACGAGGCCGCCCGCGGTGGGTACGGCGTCGGGGCCTTCAACGTCAACAACATGGAGCAAATCCAGGCGATCATGGAGGCCGCGCGCGAGACGTCATCGCCGGTGATCATCCAGGCCTCGCGCGGCGCGCGCTCGTACACGAACGACCTCTTCCTCTGGCACCTGATGCAGGCCGCCGCCGAGCTGTACCCGGAGATCCCCGTCGCGCTGCATCTCGACCACGGCAACGAGCCCGAGACGTGCGTCTCCGCGATCGACCTCGGCTTCACGAGCGTGATGATGGACGGCTCGCTCGAGGCCGACGGGAAGACACCGGCGTCGTTCGAGTACAACGTCGCCGTGACGAAGGAGGTCGTCGCCTATGCGCATGCGCGCGGCGTGACGGTCGAGGGCGAGCTCGGCACGCTCGGGGGCATCGAGGACGGCCACGGCTCCGGTGAGGTGCACCTCACCGATCCGGACGAGGCCGTCGAGTTCGTCGCGGCGACCGGGATCGATGCGCTCGCAGTCGCGATCGGCACCTCGCACGGCGCATACAAGTTCGCCGAGGCTCCGACGGGAGAGGTGCTCAAGATGGACCTGATCGAGGAGATCCATCGCCGGCTCCCGGCGACACACCTCGTCATGCACGGCTCGTCCAGCGTTCCGCCCGCGCTCGTCGAGCAGATCAACCGGTACGGCGGCTCGCTCAAGCCTGCGTGGGGCGTTCCCGTCGAGGAGATCCAGCTGGGCATCCGAAACGGCGTCCGCAAGATCAACGTCGACACCGACTCCCGGCTCGCGGTGACAGGCGCCATCCGCAAGGTGTTCGCCGAGTCGCCGGAGAAATTCGATCCGCGCGACTATCTCAAGCCGGCCCGGGCCGCCATGCAGGAGCTGATCGCCGGGCGGATGCGCGACTTCGGCCAGGCCGGGCACGCAGGCGACTACGAGCCCATCTCGCTCGAGGAGATGCAGGCCGGATACGCTGCCGCGACCGTGACGTCGTAGCGGACGGCATCGGCAACGACGTGTTGGAGCTCTTCCCCGATTCCGCCCGCGTCGACGGTGCCGAGGTCTCGCTCGGCGGCGTGTCGATGGGCGCGCTCGCAGGCGAGTTCGGTACGCCGCTCGTCGTCTATTGCGAGGCGACGCTGCGAGCCAGGGCGCGCGCACTGAGGGCGGCCGTGGACGGTGGCCACGTCGCATTCGGGACAAAGGCGTTCGCGAACGTGGCCGTCCTCAGGCTCCTGCGCGAGGAGGGCCTCGGCGCGGACGTTGCGTCGACGGGTGAGTTCGCGTTCGCCCGCGCGGCAGGGTTCGCAGGCGAGGAGATCATCGTCCACGGAAACAACAAGGACGTCGTGTTGCTCGCCGAGGCTGCGGTGGAGGGTGCGACCGTCGTCCTCGACGCACCGGACGAGGCCGAGCTCGCCGCGGCTGCGGACGTTCGCCGCGTGCTCGTGCGCGTGACGCTCGGCGTCGATGCCGATACGCACGAGGCGATTCGAACCGGCCACCACGGCTCGAAGTTCGGGCTTCCCCCGGCGCAGGCGCGCGTCCTGATCGAGGACGCTCTCGGGCGGGGGCTCGACGTCCGCGGCTTGCACGTGCACATCGGCTCGCAACTCGCCGATTTCGACGCTCAGGCCGAGACCATCGTGCGCCTCGCGTCGTTCGCCGCCTCGTGTCGGGACTCGCTCGGCTGGACGCCGAGAATCGCCGACCTCGGCGGCGGCTTCGGGATCCGCCACAACCTCGACGAGCACGCGCCGGATGCCGCCGTGCTCGCGGCGAGCGCCGTCGAGACCGCTCGGGTCGCCTTCGCCGAGGCAGGATTGCCGGAGCCGGAGGTCTGGCTCGAACCGGGTCGCTCGCTCGTCGGCACGGCCGGCGTGACGCTCTATCGGGTCGGCACCGTCAAGCGGCTCCCGGATCGCACCTGGGTCGCGGTCGACGGTGGCATGTCGGACAACCCGCGACCGCAGCTGTACGACGCCGTCTACACCGCCATCTCGGCAGGCCGGGCGAACGAGCCCGCCGACGAGCGCGTCAGCATCGCGGGGATGCATTGCGAGTCGGGCGACGTTCTCATCGACGACGTCTCGCTCCCGAGCCCACGACGGGGAGATCTCCTCGCCGTTCCGGCGACCGGCGCGTACAGCCTCGCGATGTCGTCGAACTACAACGGTGTCACCCGCCCGGCGGCAGTCCTCGTGCGTGACGGCGAGGCTCGGTTGATCCGCGTGCGCGAGACGATCGCCGACCTCCTGCGCGCGGAGGTCTGATCACGGCGACGCCCCTGGAGGACGCGGCCGTCCTCGCTCCGGTGTTCCGGGACGCCGAGGGCATCCTCCGGATCGTGCTGCTCGTGCGGACAGACCGCGGCGTCCACGGAGGGCAGATCGGCTTGCCCGGCGGCCGTCCCGAACCGGACGACGGCGACTTCCTTGCGACGGCCCTTCGTGAAGCCGAGGAGGAGATCGGCCTCCCGCCCGGCCGCGTCGAGGTGCTCGCGGCGCTCGAGCCGCTCGAGACGATGGCGACCGGCTGGCGCGTCTACCCGTTCCTCGGCCGGGTGCCCGGCGATCTCGCCTGGCGATTGCAGCCGCAGGAGGTCGTCCGACTGCTGACGCCGGCCGTCGAGGTACTCGGCGACCCGACGCAACGACGCCGTCTCCCGTTCACCTCATCCCACTTTCAGAGCCCGATCGAGGTCGACGGCATCGACGTCGACGGCCATGTCCTCTGGGGCATGACGCTCCGGCTGCTCGACGATCTCGTACCGCGCCTGCTGGCGGGCGAGTGGGACGTGTAGCAGGCTCGTGCCGATTCGCTCGACGACGACCGGGACGGGCATCGAAACGCCACTCTTGCGTGCGACGAGCCTCAGGCTAGGATGACACGAGGGCTGCGGCTCTCCCAAGGCATGACGTCGATCGCCCCACCCGCACGCTCGATTCCCCGGGAAGCCCTTGCCGCCGCGGGCATCGCCGCGGCGCTCGCCGCTGGCCTTGCCTGGTTCGGCCCGCCCGGAAGCGACTTCGCTGCCCACCTCTATCAGAGCGGGCTCTTCGAGCATCACGGCTTCGCGGTGTGGAACAACTTCTGGTACGCCGGGCGCTACAGCTTCGTCACCTACAGCCTCATCTACTACCCGCTCGCGGCCCTTCTCGGTATCAAGCTCCTGGCCGTCGCCAGCGTCTCGACGGCCGCGCTTGCGTTCGGCGTTGTCGCCGCGCGCGAGTGGGGCCTTGCCTCGCGATGGTCGAACCGATCCTTCGCCGTGGTCTGGTCGGGGGTCGTGCTCTCCGGCGCTTTTCCCTTCGCTCTCGGGATGGCGCTGGCGCTGCTTGCACTCTGGGCCCTTCAGGCGGGACGGCGGGCCCGCTTCTCCCTCCTCACCGTGCTCGTGCTCGCTGCGAGCCCGGTCGCGTTCATCCTGCTCGGCGTGATCCTCGCCGGGATCGCGCTCTCGCGAACGCCACGCCGTGCCGAACTGACCCTTCCCCTCGCCACTCTCGCCGGAGCGACCGCGATCGAGCTCGTGCTGCTGCGCCTGTTCCCGGCCCGAGGTCGTTTCCCGTTCTCGCTCGCCGAGTTCGCGGCCGCGTGCGTGTTCTGTGGGCTCGGCATCCTGCTCACGTGGCGCATCGCCACGGCGGCGGTGCTGCGGTGGACGTACGTCGTCTATCTCGCAGCCTGCACGGCGGCGTACCTCGTCCCGTCGGGCCTTGGAGAGAACATCGCGCGGCTCCGCTTTGCAGCGATCCCGATCGCCATCCTGACGCTCTCGCTACGGCGCTGGCGGCCACTCCCGCTCGCAGTCCTCGCGCTCTCGCTCGCAGTCGCCTGGAACGTCACTCCGTTGGCCGCCAGCTACGTCAAGACCAGTGCCGACCCGGCGGCCGATCCCGGCTACTGGACCCCCGCGATGGAGTTCCTGCGCGGGCATCTCTCTCCCTCCTACCGGGTCGAGGCGGTCGACACCGTCGGCCACTGGCCCGCCGCCTACCTCCCAGCGGCAGGCATCCCGATCGCGCGTGGCTGGTACCGGCAGGACGACTTCCCTCGCAACGGCGTGCTCTACGGCGCGTTCAATCGTGCCGCCTACATCGCGTGGCTCCGGTCGCTCGCTGTCCGGTACGTCGTCCTCCCCGACGCACCGCTCGACTACAGCTCCCGTGAGGAGGGAGCGCTCCTCAGGAGCGGCCGCTCGGGCCTCGTCGTTGCCTTCCGATCTGAGCATACGACCATCTACGCCGTGCCCTCACCGCTCCGCATCGTGACCGGGCCTGGACAGGCGCGCGTGCTCTCGCTGGGCCAGAACCACATCACGGTCTCGCTCGGTCGCCCGGGCCGCTACCGCATCGCGGCGAACTGGTCGCCGTACTGGCGCGTCAGGAACGGGTGTCTCACGAAGAGCCCGGACGGGATGGTCCTCCTGACGACGGCCCACGCAGGGACCGTGCGCCTCGACCTCTCCGTCAACGCGAGGGGTGCACTTGCGGCTCTGCAAGGCGGCGCCGGGACGCGCTGCGCGCAGTAGGTGGCGCATCGGTGGCCGATTCCCCCCAGGCCGTCAGCGCGAGGCAACCGAGCGCCCCGTAGCCGAGCACGTCCACGGGCGTGTCGTTGACCACGAGCGACACCGCGATCCCCGCGATCATCGCCACGATCGCCGGCCGCTGACGCCCACGGATCCCGAGCCAGACGAGGCCGCCGAACGAGAGCAGGCAGAGGAAGGCCGTGTGAGCCGACGACGTCGCGCCCGCCCAGGAGATCCTGAGGCGCCGGTCGAGGTCGTCGACCAACATGCCGGGCCCGCCGCCGACGGCGTCCGTGACGTGGCTCGACCCTCCAAGGAGCGCGTCGACGCCGACCGAGACGAGACCGATCGCCAGCACGACGACGATCCCCACCACGACCCGAAGCGGCGTCAGACGTACCCGCGTCAACCCGACGAGGAGCGTGGCGAACGAGACCAGAACGACGAGGAGCCCACCGCCGTCGGCCCCGGCTCGACTCCAGCCCACGGTGACGAGGAGCAGGAGCCCGATCGCGAGAGCCCCTGCGACGCCGGCCAGAGCCGCAGCAGCCAGGGACGGTGCAAGAAGCAACGTGTTGACCTGGTTCGTGACGCCGTAAAACCGCCCGCCTCCGTCCGGGTGTGGCCCGATCGCCGCCAAGGCGTTCGTCTCGGGCCATGCAACGAGCGTGACGAGAAACGCGACGAGGAAGCAGGCCACCGCGGGAACGAGCACCGCGCTCCGGAGGGCGAGCAGCACCGAGCCCGAACCGGTGACGATCCCGAGCACGACGACCACCGTGGTGGGGTCGTCGACCCCGACGGCGCGGAGGACGAGCCCCGTCGCGAGCGCAACCGGCGCAACGAGCACCGCGGCGCGGCCGGCGATTGCAGAGCCCCCGATGACCCCGATCACTGCGAAGGCTACGAGCCACCCGACGAGAACGAGCGTAGCCCCGAGTCTCGCTGCATGGGCGTCTCCCATCCGTGCGTCGAGCCGCTCGAGCGTCTTCGCGGCGTCACCGTCCGCTCGCGCCCGAATCGGCGGGGGCCGACCGGCGGCTATCGCCTGCGCGGTCGGCGCGATGTCGGCGAGGGAGACGAGACCGTCAATCCTCGTCGAGCCGGACGTGAGGAGGCCCCGGTACCCGGGTCCCACGACCGCTACGGGATAGCGGACGACGTTGTGATGCGCCCCCCGTGGCGGCAGTGCGACGTAGATGGTGGTCGTCGCGGGCATCGACGAGAGCCGCAGGATCGGCTTCCCTCCGAGATCGACGAGCGACGAGACGACCCGACCGCGGACGAGCGAGGCAAGCGCCCGCTCGCGGGACACGGCCGACCCAGCGCCGGGGACGAAAAGGCCTACCGCCCCGCGGTCTGCGTACGACGCCGGATCGAACGGCGGCACAACGACGACGGAAACCGAACGACCGGTTGCAGCCCCGGCTGTATGCGCGAAAGCGGAGGCGACAGTAAGGGCGAGCACCAACACCGCAACGAAGCGCGCGCGACGGAGTGCGACTGCGAACCACGACGCGGATTGGTCAGGGAGCACGCGCCGATCGTACTCACGCCGCTCACACCCTCACCGGGCGATAGATGCCCGATAGACACCGTCTCCCTCCGTTATACGCCCAGCGAGCTCGAGCTCGATCAGGGCCGCAGCGACCTCTCCCGGGGCGAGCCCGGTGGCACGGGCGAGATCGTCGATGCTCGCGGGGCTGTCACCGAGACGGTCGAGAACGACCGCTGCGACGCCGCCTGGTTGCTCCGCCGGCTCGGCCGTCGGCTCGATCCCGTACGCCTCGAGCACGTCGGCTGCGGAGGTCACCGGTGTCGCACCGAGGCGGAGAAGGGCGTTCGACCCTGCCGAGACCGCTGAGGTGATCTCGCCCGGGACGACCATCACCTCGCGGCCGTCCTCGAGCGCAAAGTCGGCGGTGATGAGCGCGCCCGACCGCTCGCGCGCCTCGACGACGACCGTCGCGGCACAAAGACCCGCGATGATCCTGTTGCGAGCGGGGAATCGCCAGGGAGCGGGCTCGATGCCCGGCTCGTATTCGGAGATGAGAAGGCCCCGCTCGACGATGCGCGTCGCGAGCTCACGATGCGCGGCCGGGTAGTCGCGGTCGATCCCACAGCCGAGGACGGCCACGGTCACTCCGCCTGCCTCGAGCGCGCCGCGGTGTGCTTCGCCGTCGATTCCCCTGGCCATGCCGCTGACGACCACGAGCCCTGCGTCCGCAAGCTCGCGTCCGAGCGTCCGCGCAACCGATCGGCCGTACGACGAGCACGCACGGGCGCCGACGACCGCAACTGACGGAAGGGCCAGGAGCTCCGCCGACGCGTCTCCTCGCAACCAGAGCACAGGCGGCGGGTCCGGGATCGCGCGGAGGAGCGGCGGGTAGTCCCCGACGCCACGCCGCAGCCGACGAGTCGTCATGCAGCAGAGACCCCGACCGGCGATCGATACGAGAGCGCCTCGGCGAGGTGCTCCGGCAGGACTGCATCCGTGCCCGCGAGAGCGGCGATCGTGCGCGCGACCCGGGCGACGCGCGCGCGCCCGCGGCCCGAGAGCGGCACCTGCTCGACGGCGCGGTCGAGCAGCGTCGACGCCGCCTCGGTCCGCCGAAGCACGTCGCCGTCTCTGAGCCGCGCTCTGCCCTCGACGACGCGCCCTCTCACGGCAGCCGACGGCTCACCAGGCGGCGCGGCCAGCTCCTCCGCACGGGGCCGTGGCATCGCGACGACCAGGTCGAACCGGTCGAGCAGCGCGCGCGAGACCTTCTCGCGATAGGCAGAGATTCGCTGCGGGCTGCAGCCACAGTCGGCGGCCGGATCTCCACGACCTCCGCAGGGACAGAGGTTCATCGTCGCGACGAGACGAAAGCGCGCCGGGAACAGCGCGTGACCACCGACACGGGCCACCGACACGACGCCGTCCTCGAGCGGCTGGCGGAGCGATTCGAGCACCGGCCTCGGAAACTCCGGGAGCTCGTCGAGCAGGAGCACGCCGCGATGGGCAAGGCTCGCCTCGCCCGGCCGAGGCACCGCCCCGCCGCCGACGATGGCAGCAGCTGACGCACCATGATGTGGAGCCCGAAATGGCGGCACGAGCATGATCGGCCGTCCGGGGGGAGCGTTCCGGCGACCGAGTGGATTCGCGTCACCTCGAGGGCCTCGTCCCTCGTAAGTGGCGGCAGAATGCCGGGCAGACGCCGGCCGAGCATCGTCTTGCCCGTGCCGGGCGGGCCTGCGAGCAGGACGTTGTGGTCGCCCGCCGCGGCGAGCTCGAGCGCGCGCCTGCCGCGCTCCTGCCCTCGGACCTCCGCCAGATCGGGAACGAACGGCTCCTCGAGGTCATCACTCCCCGGCGGGGTCGCGAACCGGATCTCCTCCTCTCCCCGGAGGTAGGCGACCGCCTGGGCGAGGTGGGAGACGGGGACGACGTCGATGCCCGCGAGTGCCGCCTCCGGAGCGGATTCCGCCGCGCAGATGAGCCGTTTCAGGCCCGCACGATGCACTCCCTCGGCAACCGCGATCGTGCCGGCAACCGGGCGTACGCGCCCATCCAGTGAAAGCTCGCCGACGCTTGCGTGCTCGAGCAGTCGCGCCGGAGCAAGCTGATGCGAGCCGGCCAGCACGGCCAACGCGATCGGGAGATCGAATCCCGAGCCCTCCTTGCGGAGCGCCGCCGGGGCGAGGTTGACGGTGATCCGGTTCCGCGCCGGCCACGGGAGCATGGCGTTGACGATCCCGCTCTGCACTCGATGCTTCGCCTCCTGGCAGGCTCGGTCACCGAGCCCGACGATCGAGAACGCGGGAAGATCGGCCGAGACGAGGTGGGCTTCGACATCGACGCGCCGCGGTTCGAGGCCGACGACGGTGGAGGTGATGGCTCGGGAGACCACGCCTCCGACGCTACGCCGGAGCCCGTCACGAGTCCGTCTCGGCTCTGTGCCGAGAGTGAAACGATCGCTCCCCGCTCAGCGAGCGACGGCGACGAGGATCGACTCGTAGTACTCCCCGGCCCTGCGACCCGTGCGCCGGTTGACATGCCGCTCGTGGCGATCGACGAGCCGCAGCCCCGCACGCTGGAGGATCTCAGGGTAGAGCTCACGCCGATCGTTGACGACGATGCACACCCGACCACCGAGCGCGAGCGACAGCCGGGTGTTCTCGAGCACCGCTGCGACACCGTCGACGTATTCCTCGATTGCCGCCCTGCCGGTGCCCCGCGCCGGTCGCCCGAGCTCGAGGTCGTGACGCCGGTCGATCCCGAGCAGCTCGTAGGCGTACCGATGCTGCTCGTGGTAGTCGATCAGGCCGGGATAGGGAGGCGAGGTGATCACGCCGTCGTACGGGCCGCCGAGGTCGATAGACCGCGCGTCACCGTGAAGCACGCGGGCAATCGAATCCTCCGCACGCACCGCCGCGAACGCCTCGATCCGATCGAGCGTGTCGAGCGTGTAGCGGAGGAGGAAGCGGCGCGCCGCCTCGACCGGACGGCACTCGCGCCGGTGCTTGAAGCACCAGTACGGCTCCAGCTGCGGCGTCCGCGGAAACTCGAGGTCGAAATGCGCCGTGCGCCGTGCCGAGCGGGCAGAACGCGCCAGCACGATGCGAAGAGTGTCCACGGATCCCACGTGATCGATGAGGCCGCGAAAGTGAAGAAGCTCCTCGGCCGCGGTTGGGGCGTACCATTTACGGATGTAAGCCGTCGCGCCGCGCGGGTAGCGACCGCGCGGCTGGAACGACTCCATCTCGGCGTGAGCCCAGAGGAGGTCGCGGCGAAGGGCGTCGAGGTTGTAGGGGCGGGTCTTGACCCGCGCGAGCAGGGCGTTGAAGCCGGCGATGTCGACGCCCGTCGCGTCGTAGCCGGATTCGAGCGACTGCACGAGCGTCGTCCCCGAGCCGGCGAAGGGGTCGAGCACGCGACCGCCGGCGGTGACGTGCCGTGCGAGGAGCGTCTCGACGAGTTGGGGAATGAACTTCCCGAGGTACGGGTGCAGCCGATGAACGTGCTTCGTCCGCTCGCGCTCGGGCAGCGTCGCCTCCGACCAGGAGAGCTCGTGATCGTGTTCCGCGTACAGCGCTTCCTGGGTGGCCGCCACACGACCGGGTTCGCCGCCGGGACAGCGTCTCCTCGCTCCATTCCGGCCGCACGAGCGCCCGGAGACACCGCTCGGCCCGCATTACTCGTCTGCGAGAGCCGTCGGAACGCGTGTCAGCCGACCCTGATCGACCGCGATTACCTCGAACCCGATCCGCACACTCGGCTCCTGGGGGTTCCGCGAGAGCCAGATCTGCGCGGCCTTGCGCACGCGGCGGCGTTTCTCGGCGTCGACGGCACCGATCGCGCCGCCGAACCCCACGCCGCGGCGCTCCTTTACCTCGACGAAGGTCAGCTCGCGTCCTCGCCTGACGATCAGGTCCAGCTCGTTGCGGCCGGCGCGCACGTTCGTTCCGATGATCCGGTAGCCGCGCAGCCGGTAGTGCCACAGCGCACGGCGCTCACCGGAGTTCACGCCGCGGGCTCGAGCTCGACCTCCGTCGGATCGGAGGGCCGCCGATAGCACTTCGCAGCGTACGAGAGGCGATGCTGGTGACAGGGGCCGTGCGCTCGCACCGCGGCCGAATGAGACGGCGTGATGTAGCCGACATGCCGCGCGAAGCCGTAGCGCGGGTGCAGTGCGTCGAGACGGCGCATGATGCGGTCGCGCGTCACCTTGGCGACGATCGAGGCGGCCGCGATCGCCGCACTCCGCGTGTCCCCGTCGACGACCGCCCGATGTGGCGGGGCGAGCGGCCCGAGCCTGAAGCCGTCGACGAGACAGATCTCCGCCCGCGGTGCGAGGTCGGCCAGGACGGCGCGAAGCCCACCGAGGTTCGAGCGGTGCAGACCGTGGCGGTCGATGTCGCAGGCGGGGATGATGCGGACCGACACCTGCGAGGAGGTGGCGAGAACGGCAAGGAGAAGCCTCTCGCGAACCTCGGGCTCGACCTGCTTGGAATCGTTGAGTAACGCGAGCGGTCGGGTTCTGCTCCCGTGGAGCGCGGCGTAGTCGAACAGCACGCCTGCGACGACGAGCGGGCCCGCCAGCGAGCCCCGCCCGGCCTCGTCCGCGCCCGCGACGTAGCGAACGCCGAGGCGCCGGTCGTAGCGCAAGAGCCGCTGTCCGCTGGGGGAGGCCATCCGCGTTGAGGATATCGCTCGACCCGGAACGTGTTCGTGCCGGACTCGTGCCGTCTCCGTGACGATTCGTCCTCAGAACGAGAGAATGCAGCCGGCGTTCTCACGCTCCAGGACGACCTCCCAGCCGGCATTCTTCAGCGTGGCGCGGTACCAGTCGCAGCCCCCCTTGCGTCGCCGGGCGGCGCAGATGAACACATCTGCATCCTTCTCTATGAACCACGGCGCCGGGTTGCCCGTGCATCGCGTCCGCGATGCGTCGTAGTCGGTGGGCGCGAGCGCCTCCTCGACGGCCGTCCGGGCTCCGGCCTCGCGCGGGGACTCGGCACCGCACCCGACGAGGAACGACGCCGCCACGAGGAGAACGATCAGTCCGGTGAGGCGCACACGCAGCACGCTAGCGGGCGGGGACGCGCTCTAGGACTGGCGCAGCTCGCGGATGCGGGCCTTCTTGCCGACGCGTCCGCGGATGTAGTAGAGCTTGGCGCGATTGACGTCGCCGATCATCGCGACCTCGAGCTTCTCGATCTTCGGTGAGTGCAGCGGGAACGTGCGCTCGACGCCGACACCGAACGACTGCTTGCGAACGGTGAAGGTCTCGCGCGCGCCCGATCCCTGGCGCTTGATCACGACGCCCTCGAACACCTGGATGCGCTGACGGGTGCCCTCGATCACCTTGAAGTGAACGCGAACCGTGTCACCGGCCTTGAAGACCGGGACGTCGCGCAACTGCGCCTGCTCGATGCTCTGGATGATTGTGCTCATGGGAAAAGGCGCCCGCGGTAGACGTGCCGTCGGCCGGGTGGGGAGTGTAGCGGAAGCGGAGGTGGCGGGTTCCTCGATGAGCGCCGCACCTCTGGCCGGCGGGCCTTCCCCTTCAGGATCGCGCGAAGCGCGCAGAACGACCGAGGGAAGGCGCGAACGCTCTTCAATCGCGCCCCCCCCTGGAGCAGCGCGAATCGCCAAAATCGTCCTGAGGGAGGCGACGCCCGCGCCCTGAAACCGCACGCCGCCCCTTCAGGGATCGCGCGAAGCGCGCAGAAAATCGACTGAGGGAAGCGCGATACGCTTCTGGCATGCGACGCCCTCCCTCAGTGCAGCGAGATGCGCTTCGGCGGCCAGTACGTGGCGAAGACCTTGCCGATCAGGTTCGCTCGCGGCACCGTTCCCCACATCCGTGAATCGCACGACTGTGCGCGGTTGTCGCCCATCATGAAGTAGTTCCCAGGCTTGACCTTGACCGGGCCGAACGCCCCGACCGCGCCGCGACGGGACTTCTCGATGTACGGCTCCTTCAGCGGCTTGCCGTTGATGTAGACGTAGCCGTCGCCCTGACGCAGACGCACCTCGACGGTGTCGCCGGGCAGTCCGATCAGCCGCTTGACGAAGGTTCCGCCGGCGCCGCACTTGACCTGAGCGGCGGGTGGTGTCTCGAAGACGACGATCTCGCCACGTCGAGGATCGCGCAGCCGGTAGAGGAACCGATTCGCAAGCACGCGATCCGAGAGATCGATCGGGCCGAACGACCCGGTCTCGCAGCCCGGGGCCGGCTGCGAGCAATGCAGCGTCGGCTCCATCGACGACGACGGGATCCGATACGGGTTGACGACGAAGGCCTTCACGAGCAGGACGATCGCGATTGCCCCCGCGATCGTGACGACCCAGTCGATCGTGACGCGAAGCCCGTCCGGCAGGCCACGCGTGAGGCGATCGACGGGGTTGCGGGAATGGCGCTCCGGGCGACGTGGACGGATCGGAGCGGGCGCGGGCGCGTGGAGGTACGGATCGTCTCCGTTGCCGGGGACGTCGCCCGGCGGCGTCGGCCAGCCGTAGCCATCCGACGGGTCTCCGGAAGCGGGCTCGCTCAGTGGCGGTGTGATACTCCGCGGGGGGATGGCCCGAACGGCGCCCGGGTCAACGGGGGAGGGCTCGGCACTCGCCGGTGGCACGTCCGCGGGTGGCGCCCAGGGATCGGGTTTCCCACTTTCCGCCTCGTCGGGAGGCTCGTCGACGCCGCTCATACTGCACTCCGCAGTCGACTCTGCTCGGCCCGCCAGCTGTCGATCCGGGCATGGTTCCCCGACAGCAGCACGTCGGGAACCTCCCAGCCCGTGGAACTCCGCGGGGCGCGTGTAGTGCGGGTACTCGATACCCCCGTCGAGTGCCTCACTGAAGCTCTCCTGCTCTCCGGAACCGTCCGCAAGAGCACCGGGGAGCCGCCGCGCGATCGCGTCGACGAGGATCATCGCCGGAAGCTCGCCCCCCGAGAGGACGTACGGCCCGATCGAGACGGCATCCGTGCACAGGTGATCGACGATGCGCGCATCGAAGCCCTCGAAACGGGACGACAGAACGGCGATCCCCGGCTCGCACGCGAGCTCCTCGACGAGCGCCTGGTCGAGCTGGCGGCCCTGTGGCGTGAGCGCGATGACCCGTGCGGGGCGCTCGTCGCCGTAGATCGCGTCGAGGGCGGCCCCGACGACGTCGACCCGCAACACCATGCCGGCGCCGCCGCCGTACGGCGAGTCGTCCACCTGGCCGGCACGCAGCGGCGTCGTGTCCCGGTAGTTGAAGAGCCGCAGATCGAGCTCCGACCCGAGAACGGTCGCGACCGGCTTCTGCTCCGTCAGCCAGCCGAAGGCATGCGGAACCTGGGTGAAGACGTCGAGACGCACGGAGGCAGGGTAACCGTCAGAGGATGAAGCCCGGGTTGAGAAGAACGACGCCTCTCTCCCGGTCGATCGAGTGGATGGCGTCCTCGATCATCGGCACGAGAGTGCCGTCGTCGAGCTCGAGGTTGTCGTTTGCGGGGCCGGGAAGGAGATCCTTCACCGTTCCACACGCCCGCCCACCCACCTCCTCGACGCGCAGGCCGATGAGCTCGAACGCGTAATACTCGTCGTCGGGCAAGGGCGGCAGCTGGCTGCGGCGCACCATCAGTGTCCGCCCGCGCTCGACGGCTGCGGTCGAGCCGGATCGCGTGCCGGCCGCGACCCACGCGACGGGAGACAACGACCTTCGCCGGCACGCCGTCGACGGTCAACTCGGCTCCGATCGCATAGCGAGCCGGGTCATCACTTCCCTGTTCGACGACGAACGCGCCGTCGAGACCGTGCGGGCGACCGACGCGGCCGACCGGCACGTACCCCTCGTCCGTGGTCAGTCGACGATCTCCAGGACGATGCGGCGGTCGTCCTTTGCCCCGCTCGCGCGGACGATCGTCCGGAGCGCTCGCGCGATCCGTCCCTGACGGCCGATCACCTTCCCGACATCGTCCGGCGCGACGTGAAGGCGGAGAACGAGAACGTCGTCGCGCTCGACCGACTCGACCACCACGGCGGCCGGGTCGTCGACGAGCTTCCGCGCGATCCAGGCGAGCAGGTCTGCCACCGAACTAGACGCCCGCGGCGTGCATCAGGCCTCGGACGCCCCGATACCGGCGACCTTGATCAGCTTCGCCACCGGATCGCTCGGCTGCGCACCCTTCGCGAGCCACTCCTTGACCTTGTCTCGTCGAGCTCGACGGTCGACGGATCGGTCTGCGGGTTGTAGCGACCGATTATCTCGATGAACCGGCCGTCGCGCGGTGAGCGCGAGTCGGCCACAACGACACGATAGATCGGATTCTTCTTCGAACCGATCCGTGCCAACCTCATACGAACAGCCATTCGTCTCCTTCGTCCATTTCGTCGTGAACCGGGATTGTGCCGATCATCGGCGCGGCTTGCCGCCGGTCAGCTCCGGCGGCAGCCCGGGCATCTTGCCCTTTCCCATCTGCTTCATCATCTTCTGCATCTGCTTCCGGGCCGCGAGGAGCTTGTTGACGTCGTCGATCGTGGTGCCGCTGCCGGCCGCGATCCGGCGGCGGCGCGGACCATTGATGATCAACGGCGACCGGCGCTCGTGTCGGCGTCATCGAGAGCACGATCGCCTCGACGCGTGCCATCTGGGCCTCGTCGATGTCGACCCCGTCGAGCTGCTGGCCGATCCCCGGAAGCAGCTTCATAATTCCCTTGACCGGCCCCATCTTGCGCAGCATCCGGTAGCTCTGGAGGAAGTCGTCGAACGTGAACTCTCCCGCGCGCATCCGCCGTTCCATCTCGGCCTGATCGTCCTCCGCGACGGCGGCCTCGGCCTTCTCGATCAGCGTCAGCACATCGCCCATGCCGAGGATCCGTGACGCCATACGGTCCGGGTGGAAGATCTCGAACTGGTCGAGCTTCTCGCCGACGGAGGCGAACTTGATGGGCCTGCCCGTGATCGCCTTGACCGAGAGAGCGGCGCCGCCGCGCGCATCGCCGTCGAGCTTCGTCAGCACGACCCCGTCGAACGCGACGCGCTCCTGGAAGGCCTCGGCGACGTTGACCGCCTCCTGCCCCGTCATCGCGTCGAGGACGAGCAGGATGTTGAGCGGCTTGACCGCCTCTCGGATGCGCGCGAGTTCGTCCATCAGCGCCTCGTCGACGTTCAGGCGACCGGCCGTGTCGACGATGACCACGTCGAGGCCGTCCACCCTTGCCCGCTCGAGCCCGTCGACTGCAGCCCGAACGGGATCCTGCGTCTCGGTGCGATAGACGGGAATCGAGATCTGCTTGCCGAGCTGCTCGAGCTGGTCGATCGCGGCGGGGCGCTGCAGGTCCGCCGCCACGAGCCCCGGCTGCTTGCCCCGGCGCCGCAGGTGAAGAGCGAGCTTGGCCGACGTGGTCGTCTTGCCGGATCCCTGCAGGCCGGTCATCAGGATCACGGTCGGCGGCCGCCCGAAGGCGAGCTGCGAATCGCCCGTGCCCATCAGCTCCGCGAGGCGGTCGTGCACGAGCTTGACGACCTGCTGGCCGGCGTTGAGGCCCTTGAGGATGTCGTCTCCGAGCGCGTCGGCCTTGACGCCGGCGACGAAGTCCTTCACGACCTGGAAGTTGACGTCGGCCTCGAGAAGAGCGAGCCGGATCTCGCGCATCGCCTTGTTGACGGTGTCCTCGTCGAGCCGCTTGGCGCGGCCGAGCTCACCCAGGGTCGCCTGGAGCCGGTCGGAGAGGGCGTCGAACACGGCTGTGAAGTGTACGGGTGCTCGTGCGTGCTACGACGCGAGCGCGGAGCGGACAGCGCCCGCGGGCAAGGAGACCGAGCCGATGCGCTCGATCACGTCGAAATCAGCTGCGAAGAGATTGTGCAGGGGCTCAACGCGGTACGAGAGCGGATCCTTCACCTTCTGCGCCTCGAGCGCGGGCTTGAGGCGCCCTTCGACATACCCCTCCGCAGCCTGGGCCGTCTGCCAGATCTCGACGACGTTCACCGCGCCCACGCCCTCGGCCGCAATGTGCAGGACCAGCCCAGCAGGCGGGTTGGCATCCAAACCGAGCTCGACCATCATCGCGTCATAGCGCGCGAGACTCAACTCCGGAACACGCATGAACAATGTCGCTGCCATTTCACACACCCTTCCTGACGAAACGGAGCCTCACCTCACAGGATACGCGCTCCGACGCCTCTTGTGAAGGTCAATCTGCCACGAGAGCGCGCGCGAACTCTCGCGGGTCGAACGGACGGAGGTCGTCGAGCCCCTCGCCCACCCCGACGAGCTTGACCGGCAGGCCGAGCTCGAACGCGATCGCGACGGCAACTCCGCCCTTGGCGGAGCCGTCCAGCTTCGTCAGGGCAACCCCCGTCACCCCCGCCGCCTCACCGAATAGGCGTGCCTGCTGGAGCCCGTTCTGGCCCGTGGTCGCATCGACGACGAGAAGCGTCTCGTGGGGAGCGCCCTCGATCCGGCCCTCGATCACGCGCCTGACCTTTGCGAGCTCGTCCATCAGGTTCGTCTGCGTGTGGAGCCGGCCCGCCGTATCGACGATCACGACGTCGCGTCCTCGTGCGCGCCCGGCCTCGACGGCGTCGAACGCAACGGCGGCGGGATCGCCTCCCGCGGGGGCGCCGACGAAGTCGGCTCCCGCCCGCTCGGCCCAGATCTCGAGCTGCTCCTCCGCGGCGGCCCGAAACGTGTCGCCCGCGCCGACGAGGACGCTGCGCCCGTGCTCACGCAGCTTCTGGGCCAGCTTGCCGACCGTTGTCGTCTTGCCCGTGCCGTTGACGCCGACGACGAGGACGACTGCCGGTTGGTGTCCCAGGTCGAGGGTCGGCGCCGGGCCGAAGAGCTCCTCGATCTCCTCGGCGAGCGCTTCCCCGAGATCGGCGACCGCACCACGGGCCTCGAGACGCCGCACGATCTCGGCCGTCGCCCTGACGCCGACGTCGCCGTTGATCAGCGACTCCTCGAGACGCTCCCATGCCTCCTCGTCGCCCGCGTCGAAGGCACCGGAGGCGATCTCCGCCGTGAGCGCCCGTCGGCTCTTCGCGAGCGAGTCGCGCAGCCGCCCGAAGAAGCCGCTCTTCTCCTCGTCATCCGCCGACGTCGGCTCGTCTCCGAACAGCTCTGCCCAGGTTCTCGACACGCCTCAACGCTAGCGGCGGGCGGCGCTGCGAGTCGCCGCCACGATCTCCGCTATGTAGGCGCTGACCGTCTTCGAGGCCGACCACCCGAGCGCCTCCGACTTGGTGACGTCGAGCTTGGCGGTCATCCTGTTTCCCCGCGCCTCCGGCTGCATCGCGATCGGCGCTCCGAACATCTCGGCGATCTCGAGGATCGAGTGCGAGTCGGGGGCACCGAGCCCGAATTCGTCCCCGTCGCCCTTCTCACCGATCAGGAGCAGGCCGTCGACGATGTCGTCGACGTGCGTGAAGATGCGTTGCTGGGTTCCGGGCGATGTCACCGGGAGTGACTCGCCGGCAAGCAGCTTCTGCCGGAAGATCTCGATCAGCGTGCCATACGTCCCCGCCCGCTCGCCGGGCCCGAAGACGTTGTAGAAGTAGGTGATCGCGAACGGGAGGCCGTACCACTCGCCGTAGTTGCGCACGAGCTCGGAGTTCGTCGCCTTCGTGAAGGCATAGGGGCTCTGATCGCGTCCGAGGCCGCCGTCGGCGAACTTCGTCGACGATCCAGCGTAGACGAGCTTCGGTCGTTTCGCCCGCCAGTACTCGAGGACGTGAAACGTCCCGAGAACGTTGAGATCCCAGACGACATCCGGCTCGGCAAGGCTCGCCTCGACGCGGGAGTACTCACCGAGGTGGTAGACGAGGTCGGGCCCCTCGGGAACCACCACGGCGATGTCGCGCGTGTGGGCGTCGCGATAGTCGACGCCGGGGACTTCGTCACCGCTCCGGCCGACGAAGTAGTTGTCGAGCGAGATGACGCGATGCCCGAGCTCGACGAGGCGGGCGCAGAGGCGCGAGCCGATGAAGCCGGCGCCGCCGGTGACGAGAACGATGCCGGTCACGCCGTGAGAGCGGCACGGTCGTGCTCGGGCAGACGGCGCGAGATGACCTGGGAGACGCCGTCACCGCCCATCGTGACGCCGTAGAGGATGTCGGCCGCCTCCATCGTTCGCTTCTGGTGCGTGATGACGATGAACTGCGCTCGATCTGAATAGCGACGCAGGAGCTCCACGAAGCGGATGACGTTCGAATCGTCGAGTGCCGCCTCGACCTCGTCGAGAAGGTAGAACGGGCACGGCTTCGCGAGGAACAACGCGAACAGGAACGAGATCGCACCGAGCGCCTTCTCGCCCCCGGAGAGCAGGCTCAGGCGCGTGATCCTCTTGCCTGCCGGCCGGAGCTCGACCTCGACGCCGGCCTCGAGGGCGTCCTGCTCCTCACCCTCGAGGTCGGGATGGACGAGGCGTAGCCGCCCCTCGCCTCCCGGGAAGAGGGTTGCCGCCACCTCGTCGAAGTTCCGGGCGACCGTCTCGAACGTCTCGTCGAAACGTCGCTGCACGGTCTCGGCGAGCTCGTCGCGAAGCTTCGCGATCTCGGCGAGCGACGCCTCCAGATCCTGCCGCTGCGTCGTCAGCTCGTCGAGCCGCTCCTTCTCCGCCTCGTACTCCTCCTTGGCGAGCGGGTTCACCTTGCCGAGCTCCTCGCGTCGCGCATCGAGACGATCGGCGCGCGCAGCAAGCTCGGTGCGGTCGTCTCCCTCCGCCGGAGTCTCGGCACCTGCTGCCTCGAGGCGGCGGGTTGCCTCCTCTGCCTCGGCCTCGAGGCGTGCCAGGTCGACCTGAACGGCGGTCGCGCGCTCGTTCGCTTCCTCCGCGAGTCGGCGGGCCTCGACCTCGGCCGCGCCGAGCCGGCGAAGCTCGTCTCCGAGCACGGTCGTCCGCTCCGCGCCGGCGTCGACGCGCGCCTTGACCGGAGCCTCGAGCCGGGACGCGAGCTCGATCGATCGCTCGAGACCCGCTCCGAGAGTGGCGGCCGAGTCGCAGAGCCGGACGAGCATGTCGGGGTCGAGCGCAGATCGGCGCGGCCGCCGCTCGAGCAGCGCCGCGTCGGCGGCGCGGGCGCGGCCAGCCGCTTCCTCCGCTTCCGCGGCAGCCCGATCTGCGATCGCGAGCAGCGACGATGCCTCGGCTTCGAGCTCCTCGCGACTCGTGGTGCCGTCGATCGCACCGGCATCGATGCTCCCGCCGAGCCGGATGACGACGAGCTCGGATGCCTGGGCCCGCGAGGCTGCGTCCGCCGCGTCACGGGCTGCATTCGCCTCGAGCCCCGAGAGGCGTCGCAATTCGGCCCCGAGATCGCCGGCCTGCTGGGCTCCGAGCGTCAGTCGCGCGGCGATCGGCTCCTCGAGGGCGACGGCGGCGGCATGTGCACGTCCGAGAGACCCCTCGAGCCCCGAGGCGACGGCGACGAGCGAGTCGAGCAGCACGGGATCGACATTCCGCTCCCGGAGATGCGCGACCCGGGCGAAGGCCTCCTCGGCCGCGGCGGCGGCGGCGGCGGCCTCGTCGGCGGCGTGGGCTGCGGTCGACGCTCGCCCGGCCAGCTCGGCGGCCTCGTCGGCGAGCGCGCGACGCCGGGCGTCCATCTCGAGCAAGACGGACTCGGCAGTCTCGCCCGCGAACCAGATCTCTCCACGGTCGGGGTCGTAGCCGTGCCCCTCGCGGGTGATCGCGGTGCCGTGACGCGCCTCGAGCAGCCGGTCGGCCTCGACGAGCCAGAAGCCGTCGAGGAGACGCAGCGCGCGCTCGCTCCCGCGCGCGAGCGAGCCGAGGGGAATCGCTCCGGCAATCGGAGGGCCACCGACAGCCGGGAGGTCGCGATCGACGAGCACCGTGAGGCTGCCCAGGCCGTCACGACGCGTCCGCTCGACCAGCTCGAGGCCGCGTTTCGCATCCCCGGCCAGCACGGCCGAGGCGCGCCAGGCGAGTGCGGCGGCGACCGCCCGTTCGGCGCCGGGCTCGACGGAGAGAGCGGAGAGAGCGAGCGTCTCGCCGGCAGCCGCCAGGGCGCTCGCGGCAGGCGGGATGCCCGCGCGCTCGGCAAGCGCCCGCTCGAGCGCCTGCAGGCGGTCGTGGGCAGAGCGGGCGCGCTCGACGAGGTCGTCGCGCTCGGTGGCGGCGGCGCGCGCGGCGGCAGCGAGCTCGTCTGCACGCTGCCCGAGCTCGAGCGGCGACAGCCCAACCCGCTTTTCGAGCTGCCGTGCTTCGGCGAGGTCGGCCCGGAGGGCCTCGCACAGGGCGCCGGCGGACTCGTGCCGGAGGCCGAGCCGCTCGCGCGCTGCGCCGAGTGCGACGAGACGGCCGTTCGCACCGTCGTGCCCGCCGGTGGCTTCGGCGAGAGCCGCCTCGACCCGCCCACGCTCGGCGCGCAACTCGGCCAGCGTCGCTTCCGTAGCGACGGCGAGTCGGCGCTCGTGCGTCGCAACGCGTGCGTGTGCGAGACGTGCCCGTCCGGACGCCTGGCCGTGAGCCTCCGCAGCATCGCGAGCGGCGGTCGCGGCCGAACGCGCGGCGTCTTCGAGCACGAGCAGGGCCTCGTCGCTCCGGTCGGCCGCAGCCTGCTCGGCCTCGCGGAGATCCGCGCGAAGCCGATCCTCGAGACCCGAGGCCGATTCGCGGCGCAACGCGAGACGCTCGCTCGCACCCTGGAGGCGATAGAGGGCACCGAGGGCGGCCTCACGGCCGCCGGCGGCGTCCGAGAGCTCGTCCTCCGCCTGCCGCCGCTCCTCGAGGAGCGCGGTGAGCCGCTCCTGCGCGCTCCGGCGCGCGATCGCGACCGCGTCGCGTCGTGACTCGGCCTCGGCGCGGCGCTCTGCGACAGCCTCCAGGTCGAGGTGCGCGATCCTGGCGCGCAGCGCCGCGATCTCGATGACGAGCTTCTCCGCGCGCTCGGCCGCCGTGGCCTGGAGCGCGAGCGGACGGAGGCGCTTCTTGACCTCGTCCTCGACGTCGCGGGCACGCTCCACCTGGATCCCGACCCGCGCGAGCTTGAGCTCGGCGCGATGCTTGCGCCGCTTGAACTTGCCGAGCCCCGCGGCCTCCTCGACGAGATGACGGCGGTCTTCCGGCTTCGACGCGAGCACCGCATCGACCTTGCCCTGCGAGACGATCGAGTGCATCGAGCCGCCGAGCCCGACGTCGGCGAGAAGCTCGACGAGGTCGGTTCGCCGGACGGCCGCCTTGTTGACGAGGTACTGACCCTCGCCGCCCCGCACGAGGCGTCGCGTGATCGCTATCTGGCTGTAGTCGATCTCGTCTCCGAACCCGCCGTCCTCGTTGTCGAAGACGAGCTCGACCTCACAGTGATCGGCCGCCGGCCTCGTCGCAGAGCCGCCGAAGAGGACGTCGTCGGGCTTCTCGGCCCTGAGCTCGGACGGCGTCAGCGAGCCTGCCGCCCAGACGATCGCGTCGGCGACGTTCGACTTGCCGGACCCGTTCGGGCCGACCACGACGGCGACCCCCGGCTCGAGCCTGAGCTCGAGCGGCTCGACGAACGACTTGAAGCCGCGAATTCTGATCGTCTGGAGATGCACGTCACACGCACGCTAACGGCGCGCGCGGACGGCGCGAGACCCCGAGGAGAGACCGAAGTCTCTCCCCTCGCTCAGGCATCGGGCGTGACGATGCCCATCGACTCGAGCGCCTGGCGGGCGGCGACCTGCTCGGCCGCCTTTTTCGTCGAGGCCTTGCCGATCCCGACCTGCTCGCCGGCGATCACGGCCACACAGACGAACTGACGATCGTGCGGCGGCCCCTCCACGGCGAGCACGCTGTATTGCACCTGGTTGCCGGAGCGCGCGAGGGCCTCCTGCAGCTCCGTCTTGTTGTCGACGTGCCCGGTGCGCGCGAACTCGATCCGTGAGTCGAACGCGTCGACGACGGCCCGCTCCGCCTCCTCGAATCCGTGCTCGAGGTAGACGGCGGCGATCGCCGCCTCGAGGAGGGCAGCGAGCACGTTGCGGCTTCGGACGATCCTCTCGAGCTCGGCCTCCGGCACGTCCTGCGCCTGTGCGAGCAGGAAGCGGCCGAGATCGAGCTCCCTCGCGACCCCGGCGCAGCTGTGACGCGAGACGACGTGGGCCCTGATCTTCGCGAGCCGCCCCTCCGTGGAATCGGGGAAGCGGTCGTACAGCGCCTTCGCGATCGCCAGCTCGAGCACCGAGTCGCCGAGGAACTCGAGGCGCTCGTACGACGACGCACGATCGGGCGCCCATGACGTGTGGGTGAACACGTGGTCGCGACGCTCCGGGGGAAGGGCCTCGATCAGGCGCGCGAGCGCGCGCCCTTCCCCCGGGCCGTCGCTGCTACTGGTGCGCGACGACGTAGTCGACAGCCTGGCCGACGGTCGTGATCTTCTGCGCGTCCTCGTCGGAGATCTTGATCCCGAACTGATCCTCGAGCTCCATGATCAGCTCGACGAGGTCCAGAGAATCGGCGTCGAGGTCCTCCTGGAACGAGGCCTCCTCCGAAAGATCGCCCTCGTCGGCGCCGAGCTGCTCGGTGAGGACGGACTTGACGCGCTCGGATACTTCTTCACGGGACAGTGCCACTATTCTTCAACCTCTCGTTGTGCCGGACGGGTTCGTGGAGCGCGAGGACTCTACCACGCGCTCCGGAAGCGCCACGCGCATACGACCGACGACATCGTGGTCGATGCCGCGTGCGGCCATTCTGATCGCGTTCTCGATCGCGAACCGAGAGCTCGAGCCGTGCGCGATCACGACGAGGCCGCGCAGGCCGAGAAGGTAGCCTCCGCCGGTCGTCTCGGGGTCGAGCCGCGCCCGCAGGCGCGCCGCCGCGGGCCGGATCAGGAGCCCGCCGAGCGAGCCACGCGTCGTCTGCACGATCTCGGCCCGCAGGGCGATCAGGAGGCTGCGCACGGTGCCCTCCAGCGTCTTGAGGGCGACGTTGCCCGTGAATCCGTCACAGACGATCACGTCGTTCTCCCCGGAGAGCAGCGAGCGGCCCTCCGTATTCCCGTCGAAGCGGAGCGAGCTCGCCGAGAGCATCGCGTGCGCTTCCAGGGTCAGCTGGTTCCCCTTCTCCGGCTCCTCGCCGATCGAGAGCAGCTTGACCCGCGGCTCGTCGATCCCGAGCACCTCCTCGGCGAAGACCGCGCCCATGTACCCGAACTGGAGCAGGTGCTCCGGCTTCGCGTCGGCCGTCGCGCCGGCGTCGATCAGCACGCACGGACCCTTCTCGGTCGGGATCACGACGGCGATTCCCGGGCGAAAGACGCCGTCCAGCCTCCTGATGTGAAGCAGGCTCGCTGCGAGGACGGCCCCCGTGTTCCCGGCCGAGACGACGACGTCGGCGTCACCGTCGCCCACGGCTCGAACCGCCCGGACGAGGGACGAATCCGGCTTGCCGCGCACGGCGTCCGCCGGCTTGTCGTCCATTTCGACCATCTCCGTCGTCACGACGTGATCGAGGCCGTGTGTCTCGAGGGCCTCGGGGCCGTAGATGATCGGATGGACGTGGGATGTCGCGGCGGCTACCGCCCCGGCGACGATCTCGGCCGGCTCACGATCACCCCCGAGGGCGTCCACGGCGACGCGGACACGCATCCGACCCTACGGTGCGGGAGTTCCGAGCGGCTGGACATCGCGCCCCCGGTACGTCTTGCACGTCGGGCACGCATGGTGCGAGCGGGTCGGCGCACCGCAGTTCGAGCAGACGTTGACGCTCGGCGCCGAGATACCGTGCTGCGCGCGACGCTTGTCGCGGCGGGCCTTCGAGGTCTTTCGCTTGGGGACTGCCATGAGCGGCCGCAGAGTGTACCGGAACCCGCCCCGGGTCGTTCCGCCGGCGGATCGAGCGACGTGCCCGCCGCTCAGATCGCGAGCAGGTCACCGAGGGCGCGCGGCCGGATGTCGAGCCCCCGGAGCTCGTCCAGCGGAACCCAGACGGGCTCGTGCGTGCCGCTGCGCTCGCGCTCCCGATCCGTGAGCAGGGCGTGGTCGGGCCAGCTCCCCGTGCCGAAGCTACCGCCGACGATCCACGCGTCGTAGTAGTAGAAGATCGTGCCCCCGAACGACTCCTCGTGAACGAGCGGGCCGAGCTCGACCTCGACGCCGAGCTCCTCGAACGCCTCACGGCGCGCCGCGTCCTCGGGCGTCTCGCCCTCCTCCACTCCTCCCCCGGGGAAGAGGTAGTACGTGCGCCCGTCGCGAACGCGTCGGATCAGGGCGAGCCTCCCGTGATCGACGAGCACGATCCGGGCGCGAGGGAAGAGCTCCGTCATTCCTCGCGCAGGGCCTCGAGCGCGGCCCAGCGAGGATCCTGGATCGTCTCCTCGTGGGCATGCGGCTCGTCGTTCAGGTTCTTGCCGCAAACGGGACACAGGCCCGCGCAGTCCGGTCGGCACACGATCTGGTCGGGGAGGGCGGTGGCGATCGCGTCGCGCGCCCACTGCGACAGTTGTAGCTCGCCGTCGACCACGTACTCGGACCGGAGATCCTGGGGTGCGTCCTCCGCGGTCGCGTGGTACTCCTGCGAATCGACCCTCACGTCGACGGTCGCGTCCTGTAGGCATCGCATGCAGGGCCCGTGCAGGCGCGCCCTGAAGATCAGCCGGAAGACGTCGCCGCCGACCGCGCGCTGGACCTCGAGCTCTGCCGGGGCCTCCGCGGGGACGGGCAGATACCGCTCGCCGCCGAGATCGAACGGCTGCAACGCGATCGAGACGCCCTCGCGGTGCTCGTCACCGAGCCGCAGCCGGAGGCGGCGAAGGGGGAACGTGGTCATCGGATCAGCGTAGCCTGCGCCACTCCGGGCGACGCCTGGCCTCAGACGTAGGAGTCGTCGTCCGAGCCAGGCCCGATCGGGTCGATCGGGCCGATGCCGGACATGACCGATTCTTGCGAGCGCTCGTGCAACCGCTCTCGTCCGCGGCGGACGGCGACGAGAAACTTGTCGAGATTGACCTCGAGCGTCGACAGGATCCCGTCCGCCCAGTCCTCCATCTCGAGCCGCGTCTCGCGCGCCTGCCGGCGGGCATCGTCGACGATGTCCTGTGCCTGCCGTTCGGCGATCTTCACGATCTCGGTCTGCGAGGCCTCGCGAACCGCCTGCTCTCGCGCCTCGCCGACCAGCCGGTCGCACTCGCGCTTCGCCTCGGCGAGCATCTCCTGCCGTTCCTTGACGATCCAACGCGCCTGCTTGATCTCCTCGGGGATGGTCGCGCGCATCTGGTCGAGGATGTCGTAGATCTCCTCACGATCGATCCGCACCTGATCCGTCAACGGCACGGCCTTCGAGTTGTGTACGAGATCGTCGAGCTTGTCGATGAGTACGAGAACGTCCATAGCCGGATCTTACTCCTGTGGACTCAGAGGGGCGCCGGGTCTACCGTCCGGGAACATCTCCCGGAAGCGGCGCGCCACGGCAACGGGCACGAGCTCGTCAACCTTTCCGCCGAACGACGCGATCTCCTTCACACCGCTCGACGAGATGAAGCTGTACTGCGGGCTCGCCATCACGTACATGGTCTCGACCTCCGGGGCGAGCAGCCGGTTGAGGTGGTTCATCTGCGCCTCCCACTCGAAATCGGCGATCACGCGGAGCCCCTTGACCATGGTCTTCGCATCGTGCTTGCGCGCGAAGTCGACGACGAGCTCGTGAAAGACGTCGACTGCGACGTTCTCGAGCGGCTCGAGTGCTTCCTCGAGGAACGAAACGCGCTCGTCGAGCGTGAACATCGTCGCCTTGTGGTGCGGATCGCGCACGACACCGACGACGATCCGGTCGAAGATCGCCGCCGCCCGCCGAATGACGTCGATATGCCCATTCGTGACGGGATCGTAGGTTCCGGGGTAGATGGCGGTGATCATCGCGTGAACAGGGTAATGCGCGCGGACCCGTAGCGTCGAGTGGTGACGAGCTCGAGCGGGAGAGCCGGCTCCACGCGCGCCGCTGTCTCGACGACGAGGAGCCCCTCCGGAGCAAGGGCTTCCGGGAGTGCATCGGCGAGACGGGGCTCGAGCTCCGGCCAGGTGCCGTATGGGGGATCGACGAGAACGAGGTCGTAGGAGCGGCCGGCTCCCCGCTCCTCGCGGAGCGCCTGGAACGCATCCTTCTGGAGGACGAGAGCGCCCGCGAAGCGGAGCTTCTCGAGGTTCGCGCGGATCACCGTGCAGGCGGCACGATCGGAATCCACGAAGACGCAACGGCGTGCGCCGCGCGAGAGCGCCTCGAGGCCCATGGCTCCGGAGCCGGCGAAGAGGTCGAGCACCGTCGCATCCTCGACGGGCCCGATCAGGTTGTAGGCCGCCTCACGCACCCGGTCGCCGGTCGGGCGCGTGGTGTCGCCCTTCGGCGCCGCGATCCGCGCGCCGCGACGCTCGCCGGCGATGATCCTCACGAGGCGCCGAGGTGGTCGGCATCGAGGATCTCGGCAACCGCATCGGCGAGCAGGCCAGCGTCCGGCAGGCTCACGGCTGCCCGTCGCGCCCGCTCGAGCAGAGCGGTGTCTTCGCGCAGGCGCGTGAACCGGAGATCCGAGAGACCCGACTGGCGTGCGCCGAGCAACTGGCCCTCGCCCCGGATCTCGAGATCGCGCTCGGCGAGCTCGAAGCCGTCGCTCGTCGTGACCATCGCATCGAGACGATCGTGGGCGACGTCCGTCAGCTCCTCCTTCGGCCCCGACACGAGCAGGCAGTACGACTGCTCTGCCCCACGCCCGACGCGGCCGCGCAGCTGATGAAGCTGGGCGAGCCCGAAGCGGTCCGCCTCCTGCACGATCATGATCGTCGCGTTGGGCACGTCGACACCCACTTCGATCACGGTTGTCGCGACGAGCACGTCGATCTCGCCGGCCTTGAAGTCGTCCATGACCGAGCGCCGCTCCGCGGTCTTCAGACGGCCGTGGAGGCAGCCGACGCGGAAGTCCCGCAGCTCGGCCCTGCGGAGGCGCTCCGCCTCGTCCTCGGCCGCGCGTGCGACGGTCGTCTCGGAGGCCGCGATCAACGGGCAGACGACGTATGCCTGGCGCCCGTCGCGCAGGTGGCGCGTCAGTCGCTCGTAGGCCTCGGAGCTGCGGTCGTCCGTCACCCAGGCCGTCACGATCGGCTTGCGGTTCGCTGGCGGCGCCGTGATCTCGGAGACCGAGAGGTCGCCGTACACGGTCAGTGCGAGCGTCCGCGGGATCGGCGTAGCCGTCATGTGCAGGACGTGAGGGCTGCGCCCCTCGGCCAGCGCGGACCGTTGCTCGACGCCGAAGCGATGCTGCTCGTCGACGACCGCGACGGCGAGGTCGTGGAAGCCGACCTCCTTCTGAATCAACGCGTGCGTGCCGACGGCGACCTGCACGTCGCCCGAGGCGATCAGCTGCCGGACGTGTGCATGCTCCTTCGCACCGAGCGCGCTCGTGAGTAGCGCGACGCGAACGCCGAGCGCCGCGCAGATGCCCTCGATCGTGAGGAAGTGCTGCTCGGCGAGGACCTCCGTCGGGGCCATCAGCGCACCCTGCCGACCGGCCTCGACAGCCCGCAGGAGCGTGGAGAGGGCGACCACGGTCTTGCCCGAGCCGACATCGCCCTGGAGGAGGCGCTGCATCGGCGTCGTCTTCGCGAGGTCGCGGTCGATCTCCACGATCGCCTGGTCCTGAGCAGTCGTGAGCGTGAAGGGGAGCACCTCGCGGTAGCGCGCGAGGAGCGACCCCGCTTCCGGCAACGCCTCGGCAACGAGCTGCTCTCGCTCGGCGGCCCTGCGTGCGAGGGCCAGCTGGAGCACGAGAAGCTCGTCGAACGCGAGCCGGCGACGACCCGCTTCCGCCTCGTCGGGCGAGCGCGGCCGGTGGAGGGCGACCAGGGCGTCCGCGCGCAGGGGGAGCCCCTCGGAGGTCGCGAGGCGCGCCGGCAACGCATCGCCCTCGGCCCGGACGGACTCGAGCGCGATGGTGACGAGCGCCCGCAGCTGCTTCTGCGCGAGCGCCTCGCTGGCCGGATAGACGGGAGCGTAATCCGCCGTCTCCGCCGTCTCGCCGAGGTCGTAGGTCTCGACCTGGAAGCCGTAGCGATTCGGCTTGCCGCGCAATCGCACCTTCGTCCCCGGCGTGAGCTGGGCCTCGAGCCACGGCTGGTTGAACCACGTCGCCTGGATCTCACCCGTGCCGTCGGAGACGCGAGCCGTCAGGATCTTGAGGCGGCCACGGCCGCGGCGCGAGCTCGTTCCGAGCACGACGCCCTCGATCACCGCCTCGTCCTGGCCGAACAGGTCGCGGATCTTCCGCTCCTCGATCGGGCGCTCGTACCTGCGCGGCCTGTGCGTGAGGAGATCACCGACCGTCCGCAGCCCCAGCCTGGCGAGGCGCCCGCGGACCGCCGGGCCGACCTTCGGGAGCGTCTCCACGCCGAGGGCGAGCGACTCCGGTCGTGGAGCGCTTCGGGGCCGCGGCCAGGCCGAAGGCGGGTCCAGGCCGGCGAAGCCGACTGGAAGCCGGATCTCAGAGAGTGAGCGGGCCACCGGGGACCGAGTATAGGACCGGGACCGGCGCGGGTCCAGCCGTGACCGTCATGCCCCGGGAAGGCGGACGACCACCTCGAGGCCGCGCTGTTCCCCATCGCGGAGCTCGACGGTGCCTCCATCGACCTCAACGAGCCGTCGCGTGATCGCGAGACCGAGGCCCGAGCCAGGGGTACCCGAGCCTGCGCGCCAGAAGCGGTCGAAGGCGCGCTCCTTCTGCGCCGCCGTCATTCCGGGCCCCTCGTCGGTGACGTGCAGCTCCGCGTAGCCACCGCCAGCGGAGACCGATACGACGATCCGAGAGCTCTCGGGCGCGTGGCGCAGGGCATTGGAAACGAGGTTGTCGATCACCTGCGCCACCCGGTCGGCGCCGGCCCGTGCCGCCACCGGTTCCCTGGCAACGAGCTCGAGGCGAACGGCGGCTGCACCCGGTTGCAACGCGTCGAGCCGATCGCGGGCCGCTCCGACCAGGTCGACCGTTCCCGCCGGAGTCGTTCCGGCGTCTGCCCGCGCGAGCGCGAGCAGCTCGTCGACGAGGCCCGAGAGGCGCACCACCTCGCTCTCCGCGGCGTCGAGGTTGCCCCGGCCACCGTCTCCGACGTGGCGCTCGAGATTCTCGAGCCGCAAGCGCAGGGCAGTGAGAGGTGTCCGCAGCTCGTGGGAGGCGTCGGCCACGAACTCCTGCTGCGCCGAGACGAGCCCTTCGACCCGAGCGACCATGTCGTTGAACTCGAGCGCGAGCTTGCGAAGCTCGGGTGGCCCGTCCGGCACGGGCGCGCGGGCGGCGAGGTCTCCGGCGCCCGCATCCGCCGCAGCGAGCTCGAGACCCTCGAGCGGTTGGCGAATCCAGCGGGCGAATCGCAGTCCGATGAGGGTGGCCGCACCGAGCACGACCACCGCGATGCCCGCGAGCACGAGCCAGTAGTTCCGCACGCGCCGGTCGAGCTCCGAGGTCGGATAGGAGATGCGTACCGCTCCGTGAACGACGCCTCCCGAGGCAATCGGGACCGCCACGTAGATGAGGTCGTAACCGAGCGTGTTCGAGTGGCGGACGCCGGTCGCGTAGTCGCCGCGAAGCGCGGCCCTGAACTCGGGTCGCGATGCAAAGCTGCGCTGACCGGGCGCTTGAGGTGACGGATCGACGAGGGCAATCCCCTTGCGATTCGTGATCACGACTCGCGCGCCCGTGTCGGCCGCGTAGCGTGTCCCGAGCGCCTTCAGCGCCGCCAGGTTCGACGTCGAGTCACCCTCGACGGTGCTCTCTGCGAGCGACGCGATCGTGACCGCGTCCCGTTCCACCTTCGAGGTGAGCCTCGCCCGCTCGCCACGCGCGTTGATGAAGCCGAGCGGCACCTCGAGCATCGCGAGGACGACGACGGCGAGCGAGAGGTAGCTGATCAACAGTCGGCGCGTCATGCGCGCAGACGCAGCCCTATCCCCCGCACGGTCTCGATCAGCGTCGGGTCGCCGAGCTTCTTGCGCAATGCCGCGACGTGCACGTCCACCGTCTTCGAGGAGCCGTACCACGTGGTGTCCCATACCTCGCGCAAGATCCTCTGGCGGTCGACGACGATGCCCGGCTCGGACGCGAGCAGGGCGAGCAGGTCGAACTCCTTCAGCGTGAGCTGTAGCTCGCGCCCGTCAATCGTTGCTCGCCGGGCCGGCACATCGACTTCGAGCGTGCCCACCACGAGCGTCTCACGCGCCTCGTGGCGGCCGGGAGTCCGTCGAGCCACGGCGCGAATCCTCGCGATGAGCTCTCGGAGGCCGAACGGCTTGACCACGTAGTCGTCTGCGCCGAGCTCGAGACCGACGACCCGGTCGATCTCCTCGCCCTTGGCGGTGACCATGATGATCGGGACGTCGGAGCGAGAGCGCAGCTCGCGGCAGACGGTGAATCCGTCGATGTCGGGCAGACGGACGTCGAGCAGGACGAGGTCGACCGGCGCTGCATCGAGTGCGTCCTGCCCCGTGGCGACGCGGGTCACCTCGAAACCCTCGGCGAGGAGGCCCTCGACGAGGGGCTCGGCGATCGTGTCCTCATCCTCGACGACGAGTAGGTGCATGCCCTGATCGTAGGTCGCATCGCCGAGCGGCGTGCGCTGCGGGGCGAATCGAGGCGAAGTCCTTACCTTCGCGTGTCTCGCGGCTTGCCGACGGGGTCCTACCTTGATGGGACATCACGAACGGAGGTCATTCCATGAACCGCACTCGCGCCCTCATCGTTTCCCTTGCCGTCGGGCTCGCGGCTATCGCGGGCGTCTTTGCCCTCGGTCATACGCTCGCGCTGGGCAATGCGACGAGCGCCACCACGGATCAGAAGGTCGCGCAGCGGACGCAGCAGCTGAACCGCTACGAGGCGTCGCTCCGCAAGGCTCTCGCTCAGAAGCCCCCCGCGCTGCCGGCCGTGCCTCGAGCGGGCAGCGCCGACTCGGCTCTGCAGGTCGCCGCAAGCACCCCGACCGCGAGCGTCGCATCTGAACGGGTCGTCTACAACCGTCCCCCGCCCGTCGTCGTGATCAAGCATCGCGCCGGCGGCGAGGCCGAGTACGACCACGAGAACGAGCACGAGGGAGCTGAGGTAGATGACTGATACGAGCCATCGCCTCTACGCCGTCGTCATCGCGGTCGTCGTCTTCTTCGTCAGCTGGGCCACGGTTGCCGCGAAGCCCTGGGCGACGGCGAAGACCGACCCTCGACTCGTCGCGATCGCTCAGCGAGAGCAGAGGCTGCGCACCGACGCGAAGCTCGTGCAGAAGGTCGTCGATCGCCGCATGCAGGCATACACCCTCGCGCTCAAGGCCCGTCAGAAGCAGATCGCTGCGGTCAAGGCGCAGGCTGCTGCCACGCAGGCCCGCTCTCTCGCAACGGCGCCGTCGGGCGGCGGATCAACGCAGTCGGCAGCGTCTGCGGTTCGGGTCGTCAACCTGCCGCCGCTCACGATCACGAGGACGTCGTGATGCTGAAGCGGACTTTCCGGGCAATGGGAACCGACGTCGAGCTCCTGCTCGACGCGGAGCCCGGCGAGCGCGCCGAGGGCGCGCTCGCCCGGGCCGAGGCGGAGTTCGAGCGGCTCGAGCAGGTGATGTCACGCTTCCGCGACGACTCGGAGCTGTCCCGGCTCAACCGCGACGGGATGATCACGGGAGCGAGCCCCGATCTCGTACGCGTCGTCGGAATGGCGCTCGAGGCCCGTGAGAAGACGGACGGGCGCTTCGACCCGACCGTGCACGACGCCGTCGTCGCAGCCGGTTACGACCGCACGTTCGATGCCGTCGAGCCGAATGGAATTGCGCAAACGATCGCGATGCCGCCGCGATGCGGAGGCAGCGTCCTCGTCAAGGGCCTCACGATCGAGCTCCAACCCGGCTTCCGACTCGATCTCGGCGGGATCGGCAAGGGCTATGCCGCCGATCGGGTCGCCGATCTCCTCGCGGTCGTCGGGCCATGCCTCGTCAATGCCGGAGGAGATATCGCCGCCCGGGGCGGCGCCTGGCCCGTTGGCGTCACCGATGAGGTCACGCTCGAGCTCACGCGAGGCGGCCTTGCCACCTCCGGGCGCGATCGCCGCAGCTGGATCCGCAACGGCGAGACCCGGCATCATCTGATCGACCCTGCAACCGGCCTCCCCGCGACGGAGACTCCGATCAGGGTCACCGTCGTCGCCGGGTCGGCAGCGGCGGCCGAGGTCGCGGCGAAGACCGCCTTCCTCGGGGGGACGATCGACCTCCCCCGCGTCACCGTCACGGCCCGGGGGCGCACGGTCCTCGCAGGAGGATTGACGTGAGACACGACCCCACCTTCTGGCTGCTCGCCCGCGCGAGCGGGCTTACCGCCTACGTGATGCTGACCTTCTCCGTCCTCGCCGGCCTCGTGCTCAAGTCCCGGCCGTTCAGGTCTCTGAAGCCCGCCGCAGTGACCGATCTCCACCGGATCCTCGCGATGCTGGGGCTCGGGTTTCTCGTCGGGCACGCGGTGGCGCTCGTCCTCGACACCACCGTGAAGGTCAGCATCGCCGGGCTCTTCATCCCGGGGATCGTCTCCTATCGGCCGGTGTGGACGTCCGTCGGCATCCTCACCGCCGAGCTGCTCGTGCTCGTGTACGCCTCGTTCTCGATGCGCAAGCGGATCGGAAACAAGAACTGGCGGCGCCTGCACTGGGCGACCTACGGGATCTTCGCGGCGGCCACGGTCCACGGGATCGGCGCGGGAACCGACTCCTCGCGACCCTGGGCGTTTGCGCTCTACGCCTGCGCAGTTGGATCCGTCGCTGCGGCGACGACCTGGAGGGCCCTGGTCTCACCGGCGCCCGCACGCAAGCGCCGCGCTCGACCGGCACCGAGAGGAGCCTCCCCCCGAGTGACGGGTGAGCCGGCCGCATGAGCTCCGCAGGGGGTACGAGCTCGCGCCGGTCGGCGCAGTCCACGTACCCTGGTCGCATGCGAGGCTGGACGAGAATGCTGCTCGGGGGCCTGCTTCTCTGTGCGGTCGCGACCGCGGGCATCGGCCTGAACTTCACGCTTCTTCGCCTCACGGGTGATGCTCATGATCCCGTCGGGCGGCTGAGCCCCCGCGCCGTCTTCTCCGGCGAGACGACCGGTACGACACCGGTGGCGACAACATCGGCGCAAGCAGAGACCACGCCCGCGAGCGACGACGGGACCGCGAAGGGAGACGGTGACACGGACGACTAGAGGTCGTCGTCCTGGAACCAGAAGAAGCCCACCGAGCCGGGACCGGCGTGGGTGCCGACAACCGCCCCGAGATTCTCCACGAGCTCGATCTCGGCCTGAGGACGGGCCGCGAGCGCGAGAGCGGTGATCTCCCCGATCCAGTCCGGAGCGTCCGCGTGCGCAATCGAGACGCGCAGCCCGGTCCGATCCTCCGTCGCCTCCTCGAAGAGGCGGCGGAACTCCGCGAGCGCCTTCTGACGGCCGCGCACCCGCCCGACCGGGACGACGACGCCGTCCTCGCACGAGAGGATGGGCTTCACGTGCAGCAGCGAGCCGGCGAGCGCCTGTGCCTTGCCGATCCGGCCGCCCTTCTGGAGGTACTCGAGCGTGCCGACCGTGAAGACGACCTTGTTCGTCGCCTTGAAACGGTCGATCAGCTCCTCGAGCTCGGCATCGGTCGTCCCGCGTGCCAGACGCCTCTCGATGGCGAGCGCCAGCGTCGCGACCGCGAGCGACGCCGTTTCGGAGTCGATCAGCCGGACCCGGTCTGCGCCGGCGACTCCGGCTGCCTGCACCGCTGACAGATACGTTCCCGAGAGCTTCCGCGAGAGGTGAAGCGAGTAGATCCTGTCGTACTGCGCGAGCCCCTCGTAGACGCGCAGGAACTCACCCGGGGTCGGCTGAGACGTGGTCGGCAGGCTCGGGGAGCTCTCGAGGCGCTCGTAGAACTCGTGCGAGGAGATCCCGACGTGGTCGAGGACGTCCTCGACGCCGAAGAGGACGTGAAGCGGGACGACCCGGATGTTGTCGAAGCGCTCGCGCGCCTTGCTCTCCGGAAAGTCGGAGGTCGAGTCGAGCACGATCGCGGTGTTGGCCGAGGTCAGCTTCATGGCGTCGCTGCGGACCGTATCGCTTCCACGATCTCGGCCGTCGGGCACCCCTTCTCGAGGAGCGCCGCCGCACCGGCGGCGAGAACGAGGCTGCGCTCCTCGGCCGTCGCCTCCGCCGTCAGGCAGACGACCGCGACGGAGGGCGAGGCGGCCTGGAGGGCGGCGGTCACCTCGTCGCCCTGGAGGCCGGGCAGTCGGTAGTCGATCACGACGACGTCCGGAGCGAGCTCTGCCACGGAGGGCACGACCTCGCTCCCGTCGGCGAGCTCGCCGACGACCTCGATGCCGTCGCGCCCGTGCAGGAGCAATGACAGCGTCGAGCGGTAGACCTCGTTGTCCTCGACGAGCAGCACGCGGACGGAGCGGCCTGTCATGCGAAGACGAGCAGTGGATACAGCGGTTGGCCGCCCTGTTGCTCCTCGTGCGCCACGCCCGGGAACGCGGCGGCAAACCGGTCCCAGAACGAGTCGAGCTCGGGACGGTCGGCTCCGACGATCGCCGTGAACGAATCCGACCCGTCGGCCAGAACCCCACGCGCGACCGCGAGCGCGACCTCGTCGAAGTCGGGCTCGCACGCGACGATACGCCCCCCGACGAGCCCGAGCCACTCGCCCTCCCGCACCTCGACCCCGTCGACCGTCGACGTCCGGGTGGCCGTGGTGACCTCACCCGCGAGCAGCCCGTCGAGCACATCCTCGATCGAGGCGACGTTCTCGCCCGCCGAGCTGGAATGGGTGTAGCCGGCGTTGACGGCAAGGAGCCCCGCCTGCAGCGACTCCGTCTCGACGACGCGGACGTGCTTGGACGTGAACTCGGTCGCCTGGATCGCGGCGCCGATCACGTTGCGGTTGTTCGGGAGGACGACGACCTCGGGGGCATGCGCGCTCTCGATTGCGTCGGCGATCTCCTTGGCGGACGGGTTCGCCGACTGGCCGCCTGCGATGACGATCACCTCCCCGAACTTGCGCTCGAAGAGCCACCGGTTGCCCGCGCCGGCGGCGACGGCGACGACGGCCGTCCGGAGGTCGTGGATCCGCTCGCGAATCTGCTCGTCCATGTCGGCCACCTCGCGTGTCGAGTCGATCACCGTCCCGAAAGCCCGGGCAGCCTCGATCGCGCTCTCCGGATCGTTGGTATGGACGTGCACGCGCAGCATCGCCCCATCGCCGACGACATGAAGCGAGTCGCCGATCTGCCAGAGCGTCTCCGACAGAACTTCCCGGTCGAGCTCCGAGCCCTCGACGACGAAGTTCGTGCAGTACCGGTATTCCGAGAACGCGTGCTCCGCCTCGGGAACCTCGTCGTCCTCATCGGGAACGACCTCGGGCACGTGGATGCCCGCGACGGAGAAGTAGACGCCACGCAGGATCTCGACGAGCCCGACTCCCCCGGCGTCGACGACACCGGCCTCACGGAGCTTCGCCAGCTGATGTTGCGTTGCCGTAACCGCCTCCTCCCCGCGCTCGACGACGCGGGCGAGGAGCTCGGCCGTCGAGAGGTGGCTCGCCTCCGGCGCCGCGGCCGCGTCGGCCATCTCCTTGATGACGGTCAGCATCGTGCCCTCGACCGGGTTCATTATCGCGCTCCACGCCTCGCGCGAGCCGGCGGCGAGCGCGTCCCGGATGGTGGCGGTGTCGATCGTCGCGCGCTTCCCGAGCACCTCGGCGAGCCCCCGCACGATCTGGCTCAGGATCACGCCCGAGTTACCGCGGGCGCCCATCAGCGCCGCGGACGAGAGCTCGCGCGCGATGGTGTCGCGACCGCGCGCCTCCGACGCGTCGAGCGCCTCCACGACGAAGCGAACGGTGCCGGTCATGTTCGTCCCGGTGTCGCCGTCGGGGACCGGGTAGACGTTCAGGCGGTTGATCCGGACGCGGTGCGCCTCGAGGTTCATCAGCGCGTCGCGCGACAGCCGCCGGGCGACATCGACGTCGGTCACGACCGCCTCGCATCGTCGATGAGGACCTCGACCCTCGCGACGGTGACGCCCGTCTGGGTCGTGACCTCGTAGACCACGCGGTCGCGCAGCATGGCGGCGACCTCGGCGAGCCTCAACCCGTATTCGACGACGACGTGAAGGTCGATCTCGACGCCGCCGTCACACGCCTTGACGTCGATGCCGTCCGTCGCGCCGTTCCGGCTGCGGAATCGCGGGAAGCGCCGCCCGCCGATCCCGACGATGCCGTAGCTCTCGGCCGTCACGCGCCCGACGATCTGCGCAATCGTCCTGGTCGAGACCGAGATCCGGCCGAGGTCGGTCGTCGCCGCAAGATGAATGCCCTTTTCCACGCCGCGAGGTTAGACCACGACGGCAGGCTCCGGGTTACGCACACCCTTCGGGCCGAGCCCCGGCGCGAGGTTAGACGGCCTTCGTGACCTTGCCGGCCTTGAGGCACCGGGTGCAGACGTAGGCGCGCGTGGCCTTGCCGTTCAGCATCATCCGTACCTTCTGCAGGTTCGGGTTGAAGCGGCGCTTGGTCGCGACCATCGAGTGGCTCCGGTTGTTCCCGAAGCCGGGCTTCTTGCCGCAGAGTGAGCAGATCTTGGACACGCGACTGCGGATGGTAGCGGAACGTGAGACACCGAACCCGGAGGAGCAACGTCGACAGGCGGGCGCGGGGGGAAGGTGCGAACGCCCGTCCCGCAAGCGGCGACTCTGGCCGCCCGCGACGGCCCGCTAGCGGGCCGCAGCGGCGCGGAGATTGGCGAATAGATCGGCCATTTCGAGACCCGTGCGAACTGCCTCTGCACCCTTCGCGGTCCGACTCTCTGCCTGGTCGGCCCGGTCGAGCGTGAGCACGCCGAATGCGACGGGGACGCCCGTCTCGATCGCAGCCAGCTGAAGCCCGCTTGCGGCCTCGCTCGAGACGTAGTCGAAGTGCGGCGTGTCGCCACGGATCACACAGCCGAGGGCCACGACACAGCTGAAGCGCCGGGTCTTCGCGAGCGCCATCGCGGCAAGCGGTAGCTCGAAGGCGCCGGGGACGGGCATCACGGTGACGGAATCGCGAGCGACCCCGCGTTCCTCGAGCTCGGCGAGAGCGGACTGGAGCATTGCCGTCGTGACGTCGCCGTTGAATCGCGCGACGACGATGCCGACTCGTCGGTTCTCGCCGTGCGGCTCACCCTCGAGCACCGCGTACCCCGGTGGCACGGTGAGGTCGCCGGGCGCGTGCTCCATCGACGTCGAGACGTGGTCCGAGAGAGCCACGGAACCGCTCTCCGCGCCGGCGGACGACTCGTCGGCGTCTCGTTCCCCTTCGGCCCCGGCAGCGAGCTCGTAGGCCATCGGGTCTTCGGCCATCGGTCTTCGGCCATCGGCTCGTCATCTGCGGGCTCGTCGGCTTCGAGCTCGTCATCTGCGAGCTCGTCGGCTTCGAGCTCGTCATCTGCGAGCTCGTCGGCTTCGAGCGCCAGCGATCCGGTCGCGGGCCAGCCGTCGAGGACGTTCTCGCTCGAGGCCTCGAGATCGGCTCCCTCCACCTGGTCGGCGCCACCGGGTCGAGCACCGGCTCGCTCGTCGCCGACGACGAGCTCTTCCGGCTCGTCGTCCCAGCGGGGTGTCTCGTATCGGTCGCTCATTCGTGCCCCACCCTAACGATCGCTCAGGAGGTCTCCGGGTCGAACTGCTCGGGAGCGCGATCGGCGCCCCCGATCGTGTGCCCGAGCTTGTCGCGCTTCGAGTCGAGGTAGTCCCGGTTCTCGGAATTCGGCTCGATCTCGATCGGCTCCTGGGAGACGACGGACAACCCGTAGCCGGAGATGCCGCTGATCTTCCGCGGGTTGTTCGTGAGCACGCGGATCGTGCTGAGCCCGAGGTCGGCGAGGATCTGTGATCCGATGCCGTACTCGCGGGCATCGACCGCGAAGCCCAACCGCAGGTTCGCCTCGACCGTGTCGAGGCCCTGCTCCTGCAGCTCGTAGGCCCTCAGCTTGTTGAGGAGCCCGATCCCGCGGCCCTCCTGCGCGAGATAGAGCAAGACGCCCATCCCCTCGGCCTCGATGATCCGCAGGGCACGTTCGAGCTGCTCGCCGCAATCGCAGCGCTGGGAATGGAAGACATCGCCGGTGAGGCACTCGGAGTGGACGCGCACCAGCACATCCTCCGCTCCGTCGACGTCGCCCTTGACGAGTGCCACGTGATGCTTGCCCGTCAGCACTTCCTCGTAGGCGACAGCCTGGAAGACACCGTGCGCGGTCGGGAGCCTGACCGAGGCGACACGCTCGACGAGCTTCTCGGTCTGCCGGCGGTACTCGATCAGGGCGGCGACGGAGACCATCTTGAGACCATGCAGCTCGCAGTAGCCGATCAGGTCCGGGACCCGCGCCATGCTGCCGTCCTCGTTCATGATCTCGCAGACGACGCCGGCGGAGAACAGGCCGGCAAGCCGAGCGAGGTCGACCGCTGCCTCGGTCTGGCCCGAACGCTGCAAGACGCCGCCCGTCCGGGCACGCAGCGGGAAGACATGACCCGGCTGGACGAGGTCGAAGGCCGTCGATGCCGGATCGATCGCGACCTGAATCGTGTGGGCGCGGTCCTGTGCCGAGATGCCGGTGGAGACGCCCTCGCGGGCCTCGATCGAGACCGTGAACGCCGTCCCGAACGGCGTCTCGTTCTGGTCCGTCATCTGGCGCAGCCCAAGCTCCTCGCACCGCTCTGCCGTGAGACAGAGGCAGATCAGCCCGCGACCGTGGGTCGCCATGAAGTTGACGGCTTCGGGGGTGACGAACTGGGCGGCGATCGTGAGGTCGCCCTCGTTCTCGCGGTCCTCGTCGTCGACGACGACGACGAAGCGACCGGAGCGGATCTCCTCGATCGCCTCCTCGACGGTCGCGAACACGGTTTCGTGTGCCTCGGTGCTCATGCGGTCATCGTACCCCTCCGAGGCGTTCGCTCCGGAGGCCTACGGGAGCGGCGGCAGGAGTCGCTCGACGTACTTCGCGAGGACGTCGACCTCGAGGTTGAGGCGCTGCCCGGGAACGAGGCCGGCGAGCGTCGTCGCCGCGAGGGTGTGCGGAATCAGCGCTACCCCGAACGCATCGTCGTGAAGCTCCGCAACGGTCAACGAGACGCCCTCGACCGTGATCGAGCCTTTCTCCACGCAGTAGCGCAGCGTCTCGGCGGTTGCCTCGACGACGAGGCGGAGGCCCTCTCCCTCACGATCGACGGACCGCACGGTGCCGATCCCGTCGACGTGGCCCTGGACGATGTGCCCGCCCATCGGGTCTCCGGCCCGCAGGGCGGGCTCGAGGTTCACCGCCGACCCCGGCTCGAGCGTCCCGAGCGTCGTTCGCGACAGCGTCTCCGGCACGGCGTGAAAGGCCAGGCGGATGCCGTCGACGCGCTCCGCCGTCAGGCAGACGCCGTTGATCGCAACCGAGCCGCCGACATCGACGTGTGGTGCCGTGACGGGCGCATCGATCTCGAGCGCGATGCCGTCATCGCCTCCACCGACGTCGGCGATCGTCGCCACCTCGCGGACGATTCCGGTGAACATGTGCGAAGGCTACAGCGGCCGCGGCTCAGGGTGCATGCACGTACGCCTCGAGCACGACGTCCTCGCCGGCCTGCGCTGCCGAGAGATGTGTGAGCGGTACCACGCCGGAGAGCTCGTCGAGGAAGCGGGGGCCGGCGCCGGCGATCGTCGGCGCGACGAAGACGAGCAGCCGGTCGACGAGGCCCGCGTCCAGGAACGAGGTGGCCGAGGGTCGGCCCGCCCTCGAGAAGAAGCGATTGGACGCCCTCGGCGGCGAGAGCCGCGAGCTCGGCGCCGAGCTCTCCGGAGCGGAGCTCGAGCTCGGAGCGGTCCGGCAGCGGCCCGCGGCCGAAGGCGAGTCGCCGGGGTTGCCGCACCACCGGAACGTCACGCGCATCGAGGCGTGGCGCGTCTGCGCGCACCGTCCCCATGCCGACCGCCACGGCGTCCGACGCGGCGCGCAGCTCGTGCACGAGACGCCGGGATTCCTCCCCGCTGATCCAACGCGCGCCGGGCACGGTGACTCGCCCGTCGAGCGTGATCGCGACCTTGTAGGTGACGAACGGGCGTCCGAGCGCCTTCCAGGTGCGCCAGGCCTCGTTCTGGCGTCGCGCCTCGAGCCGATCGTCCAGCTCGACCTCGACGCCCGCCCGACGGAGCCGGTCGAGCCCACCTGCGGCCTCGGGGTTCGGATCCAGGCATCCCGCGACGACGCGCACGATCCCGGCTGCGACGATCGCATCGACGCAGGGTGGCGTCTTGCCGTGATGTGCGCACGGTTCCATCGTCACGTAGAGCGTCGCCCCGTGGGCGCCGTCACCGGCGGCGGCAAGCGCCACGATCTCACCGTGCCTGCCGCCGTAGGCCTCGGTGGCCCCCTCCCCCACGATCGCGCCGTCGGCCACGACGACGGCACCGACCGTCGGGTTCGGGTACGCGACGGGACCGGCCGCCGCAGCGAGCTCGAGCGCGCGATCGAGGCTCATCGCGCAGCTGCTGCGATGCGCCGATAGGCCGCCGCGGGGTCCGGGTCCGCGAACACGGCGTTGCCGGCGACGAACACGCTCGCTCCGGCTGCGCGGACGGCGGCCACATTGTCCTCCCCGATCCCGCCGTCGACCTGGATGGGTGTCTCGAGGAGCGATGCCAGCTCCTCGATGCGCTCGTACGACTCCGGGAGAAACGGCTGGCCGGAGTAGCCGGGCACGATGCTCATGCAGAGCATGAGATCTGCCTCCGCCGCGGTCGCACCCGCAACCGCGTCGGCGACGGCCGTGGCCGGATTGAACGCCAGCCCGACGGCGAGACCGAGCGCCCGGGCGGCGGCGGCGACCCCGCGAGGGTCGGACGTTGCCTCGACGTGAAACGTGACCGAATCGGCGCCCGACTCGGCGAACTCGGGAAAGTGGTGGGCCGGATCGGCGACCATCAGATGGCAGTCGACCACTCCGCCCGCGTCGTGGATCAGCGGCGCGATCGCTCGCAGGACGACCGGCCCGATCGTCACCGGCGGGATGAAATGGCCGTCCCCGACGTCGAAGTGGAAGATCCGGCAGCCCGCGTCGAGCAGCGCCTCGATCTGCTCGCCGAGCCGCGTGAAGTCGGCGGCGTACAGCGACGGCGCCACCTCGGTCGGCCCTCGCAGCCACGTGTCCCATCCCATGCCACGATCCTACGACTGCGGACGCTCGCCCGGCGGGCCAACGAGGACGCCTTGTGCCAAAGTGTCACAAGGCGTCCTTCACGGTACGCGCAGGCGAGCGATGAAGAAGCCGCTCGTGGCGTGGATGTGCGGCAGCGTCTGGAGGAACTCGGGCCGGGCCGGGTGGCGGAACTGCGGCCAAGCGGCGGCGAGCGACGTGTCGACCTCGAGCCCGGCCGCGTCGACGACGGCCTCTGCCTCGTCACGGTTGATCGTGCAGACGGAGTAGACCACGCTGCCGCCCGAGCGGACACGCGCCGCGGCGGCGCGGAGCAGCTCGAGCTGCAGCTCGGGGAGCGGCTGCGAGCGCCAGCGGAGATCGGGGCGGGCGGCAAGGACACCGAGCCCGGAGCAGGGCGCGTCGACGAGCGCATGATCGAAGCCCGTCAGCTCGTCAGGCAGGGCACGACCGTCGGCACAGACGACGCGGACGTTCGTCGCCCCGAGCCGCCGGACGTTCTCCTCCAGCTCCCGCGCCCTCGACGGATTGACGTCGACCGCGACCACGTCGCCGGCGAGCATCGTCGTCTTGCCACCGGGCGCCGCGCAGAGGTCGAGAACGCGATCGCCGTCGCTCGAGCCGACGCAGAGCCCGGCGAGCTGCGATCCCACGCTCTGGGGCCACGCACGGCCCTCCTCGAACAGGCGCGCCTCCATCTGGTCGACATGCCAGGCCCCGGGAACGTCGGGATCGGGACGGCCCTCGATCTCGCCGCGAACGAGGCGGACGACGGCCGGCGGAGCCTCGTTCTGCGCCCGCATCAGGGCGAGGGCGGCGTCGCCTCCGAGATCCCGCCACCATGTCTCGGCGATCCAGTCCGGATAAGAGTGCCGCAACGCCGCCTCTTCGGCGGTCGTCTCGGGAAGCGCCTCGATGCACGCCCTGGCGTCGTCCGCAAGGCGTCGCAGGACCGCGTTCGCGAACGGCACGGCCCGCTCGAGCCCCGCCCGGCGGACGAGCTCGACGGACTCGTTGACAGCCGCGTAGCGCGGCACGCCGTCGAGGAAGGCGAGCTGGAAGGCCCCGAGTCGCAGCGCCGCCCGGACGGGCTCGTCGAGCTTCCCGACCGGGCGGCGGCCGATCTTCTCGATCACGTAGTCGAGCGTCCGCGTCCGCTGGACGGTGCCGTACGCGAGCTGCCGCGCGAGCGCGCGATCGCGGTCGTCGAGACCCGCCGCCGCCGTCCGCAGAGCCCGATCGGCGTACGCCTCTTGCTCGAACACGCGCCGGATGACATCGAACGCCGCCGAACGCGCGGGGGAGATTGCCGCAGCCTTCATCGCAGGCCGCGCAACCAGTCGGCTGCGTCCATCCGCCTCCCGCCGTCCGGTTGCACCTCGACGGGCTCGAAGGCACCGTCTGAGCCCACCGCCGCCCGCCAGACCGTCAGCGGCCGGCCGTGGAGCTCGGTGCGGGCGCCGATGTGGGGAGAGAGCGCCCGGACCCGGCGCACGAGCTCGGCCGCCGGGAGATCGAGGTTCAGCACCCGATCGGCAGGAGTGATCTTCTCGGCGTACGTGACGCCGTCCGTCGCCTGCGGAACGAAGACGGGCGCGTCCGCCGCGAGAACCTCGTCGAGAAGCTCGACGGCGACGCGCGCAGCCCGTGCGAAGACCGCTCCCGCGTCGTCGTCGACCGCGATCGGGAACGAGTGCTGCGCGGCGATCGGCCCTGCGTCGAGCTCCTTCACGGTCTCGTGGATCGTCACCCCCGTCTCGGTGTCCCCGGCGAGGATCGCCCGCTCGACCGGCGCAGCACCGCGCCAGCGGGGAAGCAGCGACGGGTGGACGTTGAGGTAGGCTCGCGTCGTCAGGAGCTCCTCGGGAATCAGGAGGCCGTACGCGCAGACGATCACCGTCGGGGCGCCGAGCTCGTCGCCTGCCGTTGGGAGCTCGGGCTGCAGGACGGGGATCCCGAGCCGCTCGGCGACGATCTTCGCCGGAGGCGCTGCGATGCGACGCCCGCGCCCCTGCGGCGCGTCGGGACGCGTCAGGAGCGCCGTGATCTCGTGCCGGGCGGCGAGCCGCTCCAGCACATCGGCCCCGAACGGCGCCGTCGCCGCGACGGCGATCCGGGCCACCCGGTCTCTACCTCGAGAGAACGAGCCTCGGCCGCAGCTGCGCCATCGCCTCGCGCCGCGACTCCGGATCGGTGCGGTCGATGATCAACGTGCCGTCGAGGTGGTCGAACTCGTGCTGCACGACGCGGGCGGGAAGTCCCTCGAGCTCGAGGCGGAACGGCACGCCGTCCACACCCACGGCGTCGAGCGTCACCGCAACCGACCGCTCGACGGGGACGCGTACCGGACCGAGCGAGAGACAGCCCTCGCTGTCGACCTCGACCCCATCGCCGCTCGCCACGAGCACCGGATTGACGACGACCACGTCGTCGCCCTCGTTGTGGAAGACGAACAGGCGGCGCAGGATCCCCACCTGCGTCGCGGCGAGGCCGACGCCGTCGGCGTCGCGCATGAGCACGAGCATCCGCTCCGTCAGCTTCGCGAGCTCGTCGTCGAAGCTCTCCACCTCGTTCGCGCGCATGCGAAGGACCGGATCGCCGTACTGGCGGATCTGCGACAGCGCCAGCTGCCGGCGGGCACGATCCTCGGCCTCGACCGACGCATCGAGCTCGTCGTGATCGTGATCGTGGTCGTGCGTCGCGGATCGTATCGTGATCGTGGTCGTGATCGTGGTCGGCCATGCGGGCGAGTCTAGCCGCGGCGCACGGCCCGCCGCCCCTACAGCGACTGCGGGTCGACGTCGACGACCGCCGTCAGGCCACGCCTGCGCAGCTCGGGGCTCGCCAGGACGAGCAGCGCCGCAGCGCGCCGCGCGAACGCCCTCGGCTCGCCGGTCTTGGCGACGAGCTGCGCCCGGTGACGACCGCGCAGCCGCAGGAGCGGCGCCGGGCCGAGCACCGTCCCCTCGACATCCTCGAGGCCCGCCCGGACCTCGCGCAGGACGTCGGCGACGCCGGTCGCGTCGGGCCCCGATGCGACGACCGAGATCAGGTGGCTGACCGGCGGGTAGCCGAGCGCCGTCCGGCGCTCGAGCTCCTCGGTGAGGAAGCCTGCGACGTCATGCCGCTGCGCGAACTGGAACGGCATCGCGTCGGGCTGGAACGTCTGCACGAGCACGAGCCCCGGAGCATCGCGACCGCTGCGGCCTGCAAGCTGGGTCACGAGCTGGAACGTCTTCTCCTCGGCCCGGAAGTCCGGCATCGCGAGCCCGGTGTCCGCATCGACGACGGCCGCGAGGTCGACACCGGGGAAGTGATGTCCCTTGGCGACCATCTGGGTGCCGATGAGGACGACCCTGTCCGCCGCCCGAAACCGCTCGAGCGTCTCGCGAAGCGCGCCCGGCCGGGCGGCCGTGTCGGCATCGAGCCGGAGCCGCTCGAGCTCGGGCAGGTTGCGCTCGAGCTCCGCGCTCGAGCCGTTGCGTGCCGGCCCCGATGTGCGCGAGCTCGACCGAGCCACAGGCTGGGCACGACTCGGGGACCGGCTCGCGATGCCCGCAGTGGTGGCAATGGAGGCTCTCGTCGCGGTGCAGGGTCAGGGCGACGTCACAGTTCCCGCACCGCCGCGAGAGCCCGCAGGCGCGACAGTGGATCGCGGGGGTCACCCCACGCCGGTTGAGGAGCAGGATCGCCTTGCCGCCCCGCTCTGCGATACCGCCGAGCTCCCTGAGCAGCGGCGCCGACAGGGGAAAGCCGCTCTCCCGGCGGAGATCCACGATCCGCACGCGCGGCATCGGCGCCCCGATCCTGGCCGACAGCTCGACCCGCTCGAGCAGGGCGAAGCTCTCCGGACGGGGAGTCGCGCTGCCGTACACGGCCACGGCACCCTCGAGAGCGGCGCGCTTCGCTGCGACGGTCCGCGCGTCGTAGCGAGGATCGGACTCCTGCTTGTACGAGGAGTCGTGCTCCTCGTCGACGATCACGAGCCCGAGGTCGCGCATCGGCGCGAAGATCGCAGAGCGCGCACCGACGACGACCCGCGCCTCCCCCCGCGCGATCCGGTCGCGCTCGTCGCGACGCTCCGCCTGCCCGAGGGCCGAGTGCAGGATCGCGACGGTATCGCCGAAGCGCTCCCGAAAGCGCCCCACGGTCTGCGGTGCGAGTGAGATCTCGGGAACGAGGACGATCGTGCCGAGGCCCCGCTCGAGCGCGACGGCGCAGGCCTGCAGGTACACCTCGGTCTTGCCGCTCCCGGTCGGGCCGGCCAGCAGAAGGTGCACTCCCCTCCTCTCGTCGAGCCCGTCGACGATGCGCGCGACCGCCGCATTCTGCTCGGGGGTCAGCTCGGCCGGGCTCGCCTCACCGGGAAGGGACTCCCGCTCGGCCGGCGAGGGCCGCTCCCGCGCGGCGCCCGTCGGACCGGTGCGACGAGCTCGAGGGCTCGCGCCGGCGTCGTGCCGTAGTAGTCGGCGATCCAGAGCGCCAGATCGACGAGAGCGGGCGGCACGGTGTCGAGCACCTTCCCGACGGCCGCGACGGTGATTCCCGGGGGAGCCTCGACGTCGACCTCGACGACGACGCCTCGGGTCATGCTCCTCCCGAGCCGCACCTCGACGATCGACCCCTTGCCGACCTCGGGCGGCACCTCGTAGGTGAACGCCCGCGCGACCGCACGCGAGGAGACGAGGGGATAGACGGAGGCGAGAGGCACCCCGCCGAGGCTAGCCGTAGGTCAGGCGGGTGCCGGCTTCCGGCGCGCGGGCCGGAAGAAGAACCACAGCGTCGGTGCGGCGAGGAGTGCGAATGCGCCCCAGAGGATCAGCTCGTTCTCCGGCATCACGCCCGCCTCCGCCAGCTCTCCGAGGCCCTTGGCCAGGAGCCAGCCCGCGAAGAGGAGAAGGATCGCGCTCGTGATCGTGAAGAACCGGCGGAGATCGAGGCGGTGCGAGCCGCGGTAGAACGCATACCCGAGACCGATGGCGAGGACGAGGCCGAGAAGCGCCGCGATGAGGGAGACGAGAGGGCTCGACTTCTCGGTCGTCGAGAAGAGGAGAAGCGAGGTCTCGACGCCCTCGCGGACGACGCCGACGAAGGCGACGGCTCCGAGCCCGATCGCCGATCCCTCGGCCAGCGCGGCGCGCGTCTTGCCCTCGATGTCCGTCCGGAGCGAGCGCGACTGGCGGCGCATCCAGAAGATCATCCAGACGAGGAGCGAGGCGGCCACGATCGTCGTGATCCCCTCGAACAGGTACTCGGCCTTCCCGTCGAGCTCGGCGCCGATCACGAACAGGGTGATCCCGACGACAGCGCTGACAGCGAGGGCGAGCGCGATGCCGATCCAGACGGGGACGAAGCCGTCCCGCCGGTTGCTGCGATCGAGGAACGCGAGGACGACCGCCACGACGAGTGACGCCTCGAACCCCTCACGCAATACGACCAGCCCTGAGCCCATCCGACACCCTTCCCTTGTAAGGTCTGCCTTACAGAATACGGGGACTATAGTGACAGTCGCGTAGGGCCGTCAATTCGAGAGGTGATGCATGGCGCAGGGGCACGGGCATTCTGTCGACGAATATCTCGAGACGATCTACTTTCTCGCGTTCCCGATCGGTGAGTACCGCCCCGCCACCGCCTCGAACGCAATCGCATCCCGCGTCGCCGAGATGCTCGGCGTCTCGCGGGCATCCGCGGGCGAGATGCTGAAGAGACTCGAGGCCGAGGGGCTCGTCGAGCGTGGCGAGCAGAGGGAGGCGATCCTGACGCCGACCGGTATCGAGCGGGCAGAGCGCGTCGTGCGCAAGCACCGCCTGATCGAGCGGTTCCTGACCGACTTCATGGGCTACACCGCCGCCGAGTCGCACGTGCACGCAGACGAGCTCGGCGACACGTTCTCGGACGACATGGTCGAGCGGATCAACGAGCGGCTCGGCTTTCCCGACCGCTGCCCGCACGGCTGGCCGATCGAGACGGAGGTCGAGCAGGCCGAGAACGCGTTGCTCGTGTCGCTGGCCGAGCTCCCCGCAGGCGATGAGGCCGAGATCGTGCGCCTCGCGGAGCACGACGGCGAGCTTCTCGACTGGTTCTACGACAACGGGTTTGCACCCGGCGCGGCGGTCGCTCGACAGGAGCCCAGCCGGCGACGGGCCGCTCCTCGTCGTCCTCGACGGCCAATCACGCACGATCGACGAGAAGTCCGCGCAGGGCCTGTACGTGCGACCCGCTGCCTGAGACCGGGAGCGCGTCAGACGCCGGCGGCTGCTGCGAGGCCGGCGGCGGCACGGAGGGCATCGGCCTTGTCCGTGCGCTCCCACGTGAAGCCCGCATCCTCACGACCGAAGTGGCCGTAGGCCGCGGTCTTCCGGTAGATCGGCCGTCGTAGGTCGAGGTCGCGCATGATCGCGCCGGGACGGAGGTCGAAGTGCTCGTCGACGAGGCTCTCGATCGTCTCGAGCGCCACGACATTCGTGCCGAAGCAGTCGATCAGGATGCTCAGCGGGCGGGCGACGCCGATCGCGTACGCGACCTGGATCTGGCAGCGGTCGGCAAGGCCGGCCGCGACGACGTTCTTGGCGACGTAGCGGGCGGCATAGGCCGCCGACCGGTCGACCTTGGTCGGGTCCTTGCCCGAGAAGGCACCGCCACCGTGCGGCGCGGCGCCGCCGTAGGTGTCGACGATGATCTTGCGCCCGGTCAGCCCCGTGTCCCCCATCGGCCCACCGATGACGAACTTGCCCGTCGGGTTGACGTAGACGAAGTCGCGCTCCTCGAAGCGATGCTCGTCGTAGAGGTCGTGGGGCAGGATCGGCCGCAGGACATGGTCGATCAGGTCGGGCTTGATGAGCGTCTCCGCGTCGAGGCCGTCCCGATGCTGGGTGGAGACGAGTACGCGCTCGATCTCGACGGGTCGCTGATGGCCGTGCTCGTCGACCTCGTACCGGATCGTCACCTGGGCCTTGCCGTCGGGGCGCAGGTAGGGCAGCACGTCCGCCTTGCGGACCTCGGAGAGCCGATGCGTGATGCGATGTGCGAGTTGAATCGGCAGCGGCATCAGCTCGTCGGTCTCGTTCGAGGCGTAGCCGAACATCATGCCCTGGTCTCCGGCGCCGATCCGCTCGATCGGGTCGAGATCGCCGTGTTGCGTCTCGAACGACTCGTCGACGCCCTGCGCGATGTCCGGCGACTGCTCGTCGAGCGCGACGACGACCCCGCAGGTCTCGGCGTCGAAGCCGTACTTCGCGCGGGTGTAGCCGATGTCGGCCACGGTCTTGCGAACGACGCGCGGGATGTCGACGTACGTCGTCGTCGTGATCTCGCCCGCAACCACCACGAGCCCCGTCGTGATGAGCGTCTCGCACGCGACCCGGCCATGCGGATCGTCGGTGAGCACGGCGTCCAGGACGGCGTCGGAGACCTGGTCGGCGATCTTGTCCGGGTGGCCTTCCGTGACCGATTCCGAACTGAAGCTGAACGAGCGAACACCCATGGCCAGAGAGCCTACCGGCGGCGCGCAGGTGGCGACGCAAGGTAGAGGCTCGGCTCGCTCCCCGCGGCGCGGCGGATCATCCGAAGGCGCCGCCGACAATGGTCGCAGAGCCTTCTCCGAAGACGGCATCACTGCCGGCGCCCATGGAGATCGCGTCGACCCCGGCGCCGCCGAAGACGACGTCGTTGCCCTCCCCGGTGCCGATCCGGTCGTTCCCGCGGCCCGCGTGAATCACTCCGAAGTCGGGTCGCGGCGCATGAGCGTGGCAACGAGCTCGCCGAGGGGAACGCCGTCGAGCACCGTGCAGACGCCCTCGGTGATCGGCATCTCGACGCCGAGTCGACGCGACAGATCACGGAGCACGGGCGCGGTCGTCAGCCCCTCGACGACCATCCCGATTTCCGCCCGCGCCTCCTGCGGCGTCGCGCCGCGCGCGATCAGCTCGCCTGCGCGCCGGTTGCGGCCGGACGCGGCCCAGCACGTCACGATCAGATCGCCCATCCCGGCGAGGCCCGCGAACGTCTCGGGCCGGGCGCCGCTCGCCTCGGCGAACCGCCCCATCTCGGCAAGACCCCGGGCAACGAGCGCGGCCTTGGCGTTATCACCGAGCCCGAGCCCGTCGGCGCCGCCCGCGGCGAGCGCGATCACGTTCTTCGCAGCGGCGCACAGCTCGACGCCGACGATGTCGCCGTTCACGTACACGCGGAAGGTGGCCGAGTTGATCGCGAGCTGGATCTGCACGGCGAGCGCTTCGTCCTCGCCCGCGACCACGGCCGCCGCCGGGAGCCCGCGCGAGATCTCCTCCGCGATGTTCGGGCCCGACAGCACCGCGACGGGGCGGTCGTCGACGAGCGTCGAGAGGCGATCGCCGGTAATCGGGTCGAGGCCCTTCGTGAGGCTGAGGATCGGGCAGCGTCCCGGCAGAGCCGCGACGGTCTCGGCGAACGCCGAGCTCGGCACGGCGACGACCGCGAGGTTCGCGTCGGCCACGGGGGCATCTGCGATCGTCGTCGCGGCGACGCCGGAGAGGTCGACGTGTGGCAGGTAGCGCGGGTTGTGGCCCGTCGCGGACGATCTGCTCGACCTGTTCGGGGTCACGGCAGGCCAGCGTTACCTCGTGGCCGCGGTCGCGCAGGACGACGGAGAACGCCGTTCCCCAGGAGCCGCCGCCGATCACGGTGATACGCACGGGGCTCCCACGAGACGAACGTCGACGGTCGGGCGAGGCATGCGCCTCGCCCCTACTCGCTCTTCACGAAGTCGATCGACACCGGCACACCCTCGAGGTCGAATCGCTTGCGGAGCTCGTTCTCGACCCAGTAGCCGTAGTCGCGGGTAACGAGGCTCGGTGCGTTGACGAAGATCCGGAATCGCGGTGGGCGCGTCGAGACCTGCGTGCCGTACATCAGCTTCAAGCGCCTCCCCCGCGCTCCCTGCGGGCCCGGGCGTGCCTCCTTCAGCTCGTCGAGCGCTCGGTTGAGCTCGGCCGTCGGGATCCTGCCGGAGTGCTTCGCGAAGAGCTCCTCGACCTTGTCGAGGAGGCGCCCGATTCCGCGGCCGGACTTCGCCGAGACGGCGATCACCGGTGGCCGCTGGCGGAGCCGCCGGCCTAGATGCCCCTGCGCCTCCGTGATCTCGAGATCCGTGATGTCCCACTTCGAGAGCACGGCGAGCGTCGAGCACCCGGCCTTTCGGGCGATGTCGGCGACCGCTAGATCCTGCTCCACGATCCCCTCCGACGCGTCGAAGAGGACCATGGCGACGTCCGCGCGCTCTGCCGCCTGGAGGGCGCGTAGCTCGGAGTAGTACTCGATCCCCTGCCGCTGCTTCCGCCTCCGCCGCAGCCCGGCCGTGTCGACGAGCACGAAGGTCGTCTCGCCGCGCTGCAGCACGGTGTCGATTGCGTCGCGCGTCGTGCCGGGAACCTCCGAGACGATCACCCGCTCGCGACCGACGAGCCGATTGAGCAGTGACGACTTGCCGACGTTTGGCCGCCCGAGGATCGCAACCCGGATTGCCTCGGTGCCGATCGCGACCTCTCCCGTGCCGGGCAGCCGGGCGACGATCTCGTCGAGGAGGTCGCCCGTGCCGTGGCCGTGAAGGCCCGAGAGGGGCCACGGGTCGCCGAGCCCGAGGCTGTAGAAGGCGGCCGAGTCGCTGTCGCGCCGCGGATCGTCGATCTTGTTCGCGAGGACGATCACCGGCCGCTTCTTCTTGCGGAGGATCACCGCGAGCTCCTCGTCTCCGGGGGTGATCCCGGCGCGCGCATCGACGACGAACAGCACGAGATCGGCCTCTTCGATCGCAGCGAGCGCCTGCTCGGCGATCTTGTTGCCGAAGGGCCCGCCGTCGGCCTCGTCGACGCCGCCCGTGTCGATGAGGCGGAACCAGGTGCCCGTCCACTCGCAGAGGAGCTCCTTGCGATCCCGGGTGACGCCGGGCGTCTCGTGCACGACCGCCGCACGGCTCTGTGTGAGCCGGTTGATCAGCGTCGACTTGCCCACGTTCGGGAAGCCGACGATGGCGACCGTGCCCGAGATCTCGCGCGGCGCCTCCGCCTCGTCGAGCGACTCGATGTCGCCCGCGTCGATCTCGCTCATGCCGGTGGCACCGCGTCGGGCCGGCCGAGGTCGTGCATCTCGACCAGGAAGTCGAACAGCTCCCGGATCTTCGCCTGCAAGACGGCGGACGCCTCCTTGTAGCCTTTCCCGCCCCGGGGCAGCCCCTCGAAGAGGATCGGCTCGCCCCAGGCCACGGAGATCGGGTTGCGAGGCTTCCAGTCCTGGGAGCCGTGGATCGCGACGGGGATCACCGGTACGTCTTCCTGCAGGGCGACCATCGCCGCGCCAGGCTGGATCTCCCCCGGGACGCCGCTCCGCTGTCTCGTTCCCTCGGCGAAGAGCCCGAGCGCGTGCCCATCGCTCACGATCGTCCGCATCGTGCGCACGGCGTCGCGGTCCAGACTCACCGCGCCGCACGGGGAAGGTGCCGAAGGCGCGAATCAGGCTCCCGAGGCCCGGCACGCGGTGCGCCTCGATCTTCGCCATGTAGTAGATCGTGCGCGGGCACGCGGCGCCGAGCGCCGGGGGGTCGATCCAGGAGAAGTGGTTGCACGCGATCACGAGCCCACCGGTGAGCGGGACGCGATCCTTGCCGTAGACCTTCAGCCGGCCGGCGAGCGTGACTGCCCCGCCGATCGTCGGCCGGCCGACGGCCCAGACCTTGTCGGTCGTGTTGCTCACCCGACACGCTCACGCAGAAGTCCCTCGATCCGGTCGATGACCTCGTCGAGGGTGAGCAACGTCGTATCGACCTCGACGGCATCGTCTGCTCGGTGGGTGTTGTCGGCGTCGCGCGCGTCGCGGCGTCGCATGTCGTCGGCCGTCATGTCGACCGTGCTGCCGTCGCGCTCGGCGTGCCGACGCTCGGCACGCACCATCGGATCCGCGACGAGCCAGATCTTCAGATCCGCGTGTGGGGCGACGACGACGCCGATGTCACGCCCCTCGATTACAGAGTCGCCCTGCTCGCCGAGGGCGCGCTGTCGCTCCCGCATCACCTCGCGGACCTCGGGATGCCGCGCGACGACGGGGACGGACGAGTCGATCACCGGCCTCCTGATCTCGAGCGTGACGTCGTGACCGGCGATGGCGACGCCGTCGGCGTCGTCGAACTCGATCGGGTTCTCGCGGGCGAGCTCGGCGAGCGACGTCGCGTCGTCGAGTGGCGATCCCCTGACTGAGCGCGAGCCACGTGAGCGCGCGGTACATCGCGCCCGTGTCGAGGTACCGGAATCCGAGCCGCGCCGACAGCGCACGGGCGACCGAGCTCTTGCCGGCCCCTGCGGGCCCGTCGATCGCAACGATCATGTGGCCGCCTCCCTGCGGAGTGAGTCGAGAAGCTCGAAGAAGCCCGGGAAGCTTACTGCCACGCAGCCGGCCTCCTCGATCTCGACGCCGTCCTGGGAGGCGAGCGCGGCGATTGCGCCGAGCATGGCGATCCGATGGTCGCCCCGGCTCTCGATGCGGCCACCGCGAGGACGTGTGGGCACGCCGCGCATCCGGAAGCCGTCCTCCGTCGCGGTGACGTGCTGGCCGAGAGCTCGGAGCGCATTGACCGTCGACTCGACGCGGTCGGACTCCTTCGCGCGCAGCTCCTCGGCACCCCGCACGCGGCTATTGCCATGCGCGCACGACGCCGCGAGCGCGAAGAGCGGCAGCTCGTCGATCGCGAGCGGCACCTCCGGGCCGAGCACCGTGGTTGCGACGAGCTCGCGCCGACCGCACGTCGAGATCCCCGGCCGGCTCGCCGCCGATCCGGCGGCGGTTGTAGACCGTCACGCGCGCGCCCATTCGCTCGAGGATCGTCGAGGAGCCCCGTTCGGCGGGGATTGAGGTTGACGCCGTGGATGTGCAGCTCGGATCCCGGAAGCATCGTCGCCGCAACGATGAACGGCGCCGCCGATGAGAAGTCGCCGGGCACCTCGATCTCGTCCAGCTCGAGTCGCTCGGCCGGGTGAACGGTGACGCTCTTCTCGCGCCGCGTGATCGTGACGCCTGCAGCCTCGAGCATCAGCTCGGTGTGATCCCGTGTCGGTGTCGGCTCGACGACCGTCGTCTCGCCGGTCGCGTAGAGCCCGGCGAGGAGGATCGCCGACTTCACCTGCGCGCTCGCGACCGGCAGCTCGTACGTGATCGAGCGAAGGGGCCGCGCGTCGATCCCGAGCGGCAGGTGACCGTCCTCGGTCTCCAGACCGGCGCCCATGCGTGCGAGAGGCTCGGTGACGCGCTTCATCGGGCGGGCGCTGAGAGACGCATCGCCCGTCAGCTCGAACTGCTGTCCGTTCTGGCCCGCCAGGATTCCCGTCAGTAACCGAACCAGCGTGCCCGCGTTCGCACAGTCGATCGGCCGACCGGGTGAGACGAGCCCGCGCAGGCCCTTCCCGAAGATGCGCAGCGTGTCGGCGTCGTGCTCGTAGACGGTGACCCCGAGCGCGCGCACCGCCTCGATCGTGGCCTCGGTGTCCGCCGACCTGCCGAACCCCGTCACGCGGGTCTCGCCGTCGCAGAGCGCGCCGAGCAGCACCGCCCGGTGCGAGATCGACTTGTCGCCCGGCACGGCGATGTGCCCGACGAGTCGGGTCAGCGGCTCGACCCTCATCCGTCGATCACGGGTGCGCGGACGACGCCGTAGCCCTGCTCCTCGAGCAGCGTTGCGGCGCGGTCGGCCTCGTCCTCGCCCGCGACGATGACCGTGAGGGTGCCGCCCCGTTCGGTCGAGAGGTGCTCCATCTCGAAGTCCTCGACGTTGATCCGCTCGGCGCCGAGCGCCTGGAAGATCCCGGCGAGGACACCGGGCCGGTCCGGAAGGTGGATCCGCAGCCGCTGCAGGGCTCCCGGGTCGCCGTAGGCGGTCGCGAGCATGCGGCGGCGGTTCCCGGCCGCTTCAGCGATCCAGCGGGCGAGCTGGCCGCCGTCCTCCGCCGCGAGCGCCGCCTCCAGCTGCTCGATCCGGCGCCGGTGCTCCGCGAGTGCGGCGACGACGGCCTCGCGGTTGTCGAGAAAGATGTCGACCCAGATCCGCGGATTCGCCCCGGCGATCCGCGTCATGTCGCGCAGCGACCCACCTGCCGCCTGCAGCGGATCGTGGCCGTCGACCCGCGCCGCACCTGCCTGGTTGAGGAGGACGTTCGCGAGCGCGTGCGGCAGATGGCTCGTCACCGCGACGAGCCGGTCGTGGGCGCCCGCGTCGATCGCGACCGGGCGCGCCCCGAGCGCGGTCACGAGCCCGTGGACGGTGCGCAGGACCTCGGGGCCCGTGCCGGCGGTCGGCGTCAGGAACCAGGTCGCGCCTGCAAAGAGACCGGCGTTCGCCCGGTCCGGGCCGCGCGTCTCGGCGCCGCAGATCGGGTGGCCGCCGATGAAGCGGGGGTCGCCTCCCGCGGCGGCGCAGACGGCCCCCTTCGTCGAGCCGACATCGGTGACGACGCACTCGGGCGAGACGAGGTCGAGCACCTCGCGCACGACGTGCGGGAGCTCCGCGACGGGTGCGGCGACGAGGACGAGGTCGGCGCCCGCGACGGCGTCCGCGAGGTCGAGGGCCGGGTCGACGGCCTCGCGCTCGCTCGCGACGCGCAGCACGTCCGGATCGGGATCCCAACCACGGACGGTCGCGCCCGCCTGCCGCGCGGCAAGCGCGGCGGACGCGCCGATGAGGCCCGTCCCGACGACGGTGATTGCACGGAGCACGGTCGTCACTACCCGCGCATCAGCTCGGCAACCCGAAACGCCAGATCGAGCGACTGGCGGGCATTCAAGCGCGGGTCGCAGAGCGTTTCGTACCGCGTGTCGAGTTGCTCCTCGAGCACGGCCTCGGAGCCGCCGAGGCATTCCGTCACGTTCTCGCCGGTGATCTCGAGGTGCACCCCGCCCGGCCACGTGCCGACCTCGCGGTGCGCGGCGAAGAACCCCTCGATCTCGCGCAGGACGTCGTCGAGGCGACGCGTCTTGTGGCCCGAGCCCGTGACGAAGCCGTTCGCGTGCATCGGGTCGCACACCCAGACCACGGGAACCTCCGCCTCGCGCACGGCGCGCAGAAGTGGCGGCAGGAGCTCCTCGACACGGCTCGCTCCGAGTCTCGTGATCAGCGTCAGCCTGCCGGGTGAGCGATGCGGGTCGAGCTTCTCCGCGAGCGCGACGAGCTCGTCGGGCCGCGTCGACGGCCCGACCTTGACGCCGATCGGGTTGTGCAGGCCCGAGACGAACTCCACGTGCGCACCGTCCAGTTGCCGGGTGCGCTCGCCGACCCAGAGGAAGTGCCCGGAGCACGCGTACCAGTCACCGGTCGTCGAGTCCTTGCGCACGAGCGGCTCCTCGTAGTCGAGCAGAAGCGCCTCGTGGCTCGTCCAGACGTCCACCTCGTGGATCGAGCGCTCGTCACCGAGGTCGATCCCGATCGCCTGCATGAAGCGGAGAGCCCGGCCGATCTCGTTCGCGATCGTCTCGTAGCGCCGGCCCTCGAGCGAGCTCGCAACGAACTCCTGGTTCCAGGTGTGCACCTGCGTCAGGTCGGCGAAGCCCCCCTTCGTGAACGCGCGGAGGAGGTTGAGCGAGGAGACCGCCTGGTAGTAGGCCTGGACGAGCCGCTCCGGGTCGGGAGTGCGTGCCTCGGGCGTCCGCTCGTCGGAATGCACGGCGTGGCCGCGGAACGACGGTAGCTCGACGCCGTTGATCGTCTCCGTCAGAGCCGACCGCGGCTTCGCGAACTGCCCCGCCATGCGCCCCACCTTCACCACGGGCAACGTCGCCCCGTAGGTCAGGACCGCCGACATCTGAAGCAGAAGCTTGAGGCGCTCGCGAACCGCGATCACCGAGAGCTCGTGGAACGACTCCGCACAATCGCCCGCCTGGAGCAGGAAGGCACGACCCTGCGAGGCCTCGGCGAGCTGGTGCTGGAGCGCGCGCGCCTCGCCCGCGAAGATGAGGGACGGCAGCAGCGCGAGCCGGTCCCGAACAGCACCGAGGGCGTCCTGATCCGGCCACTCCGGCTGCTGGAGCGCAGGGAAGCGATGCCATGAGGCAGGTGTCCAGGTGGGGTCGGTGACGGCCACCTGCCCAGTGTAGATGCCTGCTGAACCGCGGTTGCGCCTCCGAACCACCGGCCGCGCTAAAATGCTCCGCCATGTCCTCGCTCCATCGTCTCATCCTCTTCTGGCGCCCTTGACGCCCAACCGCCAGACGACCCCGTGCCACCGGAGGGCGTAGCCTCCGCAGGCGCACATCAGAGCGAAAGGACTTCGAAATGCGCATCTTCTCGGGCATCCAGCCGACGGGCGAGAAACACCTCGGCAACCTGATCGGCGGCTTCCGCCAGTACGCGAGAACGCAGGAGGAGGGCGACGCGTTCTTCTGCATCGTCGACCTCCACTCGATCACCACCGACTACGAGCCGACGGACCTGCACGGCCGCACGCTCGACCTGTACGCGATGCTCGTCGCGACCGGGCTCGACCCCGGGCGCTCGACGATCTTCGCGCAGAGCCACGTCACCGCACACGCCGAGGCCGCGTGGCTGCTCTCCGCTGTCACGAGCTACGGCCAGTTGGGCCGCATGACCCAGTTCAAGGACAAGTCCGACCGCCGCGACTTCGTCTCGGCCGGCCTGTTCACCTACCCGGTGCTGATGGCCGGAGACATCCTGCTCTACCAGGCCGACATCGTCCCGATCGGCGACGACCAGCGGCAGCACCTCGAGCTCGCACGGGACGTTGCGGAGCGCTTCAACGCACGCTTCGGGAAGACGTTCACGGTGCCGAGCGGCGTCTATCCCACGGTCGGCGCGCGGATCATGGACCTGCAGGAGCCGACCCGGAAGATGTCCACCACCGGCGGCACGCCCCAGGGCACGATCGGGATGCTCGACGGGCCGGACGTGATCCGGAAAAAGTTCCGCTCGGCCATGACCGACTCGGGGCGCGAGGTACGGCGCGCGGACGACAAGCCGGGCGTCTCGAACCTGATCGACATCCTCTCCGTCGCCTCGGACCGTTCGCCCGAGGAGATCGAGGCGCAGTACAGCGACGGTGGCTACGGGCAGTTCAAGCAGGAGGTCGGCGAGGCCGTCGTCGAGCTACTCGCGCCCGTGCAGGAGCGCTATGCGGAGCTTCGCGCCGACGAGCCCGAGCTCCTGCGCCTGCTGAGCCTGGGCGCGGACAAGGCGCGCGAGGCGTCGGCTCCGACCCTGGAGCGGATGTACGAGGTCATGGGATTCGTGCGGGTGTAAAGGACAGCGCGGCGAAGCCGCTTCCCTCTGGGGGGTGGCTTCAGCCGCTCCCCTGGGCGAGTCGTCGCATGCACCAGAAGCGCCCAACCCGGCGACCGGCTGAAGCCGGCCACCGCCGCTTCCTACAGCCCAACGAGGCGCCGCAGCTCCTCCACCTCGTCCCGCGTCAGCGTCCGCGACTCGCCGAGCGGCACGCCGCTCACGTCGAGGCCGGCGTACCCGGTGCGCCGCAGGCGCAGCACGGGAAACCCGACCGCCTCGCACATCCGCCGCACCTGTCGGTTGCGCCCCTCGTGCAGCACGAGCTCGACGCGTGAGCGGCCGAGCCGGCGGGCCCTCGCCGGCGCGGTCACGCCGTCGTCGAGCTCGACGCCCGCGGCGAGTGCGGCGACGGCTGCGTGTGTCAGGTCGCCCTCGACGTCGACGACGTACGTCTTCTCGACCCGGTAGCGCGGATGCGCGAGCCGGTGGGCGAGGTCACCGTCGTTCGTCAGCAAGAGGACGCCACTCGTGTCGATGTCGAGCCGGCCGACCGGCACGACGCGCGCCTCGTGCCCGACGAGGTCGACCACGGTCGGGCGTCCCTCCGGGTCGCTCGCGGTGGTCACGACGCCGAGCGGCTTGTGCAGAAGGACGTGCGCGAGCTCCTGCTTTCCGACGCGCTCGCCGTCGACCTCGACGATGTCGCGCGACGCGACGAACGTGTTGAGCTCGCCGCGCTGCCCGTTCACCGTCACGCGGCCGGCCTTGATCAGCTCGTCGGACGCACGACGCGATGCAACACCGGCCCGAGCGAGATAACGATTGAGTCGCACGTCTGGATTGTCGTCTACGCTCTTCCGCGGTGCGCGATTACACGCAGCTGACGCGGAAGCTGGCCGACCTGATCGTGGGCTACGGCGCGAACGTGCAGCCAGGTCAGCTCGTCGGCGTCTCGAGCTACATCGGCAAGGAGGACCTGACCCGGGAGATCGCACGGGCGGCGTACGAGCGAGGCGCGAGCTACGTGGACGTCCTCTACTGGGACCAGGGCGTGAAGCGCCAGCGACTGCTGAACGGCGATCCGGAGACGCTCCGCTACATCCCGCCCTGGATGGAGGCGCGGCTGCGGTACTTCTCCGACGAGCATGCGGCGCGAATCTCGCTGAGCGGCCCGCAGGACCTCGACGTGCTCGAGGGCGTCCCGAGCGATCGCTCCGGCACGGACGCACTTCCCTACCTGCCCGAGATCGGCGAGATCATCAGCCTCCGGACAACGAACTGGTGCGTGTCGCCGGCGCCGACGGAGGCGTGGGCGCGGGCCGTCTACCCCGACGCCGGCCCGGACGAGGCGTACGGCCTGCTCTGGGATGCAATCGCGCACGTGTGCCGCCTCGATGCCGACGATCCCGCTGCGGCATGGGACGCCCGGTTCGCCGCGATCGCCGAGGGCGCCGAGAAGGTCACCGCTCGACGGTTCGACGCGATCCGCCTGCACGGGCCCGGCACCGATCTCACGGTCGGCCTGTTCCGATCGTCGCGGTGGCATGCGGCCGACTTCGCGACGATCGACGGGTTACGTCACTTCCCGAACATCCCGAGCGAGGAGACGTTCACGACGCCCGATCCGATGCGCGTCGACGGGCACGTCAGCGCGACGATGCCGCTCGAGTACTACGGCTCGATCCTGAACGGGATCCGGATCGAGTTCGAGGCGGGGCGTGCGGTCAAGATCGATGCCGACGACAACGCGGACACGCTCAGGAGCGCGTGCGCGAAGGACGACGGCGGCACGCGCCTCGGTGAGCTCGCGCTCGTCGACGGAGGCGGGCGGATCGGGCCGCTCGAGACGGTCTTCTTCGACACCCTGCTCGACGAGAACGCCGCGAGCCACATCGCGCTCGGATCCGGCTACGCGCAGACGGTGGAGGACGAGGCCGAGCGCGCGCGGATCAACAAGAGCCAGATCCACATCGACTTCATGATCGGCAGCCCCGAGCTCGACGTCGACGGCATCACGACCGCGGGCGACACCGTGCCGTTGCTTCGCCGAGGCGACTGGCAGATCTGAGCGGGTCGGCGGGACATCAGCCTCCAGGCGCGGCGTCTTCCCAATCACGCCAGTCGACGTCGTGCGCGCGGACGTGCGCGCGCACTGCGAGACCGATCGTCGGGTAAAAGCGCTCCTCCCCGATCTGCTCGATCAGGCCGTACAGCCTCAGCTTGTCCGCAACAGGCCCCTTGACCTCGGCAAGTGCGAGCTCGATGCCGGCACGACGGAGCTCGGTGTCGATGTCGCCGAGCACCTCTGCGGCAGTGGAATCGATATCCGTGATCGGCTCCGAGGCGAGCACGAGCGTCTGTACCGGGCGCCGTTCGGCCGCGAGAGCTCGGTGAATCGCGTCCCGGAAGACCTCCGCGTTAGCGAAGAAGAGCGGCGCATCGAAGCGGAAGAGGAGAAGCCCAGGAATCTGCGTCCCCTCCGGGTGACGGAGCGTATCGTGATAGCCCTTGAGCTCCGGAACGCGCCCCAGCACTGCGGTGTGCGGGTGCCATGCTCTCTCCAGCACGGCTACGACCGAGAGCGCAACGGCGAATCCGACGCCAGGCAGGATCCCGAGCACGAGCACGCCGGCGAACGAGGCAACGGCGAGGGCGAAGTCGCCGCGATTGACCCGCAGGAGCCGCCGGAATGCCGGCAGGTCGATCAGCCGCAGGACCGCTGCGATAACGACGGCCGCGAGAGCTGAGACAGGGATGTCCTCGAGCAGCCCTGTGCCGAAGATCAGGACGGCCCCGACAGCCGTGGCAGCGACGACGCCCGTCAGTTGCGTCCGTCCCCCTGCGGCCTCGGCAACCGGCGTCCGGGACGAGCTGCTCGAGATCGGGAACCCCTGGAAGAGACCCGTGGCAAGGTTCGCGGCTGCGAGCCCACCGAGCTCGCGGCTCTGATCGACCCGTACACCGAGCCGAGATGCGTAGCTGCGGGAGAGGACGCTCGTATCGGCGAACGCCAGGAGCGCTATCGCCACAGCGCTGAGCATGAGCCGGCCGACATCGTCGACCGAGGGAGAGGGAAGCGTCGGTGACGGGAGTCCACGGGGGACGGATCCGACGACAGCGACCTCCAGCTCGAGGACGGAGACGAGCAATGTTGCTCCGCCGACGGCGATCAGGATTCCGGGCATACGTGGTGTAACCCGCCACAGGATTAGGACGACGGCCAGGCAGCCGACGCCGATCGCCGCGGTCGTGGGGTCGACCCCGTCGAGCCGGACGGCCAGATCGCGAGCGTTGTCCACGAAGCCACCGCTCGGGACGGTGACACCGAGAAGGCGCGGCAACTGGGCGGCGATCACGATCAGCGCGATCCCCGCGAGGTATCCGAGCCGTACCGGCTTGGAAAAGAGGTCAGTGAGAAGCCCGAGTCGCGCGATCGCCCCGATCAGCAGGAGGGCGCCAACGATCAGAGCGAGGAGACCGGCGACTGCAACGCGCTCGGATGCGTTTGCGCCCGCCAGGGGGATCACGGCCGCAGCGACGAGGGGCGCGAGCGCCGAGTCGGGGCCGAGAACGAGGATCCTCGACGGCCCGAAGAGGGCGTACGCGAGAAGGGGGACGACGGTCGCGTAGAGGCCCGTGACGGCGGGGAGGCCCGCCAGTTCCGCGTAGGCCATCCCCTGCGGAACGAGTAGCGCCGTAAGCACGAGACCCGCAACGAGGTCGCGGTGGAACCACTCCGCGCGGTACGAGAGTGCAACGCCGACGCCCGGCAGAAGCGACCCGGCCCGCTTACGAACGGGGCTATCCGCTCGCATCTCTTCGCTCATCACGTCCGCTCCACCGTCGCTGCCTCGTCAGCGTGACGATAGGGCAGGCACCGCGAACGTGCCGGGTTTTCCGCGGGGATCCGACGCGCGTCGGATCATGCGTCGCTCCTACGAGGCGCGTGCCTCGGCGACCTCGAGCAGCCGCTCGCGGATCGCCGTCTGGTCTTCGCCGATGTCGTCGAGTCGCGGCAATGCGGCCAGCGACTCGAGCCCGAATACGCGCTCGAACAACGCGGTCACGCGATAGCGCACGGCGCCCCCGGGGCTGTTCTCGCGCCCGGCCTCGGCGATGAGCCCGCGCTCGACGAGCGAGGCAACGGCGGAATCGGCCGCCACGCCCCGGATCTGCGCGATCTCGGGCCGCGACACCGGGCCGAGGTAGGCGACGATCGCGAGCGTCTCGAGAGCGGCCTGCGAGAGGCCCCGCTCCACCGGCCGCTCGAACAGGCGGGCGCAGGCATCGGCGGCTTCACGCGAAGCGCCGAACGCGTAGCCGCCCGCCACCCGCTGGAGGACGATGCCGCTGCGTCCTTCGCTGAAGCGCTCGCGCAACAGCCCGAGCGCCGTCTCGATCCGCTCGACGTCGTCGGCGGTCGCCTCGGCGAGCTCGTCGACGGTGAGCGGCTGCGAGGCGACGACGAGGAGGGCCTCCACGGTCCTCGCGAGCGTGTCGAGGGGGTTGGCAGAGATCAGGCGGAGCGGGCGGTCCACTGCAGCATCCTTCCGTCGTCGGTGTCGAAGAGAGGCTCGTCGGCGCGGGAGATCCTGATCGGAGCGAAGGGGGCGGCCTGCGAGATCGCGATCTCGCCCTCCTTGCGGAGCTCGAGCAACGCGAGAAACGCCACGGCCTGCTCGACGCGCGAGAGGCCCTTCATCTCGGCGTCGAAGTCGAACCGCCGTCGGCGCACGAGCACGGCCCGGAACCGCTCGACGAACTGCGAGACGGGCGGGAACCGGAGAGCCATGTGCGAGAGCGAGACGCGGGGCGGCTCGACCGCGAGGCCGCGCATCGCCTCGACGAGGCGCAGCGGCTCCTGCGCGGCGAGGCGGCGCTCCGGGCTCGGTGCGAGCGGGGCCGGCCCGAGGCGGAAGTAGATCTCTCGCTGCTCCTCGAGCCGCTCTCGCAACCAGACGGCGGCGAGCTTCATCCGCCGGTACTCCGCCAGGCGGCGCGCGAGCTCCTCGGCGGCCTCCTCCGGCTCCATGTCCGCGAGCTCGGCCTCCTCGTCCGGGAACAGGTGCCGTGCCTTCAGCTCGAGGAGCGCCGCGATCAGGACGAGGAACTCGCCGCAGGCGTCGAGGTCGAGCTCGTCCCGCTCGGCGAGGCGCTCGACGAAGGCAACGACGATGCCGGCCATGTCGATCTCCGACGGCTGGATCGCGTCCTTGAGCAGGAGCGTGAGGAGGAGGTCGAACGGGCCCTCGAATGCATCGAGGTCCAGCTCGAGGTCGCGGACGGCGCTGGCCACGGTCGGACCCTAGCCCCCGGGTCGGACGCGACTCTTCGGCACATCCATCCGCGGCCCCGTTGGAGGCGCCGGCGCTGCGCCTCCCCCACGTCGCTGCGACAGGACGAACCAGGCGACCCCCGCGAGACACACGATCCCGGACACCCAGGTGTTGACGCGGAGGCCGAGAATGTGGTTCGCCGGGTCGATCCGGACGAGCTCGACCCAGAAGCGCCCGAACGAGTAGAGGGCGATGTAGAGGGCGAAGATACCGGGTGGCCTGGGACGGAAGCGCCGCTCGACGACGTAGATGAGCAACGCGGCTGCGAACAGGTTCCAGAGCGCCTCGTAGAGGAAGGTCGGGTGGTAGGTCGCCTGGTCGAGCGACGCGAGAGGCCGATGCGCCGGGTCGATCTCGAGGGCCCAGGGAAGGTCGGTCGGCCGACCGAACAGCTCCTGGTTCCACCAGTTGCCGATGCGCCCGACCGCCTGGGCCACGAGCAGCCCCGGCGCGAGGCAGTCGGCGAGGAGCCAGACGTCGGCGCCCGCGCGCTTCGCGATGATGCCTCCGACGAGGCACCCGGCGGCGACCCCGCCCCAGATGCCGAGCCCACCCTTCCAGATCGCGAAGGCTCCCCACCACTGGTCCGGCACCTCGTTCCAGCTCGTCACGACGTGGTAGAGGCGCGCGCCGACGATTCCCGAACCGACACCCCACACAGCGCACCGGAAGATGAGATCCCAGTCACCGCCGCGATTGACCCAGCGGGTGCCGGCGATCCAGATCGCGCAGCCGATCGCCGCGAGCAACGTCAGGCCGTACATGTGAATCGTCAGCGGCCCGAACTCGAGCGCACCGTTGCCGGGGGAGGGGATCGAGGCGAGGAAGGTCACGCTGCGTCATTCTCGCTCGGGCGCAGGACGCCTCCATCCCGGAACGAGTGACGCCCGGCCTCGGCCGGGCGTCTGGGTGCCGATGATGGGTCGGCCTAGAGCAGAATCTGGAGTGCGAGGTCGACCGGGCAGCCGGTTTCGAGCAGCCGCATCGCGCGATGGAGGTCGACCTCGTGAGAGGCCGCGAGGACGGTCGCTGACTCGAGGTCGTATCCGACGCGCGAGAGGGAGTGGACGCGCCACTGCTCGACCTGCTCGATCTCGACGTCGGGTCTCTCTTGAAGTTCTGCCGCAGACATCATCGCCTCTTCTTCGCACGGATCGGGTCTCCCGTTATTCGGCCGGGAGCCACGATTGGATGTCCCCTTTTTACGGGATTCGTTTCAGGAAATTGACGCGTTCTGGTGAGGCTTTCGTAAAGGCGTGGCGAGCACCTTCTTCGCACTCAGTGCTCGAGCCAGGCGAGAAGCCGCCAGAAAGGGTCGTTTGCAGGGGGAATGTGCGGTGGTCGACGCCGTCTCGCCTGGTGCTCGGCCCAGGTCACGTACGACCGGAGTCGCTTCCCGATCCGCCGGCGTGTCGCGTCGGTGGGCGAGACGATCGCGGTCTCGAGAGCGAAGTGCCACGCGGCTGCTTCGCTGTCGAGACGGCGGCCGCTGCGTCCCGGCCCGACGAGATGCCCGATCTCGTGCAGGGCGATGAAGTAGCTGACCTGGCCGCGGACCGGCGGGACGCGGATCTCGAGCCGTCGCTCGCGACGACCGTCGCGGTGCCGCACCCTGATCACAACCGCACGCCCCCGCCCGTCGACCCGCGCGATCCCGTAGGCGGCGCAGAGGTCGTCGATGTGGCGGTCGAAGGTCCGCGGCTGCATGCCCCGAGCGTAGAGATCACCCTGGAGGTCACCCGACCGGCTCGGTGCTGCCAGAATCGGCGCGTGCCCGGGACATCGCCACGGATCCGCGCAGCACGACTCGACGACCTCGAGCTCCTCGTCGAGATCGAACGTGCCGCAGGCGAGGTGTTCAGGTCGGTGGGGCTGGACGTCGTCGCAGACGACGATCCGGGCTCGGTCGCGGAGCTGACCCCGTACGCTGCCGGCGGACGCGCGTTCGTCGCGGTCGATGGCGGAGACCGGCCCGTGGGCTACCTCCTGCTCGACGTCGTCGACGACGCGGCCCACGTCGAGCAGGTGAGCGTTCATCCCGACGATCGCAGGCAGGGCATCGGCTCGGCGCTGATCCGACGGGCCGAGACCTGGGGCCGCGACAACGGCTTCGACGCGCTCACGCTCACCGCGTACCTCGCCGTGCCCTGGAACGGGCCGTACTACGAGCGCCTCGGGTTCCGAGTGCTCGAAGCCGGGGAGGAGACGCCGGGGCTCCGTGCGATCAGGGAGCACGAGCGCACGCACGGCCTCGATGCCGCGCCGCGCGCGTGCATGAGGCGGCGCCTCGACTGACCGCGGGCGCGGACCTCTGCGGACGAGCGCCGTGCGAGACTACGGTCCTGCCACCAGGAGGCGCCATGCACGAGGACATGATTCGAGCACCGATGGCCGGCGCAGTCGTCGCAGTGCTGGTCTCCGCGGGCGAGGCGGTGCGGGCGGGCCAGGGCCTGCTGATCCTCGAGGCCATGAAGATGGAGCACGAGATCCGCGCCACGGCCGACGCCGAGGTGCTCGCGGTCACTGCGCGTCCGGGTGAGGCGGTCGCGAAGGGCGACGTGCTGGTACGCCTCGGCGCCGGGCGACCATCCGAAGGCGCCGTCACGGGGGAGGCACCCCCCGGCGAGGACGAAGCGGCGACGATGCTTCGCCCCGACCTGCGCGAGGCGCGAGACCGCCATGCATTGACGCTCGATGCTGCGCGTCCTGAAGCGATCGCCAAACGGCATGCACTCGGGTTGCGCAGCGCGCGCGAGAACATTGCCGATCTCGTCGACCCCGGCAGCTTCGTCGAATACGGCGCGCTGGCCTTTGCCGCCCAGACGAGCCGACGTGCGCTCGACGACCTGACGAGGAACACTCCGGCCGACGGGATGGTCACGGGCATCGGGAGCGTCAACGGCGCGCTGTTCGGCGCCGAGGCAGCGCGTTGTGTCGTACTGGCCTACGACGCGACGGTGCTCGCCGGAACGCAGGGCATGCGCAACCACGCCAAGACCGACCGGCTACTCGGGATCGCTCTGCAGCAGAGGCTGCCTGTCGTGCTCTTCGCCGAAGGCGGCGGCGGCCGCCCCGGCGACACGGACAGCCCGACCGTGGCGGGGCTGCATCTCACGAGCTTCGCGTCGTACGCACGACTCAGCGGCCGGGTGCCGGTGGTCGGCATCGTGGCCGGGCGCTGCTTTGCCGGCAATGCGGCGCTGCTCGGCTGCAGCGACGTGATCATCGCGACGCGGGACAGCAACATCGGGATGGGCGGCCCGGCGATGGTCGAGGGAGGTGGGCTGGGCGTCTTCAGCCCCGAGGAGATCGGTCCGAGCGACGTGCAGTCGGCCAACGGCGTGATCGACGTGCTCGTCGACGACGAGGCAGAGGCGGTCGACGCGGCGAAACGGTACCTCGGCTACTTCCAGGGCCGCGTCCCGACATGGGACGCGGGCGACGCGAACGAGCTTCGAGGCGTGCTTCCGGAGGATCGGGTGCGGGTCTACGACATGCGCGAGGTGATGCGGCGCGTGGTCGACGCGGACTCGCTGCTCGAGCTACGGCCCGCTTTCGGTTCGGGCATCTTCACCGCTCTCGGGAGGATCGAGGGACGACCGATCGGCCTGCTCGCGAGCAACCCCATGCACCTCGGCGGCGCGATCGACACCGAGGCAGCCGACAAGGCGGCGCGCTTCATGCAGCTCTGCGATGCGCACGGCGTGCCGCTCGTCTCCCTGGTGGACACGCCCGGGTTCATGGTCGGGCCGGAGATCGAGACGCGCGGGCAGGTCCGGCACGTCAGCAGGATGTTCGTCGCCGCGGCGCACCTCCGCGTGCCGCTGTTCGCCGTCGTGCTGCGCAAGGGGTACGGCCTCGGAGCGATGGCGATGACGGGCGGCGGGTTCCACGAGCCGGTCTCGACCGTGGCCTGGCCGAGCGGCGAGTTCGGAGCGATGGGGCTCGAAGGTGCGGTGCGGCTCGGCTACCGCAAGGAGCTCGAAGCCGCACCCGAAGGGCCCGAGCGGGAGGCGCTCTTCGCGCGGCATGTGGAGGAGCACTACGCCAGGGGTCGCGCGGTCAACGTGGCCGCGCATCTGGAGATCGACGCCGTGATCGATCCGGCCGAGACGAGGGTCTGGCTCGCCCAGGGGCTCGCGTCGGCGAAGGTCGGCGTTCGGCGCGAAGGCGGCGTCGACCCCTGGTAGGCCGTCCGATACGCTCTCTCGCCGTGCAGGAGGATCACTTCGGCGACGAGGTCGCGGGCGGTTACGACGACGACGGCCCCATGTTCAGCCCCGAGGTCGTCGGCCCTACGGTGGCTTTCCTCTCCGAGCTCACGGGCGAGGGCGCTGCGCTCGAGCTCGGGATCGGCACGGGGCGGATCGCGATTCCGCTCGCGCAGCGCGGGGTGCGCGTGCACGGCATCGATCTCTCGGAGGCGATGGTTGCGGTGCTCCGCGGCAAGCCGGGCGCGGAGCAGATCGAGGCGACGATCGGCGACTTCGCAACGGCGCAGGTCGAGGGGACGTTCCGGCTCGCCTACCTCGTCTTCAACACGCTCATGAACTTGACGACGCAGGACGCTCAGGTCGCGTGCTTCGAGAACGCCGCGCGGCACCTCGAGCCCGGCGGCTTCTTCGTGGTCGAGGTCATGGTTCCCGACCTCCGCCGACTCCCGCCGGGGGAGCGATACGTCACGTTCGCCGTCAGCGAGACGCACGTCGGCGTCGACGAGTACGACGTCGCGAACCAGGGGCTGATCTCGCATCACTACGCAGACGGGCTCTCCTCGATCCCGTTCCGGTACGTCTGGCCCGCCGAGCTCGACCTCATGGCGCGGATCGCGGGCCTTCGCCTGCACGAGCGCTGGGCCGATTGGAACCGCTCGCCGTTCACGAGCGAGAGCCGCAGTCACGTATCGGTCTGGGAACGCGTCCAGGCGGATCTCGCGGGCGACGCACGATCTCCCGGGTAGCGGTCGTTCGGGTCACCGCCAAGATTCCGGGGTGGATGGCGTTGACCGGGTCGTGGGGCGAGGTGCAGTACGCCCAGCTGCCGAACGCGCAGCCGACCGCCTATGGCTTCGGCAGCGTCGGGCCGGCCTCTCATTTGCTGTGTCGCCACCGTCGGCTCCTGGCCCCGCTGCCGAGGCGGCTAACGGCGGCCGCGGCCGAGTCTCCAACGTCATCCGAGGGCGGCGCCGTCCGAGGGTGCGGGTGGGCCGAGCGCCACCCAGCTGACGTCGTAGCGTGGTAGCGCGGGGGCATCCGTGACCCCGCGCTCTTCGGGGGCGAGCACTTCGAATTGCCCGGCGATACCGAGCGCCTGACAGCCGGTCTCCCAGTTGGCGCACCATATTCCCAGTGCGACGGCTGCGTAGTAGCGAGATGTTGTCGAGGCGCAGAAGTCGAACCTCTTCAGCCGTTCCCGGCCGCCGACCCGTTCCACGACTGCGGCGCACCTCGTGGTCTGGCCGTTGTAGGACGAGGGCGACCACTGGCAGGCCTCGTAGCAGCGGCCGAAGGACGCGAACGGCGGTGCGTCGGCGTCGAGAGGCTGTTGGAAGGTCGGATCCGCGAAGAAGAGGGACGCGAGGGGCAGGCGGCGGTGCTGCACCATGCGCATGAACCGGATGGAGAGGGGCATGTAGCGGGAGCGATATCCCACGGCGCAGACGCAGATGACGTGGTCGTTCGCGGGGTCGAACCGGTCGCCCAGGTGCTGGACGATGCTGTCCTGATCGGCACCTGGGCCGATCCAGCAGGTCGCGAGTCCGAGTCGGGTGGCGTCGAGGACGACCTTCTCCAGGATGCGGCCGACGTCGATGACGGCGAGGCGGTCGTACTCGCGCGGTGCGATCGCGACGAGGAACTCCCGAGCGCCGACGACCGGCCAGACCGTGAGCGCGGCGGCGACGTACTCCAAGCGCACAGGAGCGCTGCCGATCGAGCGTTCCACCTGACGGTGGACGCGGACGGACTCCATCAGCTCCAAACGGTGGGTCGCGGTCATCTGTCGGGACTGGAATGAGCGGCACGAGCGTCGCGCGCGCATGAGGTCGAAGGCATCGAGGTCATCGCGTGGTCTCGGTACGGCTTCGCCGGGGTGCAGTCCCGCTTTGACGGTGACGAGGTCGAAGACGAGCGCGACGAGCAGAAGCGACCCGATAGCCGCCGGTAACCAGAAGAGCATGATCGGCAGGGTGCCGATCAACCACCCCAGGGCAGCGACGAGCAAGAAAGCGACCATGGCGATCGCCGTCATCAGGTACTGGAGCCATCCCGTGAACTGGAGACGAGCCTTGAGGCGCCGGGGAAACGAACCGGTAGCCCTCCGCTCGGCCCGGCCCGCCCCGCCCTGGCCGACGTCGCTCTGACTCATGCGCACCTCCCGCTGTCGCCGCTCCGGCACCCAGGCCAAGCGGCGGTTGCTGATCCACGTGGACATCCACGAGGATGTCACTCCCAGAAAGTATTGCAAGTATATACTTGCAATACCAGGAGAGGAAGGGCATGCCCAAGGTCATAGACGTCGACAACCTGTTCGAGGCCACGGTCAGGGTGTTCGCCGAGCGCGGCTACAGCGCGGCAACGACGCAGGAGATCGCGGCGAGGGCGGGCGTCAACGAGGTGACGCTGTTCCGCCGCTACGGCACCAAGGCGGCGCTGATCGAGGCGGCATTGACGCACTGCCTCTCGAAGTCACCCTTCGGACAGGTCGTCGCAAGCGACGATGTCGTCGCCGACCTCACCGCGATCGTACGCGCCTACGAGAGCACGAATCGGGCCTACGGCGGCGCCGTCGTGACGCTTCTCGCCGAGGCCCCCCGTCATCCGGAGCTGCAGAAAGCGGTTTCCGCACTCATGCCGAACATGCAAAACGCAGCGCGGATCATCGCGGCGCACCAGTCTAGAGGGCACATCGGCCCCGGCAACCCTCTGCAGAAGGTTGCGCTCCTGATCGCCCCTCTCATGGCGGCAGGACTGTGGGCCCGAGCGGGAACCACGATCAAGCGCGTCGAGCTCGACCTACCACCCATCGTCGACGCGTTTCTCAACGGGCATCGCCCGAAGTAAGAGCGCAGGGCTCAGGTCGTCCAACGAGCGGGCCGCGACCGGCATCCCGGCGCAGCCCCCTCGGAGCCGCGGAGGATAGGACCGAGGCGGCTCTACACGACGGCTGCTTCGCCGAGCAGCGCCTTCGCCTCGGCGATGAAGTCCGAATCGGGTTGCACGCGATAGCCGGGGCCGAGGGCGAGCGTGCGGGCGCCCATCGAGGTCTCGAGCGCGAGGTAGACCGGCGACTCGCCCGGATACTCCTTGACGAGGCGTGCGAGCTCCTCGATGACGCCCGCCGCCGCCTGGCGCGCGTCGAGCTTGAAGCGGACGTCACGCCGCTCGGCGACCGCCTCGAACGCGGTCAGCTCGAGCGCGATCAGCTTCGTCTCCCCCGCCTGCTTGTGGTCGACGCGCCCCTTGACGACCAGGATCCGGTCGGCCACGCACAGCTCCCGCACGCTCGTGTAGATCGCCGAGAAGACGACGACCTCGGCCGAGCCGGTCGGATCCTCGAGCTGCAGGAACACCATCGGCTCGCCCTTCTTCGTCGTCAGGTGCTTGATCGCCGAGATGATGCCGCCGACCGTGACGACCTCGCCGTCGCGCCTCCGCTCGATCTCGCCGAGGGTCGCGTCGGTCTTGCGCCGCAGCTGCTCACGCACCGCGCTCAACGGATGCTCCGATACGTAAAGACCGAGCGTCTCCTTTTCGAGACGCAACAGCTCGCTCTTCTCGAACTCGCTCGCGGCGATCGGCGGATGGTGCTTGCGCGCCACCTCCGCCTCCGGCTCGAGGTCGCCGAAGCCCATGTCGAAGATCGACCCTGGCCCGCGAGCCGGTCGGCCGCGAGCTTCTGGCCGTAGGCGAGCGCCTGCTCGAGCACGCCGAGCATCCCCATCCGCGAGGCGCCGGTCGAGTCGAGGGCGCCGCACTTGACGAGCGACTCGAGCGCGCGCTTGTTGACGACCTGCGGGTCGACGCGCTCGGTGAACTCCCAGATCGTCGCGAACGGGCCGCCCTCGTTGCGCGCCGCGATGATCGCGCGCGCCGCGTTGTCCCCCACGTTCTTGACCGCGTTCAGGCCGAAGCGGATCTTCCCGTCGACGACGGCGAAGTCGGTCGCCGACTCGTTGACATCCGGCGGCAGCACCTCGATGCCCATCTCGTCGCACGCGTTGACGTAGATCGGCACCCGGTCCTTCGTGTTCATCACGGAGGAGATCAGCGCCGCCATGTACTCGCACGGGTGGTTCGCCTTCAGCCAGGCGGTGCGGTAGGCGATCAGCGCGTAACAGACCGAGTGCGCCTTGTTGAACGAGTAGTCCTGCGACGACTCCATGTCCTTCCAGAGCTGGTTCGCGACCGACGGCGTGACGTTGTTCGCCGCACAGCCGTCGAGGAACTTCGGCTTCAACGACGCCATCAGCTCGTGGATCTTCTTGCCGATCGCGCGGCGCAGCGTCTCCGCCTCGGCGGGCGTGAAGCCGGCCAGCTGCTTCGCGATCTGCATGTACTGCTCCTGGTAGATGCAGATCCCCTGGGAGTCGCTCGTGATCGCCTTCAGCCGCTCGTCGATGTAGGTGATCGCCTCCCGCCCGTTCTTGCGCGCCGCATAGCTCGGGATGTACTGCATCGGCCCCGGCCGGTAGAGCGCGACGAGCGCGATCAGATCCTCGAACTCCGTCGGCTTCACCTGCCGGAGCGCGTCGCGCATCCCGGAGGACTCGAACTGGAAGACGCCCGACGAGTCGGCGCGCGCCAGCATCTCGTACACCTTGCGATCGTCGAGCGGGATCGATCCGATGTCGAGGCCCCCCCCGATCAGGTCCACGGCCTTGTCGATCACGTCGAGGTTGCGCAGGCCGAGGAAGTCCATCTTCAGCAGTCCGAGCGCCTCGACGTTCTTCATCGAAGCCTGGGTCACGACCTCCTGGTCGGCGCCCTTCTGCTGCAGCGGCACGACCTCGATCAGCGGCTGCGCGCCGATCACGACGGCGGCTGCATGGATCGAGTCGGCCCGCGTCAGCCCCTCGAGCGGCTGGGCGAGGTCGACGATCTCCTTCGCCACCGGGTCGGCCTTGACCGCATTCGCGAGCTCGCCCCCGGGCTTGAGCGCCTCCGCGAGGGTCTGGCCCGGTCCCTCGGGAATCATCTTTGCGATCCGGTCGACGGTGCCGTAGGGGATCTCCAGCACGCGTCCTGCGTCTCGCACCGCGGCGCGGGCGGCCATCGTCGAGAAGGTGATGATCTGGGCTACCCGATCGCGCCCGTACTTCTCCGCGACGTAGTTGATCACCCGCTCGCGGCCCTCGACCGCGAAGTCGATGTCCATGTCGGGCATGTCCTTGCGGGCCGGGTTGAGGAACCGCTCGAAGAGAAGGCCGTAGCGTATCGGGTCGACATCGGTGATGCCGAGGCAGTACGCGGCGAGCGAGCCGGCAGCGCTGCCGCGGCCGGGCCCGACCGAGACGCCGTCACGCTTCGCGAAGTTGATGAAGTCGGCCACGATCAGGAAGTAGTCGGCGAAGCCCATCTCGTGCACGGTCTTCAGCTCGAACGCGAGCCGCTCGGTCAGCTCGGACGTGACGCGGTCGTAGCGCTTCGCGAGCCCGGCCTCGCACAGCTCGACGAGGTAGTCGAACGAGTCGCGGCCCTCGGGCGTCGGGAACTTCGGCAGCAGGATCCGGTCGAGCGCGATCTCGACGTTGCAGCGGTCGGCGATCTCGAGCGTCCGCCGCATCGCGTCCTCGTGCCCGGGGAAGTCGAGCGCCATCTCCTCCGGTGTCTTGAAGTAGAACTCGTTCGCACCGAAGCGCCAGTGGTTCGGGTTCTTCAGCGAGTCGCCGGACTGGATGCAGAGGAGCGCCTCGTGGGGGTACGCGTCGGTCGCATCGAGGTAGTGGACGTCGCCCGTCGCGACGAGCGGGAGTCCGCGCTTCGCCGCGAGGCCCGGGAGTGACTCGAAGACCGACTGCTGGATCTCGAGCCCCGCGTTCTGCAGCTCCACGTACGTGTTGTCACGCCCGAAGATCTGCTCCAGCCGGTCGAGCTCCATCTCGGCGTCGCCCATGCGGGCCTCGGTGATCGCCTTCGAGACCCGGCCGGAGAGGCAGCCGGAGAGAGCGATCAGGCCGGACGAGTACCGCTGCAGCAGCTCCCAGTCGACCCGCGGCCGGTAGTAGTAGCCCTCGAGGAACCCGAGCGAGCAGAGCTTGATCAGGTTGCCGTAGCCGGCCGTCGTCTCGGCGAGCAGGGTCAGGTGCGCGGTGCCCTTCGTCTGCGCGTGCCGGTCGTCGGCGACGTACACCTCACAGCCGAGGATCGGCTTCACGCCCTGCTCGCGCGCCGCCTTGTAGAGGTCGATCGCCCCGGCCAGCGAGCCGTGATCCGTGAGGGAGACGGCGGGCATCTCGAGCCGTGCCGCCTTGTCGACGAGCGCCGGAATCCTGCACGCCCCATCGAGAATCGAGTACTCGGAGTGGACGTGGAGGTGGACGAACGAGGCGGACATCGAGTGAGCCACTCTACTGCTGGGATGTGACGACGCACATCGATGTCTTTTGTAGCGAAAGAGGGATCCTGGTCTTCCGCCTCGCACCGCGTTACCTTGTCGCGACATGAGGAGAGTGCGCCCTCCGGTCGCCTGGACGCTGGTGCTTCCCGTCGCACTCGCCGAGCTCGCGCTCCTCGTGGCGGTCGGCAATCGCTACGGCTATCACCGCGACGAGCTCTACTTCCGCGTCGCGGCAAGGCATCCGGCGTTCGGGTACGACGACCAGCCGTCGCTGACACCGCTGCTCGGGAGGTTCTCCGAATGGGCATTCGGCGGGGATCCGCGTGGGCTTCGGGTCGTCTCCGCCGTCGCGGCAGCTCTCGTCGTCGTGCTTGTCGCACTCATCGGCCGGGAGGTCGGAGCAGGAAGGACCGGACAGGCGATCGCAGCCGGCTCGACCGCCGCGTCGGCGGCCGTCATGGCAGTTGGGCACCTCCTCTCGACGACGACGTTCGACATGCTCGCGTGGCTCGTCGTCATCTACCTCGTCACGCGCCTCCTTGGCGGCGGGGACGAGCGGCAGTGGCTGTTCGTCGGCATCGCAGCTGGTGTCGCGCTCGAGAACAAGCACCTGATCCTGCTACTCGTGCTCTCGCTTGCGGCCGGCTTCGTGCTGGCCCGCCGCTTCGAGCCCGCCCGCAGCCCCTGGCTCTGGCTCGGGGCGGTCATCGCCCTCGTCCTCTGGCTCCCGAATATCGCCTGGCAGGCCCGGCACGGATGGCCACAGCTCGAGCTCGCCGGAGCGATCGGGAGCGACGATCCCGTCGGCAACAGGATCTCGTTGCTCCCCTTGCAGGCGCTCCTGGTCGGCCCTCTGCTCGTCGTGCTCTGGTTCGGCGGTTTGTGGTGGTTGTTGCGACGAGAGGAGGGTCGCCCGTACCGGCCGCTCGGCCTCGCGTACCTCGTGCTGATCGTGCTCCTCCTCGTGATCGGCGGGAAGCCGTACTACACGATCGGTCTGCTGCTCGCGGTGCTCGGTCCCGGCGGACTCGCAGCCGAGGGCGCACTGCGCGAGGAGGCAGCCAGCGGACGGCGACTCGTGGTGGTGATCGGCTCCTCGGCCGCGCTCGCGGCGCTCGTCGCGCTCCCGATCGTGCCGGTCGCAGCACTCCACGCGACACCGATCGCGGCCGTCAACCAAGACGCGATCGAGACGGTCGGCTGGCCGCGCTTCACCGAGTCGGTCGCCCGCGCCTGGCGCTCGCTGCCGGCCACCGAGCAGCGTTCGGCGGTCGTCTTCACGGGAAACTACGGCGAGGCGGGCGCGCTCGCGCGTTTCGGCCCGTCACTGGGCCTGCCGCGCGCCTACGCGGGCCACAACGCGTTCTGGCGCTTCGGACGGCCTCCGGACGGAGCGCGACCCGTGATCGTGGTCGGCTACCGCCGGCCGTGGCTGCAGGGAAGCTTCAGCGGGTGTCGGGAGGCGGCCCACATCGACAACGGCGTCGATCTCGATAACGAGGAACAGGGCGGCGTCGTCTGGATCTGTGAACGGCCCGCCGTGCCCTGGTCTCGGCTGTGGCCGCGGTTGCGGCATCTCGACCCGTAACCGCCGAATCGACACGGGTCGCCCCCCGAGAACCTCCGGCGTCATGCTCCGAGATCGGTGAGGATCGCGCGCATCGCGGCAACCTCGGCCTCGAGCGCCGCCACCCGCTCCTCGAGCGGGTCATGGGCGAGCACGGGTCGCGGCAGGTCGTTTGCCATCGTGTCGGCGACTTCCCCACCGAGCAGCTGTGCGTAGCGCTCCTCCTTCTGGCCGGGACGCCGTTCGAGGCGCACGACGAGCTCACGCCCGATCAGGCGCTCGAGCGTCTCCTCCACGTCGGCGAGCTCGGCGAACGGGTGCATCCGGTCGCTGCGCTGCTTGAGCTCGCCGGGTGTCTGCGGGCCACGCAGCATGAGCACGCAGAGGATCGAGACCTCGTCGTCGGCGAGCTCGAGCCTCTCCTGCACGAGCTGGCGGTACTTCACCGAGCGGCTCCCCTGACCCGACGCGAGTCGCGCCCACTCCTTGCGCCAGAGCCGCTGCAACGCTTCGCGGATCGTCTCCTCGTCGTAGTCGACGACGGGATCGCGGTTCGTGGCCTGGTTGCAGGCGAGCCGCAACGAGTTCAGGGTCAGCGGATAGGTGTCCGGCGTCGTTCGCTGCTTCTCGATCAGGCAGCCGAGCACGCGGATCTCGACGTCATCAGCGTCCATGCATCCAGCGTATCGCGCCGCCCGCCGGCGCAGAGGCCCGAGCGGATGGGCAGAGTACGCGCATGGAGAGAGATCCCGACCGCAACGTCGTCGGCGGCAACCTGCTGCCGTGCTCGAGCGACCCGGTGACGGGGTTCTTCCGAGACGGCTGCTGCTCGACGGGGCCGGAGGATCTCGGGAGCCACACCGTCTGCACGGTGATGACGGACGAGTTCCTCACCTTCAGCCGGGAGACGGGAAACGATCTCTCCACCCCCCGGCCCGAATGGGGCTTCCCGGGCCTGCAACCGGGCGACCGCTGGTGCGTGTGCGCGGCCCGGTGGTTGGAGGCGCACCGGGCGGGCGTTGCCGCTCCCGTCGTCCTCGCCGCAACCCACGAGCGGGCGCTCGAGATCATCTCGATCGACGTATTGCTCACATACACAACGACGGGCTGATTCCCTCGACGGTGGTAAAGCTCGACGGCGAAAACGCCGATGGGCATCTCATGGCAACTCGCGAGACCCGCTCGAACGCGCGCAGCGTCATCGAGACCGAACGCCTGCGGCTCGAGCCGTGGAACGACTCCCACTTCGAGCGCTTCGCCCGGTTCATGCGCGACCCGGACGTGACGCGCTACATCCGCCCCGAGCCGCTCGATCTCGAACGCGCGATCGAGCAGCACGAGCGCTCGCTCGAGGAGTGGAAGCTCTACGGCTTCGGGAAGCGGGCCATGATCGAGATCGAGACCGACCAATGGCTCGGCTTCGTGGAGCTCTCGCCGGTCGGCCCGAACAAGGGGTCGCGCGACGACGACATCGAGCTCGGGTACTTCGTCGAGCCGTCGCGGTGGGGCGAGGGAATCGCCACGGAGGCGGCCGCGGCGACGCGCGACGACGCGTTCCATCGCTGCGGCGTCCCCGAGCTGATCGGACGCTGCCGTGTGGAGAACGTCGCGTCTGCCCGGGTGCTCCAGAAGGTCGGCTTCCGCCGCCTGCGGCTGTTCGAGCTCGACGACGGGATCGTCGTCGAGATCCACCGGATCGTGCGAGGCGACGCGAACGTCATCGGGGAGAGCGGCGGGCTCTCGGCGTCCGATTTCAACCCGGCCGCCGGCGCCGACTACCGCGAGACGGGGTGAGCATGGCCGTCGCCGACCGCGTAGCCGACCAGCCGACGACCTACGAGGTCGTGCTCCTCGCGGGCAGCCCTCGGCGCTACTCGCTCGGCCTTCCCGCCGGGATCGAGGCCGGCGCGCTCATCGAGGTCGACGGCGAGCAATGGACGGTCGCCGACGTGCGGGTCGTCGACGGCGCGCCGTCGCAGCTCATCTGCATCTACGCGATCTGACCGTCACGCGGCGCCACTCCTCGCGTCGTCGGCCACCGTCGGTAACCTGACCCTCTCGGACGCGGTGCCACCACCGCTCCGCATCGAGAGAGGCTGAGGGCCCCGGCCCACCGATGCCTCGGCAACCTGCACGGAGCGCAAGGTGCCACACCCGGGGCGATGTCGAGCGAGGAGGCTAGAGATGAGCACCACCGAGGCACGATCCTTCAGCGGGCTGCTTGCCCAGGGCCGCACCGTGATCGCCGACGGCGCGACCGGAACGAACTATCAAACGATGGGAATGGAGCCGGGGCTCGCACCCGAGGAATGGCTCTTCCAGGCACCCGAGCGGGTCGTCGAGCTCCACCGCGCGTTCGTCGACGCAGGCGCCGACCTCGTCCTCACCTGCACCTTCGGGGCAACGCCGATCCGGCTCACCGAGGGGCCGCTCGCCGACCGCGCGCGCGAGGTGAACCTCCGTGCAGCCGAGCTCGCGCGGCAGGGCGCCGGCGCCGATCGGCTCGTCGGCGGGTCGCTCGGCCCGACCGGACAGCTGATCGAGCCGTACGGGCTCCTCAACCGCGACGGCGCGGTGGCGGCCTACGCAGAGCAGGCCCGCGCGCTCGTCGAGGGCGGCGTCGATCTCCTCGTGGTCGAGACGATCTTCGCCGTCGAGGAGGCCGTCTGGGCGGTCGAAGGCGTGCAGAGCGTCACGGACCTGCCACTCGTGGTGTCGTTCAGCTTCGACATGGGCACCCGGACCATGATGGGGCTCAGCCCGACGGACGCGGTCGCTGCGGTCGTTCCGCTCGGGATCACGGCGGTCGGGACGAACTGTGGCCGCTCGCTCGCCGACGCCGACCTGATCGTGACCGAGATGCTCGCCGCAGCCGGAGACGTCCCCGTCTGGGTGAAGCCGAACGCGGGGATTCCCAAGATCGTCGGCGCCGAGGTCGTCTACGAGGCGGGCCCCGAGATGCTGGCGGAGCACGTGGCGCGCTACGCCGAGCAGGGTGTACGCGTCGTCGGCGGATGTTGCGGGTCGACCCCCGCCCATGTCGCCGCGATCGCGCGGGCGCTCGGGCGGTAGCGATCGTGGGCGCTCCTGCACGTGCGAGCGGCGTCCTGCTGCACATCACGTCCTTGCCGTCGGGCAGGCTCGACGACGACGCGTATCGCTTCGTCGACTGGCTCGTCGCGGCGGGCCAGTCGTGGTGGCAGCTGCTGCCATTGCATCCACCCGACGCGCTCGGCTCGCCCTACGCGTCCCGATCGGCATTCGCCGGTCATGAGGGCCTGCTGGCGCCGCCGGGGTCGCCGCTCCACGACGACGGTATCGGGGACGACGGAGCGCCACTCGGTCGCTGGGTCGACGAGTGGGTTGCCTTCGCAGGGGACGACGAACGACGGGCGCAGACGCGATTCCAGCGAGAGTGGCTCGCCCTGAGGCGCTACGCGAACGACCGTGGGATCAGGCTGATCGGCGACATCCCGCTGTACGTCGCAGGAGACTCGTGCGACGCGGCAACGCACCCCGAGCTGTTCGCTCACTCCCTCGTCGCCGGCGCCGCACCATCGGTCAACCACCCGGAGGGACAGCGCTGGGGAATGCCCGTCTTCGACTGGGAGAGGCACGCCGCCGACGGCTTCACGTGGTGGCTGGAGCGCCTCGAGCGGGAGCTCGAGCTGTGTGACCTTCTCCGCATCGATCACTTTCGCGGTCTCGTCCAGTTCTGGCAGCTGGCGCCGGACGAGACCGACCCGAGGAACGGCTCCTGGGGCATCGGTCCGGGCATCACCTTCTTCGACGCGGTCCGCGCCCGGTTCGGCGGGCTGCCGCTGATCGTCGAGGACCTCGGGTTCATCACGCCCGACGTCGTTGCGTTACGCGAGGAGATCGGCCTGCCCGGCATGAACGTCGTCGCCCGCGTCGGCGATGTCGACTGGCGCACCGATTCCGTCCTCTACACCTCGACTCACGATTCGGAGACGCTCGCCGGGTGGTGGCAGCGCTGGGGGCGCGCGAACCAACCGCATCTCGCGCGCGGCGCGACCTCGCCCGACGACGAGCACCGGGCGCTCCTCGCGAGCATCCTTGCCACCGAGAACGACCTCGTGATCGTTCCCGCGCAGGATCTCCTCGCGCTCGGGAACGACGCCCGCATGAACCGACCCGGAACCGTCGGCAACGGGAACTGGAACTGGCGACTCGAACAGCCGCTCAGCACCGAGCAGGCGGATTGGCTCGCCGAGCTGACGCGCGGCGCGGGACGGTCGGGGCCGGTCGCCTGACCGACCGCGCGCTCCTCGGGCTATCCCTCCTGTTGCATCGCCGCGTCGAACGCGACGTCGGACGGGGCAAAGTCGGTGCGGCGGACGAAGGCGAGAGCGTCCCTGGCCCCCCACTCCCGATCCATCCCCGAGTCCTCCCACTCGATCGAGAGCGGGCCCGAGTAGCCGATCCGGTTCAGGGCCCGGAAGAACAGCTCGAAGTCGACGTCGCCGTGGCCTGGTGAGACGAAGTCCCAGCCACGCTGCGGCTCGCCGAAGTTGAGGTGACCACCGAGGATCGAGCTGCGACCGTCGAGGAAGCGCCGCGAGTCCTTCACGTGGACGTGGTAGATGCGGTCGGCGAACTCGATCGCGAACGCCGCGGTGTCGAGAAACTGGTGGGAGAAGTGGCTCGGATCGAGGTTGATCCCGAAGCCGGGGCGATTTCCGATCGCGTCGAGCGCCTTGCGGGTCGTGACGAAGTCGTACGCGATCTCCGTGGGATGCACCTCGAGCGCGAACCGCACGCCCTCGGCGTCGAAGACGTCGATGATCGGCCCCCAGCGCTCGGCGAACTCGTCGTAGCCGCGCTCGATCGCCGCGAAGTCGTTCGGCGGGAACGAGTAGAGCATGTGCCAGACGGGTGACCCGGTGAACCCGTTGACCACCCTCACGCCGAACGCCGCCGCGGCCCGGGCCGTGTCCTTCATCCGCTCGGCCGCACGCTGCCTGACGCCTTCCGGGTCGCCGTCGCCCCAGACCTCCGGCGGGAGAATCGCCTGATGCCGCGCGTCGATCGGATCGGCGACCGCCTGGCCGACGAGATGGGCCCCGAGCGCCCAGCAGCCCAGCCCGTGACCCTCGAGCAACGCCCTCCGCGCCTTGAGGTAGCCAGGATCGGCGAGCGCGACGTCGACCTCGAAGTGGTCACCCCAACAGGCGAGCTCGACGCCGTCGAAGCCCCACGCGCCGAGGTCGGTCGCGAGATCGACGAGAGGAAGGTCGGCCCACTGGCCGGTGAACAGCGTGACGGGTCGGGCCATCTCAGCTCCTAGCAGAGGGGGTTGGTAGGTCGGATGCTTGCACAGAGGCGCACGCTCAGCGTCGCACCATGTTCTTCGCGATGAAGAGGACGTTCGCCGGTCGCTCCGCGAGCCGACGCATCAGGTAGCGGTACCAGTCCGGGCCGTACGGCGTCGCCACGAGCACGTCATACCCCTTCTCGACGAGGTCGAGCTGCAGCTTGCCGCGGACGCCGTAGAGCATCTGGAACTGGAAGCGGTCGCGACCGATCCGGTTTGCCCGCGCGTAAGCGATCGCGCGCGTGATCAACGCCGTGTCGTGTGTTGCGACGGCGGTGAGCCCGCCCGCCGAGAGCGATCGCTCGACGAGCGCCGCGTAGGCCTCGTCGACGTCCTTCTTGTCCGGGTACGCCACGCTCGGCGGCTCGAGGTACGCGCCCTTGACGAAGCGGAGATTCGGGGAGAGATCGAGAAGCGCGTCGAGGTCGGCCGGCGTCCGGTAGAGGTACGACTGCAGCACCGTGCCGACGTTCTCGTGCCCCTCCTCCCGCAGGCTCCGGTAGATGCGGAGGGTCGCGTCGACGAAGGTCGACTCCTCCATGTCGATGCGGACGAAGTTGTCGCGGCTCGCCGCATGGCCGACGAGCTCGCCGATGTTCGCCCGGGCGAGCGCCTCGTCGAAGGTCGAGCCCGAGGTGGGTGAGCTTGAGGGCGACATTGACCCGCAGCTTCTCCGCCGCTATCCGGTCGAGGATCTCGCGGTAGCTCGCGACCACCTGCCGCGTCGCCGCCTCGTCGTCCACGCCCTCACCGAGCAGCGTCGTGTTCGCCAGCAGCCCTTTCTCGTTGAGCGCGCGGAGAACGGCAACCGCCTGGTCGAGCGACTCGCCGGCGACGAAGCGGGCCGCGCCGAACCGCATCCCGTGACGTTGCACGGTGCGCTGGAGCCGCGGGCTCTCGGCCGCCGCCAGGATGGGCTTCCTCAGCACGCAGTCGCGCCCCCGGGCACGAGAGACGGCAGCTCACGCTGATGCCGGCGCGTCATCGGCCGACTCTACGACGAACCGCTGGCGACGGCGAGCTCACGCGTTCGCCTGGAGCCGCTCGAGGGGTGTCGGGTCACCACGCAACCGCGCGCGCCGTGAGGCAAGCCGCTCCGCGGCGATCACCGAGACGAGGACGGCGACGAGCAGGAGCGCGACGACGAGTGCGGATGCGGAGCCGGCAGCGACGCCGACGAGGACGCACGCGATTGCCCCGCCGAGTCGCTTCCGGCTCACCGATCCGGCCATCCGCAGGCGGAACAGCGTGTGCCCGAGCAGGTAGATCGTGGGGCCGGCGACGACGGCGACGAGCTCGGGGGTGGAGAGCCTGTCGACGGGGTGCTTGATCACGAGCTCGTCACCGACGGCCGAGACGATGATCCCCGCGACGATGACGACGTGGAGGTACGTGTACCCGTCGCGCGCGAGCCTCGTGCGGTCGGGCGCGATCGCCAGGCGGCGCTCGGCGATGACGGCGACGTAGTCGAAGTACAGCCACCAGAGCGCGGCCGTGAGGAGAAAGGCGATGCCGAACGCGGCGAGACGAGCCGCATCGAGGGAAAGGCCGGAGGTCGTCGCACCGGTGATCACGATCGACTCGCCGAGTGCGATGATGATGAACAGCTGGAACCGCTCCGCAAAGTGGGAGGTCTCGACGTCCCAGGACGATGACGGCAGCTGCGGCCGGAAGGGGACGCGGTACAGCACGAGCGGCGCCGTGTAGTCGATCGCGACGGCAATCACCCAGAGCGTGACGCGCGTGTTGCCGGATGCGATCCCGCCGACGATCCAGAAGACCCCCGAGGCGACGAACCAAGTCAGAATGTGCGCGGCCGGCCGCCGCTCCGGTGACGCGCGCGACGCGACGACGAAGGTGAGGAAGACGTGCCTCCCGACCTGGATCATGACGTACGCGCCCGCGAACAGCAGCCCACGGCTCCCGAACGCCTCGGGGATGGCAACGGCCATCAGGAGGCTCCCGAGCATGATCGCGAGCACGAGCAACCTGACGGCGACCGCGTCGGGGTCGAGCATGTTCGTCACCCAGGTCGTGTAGTTCCAGGCCCACCAGACGACGAGCAGGAGCAGCGACGCGCGGCCCGCTCCGGCCCACGTCAGCTCGTCCAGCAGGCGGTGCGTGATCTGCGTCACCGCAAGGACGAACACGAGGTCGTAGAAGAGCTCGAGGTTCGAGGCGTGCTGCGCCTCGTCGGGCGTGCTGCGGCGGAGGTACCGGCTCATCGGTGGAACACGCTATCGGGAGTCGCCTCTGGACAAGACGGTAAAACCGAGCATGCTGTACCTATGGGGGAAGACGTGGCTCGGGAGGACACGCAGGAGGAGAGCGTGGTGGACCCGCGTGAGTGCCTGTTCGAGCTACCGCCACTCGAGCGGTCGCCGTACGCCGACGCCGCCGAACAGGCGAACGCGATCCGCCAGGTGATCGGGCAGGCCGAGCAAGAGCGGGCCGCGGCGGCCGACCAGGGTTAGCGCAGGCGGTAGACGATGCGGCCGCGGTCGAGATCGTACGGGGAAAGCTCGACCCGCACGCGATCGCCGGGGAGCATTCGGATCCGATACCGCTTCATGCGGCCGGCGGTGTACCCGATCATCTCGTGACCGTTGTCGAGCTTGAGTCGGAACATCCGGTTGCGGAGGGCTTCGATGATCTCGCCCTCCATCTCGATCTTTTCTTCCTTGACAGCGATGGCGCGGCTCCTTTCTCCGATTGGTGCGGGCGCGGCGCCCGCGGCCGCCGAAGCGGCCACGGGCATCCTGCGACCGAGCTACGAGACGACGACGACGTTCGTTGCCTCCGGGCCCTTCGCGCCCTCGCGGGCCTCGAACGTGACCTTTGCTCCTTCCGGAAGCGACTTGAAGCCGTCACCGGCGATGTTGCTGTGATGCACGAAGAGATCCTTCGATCCCTCGGCGGGCTCGATAAAACCGAAACCCTTTGCATCGTTGAACCACTTAACGGTTCCTTCTGCCATGAAATACACCTCCCACCACAACTCACGAACGCATAGGGAAGGCGCACTCGCGCAAACCTGGATCGCTCTAACTCCAGGCAACGGTAGCAGCAGGCGCAAGCTTGCGCCCGGAGTCCCGCGCACGGCGATGTCAGGCGATCGCGGCGGCGGCCTCGTCGGTGGCCTGCTCGATCAGCTCCTCGAGCGCGTCATAGGCGTCCTGGACCTGCGCACGGGTGAGCAGGTCGATCTCCGTCGTCCCCGTGACGCGCTCGACGAGTGCGACAACACGGTCTCGGTCGACGCGGCCGTCGGGCGCGAGCATCCCGGCCGAGCGGGCGAGGCCGAACAGCCGTCGGATCTGCGGCTCGGATGCCGGCCGCGTGTCACCGCGGGCGCGGAGCCTCATGTAGGCGGGCTCGTCGAGCTCGACCGACTCGGGAGCGATCCCCTCGGCGAGAACGACGCGGAGCAGCTCGGCGGTCGCGAGGACGTCGCTCAGCGCCTCGTGGGCGTCGGCGAGCACGATGCCCCGCCGCTCGCAGATCGACTGCAGGCGATGGTTGTCCGCGAGAGGCTCGAGCAGCCGCGACGCTTCGAGCGTGCAGGCGACAGCAGGCGGGACGTACTCGATCCCCACGCGCGCGAACGCAGCCTGGAGCATCGGCAGGTCGAACCCCACGTTGTGAGCGACGAACACCATGTCGGCGAGAAACGTCAGGAGCTCACCTGCGCAGTCGGCGAACGTCGGCGCATCGGCGACGTCGGCGTCGGCGATGCCGTGAACGGCGGTCGCCTCCGAGGGAATCTCGCCGATCGGCTTGACGAGGCTCGCCAGTCGTCCGACCTCGACCCCGTCCGGATCGAGGCGAAGCACCGCGAACGAGACGATCTCGTCGGTCGTCGGATCGGTTCCGGTCGTCTCGCAATCGAACACCGCGTAGCCCGTGGGCACCGGCGCCGAGCTCCGCGGCAACGCCGTCCCGGGACGGTCGCCCGCGTCCCACTCGAGTGGCGGCGCGAAGAGGTCGAGGGCGAGTTGCACGGGCATCCTTCGAGGATGTCCTCCGGATCGGACGTCACCCTTACGACCTAGTGAGCTCGTTCCCCCTTGACGGACGATCGCGCGCCCATCAGGGTGGGCCGATAAGGAGGAGGGAGCCGCTGCGACCCCGAATACGGCGAGGAGGAGACCGGCCACGGACATGGACACCCTGAAGCACACCGGATCGGCCCTCGCGCAGCCGGACGCGGGGGTCCTGCGTCGCGCGAAGCGCGGAGACCAGCGGGCGTTCGCGGTAATCGTCCACGCGTACGAGCGACTCGTCTTCACGTACGTCTATCGACTCGTCGACGACCGGCGGCTGGCAGAGGACCTGACGCAGGACGTCTTCCTCAAGGTCTTCCGCGGGCTGCCCGGGTTCACCGGGGAATCGGCGTTCACCACCTGGATGTTCCAGATCGCCAAGAACTCCGTCATCGACGAGCTACGCGCGATCGAGCGCAGGCCGACGGCGGTCAGCATCGAGGACGTGCCGATGCCGACGCTCGTCGAGCCCCGGTACGAGCATGCGGAGCCGATCGAGGCGCTCTGGGCCGCGATCGCGCTCCTCAACGTCGACCTGCGCACCGCCCTGTTGCTCCGCGACATCGTCGGGCTCTCGTATGTCGAGATCGCGGACTCGCTCGAGATCACGCTGGCGACCGTGAAGTGGCGAATTCACAAGGCGCGCGAGAGCGTTCAGGCCACGCTCGAGCTCGAGGGCTTCGGACGCACGACCCGAGAGCACGACGCCGTTCAAGACTGAGGTCGTCCATGAGCGACTGGAACACGTCGTACACGCGCAATCTCTGGCGCCCGGAGGAGCCCCGCCTGTTCATCCGGCGCTCCGACGGCATCGGGTGGTCGATCAACTTCGCCCATCTCCTCCGTCGCACCCGGCGCGCGCGGTAGCCCGCGGGAGAGAGAACGATCAGAGGAGCGCGCAGAGCACGCGCTCCCGGGCCCCGCCCGGCCGAAGGTACGCCCCTCGGATCACGGCCCAGGATCGCATGCGTTCCTCGTCGAGACCGGCTCGGGCGAAGGCCGCGAGACGCCGCTCGGTGCGATCGAGCGTCATCGCCGACCCGAGAGGATTCCACAGGAACGGCGCAACGTCGTACTCGCGCTCGCCCAGCATCGGTTTGGGGTCGATCGCCACGTAGCGGTTGCCGGAGCGGAGGATGTTGTGGTGGTGGAGGTCGCCGTGCACGAGCACGCCGCGACCGACCTCGAGCCGGGCATGGAGCTCGCGCGCGAGCCGGACGAGCTCTCCTCCCTCGGGTCGCACGCGCTCCGCCTCCTCGAGCCAGCGGGGGACCTGATCGCCGATCCAGCGGTACGGCTTCGCGGCAGGGACCCAGAGTCGCCTGCCGACCTCGATCGCAACCCGGGTCGCATCGGCCTCTGCCAGCGTCGAGATGTCGCTGCCGGGCCACGCACGTTCGAGCAGGAGCGCTCGGCGCCTGCGATCGCTGCGCAGCAGCCGTACGGCACCGTTCCCGGCCCACAGGTGAAGTGCCTCGGCCTCGTCGTCGGACTCGTCGTCGTCGGGCAGCGTCACTTTCAGGACCGCGCCGAGCCCCGCCGAGGCGACGTGGGAGAAGCGTGCGAGCGGGAACGGCGGGCCGAGCTTCAGTCCCCACTCCGCCGCGACCTCCACCGCGACGTCGGCGAGCGGGGTGAGGCCCCCGGATCCGACACCAGCTCAGGCGCCGGGCCGGGACGGCCACCGGTGGGCGCTCTCGCGCTCGATTGCGAGGAGCGCTTCCGCCGGGAATCGGTGGGCCGTCACGCGATGCCTTCCCGAAAGCACCCGTGCCTCGTCGGGGGACCGATGGGCGGCCGTGTACCGATGGAGCAGGCGCGGGAAGCGCGCGAAGCCGCCGGCGTGCGTGACGAGATCCCGGACCGGCATTACGTCCCGTCGGGATGCGACACGGCAGGCATGCGCGCAGAGTACAAGCAACGCGTGGCGTTCCCAACGCTAGGATCGGTCGATGAGACTCCATCACCAACCCCGTACACGCTCGACGCGCGTGCTCTGGCTGCTCGAGGAGCTCGGCATTCCGTTCGACCTCGTCGTCATGCAACGCGAGGTGAAGGAGACGCCGGCGTATCGCGCTCTCCATCCGCTCGGACGCTCCCCTGTCCTCGAGGAAGACGGTGGGCCGGTCTTCGAGTCGGCCGCCCTCATCCTCCACCTCGCGGATCAGAACCCCGACGCGGGGCTGATCGCGCCGCTCGGCTCGCACGAGCGCGCGCTCCAGTACCAGTGGTGTTTTTTCGCCATGACCGAGAGCGAGAGCGCCCTCATGGACATCGCGCGCCAGGTCTGGCAGGACGTGAGGGAGCCCGACGCCGGGGTCATCGAGCGTGCGGCGGCACGGTTCGCCAGAACCGCCGCAGTCGTCGCGGAGGCGCTCGGGGACGACGAGTACCTCGTCGGCAACGCCTTCTCCGTCGCCGACATCGTCGTCGGCTCCGTACTCGGGTTCGCGCGGACCGGCGAGCTGACTGCGTTGCCGGAGGAAGTTACGCCGTATATCGACCGGCTCGATGCACGGCCGGCCCGACAACGAGCGGTCGCTGTGCAGGCCCCGGCGTAGAGGGTCGTGCGACTCCGTCCCGCCGCGATCAAGGCCATGGGGCGCGCCCATCTTGGGATCTACCGCCTCACGCGGGGACGCGTGCTGGGACGGGTCGCGGGGATGCCGGTTCTGCTCCTGACCACCACGGGGCGCCGCTCGGGACGCGCGCGGACGACGCCGCTGACCTACTTCGAGGACGGCACGGATCTCGTCGTCGTCGGCTCGAACGGCGGTGAGGACCAGGCGCCCGCCTGGTGGTTGAACCTGCGTGACGAGCCGCACGCGACCGTGACCGTATCGGTCGCACGCTCGTTCGGTCACGACCCGCGAAGCTGATGCCGACGAGCACGCCAGGCTCTGGCCGACGATCATCGAGGCGCACGCGGGCTACGCGAGCTACGCACGGAGAACGCAGCGACCGATCCCGCTCGTCTTTCTCTCGCCCGTTCGCGCACGCAAAAATGCACCGAGTCGGTAGCCCCTTCGTCCAGCTACCCGACCAACCGTCGCTTGCGCTTCAGCCGCCCGGGAGGCCTTCAACCTCCGGTGCCCCGTGCTCGGTGCATGAGTGAAGATAGGGAACCCGGCCGATCGAGGCAAGGGCTGTCCGGACGAGAAGGTCGCAATTTGCGCAGAGATCATTTCGGGCCGATGTCGATCACGCGTGGGCAACTCCGCGACATCGTCACACGGAGCGACCGGTCACAGCCGAACAACCGCTACCGGCACAGTAGCCTCGCGTGATGGCGCGGCTCACGATCGAGCACGATGCAGCCGGCGCCGATGCGAGCGTCCCGGCTCGACGGCGGTCGATAGCCCTCCGGCTGGACGGCAGGGCCTGGCTGCGGGTCGAGCCGGAGGTCCTCGCGGAGCTCGGGATCAGCGACGGCGACGAGCTCGACGATGCAGCACGCGCTGCCGTCGAGCTCGCCCTGGCCCGCGCGCGTGCCCGCCTCTTCATCGTTCGCTCGCTCGCGGTGAGGATGCAATCGCGCGCCGAGATCGTCAAGAAGCTCGAGGCGCGCGATGTTCCGGCCGCCGTCGCCGAGGAGGCGATCGAGCGCGTCACCGGATACGGCTACCTCGACGACGCCGCTCTCGCGGGACAGCTCGCCCGGGGCATGCGTAGCCGGGGCTACGGTCGGCGACGTGCCGAGCAGAAGCTGCGTGCCCGGGGACTCGCGGGCGCGGTCGCCGATGAGGCGCTCGACGGGGCCTACGCGGAGGAGGACGAAATCGCGCTCGCGCGCTCCGCGCTCGGCCGCCGATCGATCGCTGACGACGCGGCCCGTCGACGCGCTATCGCGTTCCTCGCACGGCGCGGCTTCTCTGCGGGTGCGGCGTGGGCAGCAGTCCGACGTGCCGTTGCGGGAGAGTAGATTCCGGCTCATGTCGATTCCTGCCGGATACACGGTCGGCGACGGACTGCGGGCGGGTGGATACCCCGGTACCCCCGAGGCGATCGAGGCGCTCGAGCGTGCCGGCGTGACGCTGTTCGTCGACCTCACGCACCCGTCCGACCCGCTGCCCGACTACGGACAATGGCTGGGTGCCGCCCGGCGGATCGCGCATCCGATCCCCGACATGGGTACGCCGACCGCGGGCCACGTGATGCGGATCCTCGACGACATCGACGCCGCTCGAAGCGAGGGCGGCGGCGCCTACGTGCACTGTTGGGGCGGCGTTGGCCGGACCGGGACGGTGGTCGGCTGCTGGCTGATGCGCCACGGCCTCGACGAGGGCGACCCGATCGCCCGCATCGCCGCACTCCGCGCCGGCATCGCCGGCCACCGTCCCTCTCCCGAGACACCGGCCCAGGCCGATCTCGTTCGTGGCTGGCGGCGCGGCTGGTGAAGATCCTCTGGATCCTGCGCCACGCGAAGTCGAGCTGGGACGCCCCCGATCTCGAGGATCACGAGCGCCCCCTCGCACCGCGGGGCCGCAAGGCGGGGAAGCGAATCGCCCGTTGGGCCGAGGTCAACGGCGTCAGGCCCGATCTCGTGCTCTGCTCGAGCGCGGCTCGCGCCCAGGCAACGCTCGAGCTCGTCCGCCCCGGCCTCGGCGATCCTGCGGTCGTGGTGGAGAGCGGCCTCTATCACGCGAGCTGGGCCGAGCTCGTCGCGCGCCTCTCCGGGGTCGACGACAGCGTGACGGGCGCGCTTGTCCTCGGCCACAATCCCGCGATGCTCGAACTCGCTGCGCGGCTCGCCCCGCCCGGCCCGGACACGTTCCCGACGGGCGCGCTGGCCCGCCTGGCGCTCGAGATCGAGGGCTGGAGCGGCGTTCGACCCGGCTGCGGGCGACTCGAGGATTTCGTCGTCCCGCGCTCGCTCGCCTCCTGAGCCGGCTCTCGCGGCACGGACCCGACACAAAGCCGTCACGGACCCGACACGGTTCTGCCGGCATGCTGTCGTCATGAAAGACAACACCCTACGCCTGATCGCCGAGCCAGAGCGCCATGAGGATCGCGTCCACCGGCACCCCGTCGCGCACGTACTGCCCTCTACGGAGCCCCTCGCGCTCGAAGCCGAACGATTCGTACAACGCAATCGCAGGCTCGTTCCAGGGGAACACGTGAAGCTCCAGCTTCTGGACCTCCGATGCGGAGGCCCACGTCACAGCCTGCTCGAGCAGCGCCCGCCCCACTCCTCGTCGACGGTGCGTCGACACGACCATCAGCCCGAGGTCACCGACGTGTCGGCTGGCCGGGTGCACATCGCGGGAGAGCGACAGGCGAGCGACGATCGTGCCGGCGTCCTCGGCGACGAACACCGCCGCGTCGGGATGGCGGCGGACTGCCCGAAGGTAGCGCCGTTCGTCGGCAGGACTCCGCCATTCCTCCGTCGTCAGGAGCCAGGAGCCTTCCTCGCCGCCGATCTCGCTCGCCAACTCGACGAGCGCCTCCGCATCGCCCGGCTCCGCCGGTCGGATGACGATCATGGGACGACGAGCCCGTGACCGCCACGCCGTGGATCCCCGGCAGCGGCGAGGCGCCCGTCCGGGAGCCGCTCGACGGCCGATACGCCTCCGAAGTAGAGGTTTCGACCCGCCCAGCGATTCACGTCATGACCCTTCTCCTGCAGCTTCTGCGCCGCGTGGTCCGGCCAACCTCCCTCCACCTGGACGACGTCGCCCTCGACGTGCAGCCGCGGGTGGTCGATGGCGAGGTCGACCGGGAGACCGCCGGCGACAACGTGGTAGACGGTCTGCAGGATCGCCCCCGAGAGCCTGACGGAGCCCGCGCTCCCGACGACGAGGCGGGGCTCGCCGCCAACGAGCACGAGCGTCGGAGCCATCATGCTCGGCAGTCGCTCGCCCGGCTCGCGCACGGTGGTGCCGATCACGTCGAGCTCGCCAAGCATGTTGTTGAGCTGAAACCCGTGGGCGAACTCCCCCGAGCCGGAGCCGAGAGTGGACGAGAGGGCCGCCGCGTTGCCCTCGCCGTCGATCACCGAGACGTGCGTTGTCCCGGTGAGGCCGGGACCCGCGGATCCCCCGTAGCCGCTTCGGAGCGCGTCGACGAGAGCGACTGCGAGCTCCGGGTCGTCGCCCCCTCCCAGCCGTCGAGCAACAGGAGCCCGCGCGCGATCACGCCTCCGCCGAGCGAGGGAGGCGGGCACGTCGCAACACGCATCTCGCGGAAGACCGCCTCCGTGGGCCGCCGCTCGATGACCTGGTACAGCTCGATGTCCGACGCGAGCTCTGCGGGCACGAGCTCCGCCACCGCCGCAGGGCCTGCGTCCCGGAGACGCTCGAGCCCCGCCCTCATAGTGGTGGTCTCTGCGCGAACACGCGAGCCGTAGATGCGCCGACCCTCGTCTGTCCGCTCGAGAATCGGGGCAAGGATCTCCCCCAGGAATCGCTGTGGCCCGGTCATGTCGACTCCGGCGACCGCGAGATCGAGCGCCGGTGAGAAGAGATCCGCCCAGGGGAGCCGCCCACGGGTCTCGTGCGCTCGAAAGAGGCCTGCCACGAGTCCGGGGACCGCAACCGATGAGGGGCCGACGTGGAACACCTGCGTCGATGCGTCACCGAAATCGATCAGTACGTCGTCCATGTGGCCGCACGCACGCGTGGGAACGGAGAAGAAGCAGTCGAGCAGCGTCGGCTCCTCGCCCGCGTCGCGAAGAAGCAGAAGGCCTCCCCCCGTCGGCCCTGTCAACGGCCCCTCGGCCACGAATCCGGCGACCGCAGCGGCGACCACCGCGTCGACGGCGTTTCCTCCGTGCCCGAGGGCCCAGGCTCCTGCCTCGGCCGTGTGGCGGTTTCCCGCTGCGATGGCGCCGCGCATCCCGAGAGGGTAGTCCCTGCCGGGGAGCGGAGCCTTCCGTGTGGGCGAAGCGCGTGCCGAGTTGCAAACGCCAGATGTGTGAGATGTACGGATTCGTCGCCAACGCTCTCGGAACCGGCACGAGCTACGTCTCACTGAGCGTGACACTTCATCTGCCTGTCGCATCGCCGTCGGGAGTCGAACGCGCTCTCGCTCGCGCACCTCAAGCCTCGATGCCCGGATGCCGACGCTAGGAGTGCGATCGTGATGAGACATCATCTGACTGGACGGCACCTCGCGCTGGCGGGCATCTCGCTGGCGCTCCTCGTCACGCTTTGCCTCAGCCCGTCGCTTCTCGGAGACCGCGTCGGCGAAGCGTTTGCCGGCCTCGGCACGGCGGATCCGGCAAGTCTCTGGATCGCAGCGCTCGCGTTCGCCGGCACGAGCGCGTGCGGTGCCCTCGCCTGGCGGGCTGCGCTCCGCGCGAGCGGCACGCCGCTCCATGTCGTCGACGCAACTGCACGCTACGCGGTCGGGTGCGGGCTCAACGCCGTCGCCCCGGCGCACGTCGGATCGGCCGTGCGGGTCGCGCTCTTCGGTCGCGTGACGAAGGGCGGTTGCTTGACCGTCGGCGGAGCCGCCGCAGCCGTCGGGGTAACCCGAACCGTGTGGCTCGGGCTCCTGATCGCGATGGGAAGCCTCGGCGGGGTCTTGCCACGCTGGCCACTCCTCGTGATCGGCGCACTCGTCTGCGGCTCGATCCTGCTCGCCTTCGTCTCGAAGCGCTTCACGCTTCCGCGGCGTCTCGACCAGGTTCTCGTCGCGTTCCGATCGCTCGCGTCGTCGCCGCGCGATCTCGCGATCGTCGCGGGCTGGGCTCTCGCGGGCGCTGCGGCGAAGGTCGCAGCTGCCGCAGCAGTCGGAGTCGCGTTCGGCATCGACAACCCGCTCAAGGCCGCACTCGTCGTCGTTCCGGCCGTCGAGCTTGCCGCGTTCCTGCCGCTGACGCCCGGCAACGTCGGCCTCGCGAGCGCGGCGGTCGCACTCGCGCTGGGCTCACAGGGTGTCGACTCGCAGACGGCCCTCTCGGCGGGAATTGCGTTCGGCGGTGTCGAGCTGCTCACCGGCATGGCGATCGGCGCTACCGGTGCGCTCGCGCTTGCAGGGCCATGGGTCCGCCCGTACGTGCGTGTGGCTGTCGCCGGTACGGCGACGATCGTCGCCGCCGCCGCCTTCGGCGCCACGGTTCTTCTCCCTGCCGTCTAGTCCGAGGCACTCCGCGCCCCTCGGGCGCCCGGGTGCGGACGGCTCGCTGCGCTCCTCGCCGGCCGAACGAACAGCGAGCAGATCGCGGCCTACTGCAGGAAGCTCGGCAGCTCCGAGTCGTCGCTCGAGCTGCGGCGTGATGTCGTTGCCGTGCCGGCAAACGACGGCGTGAGCGACCTTCGGTGCGTGCCGCCGAGGCCGGTCGCGATAACGGTGACCCAGACCTGGCCGTCGAGGCGCTCGTCGACCGTCGCGCCGAAGATGATGTTCGTGTCGTCGGTCGCAGCGCCGCGCACGACCTCCGCTGCCTCGTTCACCTCGAGCAGTGTCAGATCGTCGCCGCCCGCGATCGAGAGCAGGATGCCCTTCGCACCGACGATTTCCGTATCGATCAGCGGCGACTTGAGCGCGCGCTCCGCCGCCTCGCGGGCGCGATTCGGGCTCTCCGAGTAGCCGATGCCCATCAGCGCCGATCCCGCGCCCGACATGATCGTGCGCACGTCGGCGAAGTCGAGGTTGATCAGGCCCGGCATCGTGATGAGGTCGCAGATGCCCTGGACGCCCTGCCGAAGCACGTCGTCGGCGACCTTGAACGCGTCGACCATCGACGTCGTCCGATCGAGAACCTCGAGCAGCCGGTCGTTCGGGATCACGATCACCGTGTCGCACGCGGCCCGAAGCTCCTCGACGCCCGCCTCGGCCGACTGGCGCCGTTTCGTTCCCTCGAACCGGAACGGCGTCGTCACGATCCCGACCGTGAGCGCGCCGAGCTCGCGGGCGATCTTCGCGACCACCGGGGCTGCACCGGTACCGGTGCCACCACCCTCGCCTGCCGTGACGAAGACCATGTCCGAGCCGCGGAGCGCCGAGCGCACCTGGTCGTACCCCTCCTCGGCCGCCTTGCGGCCGGTCTCGGGATCGGCGCCGGAGCCGAGACCTTGCGTCAGCTCCTCGCCGATATGGATCTTGACGGGCGCATCCGAGAGGTTGAGCTGCTGCATGTCGGTGTTGACGCCCACGAAGTCGACCTGGGCAATTCCGGCGTCCATCATGCGGTTGACTGCGTTGAGGCCGCCGCCGCCCACGCCGACGACGCGAATCACGGCGAGGTACGACGCCGCCTCGCCACCGACGTTCAACCTCGGCGCGCTCTCCGGCATCGAGCCGAGGAACCGGCTCGCAGGCGGCTCGTACGGCGGATCGGGCTTCGCGACCCTGGCAGGCTCCGGCACGACAGGGGCCGACGGCGCGGACGGCGCGGCCAGTGCGACGACGCGCTCCGGAACCGGCGGTGTCTCCGGCGTCTCGCTCTTCTCGGCCTCGGGTGCCCCGGATACGAAGTCGTGGACGTGCTCGACGGTCTCCTCGAGTGCGGCCTGCTCGCGGCGGGTCATGGGCGCAGGCTCGGCTGCCGGGGGGTCAGCGGGAGGTGGCACGATCAGGGTCGGCTGATCGTCGCCCGCCGCGGCGGGCGGACGCTGCTCCTCGCCCGGCGCATCGTCACCTTCCTGGCGCTGAGCGGCCTCGGTCGCGCGGAACAACTCGGCGAGCGGCCCCTCACGCATGCTCGCGCGCTTCCGCGCCATGCAGCACCTCCTTCGCCAACTCGCGGTACGCCTGTGCGGCCGCACCGGTGGGGTCGTACGCGAGGACAGAGGTGCCCTTGACCGGTGCTTCTGCGTACCGGACCGTCTTCCTGATGCGCGTCTTGTAGACGAGATCGCCGAAGTTCTCCTCGAGAATCTCGACCGCCTCACGGGCGTGAAGCGTGCGCCCGTCGTACATGGTCGGAACGATCCCCTCGACGCCGACACGCGGATTCAGGTTCTCGCGCACCATCGCCAGGGTGTTCTCGAGCTGCACGAGGCCGCGCAGCGCCAGGTACTCGCACTGCACCGGCACGATGACCCCGGTCGCGGCGACGAAGGCGTTGATCGTCAAGAGGCCGAGCGACGGCGGCGTGTCGATCAGGATGAAGTCGTAGTGGTCACGCACCTCGAGCAGGGCCTTCTCGAGTGAGCGCTCGCGTCCGATCAGCGCCGCCAGCGCAAGCTCGGCGCCGGCGAGGTCGATCGACGCAACGGCGAGGTCGACCTCGCGCTTCTCGATGACGTCCGAGATCGGGATCTTGCGCACGAGGACATCGAACATCGACGTCTCGATCGTGTCGGGGTTGAGACCCTGGCTCATGGTCAGGTTCCCCTGCGGGTCGAGATCGACGAGGAGCACACGGTGGCCCATCTCCTTGAACGCGACGCCGAGGTTGAGCGTGGTCGTTGTCTTCGCGACGCCGCCCTTCTGGTTAGCGAGCGCAATCACGCGCGTCCCGGTCGCACCGGGAAGCGGTGCCTGCGGCACGACGACAGGTGCCGGCGCGGGAGCCGCCTCCGAGGGGAGGTCGTCACCGACCGGTGCTCGATCCTCGACGAAGGCGTCGGGCTCGATCTCGGGCAGGGGCTCGGGGTCGCTCACGGCGACATCGAGCTCTTCCTCGACGAGCGCACCCGGGCCACGAGAGGAAGGGCGTTGGAGAAGGCGGACGAATCCCATTGCGCCACGTTCACCACGTTGGACAGCTCTCCTTCAATCAATCCTCACCATCCCAGTAGTCGACCTGCTCGAGCCTTCCGATCACACCCAGCCCGCGGAAACTCAGCTTCCCGGATCGCGGGTAGTAGACGATGTCGGTCGGATCGGCCGTCCCGAATCCGAGCAGCGTCATCCCATCGGCGCCCGCGCGAATCGCATGTGCTCGTTGCGTCCCCGCCGGTCGAGCCATCGTGCATCCAGCGTGCACCCGTACCTCTTCGATCTCGCCTCCCCTCCTCGGGCTCGGGTAGATCATGGCGGTTCCACTGCCCTCGAGAACGACAAAGATCTCCTCCTCCGCGGAGTGCACGTGCGGGGGATTCATCAACATCCCGGGCTCGACGACGTAGTGCGAGAGTCCGACACGCTCCGAGCCGGCGGCATCCCCGAGCCCGCGGGCGTCACTCGCAACCGTCCCCGCGCCGGTGCCCCGTCGCACGCGCTGAACGTCAGCGACGTTGACGATACGCGACGGCCGCTCGGACAGCACTTCCCACGTGGGAGGGCCGGCGGCCGCCTCGCGCGCCCACGGGTGATCCTCGGGCGCCCCCTGGAGAACCCACGTCGGCCCGAGCCACGAGACACCGGCCCGTGGCAAGAGCGTGTTCGCGGGATAGTGCCGTTGGCCGAAGGCGAGCACGACGAGACCCTCGTCGCCCGCGCCGATCGTGTGGGCGTGCTCGCAGGCGAGATGAGCGAGGCAATCCCCCTCACCGACGGCGAACGCCTCCTCCGCCTGCCCGTCCCACTGCACGGAGACGCCGCTCCCGGAGAGGACGTAGAAGATCTCCTCCTCGGAGCCCTCGAGATGCAACGGCGTCGCCCACTTTCCCGGTTCGATCGAGATCCGCTGCACGCCGACGGTGACGGAGTTCGCTCCCGTGAGGTCTTGCCAGGTTGCGGCGATATGACCTCGCTCCTTGCGGCTGCCCTCGATCTCGTGCCAGTCCGTGACCACGAGGCCATGTTAGGTCATGGCGGCTCGGCCGACCGGCTCGGCCGGGAGCGGACGTCAGGCCGGCACCGCGTCGCGTGCGAGCGCCTCGCGGAGCTGTCTCACCGCTTCGTCGGCCGCATCACCTCCTTCGACCCGAACCCACGCCTCTGCGTCCTGGAGGAGACCGCGGACCTCCGCCAGCAGCTCTGCGGGACTTGTGGCCGCCCGGTCGAGGGCTTCGATCCGTTCCAGCCGCTCGATGACTCTGCGTGCCTCTTCCATGAAACGGAGGCTAGAGGTGCAGCGGTGTCGTGTCTGTTCCATCTGTGTGTCGACTCTGTGTCGAGGCGGCCGTCGACGCCGCAAGGCCCTCCGCCATCCCTCGAGGATGGAGCCGTCGAAGGGAGTGGCTCAGCCGGCGAGGCGGAGCGAGCGCTGATCGCGCACGCCGAGCAATGTCTCGTCGAGCTCGCGCAGCAGCTTCGGACGATCGCCGTGCTGCAGGGTCGCGACGAGCACGCACCGTGCCGCGTCCGAGACCGCCGTCGAGGACGACCCCGCGTCGTCGAGTCGGTTCAACTCCTCGTGCAGCGCCGCACGTTCCTTCGGATCGGGCTCGAGGAGGACCGCAGCCCGTAGCGGCCACGTCCCACCGAGCGCCGCCGCAAAGGTTGCGCGGAGCTGCTCCGAGCGAAACGGCTCTTGCTGGAAGAGCGAGAGCTCCCACCGGTCGAGCGCCTCGGCAAGCGCCGCGTCGGCGTCGGCCAGGGTCAGGCGCAGGAGAAGCTCGCCTGCGAGCGCCCCGCGGAACGAGTCGAGCCGCGTCGCCTCGCCGGGAGGCTGGGTCGCGGCGATCGGCAGGACGGGCCGAATGCCGAACGGGCGGCCGTCGAGCGTCTCGAAGAGCACGGGCCCGGCCGAGAGGGGCGCTGCGGTTGCCAGCCGAATCGCGCTCACGGCGTCCGCGATCTCGGCAGGCGCGTCCGGGAGCTCGTCCTCCGTTCCGAGCGCAGCTCGAAGCTCGAGCACGCAGAAGCGATCCGTCTCGCGGCCGAAGTCGTTCGGCATCAGGGACGACGCCTCGGGCCAGTGGCGTGCGAGCTCGCCGTCGGCCACCGCGCGTATCCGCAATCCCGGCGCGAGCTCGGACTGCGTGGTGACCGAGATCCCGACGAGGGGTGCGACGGCGGCGTACGTCCGCCGCTCGCCGTAGAGCGAGCGTTCGAGCTCGGCGTAGGCGTGGTCGAATGCATCGTCGTCCCAGTCGAAGCCGCCACAAGACTCTGCCGTCGAGACGAGGAGCCCGACGAGAATCGTGCGGAACAGCGCCTCCTCCTCGGAGGGCTTGCGCCCGACATGTGCACGAGCGAAGATCGCGGCGGTGGGCTCGCGCGAGAGCTCCTCGAGCGCGATCAGCGCGTCGTCTCTTCCGCGCAGCCGCGGGACGCGCTCCTCGACGAACGCCCGAACGAGCGGCCGATACTCGTAGAGGGCAGGCCCCGAGCGGTGCTCGTGCTCGACGAAGGCGACCGGGAGCTCCGCGCCTTCTTCGAGCTCGCGGAGGAGGTACGCGAATGCTCCGAGGACGAAGCTCCGAAGAGACGCGTAGAGGTGAGGTGCCCGGGCCGCCATGCACCGTTCTACGCTGTCACGTGGTGATCTCCTGTCCCGAGGGCCCGGCAGCGGCTCTCGCGGGCACGCCGCAGCGGTACACTTCGTCCAGGAAACGTCCAATGACCGCAGCCCTCCTCAACATCGCAGCCATCTCCCGGCGAACCGGCGTCGCGCCGGACACGCTCCGCAAGTGGGAGCAGCGCTACGGCGTTCTCCGGCCCGTGCGCACGGCCGGCGGGCAGCGTCGATATGACGAGTCCGACGTGCTCCGGGTCGAGTGGCTCCGCGATCGGATCAGCGAGGGCTGGCGGATCGGCGAGGCAGCACGCATGCTCGACGGAGCCGTCCCGGTCACGCGTGACGATCCGGCCGAGCTCAGAGACGCGCTGATCGACGCCGTCAGCGACGTCGACCTCGTGGCGCTCTCCGCCGTTCTCGATCAGGCGTTCGCCATCCTGCCCGTCGAGCGGGCACTCGCCGACGTCGTTACGCCGGCGCTCCACTGGACCGGCGAGGCGTGGCATCGCGGTGACCTCTCGATCGCCCAGGAGCACTCGATCAGCGCCAAGGTTCGCGCCCACCTGGGCAAGCTGATCGCTGACGGCCGGGGCGACGCCAACGGGATCGCGGTCCTCGCCTGCGGGCCGGGCGAGCATCACGACATCGGCCTGATGATGGTGGCCGTGATGCTTCGTGCCGACGGCTGGCGCGTCGAGTATCTGGGCGCCGACACGCCGGTCGATACCGCCGTCGCCTTCGCCGAGCGGGTCGGCGCGACGGTTCTCTGCTTCAGCGCTGCGCGCGCCGAGACGGTTCAGGCGCTGCGCGAGTCGCTCGTCGCCGATGCGGCCGAGATGCCGACGACAATCGTCCTCGGCGGCGCCGCCGCCACCCCTGCGGTCGCGAAGGAGCTTCGCGCGAACTACATCAACGGCACGCTCGAAACCGCCGTCGAGAAGATGCGCGCGTTCGCGACGACGTGAGCCCCTGGCTCCAGGCGGCACTCGCGGGAGCGTCGGCAGCGACCGTCTGGGGGCTCGTCGAGCCGATCGACCAGCGGCTGTTTCGGTTCCCCTACTCCGATATCGCAATCCTGGGGAAGCTCGTCACGCGGGGGCCCCACTGGCGCCTCGCGGGTTGGACGATGCACATCGTCAACGGAGCGGTCGCCGGCTTGGTGTTCTGGGCCCTCTTCGAGTGGCTCGGGACGAACGCCTTCTGGTTTGCGATCGCGTTCGCGATGGCAGAGCACGTCGTCACGTACCCGCTGACGTTGCTCACCGACCGCTTCCATCCGGCCCGCGGCTCCGCGGAGCTGCCGCCCATGTCACGATCCGGCCGGGCGTTCGCGCAGGCGACCTTTCGTCATCTCCTCTTCGGGATCGTGCTCGGCCTGCTCGTCGTCATCTAGGCCGGAGCACGGCACGGCGCGGGCCGGCGAGGAACCCCGCCTCGACGAGCAGCTGCATCGCCTCCGTCTCGGCAACCGGACGACCGTCGAACCGCTCGACCGCGAGGCGCTTCGCGTGGCCGTCTCGCACCCACTCGGCGAGCGCGCCGAGCGCCGGGCGAAGCCATTCCTCGTCCGGATCTCGGAGCGGTACGAGCGTTCGTCCCCCACGCTCGACGAACAGCGCCGCGGCACCGCCGAGCAGAACGACGTGCGCGCCCGCAACGCGTGCCGCTCGAGCGCCGGCGCGCCGCGGCCACGGGAGCGCGGCGCCGTACGGCTGTGCAGGGTCGGCGGCGGCGAGAACCAGAGCCTCCCCGTCGCCGTCGGAGCGGATCTCCCGCAGCCTCTCCACCCCACCGGCGAGCGCGAACTGCGCCCCACCGAGACCCTCGACGAAGTACCCGCGCCGGCAAGAGCCGATCGTCTCGAGCGCCCGTAGCTCTCCGTAGACGGCGCCGTAGCCACCGACGTGCCCTTCCGCGCGCACGCCGTCGCGCACCACGATCCCCTGCCGCTCGAGCAGGAGCTCCGCGAGCGCGCGGCGGTCGACCGCTGCCGGAAACAGCCGCGAGGTGAGCGACCAGCGTCCCTGCGTTGACGTCGTCCCGGCAGCGCGCGTGCGCGCGAATCGGCGCGGACGTCGCTCGGCTACCGGCGTGCCGTATCGTCGCGCCGCGCGAAGCGGCGTCCAGGCGTCGTTCGTCACCTCACCGGCCCAGACGAGCTCCCAGAGAGCAGGGAGCGCCGCTTCCGGATCGAGGCCGGTTGCCCGGAGCAGATCGGGCCAGAACTCGGCCGACTGTTCGAGCGCCAGTCGCAGCGCCTCTGCTGCCTCGCCCTCGGGAGGCGGCGCCGCGGCGGGTGACCCGAGGACGGGGGCATCGGCCCGGAAGTACAACGCGACGCGGTCGAGCCCGGCCCCCACCCACACGACCTCGCCCGTGGCGCACAGTGCATCGAGCGACGCGGGTTGATAGTCCGGCACGCGCCGACGGAGGACCTCGCTCTCCCAGAGCGAGACCGGGAGCGCCAGGCCCTGCAGCGGGACGAGCGCCTCGCGAAGCGTCGCCCGCCGGTCGATGCCGTGCCAGGCAGGAAGGAAGCGCCCGAACGCAGACTGCTCCGCCGGCTCCACCTCCCGGCGCAGCGCTGCGAGCGAGGCGCGACGGAGGCGGCGGAGCACGTCCGGGTCGCACCACTCGCGCTCGCTCCCGCCGGGGCGCAGCTCGCCACGCACGAGCCTGTCCGATCGCTCGAGCGTCGACAGGCACGTCTCGACGAGAGCGGGCTCGAGGGCATACCGCGACGCAGGCTCTGCCGTCGTGAACGGCCCCCGCGTGCGCGCGAAACGCACGAGCAGGACACCGAGCGCGTCGGCCACGGGGTCGAGATACGCCTCGGGGAGACCTCCCGGCGGCATTACGCCGAGAGCGTCCCGGAACAGCCCGGCATCCTCGGCCGCGATGAGGCGCTCCTCGCCTGCCACCCTGACCCGGAGCGCTCGACGCTCGGCTTCGAGAACCGCGGCGTGCGCCGCGTCGACCTCGTCGTCGCGGAGATCACCGCGCCGCCGGAGGAGATCGTGGAGCTCGTCCGGAGAGCGCGGATCGCCCGCGAGCTGCGCCTCGACGTCCGCGAGCGCGGCCGGGTCGAGCAGATCGCGCAGCTCCTCCTGTCCGAGCAGCTCGCGCAGAAGGTCGCGATCGAGCGAGAGCGCCTGCGCGCGACGCTCGGCGGCAGGAGTGTCGTCCTCGTACATGTACGTCGCGACGTACGAGAAGAGGAGCGACGACGCGAACGGCGACGCGGAGGCGGTCTCGACCTCGACGAGGTCGAGCTCGCGCGCCTGCAGCCCCCTCAGGATCCCCTTCAGAGCGGGGAGGTCGAAGACGTCCTGGAGGCACTCGCGGTACGTCTCGAGCACGATCGGGAACGACCCGTAGTTGCGGGCCACCTGGAGCAGGCTCTGCGCCTTGAGGCGCTGCTGCCAGAGCGGCGTGCGCTGCCCGGGACGCCGCCGCGGAATCAGCAGCGCCCGACCCGCGTTCTCCCGGAAGCGAGACCCGAACAGCGCCGTCTGCCCCACCTCTTGGACGACGAGGTCCTCGATCTCCTCCGGGGAGAGCACGAGATCCGCAAGCGGCGGTGGCACGTCCGCCTCGGGAAGGTGGAAGGCGATCCCGTCGTCCGACCAGATCGACTGCACCTCGAGCCCGAGGGAGTCGCGCAGCCGCGCTCCGAGCGCCATGGCCCAGGGCGCGTGCACCCGGGCGCCGAACGGGGTCAGGATGCACAGCCGCCAGTCGCCGATCTCATCACGGAACCGCTCGACGACAACCGTCCGATCGGAGGGGACGACGCCCCCGTTCGCGGCCGCCTGGTCGCGGAGGTACGTCAGCAGGTTCCTGGCTGCGAGCGGGTCGAGGTGATAGTCGCCGGCGAGGCTCGCAAGTGCCTTCGCGTCGCTCTGGGCGACGAGCTCCCGCGAGGCGCGACCGATCTTCTCGCCGAGCTCGAACGGCCTCCCCACGCCTTCGCCCTTCCAGAAGGGAACGGCACCCGGCGCGCCCGGGGCGGGCGAGACCAGCACGCGATCGCGGGTGATCTCCTCGATCCGCCACGTCGATGCGCCGAGCATGAACGCCTGTCCCTGCCGTGCCTCGTAGACCATCTCCTCGTCGAGCTCGCCGACACGGCTGCCGCCTTCGACCTGGAAGACGCCGAAGAGGCCACGGTCGGGGATCGTCCCCGCATTCGTCACGGCGAGCCGCCGTGCTCCCTGCCTGCCCTTGACGACCCCGGCGGTGCGATCCCACACGATCCTGGGTCGCAGCTCGGCGAACTCGTCGGAGGGATACCGGCCCGCCAGCATGTCGAGCACGTTCTCGAGCTGCGAGCGGGCGAGGTCGGCGAAGGGGTAAGCGCCCCGGAAGAGCAGATGGAGATCGTCGACCGCGATCTCCTCGTCCGCGCAGATCGCGACGATCTGCTGTGCGAGCACGTCGAGCGGGTTGCGGGGAATGTGCGTCTCCTCGATCAGGCCCTCGCGCATCGCCCTCGCGACGACCGCGCACTCGAGCAGATCGCCGCGGAACTTCGGGAAGATGCGACCCTTCGACACGGCGCCGAGGTCATGCCCCGCACGTCCGACACGCTGCAGGCCGCGGGCGACCGATTTCGGGCTCTCGACCTGGATCACGAGGTCGACCGCGCCCATGTCGATCCCGAGCTCGAGCGACGAGGTCGCGACGAGGCAGGGGATCCGACCCGCCTTCAGCAGCTCCTCGATCTCGACGCGCTGCTCGCGTGCCAGCGATCCATGATGGGCGCGCGCGATGTTCGCTTCTGCGAGCTCGTTGAGCCTCAACGCCAGCCGCTCGGCGAGCCGCCGGTTGTTGACGAACACGATCGTGGAGCGGTGGGCCTGGACGAGATCGAGCAGAGCCGGATAGATCGACGGCCAGATCGATCGGGCCGTCGCCTCGTAGCCCGCGGCCATCGCGACGTCGTCCTCGACGACATGCTGCGCCAGGGCGGGATTCGAGCCCGGCTCGCGCATGTCCTCGAGCGCGACGACGACCTCGAGATCGAGCTCCTTCCTCGTGCCCGCGTCGACGAGCTCGATCGGCCGGCCGCCGCCGACGAAGCGCCCGATCTCCTCGAGCGGCCGTTGCGTCGCGGAGAGGCCGATCCGCTGGAACGGCTGGGTCACGACGCGCTCGAGGCGCTCGAGCGAGACAGCGAGATGCGCCCCTCGCTTGGTGCCCGCGACCGCGTGAACCTCGTCCACGATCACCGTCTCGATCCCCCGCAGCATCTCGCGGGCCTGCGAGGTGAGCAGGAGGAACAACGACTCGGGGGTGGTGATGAGGATGTCCGGCGGCGTGCGCGTCATCTGGCGGCGCTCGCGCTGGTCGGTGTCGCCCGTGCGTACGCCGACGGTGAGGGTCGAGCCCAGGCCGGCGAGCGGCGCGCGCAGGTTGCGCTCGACGTCGTAGTTGAGTGCTTTCAGCGGCGAGACGTACAGCAGGCGGAGCCCTCCACCCGGAGCGGCGTTGAGTCGGTCGATCCCCGTCAGAAACGCGGCCAGCGTCTTTCCCGAGCCCGTCGGCGCCTGCACGAGAACGTTCGCGCCGGTCGCGATGACCGGCCAGGCGGCCTCCTGGGCCGGCGTCGGGCCGGCGAACACCCGCTCGAACCAGGCCCGGGTCGCGGGCGTGAAGGCGGCGAGCGAATCCATCGGTCGAAGCGTATCCCGCGCCCGGCGCGCTGCGCCCGTCGGGCTAGGATCGGAACATGAACACGCCCGCTCCGATTCACTTCACGGGAGACCCCGAGGCCGACGCCTTCCTCGGGGCGAGCCCGCTCGCGCTCCTGATCGGCTTCGTCCTCGATCAGCAGGTGACCGTGCAGAAGGCGTTCTCGTCCCCGCTCGAGCTGTCGAAGCGGCTGGGCGGCAACCTCGACGCCACCGCCGTCGCGGCCATGGATCCGGACGCGCTCGTCGAGATCTTCCGCGCGAAGCCGGCGCTGCACCGGTTCCCCGCCAACATGGCTGCGCGCGTCCAGGAGCATTGCGCGTTCCTCGTCAGCGAGTACGGCGGCGATCCCACGGCCGTCTGGGACGGCGTTCGGGACGGCGCCGAGCTCGAGCGCCGGCTCCTCGAGCTTCCCGGGATCGGCGAGATGAAGGCGCGGACGATGATGGGCGTCCTCGCCAAGCGGCTCGGCGTGCGCCCGAGCGGCTGGGAGGCGTTCGCGCCGGCCCACGAGAGCCTCGGCGACGTCGATTCCCCGGAGGCACTCGCCGCGTACCAGGCGGCCAAGCGCGCCCGCAAGGCCGCGCATCGCGCGGCGTCCGCGAGCTGACCGTTGCCCATCGAGCTGCGGACCCTCACCGACGGCGGACAGACCGCCGCCGAGGTCGCCAGGGAGGTTGCAACGTTCATCGGAGAGGCGCGCGAGAGCCTCGACCTCGCGCTCTACGACGTGCGCTTCGAGACCGACGCCGGCGCGCTCGTGCTCGCGACGCTCCTCGCGGCGCAGCAACGCGGCATCGCCATCCGGCTCGTCTACAACGTCGATCACCCCGGCCCGATCCCCGTGCCTCCCCCGCCGGAGATGACGCCCGACGCGATCGAGGCCCTCCCCGTCCCGACGCGCGGCATCGCAGGCGTGCCGGACCTGATGCACCACAAGTACGTGGTTCGCGACGCAGCTGACGTCTGGTCCGGATCGACGAACTGGACGGACGACTCGTGGACCCGCCAGGAGAACGCGATCGTGCGGGTGCTCGGCTCGCCGCCTCTCGCCCGCGCGTTCACGCTCAACCTCGATGAGCTGTGGAAGAGAGGCAAGGTCGAGCACACCGGCCGCGTCGAGCCCCGGCCGGTCACGATCGACGGAGAGACGGAGGTGCGCGCGTGGTTCACCCCGGAGTACGGCGACGCGCTCTCCCACCGGGTGGCGAAGTTCCTCGGGCGGGCGAGGGCCCGGATCCGCATCGCCTCGCCGGTGCTGACGTCGGGCCCCATCCTCGGCACGCTCGTCGAGGTCGTCAACGAGCACCGCTGCGACGTCGCGGGCGTGGTCGACGAGACGCAGGTCGACGAGGTGTTCCACCAGTGGGCGACGAACGGCGTCAGCGCCTGGAAGATCCCGCTCCTCGAGACGATCCTGACCGGCGCCCCGTTCTCCGGCAAGCGGTCGACCCGCTGGACGCCGCAGTCCCTCCACGACTTCATGCATGCGAAGGTCGTCGTCGCCGACGACGTCGTCTTCATCGGCTCGTTCAACTTCTCGCGGTCGGGCGAGCACAATGCCGAGAACGTCCTCGAGATCCACGATGCGGCGATCGCCGATCGCCTCGCCGCGTTCATCGACGAGATCCGTGACCGCTACCCCTTGACGACGCCCCCTCAGATCGAGGGATGAGCGGCACACCCACGATGCCGAGACCTTCTCCGTGAGGCTCGTCGTCATCGTCGCAGCCGTCGTTGCAGCGATTGCCGCCACCACGTCCCGGGGGTCGCCGCTCCCTCCGGCACCGGCGTGCCCGCTCTTCCCCGCAGACAACGCGTGGAACCGCCGCGTCGACACCCTTCCCGTGGCTGCGGGATCGGGTGCGACGGTGGCGGCGATCGGTGCGACGAAGACGCTGCACGCCGACTTCGGATCGGGCCTGTGGAACGGCGGCCCGATCGGGATCCCGATCACCGTCGTCGGCAAGACGCAGCGGACGAGCCGTGTCCGGTTCGCGTACGCCGACGAGTCCGATCCCGGCCCGTACCCCATACCGCCGAAAGTCCGCATCGAAGGGGGAGCGGCGTCCACCGGAGACCGGCATGCGCTGATCGTCGATCGCGACGCCTGCCGGCTCTACGAGCTGTTCGCCCTCCGTCGCTCCGCTGGACGGTGGACGGCGGGATCCGGAGCGATCTGGAACCTCCGCTCGAACCGGCTCCGGCCGGCAGGATGGACGTCTGCCGACGCGGCGGGACTGCCGATCCTCCCCGGGCTCGCCCGCTACGACGAGGTCGAGAAGGGGCACATCGACCACGCGCTCCGGTTCACCGTCTCGCGCACGCGCCGTGCCTACGTCTGGCCGGCACGCCACCACGCGAGCTCGCTCACCGATCGGGCGCTGCCGGCGATGGGCACGCGGCTACGTCTCAAGCGAGCGTTCGACGTGTCGGGCTTTCCACGGCAGGCTCGGGTCGTCCTCCGGGCGCTGAAGGAGTACGGGATGGTCGTCGCCGACAACGGCTCTGACTGGTTCGTCTCGGGCGCGCCCGATCCGCGGTGGTCGAACGACCAACTCCACGCGCTCGGCCGCGTTCCCGGCTCGGCGTTCGAGGTCGTCGACACGGCGTCACTTCACTAGGAATCCGGCCGGGCACCGGGCATGTGACGGAGACCCCGCGCAAGGTCCACGCCGTCGTGCCGACCGGCCGACGTCGGCTTGCACCCCAGTAGGCTGTCGGCGTGATTCTCGACAACGGCGTCATTCGCACGCTCGACCCTTCGCTCCCGACCGCCGGAGCTCTCGCGATCGCGGGGCCGATCGTCGCCGGAGGAGTGGGGACGCACGAGTGGATGCTGCCGACGCCCGAGCGTGTCGATCTCGCCGGGCGCTGCGTCCTCCCCGGATTCACGGACTCGCACGTGCACTTCCCGACCTGGGCGCTCGCACGCCACGATGTTCGACTCGAGGCAACGACGTCGGTCGGCGAGGCGGTCGCGCACGTCGAGGCGCACCCACGACGCGGGCGCTGGATCCGGGGCACCGGCTGGCGCGATGCCGCGTGGCCGGACCGCCCGACCGCGGCCGCCCTCGATGCGGTCACGGGTGCGACGCCCGCGGCGCTCTGGTCGAAGGACTACCACTCGCTCTGGCTCAACAGTGCCGGGCTCGACGTTGCCGAGGGGGATCTCGAGGCTGCCGGAGGCGTCGTCGAGCGCGACACCGAGGGGCGGCCGACAGGGGTGCTGCGCGAGGAGTCGGCGTGGCGCTTCCGCGAGCGGTTCGTCGAGGTGACCGAGGACGAGTGGGTCGAGGCGACGCAGGAGGGGATCCGGGTCGCGAACGCCCGCGGGGTCGCTGCGATCCACGACAAGGACGGCTGGCTCGGCGCTGCCTCTATCTTCGGCCGGATCCACGAGCGCGAGGGCCTCTCGCTCCGTGTCTGGCAGTCGATCCCGGCCGACCGGCTCGACGAGGTCGCGGCGCTGCCCCTGCCGGCGAGGATCGGTGACGACTTCCTGCGACTCGGCTACCTGAAGACGTTCATGGACGGCACGCTCGGCTCCGGGACGGCGTTGATGCTCGACGGCACCGGTGTCGAGATCACGGGCCGTGGGGAGCTGGAGGAGATCATCCTGCGCGGCGCCGAAGCGGGCTGGCCGGTCGCGGTGCACGCCATCGGCGACCGGGCGAACCGCAATGCGCTCGACGCCTTCGAGGCCACGAGGCACGCGTGGGAGCCTCGCGGGCTCCGCCATCGCATCGAGCACGCCCAGTGTCTCGACGCCGCCGACGTTCCCCGCTTTGCCGAGATCGGCGTCGCCTGCTCGATCCAGCTCTCGCACGCCGCGTCCGACCGCGACCTCGCCGAGCGCTACTGGGGCGGCCGGCTCGACGGCGCCTACGCATTTCGGAGCCTCTGGGACTCCGGAGCCGTGGTCGTGAACGGCTCGGACGCGCCGGTGGAGGAGCTCGATCCGCTCGGCGGCGTGATCGCCGGTGTGCGACGGACGATCGACGCTCGGCCGGCCTGGCGCGGCGAGGAGGCGCTCACCGTCGAGCAGGCGCTGATCGCCTCGACCGTCACACCCGCCTGGCTCGCAGGCGACGAACGGCGTCGCGGCAGGCTTCTCCCGGGGTTCCTCGCGGACCTCGTCGTCCTCTCGCGCGACCCGTTCACCTGCCCCGTGGACGAGCTGGAATCGGTGGCGGTCGTGGCGACGATGGTCGGTGGCCGCTGGGCGCACAATCCGCCGCCCTGGGATTGACCGGTTCAGACGGTATGATTGACGCCGTGGCTACGCGAACGATGCACCAGGTCCATCAGTCCCAGACCTGCTCGGTGGCTGCGACCGCGGAGATCATCGGCGCCAAGTGGACGGTGCTCATCGTCCACGAGCTTTCCGAGGGGGCACGTCGCTTCACCCAGATCGAGCACGCGTGTGCCGGCATCAGCCCGCGGACGCTCGCTGAACGGCTCCGTTGGCTCGAGGCCGAGGAGATCGTTCTCCGCCGCAGCTTCGCGGAGTCCCCGCCGCGTGTCGAGTACGAGCTGACCGAAAAGGGCGCTGCCCTCCTGCCGCTGATCGAGGAGATGCGCCACTTCGGGCACGACTGGCTCGGCTGCGGCGTGCACGACGCGTGACGCGGGCCTGCGCCCGCGAAGGCGCGTATCGCGGCTCAGGCCTGCCCCGGTCGCGTTCCTTGCGCCGCCCGATCCTGAAGCCGGGAACCTACGGTTCCCCGTACCCCTCCCTTTCAAGGGCGGTGGCCGGCTTCAGCCGGTCGCCCGGGTCTCCTCTTCCCCCCACACCCTGACGAGCTCCACCACCGTCGCTGCCGCAGCGGCCATGTCCTGGACGCTCGCCCACTCGCGGGTGGAGTGGTAGTTCTGCCCACCCGTGAAGATGTTCGGCGTCGGGAGCCCCATCGCCGACAGCCGGGCTCCGTCCGTGCCACCCCGGATCAGCGAGCGCACCGGCTCGACGCCTGCGCGGCGGATCGCCTCCTCGGCGGCCGTGACGACGCGCGGGTGCTTGTCGATCTCCGTGCGCATGTTGCGGTAGGCCTCCAGCACCTCGACGCTGACGCGCGCCCGCGGCTCGCGCTCCCCGACCTCCTCGGCCAGCCGCCGTACGAGAGCGGCGTGGTCCTCGAGCAGCGCATCGTCGTGATCACGCACGAGGAGCACGACGGTGGCCTCCTCGACGCCGCCGCTGATCCGCGACGGGTGGACAAAGCCCTGCCGGCCGTCGGTCGTCTCGGGTGAGAGAGCGCCCGCGGTAGAGCGGTGACGAACTCCGCGGCGAGCTTGACCGCGTTCACGAGCTTGCCCTTGGCCGAGCCGGGATGAGCGCCGCGTCCTCGGAAGACGATGCGCATCTGGTAGGCCGAGAACGTCTCGATCTCGAGCTCACCGACGCCCCGAGCCGTCGAGCGTGTACGCGGCCTCGGCCCCGAAGGCGTCGAGGTCGAAGTGATCGGTCCCGCGGCCCACCTCCTCGTCGACCGTGAACGCGATGCGCACGTTGGCTCGCGGCCCGGGCGCGTCGACGAGATACGCAGCAGCAGCCATGATCTCGGCGACGCCGGCCTTGTCGTCGGCGCCGAGCAGGGTCGTGCCGTCACTCGTGACGATGTCGTGGCCGACACGTGCCGCCAGAGCGGTCTCCTCGGCAGGGTCGATCTCCTGGCTCGGGTCGCCCGGCAGCACGAGCACATCGCCGCCGTAGTCCGCGTGGACGATGGGGATGACACCGGTGCCCGGGCGACTCGGGTGTCGTGTCGACGTGCGCGATCAGCCCGATCACCGGCGCGCCCTCCGTCCCCGGAAGGCTTGCGAAGACGTAGCCGTGCTCGGTCAGCTCGACGTCGGTGAGCCCGATCTCGATGCAGCTCGTCGACGAGCAGTCGCGAGAGGTCGAGCTGCTTGGCCGTGCTCGGGTAGACTCGTCATCCTCCTCCGACTGCGTGTCGATCCGGACGTAACGGAGAAAGCGCTCGAGAACGCCCTCGGAGAGCTCGGACGCGAGCGGCGACGAGAAGGGGCGCGCTACCCAAGGTTGCCGAGGTGACGGTACAGAGCTGCGGCGCGTTTCGATCCCGAGCGTGAGGTACGCCGTCGGGATCCGCTCGTTCGGCGAGTGGACGTTCGACTCGTTGAGCGAGAACCCCGTCAGGACCGTGGCGACGCCGCGACCGGCGAGCGCCGAGACCAGCGGGATCGAGCCACCGGAGCGAATGAGCAGAGGCCGAATGCCGAGCGACCTCCTCGAACGCGTCGAGTCCCAGCTGGACTGCCGCTGCGTCGGCAGGGACGAGGCCGGGGGGCGCGGACGATTGCATGGTGATCTCGAGCTCCGCGCCGTCGGGAGCCGCGTCTCGGAGGAGCTTCTCGAAGGCGGCGGAGATCTCGACCGGATCCTGGTTTCGCGACGAGCCGGATCGAGACGTTCGCGCGGGCCGCCACGGGGATCACGGTCTTGCGAGCGTTGGGCGATCCGCCCTCGAGGCCGTGCACGTCGACGGAGGGCTCCGCCCACGTGCGGACATAGAACTCGTCGGCCGCCGCCGCGTCGGCCGCCCTCGAGCCCGCGGCGGTGATCTCGGCAGCGCCTGCGGGGAGGCCCCGACCAGCCGGCGAGCTCGTCGCCTGCCGGTGGGACGATGCCGGCCCGGAGCGGCTCGGGCAGCCGTCCGTTGCGCGGCACGACCGCGGCCAGCGTCTGCATGAGCGCGTGCATTGCGTTGAGCGACGCTCCGCCGTACATGCCCGAGTGCAGGTCGCGGTCGCCGGTCCGCAACCTCACGTGGAAGTAGCAGAGGCCGCGAACGGCAATGTTGAAGGCCGGGACGTCGCGCTCGACCATGCCGCTGTCGAAGACGATCGCGGCGTCCGCCCCGCGCTCGTCGGCGGCGAGCCAGTCGACGATCGAGTGGCCGCCGATCTCCTCCTCGCCGTCGCACGCAAAGCGGAGATTGACGGGCAGCTCGCCTGCAGCGGCGAGAAGCTCCGCGGCCTTGAGCAGCATGAAGAGCTGTCCCTTGTCGTCCGCGATTCCTCGCGCATACAGCCATCCATCCCGGTTGACGAGCTCGAACGGCGGCGACCCCCACAGCTCGAGCGGATCGGGTGGCTGCACGTCGAAATGCCCGTAGCAGAGCATCGTGGCGGCGCGATTCGGCGCCCCGCGAGGCGCGGATCTCACCGACGACGAGCGGTCGCTCGCCCCACGGGATCACCTCCGCGGAGCCACCCGCGCGGCGCACGCGGCCCGCGACCCACTCCGCTGCAGTGGCGACGTCGGCCTGGTGGGCAGGGTCGGCGCTGATCGACGGGATGGCGATCAGCTCGGAGAGCTCGCCGAGGAGCTCGTCAAGGGGTGGAACCTGCACGGCGGGATCAGTCTACTGGCGTGCCGTGCGCAACCCGGACGACAGGCTGAAGCCTGTCGCCAGCCGACGCGGCGTCAGCTCACGCGACATCGCGAACGTTGCCGGCTTCGGCAAGCGCGCGCAGCTTCTTCAGGCTCTGATGCTCGATCTGGCGGATGCGCTCGCGGGTGACGTTGAACGCGCGTCCGACCTCGTCGAGCGTCTGTGGCTGTTGGCCGTTGAGGCCGTAACGCAATTCGAGCACCGCCCGCTCGCGCTGCGAGAGCGATCCCAGAATCGAGCGGAGAGCCTCGCGACGCAGCGTCACCTCGGCCGCCTCGTCGGGGAGCTGTGCCGTCACGTCGGTCAGGAAGTGACCGAACTCCGACTCGTCGTCGTCACCGACCGGTTTCTCGAGCGACACGGGTGTCTGCGCCGATCGCTTGATCTGCTCGACCTCGTCGACCGTGAAGTCGAGGTCGAGAGCGATCTCCGCGAGTGTCGGGTCGCGGGCGAGCTCGGATCGGAGCTTCCGCTCGCTGCGATGAATCTTGTTGAGCTTCTCGACGACGTGCACCGGCATCCGAATCGTCCGTCCCTTGTCGGCGATGGCCCGGGCGACCGCCTGCCGGATCCACCAGGTCGCGTACGTCGAGAACTTGAAGCCCTTCCGGTAGTCGAACTTCTCGGCTGCTCGCACGAGACCGATCGTCCCCTCCTGGATCAGGTCGAGGAACGGGAGGCCCTGATTGCGGTAGCGCTTCGCGATCGAGACGACGAGCCGGAGGTTCGCCTCGACCATGGCCTGCTTGGCCGCGTGCTCGCCGAGCTCGATCCTCTTCGCGAGCTCGACCTCCTGCGCGGCGGTGAGCAACGGCACCTTGCCGATGTCCTTGAGGAAGAGCTGCAACGTATCCGTCGAGATCTCGGCCTCCGCCGCCCATTCCCTCTCGACCTCGGCCTCGGTCTGCTCGGTGCCGACGACGTCGACCTGTGCCTCCTCGAGCGCCGAGTAGAACTCGTCGAGCTGGGCCGCGTCGAGGTCGAGCTCGTCGAGCGCGACCGCGATCTCCTCTGCCTCGAGCTTGCCGGCGCCCCTGCCCGCCTCGAACAGCGTCCGCACCTCGAGCAGGTCGAGAACGCCCACGCTGACTGCGGTCGGCGCCGTGCCACTCGACTCAGCTGCGCTCAAGAACCGCCCCCTTGTCGACCAAGACTGCCCTGACGGTAGCCGTCGTGCATGCCTGCGTCAAAGATTTCGACCTCGATCAGATCTTGGCCTTGTCCAACTGGTCGAGGTACTGCCTCGCGATCCCGACGAGGCGCGAGTCGGGCTCGACGGTACGCACGAGCTCGAGCTGACGGCGGGCCTCCTTCACCTGGCCCGACCAGAGCAGAAGGAGACCGAGATGGAAGCGCACGGTCGCCGCCCGGGGGAAGGTCTTCGAGAGCGGCCCGAGCCGTGAGAACGCGCGCACGGGCTGTGCCTTGTCGAAGAGGCCGACGGCGGCCGCGACCCGCGCCTCGGGATCGGTCGGATGGAGTCGCGCCGCCTCCGCGAAGACGCGCTCGGCGGAGACCTGCCTCCCGAGGCGCTGGAGCGCAACGCCGTAGAAGAGACGGTCGGTGACGGAGCCGTTCCTCGCCCGGCGTGCGAGCGTCGCGAACTGGCCTGGCGGATCGAGCCGCCGGATCGCTGCGGGGATGTTCGCGACCGGCACGAAGAGCGGCAGGTTGCGCGCAAACTCGGGATGAAGGAGATTGCCGGCCGTGACGGCGTACTGCGTGTCGGGCTCGAGCGCGGCCGCGGCCTGCCAGGCCGCCTTCGCGTCGCCCTCGCCCGCCCAGTAGCGCGCGATCCCGAGGTTGAGCTGGATCGCGGCGCTCTTCGGGTGGAGGCCGGACAGCTCCGTCAGGCGCGCAATGGTCTCGTCCGGCCAGCTCGAGAAGGCGGCGCCGATCCGCGCCTCGAGGGAGCTGTGGCGCGCGAATCGCTCCTTCGCCTGGACGAGCTTCCCCTCCTCGTAGACCCTGATGGCTTCACGGAGATCACGTGCTTCTCGGTCGACGCGGAGACCGAGATCGATCGAGAGCGGCGGAGCACCGGCTCGAACCTGCGGCCCGGTCGCAGCAGCACCCACGGGCTCGCTGCTCGTCGCAGCGGTGATGCCCGCGACCGCCCCCGCTGCGACGACGGCCAGGGTCGCGACGACGAGGGACGTTCGTGTGCGAGCGCTCACGAGGGAACGGTAGCCGCCACGATCGCGCAGCCTCGGTGGTCCGGCTCCCTCTCCTCGCGAATCCACCCCCCGCGACCGGCGTCCGGCCCGCGAGCCGGACGAGGAGCCGTGTCGGCCCATGGCGATCCACGCTCTCGAGAACGACGGCGAGCGACGTCCGTTGCCGGGTCGGTAACTCCCGCTTTGACCGAGGGCGACACGCTATACTCTTGAAAGTAATGGCTACGTACCGCGAGTTGCTCAACCACGTGAAGAGCGAGATCGACGAGGTCGCCTCGCGCGATCTCCATGATCGCCTCGCCGCCGGCGAGCGGCCGACCCTCCTGGACGTGCGCGAGCAGGACGAGTGGGACGAGGGCCACCTCCCTCGCGCGGTCCACGTCGCCCGCGGGAACCTCGAGTCGCGCATCGAGGCCGTCATCCCCGACAAGTCGCGGGAGATCGTCATCTACTGCGCCGCGGGAGCGCGGTCGGCGTTCGCCGCCAAGGCACTCGGCGAGCTCGGGTACACGAGTGTCTCTTCGATGTCCGGCGGGTTCTCCGACTGGAAGCACAACGGCTACGCGTACGAGACCCCACGCGCCCTCAGCCCGGAGCAACGCGCGCGCTACTCGCGCCACATCTTGATTCCCGAGGTCGGCGAGGTCGGTCAGCAGAAGCTCCTCGATGCCCGAGTGCTCCTGATCGGAGCCGGCGGCCTCGGCTCGCCCTCCTCGCTCTACCTCGCAGCCGCCGGCGTCGGCACGCTCGGCATCATTGATGCCGACGTCGTCGACGACTCGAACCTGCAGCGGCAGATCGTGCACTCCACGAGCACTCTCGGCGAGCCGAAGGTGCTGTCGGCGAAGAAGGCGATCGAGGCGCTCAACCCGGACGTGACGGTGATCCCCTACCAGGAGCGCCTGACCTCCGAGAACGTCGAGCGCATCCTCGCGGACGGGTGGGACGTGATCGTCGACGGGGCGGACAACTTCCCGACCCGCTATCTCGTCAACGACGCCTCGGTGTGGCACGACATCCCTGTCGTCCACGGATCGATCTATCGCTTCGAGGGCCAGGTGACGGTGTTCCACCCGCACGTCGGGCCCTGCTACCGGTGTCTCTATCCGACGCCGCCGCCGCCGGAGCTCGCACCGAGCTGCGCGGAGGGCGGCGTGCTCGGCGTCCTCCCCGGCATCGTGGGATCCCTCCAGGCGAGCGAGGCGCTGAAGCTCATCCTCGGCGCCGGCGAGACGCTGACCGGCAGGCTGTTGCTCTTCGACGCCCTGTACACCAGCTTCGACGAGGTCGCCGTCAAGAAGGATCCGGGCTGCCCCGTCTGCGGCGACGCGCCCGCGATCTCCGAGTACATCGACTACGTCGAGTTCTGCAGCGGCATGCCGCACGAGCAGCGGCCGGTGCACGCGTGACGCCCGTCCGCATCCCGCCGACGCTGCGGGCCGAGGTCGGTGGCGAGCGCCAGGTCGAAGCGGACGGCGCGACGGTTCGCGCCGTGCTCGAGGATCTCGTCGACCGCTTCCCCGCGCTCGGCTCGCAGATCTTCAGCGACGGCGAGATCGCAACGTTCGTCAACGTCTACCTGGGCGGGGAGGACGTGCGGACGCTCGACGGGCTCGACACCGAGATCACCGAGGGCCAGACCGTCATCCTCCTGCCCGCGATGGCCGGCGGCTCGACGCCGCCGCGGTCGCGACCGGTCGTCTCCTCGCTCCTCGACCTCGTCGGGAACACGCCGCTCGTCGAGCTGCCCCGGATCTCGCCGAAGCCGACCGTGCAGATCTACGCGAAGCTCGAAGGCCAGAATCCGACCGGCTCGATCAAGGATCGCGTCGCCAAGTCGATGATCGAGGCGGCCGAGGCATCCGGTGAGCTGAAGCCCGGGCGGCACCTGCTCGAGCCGACGTCGGGCAATACGGGCCATTCGCTCGCGATGATCGCCAAGCTGAAGGGCTACCCCCTCACGTGCGTGATGCCGGAGAACGCGACCGAGGAGCGCAAGCGCCTGCAGAGGCTCTACGGAGCCGAGATCGTCCTCTCGCCCGGCGCGGAGGGGTCGAACGGAGCCGTACGCCTCGCGCTCGAGCTCGCAGAGCGCGACCCGAAATACTTCATGCCGTTCCAGTACGCGAACCCGGCCAACCCTCGCGCGCACTACGAGGGTACGGGCGCCGAGATCGCGGAGGCGCTCGACCATGTCGACGTCCTCGTCGCAGGGCTCGGGACCGGTGGGACGCTGATGGGCGTCGGCGAGCGCCTGCGCGAGTCGTTCCCTGACATCGTCGTCGCCGCCGCGGAGCCGCTGCCCGGCGATTCGGTGATGGGCCTCCGCTCGCTCGCCGACGGCTACGTGCCCCCGATCCTCGACGTCTCGAAGCTCGACCGGAAGATGCTCGTCTCGAATGCGGAATCTGTCCGGGCAGTGAGGGCGCTCCTCGAGCTCGAGGGCATCTTCGCCGGGGTCTCGTGCGGCGCCGCCATCCACGTGGCGCGCAAGATCGCCGAGGAGATGGACGAGGGCGTGATCGTGACGATCCTTGCCGACGCCGGGTGGAAGTATCTCTCCGCGGACTTCTGGGAGGCGTCGGACGACGGCCTCGAGGAGTCCATGGAACGCACGATCTGGTGGTAGTGCCCGCCGACGTGCGGGCAGCGCTCGTCGCGCACGCGACGGCAGAGCTGCCGAACGAGGCCTGCGGTCTCGTCCTGTTCGACAGCGGGACCGCCGTCGAGTACATCCCGGGGCGGAACGCGTCACCGTCGCCCTATCACTTCGAGCTCGAGATCGACCCGATCACCTGGGCCGACGCGAACGACCGCGACGTGACGCAGGCGGTCTTCCACTCGCACATCTCGTCGCCTCCGCGACCCTCGCGCACGGACGTGCAGAACATCGGCCTCTGGGCCGGGCAGCCGTACCTGATCTACACCGTGCGGACCGACGAGCTCGCCGCCTGGCGGATCGTCGACGGCCGGATCGAGCCGATCCCGCTCGAGCACGCGTAGCAGCACGCCTCGCTGCGGGCGCCCCCGCAGCGAGACGGTGCGTCAGCGTCGTTCGCAGCATCAACCCGTGACCGTAAGCGTGCCGTTCATCGAGCCCGAGTGCGGATCGCACACGAACGTGTAGGTGCCCGGCTCGAGGACCACCTCGAACGTCTTCGTGCCCTTCTCGGAGACCTCGGTCTTCACGTCCACTCCTCCGGGCCCGGTGAAGTGGAAGTTGTGATCCGTCGCCATGTCGTCGACGGTCAGCGTGTACGTGCCGGCTGCAACGGTGTCCTCGGCCATCGAGATCTCGAAGCCCGGCCCGACCGATCCCGTCAGGCCACCCGCGTCGCCGCTTCCGCTCGTCTCCGTCGCCGCGGTCGTGTCCGGCGTTGCGCTGTCCGACCCGCCGCCACCGCAGCCGGCGGCAAGAGCAATCCCGACGGCGACCACCGCCGCAGAGGGAATCCATCGTCTCACCCTGTCCTCCTCCGTCGTATGCCCTGAGGTATACGCGAAATGCCGGCGACCGGTTTCGGAGTCATCCGAGCTCGACGGAGATCCCGCTCCGAGGCCGACCGGAACAGCGCGTCGATCGTCCGCACCTGTCCGAGCGCATCGGCTCTGCCGAGCAACGGCTGCCGCTCGCCCCGGATCGCCGCGTTCATGTCCTCGAGCTCGAGCCGGTAGGGATTCGCCGCTTCGACCTCGATCCGCTCGACACCGCCGTCACGTCGCAACTCGATCACCGGAGCCCGGCAATGCCACGGATCGTCGAGGAAGAGCGAGCCCTCCGTCCCGATCGCCTCGAGCTCGTCGCGGTTCGGCAGCGACGTCCCGCAGTCGAACAGCGCCGTCACGTCGCCGGGGAATCGCATCAGCCCGCTGAAGACCCAGTCCGTCCCGCTCGAGCCGATGTGCGCGGCTCCGAGGACGGATTCGGGCTCACCTCCGAGGAGCCGCGCCCCGCTGACGCAGTAGCATCCGACATCCATCAGGGCGCCGCCCTCGACGTCCGTCCGCAGGCGGATGTTGTCGGCGTCGTACAGCGAGTAGCTGAACGCGGTGCGGATGACGCGGAGCTCGCCGATCGCACCGGACGCGACGAGCTCGGTGAGGCGCGCGGTCTGTGGGTGGTGTCGGTACATGAACGCCTCCGAGAGGTGCAGCCCCGCGGCGTCGGCCGCGTCGAAGGCTCGCTCGACGTCGGCGATGTGACGGCTGAACGGCTTCTCGCACAGCACGTGCTTGCCTGCCTCGAGCGCGCGGATCGACCACTCGCTGTGCATCGTGTTGGGAAGGGGAATGTAGACCGCCTCGATCTCGGCGTCGGCGAGGAGATCGTCGTAGGTGCCGTACGCGCGATCGATGCCCCACTCCCGCGCGTACTCCTCGGCCCGGGCCGCCGTCCGGCTCGCGACCGCGACGACGTCCACCTCATTGGACGCCGTCGCGCCCGCGAGGAGCTTGCCGTTGATGTGTGCGGTGGAGATGAGTCCCCATATCACCGGTCGTGTCATCCAGATCGCTCCTTTACCGCGTCGAGTGCCGGGTACAGCGCGCGGTAGCGCGCATACGTGTCCTCGTAGGTTCCCTGCCAGGCCGGGTCGGGCTCGACGGTCTCGCGAACGTGGACGCAGCTCGCGACGGCGCTCTGGCCATCTGCGAAAACACCGCCGGCAACGCCACCGAGGAGCGCGGCGCCGAAGGCCGAACCCTCCTCGACGGCGGTCAGCTCAATCGGGAGCCCGAGCGCGGAAGCGACGATCTGCAGCCACAGGCCGCGGGCGCCCCCTCCGGAGGCACGCGCCCGATCGCAGGGGCCACCGAGATCCCGGACGAGCTCGAGCGAATCCCGCAGCCCGAACGCAACGCCTTCGAGAACCGCGCGCACGAGCGCGCCCCGGTCGTGGCGAAGCTCGAGACCGGTGAACGCCGCCCGCGCGGACGGATCGGCGTGCGGGGTGCGCTCACCGGCGAGATAGGGCGCAAAGAGCAGCCCCTCCACGCCCGGCGCCCACGCCTCCGCCTCCGCGACGAGGTCGGTGAACGACACCTCGGGCGCGAGTCGATCGTGGAGCCACTGCAACGAGCCCGCCGCCGAGAGCATGACGCCCATCGCGTGCCACTGGCCGGGCAGCGCATGGCAGAACGCATGCACGCGCGCCTCCGGATCGCTCGCGAACGAGGGCAGGGCCGCGAAGACGACCCCGGACGTGCCCATCACGATCGAGAGCGGCCCCGGTCGGTCGATTCCCACCCCGAGCGCCGCGGCCGCGCAGTCACCCGCACCCGCCGCGACCGGAATTCCTCGTGACAAAGTGTCACAAGCCCGGGTGACCCCGGAGACCTCGGGTGACTCGAGGAGCGGCGGCAGGATGCCGGGGTCGAGGTCGAGCGCGTCGAGCACGTCGGTCGACCAGTCGCGACGTGCGACGTCGAGCAGCAAGGTGCCCGATGCATCTGCGACGTCGGTGGCCCACTCGCCCGTGAGTCGGAGCCGCACGTAGTCCTTCGGCAGCATGATGCGCGCGATCCGGCCGAAGGCCTCGGGCTCGTGGCGCCGGAGCCAGAGGAGCTTCGGTGCGGTGAACCCCGTCAGGGCACGGTTGCCCGTCAGCGCGATCAGCCGCTCGAGCCCGATGCGCTCCTCGATCTCGGCACACTCGACCGCCGTCCGCTGGTCGTTCCAGAGGATCGCGGGACGGACGATGCGGTCGGCGGCGTCGAGCGCGACGAGGCCGTGCATCTGGCCCGAGAGGCCGATCCCGGCGATCTCGAGCGGGCCGAGGTCCGAGATCGCCGCGAGCGCTCGGGCCCACCAGTCCTCGGGATCCTGCTCCGACCAGCCCGGCCTCGGGGTCGACAGCGGATAGCCGCGCTCGGCCCGCCCGAGAACGTGGCCGTCCGGGGCAACGGCGACCGCTTTGACGCCGGTCGTGCCGACGTCGAGCCCGACGAGGGCGGTGGTACCGTCAGGAGCCATGGAGGTGACGCGCTTCGCGGATGGGCTGTGGCGCTGGACGACGTTCTACGACGAGTGGCGTGACGAGGTCGGCTGCGTCTACGTCGAGGGGCCCGACGCCGTCGTCCTGATCGACCCGCTCGTACCGTCGGAGCGGTCGGAGGCGGCACGACTCTGGGAGGCGCTCGACCGCGACGTGAGCCGCCTCGGTCTCCCGGTTCACGTCTACATCACCGTCTTCTGGCACGCGAGAAGCGCGGGTGAGGTCGTCCGGCGCTACGACGGCTGCCTGCACTCGACGAGCCGCGCCCGCGCCGCCAACGAGCGGCGCACAGGGGTCGAGCCGGTGGTCTTCAGGCCGGGCGACACGCTGCCGGGCGGCATCGAGGCATTCGCGACGGGGCGCTCGACCGAGGTCGCGTACTGGCTTCCGGCGCACGGCGCGCTCGTCCCGGGCGACGTCCTTCTCGGCGACGGCGACGGAGGCGTTCGCCTCTGCCCGGAATCGTGGCTCCCGAGCGGGATCGGACATGCCCGGCTGCGGGCCGGGCTGAAGCCGCTGCTCGACCTGCCGGTCGAACGCATCCTCGTCTCGCACGGGGCGCCCGTGACCGACGAGGCGCGCGCCCGACTCGCAGAAGCCCTGGCGGAGGTGTAGGCGCATCAGCGACAGATCTCGCACGCGACCGCGAGGTACGCATCGTGGCAGCGTTCGAGCGACGCCAGGTCGACCCACTCGTCCTCACCGTGGAGGCCGCCGACGATCGGGCCGTACACGACGGTCGAGATGCCGGCCTCCGCGAGAAGCGCAGAGTCGGCCCAGAACGCGACGCCTCCAACCGCATCGCTGCCGAGGTGCCGGTGTAACGCGGTCACGACCGGCGCGTCGCTCGCGGCCTCGAACGGGCCTCGGTGGAAGGGGATGCTGACGCTCGCCCCGGTGCCGGCCGTCAGCTCGTCGAGCTCGGCGCGAATCAGCCCGATCGTCTCGCCGGGAACGGTGCGGCGCTCCCCTTTCAGCAGACAACCGGCCGGGTAGCTCGAGTACTCCTGGCCGCCCTCGATGACGGCTGCGTGGACGGAGCCGGTGCCGAGGAGCGGGTGACCGACTCCGGCACGCAACCGCGTGTCGAGCGCGGCGATCCCCGAGAGAACCGGCCCCATCGCGGCGATCGCGTCGACTCCGATGTCGGGTCGCGAGCCGTGCGCAGCGTGCCCGACCGTTTCGATCTCGAACGCGACGAATCCCTTGTGGGCGACCGCGACGACCTCGTCGGTGGGCTCGGTGACGATTGCCGCGTCGGCGGTCGTGCGGCGCACGAGCGCCTCGGTACCCAGGCTTCCCACCTCCTCGTCGGCCACCGCCGCCACGATGAGGTCGCCGCGGAAGCCCTCCCGTACAGCCGCAGCGCCGACCAACATCGTGGCGGCGAGCGAGCCCTTCATATCGCCGGAGCCGCGCCCGTGCAGGCGGCCGTCGCGCACGGCCGGCTCGAACGGCGCCTCCATCCCGGCCACGCCGACCGTGTCCATGTGGGCGTTCAGGAGCAGCGAGCGGCCGCCGCCGCTCCCCCGGGCGACGCCGACGACGTTCGTCCGCCCGGGAGCAGCCTCGTAGACGTCGACGTCGAGGCCCGCGTCAGCGAGCCAGGCAGCGACGAACGCTGCGATCTCCGCTTCGCCGACGCCGTCGGGCACGAGATCGGGGTTGGTCGACTCGATCGCGACGAGTCGGCCCGTCAGCTCCGCCAGGTCGTCGCTCGTCCTACGCACCGAGCGCGGCGTAGACGATCTCGTAGGCGCGGACGGCGTCCTTCGTGCTCTGGGCTTCGCGCAACGCGGCGTCGTCGATCTTCCCGGCCACCGAGTCGATGAAGTTCCACTGCAGGACAGAGCGCTTGACGGCTGCGACCGCGTCCTCGGTGTACGGGTAGAGGTCGAAGCCGAGGATCCCGCCGCTCTCGCCGTAGCTCGCCCGGCGCAACTCGAGCGCGAGCTCGAGCGTCTCCATGAACGCCGTCGCGCCGACCATGTTGTCGTCGTCGAACGTGCCCCAGCCGGAGTTCGCGTGCTGGTGACCGAGCAGCCCCTCCGCTGCGAGCATCGCGGCGTACTCGCCGAGCGACTCACCGTTCATGATGAGGTGCTGCCAGTCCATGTTGACCTGGACGTTCGTGATGCCCTGGGCGCGCAGGGTGTGGATCACGTGGAGCGTCATCCCGATGTTGCGCATGAAGATCTTCATCGCCGGCTCCGAGTTCTTGTGCTCGAGGAACAGCTTCACGCCATGCTTCGCGCACGTCTCGGCCGCCTCGGCGATGCCCTCGATGAACCACTCCCACGCCTGTGCGTACGACGTCTGAAACGGGTAGTTGTAGCCCTCGATCCCGGGCCAGCAGATCATGTTCGCCCCGACCGCGCCTGCGAGGTCGGCCGTCTCACGCGTCAGGCGCCGCGCCTCGGCCCGCGTCGCCCCGTCCGGCGAGGTCAACCCACCGCGGCCGAAGCGCGAGTCCGTGTGGAGCCCGGTGCAGACCGCGGCGATCCCGTGGCCGTCGAGCGCCTCGCGCACCTCGTCGAGGTTCTCCGGGTTGAGCTCGCCCGGATAGTGGAACTCGTAATCGTCCATCAGGTCGCCAAGGCCCTCGACCGCACGCCGCACCTTCACCGCCGTCGACTCGTTCGTGTGCTCGGGCTGGTAGCCCATCGGCACGAACCGAGTGATCATCGGGCCGAGCGCCCAGATTCCAAGTGACGTCTTCATTCTCAGGCTTCTCCTCGGGGTCAGGGGGTGGCTCGTAGTATCTCCCAAACGGCCGTTTCGAACGAGAGGAGCGAACGCGTGAGCGACAACGCAAGTGGGATCGGCGCGAAGGTCAGCGATGCCGCGGTAGGTGAGATCGAGGAGATCGGAATCGGGATGCTCGGCTATGCGTTCATGGGCAAGGCACACTCCAACGCGTTCCGGAAGATCGCCTACATGACGTGGCCGCCGCCGCTCCTCCCGAAGCTCGTGGCGATCGCCGGCAGGGACGAGGCTGCCGTTGCGGGCGCGGCGCAACGGTACGGGTACGAGCGCTGGACGACGGACTGGCGCGACATTGTCAGCGACCCGTCGATCGGGCTCTTCGACAACGGTGGCCCGAACTCGCTGCACGCCGAGCCGACGATCGCGGCAGCGGAGGCCGGCAAGCACGTCCTCTGTGAGAAGCCCCTCGGTCGCGATGCCGACGAGAGCTACGACATCTGGCAGCGCGTCGCGGCGACGGGCGTGAAGCACCTGTGCGCGTTCAACTACCGATTCGTTCCCGCCGTGCGGCTGGCGCGCGAGATGATCGACGCCGGCGAGCTCGGCGAGATCCGTCACTTCAGGGGCCGCTACCTCCAGGACTGGGGCGACGACCCGTCGCTCGACACGTGGCGCTTCGACGCCGCCGCAGCGGGCTCCGGGGCGCTCGGCGACCTCGGCGCCCACGTGATCGACCTGGCGCGCTTTCTCGTCGGTGAGATCTCGTCCGTCTCTGCGCTCGTCCAGACGTTTCTCCCCGGCCGCGAGGTCGATGACGCGATCGAGGCGGCCGTGGCCTTCGACAACGGGGCCGTCGGGACGATCGAGGCGACCCGGTTCGCGCTCGGCCGCCGCAATGCGTTCCAGTGGGAGATCAACGGGTCGAGGGGGTCGCTCGCCTTCGACATGGAGAACCTGAACGAGCTGCACGTCTTCCGCGCGGACGGCGACCGGGCCCGCGGCTTCAAGAAAGTGCTCGTCTCGGAGGCCGACCACCCGTTCTGGGAGTTCTGGTGGCCGCCCGGGCACATCATCGGCTGGGGCGAGAGCTTCGTCCACGAGATCCACCATCTGCTCGCCGCGATCAAGAACGACACGGACGTTGCGCCCTACGGGGCGACGTTCGAGGACGGCTACCGGGCAGCAGAGGTGTGCGACGCCATCGTCCGTTCGGGCACGAGCGGACGGCGCGAGGCGATCACGTATCGCTGACGGATAGGCGGCGGGGTCGGCCGATTCCGGCCGCCCCGCCGAACACCTCAGCGCCCGGACCGCTCCAGCCGCTTGCGCGAGAGCGCGTCGAGCGTGACTGCGGCTAGGAGAATGAGCCCCGTGACCATGTACTTGATCGCGGAGCTGTAGCCGAGCAGGTCGATGCCGTTCGCAACGGTGGAGATGATGAGTGCACCCATCAGTGCGCTGATCACGCGACCACGCCCACCGAAGAGGCTCGTGCCACCGATCACCGCCGCGGCGATCGAGTCGAGCAGCAGCGTGCCGCCGCCGGCGTTCAGGTCGACCGAGTTGAGGCGCGCAGCAAGAACCACTCCGCCCAGGCCCGCCATGCCCGAGGAGATCATGAAGACGAGGATCGCTGATCGAGCGCACATTGATGCCGGCGCGTCGAGCCGCCTCGGCGTTCCCACCGACGGCGTAGACGTGACGGCCGAACGTCGTGCGCTCGGCAACGAACGTCCAAAAGACGAGCAGAACGATCACGAGCAGGAACGCGAACGGAAGCCCGCGTTCCTTGTTCGCCCAGATGACGACGCCGAAGGCGACGACCGCGAACCCGACGAGCTTGAGCGCGACGAGGACGATGTTGTCGGTCACGATCCCGTGCCTGCGCCGACCGATGACGCCCATGATCGTGCCGAGGCTGAAGAGCGCCGTTGCGGCCGCAGCTATGAGCAGGCCGGCCGTACTGCTGAAGAAGTAGTTGGCGACGTTGTTGATCGTGTTGTCCTGGATCACGATCACGCCCTGGTCGCCGATCACTTAGAGGATGACGCCCTGCCAGAAGAGCAGGCCGGCGAGCGTGACGACGAAAGACGGCACCCCGATGTAGGCGACGATCGATCCCTGCAGGGCGCCGATCAGCGCGGTAACGATCACGGCGATCGACGATCGCCACGACCCCCTTGATCTCCCAGCTCCCGCCGGGGAGCTGCAGCTCGGCCACGACCACGCCGGCGATACCTGCCACGTACCCGATCGACAGATCGATCTCTCCCAGCAGCAGCACGAAGACGACACCGATTGCGATCATCGTCACGCCGGCCATCTGCGTCATCAGGTTGGTGAAGTTCCCGGCCGAGAGGAAGTTCGAGTTCTTCGAGTAGAAGAAGCCGACGATCAGGATCAGCCCGACGATGACCGGCAGGCTCCCGACCTCGCCCTGCTTGATCGCCTCGACAGCGGCCGACGCACGACATCGCCGATCGCGTTGCCTGTCGCCTGGCCGGGGGGCGCGGTGCGCGGCGGCTGCCTCCGCCTCGGCGCTCACGACCGCTCCTCGCACCCGTCCCGGCGATGCCCGGCGACCTTCGTCGGGACGCCGGCCGTGATCGCATGGACGACCTCCTGCTGGGTCGTCTTCGTCGCGTTCGTAAACGGCGACATTGCGTCCGAGCCGGAGCACCGTGATCCGGTCAGCGACCTCGAAGATGTCGTGCAGGTTGTGCGAGATGATCACGACGGCGAGCCCCTGTTCGGCGAGGCGCTTGCACGAGATCGAGCACCTGACGCGTCTGGGCCACGCCGAGCGCGGCGGTCGGCTCGTCGAGGATGACGAGGCGCGAGTTCCACATCACCGCGCGCGCGATCGCGACGGACTGCCGCTGCCCGCCCGAGAGGCTCGCAACCTTCTGCCGGATCGAGCCGATGGTCGTGACGGCGAGCGACTGCATCGTCTCGGCGGTGTGCGCCTCCATCTCGGGCTCCCTCAGGCGCCGATCATGTCGTGCGTCCTCGCGGCCGAGGTACATGTTCTGGACGACGTCGAGGTTGTCGCACAACGCGAGGTCCTGGTAGACGACCTCGATGCCGAGATTGCGCAGCTGTCCTTCGGGCCGTGGATGTCGACCTTCTTACCGTCGAAGTGGATCTCGCCACGGTCGGTCGGGTAGATCCCGACGATGCACTTGATCAACGTCGACTTGCCGGCACCGTTGTCGCCGACGAGCGCCATCACCTCGCCGCTCCGGACCCGAAGTCCACGTCGGTGAGCGCCTGCACCGAGCCAAAGCTCTTCGTGATGCCCCGCGTCTCGAGAATCGGCGTCACGCGATCTGCAGGGGCTGGATGGTCGAGAATCTCGGTCAATGGTTCGGCTCCCGCGGGTCGGGCGGGGCGCGCCCGAAGGCGCGCCCCGCCGGTTGATCGTGTAGCTACCTAGCAGTACTTCTTGTAGATGCCGTTACAGACCTCGCTCTTCTTGAGGAAGCCCTCGTTGAAGAGGATCGTGTAATTGTCCTTCGTGACGAGAACCGGCCGCAGGAGCACGGACGGAACCTGGCGCTTACCATCGAAGGTCTTGCCGTTGACGCCGGTGGGCTTCCCCTTCAGCAGGGAGATGGCCAGTGCGGCCGCAGCGTTGGCCTCCGCCTTGATCGACTTGTAGACCGTCCCGGACTGCCAGAAGGAGATCATGTTCTGCACGCCCTGGGCGGTCGCATCCTGGCCCGAGGTCGGGATCGGCTTCAGCTTCTTCGCCTTGAGGGCGGTGATTGCCGCGTTCGCGAGCCCGTCGTTGGCCGCGGCGACTGCGTCGATCTTGTTGCCGGTTCGCGACAGCATCTGCTCGAAGATCGTGCGAGCCTTCTGGTTGTCCCAGCCCGGGACCGACTGTGTCGGGGCCCTTCTTGAACGTGCCGCTCTTGAAGTACGGCTCGATCGACGCTCGCGTAGCCGCGCTTGAAGAGGGTCGAGTTGTTGTCGGTCGGCCCACCGTTCAGGTACGGCGACGACCGGCTTGCTGCCGAACTTGCCCTTGTCGATGAGGCCCTGCACGAGGCCAGGCCCTCGAGCCTGCCGACCTGCACGTTGTCGAAGGAGACGTAGTACGACGCCGACCCGTTGAGCGTGAGGCGGTCGTAGTCGATCGTCTTCGCACCCTTTGCCTTCGCAGCAGCCTCGATCGCGGCACCTGAGCCGGAGTCGAGGTTGACGAGCAGGATCACCTTGGCGCCGTTTGCGAGGCACGTGTCGGCCTGCGACTTCTGGCGCTGCGCATCGCCCTCGGCGTTGACGATGGTGTACGAGACGCCGGCCTTCTTGAAGGCGGCGCCGAGGAACCGGCGGTCCTGGGTCTCCCAGCGCACGGACGACTTGCTGTCCGGCAGCAAGACACACGCCTGGGCACTTGCCGACTGCCGTTCGCTCTTGGCGAATGCCGCCGTGACTGCCACGCTGACCGCGGCGAGTGCGACGACGAACATGATGACAAAGTTCTTCACGATTGTTCTCCTCTTGATTTTTGCCGTGTCGTACGGCGTGGCTAGCCTACAACCCGCGCTGACGGCGTACAACAGCCGCCTCCGCGGGATCGTGCACCTACCCGTTCGGGCGCTGATCACACCTCCTTGCTCGGTCGTTCCGGCGCCGACCAGCCTGGCGTTCGGCACGCGGCCACCGGTGGCCGTTGGTGAACAGTGGGACAGTCACGAGACAACGTTCTCCCGCGTCGCGGCGTGCTCTGCCACGAGCCAGGGCTCGGCGAGCACCGACGTCAGGGTCAGTGCGGCGGCGCCGCGAACGGCTGCACCCTCACCGAGATCCGACGCACGCAGCTCGCACGCGGACCATGCGGCGGAGAGCACCCGCTCGCCGAGCGTCTTCCGGATCTCATCGACGAGCCACGGTGCAAGCGGGCCGAAGCAACCACCGAGCACGACGACATCCACGTCGAGCAGGTTCACGGCGGACGCGAGACCGATCCCAAGGTAGCGGCCCGTCTGCGCGAGGCTCTCGATGACGCCTTGATCGCCGCTCTCGGCTCGCCGCACGAGCTCGCGCGTGATGCTCCGCGCGCGGCCGCGCCCACCGATGTCGATTCCGGCACGGCGGGCTATCGCCTCCTGGCCGACAATCGTCTCGAGGCAGCCCGTCGAGCCGCACTTGCACGGGAGCCCATTCGGTTCGACCGTGATATGCCCGAGCTCCGCGCCGAAGCCGTGAGCGCCACGGAAGAGATCCCCGCCGATGAAGATGCCCGCCCCGACGCCCACCTCGCCGAAGACGCAGATGAAGTTGTCGTGGCCGCGGGCCACGCCCTGCCAGTGCTCGGCGATCGCCGCGAGGTTGGCCTCGTTGTCGACGCGCACTTCCAGTCCGCCGAGCTTCGCCGCGACATGGCTCGCGACCGAGATCTCCGACCACCCGAGATTCGGCGCGCGCAGCAGCGTCCCCGACTCGGATTCGATGAGCCCGGGCAACGCGACCGCGACGCCGGCCGGAAGCAGGTTCTCCTCCGCGATCATGCCGAGCGCCCCCTCGGCCATCCGTGCGAGGCGGTTGAGGACCGGCCGGTGAGACGAGCGTCGGTTGTCGGTATGAACGCGTTTCTCGTATCGGATCGTGCCGCGGAGGTCCTCGACGCAGACTGCGAGATAGTCGACGTTGACCTCGAGTCCGACCGCAACGATGCGATCGTCGAGCTCGAGACCTTGCCCCGGGCGGCCCGCGCGGCCCGAGCGCTCGTCCTCGCCCGTCTCGCGCAGGAGGTCGAGGTCGATCAGCTCGCCGACGAGGCTCGACACGGTCCCGCGCGTCAGCCCCGTCTCGGCGGCGACCCTGGCCCGCGTGCGTGGCTCACCTACGGCGATCTGCTGGAGCACGACGCCGAGGTTCGCGCGGCGGACGGTCGTCTGATCGGAGCGAGAGGGTGTGCTACCGCCGCGCTCGAAGGTCATGCGCGCGATCCGGAACGGGGGGATGTCAGCTGCGACGTTGTCAACCCAGCGGCGGGTTTTGTATGGCCGTCGTACAAACTAAACCGTAGTCCCGGGAATGTCAAGATCCAGGTCACGACACGGCCGGATCGCCTCCGGAGCCCGACCCTCCGAGGCCGTAGACTCCCGCGATGATCGCGGATGCGCATCTCGATCTCCTGCTCGAGCTCGGCTACCGCGAGCTCCGCTTCGGCGAGCGCGAGACGTTTGCCCGCACCTGGCTCCCTCTCCTCGAGGCGGGTGGCGTCGGGCTGCAGGTGTGCCCGGTCTTCGTCGAGCTCGAGCGACAACCCGAGGGGACGCTTCGCGAGGCCCTCGGCCAGGCGACCTGCCTCCTCCGGGCGGTGAAGGAGAACGGCGACCGCGTGCAGCAGGTCCGGTCCGCCACCGATCTCGACGTCGTCGAGCGCCGCGAGCGGATCGGGCTGATGCTGTCGCTCGAGGGCGTCGAGCAGTTCGGCTACGAGCTCTGGCCGGCCGAGACGTTCTGGGAGCTCGGGGTCCGGATGGCGGGTCTCACGTGGAACCGCCGCAACCCGTACTCCGACGGCGCCGCCGAGGACGGCGGCCTCTCGCAGCTCGGGCGCGCACTCGTCGACGAGCTGGTCGACCTGGGTGTCATCCTCGACCTCGCCCACGCCTCCACGAAGGCGTTCTCGGAGATCATCACCCGCGCGAATGGAGCGCCGGTCATCTGCTCACATGCCGGCTGCCGCGCGGTCAACGACCATCCCCGCAACCTCGATGACGATCAGCTCCGATCGCTTGCCGATGCGGGTGGGCTCTTCGGCCTGATGGTGCATCCGCTCGCGATCGACCCCGTCACGCGAACGCTCGACCGCGTCGTCGACCACCTCGAGCACGCGATCGAGATCGTCGGCGTCGAGGGCGTCTGCCTCGGCGGCGACTTCACCACCCGCCTGAGCCAGGTGCTCCCCCCGATGCCCGTTCCCGGGGATGGGTTGATGCCTCCGGGCCTCGAGCCCGGCGCGGGTATCGAGGGCTTGAAGGGGCCGGAGGACTACCCCGGGCTTGTCGAGAAGATGCGCTCCCGGGGATGGAACGAGACGGATATCGCAGCGGTCAGCTGCGACAACCTCCTCCGGTTCCTGCGCCGCTCCCTCCCGGCAGCGTAGGGGCAGGCCCGCTCCTGCACGGAACTCGTCCCGCTCTACAGCGCGGCGCCTCCGTCGGCGAGAAGCGTGGCGCCGTTGACGTAGGCGGCCTCGTCGGTGAGGAGCCACGCGACGAGGGCCGCGATCTCCTCGGGGCGGCCGAGCCGGCCGGCCGGGATCTCGCCCGCGAGCTCGGCGATCCGCGCTCCCGCGAGCTCGCGCACCGTCTCACCGTCGATCGTCCCGGGAGCGACGGCATTCACCGTCACGCCCGCGGGAGCGAGCGCTGCGGCGGCGCGCCGCGTGAGGGCGATCAGGCCGGCCTTCGAGGTCGCGTAGTGCGCGCCCGTGACGCCCCGGCCCCGGAATGCGGAGTCCGACGCGATGTTGACGATCCGCCCGCCGCCGCGCGCTCGCAGGAGTGGGCCGATCACCCTGATGCCGAGGAACGGCCCGCGAAGGTTCGTCGCGAGCACGTCGTCCCACTCGTCCGGCGTTATCTCGAAGAGATCCCGGATGTCGGTGCGGGCCGCGCAGTTGACGAGCGCGGCGAGATCGCCGGCCTCTGCCGCGAGCGCCACGGCGCGATCCCATGCCTCGGGATCGCGGACATCGAGCCGCACCGGAGCTGCATCCCGGCCGAGCTCGGCGGCGAGCAGCGTGACCGCGTCGGCGTCGATGTCGCCCAGGACGAGCGCCCAGCCGTCCGCGTACAGGCGACGTGCGACCGCCGCGCCGATGCCCCGGCCGGAGCCGGTGACGATCGCGACCCTCACTTGAGAAGGCTCGCGCCGATCGCGCCGCCGAGGTCACCCAGCTCGGCAAGCCGGTAGACCGGGGCCTCGGTGAAGAAGGTGTGCTCCGCCGCTGCCGCCTCGATATGCGCGAGCCAGTCGGGGCCGAGACGCTCGCCGAGCCCGCCACCGACGACGACAGCCTCGACGTCGAGCAGCGTCACCGCCGATCCGATCCCGACGCCGAGCGCCTCGATTGCGCTCTCGACCAGCTCCTTCGCCATCTGGTCATCCGCCTGGAGCGCACGCAGCCAGACGCCGCTCGTCAGCCGGTCACGACCTCGTTTCTCCATGATCTCGAACAGGACGGTGTCGTGGTCCGCAGCACGCTTCCGGGCCTGCTCCTCGAGAGCGCCGCGGCCCGCATATGCCTCGACACACCCCTTGAGCCCGCAGTTGCAGCGACGTCCACCTGGACGCGCGCAGACATGGCCGATTTCGCCCGCCGAGCCTCGACCGACCACGTGCATGCCGTTCATGACGATCCCGCCCCCGACACCCGTTCCCCAGAAGACGCCGAGAAACGACTCGAACTCCCGGCCCGCCCCGTATCGGCGCTCTGCCTCGACCGCGACGTTCACGTCATTGCCGATCCGCACCGGCCGCCCGAGCTCTTCGGCCAGTGCGGGCCCGAGCGGAAACGGTAGGTCCCAGCCCTCGATGTTCGCTACCTGGGTGACGGTTCCATTGTCGACGTCGATGGTGCCGGGCGCCCCCACGCCGATCGCCGCGAGCCCCATCGGCTCGACACCGGCCTCGTCGAGCGCCGTTCGGAGCGCTTCGGCAAGCTCGAACACGACCGCCTCCGGGCCGCCCTGCTGCGGCGTCTCCCGCCGCGCCCTCCCGAGCACCCCCGCCTCGCCGTCCGTCACGACCGCCTGGATCTTGGTGCCTCCGAGATCGAGGCCCCCACGCATCCGCGTCACGGCAGCCATCGCACGAGCTCCTCGAGTGGCTTGCGGTTGGCCCGCGCGCTCCATTCGCCCGCGGTACGGATGCCTGCGTCGCGCGGCCGCTCGGGATACCCGAACGAGAGAACGATCACGGGCTTCTCGTCCTCGGCAGCTCCGAGCGCGCTGCGTGCGCCCTCGGCGTCGGCGATGCCGTTCGGGCACGAGGCAAGCCCCTCCGCCCACGCTGCGAGGAGCATGCTCTGCGCGGCTCGCCCGGCATCGAACGAGACCGGCCCCTTGCCACTCACGACGACGGCGACGACGAGCCCGGCGCTGAGAACGTTTGCTGGGACGAACACCGTCTCTGCGAGCGCTTCGATCCGGGCGCGCGACGTCGGGACCACGAATGTCCACGGCTGACGGTTGCCCGCCGAACCCGAGAGTCGCCCGGCATCGAGCAACCGCCAGGCGAGCTCGGACGGTAGCGCACCGGGAATCATGCGGCGTTCGTCACGACGACTCGCGATCGCGAGAAACGTGTCCACTCCTCCCACCCTATCGTCTCTGCGCGGCTCCGAAGCCGGCGACGGCGTAAGCTGAGCGGCATGGCACAACCGGCCGATCAGGAGACGGTGAGCCTGCTGCGATGGCTTCGCCGGCAGCTGCGCCAGCCCACCCCCGAGCGCGAGCGGCTCGAGGCAGCCGTTGCGAACGACGACCCGGCCGAGGCCCGGCGCCTGCTCGACCGCTACCCGTTCGGGGAGGCGCAGCGGCGCCACGTCGAGGGGCTGATCGACCGCTGGGAGGCGAGTCGTGGCGCGCGCTGAGAACGACGCCCTGGTGCGGCGGATCTTCGACGCGTTCGCGCAGAAGCAGGGGCTCGCGCTCCGGGACGCGTTCGCGGAGGACGCGACCTGGACCGTGCCCGGGACGGGTACGATGGCGGGGACGTTCCGCGGCAGATCCGAGATCTTCGCCTTCCTCGGGCGGCTGCCGAAGGAGACCGATGGAACCTACGCGTCCTCGCTGATCGACGTCCTCGCATCCGATTCGAGGGCGGCGGCGCTCTACCGTGCGAGCGGGGAGCGCAAAGGCCGGCGGCTCGAGCTCGACCAGGTGTTGCTCTTCCGCATCGAGGGTGGCCTCGTGCGCGACGTCCTCGCGCTCCCCAGTGACCCGGCCGCGTTCGATCGGTTCTGGGACTGAACGGCGTGGCCGAGATCGATTTCAGGCGCTTCGACGCGATCACGTTCGACTGCTACGGCACCCTGATCGACTGGGAGCGCGGCATCCTCGACGCATTCCAACCGGTCCTCGCCCCGCACGGAATCGAGGCCGGGGACGATGAGCTTCTGGAGCGCTACGCGCGCCACGAAGCTGCACTCGAGGGAGGCAGCTATGCCCCCTACCGTGCCGTTCTCGCCCGTGGCCTACGCGCGCTCTGCGGCGAGCTCGGATTCGAGGCGTCCGACGACGAGGCAGACGGCTTCGCAGAGGCGATGGGCGACTGGCCCGCATTCCGGGACAGCGCGACCGCGCTCCGGCGACTGCAGGCCCGGTTCCGGCTCGGCGTGATCACGAACTGCGATCGCGATCTCTTCGCGCGCTCGAACCGCCGGCTCGGCGTGACCTTCGACTGGGTCGTGACCGCCGAGGACGCGAGCGCCTACAAGCCGAGCCATCGTCCGTTCGAGCTCGCGTTCCAGACGATCGACGTCCCGCGCGAGCGAATCCTGCACGCTGCGCAGAGCCTCTTCCACGACCACGTGCCCGCGAGGGAGCTGGGCCTCACGAGCGTCTGGGTCGACCGCCGCCAGGGCCTGCCGGGGTTCGGCGCCACACCCCCCGCGACCGCGACACCCGAGCTGACAGTGCCCGACATGCGCACGCTGGCCGACCTCGCCCTCGCGTAACGTCCTCGCGGTCGCGCGGGACAGGCCCGCCCCTACAGCGGGTCGGGGGTGGTGCTGAGCGACTCGATCACGACCTCGATCAGCCGGCCCGACGAGAGGACGTGCTCGCGCGCGAGCAACCGCGCACCGGCCGCGCTCCCCGCCGCGATCGCCTCACGGATCGCCCGATGCTGAAGATCGTTCTTCGCGTACAGCTCGTCGAGCTCCACCCGAGCGCTCCACACACGGTCGCCGATGAAGGTCCGCCGGGCGCTCTTCGCAAGGCGCTCGACGAAGGGCATCGCCGCCACGGCGTAGATGACGTCGTGAAAGGCGTAATTGGCCTGCATCCAGTCGACGAAGAGGGGTGACTCACTCGCGAGGCCGTGCCGGGCCTGCTCCCGCAACTCGAGGGTCATGGCCGAGAACCGCTGCTCGGCGGCGTCGAGCGCCTCGAAGTCGGCCGCGGTCATGCGCGACGTGGCCACCTCGGTCACGAGCGACTCGAGCTCGGCGCGCACCAGGTAGGCCTCACGGAGCTCCCCGGGAGAGAGCGATCGCACGCGGACGCCCCGGTTGGGCTCGAACGAGACGAGCCCGAGCGCGGCGAGGCGCCGTAGCGCTTCCCGCACGGGCGTCCGCGAGACCTCGAACCGCTCGGACAGCTGCTCCTGACGCAGCACCGTGCCCGGAGGGACGAGGCCGCCGACGATCTCGTCCTCGAGCACGCGCGCGATGTCGTCGGCCTTCGTCGAGAGCAGCGTGCTCATGACGGGAGTGTACAAGATGTCGTGTTTTCGGATCCGAAATAGACGGTTTAGGCGACAAACCCGGCTACTTCCGGCTATAATGGATCCAAGAATCGTCACTTTGGATCCAGAGGAGAGCAGAACATGAGCCCGACCGACACGATCGAGCGCCCCTACAGCCAGGAGGACGTCGAGCGTCTCCGCGGCTCCGTCACGATTGAGCACACCCTGGCCCGCCTCGGCGCGACACGCTTGCGCACGCTCCTCGCAGAGGAGGAGTGGGTTCCCGCCCTCGGGGCGATGACCGGCGGCCAGGCAGTCCAGATGGTGAAGGCCGGACTGAAGGCGATCTACCTCTCCGGCTGGCAGGTCGCAGCAGATGCAAACCTCTCCGGGAACACCTACCCTGACCAGAGCCTCTATCCGGCAAACAGCGCCCCGGCCCTCGTGAAGCGGATCAACAGCGCCCTTCTGCGCGCGGACCAGATCACGCACGCCGAGGGAGACGATTCGACCCACTGGCTCGCACCGATCGTCGCCGACGCAGAGGCCGGTTTCGGCGGTCCGCTGAACGCCTACGAGATGATGAAGTCGTTCATCGAGGCCGGCGCCGCTGCCGTGCATTTCGAGGACCAGCTCTCCTCGGAGAAGAAGTGCGGCCACCTCGGCGGCAAGGTGCTCGTGCCGACCGCGCAGCACATCCGAACGCTCGTCGCAGCCCGGCTCGCCGCCGACGTCGCCGACGTGCCGACGCTCGTCGTCGCCCGCACCGATGCGCTCTCGGCCACGCTCCTGACGAGTGACATCGACGAGATCGACCGGGAGTTCTGCACGGGCGAGCGCACCACGGAGGGCTTCTTCCGCGTACGGGACGGCATCGAGGCTGCGATCGCCCGCGGCCTCGCATACGCGCCCTACTCCGACCTTATCTGGTGCGAGACCGCAACGCCCGACATGGCCGAGGCCGAGCAGTTCGCCGCGGCGATCCACGAGAAGTTCCCCGACCAGCTGCTCGCGTACAACTGCTCACCGTCGTTCAACTGGCGCAAGCACCTGAGCGACGCGCAGATCGCGGCGTTCCAGCGCGACCTCGCGAAGCTCGGCTACCGCTTCCAGTTCATCACGCTGGCAGGCTTCCACGCCGCCAACCTCTCCATGTTCGAGCTCGCGCGCGGCTACGGCAACGAGGCGATGCCGGCCTACGTGCGGCTCCAGGAACGCGAGTTCGAGCTCGAGAGCGAGGGCTACACGGCAACGCGTCACCAGCGCGAGGTCGGCGCCGGCTACTTCGACGAGATCCTGCAAACGATCTCCGGCGGGACGGCATCGACCCTGGCCCTCAGCGGCTCGACCGAGGAGAAGCAGTTCGAAGGCGACCCCCTCACGCCGGAGATGAGCGCGGCATAGCCACCGCCGTCGCTCGGGCGGGTGGGGAACCGTTATCGTGGGGCGCCGTGAGCGACGACGTCCTCGAAGCGCGGCCGCCGGACGTCCCCCCTGAGCTCGCCGCCGAGATCGCTCGCACCGTCTTCGATGTCGACGGTGACGCGACGCCGCTCGACGGCGAGCGTGACCGCAACTTCCGGATCGACGGGACGGCGGGATCGTACGTCCTCAAGGTCGGCAACCCGGCCGATCCTGCAGACGTCGTCGAGATGCAGGTGCTCGCCATGGAGCACGCCCTCAGGGCGGACACGAGCCTGCCGATCCCGCAACCGCGGCGGACGGTCGGCCGCCGGCCGACCGGCTCGGTCACGATCGAGGGCGTCGGCCATGCCGTGCAGCTCGTCGACCTGATCGACGGAAGCCCGTTTCCGTCCGGCCCCGTCTCGCCCACGACGCGACGCGCCGTGGGTGCGGCCGTCGCACGCCTCGACCAGGCGCTCGCAGGCTTCACGCACCCGCTGGCGGGGCGGCCCATTCTCTGGGACGTCACCCTGCTGGCCGAGCTGCGCCCGAAGCTCGAGATGATCTCCGACGCGGGCCGCCGGTCGCTCGTCGAGCGCTGGCTCGACCGGTTCGACACCGTCATCGCACCGGCGCTCGAGCTCGTGCCGTCATCGGCGATCCACGGGGACGTCAACCCGGGAAACGTGCTCGTCGACCGGAGCGACCCCGAGCGCCTGGCCGGGATCGTCGACTTCGGCGACCTCGTGCATGCGCCGACGGTCATCGATCCCGCGATCACCGCCGCCTACCAGGCATTCGGCGCCGACGACCCGCTCGATCCATTCGTCGAGGTCGCGACGGCATATCACGCGGTCCGACCGCTCACGCGGGGCGAGGTGGCATTGTTGCCCGAGCTCGCGGGCGCGCGCATGGCGCAGTCGGTGCTGATCTCCGCCTGGCGGGCCGAGCTCCACCCCGACAACGTCGCCTACATCCTGGCCGACCAGGAGGACTGCTTCGAGACCCTCGGGCGCATCGACGACCGCGGCCCCGCGACGCTCGCTGCGGCGCTCGAGGAGGCGTGCGGCATTCCCCGTCGCGCGGGCTCGTCGCTCCAGGAGAGCCTCGCGCGGCGCCGGGAGCGGCTCGGGCCGGCGCTCGATCTCACCTATGACGAGCCGGTTCGCCTCGTCTCGGGCAGCGGCGTCTGGCTGACGGACGCCGACGGGAACGAGCTGCTCGACGCGTACAACAACGTGCCACAGGTGGGGCACGCACATCCCCGCGTGACGGCCGCTCTCTCGGGTCAGGCGAGGCGACTCACCACGAACACGCGCTACCTCGTGGACGAGGTCGCCGCCTACGCCGATCGGCTCGTGGCGTTGTTGCCGGACGAGCTCTCGGTCGTGATGTTCGTCAACTCCGGCAGCGAGGCGAACGACGTCGCGATCCAGATCGCGCGGGCCGTGACCGGGAACCGCGGGGTCGTGATCACCGAGCATGCCTACCACGGGACGACCGCCGCGACGGCGGCCCTGTCACCGGAAGAGCTCGGGCCCGACGCGCTCGAGCCGTGGGTGGCGCGAATCGGCGGAGCGGCGACGCTCGGAGCGCCGAATGCAGCCGCGCGGGTGTCCGACGAGGTCGACGAGGCCTTTGCGCGCCTGCGCGGGCGAGGGCACGACCCGGCGCTGCTCGTCTGCGACGACGTCTTCTCGAGCGACGGCATCTTCGCCGTCCCTCCCGGCTACCTGCGCGCCGCGTACGGTCGAGCCCGGGCCGTCGGCGCCCTCTGCCTCGCCGACGAGGTTCAGGCCGGCTTCGGCAGGGTCGGGACGCCGTTCTGGGGCTTCAGGCAGGACGGGGTCGTGCCCGACATCGTCACCCTCGGGAAGCCGATGGGTAACGGACACCCGATGGGCGCCGTCGTCACGACGCCCACGATCGCTGCCGAGTTCGCCGCCGGCTGGCATTTCTTCTCGACGTTCGCAGGGTCACCGGTCGCTGCAGCGGTCGGGACGGCCGTGCTCGACGTGATCGAGCGCGAACAACTCGCCGAGCGGGCCGAGCGGGTGGGCTCCTACCTCCGAGGGCGGCTCTCCGAGATCGCTGCCGGGCAGGCCGCGATCAGGGACGTGCGCGGCCCGGGGCTCTTCGTGGGCGTCGAGCTCGACCGCGACTCGACCGGACGGTCGGACATCGGCACGGCGGTCGCGAACGGTCTTCGCCGTCGTGGCATCCTCGTCGGCGCGACCGGCCCGCTCGGAAACGTGATCAAGATCCGGCCACCGCTCGTGTTCGCGGAGCAGCATGCCGACCGGCTCGCTGTGGCACTCGATGCAACGCTAACGGAGGAACTGAGATGATCGAGACGATGACCGACGCCACCGACGTTCTCACCGAGGAGGCGCAGGCCTTTCTCGTCGACCTGCAGCGGGAGTTCGGCGACCGCCGGGCCGAGCTGCTCGCTCGGAGAGCCGAACGGCTCGAGCGCCTCCACGCGGGGGAGCTCCCGGATTTCCTGCCGGAAACGGCAAGCGTTCGCGCTGGTGACTGGCGCGTCGCGCCCACCCCGGACGAGATCGCCGACCGGCGAGTCGAGATCACCGGCCCGGTCGACCGCAAGATGGTGATCAACGCGCTGAACTCCGGCGCCCGCGTCTTCATGGCCGACTTCGAGGACTCGAACTCGCCGACGTGGTTCAACTGCATCGACGGCCAGCGCAACCTCACGGATGCCCTCGAGCGGACGATCTCGCTCGACACGGGCGAGAAGCAGTACGCACTCGGTGAGAATCCGGCGGTGCTGTTCGTGCGCCCGCGCGGCTGGCATCTCGACGAGAGGCACTTCGAGGTCGACGGCGCTCCGATGTCCGGGTCGCTGTTCGACTTCGGTCTCTACTTCTTCCGCAACCACGGCCGCAACGGGCGCTACTTCTACCTCCCGAAGCTCGAGTCGCATCTCGAGGCACGGCTCTGGAACGACGTCTTCACCTGGTCGCAGGAGCGGCTCGGCGTCGCACAGGGGACGATCAAGGCGACGGTCCTGATCGAGACGATCCTCGCGGCGTTCGAGATGGACGAGATCCTCCACGAGCTCCGCGAGCACTCCGCCGGGCTCAACGCCGGCCGCTGGGACTACATCTTCAGCGTGATCAAGAAGCTCGGGCACCGGCCGGAGATGGTCCTGCCGGACCGCGGCGCGGTGACGATGGCGGTGCCGTTCATGCGGAGCTACTGCGAGCTTCTCGTCAAGACGTGTCACCACCGCGGCGCGTTCGCGATGGGAGGCATGGCGGCGTTCATTCCCTCGCGTCGCGACGCCGAGGTGAACGCCGTCGCGCTCGCCAAGGTGCGCGAGGACAAGGAGCGCGAGGCATCACAGGGGTTCGACGGCACCTGGGTCGCCCACCCCGACCTCGTGCCCACAGCCTACGAGGCCTTCGACGCGGTGCTCGGTGACCGCCCGAACCAGATAGACCGGCAGCGCGACGACGTCTCCGTCACCGCGGCCGACCTCCTGAACATCGCGGCAACTCCCGGCGAGGCGTCCGAGGACGGCCTGCGCAACAATGTCTCGGTCGGGATCCAGTATCTCGCCGCCTGGCTCGACGGCTCGGGCGCCGTCGCGATCAACAATCTCATGGAGGACGCCGCGACCGCAGAGATCAGCCGCTCCCAGATCTGGCAGTGGCTCCACCACGACCGCTTTGCGGCGGACGACGTCCTCCGGATCACGAACGAGGAGATGGCGGCGCTCGGCCCCGGTTACGACGAGGCGCGGACGATCTTCGAGAGCATCGCGACACGGCCCGACTACGTCGAGTTCCTCACGCTGCCCGCGTACGACCGGCTGGTCGTCGACGAAGCCGGCTGACCGCGCGCGGCTCGAAGCTCGACAGCGATGCCGCAGCCACGCCGGATCGACACCGCAGCCGCGTTTCTCGATCGGACCGGTTCGTTCCTCACCGCGCACGAGCCCGAGCACAACCTGCCTCTCGGCCTGCTCGGTCGCCTGCTCGACGAACCACAGCTCTACGGCTTCGACCCGACGTTCGTCGTCGTCGAGGATGCGGGCAACATCGTCGGCTGTCTCCTTCGGACACCGCCCCACGGCGTCGTCCTCAGCCGCTTCGACTCGCTCGAGGCCGTCGACACCGTCGCGGAGGCCGTTCTCGACATGCACCCCGGCCTCCCTGGAGCGGTCGGCCCCGCCGAGGTCGTCGCGCGATTTGCGTCCGCCTGGGTGGAACTGACCGGCGCCCGGGCGCGCGTTGCGATCAGGCAGCGTGTCCATGCCGCATCGGTCGTGCGCGAGCTTCCCCGCGCCTCCGGCAGGATGCGCAGGGCCGGGAGCGATGACCTCACGACCGTTCTCGACTGGCTCGACCGGTTCTCCGAGGAAGCCCTCGGCGGAACGCCACATCGAGAATACACCGCGGCCATGTACCGGCGCCGCGAGGCCGATCCCCACGGCGTATGGCTCCTCTGGGACGACAACGGGCCGGTGTCGCTCGCGGCCTTCGGGAATCCGACCGCGAACGGCACCAGGGTCGGCCCCGTCTACACCCCACCCGAGCACCGCGGCCGTGGCTATGCGACCTCCCTCGTCGCCGATTTGACCGCCGAGCGACTCGCAACCGGTCTCGGGTTCTGCTTCCTCTTCACCGATCTCGCGAACCCCACGTCGAACGCGATCTACGCCAGGATCGGATACGAGCCGGTAGCCGACTGGGACCAGTGGGCGTTCAGCTGACGGCGCCGGTTCCTCGGGCGCCAGGGGTCGAGGTCGCGGCGACCGCCTCGGCGCGTGCCCGCGCGATGGCGCCGACGGTGAGCTCGACGTCCCGCTCCGTCGTCGACCAGTTCGACACCGAGATCCGCAGCAGCCGCTCGCCGCGCCAGGTCGTCGCTCCGAGCCAGCACGTCCCATCCGCCTGAACCAGCTGCTCGACCCGATTCGTGAGCTCGGTGTCTCCGACGCGCACGAGGATCTGGTTCAGCACCACCTCATTGACCACCTCGACGCCGTCGAGATCACCCAGGAGCGTCGCCCCCAGTCGGGCCAGTGCACACGACCTCTCGACGAGGTCGGCCACTCCCGAACGGCCGAGCGCGCGGAGTGCCGCCCACGCCGCGAATCCCCGTGCGCGTCGCGACGACTCCGGCACGAAATCGCCACCACCGAACGTGCGGCCGGCGACCTGTCCCGTGAGATACGAGGCCGTGTACTCCATCGCGATGACATGGACGTCCGGATGCGCGCAGAACACGAACCCCGAGTCGTAGGGGACGTTCAGCCACTTGTGCCCGTCGCACGCCCACGAGTCGGCCGCTTCGATTCCGGCGACGAGGTGCCTCGTGGCGGGATTGGCCGCAGCCCAGAGCCCGAACGCACCGTCGACGTGGACCCACGCTCCCGTCCCGGCAACGGCCGACGTCACGGCGGTCAGATCGTCGCAGGCTCCGGTGTTCACGTTGCCGGCCTGCGCGCAGACGATCGTCGGCGTGTCCGGCTGCGAGCGCAACGCCTGACGCAGTGCGTCGGTGTCCATCGCGCCGCTCGCGAGTGCGGGGATTTCTTCGATTGCGCCTTCGCCGAGCCCGAGCAGGCGGAGACTCCGATCGATCGTGGCATGACGCTCGGCGTTCGCCACGACCCTCAGGCGAGGGGCACCGCAGAGACCGTCCCGGCCCACGTCCCAGCCGACCTGATCGAGCACCTTCCAGCGCCCCGCTGCCAACCCCACCGTGTTCGCTCCCTGCCCACCCGTTGTGAAGCCCACAGACGCCGATGCGGGAAGCCCGAGTAGCTCCTTGAGCCACATGCCGGCAACGTCCTCGAAGGCAAGCGCCGCGGGCGAGAGCGCTTCGTTGTACGCACACTGGTCCCAGCCGACAGTCAGGAGATCCGCCGCCAGCGCGGCGTCGGTAGAACCACCGATCACGAACCCGAAGTACCGTGGCCCGGCGGAGGCCATGAGCCCGGGCTTCGCTCCTGCAACGAGCTCGTCGACGACGGCGTCGACCGGCGAGGGGCCCTCCGGCAGCTCACGTGACAGTGCTTCACGAACGGCGGCCCGTCCCAGAGACGGCGCCACGTCCTGATCGGGGAGGATCTCGCGATAGTCCGCGATCAGATCAGCAACGTGATGCAGCGTTTCCCGCAACTCGGCCATGCATGGATCCTACGCGGCCGAGAGACGACCAACCGCTCTAGGAGGGATGGCCGAGCGCCCGGTTGTGGTTGACGAGCTCGACGCTGTTGCCCTCGGGATCGAGCACGAAGGCGCAGTAGTAGCCGGGGTGATACTCGGGTCTCGCGCCCGGCGGGCCGTCCTCACGAAAGCCGGCGCCGACGAGACTCTCGTGGAACGCATCGACGGCTGCGTTCGTGGTCGCGGGGAAGGCCAGGTGAAGCCCGCGGGTCGGTCGGCCGGGGACGACGGAGAAGGACGCGCTCGTGCCGAGGACCTGGACGTGCTCGGGACCGAGATCGCGGATCCCGAGGCCTGCGAGAGGAGCAACGAGCGCGTAGAACGCCCGCGACGCCACGAGGTCGTCGGTGCGCAGCCAGAGATGGTCGATCCCGCCGTCCGTGCGGACGGAGCTGTGGTGGACGGCCTCGATGCTGTTCCCGTCCGGGTCGAGAAGGAAGGCACCGTAGTAGTCCGGCTTGTACTGTGGTCGCTCGCCGGGCGCGCCCGCATCCTGGAGCCCGCTCGCCCTGCCCGCACGCCAGAACGCATCGACGTGAGCGCGACTCGGTGCCGCAAACCCGACGTGGAGGCGCTCGGTGACCGGGCGCTCGTCCGACGCCTGGAGAAGCGAGAAGTCCTGCCACTCGACGAGCCCCGCGTTGGCGGACGTCGAGACGATATCGAGCTCTCCGAGGACGGTTCCGTAGATCGCCTCGGACGCGTGGCGATCGGAGGCACGAATCGTGACGTGGTCGAACATCCCCGGATCGTATGCGCGCGCCGATCGATTCGTGGCCCACCGGAGCTCCGGCGCGGAAGGAGGTCACCTTGTACGGTAGAGAGTACGAACACGGCGCCACGGAGAGCGCGGACGGCAGCTCGGTGGCCTGTCAACGGACACGTCCGAAGGGAACGGTGCAAGCTTCGCGACTCATCGGAACGATCGCGCACCGCGTTGGTCGACGCGGGCGGAGAGGCCCGGGCTGACAGGCAGTGGCGTTTCGTTACTCCTTCGGACGTCGCCCGGCCGTCGCGCTCGAGGCGATGATCGCTACCAGCCAGCAGAGAGCGACATACGCCGGCCTGCGTGCGTTCGAGCGAGGAGGCAACGCCGTCGACGCCGTGCTGGCGGCCGCCGCCACCCTCTGCGTGACCGAGCCGATGTCCACCGGTCTCGGCGGAGACGCCTTCGCGATCGTGTGGCACGACGGCGAGGCGATCGGGCTCGACGCTGCCGGTCCCGCCCCCGCAGGCGCCGACCCCGAGGCCCCGGTCGCCGACCGTGGCCCGCAGTCCGTAACCGTCCCGGGCGCCGTCGCAGGATGGGACCTGCTGAGCTCGCGCTTCGGACGTCTCGGCCTCGACGCCTGCCTGGCCGACGCGATCGACGTGGCCGATCGCGGGTATGCCGTCTCGCCGAACACCGCAGGCGCCTGGGACGGAAGCTCGACGAGAACTGCGAGCTGGGCTGCAGCGGCAGTCCCTCCCGAGCTGAGCCCCGCCCCGAAGGCCGGCGAGCGCGTGCGCCTGCCCGACCTCGCCGGAACGCTCCGGCTGCTGGCCGACGAGGGCCCGTCCGCGATCTACACCGGGCGCGTCGCCGAGGCGATGTGCTCCGCGTCGTGGCTCGAAGAGAGCGATCTCGCCGACTACGAGGCGGCCTGGACGGAGCCGCTACGGGTGGGTTATCGAGGCGTCGAGGTCGTCGAGTTGCCGCCGCCGACCCAGGGGGTCGCGGCGCTCGAGGCGCTCGCGCTGCTCGATCGCCTCGAGCCCACCTTGCCCAACCAGGTCCGTTGCACGAGCCTCGCGCTCGAGGATGCGCATGCCCGGGTACGGGACGGAGCGGACGTGAGCGACCTCCTGACGAGCGAGGCGATCAGTGCGCGACTCACCGCGGCGCCTGCCTTCGCGGCCGAGCCCGGTGGCGGCACCGTCTACCTCTGCGCGGTCGACGGCGACGGCCTGGCGGTGTCCTTCATCCAGAGCCTGTTCGGGAACTTCGGATCCGGAATCGTCGCGCCCGACACCGGGATCGTTCTCCAGAACCGCGGATCATGCTTTTCGATCTCCGGCGGCGTCGAGCCGCGTCGGCGTCCATACCACACGATCATCCCAGGGCTGTTGCTCCGAGACGGCAAGCTCCTTGGCCCGTTCGGCGTCATGGGCGGTTTCATCCAGGCCCAGGCGCACATGCAGCTCGTCTCGGCGCTCGTCGACGAGGGCCTCGATCCCCAGGCGGCACTGGATCACCCGCGATTTCGACTCGAGAACGGAACGGTATTCCTCGAGGAGGGCCTGTGGGATCGAGCAGAGGAGCTCGAGCACGAGGGCTACGCCGTCGAGCGCGACGAGGATACCGTGAGCTTCGGTGGTGGCCAGGCGATCATGACGACCGAGGCCGGTCTCGTCGGGGGATCCGACCCGCGAAAGGACGGCTTCGCCGCCGGATTCTGAGATGAGCGACATCGCCCAGACCTCAACGCTCTCGGACATCCTCGTGCAGGACGACGGCTGTCCCGCACTCCGCGCGCCCGAGGATGCCGACCCGATCACCTACCGCGAGCTCACCGACGCGGTCGAGGCTCTCGCCGTGCGACTCTCCTCGTTCGGAGTGACGCGCGGCGACTGCGTCGCACTCGCCCTCTCCCCCGGGCCAGAATTCGTGGAGATCCTCCTCGCAATCGCCTCCCTCGGTGCTGCCGCCGCCCCGCTCAATCCCGCATACAGCGAGACCGAGTTCGCGTTCTACCTCGACGATCTCGAGCCGCGCGTGCTCCTCCTCGGGGCGGGCGAGGGCGAGGCCGCCCGCGGCGCAGCGCGGGACGCCGTGCCCGTCATCGACGTGACGCTGACGGACGGCGCTCCTCCGACGCTCGTTTCGCTCGAAGGAGAGACACGACAGCCGAACCTCACCGTCGCGACGCCGGACGACATCGCGCTTCTCCTTCACACGAGCGGCACGACGAGCAGACCGAAGCAGGTGCCCCTCCTCCATCGCAACCTGGTGGCATCCGCACGGTCGATCGCCCGCCATTACTCGCTCACCCCGAAGGACGTCTCGTACTGCGCGATGCCGCTCTTTCACGTGCACGGTCTCGTCGCGTCGACGTTCGCGCAGCTTGCCGCCGGAGGGACCGTCATCGTGCCACGGAGGGTTGGGCCCGGTCGCTTCTGGTCGCAGCTCCGCGATCACGGCGTCACCTGGTATTCGGCGAGCCCGACTCTGCATCAGATGGTGCTCGAGCGCGCACCGTCGGAGCTCGAGGGATCGAGACTGCGATTCGCGCGCTCATGCAGCTCTGCGCTCGAGCCCCGGGTGCTGACGTTGTTGGAGGAGTATCTCGGGGTGCCTGTCCTCGAGGCGTACGGAATGACCGAAGCGAGCCACGAGATGGCCGCGAATCCTCTTCCGCCGGGGCGCAGGGTTCCCGGGTCGGTCGGCGTCCCGACGGGGGCGGAGATCCAGGTCGTCGACGAGAGCGGGCGCCCCGTGCCGGACGGCGACGTCGGGGAAGTCGTGATCCGCGGCCCGGGCGTGACGGCCGGCTACCTCGCGAACGACAAGGCCAACGCCGAGTCGTTTCGTGACGGCTGGTTCCGGACCGGCGACCAGGGGCGCTTCGAGGACGGGTATCTCGTCCTGACAGGACGGATCAAGGAGATCATCATCCGCGGCGGTGAGAACATCTCGCCCCTCGAGATCGAGGCCGCCCTGAAGGCCCATCCGGCTGTGGCCGAAGCGGTCGCGTACGGGATTCCCGACGCGAAGTACGGTCAGCTCGTCGGTGCTGCCGTCGTCCCGCAGGGCGATCTGACCGAGACAGATGTCACGACCCACTGTGCCGGGCAGCTGGCCGGCTTCAAGGTGCCGAGCGTCGTCCACATCGTCGAGAGCATCCCTCGAACGCCGACCGGCAAGGTTCAACGGCCCAGAATGGCCGCCCACTTCGGGGAGGACTGACGATGCGATTCGTGATCCTCGGAAGCGGCGCGATCGGCTCGTACCTCGGTGCGGCGCTCGCCCGCGGCGGCTCGGACGTCGTATTGATCGCCCGCGGGCCTCAGCTTGCCGCCCTTCGGGAGAACGGTGTGCGCGTCCTCTCGCCGCGCGGCGACTTCCAGGCGCACATCCCCGCGACGGACGACCTGCAGGCGCTTCGGGAAGCCGACGTCGTCGTGATCGGGCTCAAGGCATACAGCATCCCCGGGCTCGCCCCTGAGATCGGCGGGCTGCTCGGGAGCGAAACGGTCGTCTTGCCGGCCCAGAACGGCGTGCCATGGTGGTTCTTCGACTCGTTCGGCGGCGAGCACGAGGGAACGATCGTCACCTGTGTGGACCCGGACGGGATCGTCTCCAGCTCGATCGATCGGTCCCGGGTCGTCGGCTGCGTCACGTATCCCGCGACCGAGCTCGTCGAGCCGGGTGTCGTCCGTCATATCGAAGGGACACGGTTCGCGATCGGCGAGCCCGACGGATCGACGAGCGAGCGCTGCCGGGCGATCTCGGCCGCGTTCGGCGCAGGGGGCCTCAAGTGCCCGATCGAGAGCCAGATTCGCGAGCAGCTGTGGCTCAAGCTGATCGGCAACGTCGCGTTCAACCCCACCACGATGGTCACCGGGGCGACCCTTGGCGAGCTCGCGCTCGCGCCCGAGGCCGTCGTTCTCGCCCGCGCGATCATGGAGGAGTGCGCTTCGGTCGGCGAACGGCTCGGGATCACGATGCCCGTTTCGATCGAACGACGACTCGAAGCGGGGATCGCCGTCGGCGACCACCGAACATCGATGCTGCAGGACTACGACGACGGCAAGCCTCTCGAAGTCGATTGCCTGAGCGGCGCCGTGATCGAGATCGCCGAGCTCGTCGGCGTCAGTGTCCCTCAGACCAGGGCGATCGACGCCGCGGCACGCCTCAAGGTCATCCTCCGCGACCGGGCGGCTGCCGCGGGCGACACACGGCCCACCCATGAGATGGTGTCGACACCATGACCGAGCTGACAGCACTTTCGGCGGTCGAGCTGCGCGATGCGTACCGCAGGCGCGAGGTCTCGCCGGTCGACGTGATCGAGGCGTGCGCGGAGCGGATCGCGCAGGTCGACGACGGCCTGGCCGCCTTCAATGCACTGTGCCTCGACCGAGCGAGAGCCGAGGCCGAGGCTGCCGAGCAGCGTTTCGCTCGAGGCGGCGACCTCGAGCCTCTCACCGGAATCCCATTCGGCGTCAAGGACCTGTTCGACACCGAGGGTGTCACGACGACCTACGGATCACCGATGTTCTCCGACCACGTGCCGGCCGCTGACGCCGAGGCCGTCCGTCGGGCGCGTGCCGCCGGTGGAATCCTCGTCGGCAAGACGCAGACGCACGAGTTCGCCTGGGGTATCTCGTCGGTCAACACGCTGTTGCGAACGAGTCGAAACCCGTGGGCGCGGGATCGGATCTCGGGCGGCTCGAGCGGCGGGTCGGCGGTCGCGCTCGCGAGCCATCAGGTTCCGCTCGCGATCGGGAGTGATACGGGCGGCTCGATTCGCGTGCCCTCGTCGTTCTGCGGCACCGTCGGCTTCAAGCCGACCTACGGACGTGTCAGCCTCGCCGGGGTCTGGCCGCTGGCGCACAGCCTCGATCATCCCGGGCCGATGGCCCGAACCCCCGCCGACGCCGCGCTGTTGCTCGAGGCGATCGCCGGCTACGACCCCGGCGACGCGTCCACCGAGGACGTGGCCCTCGGAGACCTCGAGAAAGCACTCGCGCATGGCCTTTCGGGTCTCCGCGTCGGGCTCTGCTCCGACCTTCATCCGATACCGCTCGCGCCGGATGTCGCCGCGGTGTTCGCCGCGGCCATCCGAGCGACGCGAGGCCTGGCGGCCGACGTCGGCGAGATCGACCTGGCGGAGGCAGCCACGGTGTTCGAGACCTTCGGCGCGACGCAGCGGGCCGAGGCACTGTTCACGCACCGCGAAGCGGGCCTTTTCCCGGCACGCGCCGACGAGTACGGTTCCGATGTCCGAGCGCGCCTCGAGCTCGCGGCGAGCGAGGGCACGGTTGAATACCTGCGCGCGGCCGCCGACCGTCAGCGGCTGCGAGCCGGGTTCGCGCGCGCCTTTCGCGAGGTCGATCTCATCCTGACGCCGATCTCCGCCGGGCCACCGTGCTTGATCGGGGAAGAGCTCGTCGAGCACCTGGGCTCGCCGATCGAGTTCAGGCAGACTGGTGATGAGCAACACCGTCCCGCAGGACCTGGCCGGGCTGCCGACCTGCGCCGTCCGCGCGGGCTTCGACGAACTCGGAATCCCCGTGGGTGTCCAGTTCACCGGTCCGCCGTGGGCCGACGCTCGCGTGCTCGGCGCGGCACACGCGTTCTGGTCGGGCACCGCCGATATCCAGAGCCGCCGACCCGACCTCACCGACCTCGGCGGCTGACGACGCTCGAACGGAGGCGACCATGAAATGGAAGGACAAGTACCGATGCGCAGTCACGATCTCGGTTGACTTCGACGCCGAGACGCTCTGGAGCGGAACCTTCGAGCTGAACACGCCGAGCCCCCTTTCGCGCGGCGACTACGACATTCGCGCGGGGATCCCGCGAATCCTGAAGCTGATGGACAAGCACCAGATTCCGGCGACCTTCATGGTGCCCGGGCAGGTGATCGACGATCACCCCGACGCCTGCCGCGAGATCGCCACTCGCGACGTGGAGATCGGCTATCACGGCTACTACCACGAGAGCGTGCTCGACATCCCGATCGACGACGAGCGCGAGCTCATGCGCCGCGGGATCGGCCGTATCGAGGAGATGTTCGGCACGAAGCCGCGCGGAAACCGGTCTCCGCCGTTCGCGCTCGGCCCGAACACCGCGGACCTTCTGGAGGAGTTCGGATTCGCGTATGACTCGAGCCTCTTCGGTCACGACGAGCCCTACCGGCCCCGCGTGCCTGTCCTTGGCGGGCCGCTACGCAACTTCGTCGAGCTGCCCGTCAGCTGGGAGCTCGATGACGCTCCCTACTTCCTCTTCAACTTCTTCCCGTACATGTCGGGGTACGCGACGCCCTCCCAGGTGCTGGAGATCTGGAAGGCGGAGTTCGACGGGTCCTATGCCGCCGGCGGCTGCTTCCTGCTCGTGATTCACCCGTTCTGTATCGGCAGGCACCCGCGGATTGCGATGATGGACGAGCTGCTCACGTACATCGCGAGCTTCCCCGATGTCTGGTTCGCCACCCACCTCGACGTCGCCGAGGAGTGGCGGCGCATGGAGGAGAGCGAAGGAACGTGGTCGTCGCCCGCCGGCGAGGTGCCGCGCTGAGCCATGCTCACGATCTGATTCGTCAAAACGCCCTTTCGCTGTCTCCGGTGTTACGGTTGCCGACCGGGATCAGTGGGCGTTCGATCGATTGAGAATTCACCGGTACGTGCCGATACAAGAATCGTGTCCGCACGCCTCTATCTCACTCTCGGCCTCACGATTGCAGCCGTCGCCTTCGGCGGCTGGCGGATCATCCTGCCCGGTACCGAGAGCGCGTCGAACGGCGCCGCGGATAGCGCCTCGACGCTGATCGCGACGACGATGCGCGCAGCGTTCACCGGCGCCGAGGCAAGCCTCGCGGCCGAGTACACCGTCAGCGGCACCTACGCGGGAACGCCCGTGCGGCCGCCGCTCACGCTCGTCCGGGCCGACGCAACCTCCTACTGCCTCCAGCTGACACAGGGAGTCGTGCTCCAGCACCTCGTCGGGCCCGGGGGAACGCCGGAACCGGGCGCCTGCTAGCTCTGGTTGTGGTTGACGGGCTCGACGGTATTGCCGTCGAGTAGACGCCAAACATCGGTTCAACCGGGCCCGGCACCAAGCGGACCGAGCTCACCCGGGTCGGATCTCGAGAATGTCCGCTGTCAGGGTCGTGGACTTGCCGCCGACGACGACGATTGCTCCCCCCGTCGCCGCCGCGCCGGCGTCGGCGAGGGGGTGGGGCAGCGAGCCCACGGTTGTGGTCGACCCGGTGCGCGGCTCGATGCGGATCACCGTGTCGAGTGGCTTGCCGCCGGCGTCGGTGCCGCCGATCAGGTAGAGCCGACTGCCGAGCGCGACGAGGGCGCCGTGGGCAATGGGATGAGGGAGCGAGCCGATGCGCCGAACGCCTCCGTGGAGAGGGTCGAAGGCGAGGATCGCCGAGCTCGTCCCTGCGGTCGTGACCCCTCCCGCGATGTAGACGCTGCGCCCGAGGGCGGCGACGCCGGCGTAGCGGAGCCCTGCCGGTAGCCGGCCGACGACCGAGGGAGTCTTCCCGGGGACGAAGCGCTGGATCGCGGTCGCCCACGCCGCACCGGTGTATCCGCCGACGAGGTACACCCGACGACCGACGGTCGCCGCCGCGAGATCCGAGAGCGGCTCGCCGATCGTTCCCACGTGCGCGACGGTGCCGGTCGTGGGGTCGAGGCGATCGATCGTGTCGAACGACGTCGTCTGGCCGCCTCCGAACAGGAAGACGTAGCGGCCGAGAAGCGAAGCGGCGGCGTCATGCGTGGCTACGGGCAATGTCCCGACGTGGTGCAGCGCCGACGGTCTCCCGACGAGCACCTGATTGGACGATCCGGTGGCAGTGAGCCCGCCGAGCGTCGCGATCTTCCCGTCGGGAAGCGCGACGACGGAGACGCGTTCGGCTGCGGTCGGTAGGTGCCCGATGACCCGCACGGACACGTGTGACGCAGCCTGCGCGGTGAGCGCCCGACGGGCGGGGGCCGGGGTCGCGGCCGCGACCTTTTCGGTCGCACCGCTCGTGACCGCGGGGAGCAGGTCGAGGCCGTCAGGCTTGGAGAGGTACCCGTCCGCCATCGACGCAACGCCGAAGTGCCCGTACTGCCAGACGATTCGCTTCGACTTCGGATCGATCACGACGATCCGGTGGTGCCAGTCGTCGGTGACCGCAATCATGCCGTTGGGCCAGCGGACTGCGAGAGAGGGGCGGTCGAGTGACCCCGGGCCGGCCGACGGGCCGTACGACCACTTGATCGCACCCGAGGGGGAGATGATGTCGACCCGGCCGGGGGTATTGAACCCTGCTACGAGCAGGTTGCCGTCGGGGAGCAGCTGGGCGTCGGACGGGTAGGTGGTCGGCGTTCGCACCGTGTAGACGAGAGCCCCGTTCCGGTCGAGCCGGTCGATCCAGCCGCCGATCTCGGTGATCAGGACGCCGCCGCCGGGCAGCGGGGTGGCGCCGTTCGGCGAGCTGAACGAGTCGGGTGGGTGGTGGTAGCAGCGGGCAGGAGAGCCAAAGGAGTGGAGAATCCGGTGGGCTCTGTCCACGATCAGCACACGGCAGTTGCGGATGTCCGCGACCATCATCCGGTTGTGCGCGAGGAGGTACGCATCGTCGGGGTTCGAGAGCTCGCCGGCCGCCGAGCCGGCCACGCCGGCGCGCCCGTACGACCAGGTGATGCGATGGTGCTTGATCGAGATCAACGCCATCTGATCGTTGAACTCCTCGTTCGTCGAGATGCCGGTGTAGCCCGGGGTGAAGAAGGCGTCGTCGGGGTCGTGGAACGACTGCCCGGCCCGGACGTCGCCGGGACGAGGAAACCGCCAGACGATCTTCTTCGCAGGTGACAGGATCAGCAGCCTGTTGTTGTTGCGGTCAGCCACCAGCAGGTATCCCGGCACGGGACCAGGCTTCACGTTCGGCAACCCGAGCACGACGGACGCGGCGGTGGGTTGTGGCGGCGCCGAGGCGCGCGGCCGCGCCGGCCGGCGCCCGTGCGACGCTGTCGCACGGTGTGTCGGGCTGTGCCTGGCCAAACCCGCGAGCGTCACGCAGCCCGTGACGACCGCCACGACGAGGAAGACCCCGACCGTCCGACGACGAACGGCCCGTCGTCGCCGCGCGCTTCGCCGAGCCGCTCGATCGTCGACGCTTGGAAGCGGCGGGAGAGATTCCACCTGCCGAGACTACGCCCAGCCGAGGAGCTCGGGCTGACGCCGTCCCCGATCTTTACCCTGCCCTTCCGCAACCTTAATGTGCCGGCTGACACTCCGGCCCCGTCGGGGTGCTGGAGGCGCCCGCTGGAACGAGAAGTCGTGCCATGGAGCCCGCCGAGCCGGAGCTCCGCCGGTGTTGACGAACGTTGCACGCCGCCCGAGGATTTCGTAGGATCCGGCCGTGCAGCTCGACGACTGGATTCTGGCTCTCCATCTCCTCAGCGCGGTCGCGGCAGGGGGCGCGGTGGTGCTCTTCTGGATCCTCGTCTTTTCCCTCCGTCGCACCGACCTTCCCGACACGACCGTCGGAATCAACGACGTGGCGCGCCGCGGTGAGATCGTGATCGCGGTCGCGTTCCTCGGCACGATCGTCTTCGGGGTTTGGCTCGCCATCTCACTCGACCGCTACCAGCTCTGGGACGGCTGGGTCCTGATCGCACTCGTTCTCTGGGCGATCGGGTTCGAGACAGGTCGCCGCAGCGGTACCGAATTCCAACTTGCAGGTGATCGAGCGCGGGAGCTCCAGGCCGCAGGCGAGACAGCCCCGAATGCCGAGCTGTCGGCGTTGAACAACTCGACCACCGCGTTCGCCATGCACGCCCTCTCGAGCCTTGCGTTCGTGCTCATTCTCGTCGACATGATCTGGAAGCCGGGCGCATGACACTGCTCGCCTCGATCCGGCCGGACAGCTGGAACGTGCCGCTCTTCCTGCACGTCTTCGGCGCGATGATCCTCATCGGCGGCCTGATGACGGCGGCGCTCGCGCTCGGCCTGGCCCACGGGCGGGAAGCCATGCTTCGGATGGGCTACTTCTCGCTTCTCGCCGTCGGCCTGCCCGGGTACGTCGTCATGCGCATCGGCGCCGAGTGGCTCTACAGCAAGGAGGGCCTCGACAAGGCGCTCTCGGATCCCGCCTGGATCGGCATCGGCTACATCACGGCCGACGCCGGCGCGTTACTCCTCCTGATCGCCCTCATCGTCGGGGGCATCGGTGTTCGGAAACTGAAGAACGGTGGCGGCAGCGGCCTGCTCCGGACGAGCATGATCCTCTCGCTCATCCTGCTCGCAGCGTACGTCGTCACGATCTGGGCGATGGGCGCGAAGCCGGACTAGCCGGCCGATCCCTCCGACGAATCGGTGGCTCACAAGGCTCTTCCCCGGGCGACGAAGAACGGTCTCGTCGTCGACGGCGACGGCTGGTTCGTCATGGACGCCCGTGCGTCACGCTGGAAGCGCGAGGGCCCGCTCGGCACCTACTGCACCTTCGAAGGCAAGCGCCGCTTCTCCCAGGTCGGATTCAACATCAGCGTCCTCGAGCCCGGCGAGGCGCTCGGGAGGTACCACCGCGAGAACGCCCAGGAGGGGTTTCTCGTCGTCGCAGGTGAGTGCATCCTGATCGTGGAGGAGCAGGAACGGCGGCTTCGGGCGTGGGATTTCTTTCATTGCCCCGGCGGTACTGCTCACGTCATCGTCGGGGCGGGTGACGAACCGGCGATCGTTGTCGCGGTCGGCGCCCGCGGCCGGGGGATCGGCGGCGGCCTCGTCTACCCGGTCTCGCCCGCGGCTGCACGTCACGGAGCGAGCGTCGACCACGAGACGACGAGCCCGGCCGAGGCGTACGCGTCGATCCGCGCCGGGCTACCGCGGTCGACCTTCGCCCCCTACCGGGAGGGGTCGCTCCCGGAGGATCGCTGAGGCCGGCACGCGACCCGGCGGTCGAGAATCGCGCTACGTGCCAGACTCCAGCTCTCGGGCGACGTGCGCGAGATTCGCCCTCCAGATGTGCTCGGGTGTCGGCGGCAGGATGTCGTCCCAGACGGCGGCGAAGCTACCGATCAGCTGAGGCAGCCTCGCCGGCCGGGCCATGAACCACCAGTGCAGGTGCTCGCCGCCGTCGCCCCAGCGGCAGACGTGGACGCGTCCGATCTCGCCGACCGAGCGAACCGCCCTCTCGACGCGTGTGATCATGAGGCCGAGCTCCGACGCCAGCTCGTCGGGCAGGTCACCGGGCTCTGCGACGTGCCGGCGTGGCTCGAGGAGGACGACGACCGGGAGGCCCGAGGGCTCTCCGAGCCCACGCAGGCGCCAGCGGGCGGAGACCCACAGGTAGTCGTCATCGGGCGCCAGGCAGCTGTGGCAGTCGACCCCGCCCACCCCACGGCGCGGCCGATCGACGGCGGTCGGGGGCGAGAGCGGTCGTGGTCGCATCTCACCGTCGAAGGGAAACGTCTCCCACTCCCCGACCGGGGGCATGATCAGGCTCTCGGCGACCCGCTCGTAGAGTCGCTCGGGTGTCTCCGGCACGACCCGCTGCCCTCCACCGTCAGCTCAGGAACTGCAGGATCGCGTCGGCCGTCGCCTCGAAGTCGTCCCAGAGGACGCTATGGCCGCCCGGCACGTCAACCCGCGTGATGTGACCCGTGCGCGGCACGGAGACCGGAATCCACGAGCGCTCTCCGCACACGACGAGCGTCGAGCACCGCGGCCACGGAGGCGTGGTCGCGGCCATCTCGCTCCAGGCGACGATCGCCGCGGCCGGCGCGAACTGCCAGCGCAGGCGGCCGTCCGGGCTTTCGACGAGATGCTCGCGCGCCTCTTCCTCGAGCGTCTCCCGTGGAGTCGTGAAGAGCGAGCCGTCCACGAGGCGCGCGTCGATCGCCTCGTCTGCGGTCGCGAACGAGGTGTCGGCCCGCGTCAGGTCGGCGCGCTCTCCTGCGACCGCAACGTCGATCTGCATGGCCGGATCGAGAAGCACGGCGCAGACGACCCGGTCAGGGTGGCGCGCCGCTACCTCGGCGACGAGCTTGCCACCGAAGCTGTGCCCGATCCAGGCAGCGTCCGAGATCCCGAGCGCGTCCGCCGTCTCGAGGAGATCGGCGACGTGCTGCTCGACGCTCCACGGCGGCTCCCAGCCCGACCGGCCGTGGCCGCGGTAGTCGACGCCGACGACGCGATATCTCTGCAGGCGCTCCTCGGCGAGCCGGCGAAACCGACGGCCGTGCCCGGTGACGCCGTGGAGGCAGACGATCGGCTTGCCCGCCGGGTCTCCCCATTCCGTCGTGCTCAGCAGCATGAGAGCACGAGCTTGCCGAAATGGTTTCCACTCGCCATAGCCTCGACCGCGCCGGCGGCATCGGAGAGGGGGCGGACGGAGTCGATCACGGGTCGCCACGAGCCCGACTCGAGCGCTCCGAGCAGGCCCTCGAAGTCGGCTGGGCTGCCCATCATCGTCCCGAGCAAGGAGAACTGGCCGAAGTAGAACGGTCGCACCTGGAGCGTCGCCTCGGTGCCGCCGGTGGCGCCGAAGACGACGCAGCGCCCACCCGGTAGGAGGCAGTCGAGCGACTGCGGCCAGGTCGAGCCGATCGCGTCGACGACGAGGTCCGCGCCGCCGAGCTCCTTCACCCACGCGACCCAGTCCTCCGTCGTGTAGTTGACGCCACCCTCGGCGCCGAGAGCACACGCCTGCCCGATCTTCTCGTCGGACGACGACGTGACGAGAACCCGCGCACCTGCGTGCGCCGCGAGCTGCACGGCGAACGTGGAGACGCCGCTCCCTGCGCCGAGCACGAGCACCGTCTCGCCGGTCCGGAGGCCACCGCGCGAGAACAACGCGCGGTACGCCGTCAGGGCCGCGAGCGGAAACGCTGCCGCTTCCTCCCACGAGAACCGCGCCGGCTTCGGGAACACGTTCGCCTCGGGCACGGCCACCAGCTCGGCGTAGGTGCCGTCGCGCGGGCCTCCGAGAATCTGGAAGTCGGGGCCGAATGCATCCTCTCTCGCTCCCCAGTCGAGGGCCGGGTAGATGATGACCTCCTCGCCGGTGTCGCGGCGCACCCCCGCGCCGTCCGAGCCGGGGATCAGGGGCAGCGGGAACGGATAGGTTCCGCCGACGACGAGGATGTCCCGCCGGTTCAGCCCCGCCGCCCGCAGCTCGACGATCACCTCACCGGCGGCCGCGACCGGATCGTCGACTTTCTCGTGGCGAAGCTCACCGCCGTCGTGAACGCGAACCGCCTGCATCAGCGCAGCGACGCCCAGGGCTCGCTCTGGGCGACGTCCACGAGCTCGTAGCCGCCTTCGCCCTTCGCCGGGGCGAGGATCACCTGCAGCTCGGCCGTCTCGCCGAAGTCGTTGAACGATCCGTGCACGACATCCTTGTCGATGTAGACCGAGTCGCCCGGGCCGAGCTCCGCATTGTCATGGTCGAGCCACTGCACGACGCGCCCGGACTTGACGATGATCAGCTCGTCCTGGTCGGGGTGCTTGTGGAAGTCGTGGCAGTTGCCGGGGGTGAGCGTGACGTCCATGACGACGAACGTCGAGCAGCCCGTGCTCGGCACGTCCACCCGCATCCCGGCGCTCCCCCAATCGAAGTCGGCGATCTCCACGTCCTGCTTCATCACGAACCTGCTCATCGTTCCTCCTTGCCTCAGACGGGGATTGACTTGAAGCGCTTCATGTTCTCGGTCATCGCGACCTCGGTCGGCAGCCGCTCCATCGACGAGGCCCCGAAGAATCCGACGACGCCCTCCGTGCGGGCGAGGATGTAGGCAGCATCGTCCGGCTCGGCGATCGGGCCGCCGTGGCAGAGCACGATGACATCGGGATTGACGCGCTTCGCCGCGTCGTGCATCCCCTGGATCAACGGGACGCAGTCGTCGAGCGTCTTCGCCGTGTCCGCGCCGATCGAGCCGCCCGTCGTCAACCCCATGTGGGGGACGAGAACGTCCGCCCCGGCCTCCGCCATCGCCGCGGCATCGTCGTCGCTGAAGACGTACGGGGCGGTCAGGAGATCGAGCTCGTGCGCGATCCTGACGGCGTCGACCTCGAGGCCGTAGCCCATGCCCGTCTCCTCGAGATTGACGCGGAACGTGCCGTCGATCAGGCCGACCGTAGGGAAGTTCTGGATACCGCTGAACCCGATCCGTTTCAGCTCGGCGATGAACACGGGCATCAGGCGGAACGGATCGGTGCCGCAGACGCCGGCCAGCACGGGCGTGTGCTTGACGACCGGTAGCACCTCACGCGACATGTCGACGACGATCTCGTTCGCGTCGCCGTAGGGCATCAGCCCGGCGAGCGAGCCGCGCCCGCCCATGCGGTAGCGACCCGAGTTGTAGATGATGATCAGGTCGGCGCCACCGGCCTCGGCCAGCTTCGCCGAGAGCCCGGTGCCCGCGCCGGCCCCGATGATCGGGCTGCCCGCTGCGATCTGGGCGCGAAGGCGCGCGAGTGCCTCGGACCTGGTCATGCCGACGCCTCGATCAGCTCGTGCAGGCGGTTCGCCATCGCGAGCGCGAAGGCCGGGTCGTTCACGTCCGTGTCGATCTCGTGCACCGTCACCTTGGAGGTGTCGACGAGCTCACGGATCGTCCCGAAGAGCGCCGCGTCCGCTTCCGCGTCGTAGAAGACCTGACCCTCGGTAGCGATCGCGGACACGCCCCCGAGCGGCACGAACAGCTCGGTCGGGCCCGTCGCCGCGTTGAGCTTCCCGGCGATGATCCGGGCGATCTCCCGGCACTCGTCCGGTGTCGTCCGCATCAGGGTGATCGTCGGGTTGTGGACGTAGAGGTTCCGGTCGCGATAGCGCTCGGGAACCGTGTCCATCGGGCCGAAGTTGACCATGTCGAGCGCGCCGAGCGAGACGACCTGCGGGATCCCGCGCTTGCCGGCAGACTCGAGACGCTCCGGCACGGCGACGAGCGCGCCGCCCGCGACCAGGTCACAGAACTCGGTCGTCGTCACGTCGAGCGAGCCGGCGATGAAGCCTGCCTCGATCAACGCCTCCATCGACCCGCCTCCGGCGCCCGTCTGATGGAAGACGAGAACCTCGTACCCGAGCTCCTCGAGCCGCTCGCGCGCCGTCGTGACCGCTGCCGTCGTGACGCCGAACATCGACGCGGTGATCAACGGCTTCTTCTCGCCGAGCGGCGGCACGATCGCTTTCGCCATGCCCGCGAGGGCCGCTGCAGCGTTCGTCATGATCTGCGCCGACACCTGGTTGATCCCCGCGATGTCGACGACGGAGTACATCATCGTCACGTCGACCGAGCCGACGTACGGGCTCGTGTCGCCCGAGGCGACGGTCGAGACCATCAGCTTCGGGACGCCGATCGGCAGCTGCCGCATCGCGTAGGTGGCAAGCGACGAGCCGCCGGAACCGCCGAGGCCCCCGACAGCGTCCAGCCTGCCATCCTCGTAGAGGCGCTTGACGATCTCGGCGGCGCCGCGCGACATCGCCTCGACCGCGGCGCCACGGTCACCCGCCGCGGCGAGCGCTTCGACGTCTTCACCGACAGCCGCCGCGACCTCCTCCCGCGTCACGTCCGGAGTCGCCAACGGCGCCCCGATGATGCCTGCATCGACGAGGACGACATCGACCCCCTGCTCCCGGATTCGGTCGGCGAGGAAGGCATATTCCTCGCCTTTCGTGTCGAGCGTTCCCACGAGCACGACGGTTGGCATCAGTTTCCCTCCTTGGCTCCGGCCTGCGACGGGTTCCAGGCGGGGCTCGAGTCGTTGTCCTCGGGGTTCGTGAGCTGCTGCTCGACGCCGGCGAGCGTCGTTACCACGATCGCGCCGTCGCGCGAGAACGCGATGTCGGTTCCGTTGGGAGACCACGCCGGCTCGAAGGAGTCGGTTGTCGAGCTCACGACCCGCTGCACATTCGTCCCGTCGACGTTGACCGTGTAGATGTCGTAGAGAGCACCACCGCTGTTGGACGAAAAGGCGAGACGTTTAGAGTCCGGGTCCCACGTCGGTGTGTAGCTCTTGGCGCCGAGCTTCGTCACGCTGCGCCGACCCGATCCGTCCGGACGCACGACCCAGATCTCGCGGAGCTCCGTCCCCGACTGCACGTGCGAGTACGCGATCCATTTGCCGTCCGGCGACCAGGCAGGCTCTCCCTCGGCCGTGAGATCGTCGTCGGTGAGACGACGGGCGTCGGTTCCGTCTGCGTTCATCACGTAGAGGTGGTCGACGTTACTGAACCGCGAGAAGGCGATGCTATTCCCGTCCGATGACCAGGTCGGGTGCTGATCGTTCTCTTTCGTCGAGGTCAGCCGCTTCGTTCCCGTACCGTCGCTGTTCATGACGTAGATGTCGAACGATCCCTCTCGGGCGCTCGCGAAGGCGATCTTGGTGCCGTCCGGCGACCACGCCGGTTGGGTCTGGAACTGGACACCGTGGAGGGTCGAGACGTCGCCGCGCTCGTCGGTCAGGCGTCCCTGGCTCGATCCGTTCGCGTTCATCGCGTAGATCGCGTAGTCGCCGTCCTGCGAGCTGACGTAGGCGATCGCGTTGCCTGGCGAGCTGGAGCCGCCGCACCCGGCAAGGAGCAGCAGGAGGACGATCGCGCAGGCGGCGAGGGAGGATCGGATGATCACGATGGTTCGCAGAGAGTCAAGCTGGGGACAGCCTACTTGGCCAGCGGCTCCACGCCGAGGTAGCGTCGCTGCAGCTCCGGATCGCCGGAGAGCACGTCAGCGGTGGTCTCGGTGGCAATGCTTCCGGCGACCATGATCAGCTGGCGCGTTGCGAGCGCGGTCGCGACGCCGAGGTTCTGCTCGATCAGGAGGATCGCGAGCCCCTCGCTCTCGAGTCGCTGGAACGTCTCGACCATGGTCTCGATGATCGCGGGGGCCAGTCCCTCGGACGGCTCGTCCATGATCAGCAGGCGCGGGTTCGTGACGAGCGCACGGCCGATGGCGACCATCTGCTGCTCGCCGCCCGAGAGTTGCGCGCCACCGTTGCGCTTCCGCTCAGCAAGACGCGGGAAGAGGTCGTAGACCCTCTCCCTCGTCCAATCGCTGCCGCCGTCCGTCGTCGCGCCCCGGGAAGCGATTCTCAGATGCTCGTCGACGGTGAGCGAGGGAAAGAGACGCCGCCCCTGCGGGACGTAGCCGATCCCATCCCGCGCGATCCGGTACGAGTGACCACCGATGATCTCTTCGCCCGCAAAGCGAATCGAGCCGGTCGCGGACGGAGGAGCGATGCCCATGATCGCGTTGCACAGCGTCGTCTTGCCCATTCCGTTCCGTCCTACGATCGCGACGGACTCGTGCGCCATTCGGAAGCTCACATCCTCGAGAGCCCGCGCCTTTCCGTAGAAGGCGTTCAAGTTCTCGACCTCCAGCAACGTCTCGGTCTCTGCCACGGGAGGAGGCATCATGGCCTGCGGCTGCTCACTCATGATGGTGCCCGCGCCCGAGGTAGAGATCGTGGACCATCTCGTTGGCGCGGATCTCGTCCGGCGTTCCCTCGACGATGACGCGGCCGTCGTGCATCATCGTCACGCTGTCCGCGACAGTGAGCGCGATGTCCATGTCGTGCTCGATGAGGATGAGAGTGATCGACCGGTCGAGCGAGAGCAACAGGTCGGTGAGGAGCCCCCGCTCACCACGGGACAGTCCCGAGGCGGGCTCGTCGAGCATCAGCACCCTCGGGTTGGCGGCGAGCGCCATCGCGATCGCGACCTGGCGATGCTCGCCGTGCGAGAGGTCGCCGACGCGGTCTCCGAGCTTCCCGTCGATCGCCACGCGACCGGCAGCTGCCCTCGCGCGCTCCCGCATCTCGCGATCGAGGCCCGGACGGCGGATCGATCGCAGGCGCCCCCCTTCGACCCCGACGATGGCGAGGTAGATGCTGTCCTCGACCGTCAGGCCGAGGAAGAGCTTTGACTGCTGGTAGGTGCGGGCGAGGCCGAGCTTCACGCGCGCCCGCGGGGGTCGCCCGGTGACACCCTCGCCGAACAGCTCGATCGTGCCGCCGGACGGAGGCATGTCACCGCAGATGAGGTTGAACAGCGTCGTCTTGCCGGCGCCGTTCGGGCCGAGCACAACGCGACGCTCACCCTGAGCGACGTCGAGGTCGACGTCGCTCACGGCGAGCAGGCCGCCGAAACGCCGGCCGACCCCCCGCAAGCGGAGGATCGGGCCGGCGTCAGCAGCGGATGTTGCTGCATCGGTCACCGTGTTACTTGATGACCTGCTTGGTAACGCGGCCGTTCTTGACCACACGGATATGGCCCTGCCACGGCAGCTTCTTCTTCACGCACGGAGGCTGCGTGCGGCTCGGGGGCGGGCTGTTCTTCGTGAACAGGCCACCGAACGACTGATTCACGTTCGGGACGTACCCGGTGAGCGTGATCGCCGGGCCACCGTCCGCGCCCTTGATGATCTGAACCGGCCACTGATCCTGGATCGCCTGGCGGTTCGCGTCGAGCTTGACCTTGCCGTTGTCCGAGAGCTCGAACGGGGCGAAAATCGACCGCGGCATGTTCGCCTGCAGCTTGGCACCCACGGCACCGTTGGAGCCGTTCAGGCCCTGAACCAGTGCGCGCGCGCCCTGGTAGTAGTTGTAGAAGAACCCGTCGTCCGAGGGCATCCCCGAATAGGTCTTCGCCACGAACTTCCGGTACTGGTTTGTGGCCGTGACGCCCTTCAACCCGGGCGCCGTCCCGAAGCCGCCGACGTACGCGCCGATCATGCGCGGGGCGACATCGTCCTTCCCGGTCAGGAACCAGAGGAACAGGTTGCCGGAATGCTGCTTCGCGTTGATCGGGCCGTAGGCCTGCTCGAACGCCTTCAGCGCCGGGCCTGTGCCCGTGCCGCCGACGACCCAGAAGTAGCCGTCCACGTCACCCGGCTTGGGCAACTGGCGGACGTACGACGAGTAGTCGGTCGTGTTCAGCGGCGGATACACGCGCTTCGTGATCTTGCCGCCGATCGCGCAGAAGTCGGCGATGATGCCTGCCGCAGACGTCCACCCGAACGAGTAGTCGTCCATGATGATCGCAGCACTGCGCCAGCCGAGCTTCTTGTAGACGATCTCACCGATGCCTGCGTTCCACTGGGCGCCGTCGCCGTGGTAGCGGAACACGTTCTTCGGCGCGATCTGCAGCGTCGGATCCTGCGACCCGGCCGTGCCGATGATGACCGTCTTCGCCGGCCGCGGCTTGGCCCAGTTGGCGATGGCAACTGCCTCGTCACCCGAGAGCGGCCCGATGAGGACGTCGGCCTTCTGCTGCTGCATTAGCCGGCGAACCTCCTTGAGGGCGGTCGCCGGAGTGTCGTCACCGCAGCCGTAGCCGACGATGCTGATGTTCTTGCCACCCGCGGTGATGCCGGTCATGCCCGCCGACGGCTTCTTCTTGTTCTTCACCTTGCCCTTCGCGAACTGGGCGAACGCAGTCTGGGCGCCACCGATTCCGAGCTCCTGCGCGAAACCGAAGGCTCCCTTGCAGTCGCTCATGATCGCGACGCGGACCGTGCCCGTCGCCGCTGAGGACGCCATCGATACGGACGCGATCGCGGCGATTCCGACCGCGATCACCCCGATCGAGACGAGGAGGCGGATTGCCCACCCCTGTCGTCGCTTCATTGCCGTTCCTCCTTCGTTGGATGATTGGAATACATATTCCCTCGAACTCCGTTGCAAGCCCTTCATCGAGCCGACTCCGACCTCCTTCCCCGCCTCCTCCTCACCCTGCCGCGCTCGCCTCGGCGGCGGGCTGCTCGGGCTCTCGCGAACGCGCGAGATCCCAAAGTCTGTCCCAGATCCCGACGAGTCCGTCGGGGGACGCGATCACGATCGCCAGAAACACGACGCCGATGACCGTGTTGAAGGTACCGCCTACCACCGGCAGCCCGTCGGCCGGGATCCTGTTCGTCACCTCGTTGTTGATCACGATGTAGGCAAACGCGCCGAGCCAGGCGCCTTCGATCCGGCCGAGCCCTCCGATCACCGCGATCACGAGCAACTCGATCGTCGCGGCGAGGCCGATGTTCGACGGCGAGAGCTGCCCCGACCACCAGGCAAAGAGGACACCACCGACCGCAGCCACGAACGCGCCGATGCCGAAGGCAAGAGTCCGGTGCAACGCGACGTTGTAGCCGAGCGACGCCATCCGCGAAGGCTCGTCGCGGATCCCCTGCAACGAGATCCCGAACGGTGTCCGTACGAGGTAGCGGATCAGCCCGTAGATGACGATCGCAACGCCGAGCGCGACGTAGTACAGCCGCTGCCGGTCGTTGACGACGTCTCCGATGAATCCCGGGGTGTACTCGTCGACGCCGGCGATCGGTGAGAAGCCGCCGACCTGCGTCACCTGGCTGACGAACAGGTACGCGATCACCGAGTACGTGAGAGTGAGCATCAGGAAGTAGATCCCGAAGCTCCGTGACGCGACGGCACCGAAGATGAACCCGAGGCCCACCGTCAACAGGATGGCGAGGACGACGGCGAGCGACGGATTCCACCCGAGCAGGAGCCCCTTGGTCTCACCGCCCGGCACGTTCTGGGTGACCATGTTCCCGAGCGCATATCCGGCGATGCCCATCAGACCCGCCTGCGCCAGCGAGATCATCCCGCCGTAGGCGGAGAGGAACACGAGGCTCGCGGCCCCGATGCCGAGGATGAAGGTCTGGGTGAGAACCGTGTCGAGCCAGAAGTCCGAGACGAGGACGGGTGCCAGCAACGCGAGGATCGAGCACGCCGACACCGATGCTCCGCTCGACGAGGGCCTTCGTGGAGGAGAGGGTCATCCGGCCCTCCCGAAGAGCCCCTGCGGCCGGAACGCGAGCACGACCGCCATCAGCACGAACGTGAGGACCGGCGAGTACTGCGTGCAGCAATCGGTACCCGAAACCGGCAGGTACGTGACGGAGAACGCGGTGACGAGCCCGAAGAGCAGCGACCCGGCGACGGCGCCGAGCAGCGAGCCCATGCCGCCGATGATCACGACGACGAGCGAATACAGCAGCCAGACCCCGTCCTGGCCCTGCGAGATGTTGCCCTGCGAGGTACCGACGGTCGCGCCGAGAGCGACGAGAGCCGCGCCGACGGCGAACGCGATCGCAAAGAAGACCTGGATGTTGATGCCGATCGCGGAGGTCATCTGCGGGTCGTCGACCCCGGCGCGGATGACCATCCCCGTCCTCGTCTTGTAGAGCCAGAGCCAGAGCCCGATCCCGACCGACACGCCGAGCGCGAGCATGACCAGCCGGGCGAGCGAGTAGCTCGTGTCCCACACGTGGAGATCGACGAGGCGGTTCGTCCAGCCGGGCCAGCCGAGGCTCACGGCGTTCCCCCCGAATCGCGCCGAGCCGTCGGGGACGCTGCGCGGGAAGTGAGCGATCACCTGATCGGCGACGATCACCGAGATCGCGATCGTGATCAGCGCCTGTCGGAGATCCTGACCCTGGTTCCAACGCAGGAAGAGCTGCTGGATCAGGACGCCGACGACGGCGATGACCGACATCGCGACGAGGAGAGGGACGACCCATTCCCACGTGTTGACCTCGGTCGGCTGGACAGAGAAGCCCTGCCCGGTCATCCTCTGCTGGACCTCGTACGCGATGTAGGCGCCGAGGAGGTAGAGGGAGCCGTGGGCCATGTTGACGGTGCGCATGAGCCCGAAGATGAGCGAGAAGCCGCTCGCGACGATGAAGAGGAGCCCGGCGAACGTGATCGCGTCGAGCAAGGTGTAGACCAGAGCCCCGGGGTTGTCGATCGCAGAGCCGGTGTTGGTCGATCGCCAGCCACCCGTGCCGAACTCGTCCACCGGCTTCGCAAGGACGATCACGTAGAGCAGCACGAACCCCACGAGGAGCCCGACGGCGAGCTTGGGGGCGAGTTGCCGGATGTCGAGTTGTGCAGTCTTATCGTTCACGCGGAGACGAACCTAACAACGAACCGGGGTGGACACAACAGAGAGCGAGCGATAATCGATTCTTTCTGACAGCGCCACGACGGCGCCTCGTCCATAGGGACGATGCAGCCGATCGCTTCGGGATCGATGATCTGCTTGACCGCTGCCACCTGTAGCGCCTAGCCTCGAGGTGGACGCAATGACACCTCTGGAGGGCAGATGAGCGATACCTACCATGCCGTGATCCCGTACGAGTCGATGGATCCCCTCGCGATCGGTGCGACCGATGACGAGTCGAAGAAGCACCGGGACACCCTTAGCTCGATATCCCCGCGGCCAACCTCGTCGCGGCGATCTACCCGGACGAGCCGTCCCCGGTCGGCGACTCGACCGAGGCGGCACGTCGGCTCTCGCCGAGCCGTTCGACGGGCCGAGCTTCGCCGCGCTTCTCTCCGGCAAGACGAGCATCGCAGTGATCATCGACAACCAGTTTCGACCCACCCCCTCCTCGAAGTTGCTGCCTCCTGTATTCGACGCCATCGAGGCCGCCGGAGTTAGCGACGTTCGCGTCGTGTGCGCCAACGGCAAGGTCTTCCCGATGTCCGAGTCGGACATGGAGCAGAAGATCGGGCGCGACAACCTCGCCCGGATGGAGGCGAACGGCTGGGCCTTCCACCAGAACGACCCCCAGAACCCGGACGTCTACACGTTCGTCGGCGTCTCGTCGGGCGGGACTCCCGTCTGGCTGCACAACGAGGTGGCGTCGGCCGAGCTCAAGATCACGATCGGTCAGGCGCAGGCGAACCACTGGGGCGCAGGGGGAGGCGGCAAGCTGATCCTGCCGGGCGTCGTCTCGGACGCGACGGTCGAGTCGAATCACTGCGCGTTCGTCACCTCGCCACAGACGCACTACGGCGCCTACGCCGGCCCGATGCGCTCGGATATCGACGAGGTCGCGACGATGTGCGGCCTCGACTGCACGATGAACGTCATCCTCGACACGCACGGTCGCGTGATCGACTGCATCTTCGGCTCCCACCCCGAGGCGCACCGCGAGGCGATCCGGCGCTTCAACGCGATCTACGCCTACGACAGCTGGGTCGAGGAGAAGGGGCAGGCCGACATCGTCATCTGCGGCGTCTTCGCGCCGACCGACCATCTCTTCTTCCACACGGGCTGGGGCTGCATGTCCGCCGATCTCGTGCTCAAGGACGGCGGCACGATCATCTACACGAGCCCGTCTCCCGGTGTCTCGACCGCGATCGGCGACTTCCCCGGCTTCGCGCTCATGGATCTGATGAAGCCGTACATGCCTGCGACGACCGAGAACTACCAGAAGGTGCTGCACGACATCCACATGCGCGAGATCCAGATGTGGGCCGGCTGCATCTGGGTGCCGATCTACGAGGTGATGACGCGCAAGCACCTGACGGTCGTGACGCTGGAGGAGAACCTCGCCATGGCGGCCGACATCGGGATCGAGGCGACGACGCTCGCTCGACGAGGCATTCGCAGCCGCGATGGCACGCCACGGCGCAGACGCCAAGGTGGCGATCCTGCCGTACGCCCGCTACCAGCTCCCACGGAACGCCGTGCGGATGGCATCGGCCGAGCCGAGCATCCTCGCGCACGCGGCGGTGTAGAACGTCGCCCGCCGACGTGTCCCGAACCGCGATCCCGGGCTTTCTCCCGGCGCAGGGTGTTGCCGACGGCGACACCCTGCGCCGCGAGATCCGCGGCTCGACGACGATCCTCGAGATCCTGAGGATGTATCCGGACGGGCGGGCCGCGCAGCTGATGTCGCGGATCTACTGGCCGTGCGCCCACTGCGGCGGAGCCGTTCGAGAGCCGCTGACCCTGGCGGCGCAACGCCACGCCCGTGATCCGCGCGCGGTGTTGATCGCCTTCAGGGCTCTCGAGCACGGCGGCCCGAGCGACGAGGAAGTGGCGCTCGCGGCCAGGCGGCATTCCCGCTGACGCGCTGGTACCGTCCGTCACATGGCCCAGACCGACCGGATCGCAGACATCGGGCAGATGCTGACGGACGGCGAGGCGAAGCTCGCCGAGGTAGCGGACGGGATTCTCGAGGCGGTCGGCGCCGCGCGTGTCTCGTTCTCCGAGATCGATGCCGACGACGATGCCTTCGAGATCCTCGAGGCCCGCGGCGAGGCACTACTCGGTCCCGGGACGCGCTTCCCCCTCGGCACGTCGACGCATCACCGAAGCGCCGCCGACGACAAGGTCTTCGTCTCACCGGACTTCGATCAACGGCGCGGGTTCTCGCGACCCCTCGACAGGATCGTCCGCGAGCACGGATTCCGCTCCGGCGCGTCGCTGCCCCTTCGGCATCCGCAGGGGCGACCAGGGGCGCTCAATCTCCATTTCGACACGACGGGGTCGACGGCGGCAGATGCGTGCGCGCTCGTGGAGCCGCTGCTCGGGCCGCTGTCGCTCGCGCTCGCCCAGCCGGACGAGATCACCCCGACAACGGTGCTCGTCTGTCATGACGACCCGCTCGTCGGCCACGGCATCGCCCGTCTCCTCGAGGAGACGGGTCTCGCACGCGCCGCACTTGCGCGCTCGCCGTCCGACGCGGTCCGCTCCGGCCCGCTCCGGGCACCGGACGTCGTGATCGGCGACCTTGCGCTCGGCGGCCGGCGGATCGACGCCTGGATCGGCGAGCTCCGCGCGGCCGGCGTCGACGCCCCTCTCCTCGTCGTCGCCCCGCACGACGGCGGCGACAGCCTGGGTGTCGCGCTCGCAGCGGGCGCGACCGGGTTCGTCCTCCGCGCAGAGGTCGAGGACGCGCTGCCGCTCGCGGTGGACGCCGTCTCGCGGGGACAATCGTGGTTGCCGCGGCGCCGGGTGCGTCGGCAGGAGACTGCGCTGACTCCCCGCGAGCTCGACGTGCTCTCGTGCCTCGACCGCGGGATGCGGTTCCGCCAGGTCGCCGACAGCCTCGGGATCTCGCAGACGACCGCCAAGACGCATGCCCGCAGCCTGTTCCGCAAGCTCGGCGCGAGCTCCCGTTCCGAGGCGACGTACACCGCGCGGCGCCGCGGGCTGCTCGGGTAGAGCGATCCCCCCGACCCTCATCCGAACGGACGATTGCGAGGGTCACCCTCGGACCGCGACGATGACGCGGTGACCGCGAGCTCCGAGCCCTGGGTCGGTCGGCCCCTGCAACGCGTCGAGGACGATGCCCTGCTCCGCGGCGAGGGCCGGTTCCTGGACGATCTCGCACCCGTGGCGCACTCCTACCACGCGGCCGTCGTCCGGTCGCAGCTCGCGCACGCGCACATCACAGTCGACGCGTCTGCCGCGTTGGCGGCTCCGGGCGTGATCGGCGTGCTCACGGGCGCGGACGTCGTTGCCCTGTCCCGGCCGTTCCCCGCGGGGATCGACAGCGGCACCCCCCAGTACGCGACTGCCGTCGACACGGCGCGGTATGTCGGCGAGCCCATCGCCGTCGTCGTCGCCCGCGATCGCTACCTGGCCGAGGACGCCGCCGAGCTCGTCGACGTCGACTACGACCCTCTCGATCCCGTGCTCGATCCCCTCGCGGCGGCCGCAATCCACGATCGGGCGTTCGTGTACGGCGATGTCGACGGTGCGATGGCGGAGGCGGACGTCGTGCTCCAGCACGCGTTCCACGTGCCGCGCTTCACGTGTACCCCTGTCGAGTGCTACGCGGTCGTCGCAGACTGGGACGCAGCCGCCGGCCGACTGACCGCGTGGGCGAACTTCCAGGGGCCGTTCACGCTGCACGGCGTCGCGGCCGCCGCGCTCGGGCTCAAGGGCGACCGCCTCCGGCTCCTGACGCCGCCCGACTCGGGTGGCTCGTTCGGCGTCAAGTCCTCGGTGTTCACCTACATCGTCCTCATGGGTCTCGCGTCGCGTCATCTCGGCGTGCCGGTCACGTGGATCGAGGACCGGCTCGAGCACCTCGCCTCGAGCTCGGCGTCGACGGGGCGCACGACCGTCGTCGAGGCGGGCTTCAAGGCCGACGGTCGCCTTGTCGCTCTCCGCTACGACGCGGTCGAGGACGTCGGCGCGTACGTCCGCGCTCCCGAGCCGGCGACGCTGTACCGCATGCACGGTTCGCTCGCGGGTGCGTACGCGGTGCAGAACGTGGGCGTCCGCAACCGGGTCGTGCTGACGAACACGCAGCCGTCGGGCCTGAACCGCGGCTTCGGTGGCCCGCAGCTCTACTTCGGCCTCGAGCGCACAATGGCGATCGCTGCCCGGCGGCTCGGGCTCGACCCGGCCGACCTGGCGCGACGGAACCTGATCGCGGCGGACGCGATGCCGTACCGGACGCCGTCCGGCGCGCTCTACGACGGTGGCGACTACTCAGCATGCCTCGACCGCGCGCTCGAGCTCGCCGACTACGCCGGGCTGCGGGCTCGGGTGGTCGCGGCGCGGGCGGATGACCGGCTCGCCGGCATCGGGCTCACCTGCGTGGTCGAGCCCTCGATCTCCAACATGGGCTACATCACCCTGGCGCAGACCGCCGACGAGCGCGCGCTGACCCTCCCGAAGTCGGGGAACGCCGAAGGGGCCTCGATCTCGATCAACCCGCTCGGCGGCATCACCGTGCGACTTGCGACGACACCCCAGGGCCAGGGCCACCGGACGGTCTGCGCGCAGGTCGTCGCGGACGCGCTCGGCTGCTCCCCGGACGAGGTCACGGTGATGGCGGAGATGGACACGGCGAGCGTGCCGTGGAGCGTCGCGTCGGGAGCGTACTCGTCGCGCTTCTCCGGCGTCGCCGTCGGCGCGGTTCAGGCGGCCGCGCTGAAGCTGAGGGCGAAGATCGACGCGATCCGCGCCCACGCGGGCGACGCCGAGCTGTCCCTTCGTCGCGTCGCCGGCATGGCTCACTGGAACCCGGAAGGGCTTCCGCCGGATGAGGAGCCCGGTCTCTCGGCAGTCGCCTTCTGGGCACCGCCAACGCTCGACCCGCCGGACGACGACGACAGGATCGCGTCGTCGGCGTCGCATGGCTTCATCGTCGATGTCTGCGCCGTCGAGGTCGAGCGGGAGACCGGCCTCGTCCGCGTTCTCGACTACGTCACCGTGCACGACGCCGGTCGCCTCCTCAACCCTCTGCTCGTCGACGGGCAGGTGCTCGGCGGGTTCGCTCACGGCGTCGCGGCCGCACTCTACGAGCGCCACATCTACGACGAGTCGGGAAACCTGATGACGTCATCGCTCGTCGACTACCTCACGCCGACCGCTCCGGACATCCCCGCGCTCACGATCGGGCACCTCTCGACGCCGTCCACGGTGACCGCGCTCGGTGCGAAGGGGGTCGGCGAGGGCAACACGATGAGCGCGCCCGTGTGTATCGCGAATGCGGTCGCCGATGCGATCGGGCGGGACGACGTCGAGTTGCCGTTGACGCCGCCGCGCGTCTGGGACCTTCTCCAGGACGGAGCTCCGGCATGAAGCCCGTCGCCTTCGAGTACGTCGCGGCCCGCTCGACCGAGGAAGCGATCGCAGCGCTCGCGAGCGACGAGGACGCAAAGCCGATCGCGGGAGGCCAGAGCCTCGTGCCGGCGCTCAACATGCGTCTCGTACGGCCGACGCTCCTCGTCGACGTGAACCGGGCGGGGCTCGACACGATCGACTCGAACGGCGTCCTTCGCGTCGGGGCGACCGTACGGCAGGCAACGCTCGAGCGGGACCTCCGCACGCATCCGTTGCTGCGCGAGGCACTTCCGTTCGTTGGGCACTTCGTGACGCGCAATCGCGGCACGGTTGGCGGCAGCGTCGCGCACGCCGACGGCTCGGCCGAGATCCCGCTCTGCCTCGCGGCGCTCGGCGGGACGATCGGGGTCGAGGGGACGGCAGGCCGCCGCGAGGTTGCACCCGACGAGTTCTTCGTGACGCACTTCCTGACGACACTCGCCCCGGGCGAGCTCGTCGTCGACACGCTCTGGCCGCATCCGGCCGAGGGCGAGGGGGCGGCGTTCGAGGAGATCGCCCTTCGCGCCGGCGACTTCGCACTCTCGATGGTCGCCGTCGTGCTCCGCCGCGTCGAGGGCGTTGCGCGCGACGTGCGGGTGCGCATCGGTGCGGTGACCGATCATCCGACCGCATTCGCCGAGATCGAGGAGGCGATCGAGGGGTCGCACGTGACGCCCACCTCGGCGCGAGAGGTGGGAGCGCTCGCGGTGGCTTCGGTCGACCCGGCCGGCTCGACCCACGCGTCGCCGGCCTATCTCCGGCAGGTGACGGGTACGCTCGTCGAGCGGGCGCTGCTTCACGCCTGGGAGCGGTCGGCGTGACCGAGATCACGCTGACCGTGAACGGGAGAACCGTCGTCGAGGAGGTCGAGCCGCGTCTCCTCCTGACCGACTTCCTCCGCCACACGCTCGGCCTGACCGGAACCCACGTCGGGTGCGAGCACGGCGTCTGCGGCGCCTGCACCGTGCGCTTCGACGGCGTCTCGGTGCGCGGCTGCTGCCTGCTCGCCGTGCAGGCGGACGGGTCCGTGGTCGAGACCGCCGAGTCGCTCGCCGGTGACGACCTCCTGTCGCCGCTGCAGGAGGCGTTCAAGCGCGCGCACGCACTCCAGTGCGGCTTCTGCACGCCCGGCATCCTGATCGCCGCCGACGACCTGCTCTCGCGCGGAAAGCCGTCGCACGAGGAGATCGTCGACATGCTCTCCGGGCACCTCTGTCGCTGCACGGGCTACGCCCCGATCGTCGCCGCCATCGAGGAGGCAGCCGAGATCATCGCGGCGCGGGAGCCTGGGCAGTGAACCTCGCCGAGTCGCTCCTCGCCGCCTGCGAACGCCATCCGGAGCTCGAGGCGTTCCCCGGCATCCGCTACGGCGAGCTCGTCCCACGCATCGCCCGCATCGCCGGCGGACTGGACCTGGCACCCGGGGCGCGCGTCGCGGTCGTGCTCGACAACCGGCTCGAGACGGCGCTTCTCTACTGGGCAGCGCAATGGGCCGGCGCCGTCTTCGTGCCGCTCTCCTGGCGACTGGACGAGGAGGAGCTCGACTACTGCATCTCCAACGCGGGCGCCGAACGGGTCGTTCGCGAGAGCGACGGGCTGCCCGACGGGCCGGAGCATCCGGGTGCCCTCGATCGCGATCCACGCGAGATCTCGCTGCTCCTGTACACGTCGGGGACGACCGGGCGGCCGAAAGGCGTCCCCCGGAGTCACGCGGCAGACCGGGCGGGTGGGCTCAGCCAGGCGTTGCAGCACGGCTACGCGCACGGCGACCGCACGCTCGGCGTGATGCCGCTCTACCACACGATGGGCATCCACTCGCTCCTCGCAATGCATCTCGTCGGCGGCTGTTACGTCCCCCAGGCGCGCTGGGTGCCGCAGGACGCGCTCCGCCTGATCGAGGAGGAGCGGATCACGTCGCTCTACCTGGCCCCGACGCTCTTCTACGACCTCGTCACGGCAGAAGGGCTCGAGCGCCGCGACGTCTCGAGCGTCCGCGCCCTCGGGTACGCCGGGGCCGCCATGACATCGACTGTCGTGACACGCTGCGTCGACGTCTTCCACCCGGAGGTGTTCGTCAACCACTACGGCTCGACCGAGATCTACACCTTTTCGATCGGCCGCGACCAGGTGGCGAAGCCCGGGTGCGCGGGACGGGCGGCGGTGAACGCACGCCTGAAGCTCGCGACGGACGGCGAGATCTGCGTCCACCTCACCGGGGACGAGGCCTTCGGCGGCTACTGGAACCGCCCGGACGCCGACGCCAAGGCGATCAGCAACGGCTGGTACCACACGGGAGACATCGGGCACCTCGACGACGACGGCGATCTCTGGATCGACGGGAGGGTCGACGACATGATCATCTCCGGCGGGGAGAACATCCACCCGCTCGAGGTCGAGGAGATCCTCGCCGCCTACCCGGGCGTCGCCGAGGTGGCGGTCGTCGGGGCCCCCGATGACCGCCTCGGCCAGCGGGTCGTCGCGGTCGTCGTGGGAGACGTAACTCCCGACGAGCTCGACGCGCATTGCCTCGCCTCGGCCCTCGCCCGCTTCAAGCGGCCGCGCGAGTACCGCCGGGTGGCGGCGCTTCCGAAGAGCCCATCGGGGAAGATCCTCCGGAGACTCCTCCGAAGCGACTCCGGCTGAGACCGGAATCGCGTTAGATAGTCGTTAGATAGTGCAGTGACATGTTTCTCGACGACGAAAGGCTTCCGATGCAATCCTCGATTCTCCGCCCGACGCTGTGAACGCCCCATCTAGCGGTTTTGCCGAGGAACGAGGCGAAGCCTTCGATGGATTCAGGGTCGAGCACGACGGCGACCGCGGCGTGGCGACGATCACGCTGGACGTCCCGGGGAAGTTCAACCGGGTCTCGATGCTCGCACGTGACCAGCTCGCAGCAGTCTTCGCCGACCTCGACCGCGACGAGTCGGTGCGCTTCGTCGTGCTCACCGGCGCGGGCGGCCAGTTCACGGCCGGCGGTGACATCGCAGGCTTCCTGACGAAATCGCCCTGGGTCGTCTCGCAGCTCGCAAAGAACGTCGCTGCGGCGGAGCGCTGCTCGAAGCCGGTGATCGCACGCCTGCAGGGGTACGTCTTCGGCGTCGGCCTCGAGCTTGCGCTCGCGTGCGACTTCCGGATCGCGGCCGACGACATGCTGATGGCGCTTCCCGAGGCGACGATCGGGATGATCCCCGGCTCTGGCGGGACCCAGCGGCTCGCGCGGCTCGTCGGCGTCGGGCGTGCGAAGGACATCATCATGCGTGGCCGGCGGGTGGGTGCAGAGGAGGCCCTGGCGATCGGTCTCGTCACGGAGGTCGTTCCTCCCGAACAGCTCGACGAGACCGTGTCGTCTTTGATCACCGAGCTGTCGCGTCACGCGCCGCTCTCGCTGGCCATGTCGAAGCGTGTCCTCAACACCGTCTACGACGGGCCGCTCCACGTCGGGCTCGAGCTCGAGGGCCTCGCGTACGGGCTGATGCAGCAGACGCACGACTTCCACGAGGGCGTCGAGGCGTTCGTCGAGAAGCGGAAGCCCGAGTTCGACGGGACCTAGTGGAGCGTCAGCGTCCGGGCCCCGCACACGGGCGCGGGCCTACCGACGCTCCCACGCGAGGCCGGCGGCAAGAACCGTCGTGTCGTGCGGGGCGATGAACTGCATGTTCCCCACCGCGAGCCCCGCCCAGCCGATCAGGTTGACCCAGCGCAGGAACGACGAGAGCGGAAGCCGCACCTCGAGCTCGTCGGCATCCTCGGCAGGGAGATCGATCGCGTAGCACGGGCAGACGTAGAGGTCGACGTCCGGCTCGTACGCGCGCCATGTCGCGAGCGCGGCGCGCCCCGCGGCGACGCCCTCGTCGGTGACGTGCTGCGCCGCTTCGAGCTTCGAGCGGATCGTGTCGGCGTACTCGTCCGCGCGGGCAGGAAACGTCGCCCGGTGGCTCGTGGCAGCCTCGCGAAGAAACACGGGCCACATGTCCGCCTGAGGAGGCGGGATGCCTGCCTCGACGACGCGCGCGCCCAGCCCCTCGAGGTCCGCGACCCACTGCTCGCCTGCATCGGTCCGCTCCGTCTCCCGACCGTCACTGAGATCGGGCGCGCGGCGCAGGAGGCCGATCGTGAGCCCGTCGAGACGAGGCTCCGGCACGGGTGCGCCGGAGAGCACCGACCAGAGGAGGGCCACGTCCTCGACCGTCCGCCCCATCGGCCCTACCGTGTCGAACGACGGGCAGAGCGGGAAGACACCGTCGAGAGGGAGCACGCCCCACCGCGATTTCAGCCCGACGGTGCCACAGGCGGCCGACGGCAACCTGATCGAGCAGCCCGTGTCGGTCCCGAGCCCGAGCTCGACGAGGCCGGCGGCGATCGCGGCCGCGTTCCCGGCCGACGAGCCGCCGGTCGTCCTGCCCGGATGCAGCGGGTTGTGAACCGTTCCGTACCAGGGATTCGCGCCGAGTACCCCCCACGCGAATTCGGGCAGGTTGCCCTTGCCGACGACGACGGCACCCGCGTCGAGCGCCCGCTGGACGACGGACGCGTGGCGCTCGGGAACGTGGTCGGCGTAGATCCGCGATCCATACGTCGTGCGGATGCCCGCCGTGTCGATCAGGTCCTTGACGAGCAGCGTCCTGCCGGCGAGCGGCCCTTCGGCCGCGCCGGTGAGCGGCTCGGCGAGCCACGTGATCGCCGCGTTGTAGGGATCGCCGCTCACGACGCCCGCACCGCGATCGCGTCGATCTCGATCCTCGCCCCGGGAATCGCGAGCCCGCTCACCTCGACAACCGTGCCCGCAACCGACGCCACACCGCAGGTCTGCCGTAGCGGCGCGTCCAGCACTCCCGCATCGCCGATCGAGGTGAGATAGACATTGATGCGCGCGACGTCCGTGCCGGAGCAGCCGCCCGCGGCGAGGATCTGGTCGAGCTCGGAAAAGACGGACCGGGCCTGCTCCCGCACATCGTCGCCGCCGACGAGCGTCCCGCCGGCGTCGACCGGCAGGATCCCTGCGACGAAGAGCAGCCCGTCGGCAACCACTGCATCCGCGGAATGCGAGAGAACGGGCCGGCTCGCGAGCGAGATCTCGCTGCGACTGCTCACGAAGGGATCAGGGCCACACACTCGACCTCGATCTTTGCTCCCGGGATCACGAGCGCGGAGATCTCGACGAGCGTCGAGGCGGGGCGGGTCTCGCCGAAGACCTCCTGGCGGACGGGGTTGACGAGGGGGCGGTCGCTCACGTCCGTCAGGTAGACCGTCACCTTCACGACGTCGGCGAACGTGCAACCACCCGCCGCGAGCACCGCGCGCATGTTCTCGAACACGCACCGTGCCTGGGCGACGACGTCATCTCCGCCGACGAGCTCGCGACGCTCGTCGACGGGAACGATGCCGGAGACGAACAGGAGCCCGCCCGCCTCCACCGCGTCGGTGAAATGCGAGATCGGCTCGGCCTGACCCTCGACGCGGAGCTCACGACGCCCCGATATCTCAGCCAAAGTGGGCCTTGAGCGCGTCGAAGCCGCCCTGGAAGACCTGCGAGGCGAAGAAGTCCGTCCAGTGCCCCTGCTGGTCACGGTCGCAGTCGAACGTCGTCCACCACTCGACGAAGCTGCCGCCGCCGTCCGTAACCGGCGTCACGCGGAGCGTGGCGCAGTAGTTGTCGACGTCGAAGGGCGTCTTCTGGAAGTCGTAGGTGTAGGAGCGCTCGACGTCCGAGTGCTCGATCAACTTCTCGCGAAGGTGGGTGCCGTCCGCGAGGGTGAAGCTGCGGATCGCGCCGACCTGATCGCCCGCCTTGCCGTCCTCGATCTCGCTCTGTGAGACAAGCCCGCTGTGCCAGGTTGCGAGACCGTTGAAATCGCGGATATGCGCCCAGACCTCGTCGGGAGATGCCCCGACCACCGTGCTTGCATAGGACTTTGCCATCTCACTCTCCTCTGGCTTCGTTGTGAACGTCCCCGTGATCCTACGACGCGCCGAGCCGGGCCTGCGCCGCCTCGCGGATCTCGGACAACGTCTGCCGCGGCGTCAGCGCCTCCGGGTCGACGCGCAGCTCGATCACCGCGGGCAGCCCGCTCGAGAGCGCCTCGTCGAACGCAGTGGCAAACTCGTCGGTCCGCTCGACGACGGCCCCGTGAGCGCCGAACGCCCCCGCGAGCGCCGCGAAGTCGGGATTGACGAGGTCGGTGCCGGAGACGCGCCCCGGGTAGTGGCGCTCCTGGTGCATCCGGATCGTCCCGTACATGCCGTTGTTGACGACGAGGACGACGATCGCCGCACCCTGCTGCACCGCGGTCGCGAGCTCCTGGCCGGTCATCAGGAAGTCGCCGTCTCCCGCCATAGCGACGACGATTCTCCCCGGGTACGCGAGCTTCGCGGCGACCGCTGCCGGGACGCCGTATCCCATCGCGCCGCTCGTCGGCGCGAGCTGGGTGCGATAGCGCCGGAACTCGTAGAAGCGGTGCGCCCAGACCGAGAAGTTGCCGGCACCGTTCGTGAGCGATGGCGTCGTCAGGAAGCCGTTCGCACGAAGATCGCCATCACCTCGCCCATGTCCAGCGTCCCCGGAGCCGGCCGGTGGCGGAGGTTGTCGTGGTACTCGCGCTTTCGCCTTCGCCGTCTCGGCCTGCCGCGCCGTTGGATCGAGAGGCGGCTGTCTGCGAGCGCGATCGCGAACGCATCCGGTGAGGCGACGATCGCGAGCGCCGGCGGTAGACGCGCCCGAGCTCGTCCGGATCTGCGCTCACGTGGATGAGCGCCTGTGCCGGGCTCGGAACCTCGAGGATGGTGTAGCCCGAGGTCGTGATCTCGCTCAGCCGGTCGCCGATCACGAGCAGGACGTCGGCGTCCCGCGCGCGCTGCGCGAGTCGAGGGTCGGGCCCGAGGGCCGAGATGGCCGACGTACGTCTCCGACGTGTTGTCGACGAAGTCCTGGCAGCGCCAGCCGGCCGCCACGGGGAGCGCACCCGCGTTCGACCAGGCGGTCAGTGCGGCATGAGCCTCGGCGCTCCACGGCGCGCCGCCGACGATCACGAGGGGCCGCTCCGCCTGCTCGAGCACGTTCTCGGCCCGCTCGACGTCCCGCGCTGCGGGATGGACGCGCGTGATCGAGTAGGGCTCGGCGTCGGCCGCATCCGACTGCTCGACGAGCATGTCCTCGGGCAGCGCGAGCACCACCGGGCCGGGCCGGCCGGCGGTCGCGACGTGGAACGCGCGTGCGACGAGCTCCGGAATGCGGTCGGCGCTGTCGATCTGCGCCACCCACTTGGCCATCGGCCCGAACATATGGCCGTAGTCGATCTCCTGGAACGCCTCCCGCCCCATCATCCCCCGGCCCACTTGACCGATCAGGAGGATCATCGGCGTCGAGTCCTGATAGGCGGTGTGCACCCCGCACGCTGCGTGCGTCGCTCCCGGCCCGCGCGTGACCATGCAGATCGCCGGGGCGACCGGTCAGCTTTCCGTATGCGTCGGCCATGTTGGCGGCGCCGACCTCGTGACGGCAGGCGACGAACCCGATCGGGGCGTCGTGGAGCGCGTCGAGCACCGCGAGGTAGCTCTCGCCGGGCACCCCGTAACGCCAGTCGACGCCGTGAACGACGAGCTGGTCGACGAGGAGCTGGCCGCCCGTTCTCACAGGAGGTTGATCGGGTGCTCGAAGTAGACCGATGCCGTCTGGAGCTTCGGACGAGCGTCGTCAGCCGGATCGACGTAGCGGATCGTGCGCTTCCCGGACCATTCGGCCGGGAGGATGCAGCACCCGGACGAAGGCCGTCGGCTGGTGGCCCGACGCAGTGGCGAGAACCGGATCCGGCCCCGACTCGAACCACGCGCCGCCCTTGCCGTACGAGAACATCTTGCCCTCGGTCCTGATGTCGATCTCACCGTGGAGCAGGTAGCGAATCCCGGGCCCGGGGTGCGTGTGCGTGTACGCCACTCCTCCGGGCGGGAAGTCGACACGGTCGCAGCGCAGCACCCAGTCCTCGTACGGGTCCGAGCTCGCACTCGACGAGAGAGACGGGCCCCTTCCGCCTCCTCGGGCGTCTCGTCGAGTTGCCAGACGAGCGCCGTGCCCCTCGACGTTCGCAGCGCCGAAGGTCGCGCTGTCGTTCGCGATGTCGTACACGGCCCGGTCGCCGCCGACCGTCTCCACCCCGGTCTCGAATTCGTAGAGAGAGAGTCTCATTCATGCCCGACTCTATCCGGCCGCGGAGCCCCGGCGACCGGCTCAAGCCGGCCACCACGCCGATCAATGGAAGTACTGTCCCCCGTCGATGACGATCGTCTGCCCGGTGACGAACGTCGAGCCCGGGCCCGGAGAAGTAGACGACCGCGCCGACGACGTCCTCCGGCACCTGGTCGCGCTGGATCGTGCGCGCGGAGACCGAGACGTCGCGGAGCTTCTCGACGACCTCGGGATGCGCCTCGACGCCGGCCGACATCGTGAAGCCGGGCGCGACGCAGTTGACGAGCACATCGTGCTTCCCGACCTCCTTCGCGAGCGCCCGCGTGAACGCGACGATTGCTCCCTTGCTCGTGACGTAGTGGAGGAGGAACGGCACCCCGCGAAACGGCGTTCCGGACGAGATGTTGACGATGCGGCCGCCACCGTTCTCGCTGCATCACGGGCACCGCGGCCCGGCACATGAGGAACATCGAGGCGACGTTGACGTCCATCACCTGACGCCACTCGGCAAGAGGGATCTCGGTGAAAGCGCGCATCTCGAGCGAGGCGTAGAGGCCGGCGTTGTTGACGAGCACGTCGATCGAGCCGCACCGCTCGACGGCATCGGCGACGAGCGCCTCGACGGCGGACTCGTCGGCGACGTCGGCCGTCAGCCCGACGCCGTCGGGAAACGCAGCCGCAGCGGCCTCCGCACCCCGGAGATCGGCGATCACGATCCGCGCGCCCTCGGCCGCAAGCCCCTCCGCGATCGCGAGCCCGATGCCCTGCGAGCCCCCGGTGACGAGGGCGACCTTCCCGTCGAGCTGACCCATCTTCAAGCCCCCTTACTGGAGCGCCGACCACGAGGTCGGCGTCAGGATCCGGTTCTGCTGCGTGTGGATGAGCGGCTGGATCTTCCCCATGAACGCCTTCCAGTCGTCGCGCGCGAGGAGCGCGGCACGCCGCTCCTCGCGCTCCCCGAAGCTGTCGTAGCGCCACATGCTCGTGTACGTCGAGAGCGCCCCGATGTCGGTCGTGAACGCACCGACGAAGCCCCCGAGCACCTCCTGCTGGATCGCGATCCCCTCGTCGCCGTAGAGTCGCACGAGCTCCGGCAGCTTGCCGGTGTGGACGTGGTAGTCGCGTTGTTCGATGATCACCATGCTCTAGATCGCCTCCCCGATGCCGCCCATCGCGAGGTACTTGAGCTCGACCCAGTCGTCGACGCCGTAGCTCGACCCCTCGCGTCCGATACCCGATTCCTTCATCCCGCCGAAGGGCGCCACCTCGGAGGAGATGAAGCCCGTGTTGATCCCGACGATCCCGTACTCGAGCGCCTCTGCGACCCGCCAGGTGCGTCCCGAGGTCCTGCGTGTAGAAGTAGGCCGAGAGGCCGTAGGGCGTGTCGTTCGCAACCGCGACCGCCTCGGCATCGGTCGCGAACCGGTTGATCCCCGCCACCGGGCCGAACGTCTCCTCGCAACTCATCGCCATGTCCATCGTGACTTCGGTGAGCACCGAGGGCTGGAAGAACTGGCCGTCGATTCGCCCTCCGCCGACGAGAAGCTCGGCGCCCTGGGCGAGCGCGTCGGCGACGTGCCGCTCGACCTTCGCCATGGCAGGCTGGTCGATCAGCGGCCCGACCTGGGCTCCCTCCGTGAAGCCGTCGGCAACCTTGAGCGCGCTGACCGCCTCGGTGAACGCAGCGACGAACGCGTCGTAGATGCCGTCCTGGACGAGAAACCTGTTCGCCGAGATACAGGTCTGGCCGGAGTTCCTGAACTTGCACAGGATCGCGCCGGCCACCGCATCCGCGAGATCGGCGTCGTCGAAGACGATGAACGGCGCGTTGCCGCCGAGCTCGAGCGAGACCTTCTTGACCTGGCCCGCGCACTGCGCCATGAGCAGCTTGCCCACCTCGGTCGAGCCCGTGAAGCCGAGCTTGCGCACGAGCGGGTTCGACGTCATCTCGCCGCCGATCGACGGGGCATCCTCGGCGTCACCGGTGACGACGGAGAAGACGCCGGGCGGCACGCCTGCCTCCTCGGCGAGCGCTGCGATCGCGAGCGCCGTCAGCGGGGTCTGCTCGGCGGGCTTCAGCACCATCGTGCAGCCGACCGCGAGCGCCGGAGCCGACTTTCGCGTCGGCATCGCCGCCGGGAAGTTCCAGGGAGTGATGCCCGCGGTGACGCCGATCGCCTCGCGGAGGACGACGATGCGCCGGTCGGGGAGCGGCTGCGGGATCACGCTTCCGTCGAGCCGCTTCGCCTCCTCGGCAAACCACTCGTAGAAGGAGGCGGCGTAGCCGATCTCGGCCTTTGCCTCGAAGAGCGGCTTGCCCTGCTCGCGGACGAGGAGCGCCGCGAGATCGTCGCTGCGCTCCAGCATCAGGTCGGCGAGGCGACGCAGGATCTGCGCCCTGTCCTTCGCGGTCCGATGCTTCCAGGCCGGAAGCGCTCGGTGGGCGGCCTCGATCGCCCGACGCGTCTCGGCCGCACCCATCCGTGGTACCTCGGCGACAACGGCGCCGGTCGCGGGGTCGATGACGGGGAAGGTCGCACCCGAGTCGGCGCCCACCCACGCACCGTCGACGTACGCCTGGTCACGGAGGAGGTCTGTCGCGAGGGATGCCATACGAGGGACGATAGCTAGGTCGAAGTTGCGCTTTCGCCGGAACTGGAGACGATACGATACTGATGACATGGAACCCCAGTTCGTCCGGTTCGACGATCTCGCAGCCTTCGCGCTCGTGGAGGGTGTCGAGGGCCGTCCCCTCTTCGGCGAGAGCGCGATGATCAACCTGATCGAGTTCGGGCCGGGAGCAACCGTCCCAGCCCACAGCCATCCCCACGAGCAGCTCGGGATCGTGTTACGAGGCATGCAAGCGCTCGTCGTCGACGGGGTGGCGCGCGAACTCGGCCCCATGGAAGGGTACGTCCTACCGGGAGACGTTGAGCACTCGGCCTACTGCGGCCCCGACGGAGCAACCGTCATCGACATCTTTTGTCCAGTGAGAGAGGACTACCGGGAGCGATGGCAAGGTTCAGACGCCGCAAGCGTGTAGAGGCACCGGAGCCCGACCCGCACTTCCCCGTTCCCACGCGGTTCAACTTCACGCGCGATGTCGTCGAGGCTGCGGCGCTCGACGCCCACAAGCCCGCGTTGACCTTCGTCGACCACGAGGGCATCATCGATCGCCGGACGTTCAAGGAGGTCGCGAACGACGCAAGCCGGTGGGCCTCGTATTTCCGATCGCAGGGTCTCCTGCCGGGCGATCGGGTGCTCGTCTTCGTCGGCAAGACCCCCGTCTGGCACTCCGTCATGCTCGGCGCGCTGAAAGCGGGGCTCGTCGCGGTTCCCTGCTCCGAGATGCTGCGCGCCGGGGACATTCACTTCCGTGTCTCACACTCGGGCGCGAAGCTCGTTGTCGCGGACCGCGAGCGGGCACCGGTGCTGGAGAGGATCGAGGCGCCGGTCGGGGTGGCGGTCGTCGAGGAGTTGAAGGACGAGCTGAGGACGCGCGCGACCAACGAGCCGACGCACGACACGGCCGCAGAAGACGCGGCCTTCATCCTCTACACCTCCGGGACGACGAAGGATCCCAAGGGCGTCGTCCATAGCCACGGGTACACGTGGACGAAGCGCCTCCAGGCGGCGCAGTGGCTGACGGCCCGGCCCGACGACCTCGTCTGGTGCACCGCCGGCACGGGCTGGGCGAAGTCGATCTGGAATGTCCTCCTCGGCCCCTGGTCGTGCGGCGCGGAGATCGCGATCCACGAGGGTGGCTTCGACGCGGAGGAGCGCTTCGACCTGATCGAGCGTCTCGGCGTGAACGGTGCTCTGCCAGGCTCCGACCGAGTATCGCATGATGGCCAAGCTGCCCGAGCTCGAGCGCTTCTACCTCGGCGGCGTCCGCCACGCGGTGTCGGCGGGGGAGCCGCTCAACCCGGAGGTGATCGAGGCGTTCCGGGTCGCGTTCGGGCTCGACGATCTACGACGGCTACGGACAGACCGAGAACACGCTGCTCGTCGCCAACATGCCGGACACCGAGGTGAAGCCGGGGTCGATGGGACGGCCGACACCGGGGCACGATGTCTCGGTGATCGACGATTCCGGCAGGGAGCAGCCCTCGGGCGTCGAGGGAGACATCGCACTCCGCGGTCGGCCGCCGTCGCTGTTCCTCCGACTACTGGGATGCGCCAGAAGAGACGGCGGCGGTGTTCCGGGGCGAGTGGTACCTGACGGGCGATCGCGGGACGCGCGACGAGGACGGCTACCTGTGGTTCACGGCTCGTGCAGACGACGTCATTCTCAGCTCCGCCTACCGGATCGGTCCGTTCGAGGTCGAGAGCGCACTGCTCGAGCACCCCGCAGTTCTCGAGAGCGCCGTCGTCGGGAAGCCGGACGTCGATCGTGGAGCGATCGTGAAGGCGTTCATCGTCCTGCGCGACGGCTACGAGCCGTCGAGAGAGCTCGTCGCCGAGCTCCAGAGCCACGTGAAGACGGTGACGGCCCCCTACAAGTACCCACGCGAGATCGAGTTCGTGACGGAGCTGCCGAAAACCTCGAGCGGGAAGATCCGCCGGGTCGTTCTTCGAGAGATGGAGCTCGGAGCGGCGCCTTACTCGCCCCCCGCGGTCGCGCCCGGGCCCGAGCCAGACCGGTCTGCCGCCAGCGTCGCAGCGCAGGAGGATACGCGTCGCGTAGCCGCCGAGGCGGCGGCCACCGCGCTCGTGGCCGAGCAAGAACGAGCGGCTCGTGCGCTCGACGAGCAGCAGGCCGCCGAGCAGGCTCGCCGCGACCGAGAAGAGGCGAACCGTGTCGCAGAAGCACGAGCGCACGAGCAGGAGCAGCGACGCCAAGCAGACGAAGCACGCCAAGCAGACGAAGCACGCCAACGGGTGGCAGAGAGAGTCCAGGCCGAGCAGCCCGCGACCCACGATGTCGAAGACAGGCGCGCTGCGAGGGCCGCGGCCAAAGCGGAGGAGCAGCAGCGCAAGGCCGACGAGAAGCGCCGCCGCGAGGAAGAGAAGGCGGCAGCAGAGAAGGCCCGCCGAGACGAATCCGAAGCAGCGCGCGCTGCGAAGGCGCAGGCCAAGGAGGACGCCAAGCAGCGCAAGCTCGACGAGAAGCGCCGCCGCGAGGAAGAGAGAGCCGCGGCAGACCAGGCCCGTCGAGACGAAGCCGAAGCGCGACGCGCAGCCGAGGCCCGCGCCCGAGAGGAAGCGGAGCAGCGCGAGCTCGACGAGAAGCGTCGCCGCGAGGAAGCGAGCGCCGCAGCCGAACAAGCTCGTCGAGACGAAGCCGAAGCCCGACGCGCCGCACAGGCTGCGGCCGCGGACGCGGCGCGGCGCGAGAAGGACGAACGAGGCAAGCCTGCTGCCACTCCCCCTGGTCCGGTTCCGGCGGTTCCGGACCCGGACGACGTGAGCGACGAGGACGACGAGCCCACCAGCGCCGAACTGATCGCCCGACTGCGCGCTTATGGCCTGGGCGACAGCAGCGAGGACGCCCTGAGAGACCAGGACTGATGCGGTGAGCCAGACGATCGAGGCGCCGATCGAAATCGGCCGGCCCGACCCCGGCGACGAGTTCGACCACGATCGGCCCTGGGTCGTGATCGTGTGGAACGATCCGATCAACCTGATGAGCTACGTCACCTTCGTGCTCCGGAAGCTGTTCGGTTACTCGGAGGCGGAGGCGACGCGGATGATGCTCCAGGTCCACAACGACGGCAAGGCAGTCGTCTCGTCGGGCGAGAAGGAGAAGGCGGAGTTCGACGTCGCACGGCTGCACGCGCACGGCCTGTGGGCGACGCTCCGACAGGACTGATGGTCGGCCGCCGGATAACGCGCGATCGCACGGGCGGCTACACGCTGCGGCTCCCGCCCGAGGAGCGCGAGCTGCTCCGCTCTCTGCCCTCGCAGATGCGCGATGTCATGCAGGCGGACGACCCGGGGCTCCGGCGCCTCTTTCCCCCCGCCTATCCAGACGACGGCGAGAGCAGAGGACGAGTTCCGGCGGCTGATGCGGGAGGAGCTTCTGGAGGGAAAGCTCGAGGCGTTGCGGGTCGTCGAGGAGACCGCAGGCGCGGAACGACTCACCGGCGAGCAGCTCGAGGGGTGGCTCGGAGCCCTCGAGAGCCTTCGCCTCTACCTCGGCACCCAGCTGGACGTCAGCGAGGCGACGTACGAGGCGCACGTCGACCCCGACGATCCCGAGGCTCCCGCGCTTGCCCTCTACGGCTACCTGAGCTGGCTCCAGGAGGAGGCTGTCGCCGCCCTCTCGGCCGGGTGGGGAGAGACCTCGGTCTCTCCTCCGGGCTGACCCGGCTAGGGCTCGACCAGGATACGGCCCGCAGGCAACTCCAGGCTCGCCTGCACCGCGTCGTCGATCCTGTCGAGCGGGAAGACCTCCCCGAGCAGCGGCTCCAGCTCGAGCCTGCCGGCCGCGACATGGTCGAGGAGAATCGGGAGCGCCACCGCAGGGTCCTCCGAGCCGTACATCGTGCCCGTGAGGAACTTCTCGCGACGGAGGAACTCGCCCGGGTCGAGGTCGAGCCGCAGTCCCGTCGGTGGGAGGCCGACCATCACCGTCGTTCCACCGCTGCGCGTGAAGCGGAGCGCCGTCGCGCTCGTCTCGGGGAAGCCGACGGCGTCGAAGCCGTAGTCGGCGCCGTCGGGGGCGACCGCTTTCATCGCCTCCTTCAGGTCGTCCGGATGGACGGCATGCGTCGCGCCGAACCGAAGCACCTGCTCTCGGCGGGCCTCGACCGGGTCGACGACGACGATCACCTCCGCCCCCGCGATCCGTGCCCCCTGGACGACGAACTGTCCCACCCCTCCCCCGCCGATCACGACGACGACCGCCCCCGGCTGTGCGCGGGCGGCGAACAGGACCGCGCCCACGCCGGTGAGTGCGGCGCACCCGAGCAGCGCAGCGTCGCGAAGCGGGATCGACGATCCGATCGGCAGCGCCACCTTCGACGTGACAACGACCCGCTCGGCCCAGGCTCCGGTCGCCGTGCCACGGTAGACGGTCGCTCCGTCGAGCTCCATCCCCGTCGTCCCGTCGACGAGCGTGCCGTTGCCGATCGCCCGGTGAAGAGGCACGCACGCAGCGGGCCGGCCGCGCGCGCAGTCGGCGCAGTGCCCGCACGACGGCGCCCACGAGAGAACGACCTCGTCACCGACGCGGACGGAGTCGACGGCGTCGCCCACGTGCTCGACGACACCCGCTCCCTCGTGGCCGAGCACCATCGGCGTCGGCCGCTGCCACTCGCCCTTGACCTGGTGCAGATCGGTGCCACAGATGCCGGCCGCTGCGATCCGTGACGACGACATCGTTCGGGCCGGGCTCCGCCAGATCGAGCTCGACGACTCGAGAGGCTCGCCGACCGCCCGGAAGAGCCCGGCCCGGGTCTTCATCTACGCGACCGATCGCGGCTTTCACGGCCGCGCAGCACTCGTCACCTGGGAGACGTTCTGGAGCGCGTAGTTGATCGACGCGCGGTGCCAGTCGGCATTCATCGTCGAGCAGCCGTCCTCGGGCACGACCATCGAGAAGCCATTGTCGGCTCCCGTCCGGGAGGTGTGCTCGATCGACATGTTCGTCCAGGCGCCCGTGACGATGACCGTGTCGCGACCGAGGCCGTCGAGCAGGTTCTGGAGCTTCGTGCCCTGCCAGCCGCTCATCCGCATCTTCTCGACGACGAAGTCCCCGTCCTGCGGCTCGAGGCCGTCAGCGGCGGCCGCGCCCCATGTGCCCCGAACGAGCGCGGCGGCGTCCTTGACGCCGTTGAAGAGCGGGGCGTTGAGCTTCAGGCCCGGCGCGCCCGGCTCGACGATGTACTGCACGTGGATCACCGGGATGCCCTTCGCGCGGCACGCGGCGGCCAGGTCGGCGACGTTGGCGACGACGTTCTGCTCCGCCGCGTGGCCCGGCGAGCCCGAGTCGGCGAAGGCACCGCCCTCGATGATCACGTCGTTCTGCATGTCCTGGATGATCAGGGCAGCGCGGCCGGCATCGAGCGAGAGCTCCTCTACGAGTGTCAGATCGGACATTGCATCCTCCTATCGCATGTACGGCTCGCGCCGTGGGCCGACCTTCGTCGTGATCGTGTAGACCGACGACGAAGAAGGGATGAACAGGGTGTGCCAGTCCGGCCCGCCCCACGAGTGGTTGCCGACGTTCTCCGGCACCTCGATCGTGCCGAGGTGCTCGCCCTCGGGCGAGATCACCCAGACACCCCTGGGGCCGGTCACCCAGATGTTGCCGAGCTCGTCGCACTTCATTCCATCCGGGATGCCCTCCTCGATCACACCGGTGCCGATGCCCTCGAAGAACATGCGGCAGTTCGAGAGGGTGCCGTCGTCGTTGACGTCGAAGACCTTGATGTACGCGCCGGGCGTGTCGTTGATGTACATGAGCTTCTCGTCGGGCGAGAAGCAGAGGCCGTTCGGCATCTCGAACTCGTCCTGTGCGACCGCGAGATCGAGCTCGTCCTGCCCTCCGCCCGGGGGGATCCGGAAGACGCCCTGCCAGCCGAGCTCGCGCTCGCGCTCGATCGCCGAACCCGGGCATGCGGCCGTACCAGGGATCGGAGAAGTAGATCGTGCCGTCGGAGCGAACGCATGACGTCGTTCGGGCTGTTCAGGTACTTCCCCTGCCAGTGGAACGCGAGCGTCTCGCGCACGCCGTCGGCGTGCTCGCGGACGAGTGAGCTCGTCACGTGCTCGCAGACGAGCAGGTTGAGGTCGGCCTCGAGAGTCATCCCGTTGCACTTGAACGCCGGATTCCTGACCTCGGTGACCGTGCCGTCGAGCGTCACCTTGCGGCGAATGTCGGCCGGCATGTCCGAGAAGTACAGGACCTGCTCGGAGGGATGCCAGATCGGCCCCTCGGTAAACGTAAAACCTGTCGCAAGCTGCTCGACACCCGAGCCCTCTTCGACGAGGTCGTAGATCGCACGTGACTTGGCGTCGATACCCGGCACTTCGGTCCCCTTTCATGACGGAGGCTGTCGCCTCGACGCTAACACGACATCGATTGTCCCGCGCTGTACCCTGCGCTGCATGCCCGGCGGCTCCGACACGGTCGTCTTCGTCCCGGCCTGGAACGAGGAGGCGAACCTCCCTGCCGTGCTCGCGGAGCTCGGATCGATTCTTCCCGACGCGGACGTGCTCGTGATCGACGACGGCTCGACGGACGGCACCGCAGAGGTCGCGCGCGCCTCGGGCGCGACGGTCGTCTCGTTCGGCGAGAACAGGGGCCTCCGCGCCGGCATCGCGGCGGGCTATCGCGAGGCGTCCGAGCGCGGCTACGCGTTCTGCGGGCGCGTCGACGCCGACGGCCAGCACCCGGTCGCCGAGCTCGCGCGGCTGCTCGAGCTCGTAAAGGCCGGCACGTGTGACGTCGCCGTGGGCTCGCGATTCGCCGAGGCCGACGGCTACGACGGCGAGCGGTATGTTCCCTCCGCGAGCCGCCGCTTCGGCATCGGACTGCTCCAGAAGGCGATGCACGTGCGCCTGGGGCGGCCGTTTCACGACCCGACGAGCGGGATGGCCGCCGTGAACGCGAAGGCGATGCCGGTGATGGCGGAGCCGTACGCGAGCGGTGCGCCCGAGGTGGAGGCGCTGCTCCGGTTGAAGGCCGAGGGCCTCCGGGTCACGGAGGTGCCGGTTCACATGCGCGACCGGGCGAGCGGCGAGTCGAAGCTGCAGGGCAAGAAGGCCGTCAAGCTCGTGCTGACGGTGATCGGGACGCTGCTGTTCTTCCGCTGGCTGCGCCGTCGCCACTCGTGAGCGAGGGGTCGCCGCGCGTCATCGTCGTGCTCGGGTATGCCGACGGCGGTCGTGACGAGCTTCATCCGATCGGAGCCGCGCGACTCGCACGAGCGGCCGAGGTGAGCACCGCGAGCGACGTCGTGGTGCTGTCGGGTTGGGCGCGCGTGCCCGGCACCCGCTCCGAGGCAGAGCTGATGGCGGCCGCGTGGAGCGGCAGCGCCCACGAGATCGTGGTCGACCCGGATGCGCGGACGACGGTGGGCAACGCGGCGAATGCGCTCGACGACATCCGTCGCGTGGCGGCACGCGAGGTCGTCGTCGTCACGTCGCGGTGGCACGCTGCGCGCGCGAAGGCTGCGTTCCGATTGCTCCTTCGCGGCAGTGACGTCCTGGTGACGGTGACCTTCCCGCTCGAGCGCCGGAACGCCCGGGCGACGCTGAGGGAGCTGCCGCTATGGACGTTGCTGCCTGCACAGATGTGGGCAGTAAGACGGTCGTAGCGAGCGGCGCGCGGCTGTCAGCCGGACGGCCCCGTCCGAGACAGGCCGGCGGGCCGGCCCCTTCAGGATCAGGCGAAGCCTGCAGAAAATATGCGTCGAGGTGGTGTAGAAGGATCGGCGATACGCTCTTCCATCGCGGATCCTTCTACACCACCTCGACGTGGATCCGGTTCTTGGAATCGCGCAGCGGGCCGCCGCCACGGCCGGCCCGGACGGCGAGGATCTCCGCGAGGATCGCGAGTGCCGTCTCCTCCTGGGTGTCCGCGCCGATGTCGAGGCCGCACGGCCCCATGATCCGGTCGAGCTGCTCCTCCGCAACGCCTGCTTCGAGCAGCCGCCCGCGGCGGCGCTCCGTCGTGCGGCGTGAGCCGAGGGCGCCGACGTAGAACGCCTCGCTCGCAAGCGCTGCCTTCAATGCCGGCTCGTCGAACTTGTCGTCGTGGGTCAGGACGACAACGGCCGTCTGGTGGTCCGGCTCGAGCTCCGCGATCGCCTCCTCGGGCCACTTCTGGATCAACACGTCGGCCGACGGCATGCGCTCGGCCGACAGGAACATGCCGCGCGCATCACCCACGATCGCCGTCCAGCCGAGCAGCTTGGCACCCCGGCAGAGCGCCTCGGCGGTGTCGACGGCGCCGTACACGAAGAGGCGCGGCGGAGGCCCGTACCACTCCGCGAACACCTTCACATCGCCGTCGAGGGAGAGCAGCTTGTTGCGGCCGCGACGGACGAGCTCGTCGAACTGGCCCGTCGCGGCGTCCGGGACGCCGCCGCCGACGCGTTCGCCGGTCTCGAGCACGAGCTCCTTGCCGCCGATGCCGTCGCCTTCGACGACGGTGAACAGCACGCCGCGCTCGCCGGAATCGCGCAACTCGGAGAGCCGGTGAAGAAGGCTCACTCGACGGTCTCCACGAAGACGTCGATCTCGCCGCCGCAGGGCAGCCCGACGCCCCACGCCATCTCGTCCGTGATCCCGTAGCTCAGCATCTTCGCCTCGCCCGACTGCATCACGTCCATCGCGTTCTCGTACACGTCGCTCTCGACGCAGCCACCGGAGACCGAGCCGCACATCTTCCCCGACTCGGAGATCGCGAGGCTCGTGCCGACGGGGCGGGGTGCCGAGCGACGCGTCGCGACGACGGTCGCCACGACGACCTTCTCACCGGCCTCGCGCCAGCGCTCGACCTCGTCCAGGATCTCTTTCATGCTGCGTGCCTCCTCTCGATGCCGGCGAGAACCGCCGCCAGCTCTTCCAGACTTCTCAGATTATGGCCGGAGAGGAACCGGTCGATGTACGGCAGCGCAGCGCGCATGCCGCCGGCGAGCGGCTGGTACTCCGGGTTGCCCTTCAACGGATTGACCCAGACCACGGCAAAGGCGGCGCGAGCGAGTCGCTCCATCTCGCGCCCGACGAGCTCGGGATCCTGGCGCTCCCAGCCGTCCGAGACGATCACCACGATGGCGCCGCGCGACAGCGCCCGCTTGCCGTAGAGGTCGTTGAACTCCTTCAGCGAGGCGCCGATCCGGGTGCCGCTCCCCCAGTCCGTGACGGCCTCCGTGCACTTCTCGAGGGCCGATTCGGGATCGCGCGTGCCGAGCTCCGGCGTCAGCCGGGAGAGGCGCGTGCCGAACGCGAACGCCTCGACCCCGGGGCCCGAGCCGACCGCAGCGTGGAGGAACAGCACGAGCGCGCGGGCGTACGCATCCATCGACCCGGAGACGTCGCACAGCACGACGAGCTTGCGCGGCACCTCCTTGCGGGCGCGATAGGGCCGATCGACCGGATCCCCACCGGTGCGCAGGGACTGCCTGATCAGGCGTCGCATGTCGAGCCGGTCTCCGCGCGGGTCGGAGCGGCGGCGGCGCGAATCCCGCAGGGGGCGGCTCTCGGCGATCGCGGCGATCAGCCGCCGCACCCGCCGGTACTCGTCGGGCGTCATCTCGGCAAAGTCCTTCTCCCGCAGGAGCTCGTGGCCCGAGGCGCCGAGCTCGAGCGGATCCCCCATCTCCTCGTCCTGCTCGCCGCTCCCCGCCTCGGAGAGCGACTCACCGAGCTTCTGCTGCTCGGCCGGTCGCTCGGTGGCGCGAACCGGTGGGAGCACCGGAGCGCGCAGGAACCACGCCTTGAACGCGCGATCGAAGAGATCGAGCTCGTCGTGCCGGGAGACGAGCGTCTGCCGGAGCGCAAAGTAGACATCCTCCTGTCGCGTCAGGTCGACCGCGTCGAGGCCACGCAACGCGTCGGCGACCCGCCCGGGGCCGACCTCGAGCCCCACCTCGCGCAGCACGCGCCCGAACGTGACGACGTGGCGGACGACCGCGTCGGCCATACCGGCCTACCGCGCCGCTGTCGCGCGGGCGGTGTCGACGAGGTGCGCGAGCGTCTCGTCGCGCACGGCCTCGATGTCCTCGCGGTACTTGAGCACCGAGCCGAGCGTCTGCTCGACGACGTCGGCGTCGATCTCCTGTCGCCCGAGGGCGTTGAGCGCCATCGTCCAGTCGATCGTCTCCGCGACACCGGGCGGCTTCGCGAGATCGAGTCCGCGCAACTCGCGCACGAACGCTGCCGCCTCGGCCGCGAGCCGCTCGGAGACGCCGGGGACGCGGATCTTGACGATCTCGATCTCGCGGTCGATCGACGGATGCCCGATCCAGTGGAACAGGGCGCGTCGCTTCAGCGCGTCGTGCAGCTCTCGCGTCCTGTTCGACGTGAGGATCACCGCCGGCTTGCGCCGCGCCCGGATCGTCCCGAGCTCGGGGATGGTGATCTGGAAGTCGGAGAGGACCTCGAGCAGGAACGCCTCGAACTCCTCATCGGCGCGGTCGATCTCGTCGATCAGCAGCACGACCGGCTCGTCCGAGTCGATCGCCTCGAGGAGCGGCCGGCGGATCAGGAACTCCGGCCCGAACAGCTCGTCCTCGGAGACGGTTCCCTCCTGCGCTGCGCGGATGTGCAGCAGCTGGCGCGGATAGTTCCACTCGTACACGGCGTGCGCGACGTCGAGGCCCTCGTAGCACTGGAGGCGGATCAGCCGGGAGCCCGTGGCGATCGCGAGGGACTTTGCCGCCTCGGTCTTGCCGACGCCCGCCTCGCCCTCGAGGAGCAACGGCTTCTCGAGCGCGAGGGAAAGGAACAGCGCGGTCGAGAGACCACGGTCGGGGAGGTAGTCGGCGGCCCGAAGGGCCCCCTCGAGATCGTCGATCGTGCGGAACGCGCTCATCCCACTGAGCGTAGTCGACGCGACGCGCCTCAGGCGGCTTCGTCGAGCAAGTTCACCGCGAGTGCCACGGAGCGCTCGAGAAACCCGAACGCGACGAGCACGTTCAGGCAGTCGAGCGGGTCCACGTGCTCGTCACTGCTCCCCTCGACGATGCGTAGCGCGACGAACGTCAACGGGTCGAAGGGGATGCCCGCCCGCTCGAGCGTGCGCCCGAGCGCGAACGCCTCGCGCGCGAGCTCGTGCTCGGCTTTCGTCAGCGAGTGCCCGAGCGCGATCTCGCGCTCCTGCCGCTCGCGCAGCGAAAGATCGTCCGCCAGCTCCTCGTCGTCGAATCCCGTCAACATGGCTACCAGGATGAGACGTCGGATTCGGCGCGAAGATGGTGCTTCAGCGCGGCGCGGACATCAGCGCCCGGACGACAGGCAGCCACCCGGCGAGCGGGCGAGAAGAGCGTCGCATCGAATAGGCTCATGGCCGTGACGAGCGTCGGCCACCTCCCGGCACCTGGCGAGCCCTCCGCCGGCGCGACCGGCGGCGAGATCACCTACCTCGAAGCGATTCGCGCCGCCCTGCAGGACGCGATGCGCGAGGACGATCGCGTCTTCCTGCTCGGGGAGGACATCGGCGTCTTCGGAGGCGCCTTCGGCGTTACCGCCGGATTGTTCGAGGAGTTCGGGGAGGAGCGCGTGATGGACACGCCGATCTCGGAGGAAGGGTTCGTCGGCGCGGCGATCGGAGCGGCCTGGATGGGAGAGCGCCCCGTCGTCGAGTTGCAGTTCGCGGACTTCATCACGTGTGCCTTCGACCCCATCGTCACGGTCGCCGCGAAGACGCACTGGCGCTCGGGGCAGAGCATCCCCGTCACGATCCGCTGCCCGACCGGGGGCGGCGTGCGCGGTGGCCCGTTCCATGCAGGCTCGCCGGAGGGGTGGTTCGTCGGGACGGCCGGGCTCAAGATCGTCTGCCCCGGCAGCGTCGAGGACGCCTACGGGCTTCTCCGCGCGGCGATCGACGATCCCGACCCCGTCCTCTACTTCGAGCACAAGAGGCTCTATCGCACGCTTCGGGCAGACGCACCGCCGACGAGCCATCGCACTCCGATCGGTCCCGCCACGATCGCGCGCGTCGGATCGGATGCGACGGTCGTCACCTACGGCTCCGGCGTCACGACCGCGCTCGCGGCCGCGGAGACGGTCGAGGCCGACATCGAGATCGTCGACCTGCGCACGATCTGGCCGCTCGACGACGAGGCGATTCTCACCTCGATCGAGAAGACCTCCCGCGTCCTCGTCCTGCAGGAGGCCTCCCGCTCGACGGGCGCCGCGGGTGTCGTCATGTCGCTCGTCGCACGGCGCGCCTTCGAGCATCTGGACGCGCCACCCGCTCTGCACGCTCCGCCCGACACGCCCGTCCCGTTCGCGCCCGAGCTCGAGGACGCGTACATGCCCTCGGTCGACAGCACGGTCGCCGCCCTCGACGAGCTGCTCGCGTACTGATGCCGATCGAGCCCTGCGCAGCAACGCCCTCGGTCGACGCCGACGATCGCATCGCTCTCTTCCGCCTCGTCCTCCTCCAGCGCCTGTTCGAGGATCGCATCATGACCCTCTACCGCCAGGGGAGGGTTCCGGGCTCTGTCTACACCGGTCGCGGCCAGGAAGGAGTCGCCGCCGGCGCGGGGCTCGCGCTCGGGCCCGAGGACGTCGTCGCCCCGCTGAACCGGGAGCTCGCGTGCCACTTCGCGCGCGGCGCGACGCCGGCGGACGTCTTCCGCAACTTCTTCGGCAAGGCGACGAGCCCCACTCTCGGCCGAGACGGCAACATGCATTTCGGAGCGCCCGAGCGAGGCGTGTTCCCGCTCGTCTCGATGCTCGGGGATCTCGTCCCGCTCGTCACGGGAGCCGCCCTCGCGTTCAAGCGGCGGGGCGAGCGGCGCGTCGCTCTGACGTTCCTCGGCGAAGGCGCGTTCTCCGTCGGCGACACCCACGAGGGGCTCAATCTCGCTGCCGTCTGGCAGGTGCCGGCGGTGTTCGTGATCCAGGCGAATCGCTACTCGTACTCGACACCCGTCGCCCGCCAGATGGTCAACACGAACATCGCCCAACGGATCTACGGCGGCTGGTCGATCCCGGCCGAGCGCGTCGACGGCACCGACGCGCTGGCAGTGCTCGACACGGTTCGCGCGGCCGTCGAGCGGGCGCGAAACGGGAACGGCCCCCAGGCGGTCGAGGCGCTGACGGTGCGCATGCACGGCCACGCCGGGCACGACGACGCGCGCTACATGCCTTCCGGCATGCGGGAGGAGTTCGCCGAGCGCTTCGACCCGATCGGGCGCCTCGCCGCCCGGCTTGCGCTCGACGGCGTCGATCCCGACGCGATCGGAAGGATGCGGGAGGCGGCGACGGCCGAGATCGATGCCGGCCTCGCCGAGGCCGACACCGCACCCGCTCCGGATCCGGCCACCCTCGTGGACGGCGTCTATGCGAGCCCGCCCTTCTAGCGGCAACGCGGCCGGCCTAGGGAAGCAGGCCGCGAAGGACGAGATCGATCAGCGCCGTGCGCGAGCGCTCCTCGTCCCAGTCGTGCGCGCGCCGAAGGTGGCGATACGTGCGGTCGACGGCGTTGACGAGCACCGTCGCCGTCTCCTCCACGTCGACCGTCCTGATCGACCCGTCGGCGATGCCGTCGGCGAGCAGTCGCTCGATCGGATTGATGTAGCCGTCACGGGAGCGAACCTCCCCGACGGATTCGTGGAAGAACCGCCTGTCCGCCTCCTCGTCGAGCGCCGCGAGGAACGAGAGGTGGTCCTCGGTCACCTCGCAGACCGCGACGAGCGTCGCGTGGAGTCGCTCGGCCCCGGTGCCGCGCCCGGTCACGAACGGCCAGAGCGCAGCTCTGAAGGCGTCCTCGTAGTCGCGCGCGAGCAGCGCGAAGATCTCGTCCCGACCGAGTCCGCGCCGGTGCAACGTCATCCGCGACACCCCGGCCTCCTCGGCGATGCGGGTCAGGGTCGCCCCCTGCCAGCCACCGGTCGCGATCGCCCGGCGGGCCCCGTCGATGACGCGCTGCTCGGTGGATGCGACCCGTGCCATTCCGTCGGGACGATAGCGTTGCACGGACGGTACGACAATGTCACACTGTCACCACATCCCCAGTGGTCGACCCCACGTCGGGATCGGCCGAGCCGAAGGAGGCCACACCGTGCCGATGATCGAGGTCAAGCTGTACGACCGCCGTGTCACCGAGGAGTCCGTGCCGAAGATGATCGAGGCCCTCACGAACGCGCTCGCCGAATCGAGCGGCGCCGCGCCCGAGCACATCCAGGTCGTGATCCAGGGTGTCGAGCCGAGCCACTGGGGCATCGCCGGGAAGCAGCAGTCGTGACGGCTGCTGCAACGAGAAAGGATCGACATGGCTTCTGACGTTCTCATCCCGTCCTCCCCGGAGGAGGCGGTGACGCTCTACGGCGACGGGGCCGGGACGACCGTGATCGGCGGTGGCACGGTCGTGCTGCCCGAGATCACGTACGGCCGTCTCAGCCCGGGCCGGGTGCTCCTGCTGTCGAACGCGGGCCTGGACGGGGTCTCGGTCGACGGAGACACGATCACGATCGGGGCGACGACCAGCGTCGCTGCTCTCGCCGGGCTCGAGAACGAGGTCGCGGCCCTCGCGGCGTGCGCGCGGAACGTCGCCGACGGCGAGATCCGCGGGCAGGCGACTGTCGCCGGCAACCTGTGCGTCGGCCAGGGCCCCGAGGCGCCGCGCGGCGACCTCCAGGGCGCGTTGCTCGCGCTCGATGCGACGGTTCGCTCGGCAGGCCCGGACGGCGAGCGATCGGAGCCGCTGGAGGAGTTCCTGCCGCACCGTCACAGCCGGCTGATCCTCGATGTCAGCTTTGCACGGCCGGCTGCATCCGCATTCGCCGCGCTCGACTATCCGCACACACACGAGTACACGGTGCTCGCAGTGACCGGCGTGCGCGGCACGGACGGCGCGATCCGTCTTGCCGCCACGGGCCTTGCCGGAACGGGGGCCCGCCTCCGCTCGGCGGAGGCCGCCGCGTCGGATCCTGCGGCCGCGGCCGCTGCCGCCGTCGCCGACGTCTCGTTCGCCGACGATGCTCTCGCGTCCGCTTGGTACCGCGAGCAGACGCTGCCGGTGCTGGTGCGTCGCGTTCTCACCCAACTCGAGGAGTCCGCATGAATCTCACGGTCAACGGGGTCGACACCCCGATCGAGAGCGGGCCGCTGACGAGCCTGCTCGACGTGCTCCGCGAGGAGCTCGGCATCACGAGCCCGAAGGCGGGCTGCGAAGCGGGCGGCTGCGGCGCCTGCACGGTCCTCGTCGACGGCGAGCCGCGACGGTCGTGCCTGACGCCGGCAGCGTCCGTCGACGGATCCACCATCACGACCGTGGAGGGTCTCGGCTCACCGGAGGACATGGCACCGGTGCAGCAGGCGTTCACGCACCACTACGCCGCCCAGTGCGGGTTCTGCACCGGCGGGATGATGCTCGCCGCGCAGGCGTACCTCGACGGCGGCGGCGACGACGACCGCGACGCGATCCAGGAGGCGCTCGGCGGCCATGTCTGCAGGTGCACGGGCTACGTGAAGATCATCGACGCCGTCGCGGCCGTGGCGCGTGGCGCGTCGTTCGACCCCTCCGTCACGGCGGCAGGAACCGCGATGACGAACCTAGGAGGTGTGGCATGAAAGCGGTCGGAGCGCGCGTCCCCCGCTACGACGGCGTCGCGCACGCGACGGGCCGGACCGAGTTCGTCGACGACGTGCGGATCCCCGGCACGCTGTGGGTCAAGGCGTTCCGCTCGCCGGTCCACAACGCCGCGATGACGAACCTCGATACGAGCAAGGCCGAGGCGATGAAGGGCGTCCACGTGATCACGTGGGAGGACGTTCCGCTGCTCGAGTACGGCCATCTCTCGGCCCTCGGCATCCCTGCCGACGAGCCACTGCTCGCGAAAGACGATGTCCGCTACCTGGGGCAGCCGATCGCAGTCGTCGCCGCTCCCACCGAGGACGAGGCGATGGCGGCCGTGGCCGCGATCACCGCTGACTTCGAGGAGCGCCCGGCGCTCTTCGACGTCCGCAAGGCGTTCGACGCGGACGCCCCGGTGATCCACACCGAAGGCAACTGGTACACGCACTTCGAGGACGAGATGGACCGGCGCCAGATCCGCAAGGGCGATGTCGAGGAGGCATTCGACAGAGCCGACCTCATCGTCCAGGGCGTCTACCGGCCGGCGGCAATCGAGCACGCCCCGGTCGAGACCCAGGTCTGCCAGGTCGTCCCGGAGGCCAACGGCCGGCTCACGATCTACTCCTGCACGCAGGCGCTCTACTTCTCGATGGGCGTCGTCGCCGCGCACCTGCAGCTGCCGCTCAACAAGCTGAAGGTCGTCGGCGGCACCGTCGGCGGCGGCTTCGGCGGCAAGGTCGACACGGCGACCGAGACGATGTGCGCGCTCCTCGCACAGAAGTCGGGCAAGCCGGTGAAGTGGCGGTGGACGCGCGAAGAGGAGTTCCTCTGCTCGTCGACGCGGGCTCCGTGGCACATGGAGATCGCGGACGCGGTCACGAAGGACGGGTGGATCCTCGGGCGCAAGATGCTGACGCTGCACGACGCGGGCGCGTACTCGCGGTTCTCGCCGTACGGGCTCACGAAGCACAGCTTCCACCACACGGGCGCGTACTCGATCCCGAACCTCGAGTTCGACGGGTACGTCGTGTACACGAACCGCACGCCGACGACGGCCATGCGCGGCTTCGGCGTCACGTCGGTCTCGTTCGCGACGGAGACGCACATGAGCCGGATCGCGCTCGAGCTCGGGATCGACCCGTTCGAGCTGCGGCTCAAGAACGCGAACCGGATCGGCGACACCTCGCCGAACCAGATCGCGTACACGGATCCGTCGACGGTGCCGACGATCCTGGCGATCGCCGACGCGGTCGGTCACGACCTGACGCCGGACTATGCGGCGATGACCCCCGGCCAGCGATCGGGTGACCTCCTCCCGGAGCACCTCGTCGGCCAACTCGGAAACCCGGAGGCCCACTGATGGCAGTCAAGTCCGGCCGCGGCTTCGCGGCGATCGAGTATCCGACCGGAATGAACCAGAACGGCGACCCGTCGCAGGCATGGATCAAGGTCAAGCCCGACGGCCGCATCGACGTGTTCGCCGGCACCTCGGACATCGGCAACGGCTCGAAGACGATCCAGTCGCAGATCGTGGCGGAGACGATCGGCGTCCCCTACGAGTGGATCACCTACGACAACTCGAACACGGACTCGTCGCCCGTCTGCACGGGCACGTTCGCGTCGCGGGCGACGTTCGTCGCCGGCAAGGCGGTCGAGAAGGCGGCGGAGAACGTGCGGCAGAAGATCCTCGAGATCGCGGGCAAGGAGCTCGAGATCGACCCGGCCGACCTCGAGATCGTCGACGGCGAGGTGATCGCGAAGGGCGCGCCGCAAAAGAAGATCGGCGTTCCCGACGTGGCGGCCGCGGCGACCTGGACGTACGGGGAGCTGCTGACCGGCACCGGCGCGCAGCTGAAGCCGTACGCGACGATCGTCGAGCCGCAGACCGGCAAGGTCGATCTTTCGCCTCACTCGGCGATCTCGTACGCCTCGTGCGCGGCCGAGGTCGAGGTCGACGACGAGACAGGCGTCGTCACCGTGACCCGCCTCTGGCAGTGCTACGACGTCGGGAGGTCGATCAACCCGACCCTCGTGGAGGGCCAGATCGAGGGCGGTGCGATGCAGGGCCTCGGGCTCGGAATTCTCGAGAACTGCTACCCGTACTATCCCTCGGTCGAGCATCGCGGGGGCCAGTTCGGGTCGTACCTCGTCCCGGGCATGGAGGATCTCCCCCAGATCGACACGATCATCATCGAGAACCCGTCCACCGACGGCCCGTACGGCGCGAAGGGCATCGGTGAGATGGCGAACAACGCCCAGCCGCCGGCGATCGCGACGGCCGTGTTCGATGCCGTCGGTGTCTGGGTGACCGAGCTCCCGATCACGCCCGAGCGCGTGCTCCGCGCGCTCCAGGAGAAGGCGGCCGGCACCGGCGAGCCGAAGCGCGACGGGAAGACGGTCGTCTTCGACGCGGAGCTGTCGGTGAACGCGGTCGGCAGCGGGATCACGTTCGGCGTCGCCGCCTGATGGCGGACTCGCCGTTTCGCTCGTTCAACGGCGTGGAGCCCTTCCCCATCTTTCCGGGGGTGGGGCTCCACCCGATCGCGGGCGATCAGGTCTTCCTCGGCCGCGTCACCTACGAGCCGGGCACGACCGTCAAGCGCCACAGCCACGAGCACACGGAGCAGGCGATGCTCGTGCTCGAGGGATCGCTCCGGATGACGATCGGCGCCGAGACACAGGAGATCGGGCCCGGCGACGCCTGCATCATCAACCGCGGCGTCGAGCACGAGCTGTACTCGGAGGGCGGCGTCACCTTCATCGAGGCGCTCTCGCCGGTCCCGCTCGATCACATCGGTGACCGGGAGCGAGATCTCGTGCTCGGCGATCTCAACGGCTCACTGCACGTCGAGCGCTGATGAGCGACGCAGCCGCGGACGGTGCTCGTCACGGGAACGACACGCGGCATCGGCTCGGCGACTGCCGAGCGACTCCGGCGGGACGGATGGTCGGTCGAGACGGCGGAGCGCTCGACCGGCGTCGACCTCAGAGACCCGGCGGCAGCCGTGGCGGCGGTCGACCGGCTCGAGCGGATCGACGCCCTCGTCTGCAACGCCGGCACGATCCTCCGCAAGCCGTTTCTCGAGACGAGCCTCGACGAGTGGCAACGGGTGATCGACGTCAACCTGACGTCCGCCTTCGTACTTGTACAGGCAGCGGCGCCCCGGATGGCCGCCGGCGACGGCGGCTCGATCGTGCTGCTCGGCTCGATGATGTCGTTCCAGGGCGGCGTCAACGTCTCTGCCTATGCGGCCTCGAAGGGCGGCATCGCGCAACTCGCGAAGGCGCTCTCGAACGAGCTCGCCAGCAAGAGAGTCCGCGTCAACGCGGTTGCGCCGGGGTACATCGAGACGGAGATGACCGACTCGCTCGAGAAATGGCGCCGGCGCGAGATCGACGCGCGGATCCCCGCGGGCCGCTGGGGGACAGCCCGAGGACGTCGCCGACGTGATCGCCTTTCTCCTCTCGGACGACGCGCGCTACGTGACGGGCGCCGTGATCCCCGTCGACGGTGGCTATCTCGCTCGCTGAGGTCGGAGGATCGGGTGAACCTGCGTGGGAGCAGAGAGATGCTGACCTCCACCGCTCTTTGAAGGGATCCTCCATGCCGCTGATCCGTTTCGAGCTGTTCGACTACCGCGTCACCCCGGAGGTGAGCGCGACAAGCTCATCGCCGGTTTCGATCGAGCCTAGAGGCCGCTCGTGGCGCGAGCGCCACGAGCGTACGCCTCCGTGCCAATCACAGCCTTTGCTAGCGCCTCGCTTCCCAGGCGCGCGCGAAGCCCTCCTTGCCGCGGCGAACGAGTTCCGCCGGGTCGAGCTTGAGCAGCGAGTCAGGGTACTTCTCGTCCGAGAATATCTCGAGCTCGTACCAGCCGTTGAACCCTCCGGCCTCGAGCGCTCCGAACATCGCGGGGAGATCCATGATCCCGTCCCCGGGTAGTGCCCGGTCGTCCCATCCACGTGTCGGGTCGCGCCAGTCGTTCACGTGCACCGCGGGGAATCGATGCGCGTACGCGCGAATGTGCTCGAGCACGTTCGGCGTGTCCCAGAGGTGCCAGGTGTCGAAGAGGATGCCCATCGGCAACCCGACCTCGTCGATCAGCTCGGCCGTGTCCGGGAGATTGTCGACGATCGTGAAATCATCGCGCGCCGAGGCATGGATCGGCTCGAGAGCGATGGGAACGCCCACCTCCTGGGCCGTGCGCGCAACCTCGCGAAGGCCCTCGACAACGATCTTCCGCGCCTCCGCCGGGTCGCGGTCGCCGGCCGGCCCCGTGAGGCAGAGAATCGTCTCCGGGTCGAACGCAGCGAGTCGACGCACCGAAGCACAGAGCGACTCGACCCGTTCCTCGGGGCTGTCCGGGCCCGGAAACGGGGGCAGGGGAAGGATCGAGAGCCCGGAGGGCAGGCAGATCGTCGTTTCCAGGCCCGATTCTCGCAGCTTGGACAGCGTCTGCTCGTCCTGCCCCTCGGGCAGTTTTGCCTCCGCAAGGCCGATGCCCTTCGCGCCTCCGGCGGCATAGGCGGCGAGATCCTCGTCGAACGAGAGCGGCAGCGTGCTGAACTCGGAGACTGCGAAACGTGGCTGGCTCATATCTCTCTTCACTCCTCTCGGTGGAACGGCTTCCGGTAGACACGGTCTCGAGCGCGGAGGGGCTCGGGCGGGCCGCGCAGCGCGGGGCGGTCGACCGAGGGCGAGGCTGGGATCATGCGGTGAGACCTCCATCCACTCGAAGAACTGTCCCCGTGACGAAGGCTGCAGCGGATGATGCGAGCCACACGGCGGCGGCGGCCGCGTCATCCGGGTCGCCCGCCCGCCCGAGTGGCGTGGCCGCGGCAGCGGCCTCGCGCTCCTCAGGAGACCAGCCCCTGCTCGTCGGGGTGTCGAGGTACCCCATCGCGACAGCGTTGGCCCGCACGCCGTGCGGGCCGCCCGCACGTGCCAGCGCGCGGGTGAGGCCGTGGACGCCTGCCGTGCTTACCGCGAGCACATCGGCGCCGGGAAGTCCCGGGGCCACGCCGGCGAGCGGGGTGACGAGAACGACTGCGCCGGAACCGGAGGAGCTCATCGCGCGCATAGCCGTCCGCGCGAACGCGAAGGCGCCACGGAGGTTGACCGCCATGATGCGATCCCATTCGTCCATGTCCGTGTCGTCGAGCGCGAGCCTACGGTGGAGCATGTCGCAGTGAACGAGCACGTTCAGCCTGCCCGTCCGAATCATGGCGGCGGCAATCGCCTCCTCGGCGACCTCTTCGCTCGACGGATCACCGACCGTCGCGGTGCAGCCGATCGTCTCGGCGGCCCGACGCACACGGTCTTCGTCGTCGTCCACGAGCACGACGTCGGCTCCCGCGCCCGCAAGCCTTCGAGCACATGCCAGCCCTACGGCACTCGTCGCGCCGGTCAGCACGCAGGAGGCACCGGCGATGCCGAAGGGATCGTCGGCGGTCATGCGCGCGCCGAGGCTCTCCGGGGCGACACGTTCAACTATCCGGCACGAAAGCGGCAGCCCCGGCGGCCGCGTAAATCGAGCTCCCGTTGGAGTCGAAAAGGTGGACGCGCGAGAGGTCGAACTCCACCGGGACGATCTCGTCAGCCTTGAACTCGTTACCCGGGAGCGTCATCGCCTTGACGATCCGGCCGTCGAGGTCGAGGTCGACGATCACCTCGCCACCGAGCGGTTCGACAGCGATCACGCGCAGGCGCAGAGACGAGCCTGCCGCATCGGCACCGAGGCGGACGTCCTCCGGACGAACGCCGAGCTGCAGCTCCTGACCGCTCTGCGAAGCGATCGCCTCGAGTCCGGTGTCGACTCGAGCCTTGAGCGAGAACGAGTTCGAGCGCAGGTGAACATCACCGTCCACGACCTCGGGGCGTACGGGAACGAGGTTCATCGGCGGGGTTCCGACCGTGGTGGCGACGAACGTATTGACGGGCCGGTTGTAGACATCGTCCGGAACGCCGATCTGCTGTGCGCGTCCATGGCCGAGAACGCAGATGCGGTCGGGCATGCTCATCGCCTCGACCTGGTCGTGCGTGACATAGACGAGCGTGCGCCCGAGGTCCCGCTGGAGGCGCTTCAGCTCTGCCGCGCATCTCGAGGCGCAGAAGCGCGTCGAGCGCCGAGAGCGGCTCGTCGAGCAGGAACACGCGCGGGTCGCGGACGAGCGCACCGCCCGAGCGCGACGCGCTGGCGCTCGCCGCCCGGAGAGCTTGCCGGGCTTGCGCTTGAGCAGGTGGCTCGATGTGCAGGGTCGCCGCCGTTTCCTTCACCCGCGGTCGATCTCCGCTTTGGCGACCTTCTCCCGCCCTGCCCAGCGGGAAGGCAAGGTTGTCGTACACGGTCTTGTCGGGGTAGAGCGCGAGGTTCTGGAACATGATCGCGATGTTGCGGTCGCCCGGGCACGAGATCGGTGATGCGCTCGTCGCCGCCGTAATACGTCGCCCGCGTCCGGCCGCTCGAGACCGACGATCGTGCGCAACAGGGTCGTCTTGCCCGCACCAGGGGGCCCGAGGACGCAGAAGAACTCGCCGTCGTCGATGTCGAGCTCGACGTCGTCGAGCGCGGTGACCTCGCCGAACCGCTTCGTCACGCCCGTCGAGCTGGATCCGGCCCATCAGGACAGCGCCTCGCCGCTCGTGTCGTCGAAGACGTGATGCGCCGCCGTCGAACACGAGGCCGACGCTCTCGCCGATCCGTGGCCTGACGGTCGGCGGCACCGACGACGCGAAATCAGTTCCCGTCGCAGTCAGGTGAACGATGTTGCGCGGCGCCGAGCGGCTCCAGGAGATTGACCTTCCCGCGCAGCGTGGCGGCATCGGCGCGCCGGGGTCGACGAGCTCGATGTGCTCAGGGCGGATCCCCATCGTGAACGAGTCGCTGGCCCGTCGCCGCCACGATCGCGGACGGTGATCGTTCGGGCACCGCTGACAGGGGTTGTGAGCACGAGATCCTCGCCGAAACGGTCCAGCGTCGCAGGGAGGAAGTTCATGCTGCGTCGAGCCGACGAATCCGGCGACGAACCGGTTCGCTGGGCGCGTTGTAGAGCTCGTCGGGCGTGCCGTACTGCTGCAGCCGGCCGCCTGTCCATGATCGCGATCTGGTCGGCCATGCTCATCGCCTCGACCTGATCGTGCGTGACGTACACCATCGTCTGCCGGAGCTCGTGCTGGATGCTGCTTCAGCTCGGCTCGCATGTAGGCGCGGAACGCGGCATCGAGGTTCGAGAACGGCTCGTCGAGGAGGAAGATCGCCGGCTTCGACGATCATGCTCCGGCCGATCGCGACCTTTTGCATGTCGTTCACCGATAGGTCGACGCGGCGTGCGGTCGAGCAAGTCCTCGATGCCGAGGAGTCGCGCGACCCGCTCGAACCTCGCGCGTCGATCTCGCTTCGGCCGGCGAGGCTTGCGGACGCGCAGGCCGAAGGCGAGGTTCTCGAACGCGGTCATGTGGGTGAAGATCGCGTAGTTCTGGAACACGAAGCCCGCCGTTGCGGTCACCGGGCTTGAGCCGGTCGACCACCTGCTCGTCGAAGCAGATCTCCCCGCCGTCGGCTTCTCAGGCCGGAGATCATGTTCATGGTCGTCGTCTTGCCGCAGCCCGGACGGCCCGAGCAGCGCCACGAACGTCCCGTCGGGGATCTCGAGGTCGAGATCGTCCACGGCGGCGAGCGCGCCGAAGGTGCTTCGTCAGGCCTTGGACGTCGGATCTCGGCCACGGCTCAGCGTTTGATCGCGCCGAACGTCAGGCCACGGACGAGGTACTTCTGGATCAGGCCCGACAGAGCAACGGCGGCGGTGATCAGGATCGACTCCGAGCGCGGCTGCGGGAGCCGAACTCCTGACCGGCACTGCGGCGGAGGTGATCTGGCTGAGGAACACGGGCGCCGTGACGCACGTTGTCTGCCGGCGAGCACGAGCGCGATCAGGAAGTCCGACCAGTTGAGGATGAAGACGAACAGGGCCGTCGCCGCGAGGCCGCCTTTGACCTGGGGGAGAACGGACTTGGAATGCCCCCAACTGCGTGCAGCCGTCCACGATCGCGGCCTCGCTGATCTCCCGCGGCACCTCCTCGAAGAAGCTGCTTCATCAGCCACACGACGAACGGGAACGTCACGGCACCGTAGATCAAGATCAACCCCACCCTCGTGTCCAAGAGATGCAGGTATGTCCAGATGAAGAGCAGTGGGATGATCATCGGCGATGGGCGGGAACATCCGCAGCTGGAGGATCGGGAACCCGAGCATCTTGCCGCCCGCGCGGAAGCGCGAGATGCCGTAGGCCGTGAACGTGCCGACGAACAGCGCGAGGAGCGAGCCGAACGTGGCCGTCACGAGGCTGTTGACGATGGGGCCGGTCGCGTTGATCGGGGTCGAGACGAGGAAGCTGTCGGAGCCGCCGGGCGTGCCGCCGAAGATGCGCCGGAAATTGTCCAGCGTCGGCTGGTCCGGCACCCAGAACGTCTTCCCATTCGTCGGTGTCCATTCGTCGGAAGGCTTGAACGCCATCGTCACGGTCCAGTAGACGGGGAAGAGGAAGATGACAAGGACGACACCGATCACGAGGATCCTCAGGGTCGTGAAGAGTGCCTTCATCACGCCCCTTCCTGGCGGCGCTCGAGTGGCTTGATCGCCTGCGAGGCGGCAACGCTGACGAAGATCATCACCACGATCGCGAGTGCAGCAACGTAGCTCCACTCCGAGTTCTGGAACGCCTCGCGGTAGAGCTTGACGGAGATCGTCGACGATGCCTCGCCCGGTCCGCCGGTGGTGAGCAGCCACGCGGCGTCGAAGATCTTGAAGGCTTCCATCCCGCGGATGATCAGGGCGATCAGGATGATCGGCTTGACGATCGGAAGCACGACGTGACGAAGCTTCTGCGCCCACGAGGCGCCGAGGATGTCCGCTGCCTGGATCTGATCTTCCGGCACTGCCATCAGTCCGGCGAGCAGGATGAGGAACATCAGCGGCGTCCACTGCCAGACATCGACGATCACAACCGAGATCGGTGTGATCGACGGATCCGTGAGCCAACGGGGCTCAACCGTTCCGGGCAGGATCGCCGTGAGGATGGTGTTGATCGGTCCGGCCGTCTGGAAGAGGAGATAGAAGACGAAGCCGGAGACGGCCGGGACGATCATCATCGGCACGAGGAAGAGAACGGTGAGAACTCCTCGGCCCACGAACTTGTCGAGAAAGAGGAGCGCGAGGCCGAACCCGAGTGCGAATTCGACGCCCGTGGCGGCGACGGTGATGATGATCGTCCGCACGACCGCCGAGATGAAGCTTGGAGACGTGAGGCCGTCCCTGTAGTTCGAGAACCACGTCCAGTTCTCGTAGGCCGAGTACCACGGTGTCCCGGTCGTCGGCGTCCAACTGGTCAGACTGACGTAGATCTCCATCACGACCGGAAACAGGACGAGCAGGAGCAGCAACGCCACTCCCGGCAGGATGAGCAGCCGCGAGATGCGGCGGTGTTCGTGACCTTCGGGCCGTTCCTTCGGAACAGGCGGAATGCCGACGACCGGCGTCGTGGTCTGGGGTGGTGTCTCCATGGCAATGAAGAGGCTCCCCCCGGCCGGGGGCCGGGGGGAGCCTGATGGTGCTTTCGGCTAGACCTTGCCGTTCGCCGAGTCGGGGATCCGGGGCCAGCCCGCCTTGGAGGCACGCCACGCCTTGATCTGCTTCGAGCGGCCGACCTTGTTCGTGATCCTCTCCCACGACGCGGCGACCTCGTTCAGGGCCGCCTGCGGCGACGACTGGCCGGAGAGCGCCTTCTGCAGGTTGATGTCGAGCGCCGTGATGTACTGGTTCGCTCCCTTCAGCGAGCCCGTGATCGACGGCGTCGCCCCGGGGATCGTCATCCCGAGCACATCCACGGTGCGCGGCGTGTAGCTCGCCCGCACGAGTGGATCGGTGAGGCAGGCGACCTTGCACGGATCCTGGTAGCCGCCCGGATTGGCGGTCAGCCACGTGTAGATCGGGCCGGAGGCCACCCACTGCAGGAAGAGGTACGCGGCCTCGTGGTACTTGGACGGCGAGAACTTGTTCACGCCGTTGGAGGCGTTGAAGTACAGGCTCGTGTGACGCACGAGCTTGCCGTTGACGTTCCAGCCGGGCATCGGGATGGCGTGCGTCTTCGATCCGACGTCGAAGCCGCTCTTGTCGAACGGGCCACCCTTCTTCGAGAACTTGGTCAGGTTGTTGAAGGCGATCGTCATCGCGGCTCCGCCGTCACCCCAGTTCTGGTACTGCTCGGGCCAGCTCCAGCTGAGCGCGTCCTTCGAACCGTACTTGGTCGTCTTGATCAGGTGGTTGAGCGCCTTGACGCCGCCGGGGCCATTGATCAGCGGCCTCATGTTACCGTCGAAGTAGTACGCGACCGGGTTCTTCGTCGAGGTGTAGCGCATGAGGAAGTTGAGCCAGCCCCACACCGGCGAGCGAAGGTCGGTGGCGCCCAGCAGGCCCTGGTCCGGCCGGTGGAAGAACTCGGCCATGTCGGCCTGCTGATCCCAGGTCTTCGGCGGCACCAGGGCGTAGCCGTACTTCGCCTTGAACGCTGCCTTCTCCTTCGGGTTGTTCCAGAGGTCCTTTCGGATCACGAAGATCTGGTAATCGCCATCCGAGGTGACCGCGTAGGGCTTACCGTTGTAGTAGTTGACGGCCTGGGTGGTCGTCTTGCCACCGATATAACCCCACTTCTTGTCGTTCCAGTCGGGCCGGTGCGCCGCGACGTAGTCGCTGAGGTCGAGGAGCAGGCCGGCCTCGGCGAGGTCGCCGGTGGAGTGCATGTCGAGCTGGACGATGTTCAACGAGCCGTCGCGAGTAGCCGCTCGCTGGGCGTTCTTGGCATACGTCGTCTCGTTGGGGATCGGGACGAACTTGATCTTGATGCCCGTCAGCTGCTCCCACAGCTTGCTCGGCGGCGTCGCGCCCTTGGGGTATGGCGTCGAGTAGTTGCCGATCGAGCCCGGCCAGAGACCGACGACGAGCTGGCTCGGCTTTCGCGCCGCCGGCAGGGCCTTCGCAGCGGCAACGGCGCGGCCGGCGCCCGAATTGGGGGGGTACTGATAACGCCTGGAGCCTGTCCAGCCCGAGGGGCCGCCCATTGCGCCTGCAACGCGCGTGCGTTGAGCCGACTTCGCCACGCCGCCGGCTGCGGACCCGGCAACAGCCAGCCCCAGCCCCGCCGCCGCGCCTGCTGTCACAACCTGCCGGCGGGTCGACTTCAATCCGCCGGGGGTGTCATCGGTCTGATCTTCACGCTGATTCGTGTGCTGCTCCACCACGACCTCCTGTCGTTGAACCTGCCATCCGCTTCTGCAGCGACGTGACAGGTGAGAACTCGCAACGTTGCGATTGTCGCCTCCTCGCGACCGGGTTCCGCCCGGCTTATCTCCTACTGCGCCGCTGTCAGCTGTTCGCTAACCACCCCTTTCATCTTGGCGGCCACGGTCACTAGCTTCGACGGAAGGGAGATCCGGAAGTTGGCCTGGGCGTCGTGCAAGGCCGTCTCTGAGAAGTGTTCTGAACACTCGTTCGATGCTCTCGCTCCCTCGGTTTGCCGAGACCTGCGTCTTCTGCTTCCGGGACAATTGCGGAGACTCTACGGCATGCCTCCGGACTTGTCCAGCAGGAGCTTTCTTCGTCCGTACCCACTAGCTCGACGCGCATGGGCAGACCGTCGTGGCCGGTGATCCTTTGACTATCGTTCAGCCACTTGTTACCGTCCGTCAACATGCACTGTTCGGAACGCCCACGGACCGAACTGCTCCCACTGCGAGAAAGGGAAGCTCACTGTCTCTCACGAGCGGACGCGAGCGTGTCACCCTACCGGCCCTGATCGCCGGAGAGCTTCGCTCGCAGATCGAGACGCGCGTACTCCAACCGGGCGACCAGCTCCCCGGGCACCGCGACATCGCCGCGAGCTATTCGGTCAGCCTCGGCTCGGCGCGCGAGGCGATCAGCATCCTGATCGGTGACGGTCTCGTCGAGACCCGCCACGGCCGCGGCACGTTCGTGGCCGAGGAGAGCCAACTTCCCGTGCGCTCGGTGGCGCCGACCTCGCGCGAGGAGGTCGAGGAGCTGATCGAGGCACGAGAGCTGCTCGGCCTGAGGATCGTTGCGATGGCGGCCGAGCGTGCTTCGGCCGATCACATCCGGCGCCTGCGCGAGTTGGTCGACCGCATGCAGGAGGTCGCCTCCGACGCCGACGCATATCCGGACGTGGAGGTCGAGTTCCATCTCCTCGTCGCCGAAGCAGCGCACAACCGCTTCCTTCGCCAGGAGATGTACCAGCTGAGCACGCTGATCCGGACAGACATCGAGCTCGCTGCCACGGCGGGGATCCGCCGGTTCGGCAGCCTCCAGTACAGCGTCGACGCCCATCGCGAGCTCGTCGATGCGATCGAGGCGGGAGACCCGGAGGAGGGGCAGCGCGTTCTCATGGAGATCATGAGTCGCCACCACGAATTTGTCATTGCGATCTACGCCATCGGGACGGCGTCCTCGGCAAGGATGCCGCGATGACTTTGGAGAGGAGTGTGCGTTGGAGGTAGCGCCCGGCATTCATCGGATCGAGAGCGTGCTAGGCCCGCGGCCCTTCTCGCAATACCTGCTGCGCGACGAGCGCTCACTCCTCGTCGACACCGGCGTAAAGGAAACGCCGGCCGAGATCATCCTGCCGTTCCTCGACGGCCTGCAACCGGATTTCGTGCTCAACTCACACGCCGACGTCGACCACTTCGGCGGTAACGCCGCAATTCGGGAGGCGGCGCCGGAGGCAATCTTCCTCGCCCACGCACTCGACGTTCCCTGGATCGAGAGCGCCGAGGCGATCATGCGCGAGCGCTACGGATGGTACGAGGGCTATGGTCTCGGCTACGAGCCAGACGTCTTCGCATGGCTCCGCGACGCGATCGGGCCGGAAGTGCCGATAGACGTCGCCCTTCAGGGTGGCGAGCGCATTCGGCTCGGCCCTCGTCTGACGGTCGACGTGCTGAACCTCCCGGGTCACACGCCGGGCCACATCGGGCTCTGGGATGCCTCGTCCCGCACTGCAATCGTGATCGACGGGGTGATGGCCCACGGCCTCCTCGACATGGAGGGGAACGTCATCCACCCGCCCCCCTACTTCGACGTCCCCGCCTACCTCGGTGCGGCGCGGACGCTGCAAGCTCTCCGGCCGGCGCGACTCCTGACCGCACACTACGAGGTGCTCGAAGGCGAGGAGGTCGACCGGTTCCTTGCCGACACGGTCGAGTTCGTCGAGAGGGCGGAAGGTATCGTCGAGGCCGCGCTCGCCGCGGCGGACGAGGTGACGCTCCCCGAGCTCCTCGCACTCGGAGACGCGCAACTCGGCCCGTTCACCTCGATGCCGAATGAGCTCGCAGGCTCGCTCCGGGCGCACCTGCGCGAGCTGGTGCGCCAGGGGCGTGCGCAGGAGGACCCTTCCGGCTTACGCTGGACAACCACGAATCAAGAGGGAGGAACGTAATGGAACTCGGCATCATCAGCTCGATCTGGTTCGACACGCAAGGTCGGTCGCATCGAAGGCATCCGCAAGGCCAAGGAGATCGGCTTCGACACCTACGACATCTTCGAGGATCCGCTCGACATCGACCGACGCCGAGCGGGCAGAGATCAAGGCCGCTTGCGAGGAGGCCGGCCTGCCGATCCGCTCGCGTCGTCTGCGTCGCGCTTCGGGCTCGTCGACTTCAACCCGTCGGTGCGCCGCTTCACGCTCGACCGCATCAAGGCGTACGTCGACCAGGGCGCGTACCTCGGCGCGCGCAACGTCCTGCTCGTCGTCGGCGAGTACTACTGGGACGGCGAGGTCTTCCCGCGCCCGGCGATCTGGGACCTGGCGAAGGACGTGGTCGACCGAGGCCGGCGAGTACGCGCACTCGAAGGGCCTCGAGATCGTGCTCGAGCTCGAGCCGTTCAGCGAGGCGCTGCTGAAGGACGTGCACGAGCTGGTGCGCTTCGTCAAGGAGATCGACCATCCCGGCCGTCCGCGCGAACGCCGACATCTCGCACCTCCACCTCTCGGACTGCTCGTTCGACGACGTCGGCCGAGCTGACGGGCCTGATCGGCCACATCCACCTCTCCGACTGCGACGGCAAGGTGCACGGCGACATGCCCGCCGGGCATGCGGCGTGACGCCGATCAAGGAGTACCTCGCGGCGATCCGTGACACGGGCTACGACGGCACCGTCTCGATCGAGCTCGAGTACGCGCCGAACCCCGACGAGATCGTCGCCTGGGCGCAGAAGGCATACGACGGGACGGCCGCGATCATGGCGACCTCGGCGTGCGCGGCTAGGAGGTCGACCATGGCAGCCATCGACCTCGACACCGGGCCGGACCTGCCGCCGAAGACCGACTACGGCATCGGCTGCATCGGCGCCGGTTTCATCATGAAGGACATCCACCTCGTCGCCTACGGCGAGGCGGGGTTCAACGTCGTCGCCATCGCGTCGCGAACACCGGCGAACGCGCAGGCGGCTGCAGACGAACGGGCGTGGAGACGGTCTACGACACGTGGCAGCGAGCTGCTCGACGACGAGCGCGTCGAGATCGTCGACATCGCGTTTCCGCCCGACCAGCAGCTCGACATCGTGCGCGAGGCGGTCAAGCGCCCGCACGTGAAGGGCATCCTGGCGCAGAAGCCGGTCGCCTTCACGCTCGCCGAGGCGGTCGAGATGGTGCGCGCTGTGCGACGAGGCGGGAGTGAAGCTCGGCGTCAACCACAACATGCGCTACGACCAGTCGATGCGGGCGTTGAAGCTCGCTGCTCGACAGCGGGCGCAGCTGGGCGAGCCGATCGTCGCCGAGATCGTGATGAACGCGCGGCCGCACTGGCAGGAGTTCCTCAAGCAGTACGGGCGGATCGCGCTGCTCAACATGTCGATCCACCACCTCGACGCGTTCCGCTTCCAGTTCGGCGATCCGGAGCGGATCTTCGTGTCGGTGCGCGACGACCCGAGCCTCGACTACCCGCACGAAGGACGGAAGCGCGTTCTACATCCTCGAGTACGCCGACGGGCTGCGGGCGATCGGCCTCGACAACTGTTACACGTGGGCCGACCACGGCATCCAGTGGCGGGTCGAGGGCACGGAGGGCATCGCGAAGGGCACGATCGGCTGGCCCGACTACCCCGACGGGAGCCCGTCGACGATCACCTGGACGACCCGGGCGATGGACGGCGCCTGGGAGAGCCCGACGCTGGGACGAGATGTGGTTCCCGCAGGCGTTCAAGGGCACGATGGGCCAGCTCATGCGGGCGATCCAGGACGATGCCGAGCCGGCGATCTCGGGCGACGACGACGATCGGCACGATGGTGCTCGTCGAGGCCGCGTACCGTTCGGCCGACGAGGGGCGAGCGGTACCGCTCGCCGAGATCAGGGCTGAGGCCGGTTTGTGAGCGTTGGGCCAGTTCTCCGCTCGACGGCCGCGTCGCGCTCGTGACCGGCGCCGGCGGCGGCCTGGGCGAGGGCATCTGCGCCTCGCTCGCCGCCGCCGGCGCTGCGGTCGCCTGCGTCGACCGCGACCCGGAGACCGCGGAGGCGCGCGCGGACGAGTGTTCGCGCCGCGGGCGGCAACGCGGTGGCGCTGACCGGCCGACGTCTCGGACTCGGCGTCGGTCGCCGAGATGGTGCGAACAGGCCGTCGCGCGCGCTCGGACGGCTCGACGTGCTCGTCAACAATGCGGCGATCTACCCCCGTCGAGCGTGGACGGAGATCACCGAGGAGGAGTGGGACGGCGTGCTCGCCGTCAACCTCAAGGGCTACTTCCTCTGCGCGCGTGCCGCGTTCGAGCACCTGCGTGCCGAGCGGACACGGGCGCATCGTCAACGTCGCGTCGATCACCGCCTTCATCGGCATGACGCACCTGCTCGACTACGTCTCCTCGAAGGGCGCGGTGATCGTCGTTCACGCGGGCGCTCGCCCGCGAGATCGGCCCGGAGGGCGTCACCGTGAACGCGATCTCGCCGGGCGCGTTCCCGACCGACGCGGAGAAGATCCACCCGGACCCGGAGGGGTACAACCAGTGGATTCTCGACCAGCAGAGCCTCAAGCGCGCGGCACGCCGGAGGACATCGGCAACCTCGTCGTCTTTCTTGCGACCGACGCTTCCTCGTTCGTCACCGGCCAGGTGATCGAGATCGACGGCGGCTGGTACATGCACTAGCCCGAATCGGGTGACGCTCAGGGCACAGGAGCGGAGTCCTGGGCGGCCCCGACCATTGCCCGGATGTTGTCGAGCGGCGTGATCCTCGGGACGACGCAACCCGAACCGAGCACGTCGCCACCGCCCCGCCCCGCCCGGAGGCATTGCTCCGAGACAGCGCGCACCTGCTCGGGCGTCCCCTGCAGCAGTACCGTGACGGGGTCGACGTTCCCGATCACGCAGGCACGGTCACCGACGATGCTCCTGGCGAGCGCGAGGTCGACCTTGTGGTCGACCTCGATCACGTCCGCCCGGTCCGGGCGTAGAGGTCGAGCACCTTGCTCGAGTCGCCACAGATGTGGAGGAGGGTCTTCGCCCCGTACTCCTTCCATGCCATCAGCACCTTGCGTTCGTAGGGGAACGCCCACTCCGCGTAGTCGGCCGGCGAGATCACGTCGCAGGACGCGAGCGAGTCGCCGCAGTGAAGAAGATCGGCACCCGCGTCGACGCATGCCTTGCCGAACGCGATCAGGGCGTCGGCGGCGAGGTCGAGAGCGCGATGGATCGCCTCGGGCTCGCTCTCTGCCATTCCCGCCTTGGCCATGCCGATCTCGATCAGGAACTCCTGGGTACCGATGAAGTACGAAGCGAGCGCGAATGGCCCGGTGCCCGGCGTTCGGATCGCGACGTCGTCTCCCACTGCCCTACGCACGATGCGCGTCGCCTCGAGGACAACGGGCATGCGGCCGTCGGTAAGCGGGTTCGGCACCTCGAGATCGTCGACGTCGGCGATGCGCTCGAGCGGCGGTCGGAGCAGGTGAGGGGTCTCGTCGGCCGGGAGCTCGGCGACGCAACCGAATCCCTCGGCGATGTAGTAGTTGTCGCACCCGAGGAAGATCACGTCCTGACCGACCTGCTCGTGGAGGGCCAGCTGGCCGCGAGCCATGGTGTCGGCGTCGCTGCAGTAGAGGCCGATCGGGGCGTCGATCACGGTCGCGCCGAGATCGAGCATCATCGGGCCGACGGGAACGCGGTCGGTGGGGCGACGCTCGAGCGTCGCAAGAAGAAGCTCGCGGCCGTTCACTGCGCGTCCGTCCCCTCGAGACCGAGCGCGCGTGAGACGCGATCGGCTGAGTCGCGCACGAGAGCGGCGGTCGCGTCCTCGTCCCCGAGGATGGTCGGCCGTGGGCCACCGACGGAGAGAGCGGCAACGACCGAGCCCGTATGGTCGCGGATGGCGGCGCCGACAGAAGCGATACCGAGCCGGATGTCTCCGTCGCTGACGGCATACCCGCGTGTGACGACTGCGCGCAGTTCGCGCTCGAGCGCCGCACGCGTCGCAGGAGTGTGCTCGGTCAGGCGCTCCAGCTTCACGCGTTCGAGGTAGCCGCGGCGGAACGAGGCAGGCTCGTGGGCGAGCAGTACCCGGCTCGCAGCGCCGAGGTGGAGAGGCAGGGACTCGCCGACCTGGAGCGTCAGGGACTGCACCCAGATCCCGTCGATCCGATCCACGCAGAGCGCCTCGTCGCCCCGCCTGATGCAGAGGTAGACGGTCTCCTCGGTGATGCGATGGAGGTCTTCGAGCACCGGACGTGCGGCCTGGCGTACCTCGAGGCGTCGCCCGACAACCCCACCGAGATGGAAGAGGCGCAGGCCGAGCCGGTACGTTCCCGTCCCCTCGATCCGCTCCGCAAGTCCGGACTCGCACAGTCGTTCGAGCACGCGCGTAGCCTCGCCGCGCCGGATGCCCGCGACCGCTGCCACGCGAGCAGGGCCCCGCCTCGCCGAGGTCCCCGAGTGCCCCGAGCGCCGCGACCGCATCGTCGAGCGCATCGCGCTCTCCGGTGACGGAGTCGTTGGCGCCCGCCACCTCGGCCGCGACGAACGTGCCGCGTCCGGGGACGCGCCTCACGAGACCATCTGCGGCAACACGGTCGAGCGCAGAGCGGACGGTCACCCGGCTCACCCCGAACTCCTCGCCGAGCGCGCTCTCGGTGGCAAGTGGAGCACCCGCCGGGAGCCGCGCGATACGGTTACGCAGAACCTGCTCGATCGCGGAGGCGCGGGTGGCACGGGCGGGCGAAGGCACGGCGGCTGAACGTGTCGCGGACAATACAATTAAAGTATAGACAATTCGAGTAAGAGGAGGCGTTGTGCCTGGGAAGCTCGAGCTCGGGATGATCAGCTCGACGTGGCTCGGAACGAGCGTCGATCGTCTGGAGGGCATCAGGCGGGCGAAGGAGATCGGCTTCGACACCTACGACGTCTTCGAGGACGCGCTCGACCTGTCCGACGCCGAGCGGGCGGCGATCAAGGGTGCGTGCGAGGCCGCCGGGCTGCCCATCCGGTCTCAGTTGTGTGTCGCGTTCGGGCTCGTCGACTTCAACCCGGCCGTGCAGCGCTTCACCCAGGAGCGCTTGCGCGCCAACATCGACCAGGGCGCGTTCCTCGGCGCGCGCAATCTCGTGGTTGTCGTCGGCGAATACTACTGGGACGGCGAGGTCTTCCCGCCTGCTGCGATCTGGGACATCGCCGTCGCCGGCGTGCGCGAGGCGGGGGAGTATGCCGCGACAAAGGGGCTCGAGGTCGTGGTCGAGCTCGAGCCGTTCGAGACCTCGCTCGCGAAGGACGTGCACGAGCTCGTTCGGTTCGTCCGGGACGTCGACCATCCGGCCGTGCGCGCGAACGCCGACATCTCTCACCTCCACCTCTCGGGGGCCTCGTTCGAGGACGTCGCCGAGCTGACGGGGCTGATCGGTCACATCCACCTCTCCGACTGCGACGGCAACGTGCACGGCGATCTGCCCGCGGGTCGCGGCGTGACGCCGATCGAGGAGTACTTGCGGGCGATCGTCGACACGGGGTACGAAGGCACCGTCTCGATCGAGCTCGAGTACTCGCCCGACCCGAGAAGATCGTCGAGTGGGTCGAAGAAGCTTACGGGGCGACCGCGGAGATCATGCGC
>CAVSGN010000007.1:0-239864 GCA_963727515.1 uncultured Thermoleophilia bacterium | reverse complement strand
TCACAGAAACCCCCGGAACAGGGGGTTTCCTCATTCGGGGTTCGTGCGCGATCGACACACGCGGATCCGGGCGGGTCCCCGCGTCGCGTGCAATCTGATTCCGCATCCCTCGTTCGAGGGCCGGGTCTTCGCCAACCGCGGCCGTCAAGGAGACCCGGATGGACGACGTGGCGAGAGCTCTAGCTGGATTGCTCTGCCAACCGGCTCCGGGATCGGCGACCCGGGCAGACGGGTGATAGACGTCGCGATCGTTGCTGTCGATAGCTCGTGCGAGGGTCGCTTGCCTGTCGCTTCAGCCCATGGCTGATTGCTCCGACACCCGGCCTCGCCACCTATCGAATTGGGTTCGCAGGAACGGCGACGCCGGGCCTGGGATCAAGGAAGGTACGTGAATCATGCGCTGTCATCGATGCCGAAGGCTGCTCATCGCCGGAACGTTGTCGTTCGCCGTTCTCGCTTCAGCAGTTCTGGCGGTCGCCGCATTCCCAGCGAGTCCCCGTCCGCTCCTGCCGTGCTCCGAGGTGAGGTTCACAGGCAGCGTGGGGAGCGTTCGGGATCGGTGCACGCCCACGACCCGTAGCGTCCAACGGGGCCCTCGCGGCTGGCGCGGCCGCACCGGCCACACGGGAACTGCCGGCAAGACCGGCGCTCCCGGGACGACCGGAGCAATGGGACCTATCGGCGCGATCGGGCCGTCAGGCCCCAAGGGTGACAAAGGCGACGCCGGTGGCCCTTCAGGGCCGCAGGGCGCAACGGGCTCCCAGGGAGCCGTCGGAGCCACGGGCGCCCAGGGACTCATCGGTGCCGCGGGAGCGGCCGGGCCGATCGGCCCGCAGGGACCGGCAGGAACCAACGGGACGAACGGCGCAACTGGAGCTACCGGCGCCGTTGGGCCGACCGGGGCCACCGGTCCCGCTGGCGGATTGGCCGAATATGCCTACGTCTACAACGTCGATGCCGGGGTCGTGGCACTCGAAGCACCTATTAACTTCAGTTCGAACGGCGTCATGACTGCCGGCATCACTCACGCCCTTGCTAGCGCCGGGATCGCGCTCTCGAATGCGGGCGACTACAAGGTGACGTTCTCGGTGTCGGGTGTCGAACCGAGCCAGATTGCGTTGTTCGTCAACGGGGCCGCGGTCGCCGGTGGCGTCTATGGCTCGGGCGCGGGTACACAGCAGACCACCGGGCAGATGATCATCACCGCGGCGGCGGGTGATGTTCTCACGGTCGTGAATCACAGCTCGGCGGCGGCAGTGACGCTTCAAACCCTCGCTGGAGGAACGCAAACCAATGCCAATGCCTCCGTCACCATCGAAAAACTCGCTTAGGTTCGCGCTCGCGTCGATGCAATCGATCACCTCAGGGCGAGGGCGTGCAATCCTGCCGCTCTCGCGTGCCTCGATCCTGCCCGCACTCGCAGCGGCCCTGGCGGTGCTCGCCGCCGTATGGTGGTACCCCGCAGCCGCCGCGGGTGCGCCGACCACGGTGGAGCCGGGACAGGCGCTCGCGACTCTTCTCGGACCGCACACTGCGCTGGCAGCACCTGATGCACGCGCAACCAGACTGCAACGAGTGGCCGTAACGCGCCCGCTCACTGGTGAGAGGACCGTGCTGCCGGTCATCGGGCACAGGACCGATTCCCAGGGTGCCGAGTGGCTACACGTCCTTCTACCCGGACGACCGAACGGGCACGCAGGGTGGATCCGACGCAGAGCGACTCTCGCGTCCCACACGAACTGGCGCGTCGTCGTCGAGATTGCCAGGCGCCGCGTGACCGCCTACCGCCACGGCAGTCCGGTGCGCGTCTTCAAGGCGGTGGTCGGAAAGCCGACAACGCCCACGCCGCTCGGCACGTTCTTCGTCGAGGAGGCCATCCAGTTGCGAGCAGACGACGTCGGAGCTCCGTTCGCCCTCGCGCTGAGCGCTCGCTCTACCGTCCTTCGGGAGTACAACGGCGGCCCCGGTCAGGTCGCCTTCCACGGACTTGCGAACGTCGGCGGCGTGCCGGGCACCGCGGTCTCGCACGGGTGCCTACGGCTGGACGCCGGTGCGATGGCGTGGCTCGTCGCCCGCATAACCCCGGGCGTGCCCGTCTCCATCCGCCCCTGACCGCCGCTTCGGCGCGCGAGAGCCGTTGTCGGGCAGTCAGAGGAGCTGTCCTGAGCTCTCTCGCGGACACGCTCGATCGATCGGTCTCCCCCATACTGGTAGTGGATCCTCGAAATACCCCCTCTGGCGCTGGAACCGCGGTCGGGTCGCGTCAGGAGAGTGCCACGGCGACGGCTGCGAACGAGCAGCAGACCTCGGCAATCAGCAGCGCGGCCCAGCCACCTCCATCCTCGACCGAGTAGCTGCCGTCCATCATCACCCGCGCGGTGCGCACGACGGCGAAGCCGCTGAGAGCGGCGACGAGTGCGGCGATGAGGGCGCGCTGACTCGGCATCTCCTCGGAGATCGGTGCTGTCGAGAGCGATCGCCTCCCCCGTCCGGGGCATGGGCCCGGGAGACGCCACTGTGTGGCCCCGTCAGATCGTCTGACTGCCGTCGCTCAGCCGCGCCCGGAGCGACGCGCCCTGGCGTGGTGCGACGAGGGGTCGTGTTGCATCGCGCTGATCGACACGCGCGTTCCAGAGATCGACCTGGAGACGGTCGATCTCGTCGATCAGGACCGTGATCGCCTTACCGGCGGCTCGCAGCTCCTCGCGGTCATCGCCCGAGAGCCCCGCTCCCCAGCCGCGAAGGATCTCGAGACGTTCCTCGTCGAGCCGGTCCACCATCAGGCCCAACCTACTGCACCCGCCTGTGCGGTTCCATCCCCTCGCCGGGATTTCCCGCGCTCTTTGGGACACGTTTCTTCGGGCTAGGCTTGCAATGTGCCCGCTTCTTCCGTCGACCGCCGTCGCTCCCGTCGTGCTCTCGTCTCGGAGGTAGTCGAAGAGAGCGGCACATGAACGACTCGATACCCGTTATCGACCTCGAGTCGGCCGACGTCGCGGCCGATTTCCGCCGTGCGTACGGCGACGTCGGCTTCGCCTATCTCGAGGGCCACGGGATCGACCATGGCCTCGTCGAGGGAGCGTTCGCGGCATCGAGGCGCTTCCACGCCCTGCCGCTGGAGGAGAAGCTCGCGCTCGAGGTGAACGCATTCCACCGCGGGTACATGCCGTTTGCGGAGTCGAAGATCGTCTCGTCGTCGATCCAGAAGGCGACGAAGCCGAACCTGAGCGAGTCACTCATGCTGATGCACGAGGTCGATCCGAACGACCCCGCACGCCATCGCGACCCGCTCGCCGGGCCCAACCAGTGGCCGTCGCTCCCCGGTTTCAGGGAGGCGGTCACCGACTACGAGCAGGCACTGCACGACCTTGCCCGACGGCTGGTTGCCGTCTTCGAGGTGGCACTCGGCCTGGAGGCGAGCACGCTCGAGGCGTCGTTCACGCACCCCACGACGTTCCTCCGGCTTCTGCACTACCCGCCGCAGGATCCGACGGGGCCCGACGACGAGTTCGGCTCGAACCCCCATACGGACTACGGATTCCTGACGATCCTCGCGCAGGACGAGAACGGTGGCCTGCAGGTGCGCGCCCCGGACGGCGACACGTGGCTCGACGCGCCTCCGCGCGCGGGAGCCTTCGTGCTCAACGTCGGTGACGTCGGCGAGCGGTGGTCGAACGGCGTGCTGCGCTCGACTCCGCATCGTGTTGTCAACCGCACGGGCCGCGATCGGTACTCGATCCCGTACTTCTTCGACCCAGCCGCAGACGCGGTGGTTTCGCCGCTCGCCGCCTGCGTGCCCGACGGAGCCGAGCCGCGCTTCGATGGCGTGACGTACGGCGACTACCTGCTCGGGAAGCTGAACGCAAACCACTCGTACCGGCGTGCGATCAGCTCGTGAGGCGGTTTCAGCGCCTCCGCCAGAGCCAGCGCGTCACCCACGCGAACACGACGGCGATCAGGAACGATGTTGCGGCGACGGACCATTGCTTCGTTGCGAGGCTGACGGCGCACACGACCAGGACGACCAGCGTGTAGACGACGAACCAGACATGGGTGCGGCGGCGTGTGCGCCGCGCGGGAACGCTCACGGGGACGGCCGCCCGTCGATCAGCTCGATGAGAGCAGTCGCGATCGCCTCCGGGGTGGGAGGGCAGCCGGGGATCCGCAGGTCGACGGGCAGGACGTCCTCGACCGCCCCGACGATCTCCGAGGGAGTGCCTTCGACGCCGACACCGAGCGCGCAATCACCGAGCGACGCGACACGGCGTGGCTCGGGCATCGCCGCGTAGGCGGTCAGGAGCGCCGAGCGCATCCGCCGCGTGACCGGTCCGGTGACGAGGAGCACATCTGCGTGGCGGGGCGAGGCGACGATTGCCAGACCGTACCGGGCCATGTCGACGACAGGGCTGGAGACCAGCGTCAGCTCGTGCTCGCAGCCGTTGCAGGAGCCGCAGTCGACGTGGCGGATCGCCAGCGAGCCGGGGCGCTCGGCCGGGGCGAGGGCGAGCGAGCGCCTCAGCTTGCGGAGATCGCGGAGCAACGTCAGCACGTCAGCGGTCCACGCAGGCGTAACAGAGCTCGAAGCTCTTGTTGATGAGCGGGAAGTCGGGCAACAGGTTGCCGGCGGCGGCGGCCGCGACCGCCGGCCAGTTGGCGTAGGAGCCGGTGCGGAGCCGCACACGTGCGACGCGGTCGTGGTCGCGTTCGACGACGCACGTCGTCGCGCCGCGCGGGCTCTCGACTCGACCGACGCCGATTGCACCGCCAGCGCCCGCCGTGACTGCGGCCGAGGGACGAACCGCGTCTTGGAGGAGGCGGTCGAGGATATCGAGGCACGGGAGCAATTCGAGTGCTCGCTGCTCGAGTCGTGCCTGCACGTCGCCGGCCGTGCGGCGTAGAGCGGCCGGCTCGAAGTCCCCGTAGGCGAGCCGCGGGCTCATCGTCCTGACATCCTCCGCGACGCCGGCGGCACGGGCAGCAGGACCGACCGTCCCGAGCTCGGTGGCGCGGTCGGCGCTCACGATCCCGATATCCGGCATCCGATCCATGAAGGAGCTGTTGAAGAGGAGCGACTTCCAGGCACGCGAGGATTCCACCCGGATGCGGTCGAGCGTCTCACGGGCGTCGGCAGCCTGCGAAGCGTCGAGGTCGAGAGCGCTGCCGCCGACGACGATCGAGCCGAAGAGGAAGCGGTGGCCCGTGAGACGCTCGTTGAGGCGCCTCGCGTCGTCGACCAGCGCCGAGAACCGGGTGCTTCCAGCCGCAAGGCCGACGCCGGCACAGATCGCGCCGATGTCGTTGAGGGTGTTCCATGTCCGCTCGAGCTCGAGGAGAATCGTTCGCGCCCTCGCAATCTCGGGGGTGGAGACGAGCCCGAGCGCCTGCTCACACGCGTGCGCGTACGCGCACGCGTTCGTGACCCAGCAGCCCGCGCACGAGCGTGCGATCACGCCGAGCCCGGCCTCGAGCGAACGCCCTTCTGCCGCTCGCTCGAGGCCACGGTGCTTGTAGAAGAGGCGTGCGTCGACGTGCAAGATGAGGTCACCGACGACGTGGAAGCGAAAGTGCCCGGACTCGATCACCCCGGCGTGAACGGGCCCGACCGCGACCTGATACGGATCGACGCCATCCACGCGGGTAACGAAGCGCTCGAGCGCGACGTCGTGATCGACGAGCGGCCGCAGAGGCTCGTGCCCGTCGAAGCGGACGCCGTAGAGGTCGTGTGCCTCGCGCTCGTCCCAGCCGGCCGCCGGTATGACGTCGACGATCGAGGGGACGGCGCCGCTCACGGCGGCGGTGCTCTCGATGCGGCTTTCACCGCGTGCGTCGGTGAGAAGCGCCCGCACGACCGTTCCGTGGTCTCCAGGCGTGGCGTGCAGGCTCGCGAACCGCCAGCCGTCGGCCAGCGCCGAGGCAACGGCATCGCGGTACGCCGCCGGTGTTGCGAGCTGCTCACTCATCCTATGCCCCTCATCAGCTCGCGCACGATCGCCGAGTCGGGCAGCCACAAAGCCGCCGCGGTGAGGGCGAGCAGCAGCGGCACGGCGACGATCGTCAGCGCCGTGACCGCGCGAAGGCCGAGGGAGGGTTGGCGCTCTCGCCCGCGCGGCCGTCCGATCACCGTCTCGATCAGCGCGTGTGCCAGCCCCAGAAAGCCGAGGGCGAGCAGGAGCGCGGCGGCTCCGGCGGCCCAGGGTCGACCGACCTGAAACCCGCCGGCCACGATGAGGACCTCGCTGACGAAGAGTGGCGACGGCGGCAATCCGGCGAGCGCTCCCAGGGAGATGCCCAGAGACGCTCCCAGCGCAGGCTCCGTGCGACCGATGCCGCCGACGCCGTGGCCGGCAGCGCGTGGCTCGTGTGAAAGGAGAGGCGTCGCCGCATAGAAGCCGAGCGCCTTGGCGAGCGCATGTCCGACGACGTGGATCGCGACACCTGCGAGCGCGAGCGTTCCTCCGAAGCCGATCCCGAGAGCGATGACGCCCATGTGCTCAAGGCTCGAGTACGCGAGCAGGCGCTTCCACGCCTGTGATTGCCAGAGGAACGGAACGGCCACCGCGAGCGATGCGAGCCCGAAGACGACGAGGACATCGCCCGCCGTGCGCGCGCCGATCGTCGGGGCGAGCGCCTGCTCGGTGCGCCATGCGACGAGGAGCACGGCCGGGAGGAGGGCGGCCGAGAGCAGCGCCGAGACCGGAGCCGGTGCCTCGGAGTGCGCGTCGGGCAGCCAGTTGTGAACGGGCGCCCAGCCGATCTTCGCCGCGAGGCCGGCGAGAACCAGGACGTACGCCACGACGGCCACCTCGGGATCGAGCGGCGCATCCGGGAGAGAGCGCCAGGTGAGCGGCTCGATGCCGCCGCCTCCCGCCGCGGACTCGAGCATCAGGATCCCGAGCAGTGCAACGCCGAGGCCGAGCGACGTCAGGATCAGGTACTTCCAGCCGGCCTCGAGCGCCCGGGCCCGGCCGCTGAATCCGACGAGGAGGGCGGAGGCGGCCGTCGTCGCCTCGATTGCGAGCCACGCGGCGCCGAGGTTCCCGGCGACGGGCACGGCGAGCAGCACGGCCCAGAAGGCGAACAGCGTCGCCCAGTAGATCCGGCCCACCCACTCGGCCCTGAACAGAGACGAGTGCCGGTCCTCGAGGAACTGTGGCGAGACGAGGGCGCTCGCGAGCCCGACGACACCGATCACTCCGACGATGATCCCGCCCGCCGGGTCGACGACGATCCAGCGACCGAGCTCGCGGTGCCCGGGCTCGAGCAGCGCAACCAGTGCCAGCGTGACAGCCGCGAGCGACGTCACGACCGCAATGCCCCGTTCGGCATGCGAGAGCAGCGTGCGGGGCGCGAGCGCAGCCGCGAGAACACCCACGAGCGGGGCGACCAGCACGACGGCGACAAGCCACTCCCTAGGAGTCACGGAGGCTCCTCAACGCTGCAGTGTCACCGGCACCGAACTCGGCGAAGATCCGGTCGTGGAAGACACCGGCGACGAGCGCGATGAGCACGAGATCGGCGGCGACCCCGATCTCGATCGCGAGGGATGACGTCCCCGGGAGGGAGAGTGCAGAGAGGGCGAGGCCGTTCTCGACGAGCACGATGCCGAGCACCTGGAACAGCGTCGCGCGCCGGGTCGCAGCCGTGGCGAGGCCGAATGCGATGAGAGAGAGCGTCGCCTGCTCTGCTGCGCTCGAATCGAGCCCGAAGGGCGGCACGAGCCAGATCAGCGTCAGCGCAAGCGTTACGGCTGCCGCCGCCCGTGCAAACGGGGCAACGCCGACCGGGTGCGGTCGCGTCTCCCGCGTGCGCCGGACGAGGAAGAGGAAGAGAGCGGCGAGGAGGGTGCCGCGAGCGGTGAGGGCAACGGCGGCCGCGAGCTCGCCGGTCGACGTACCCTGGCTGATGGCCGCAACGGCGAGGACGAGTGCCTGCCCGGTCACGAGCGCCACAGCGACCGATCTCCGGCGAGCGACGACGACGCCGATGCCGAGTGCGACGAGGGTCCACGCGAGGCCGCTCACGCGGCCTCCACGAGCCAGGTGACGATGCCGAGCAGCGCGACGGCGGCGCCCACGCCGATCAGTCGGGGCACGAGCAGGATGCGCATCTTCGCGATCAGCGTTTCGGTGAGCGCGAGGGCGAGGCAGAGAAGGCAGAGCGTGACGGGGAGGAGGGCGATCTGCCACCAGGAGCCGTGCGGATGGGGGAGGAACACCTGCGCCGCAAGCACCAGCACGAGCCAATGTCGTGCCGCGAGCCCCCACTGGAGGTAGGCCTGGTCCCGCCCTGCGTACTCGAGAACCGGCCCCTCGTGGATCATCGTGAGCTCGAGGTGCGTGTCGGGGTTGTCGACCGGCTGTCGGCCGGTCTCGGCGACAACGACGAGGGCGAACGCAATGCTTCCGAGCGCAAGGGTCGGTGTCGTCCACGCATGACTGCCCGCGGTGCCGGCGATGACGCCTGCCAGGTCGGTCGTGCCGGCGACGAGCGCCGCGACGGTCAGTGAGAGGACGAGTGCGGCCTCGACGAACACCGACAGCACCAGATCGCGACTCGCACCTTGCAGGCCGAACCCGTTCGACGTGTCCCAGGCGGCGATCGCCACGGCCAGGCGAGAGAGCGCGAGGAGACCGGCGAGGACGAGGGCATCCTGGCCGACGCCGAGGCCGGGCGCGCTCGCCGCGATCGGGACGAGCAGGATCGCGGCACCCATCGACGCGGCAACGATCACCGGTGCGAGGCGGTAGATGACCGTCGTTTCCTCGACGGTGACGCCGGTCTTGCGCCAGAGTCGACGGAGCTCGCGGTACGGCTGGAGCGGGCCCGACCCCCGCCGTCCCTGCAGGCGGGCCTTCGCCTGCTGCGTCGCGCCGATTAGGAGGGGGGAGAGCGCAAGGCCGGCGGCGACCTGGACGAGCCCGATGGCGGCGGACTGGGTGCTCACCCGATCGCCCCGATGCGCACGGCGACCAGCAGGACGAGCACGAGCCCGATCAGATACACGACGTACGTTCCGAGCCGACCGCTCTGCAGGCGGCGCGCCCAGGACGCAGCGAGCAACGCACCACCCGTGACCGGGCGGTAGAGGTGGACGTCGATCAGGTGCGGCACGCGGCCGGCGTAGGAGACGCTCTGCACGACACCACCGTGCGTCGACGTCTCGATCTCGCGCTCCGGCCGGATCACCGCTTCGAGGACGAGCCGGAGCGTCTTGCTGAATCCGGCACTCGTCCAGAGGAGAGGCGGCTCGACGGGCTGGCCGCAGGCCCAGCTCGGGCTCGTTGCCGCGCGTCGCGTCCCGCGAGCGAACCAGAGGAGCGCGCCGAGCCCACCGACGGCCGCGAGGAGCCCGAGTGTCGGAAGGTTTCCCGTCCCCGGAAGCTCGAGGCCGGGCCGGGTCGGAACGTCCGCCGTCGCATCCCAAGGCGCGAGGTCGATGAGGAGCGGAAAGAGAAGCCCCGGAACCGCGCCGAGCAGCGCGCACGCGCCGGCGAGCCCAACCATTGCGCCTCGCATCGGCCGGGGCGTCTCGACCGCGTCGGCGACGGCGGTCCGTCGCGCGGGACCGAGGAGCACGAGCCCAATCACCTTCACGAAGCAGAGGACGGCGAGCGCCATCGTGGCCGCGAGCGCCGCGAGTGACACGGCCCCGAGCGCTCCATCCCAGACGCCTGCGTACGCAGGAACGTGGAGCAGCGCTTGAAGTGTCAGCCACTCCGACGCGAAACCGTTGAGGAGAGGCATCCCCGCGATTGCGAGGCAGCCGACGAGAAACGCACCGCCACTCCACGGCATTCGCCGCAGGAGCCCGCCGAGGTTGTCGAGATCGAGGCCGCCGGTGGCGCGCTCGAACGTTCCTGCACCGAGAAACAGCAGCGCCTTGAAGACAGCGTGGTTGATCGTGTGGAGCAGCGATGCACCCAGGGCGAACGCCGCCCAGGTCTCGGCCCCGTGGCGGCGCAGGAGCAGGCACGCGCCCAGCCCGAGCGCGACGATTCCGAGGTGCTCGACCGTCGAGTACGCGAGGAGTCGCTTGAGATCGCGCTGGAACACCGCATAGGTGATCCCCCCGAGGGCGGACAGCCCGCCGAGGACGAGCACGATGGCGCCGATCCAGGCCGGAACGGGGCCGAGCCAGTCGACGAGCACGCGGATCAGGCCGTAGGCCGCGACGGCGACCATGACGCCGCTCATGAGCGCCGAGATGTGCGGGGGGGCGATCGGGTGGGCACGCGGGAGCCAGGCGTGCATCGGCATGAGGCCGGCCTTCGTGCCGAAGCCGATGATCGCCGCAATCGCGACGACAGCCTGCACAGCCGAGCCCTCCGACACGGCCGAGGCGTTGCCAATCGCGTTCTCGTGCGCGAGGAGGAGGACCGCGATCCAGGTTCCCGCGCCGCCGAGGTGCGTGATCGCGACGTACGTGAACACGGTGTGTCGCGCTGCCTCCGACGCGCTGCCTGCGAGGATGATCCCGGCAGGCACGAGCGTCATCAGCTCCCAGAAGAAGAGGAATGTGAGCGCATCACGCGCGCAGAGGACGCCGATCAGCGACAAGAGGAACGCCGAGCTGAGGAGGCCCGTCACCCGTCCGGACGTGGTGTGGCCGACGTACGACGACGCAAAGACGAGCGCGGGGCATGCCACGAGCGCAAGCGTCAGCAGGAACACCCCGGTGAGCGCGTCGATCCCCGCGTGGGGGGACAGGTTGCTCGTGAACGCGGCGCCCCAGGTGTCGCCGGAGGCGAGGGCCCAGAGGCCGGCTGCGCCGACCGCGACCGTCCCCGCCGCCTGCAGCAGGAGCCCGGTGGCGAGGCGCACCGCCCGCAGGCTGAGAACGCCCCCGAGCGCGATCGCGAGCAGGCCGCCGATGACGAGAACGCTCACTCGGCTGCGAGCTCCTCGAGCAACTCCTGCTGCTCGTGGAGCGTTCGTGCGATCAGCTCCCGGCCCGTCTCGAGGAGCGCAAACACACGAGGGTCGGCGACACGATAGAAGACGCTCGTGCCCTCGCGCCGCGACTCGACGACGCCGACCCGCCGCAGCGCGGCGAGGTGCTGCGACGTTCCGCCCGAGTCGAGGTCGAGCGCCTCCTGCAGAGCCCCGACTGCATGCTCGCCGTCGCGCAGGAGCTCGAGGATCCGGACGCGGGCGGGGTGCCCGAGAGTGCGAAAGAGCCTGGCCTTCGTGACGTAGAGAGGTGTGGGCTGGAAGGGCATGTTCACAATCTTAGAAGATTTCAAGGTTCGCGGAGGGGCGCGATGCGTCCGCCGATCGGGGATGCGGTAGGCTCGCCGCCATGACAACGTCCTCGACTCTCGTGCTCGCGTTCAGCGGAGCCCAGTGGATTCTTCTGCTCGTCTTCGTCATCCCGGTGCTCCTGCTGTGGGCCTACGCGATCGTGAGCCTGATCGGCCGTCCCGATCTCGGGATCGGGGCGAAGCTGCTCTGGTTGCTCGGCATCCTGGCCCTTCCGGTGATCGGCTCCGTTCTCTACTTCATGCTCCGGCCCGCGCCCCAGGAGCAGCATCGCCGCGCGCAGGCCCGCCACAGCAGGCACTGAGCGCGCAGCGTGCAGAGCAAGGCGGCAACCGTGGCCGCGTACCTCGGCGAGTTGGCGCCCGATCGTGCGAAGGTAGTTGCAGCCGTTCGCGATCTCGTCAATCAGCATCTGCCACCGGGATTCGACGAGACGATGCGGTGGGGGATGATCAGCTGGGATGTCCCGCTCGCGCGCTACCCGGACACCTACGACGGGCAGCCCCTCAACTGCGTCGCTCTCGCGGCGCAGAAGCAGTACACGAGCCTCTACCTGATGTGCGCGTACATCACGCCGGGGGGCGAGGAGAGCCTCAGGGCCGCCTATGCGCGAGCGGGCGTCAAGCTCGACTTCGGCAAGTCGTGCCTTCGCTTCAAGAGCCTCGATCGGCTTCTGCCGGAAGCGGTGATCCCGATCCTCGAGCGCTCGACGGTCGAGGCGCTGATCGCCTCGTACGAATCGGCCCGGGGGCAGACGAGCTAGGTTCGTCGCCTGCCCGATGCCGCTCGAGGCGCGGTGACGACGGCGCAGCTGCCGGTGAGATCGAACGGAGACGGTCGGGTCATTGTGCAGAGGGTCGGCTGCCGAGGCTACCACTGAGACAGACGGCGGTTCAACGGCGTCCGTAGGCTGTCGGCGTGAAGCTCGGAGTTGCCGCAGCCGTCGTCGACGGATCGCTCGTGCGAGGGGATGTCGAGATCGAGAACGGCGTGATCTCGCAGGTTGGGCTGCCGGGTGGGCGGACGGGGATTGCGATCCCCGGCCTCGTCGACCTGCAGGTGAACGGCTACCACGGGATCGACCTCCTCCATGCCACGGGCGACGAGGTCGCCGCACTCGGCGTCGCACTCGCTCGAACGGGTGTGCTCTGGTATCAGCCGACACTGATCACGGCACCTGCCGAGCTGACCCGGCTCGCACTCTCGACGATCGGCGAGTGCGCCACGTCGGCCCCTGGAGACGAGCCGGCCGCGCGGATCCTGGGTGCGCATCTCGAAGGGCCGTTCGTCAGTCCCGATCGCCCGGGCGTGCACCCGGTCGAGCATCTCCGCAGGCCGGATCTCGACCTGCTCGCGTCCTATCTCGTCGCCGGATCCGCCGTCGGGATGGTGACGCTCGCGCCCGAGCTTCCGCGAGCCGGTGACCTGATCGACGGACTCGCGGGGCGCGGCATCTGCGTCTCACTCGGGCACACGGATGCCGATGCGGCGACGGCGCATGCGGCCTTCGATCAGGGAGCGACGACCGTGACGCACCTGTTCAACGCGATGCGGCCCTTCGGGCATCGAGATCCCGGCCTCGTCGGGGCGGCGCTCGTCCGTGACGATGTAGTCGTTCAGCTGATCGCCGACGGAGTGCATCTCGCCCCGGAGGCGATCCTCGCGACGTGGCGTGCCGCGCGCGGCCGTATCGCCCTCGTCTCGGACGTCACGGCGGCAGGAGGAATGGGCGACGGAGCCTTCCGCCTGGGCACGGTGGCCGTCAAGGTGGACGGAGGCGTCGCTCGAAGCGAGGACGGCTCGCTCGCGGGAGCGGTGCGTCCTCTCGCCTGGGGCCTGCGGATGCTCGTCGAGCTGGGAGTCCCGATCGGCGAGGCGGTCGACGCGGTCACGCGGGCACCGGCGCGTATTCTCGGCCGCCGCGACATCGGAGTCCTTCGCCCGGGTGCGGCTGCCGATGTCGTCGTTCTCGACGACGACTTCTCGGTCGCGTCGGTGCTCGTCGCGGGCAATCGTCTCTAGTCGAGCAGATCGGCGACCGATGCGGCGAGGACGAGCTTGAAGGCGCTCCTGCCGGCGCTCGCCGGCGTGCGGTCGCCGGTGAGCCGAAAGCCCGCCTGCTGATAGAGCCTGCGGGCCGGCGCGTTCGCCTCCTGTACGAAGAGGACGATGCGGGCCGCGCCTCGTGCCTGCGTCCAGGTCGCCACCGCGGCGATCAGGTCGCGTGCGACCCCGCGGCCGCGCGCCGCCGGGTCGACCCACATCGAGATCAGCTGCACCTCGAGTGCGTTTACGCGGACGAATGCGCCGACGACGCCCAGCCACGCTTCACCCTCCTCGGCGACGAAGAGCGTCTTCTCCTTTCCGGCGGCGGCCTCGACGACCCAGTTGCGCCACGTCTGGTCGGGCTCGCGCACCATGTCGTCGTACCGGGTGGCGAAGAAGTCGGCGTCGTCGCGAAGCATGCGGAGGCGCGTGGCCCGCCAGCGGCGCCACTCGTCGGGCCGGATCGGACGGATCGTGATCGTGCTCACACGCGTGACGCTAACGATCCCGCGCCGAGCACTCCGCCGTCGTTCCCTCGCAGCATCCGATCTTGAAGTGGCAGCGCGGGCATTGCAGCGTCGCGTGCCGCCATTCCATCTCCGCCCCGCAGCGCCAGCACGGCTCTGCCGCGACGGCGCGTTCGGCAGCAGGGGAGGGGGTCGCGGGAGACTCGGACACGAGGGCCGGAGTCTAGAGCGCCGCCCCGACGGAGCCGCGCCGGACGCGGGGCGCCGCTGCCGCGTCGTGCACCCGCCGCGCACCACGTTCAAGGCGACGACCAGATTCGAACTGGTGTACGAGGCTTTGCAGGCCTCTGCCTAACCACTCGGCCACGTCGCCAGACTCGCGCATCCTAGCCGCGTCGGCCGAGTGCACGGGACGTGCGGGCGCTTGACACCGTCATGTGACAAGTGGCACAATTAGGGAATGCATATCGTTTCCGAAATCCTGACCGAGAAGGGCGACGCCGTCATCGAGATCGACGGCGGGGAAACCGTCTACGAGGCAGTCAAGGCAATGGTGGCGGCCAACGTCGGCGCGCTGCTCGTGACCGACGGCAGCGAGATCGCCGGCATCTTCACGGAGCGCGACTACCTGCGACGGATTGCGGTCGAGGGCCGACGCTCCCGCGACACGTTCGTGCGCGACGTTATGTCGTCCCCGGTGATCTGCGTCACGCCGGAGACGAGTGTCGAGGAGGGCATGGCGCTCATGACGGATCGGCGGATCCGGCACGCACCGGTCGTCGAGGGCGGAGTGCTCGTCGGGATGGTCTCGATCGGCGACCTCGTGAAGTTCATCTCCACGAAGCAGACGTTCCAGATCCAGTACCTGCAGGACTACATCGGCGCGCGTTAGCGATCACCGGGAGGACGGGGCCCGCCGCCGGCGTCAGGCGGGGCGATGCCGCTCGGCGACGATCTCTGCGGCCGATGCCATCGACGCGGGGTGGCCGGTGAGTACCTCGAGAAACGGCTCCTTCTCCAGCGAGTAGAGCTGTACCCCGGTGAGAGCGGCGACGGTTGCGTTCCGTGTCACTCCATGAAGCAGGGCTATCTCCCCGAAGCCCTCGCCGCGGCCGAGCGTGGCGACAACCGCGCCGTCGATCCGCACCTCGACCTCTCCCTCCGCGATCGCGTAGTACCGATCGCCTTCGTCGCCTTGCGTGACGATCGCCGTTCCGGCCGGGGCCGAGAGAGGCTCGAGGTTGCGAGCGATCCCCTCGAGTGCCGGGGGCGGCAGTGCCGAGAAGAGGCGGAGCGAGCGAAGGAGACCGATCTCGACGACCGGAACCTTCGCCGAGGCATCGAGCGCGAAGAGCCGGCGGCCGATCAGGAGCGCCAACACGGGGAGGAGCGCCCCGGTGCCGATGATCGCCGCCGTCGAGCCGCCGAGATGGACGAGCAGCGGAGCGAGCACCGAGCCGATCGCGAGCCCGGCGCTCATCAACCCCTCGAGCACGCCGAAGACACGCGCGAGCACGTCGGGTGGCGCGGTCCGCTGCAACAACGTCTTGCCGGCTACGTCGAACAGGCTGTGCGCGGCACCGGCGAGCACGAGCACGATCATCGCCGCCACCGCGGTGGAGAGCGCCGCCATCAGCGCGAACGCCGCGGCCCAGACCACGAGGGCGCTCACGATCGCCGGCATCAGGCGCGCGCGGCCGACGAGCGCAGCAGTGACGGCGATCGCGAGCGCACCCCCGAGACCGAATGCCGCATTGAGGTAGCCGGCACCGCCGTCACCCATGCCCAGCACGCTCACGGCGAGCACGACATAGAGGACGTCGAGCATTCCGATTGCCACCTGCTCGGCGCCGAGCAGCCCGACGAGCGTTCGCGCGGCAGGCTCGCGGATGACGACCGCAAAGCCCTCGCCGAGCTCCTTCCGGACGCTCGTTCCCGACGAGGGGTTCGCTCCCGGGCCGGCGATTCCGGCGACCATGAGCGCGCCGCCCAGCACTGCGACGCCCATGACCAGGAACACCCACCCCGGCCCCGCGGTGGCCAGCAGGAGGCCGGCGATGGCCGGCGCGACGAGCACGCTGACGCTCTCGCTCCATCCCGAGACGACGTTCGACGCGGTCAGCTCCTCCGGTGAGCGACACAACCCCGGGGTCAATGCCGCCATCGTCGGGCGGGTCATCGTCACCGCGGTCGTCGCGACCGCCGCGCACGCGTAGGCGAGAATCGCGGCGCCGTCGAGGAGGAGAACCGTCGCCGTCGCGCCCATCGCCGCCGCCTGGAGGAGGTACCCGAGGGTCAGTACCCGCGCCGGCCGATAGCGGTCGCCCAGCACCGACGCGAACGGCGCGAACAGCGTCGCCGGCACCATCTGCGCGAAAGCGACGAGCCCGGCCGCCGTCGCGCCGCCACGCCCGTAGGCGTAGACGAGCATCGCGATCCAGACGGCCCACTCGGCGCCGTTGAAGGCAGCGAACGCGATCTGAACACGACGCAGGTCGCGGTTCCTCGCGATGACCTCGACGACGCGGCGAATCCGGCCGAGATGGGCGTTCACGCGGTTGTGTGGCTTGCTTTGCGACCGGGGCAGCTCATGCGGAGGAGTATCGCCTGTTGTCGATTGCGCTGCGCTCCTTGCGTTGGAGCTTTCGCGATACTGCAGCAATGGCAACGGAGCGCTCAGCCGACCTCCTCGCATACGCTCGGGATCTCGAGGAACGGGACGCCGATGTCGCGTCGCAGATCGACCGAACGGCCGAGCTTCTCCGTCGTGTCGACGATGTCAGGGCGAGGGCCGGGCACGCTCGGCAGGCACTCGCGGCCTTGCCGGACGAGTTGAGAAGGGGCGAGCAGGCGATCGCCACGGCGCGTGAGCGCGAGGGCGAGGCCCGCCGCGAGGCGACGGAAGCCGAACGTCGCCTGGAGGACGTCTCACACGCGAAACGCGCAAGTGCCGAGACGAAGGCAGAGGCCGAGCGGGCACTGCGGCGGGCCGAAGTTGCCGCTGCAGACGCGATTGCCGCCGTCGCCCGCCAGGAGGAGCGGCTCGCGGCTCTCGCGTCCGATCAGATCGCGCTCCAGGCCGAGGCGGAGGGCCTGGCGGTCGAGGCGCAGGCAGTCGCCCGTGACGTCGTCGAGTTGCCCCGCCTGTCGGCGTCCGGGCGCACGCCACCCGGATCGTCCCTGGCCGAGATCGAGGAGTGGGGTGCGCGCGCGCACTCGGCGATCTTCGTCGTCCGTGGAGGGCTCGAGACCGAGCGCGAACGGCTCGTCCACGAGGCCAACGTCCTCGCGGCCGCGAGTCTCGGTGAGCAGGGTGGCGCGGCGAGCGTCTCGCTCGTGCGGCAACGGTTGGAGCGGGAGCTCGGCTAGAGCGGGGGAGAACCGGCGGAGCCCTGGCGACCGGCTGAAGCCGGCCACCGTGCCTACGGGAACCGGGGGTCGTTCGGGCGGAGATCGAGCGAGCCGCCGTTGCGGCATTCCGCCGGCAGCCGATAGTCGAGCCGCGCAACGCTCGCGTCGGAGAGATCGCGCGCCCTCTGCGCCACCATCAGATCTCGCGCCGTGCTCGCGTCGAGCCCCAGGCGGCGTCCGAGCTCCACTCCCTCCTGGAGCGCGTAGCACTCCGTTTCCGCCTCGTTTCGGACGCCGCGGAGATGGGTCGCCTCGTGCGCCAGAACGGTGACCGCGAACGCCGCTTCGGAGCGCGGGCCGATCGCACCCTCGAACGCGATCCGATAGAGCGAGCGGCAGATCGTCGGCTCCAGGAAGGCAAGCGCACGAGGGATGAACGCGACCCCTGCGGCATCGGATCCGACGCCGGTGAACGCGTACGCGTCGTCGCAGTAGACGCGAACCTTGCGACCGGCAATGCGAGACGCCTCGGTGGTGAAACGCTGCTCCGCCCGCTTCCTGTCGGCGCCGGCCACCGCCGACCAGCCGGCATTTCGGTCGACGCGATAGGCGACCGCGAACAGCACCACACCGACGACGAGCATGAGTAGGAGCCGGCCGCTCGTGCGCCGCCGAGGCTCACGAGGCGCCGCCGGGACGAGGATCGGCTCGCCCGCCTCGTCGACGCTCTCGACCCAGCCGAGGTCGGCGTCGGCGGCACCCGGCAAGCGGCGGGAGACGGGCTCTGCCGGGGCTCCGCTCCGCCGCTCGCGGATCCCACGGACGACGAACTCGACCTCCGTCGCGAGGAGGATCGCGAACGGGAGCCAGAACGGAACGGCCGACTGCAGCCGGGTCGAGAACAGCCAGAGGACGACGAAGACGAGGGCGACGATTCGGGAGACGGTCTGAACGCGATCGCGCGAGCGGCTCTCCACAAGGGCAGTGTAGGGACGCGTAGGATCCAGCCATGATCGATCCCCTCGAGCGGTGGCGCGAGCAGGGTCTCGACGACAAGCCCGACTACGCAGGGCTTCTCACCTATTCGGCCCTGCCCTTCACGCACGACCCCGCCGATCTCGATGGTGTCGACGTCGCGATCGTCGGGGCGCCGATGGACGACCTCACCTCGGACCGGCCGGGGACACGGTTCGGGCCGCGCGCGATCCGGGCCGCGAGTTGCCCTCCGGGGCCGCACCTCGAGTCGAAGGTCGACGCGATGGAGGTGCTGACGGTCGTCGACTTCGGCGATGCGGCCGTGCTGCCGGCGGATCCAGTCCGGAGTCACGCCGCGATCGAGCGAACGGTCGGCGAGGTCGTGGCGGCGGGCGCGATTCCCGTCGTTCTCGGGGGCGACCACTCGATCACGGAGCCCAACGTGAAGGCGGTCGCGGCCCGCCACGGCCCGGTTTCCCTCGTCCACTTCGACACCCACACCGACACGGGCGAGGAGGTCTTCGGTGTCGAGATCTCGCACGGGACACCGATGTACCGGCTCGTGCGCGACGGTCACGTCGACGGGTCGCGGTACGTCCAGATCGGCTTGCGCGGATACTGGCCGGGGGAGCGCGAGTTCGCCTGGCAGGCAGAGCACGGCATCTCGAGCTTCTTCATGCACGACGTGCGCGACCGTGGTGTTCGCCCGATCGTCGAGCAGGCGCTCGCGATCATCGGCGACGCGCCGACGTTCCTCACGGTCGACGTCGACGTCCTCGATCCCGCGTTCGCTCCCGGAACGGGAACGCCGGAGCCGGGGGGCATGACCAGTGGCGACCTGCTCTGGGCCTGCCGCGAGCTTGCGACCGGCCTGAGGCTCGTCGGAATGGACGTCGTCGAGGTGATTCCCACGGGCGTCGGGTCGGCGGACATCACCGCGCTCGTGGCCGAGCGGATCGTTCGCGAGGCGCTGACCGGAATCGCCGTTCGGCGGTTACGCGCCCGGTAGCTAGTCGACCGGCACGTCGCACTGCCAGATCTCACGGTGCTGGACGACGGCGATGCGGTTGCAGCGGTCTGCCTCGAGATTCGGAAATCCGTTGAGGATGCCCTGCTTGCACGAGTACCAGTACCCGTTCGGCGCCGACGAGGGGGAGGCGACCTCCGAGCAGACACCGATGACACCCACCTTCTGGGGCCAGTGCCGATCCTGCGCGACCACCATCAACACGACGATCGCGACTCCGGCGAGGACGATCCTCATGATGGTCATCGGCGTTCTCGATTCGGCGAATAGCGGGAGCTGAGCATGCGCCCCTCCCGGTCATATCGGCAGCGCCGCTCGACGAGTTGAGCGTTCGCGACAGGCGCCCCGCTGCTCGACTGCGATCGACTAGAGTCGCGCGCATGGCTGCGGTCACGATGGACGGCAAGGAGCTTGCGGCGAAGGTGCGCGGCGACGTCGCGCGCGAGGTGGCCGAGCTTGGGCATGTCGGCCTCGCAACCGTTCTCGTCGGTGACGATCCGGCCTCCCACGTCTACATCGCGGCGAAGCACAAGGCCGCCACCGAAGCGGGCATCGACGCGAGGGACATCAGGCTCCCGCCCGACACGACGGAAGCCGACGTGCTCTCGCTCGTCGACGAGCTGAACAATGACCCGGAGGTCGACGGGATCCTCGTCCAGCTGCCCCTGCCGTCGCAGATGAGCGAGACGAAGGTGACCTATGCCGTCTCGCCGGCCAAGGATGTCGACGGGTTTCACCCCGTCAACGCCGGCAACCTCTACCTCGGGACGCCGATCCACGTTCCCGCGACGCCCTCCGGCTGCATGGAGCTGCTCCGCGCCTACGACGTCGAGCCGTCGGGCAAGGAGGCGGTCGTGATCGGGCGGAGCGAGATCGTCGGGAGGCCGATGGCGATGCTCCTCATGCATGCGAACGCGACGGTCACCGTCTGCCACTCCCGGACGGCGGACCTCGCGGCACACGTTCGCCGGGCGGACATTGTCGTCGCGGCCGTCGGTCGGCCCGGGATCGTGACCGCGGAGATGGTGAAGCCGGGCGCTGCGTGCCTCGACGTCGGCCTGACGCGGACGGACGCAGGGATCCGGGGCGACATCGACGCATCGGTGGCGGACGTGGCGGGATTCCTGACCCCGATGCCCGGCGGGACCGGCCCGATGACGATCGCGATGCTCCTGCAGAGCACGCTCAAGGCGGCACGCTATCGACGCGGCCTGCTTGCTTTCCCGGGTTGGTGACGGTACCGTTGTGGCCGCTTCGTTAAGTCGTACGGTTTCGTCCGCGGGGTCGTACATGGTTCAGGAGGACGTTCGTTGTCAGAGATTGGCACCGTCAAGTGGTTTTCGAACGAGAAGGGCTTCGGGTTCATCGAGCGCGAAGGCGGGGAGGACGTTTTCGTCCACTTCTCGGCAATCACGATGGACGGATACAAGTCCCTCACCGAGGGACAGAAGGTGGAGTTCGAGGTCGTCCAGGGGCCCAAGGGCGCTCAGGCGGCGAACGTCACGGCGGCTGCATAGCTTTCCGGATTCGAGCTTCGTGCGACGGGCCCCGGAAGGGGCCCGTTGTCTTTCTGGGGTGAGCACGGGTCTGCGAGGATGGGGGTGGGATGGCGATCGACAGGGATACGGTGGTGCACGTGGCGCGCCTTGCGCGGCTCGACCTCACGGAGGACGAGACCGACCGCCTCACGCTCGAGCTCGGCGCTATCCTCGAGGCTGTCTCGAAGGTGGCCGAGCTCGACCTCGCCGACGTGCCGCCGACGGCGCATCCGCTCGACCTCGTGAACGTCTGGGCAGAGGACGACCCACGGCCGTCACTCGACCTCGACGACGCGCTCGCGAACGCCCCGGCGCGTGAGGGCGACCTCTTCCGGGTTCCGCCGTCGCACGGGCCAGAGGTGTCTGCGTGATCGACACGCTTCGCCTCACCGCCGAGCAGGCGCTCGCCCTGATCGAGAGCCGGCAGGTCTCATCGGCCGAGCTCCACGCTGCCTACCTCGGGGCCGCAGCCGATCACGACGGCGAGCTCCACGCCTACCTGCGCCTCGTCGACGGCGCCGAGGGGACGGGCGTCCCGATCGCGCTCAAGGACGTCATCTCGACCAGGGGAATCGAGACCACCGCCGGGTCGAGAATCCTCGAGGGCTACGTTCCCGTGTTCGACGCGACCGTCGCTGCCCGCTGCAAGGCAGCGGGAATGCCCGTGATCGGGAAGACGAACACCGACGAGTTCGCAATGGGATCGTCGACCGAGAACTCTGCGTACGGCCCGTCCCGCAACCCGTGGGACCCGACCCGTGTGCCGGGCGGCTCGGGCGGTGGCACGGCGGCCGCCGTGTCCGGCGGGCTCGCGCCCTGGGGGCTCGGCTCCGATACCGGGGGCTCGATCAAGCAGCCGTCGGCGCTGTGTGGAAACGTCGGCCTGCGGCCCACGTACGGGACGGTGTCGCGGTACGGCATCGTCGCATTTGCCTCGAGCCTCGACCAGATCGGCCCGGTCGCGAAGACCGTTCGCGACGTGGCGCTGCTGTACTCGATCATCGCGGGGCGGGACGTGAACGACTCGACCACGGTCGACCTGCCGGAGCCCGTCGAGCTGCCGACCGCTGAGAGCCTGGACGGGCTCCGCATCGGCATCCCGAAGCAGGTGTGGGACCTCGCGGGCATCGAGGCGGGCGTGCGGGCGTCGTTCGAGGCGGCAATCGAGACGGCGAGCGCGCTCGGCGCCGATATCGGCGAGTGCGACCTGCCGCTCTCGTTCGACTTCGGGATGGCCTGCTACTACCTGATTGCGCCCGCCGAAGCGTCGTCCAACCTGGCGCGGTACGACGGGGTGCGTTACGGCCCGCGGGTCGACGCGCCGACCTATCGCGAGATGGTCGAGCAGACCCGCGACGCCGGGTTCGGCGACGAGCCGAAGCGTCGCATCATGCTCGGCACCTACGCGCTCTCGGCCGGGTACTACGACGCCTACTACGGTCAGGCTCAGCGCGTGCGAACGCTGTTGATCCGCGAGCACCGTGCCGCACTCGAGCAGTTCGACGTGATCGCGACGCCGACATCCCCGACCGTTGCATTCCCGATCGGCGATCGTGCGGCGGACCCGCTCGCGATGTACGCCTGCGACGTGATGACGATCCCCTCGTGTCTCGCAGGCGTGCCGGGTCTGAGCATTCCCTCCGGCCTCTCGGAGGGGCTCCCGGTCGGCCTGCAGCTGATCGGGTCGCAGTTCGGCGAGAACGCGCTCTTCCGCGCAGGGCACGCGCTCGAGCAGGCGATCGGCTTCGACACCGTCCCGATGAGGCTCAGATGACCTGGGAGACCGTTGTCGGCCTGGAGATCCACGTCCAGCTGAAGACGAGGACCAAGATGTTCTGCCGCTGTGCCGCCGGGTACGGGGCCGCGGAGAACACCCAGACGTGCCCCGTCTGCCTCGGCTTCCCCGGTGCGCTACCGGTGATGAACCGGACGGCGATCGAGTGGACCGTGAAGCTCGGCCTCGCCCTCGGCTGCGAGATCGCGCCGCGGGCGGTCTTCGCCCGGAAGAACTACTTCTACCCGGACCTCCCGAAGGGCTATCAGATATCTCAGTATGATATGCCATCTTGCATTAACGGCAGTGTGATAGTCCCCATGCCCGAGGGCGAGCTCGTGGTCGGCATCGTGCGCGCGCACCTCGAGGAGGACGCGGCCAAGACCGTGCACATGGGCGGGCAGTCCGGCCGGATCGGCGGCGCCGAGTACTCGCTCGTCGACTACAACCGCGGCGGCACGCCGTTGCTCGAGATCGTCACCGGTCCGGACATCCGCTCCGCCGAGGAGGCCAAGCGCTTCCTTCTCCTGCTCCGCCAGACGGTCGTCGAGCTCGGGATCTCGGATGCCGAGATGGAGAAGGGGACGTTGCGCGTCGACGCGAACGTCTCGGTGCGCCCGGCCGGCTCCGACGAGCTTCGAACGCGCTGTGAGATCAAGAACATGAACTCGTTCAACTACATCGCGCGCGGGATCGAGGCCGAGGCGGCGCGTCAGATCTCGATCTGGGAGGCCGGCGGAGAGGTGAAGCAGGAGACGTTCGACTTCGACGCGGGGTCGGGCACGCTGACGCCACGCCGCTCGAAGGAGGAGGCCGACGACTATCGCTACTTCCCGGAGCCCGACCTCGTTCCGGTCGAGCCGCCGGCCGAGATGATCGAGCGGTTACGCGGCGAGCTCTCGGAGCCTCCCGCCGTGCGCGTCGTGCGTCTCGGCAAGGAGCTCGATCTCGAGCGGGCACTCGTGCTCGTCACCGGGGGCCTCGACGCGCTGTACGCCGCAACGGTTGCGGCAGGCGCCGAGCGGATTGCAGCCTCGAACGTGATCGCAAACAACCTCGTCGGTGCCGGTGTCGATCCCGCCAAGGTCGACGCAGGGGAGCTCGCGAAGCTGGTCGGCGCGCGTGAGCGGATCCCGCGAGCGGCGTTCGACGAGGCGATCTCGAAGGCCGGCGATCCCGGTTTCGCGGCCGATCCGTTCCTCGAGCAGGAGGTCGTCAGCGACGCTGCGGAGCTCGATCCCGTGATCGACGCGATCATCGCGACGAGCCCCGGCCAGGTGGCCGCGTACCGTGGTGGAAAGGAAGGCCTCCTGGGGTTCTTCGTCGGCCAGGTGATGAAGGAGACGGGCGGTCAGGCAGACCCGCGGGCCGTGAGCGAGATGGTGCGCGCCAAGCTGCTTGGCTGACGGGTGGGACAGGTCCCGCCCCTACTATCTAGGGCGAGAGCCGAACAGACTCAGGAGGTCCCCTTGCGCCGAATCCTCGTCCTTGCCGTCGCGATCGTTTCCGTCCTGCTGCCCGCGACAACGGGTGCCACCAAGGCTGCCGTCAAGCCGGTGGTCGTTCAGATCAAGGCGGTCAACGGCAAGCCCGTCCGCGGCATCAAGCGGCCGTCCGTGAAGAAGGGTCGCACCCTGCGGTTCATCATCTGGACGGACGTCGGCACGAAGATCCACCTGCACGGCTACGACCTCGAGAGGAAGCCGAGGAAGAGCAAGCTCACAGTGATCCAGTTCGTCGCCAGGGTGCCGGGGCGCTACGTGCTCGAGCTTCATCATCCGGACGTGCTCCTCGCCCAGTTGACGGTCAGGCCCTGATCAGGGCGTTCCTTCCGAACGTGCTCGCGCACGGGATCGGCGGGGTCCAGGACCTCCCCGTCCCGGCGTGGCTCTTCTACTGGGGTGGCGCGGTCGTCCTCGTCATCTCGTTCGTCGCTCTCGGCTTTCTCTGGAAGACGCCGCAGCTCGAGCGCCACGAGACCGGAAGGGATCTCGGTGAGACGGTCGGCCGCCTCGTCCTCGGCCCGCTGCGGATCGTCGCGCAGGTGCTCTCGGTAGCCCTCTTTGCGGTCGTGCTCGCCTCGGCCCTCGTCGGAACGATCGATCCGCAGACGAACCTGGCGCCGACCTTCGTGTACGTCATCTTCTGGCTCGGCCTGCCGCTGCTGTCCCTCGTGCTCGGCAACGTGTGGCGCGCGCTGAGCCCCTGGCGTGCCCTCGCCGATGCATTCGTCTGGCTCTGGGAGCGAGGTGGCCGGGAAGCGCGCCCGCTCGCCGCCTACCCCGAGCGGTACGGCCGCTACCCGGGCGCCGTGGCGCTGCTGGCGTTCGTCGCGATGGAGCTGTGCTACTCCGACCCCTCGAACCCGCGGGCGCTCGCCTTCGCGATCGGCCTCTACTCGTACATCGCGCTCTTCGGCATGATCGCTTTCGGACGCGAGACGTGGGTCGAGCGCGGTGAGGGATTCGCGATCCTGTTCGCCTACATCGCGAGGATCGCGCCGCTCACCGCCTCCGCCGGACGCATTCGCCTGCGCGTGCCGCTCACGGGCCTCGCCGGTCCGGAGCTCGTGCCCGGCTCGATCGTGTTCATCGCGGTCGCCCTCGGGTCGGTCGGCTTCGACGGGTACTCGAGGACGATCACGTGGCAGGACCTCACGGCGCGGATCGAGGCCCCCTACGTCCTCGATCGGCCCGGGACCGGGGAGTTGCTCGTCACCGGGTTCAACCTGGCCGGGCTCGTCGGCGCCATCGCGCTCATCCTGCTCGCGTACCTGGGGGCCTGTGCGATCGCGCGCTCGATGGTGCAGGCGCCGCGATCGCTCGTGCCCGAGTTCGCGCTCTCGCTCGTGCCGATCGCGCTCGTCTACGCGGTTGCCCACTACTTCTCGTTGTTCGTCCTCCAGGGGCAGTTCATCGCGCCGCTGGCCTCGGATCCTCTCGGCCGCGGCTGGGATCTCTTCGGCACGGCCGACGTGATCCCCGACATAACGATCCTCACGCCGAACACGATCTGGTACGTGCAGGCGGCGTCGCTCGTGATCGGACACGTCGCCGGCCTTGCCGTTGCGCACGACCGCGCGGTCGCGATCTTCCGTGACCGCGGTGACGCGCTCCGCAGCCAATACGCGATGCTGGCGCTGATGGTCCTCTACACGGTCGGCGGCCTCTGGCTGCTGTCTCGCGGATGATGCCCCTTGCGCACGGTGGAACGCCGGGCCTGATCGCCGAAGTGTCGCTCGGGCTCGTCGTGGCGGGGCTGCTCGCCCTGGTCTGGCTCAGGGAGCGGCGCCGGCGGAGCCGTGGTGAGCGTCCGCCAGAGGCCGCGATGCGGGAGTAGGGGCGAGGAACCCCGCGTAGAGGAGAAGCGCCGCCGCCGCCGAGAAGAGGGCCGATTCGGCCTCGCCGAGCCCGGCGAGGGCGCTGCCGAGAGCGGCGACGACAACGCCGGCGAGAATCAGCGCATTGCCGATGGGGCGCCGACGGAGGCCCATGAGCGCCACGACGACGACGGCCAGTGTGCCCAGCGAGTTCGCCGCGATCGCGAGGACGCGGGCGGGGAACACCGCGAGATGTGCCTGGGCCTCCGGGATCGACCCACCCGTGACGGGGGCGGTGAGCGGAACCGCGACCGCGACTCCGATCGCGAGGCCGATGTACACGAGGGTGAGCGGAATCGCGAGGCGCACGCCGATCAGAACGAGCGAGCCTGCGCCGAGAAGGGCCGCAGCGAGCAGGCCCCCGAAGAGGTAGTAGACGCGGAACGCAGGATCGCCCCACCCGGCCGCGGCACCCCAGGCGAGCGCCGCCGAGCCGGCGGCAAAGGCCCCGATAGCGCCCGCCCAGACGAGAAACGCCGGGGCGCGACGTTCCCGGTAGCGTCGCACGAGGTCTGCGCTCAGGCGGAGCGAGATGAGCGTCGCGACGAAGGCGAGAAGCGCTTCCACGGCCCCGAAGCGTACTCGGCGTCGCCGCCGCGGTTGCGCCTGCGGTAGGCGGAGGTGTGCGCGCGGCGCGCCGCTACGCTCTGAGCGAATGCCTCAGAAGCGCTATCTCCTGACCCCCGGCCCTACACCCGTCCCGCCCGAGGTACTGGCTGCGATGGCCGAGCCGGTCATCCACCATCGCTCGCCGGACTTCAAGGACGTGTTCACGGAGGTGCTCGCTCGCCTCCGGGAGGTCTTCCGCACGACGAACGAGGTCATTCTGTTCACCGCTTCCGGCACCGGTGCCTTCGAGTCCGCGGTGGCGAACCTCCTGTCGCCCGGTGAGCGGGTGCTCGTCGTCTCGCACGGTGAGTTCGGGACGCGCTGGCAGAAGCTTGCCGCCGCCTACGGATGCGACGTCGTCGAATTGAGCTACGCCTGGGGCGAGCAGCCTCGGGCGGAGGATGTGTCGCGCTCACTGGCCGAGAGTGGCGCCGAGGTGGCGTTGCTCGTCCACTCCGAGACGTCGACCGGTGTCGTCTCGGACATCCGCTCGCTCGTCGCCGCGTGCAACGAGGAGGGCGCGATCTCGGTCGTCGATGCGATCTCGAGCCTCGGCGCCGTCCCCCTCGAGACGGATGCCTGGGGCATTGACGTCGTCGTCACCGGCTCGCAGAAGGCCTTGATGACCCCGCCCGGCCTTGCGTTCGCCGCGGTCTCGGAGCGCGCGTGGGCACGCTCGGCCGAGGCGACGCTGCCGCGGTTCTACTGGGACTGGGCGCGGGCGCGAACCAACCAGGCGAAGGGGAGCACGCCGTTCACGCCGGCGACCTCCACGGTCGTCGCACTCAACGCCGCCCTCGAATTGATCCTCGCCGAGGGGCTGGACAGCGTCCATGCGCGCCATGTCGCCCTCGGGCGAGCCTGTCGCGCAGGTGCGAAGGCGATGGGGCTCGAGCTCTACTCGCCGGACGACGACGGCGCCGCCGTGCTGACGGGCATCCTGACCCCGCCCGAGATCGACGCCGTGGCGCTCCGGCTCGCACTTCGCGACCGGTACGGGATCACGATCGCGGGCGGCCACGGCGACATCGCAGGCCGCCTCTTCCGGATCGGCCACATCGGCTACGTCGACATCTTCGACATCACGACGGCACTCGGCGCGATCGAGCTGCAGCTCGTCGAGATGGGTGCAACCGTCGAACGAGGCGCCGCGGTCGCCGCGGCTCTCGCGGCCTACGAATCCTCGGTATGACGATGCGCGTTCTCATTCGCGAGTCGATCGCAGAGGCCGGTGTGCAGCTCCTGCAATCGAAGTTCGACGTCGACGTCGACCAGACAACGCCGCTCGAGACGATCATCGGCGACTACGACGCGATCGTGATCCGATCTGCGACCAAGCTCACGGCCGAGCTGATCGACGCCGCCACGAACCTCAAGATGATCGGACGCGCGGGTGTGGGCGTCGACAACGTCGACGTCGAGGCAGCGACGCGGAGGGGCATCGTCGTCGCGAACGCACCCGAGTCGACCGTCGTCTCGGCGGCCGAGCAGACCGTCGGGCTGATGGTGGCGCTCGCCCGGAACATCCCCCAGGCGCACGCCGCGCTCAAGCAGGGCCGCTGGGAGCGCTCCGCCTGGGGTGGCGTCGAGCTCGAGGGGAAGACGCTCGGCGTCCTCGGCTTCGGCCGGATCGGCCAGCAGGTCGCGCGGCGCGCGGTCGGCCTCGGCATGCACGTCGTCGCCTACGACCCATTCGTTTCCGACGAGCGCTTTCGCGAGCTCGGCGTCGACCATGCTGCGACCGAGGACGACGTCTTCGCGGTCGCCGACTTCCTCACGCTCCACTCGCCGCTGATCGACGAGACCCGGGGCATGATCAATCGAGAATCGATTGCCAGGATGAAGGACGGCGCCAGGATCGTCAACGCCGCCCGCGGAGCGCTCATCGACGAGGAGGCGCTGGCGGACGCTCTCCGCTCGGGCAAGCTCGCAGGCGCCGCACTCGACGTCTTCTCGGCCGAGCCCTACGACGGCCCGCTGCTCGCAATCGACAGCGTCGTCGTGACGCCGCACCTCGCGGCGTCGACCGACGAGGCCCAGGATCGCGCCGGCGTGATCATCGCCGAGCAGGTGTGTGCCGCTCTCGACGGTGGCCTCGTGTCGAACGCCGTCAACATCCCGATGGTCGACAAGGCTTCGCTGGAGATCCTCGGGCCTTTCATTCCCCTCGTCACCAAGCTCGGCCGGCTCGCGGTCGAGCTCGCCGGGGGGCGCCCCCGGCGCGTGGTCGTCTCCGCGCACGGCCCGCTCGCGGACTACGACACACGGCTCCTCACGGTGGCAGCCCTCGACGGCGTCTTCCAGGGACGGGTCGACCAGGTCGTCAACTATGTCAACGCGTCGCTGCTCGCGTCCGAGCGGGGCATCGCGGTATCCGAGGAGCAGCATCGCGGATCGCGCGACTACACGAACATCGTCGAGGTCCGGGTGACGGCGGAAGAAGGAGACGAGATCGAGGTCTCGGGCACGACGATCGGGCCGGAGCCGCGACTCTTCCTCGCCAGCGCCTACGGGTTCGGGATCGACATCGAGCTCGCGCCCGACATGGTGTTCTTCCGCTACGACGACATCCCCGGAGTGATCGGGAAGGTCGGCAGCCTGTTTGGCGCGAACGGCGCGAACATCGCGAACATGGCGGTCTCGCGGACCCGGGACGGGCAGCAGGCGCTGATGGCGCTGTCGGTCGACGAGCCGCCCTCGGCGGCGTTGATCGAGGAGATGCACAACGTCGGCTTCGGCGACGCGATCTTCATCGAGCTCGAGTAGGCCGGTGGGGCGAGACCGATGACGGGGCGCGGTGCCGGCTGGGTCGTGGCGCAGTTCGCCCTCATGGCCGTCATCGTCGTGAGCGGTGCGCTGCCACCCGACTGGCCCGAATCGACGGGCCGCGCTCGCGTCGCGCTCGGGGTGATCCTGATCGCAGCCGGGGCGGGATTCGCCTTCTGGGCGGGACGGAGTCTCGGGCGCTCGCTCACCCCGTTCCCGCGGCCGAACGACGCCGGCCTCGTCACGGACGGGCCGTTCGCCGTCGTCCGCCATCCGATCTACCTCGGCGGGCTCGGCGTCTTCCTCGGCTACTCCCTCCTGACCAGCGTGCCTGCGCTCGCCCTCACGCTCGTGCTCCTCGGGCTCTGGTCCGGAAAGGTCAGGGTCGAAGAGGCGCTTCTCGAGCAGGCCTACGACGACTACGAGGGGTACAGGCAGCGCGTTCGCCGGCGCATCGTCCCGTTCGTCTTCTGAGCTCTCCTACAATCGATCGATGCCCTGGCCAGAGCCCGTCGAGCGTGTCGCTGTCTTCTATCGCGAGGCGGGCGCCGAAGCGCGGTTGGAAGAGCTTGCGACCGGCACGCCCACCGCACAGGCGGCAGCGAAGGCGATCGGCTGCACGCTCGAGCAGATAGTCAAGTCGCTCGTCTTCCGCTGCGGGGAGCGCGCCGTCCTCGCGCTGCTTCCCGGCGACCGCCGCGCGGATCCGGCGAAGGTTGCGAGTGCGGCAGGAGCGAAGGAGGCGCGCGTTGCCCGCCCGGAAGAGGTGCTCGCGATCACCGGCTTCGCCCCCGGGGCGGTCTCGCCCGTTCCCGTGCCCGCCGGGGCTCTCGTGCTCGTCGAGCGCACGATCGTGTCGGCACCCGTCGTCTGGGTCGGCGGAGGGTCCGAGAGGCACATGGCGATGCTCGCGCCCGTCGAGCTCGTGCGGTTGACGCGCGGCACTCTCGTGGACATCGCGCAGGAGTCGTGAGCCTCGTGGGGATAGACTTCCCGAACTGCGAACAACGACGAGAGCACGGAGGAGCATGATGGAGGAGACCGCGAAGATCTGGATGAACGGCGAGCTCGTCGACTGGGCCGACGCGACGGTGCACGTCGGCGTTCACGGGCTTCACTACGGCTCCGGCGTGTTCGAGGGCGTACGCTGCTACGAGACGCCGAAGGGGCCGGCCGTGTTCAGGCTCGCGGATCACATGCAGCGGCTGCACGATTCCGCACGCCTGCTGTACATGGACATCCCCTTCTCGGTCGAGCAGCTGCGCGAGGCGACACACGATCTCGTGCGCGCCAACGGCCTGCCGGCCTCGTACATCCGGCCGATTGCCTTCTACGGCTTCGGCCAGCTCGGCGTCTCCACGCAGGGCAACCCGGTCGAGACGGTGATCATGAGCTGGCCCTGGGGCGCCTACCTCGGCGAGACCGCGCTCGAGCAGGGAATCACGACCTGCGTGTCGTCGTGGAAGCGCGTCGGCCCGAACACCATCCCGCACGCCTCGAAGGCGAGCGGCGTGTACCTCAACTCGATGCTCGCCACGACTGAAGCGCGTCGCGCCGGCTACGACGAGGGAATCCTCCTCACCGACGACGGCTTCGTCGCGGACGGACCGGGGGAAAACATCTTCGTCGTCAAGAACGGCGTTGTTCGCACACCGCCGCTCTCGACCTCGATCCTGCCGGGCCTGACGCGTGACGCGGTGATCACGATTGCCCAGGATCTCGGGTATGTCGTCGAGGAGGTGCCGCTGATCCGCTCGGACCTCTATCTCGCGGACGAGTTCTTCATGACGGGTACCGCCGCGGAGGTGACACCGGTGCGGGCCGTCGACGACCAGGAGCTCGGCGTCGGCCCCGTCACACGGGAGATCCAGGCGAGCTACCTCGACACCGTGAACGGGCGAGACGATCGCTGGGGCCACTGGCTCGACGTCGTCGAGACGACCGTCGAGGTCTAGAGACTCAGCGGCGGGATCGATCCCGCGCTAGCGGCCGGCGGCGCTGCGAAGCCCCGCGACGATGCGAGCCTGATCGTCGGCCGTGAGTGCGGAGCCGCTCGGGAGACAGAGCCCCTGCTCGAACAGGCGCGCCGAAACGCTGCCCCCGTAGCACGGGTCACCCGCGAAGAACGGCTGCAGGTGCATGGGCTTCCATACCGGCCGGGCCTCGATGTCGAGCGCCTCGAGAGCGAGGCGAATCGCCTCCCGATCGGCACCGAACGCCGCGGGATCGACGACGATGCACGTGAGCCAGTGGTTGCTCGTGCCGTAGCCCGCCTCGGGCATGAACACGATCCCGGACTCGTCGGCGAGGAGAGTGCGGTAGCGCACGTTGACCGCGTGCCGTGCGGCGACTCGGTCGGGGAGCGCTGCGAGCTGCGCTCTACCGAGGGCAGCAAGGACGTTGCTGAGCCGGTAGTTGAACCCGAGCTCGGAGTGCTCGTAGTGGGGCGCGGGATCGCGGGCCTGTGTGGAGAGCTTGCGCGCGTGCTCGATCAGGCCCTCGTCGGCGGACACGAGCATTCCGCCGCCGCTCGTCGTGATGATCTTGTTGCCGTTGAAGGAGAATGCCGCGAGCAGCCCCTGACCGCCCGACGGCTCGCCTCCGTAGGTGGCGCCGACCGACTCGGCCGCATCCTGGAGCAGGATCACATCGTGGCGTTCGCAGACGGCCCGCAGCGCGTCGTAATCGCAGCACTGGCCGTACAGGTCGACGGCGAGCACCGCGCGGACACGTCCTCCGCGGCGCCTCCTGTCGGCGAGCGCCTCGTCGAGAAGGGCGGGGTCCATCGTCCACGTCGCCGCATCGCAATCCACGAAGACGGTTGCCGCCCCCGTGTAGCGAATCGCGTTCGCGCTCGCAGCGAACGTGAGGGAGGAGCACACGACCTCGTCGCCGTGGCCGATGCCGAGAACGACGAGTGCCAGGTGAAGTGCGGCCGTCCCGCTCGAGAGGGCAAGCGCGTTCGGGACGTCGACGGCCGCGGAGAACTCCTTCTCGAACGCGTCGACGTGCGGGCCGAGCGGTGCGAGCCAGTTGGAATCGATCGCGTCGAGGACGAACTCGCTCTCGCGGCCCGTCGCGTGAGGAGGGGAGAGGTAGATTCGCGCCATCCGCGGCGAGCCTACCGTTCCACCCTCGTTCTCGGCTGTCTCCACGTTCATACTGTCGGGAACGATGCCAACCGCGCCGCGCATGGTCTTTCTCGGCTTCGGCAAGTACGCCCGCGCCGATCGCATCTACGCACTCGAGCCGATCGTCGGTGAGGAACGGGGCAACGGCCGTCGCACGCTCGTCTGGGTCGAGGGCATGGACTCGGCGATGGTCGCGTCGCGTACGCAGGAGACGATCCTGGAAGAGATGGGCGCCGAGCCCTCGCCGTCGGGTGCCCGTCGGGTGCGCCGGCAGGGCCTGGATCAGCCGATGCTCTTCCCCGACGGGAGTTGACTCTCGAGCGGGTGCTCGCCGGGAGCGTGCACGACGTCGCGCGGGCACTGCTCGGCTGGACGGTGCTCCGCGACGGCGTCGGCGGCACGATCGTCGAGGTCGAAGCGTACGCGCGGGACGACCCGGCGAGCCATTCGTTTCGGGGCCGCACGCCACGGAACGGATCGATGTTCGGCGTGCCGGGCACGCTCTACGTTTACCGCTCGTACGGCGTGCACTGGTGCGTGAACGTCGCTTGCGGGCCGGAAGGCGTGGGAGCCGCGGTTCTCATCCGTGCGCTCCAGCCGACGCACGGAATCCACGAGATGCAGATACGGCGTGGGGTACGGGCCGAACGTGACCTCTGCTCGGGTCCCGGCAAGCTGACACAGGCGCTCGGGATCGACGGTCATGACGACGGGCGAACGCTCGGTCAGCCGCCGTTCTCGCTCGAGGAACCGACCTTCGAGGTCGACGTCGTCGCCACGCCCCGCGTCGGCATCTCGAAGGCGACCGATCGTCCGTGGCGCTACGTCATCCGGGGGACGCGTTGGGCTTCGCGCGGCCCACGACCAGCGTCACCCTGAGCCCTTTTCCGGCCGCGACGCCGGGCTCGGGCGTCTGCTCGAGCACCGAGCCCGGCGGTCCGGGCGCGTAGCGAAGCTTCGTCCTCGCCTCGATCGCCTTCAGGCGGCCACGCGCGGCGGTCGCGCTCGAACCGACGAGGTTCGGGAGAAGGCCGTAGCGCGGGTCGGGTCGCGTGACGTAGAGCCGAACCGAGTCGTTCGCCGAGAGGAAGCCGGTTCGCGGCTCCTGCTTGAGGACGAACCCGGGTCGGGCTCCCGCCTTTGCGGGCACCCCGATCAGCTCGCTCGTCAGCGGCTGTCGCTTGAGGATGTCGTTCGCAACGGCGACCGTCTTGCCGATGACGACCGGAACGCTCACCTCGTTCGCGTAGCACTGGGCCTGCTGGTCCGGCCCGCGGCCGGAGAAGTACGCCACGACCCGGGTGCCCGGGCAGTAGCCGTTGTCGAGCTTGTACGAGCCCCCGCGCCAGACGACGCGCTTCTCCTGGGCCGGAAGATAAGGAGTCGATGGGAACTGCTCGGGCTCGAGCGCGAGTCGCCGATCTGCCCGGGTCATGAACGAGTTCCAGATCATGGCGGGGAGGGTGCCTCCGGAGACGGGCTTGCCGTCGAACTCCGTCAGCATCGGCTTGAGCCGATCGGGATAGCCGACCCAGACCGCGACGGCGAGCTGCGGTGTGTACCCGACGAACCACGCGTCGCCGTAGTTGTCGGTCGTACCGGTCTTGCCCGCGGCCGGCCGATCATCGAGCGCCGCGCGCTTCCCCGTGCCCGAGGTGACGACGCGGGCGAGAATCGACGTGAGGAGGTCGGCGTCGCCGGGTGCGAGGGAGGCTTTCCCGATCGGACGGTTCTCGGAGACTCGGCCGGTGCGGGCGAACTCGACTCGCTCGATGACGCGCGGTCGGTCCTTCGTCAGCGATCCGTCGATGCGGACGCCTCGGTTCGCGAACGTCGCGTAGGCGCGCGTCATGTCGAGCGGGTTGACGGCGACCGCGCCGAGCCCGATCGAGAAGTACGGATCGAGCGCGCTCCGGATCCCGAGGTCGTGCGCGGTCTTGACGATCGCCTTCGGTCCGACGAGTTGCGTCAGCTGCGCGTACACCGAGTTGTCGGACGCGACCATCGCGCGTGCGAGATCGACGCGACCGAGATACTCGCCCTCGTAGTTCGTGACGCGCCAGATCCGGTCACCGGCGTCGATCTCCACGGGCTTCGAGTCGAATGTCGTCACGGGCGAGATGCCCTGCCGTAACGCAGACGCGAGCACGATCGGCTTGAACGACGAGCCCGGCTGCCGCTCTGCCTGCGTCGCGAGGTTGAACTGGCTGGCGCGGAAGTTCGAGCCCCCGACCATCGCACGAACCGCCCCGGTGCGAGGGTCGATCGCGACGAGCGCCGCTGACGGGCCGTCCGGCATCTTGAGGACGCTGTCGATCGCCTTGCGCGCGGTCTCCTGCAGCCCGAGATCGATCGTGGAGGTGACCCTCAGGCCTCCCCCGAACACACGTCCCGCGCCGTAGGTCGCGATCAGCTGATCCTTGACGTAGTTGACGAAGTACTGGGCAGGACCCCGCGTGCCCGGCAGGCGAACGTCGTTCGCGCCGGGGAGGCGCGCCGTCGAGGCGATGCGCAACTGGCGCGTCGTGATCTTGCCCTGATCGAACATCGTCTGGAGGACGAAGTGCCGTCGCTGCGTCGCCGCTCGCGGGTGCTGGGTGGGGTCGTACAGCGACGGGTCGGCGGGGAGGCCCGCGAGGAGGGCCGATTCTGCCAACGTGAGCTTGCTGGCCCCCTTGTGGAAGTACGTCCGCGCAGCCTGCTGGATGCCGTAGGCGCCGTTCCCGAAATAGATCGTGTTGAGGTATGCGAGAAGGATCCGATCCTTCGGCCAGCGCTGCTCGAGCTGCCAGGCGAGGGCCGCCTCCCGCACCTTTCGGGCGATCGTTCGCTCGTTGCGGACGTACGCGTTCTTGACGAACTGCTGTGTGATCGTCGACCCACCCTCGACGACGCCCTTCGATCGGATGTCTTCCCAGAGGGCCCGCGCGATGCCGCGTGTGTCGACGCCGTTGTGCTCGTAGAAGCGGCGGTCCTCGACGGAGACGATCGCCTGGCGCATGATCGGCGAGACGTCGTCGATGGTCTTCAGCAGGACGCGACTCTCGTCACCGCGCAGGACGGCGAGGACCGAGACACCGTTCGAGGCGTAGACGACGCCGTCGACGTCGGCGTGTTGCGCCGCGGGATCGAGGAGGGGGATCTCGCTCGCGACGGCGCGAACCAGACCGAATGAGAACGCCGCCCCTGCGAGCAGCACCAGGACGGTGAGCACGGCGAGGAGACGCAGCTTCCGAATCCGGCCCCGCTTGCGCGGGACCTTCGTGCTTCGACGCAGCCGCAAGACGAGAAGTCTAGCCCCGGTCGCGCGCTCGACGCCTTCGCGGTAAGGAAAACACGAGGGAGGCAATCGAACGGCAACATGGCGCTCGCAGCCGTTCCCGAGCCGAGAACGGCCAGGCCACGGTCAGCGTGAGAGGAGCGCCAGGATATCGTCGCCGTAGCGCTCGATCCTGGCCGGGCCGAGCCCCTTGACGGCCGCGAGCTCCTGGCGTGACTCGGGCTTCGTGGCCGCGAGCGCGCGAAGGGTCGCGTCCGGGAACACCACGTAGGCAGGCACACCGTCCGCCTGCGAGCGCTCCCGTCTCCAGTCACGAAGCCGAACGACGGCGACGTCGTCGACCGGGCCGGCCACGGCCTGCCCGAGTGAGGGAAGATCGGCGTCCGGTTGCGCGTGCAGGACGCGGTAGCCGTCGTCCGTCTCGACGTCCACCAGCGCACCCGCGGCCACGAGTGCGGTGATCCAACGCTTGACCTCCGCGTCGGAAGCCGACTCGAGGACGCCGAACGCCTCCGAGGCGCGTGCGGACGGTGGCGCAGCTACCGAGCCGCGAAGCATCGCGACGAGAGAGCGCCGGCCGAGCGGCCATCGCAGCCGGGCGACGGCCGCGACGATCGTGCCCGCAAGGTCTTCCGGCAGGGGGGTGGTCGGGCGACTGGCGGCCGGGGCGTGTCGGGGATCGCAGATGTCGCACGCGCCGCACGGCTCGGTCAGCGATTCGCCGAAGTGCTCGGCGACCTGCGCGTGCCGACATCGCCTCGTCCCGGCGAACGAGACGATTCGCTCGACGCGCGCGATCGCCTCGCGCGCGGAGCGCTCCAGGAGGTCCTCGACGACGCTCCCGGCGTCCGGTCCGATCAGGGGGAGCTCGATCTGCATCATCCGGCCCGTGTCGTACCCGCGGCTGACGATCCCGGCCTGCTCGAGCATCCCGATCAGGACGCGAGGGTCGTGGTCCCCGGCGGGCAGCTGGGAGGGGTCGACGGTGCCTCCCTGGGCGCGCACCGAGCGGTAGACATTGCGGAGGTCGTCCGGCTCGGGAATGTCGCCGACAGCGAATCGGCGCACGGCGGTCGCGTCGGACGGGCTCGCGAGAAGCAGCGTCGCGCTCGGCGCCCCGTCGCGGCCGCCTCGGCCGACCATCTGGACGTAGCTCTCGAGCGAGTCGGGGTAGTTGAACAGGCAGACGAAGCGAACGTCCGGCTTGTCGATGCCCATCCCGAACGCCGTCGTCGCCACGACACCGCGAATGCGGCCGTTGATGAAGTCGTCCTGCACCCGAGAGCGATCGTCGGCCTCGAGGCCCGCGTGGTAGTGCTCCATCGCGAGCCCGTGCCCGCGCAACGTGCGTGCGACCCGCTCGCAGGAGTCGCGCGAGCGGGCGTAGACGATGGCGCTGCCCTCGTCGAGCGCCCGGATCCGGTCGACGAGGATGCGAAGCCGGTCCTCGTTCCCACCGACCTCCTCGACGTCGTACCGCAGATTCGGGCGAACGACGCTGGTCCGCACGACCTCGAGCTCGCGACCGAGTGCCTCGGCGATGCCCGTGGCGGTGGCGGGCGTCGCGGTGGCCGTCATCCCCAGCACTGCGGGGCTCCCGAGCGCCTCGAGCACGCGGCGGATGAAGAGGTAATCCGGCCGGAAGTCGTGGCCCCACATGCTCACGCAGTGCACCTCGTCGATCACGACGAGCCCCACCCCGATCGAGCGGAGCGTCTGGACGAATGCGCTGCTGCGAAGCCGCTCGGGGGCCGCGTAGAGCAACCGCGTCCTGCCGGAGGCGACGTCGTCGAGCCGTCGCGCGGTCTCCGACGGATCGAGGGACGAGTTGACGAACGTCGCCGTCGCCGCGATCTCCTCCGGCAGCTGGTCGACCTGGTCCTTCATCAACGCGATCAGGGGGGAGAGGACGAGGGTCGGCTCGGGCCGCAGCATGGCGGCGAGCTGGTAGGTGAGTGACTTTCCCGAGCCCGTCGGCATGAGTGCGAGCGTGTCCCGCCCCTCGACCGCGGCGCGGACGACCTCCTCCTGCCCGGGGCGGAAATCGGTGAAGCCGAAGAGCTCTTGCAGACGGGGTCGCAGGTCGGTCATGCGAACAAGTGTACGGGGTGAGTCGGAACGACTCTGTGTCAGTTGCGCTCGGTGGAGATCTGCCCGCACCGGTGCTCGGTGTCACGAACCTCACGGTCGGCGGCTGTTGCGCCACCGCCGCCTTGGGTGTCGTCTATCCATTGTAGGCTCGTGCGGTGGACACGCCGCTGACGCTCACCGACGTTGAGTCACTCGCAGTCGAGAACCTCGACCCGGACTGGGCCGAGTACTTTCGTGGCGGCTCCGGGCGCGAGCAGACTCTCGCTGAGAACACATCTGCGTTTACGCAGTGGAGGCTGCGCCAGCGCGTGCTCCGCGGCATCGAGACGACGTCGACCGAGACGACCGTGCTCGGCTGCGCCGTCCGGTCGCCCGTCGTCGTGGCGCCGGTCGCCTATCAGCTCATGGCTCACCCGGACGCGGAGGCCGGGATGGCCCGGGCCGCCGCTGCCGCCGGCTCCGCGCTATGCCTGTCCACGTTCTCGAACGCGAGCGTCGCCGAGATCGCCGCCGCGGCTCCCGACAGCGTGCGGTTCCTCCAGGTGTACGTCTTCCGCGACCACGGCGTCACGGACGAGCTCATCGCCCGGGCGGTCGATGCGGGCTTCGCTGCGGTCTTCTTGACCGTCGACCTACCGGTCCTCAGGCGCACGCGATCGGGAGCGTCGCATCCACTGGACGTTCCCCGAGCGCGACGATGCCGTCCGTCAGATACGCGCTCGAGCGCGGTGTCGAGGGCGAGGGCATGGCGATACTCGATCCGGCGCTCGACTGGGCGTATCTCGAGCGCCTCGCCGGCTCGACCCCGGTGCCGGTCGTCGTCAAGGGCGTGCTCGAGCCGGCCGACGCGGTTCTCGCGGCCGAGCACGGCGCGGCGGGCGTCGTCGTCTCGAATCACGGCGGGCGCCAGCTCGACGGGGTGCTGCCGACGATCGAGGCGCTGCCCGCCGTCGCCGAGGCGGTGGGAGACCGGCTCGAGGTGCTGCTCGACAGCGGGATCCGACGCGGCACCGACGTCGCGATCGCGATCGCGCTCGGCGCGGACGCGGTGCTCGCGGGGCGCATGCCGCTCTTCGGGCTCGCTGCGCGCGGGGAGGACGGTGCCCGAGAGGTGCTCGAGCTGCTGCGCGAGGAGCTCGAGGTCGCACTCCACCTCACGGGGTGCCGTTCGGTCGACGAGCTCGGCCGCGAGCACGTCGCCCGCGCGATTCGTCCGTAGAATCACCGCCTGTGAGCGACATCGCCCTCCTCGCGCGGAACCACGTCGAGCTGCTGCCGGCCGGCGGGCTCGAGGCGAAGCTGAAGCTCGGACGCCCGCTCCGCGTCAAGCTCGGCATCGATGTGACCTCGCCCGACATTCACGTCGGCCGCGGAATTCCCCTGCAGCGAATGCGCGCGTTTCAGGACGCGGGGCACATCGGCGTCCTCATCGTCGGCGACTACACCACGCGGATCGGCGATCCGTCGGGCCGTTCCGCGGAACGGCCGATCCTCTCCGACTCCGAGATCGACGCGAACGCGAAGCTCTACGTCGACCAGGCGATGCAGATCCTCGATCCCGATCGCACCGAGGTGCGATTCAACGGCGAGTGGCTCTCGAAGCTCTCGTTCGCCGACACGGTCAGGCTGACGCGCACGCTGACCGTTGCGCAGCTCCTCGAGCGAGACGACTTCTCGAAGCGCGTGGCCGCCGGGCAACCGGTGTCGGTCTCCGAGCTTCTCTATCCGCTCATGCAGGCCTACGACTCGGTCGCGATCGAGGCCGACGTCGAGCTCGGCGGCACCGATCAGCTCTACAACCTCCTCGCCGGTCGCACGGTGATGGAGGCGTACGGGCTCGAGCCGCAGGTCGTGCTGACGACGCCGCTCCTCGTCTCGTGGGACGGGGCGAAGATGAGCTCTTCGGTCGGGAACAACATCCCGCTCACGGCCGCTCCCGAGGAGCAGTTCGGGCGCACGATGCGGATCCCCGACACGATGCTCGCGGACTGGTACCGCCTCGTCGTCGAGGAGCCGGTGCCCGACGGCGAGGCGATGGACGCAAAGCTCGCACTCGCGCGCTTCATCGTCACTCGCTCGCACGGCCGGGAGGCTGCGACGCGAGCCGAAGCCCATTTCACCCGAGTCGTGCGTGAGGGCGGGGCGCCCGACGAGGTTCCGGAGGGGATCCTCCCCGAGGGAGACCCGATCCACCTGCCGGCCGTCCTTGCAGCCGCCTTCGCGCTGTCGACGAGCGACGCGCGTAGGATGATCGGACAGGGTGGGGTGAAGGTGAACGGCGTTGCAGCCACGTCACTCGAGATCCCGCGGGCCGAGCTCGACGGAGCGCTCGTCCAGGCCGGCAAGAGGCGCTTCGTCCGCTTTCCCGCCCGCAGTTGACACGCACCGGCCGGATCCTGCTACTATTCGCAAGCCGCCCGTGAGGGAGGCAGCAAAAACGCCCTGTCACTCGACAACGGAGCGGCCCTCGAGCGAATCGGATACGACCTTGTACCGAATCACCCGTGGGCCTCTGGCGCGAGTCGGAGGTCTTTTTGTTGCTCGACTCGAACGGCATCGATCTTTGAAAACTCAACAGCGTACGGAAAACGACGAGGCCCCTCGTCCGCGGTTCGCCGTGGAAGGGGGGTTACACCGTCCGCCCGTTCTACCGGGTGAGACGGTTTTCCCGTCGATGCCGTGCGGAAGCGTGGCTCGGTCTTCTGACCGGGTCGTGCGGACGTGCGGATAGACATTTGAGCTCAAGCTCTAGGGAAGACAACAGTTTGTCGGGCTACCACAGCCGGCGACAAGTTCTTCACGGAGAGTTTGATCCTGGCTCAGGACGAACGCTGGCGGCGCGCTTAACACATGCAAGTCGAGCGAGAACCGGGACTTCGGTCCTGGGGACAGCGGCGAACGGGTGAGTAACACGTGGGTAATCTGCCCTCGATTCTGGGATAGCCCGGGGAAACTCGGATTAATACCGGATAGCCTTTCAAGCCTTCGGGCGTGAAAGAAAAGGTAGCTTCGGCCTCCGATCGAGGATGAGCCCGCGGTGGATTAGCTTGTTGGCGGGGTAATGGCCCACCAAGGCGACGATCCATAGCTGGTCTGAGAGGACGATCAGCCACACTGGGACTGAGACACGGCCCAGACTCCTACGGGAGGCAGCAGTGGGGAATCTTGCGCAATGGGCGAAAGCCTGACGCAGCGACGCCGCGTGGGGGAAGAAGGCCTTAGGGTTGTAAACCTCTTTCAGGTGGGACGAAGCCACTCGGGTTAATAGCCCAGAGGGTGACGGTACCGCCAGAAGAAGCCCCGGCTAACTACGTGCCAGCAGCCGCGGTAATACGTAGGGGGCAAGCGTTGTCCGGATTTATTGGGCGTAAAGAGCGTGTAGGCGGTCAGGTAGGTGGGTTGTGAAAACTGGAGGCTCAACCTTCAGACGTCGACCCAAACCCCCTGGCTAGAGTCCGGAAGAGGAGAGTGGAATTCCTGGTGTAGCGGTGAAATGCGCAGATATCAGGAAGAACACCCGTGGCGAAGGCGGCTCTCTGGGACGGTACTGACGCTGAGACGCGAAAGCGTGGGGAGCGAACAGGATTAGATACCCTGGTAGTCCACGCCGTAAACGATGGGTGCTAGGTGTGGGGGGTGTCAACTCCCTCCGTGCCGAAGCTAACGCATTAAGCACCCCGCCTGGGGAGTACGGCCGCAAGGCTAAAACTCAAAGGAATTGACGGGGGCCCGCACAAGCAGCGGAGCATGTGGTTTAATTCGACGCAACGCGAAGAACCTTACCAAGGCTTGACATGCATTTGAAAAACGTGGAAACACGTTCCCTCTTCGGAGCAAATGCACAGGTGGTGCATGGCTGTCGTCAGCTCGTGTCGTGAGATGTTGGGTTAAGTCCCGCAACGAGCGCAACCCCTGTCCTATGTTGCCAGCGAGTAATGTCGGGGACTCATAGGAGACTGCCGGTGACAAATCGGAGGAAGGTGGGGATGACGTCAAGTCATCATGCCCCTTATGTCTTGGGCTACACACGTGCTACATTGGCCGGTACAAAGGGCTGCAAACTCGCGAGAGTGAGCGAATCCCAAAAAGCCGGTCCCGGTTCGGATTGGAGGCTGAAACTCGCCTCCATGAAGGCGGAGTTGCTAGTAATCGCGAATCAGCAACGTCGCGGTGAATACGTTCCCGGGCCTTGTACACACCGCCCGTCACACCACGAAAGTTGGCAATACCCGAAGCCGGTGGGCTAACCCCTCGGGGAGGCAGCCGTCGAAGGTAGGGTTGATGATTGGGGTGAAGTCGTAACAAGGTAGCCGTAGCGGAAGCTGCGGCTGGATCACCTCCTTTCTAGGGAGTCGGAGCTTGCTCCGATAGGCGCTGTGCTCGTCGATGGGCCGCAGGGTTTCCTGCGTTTCGTCCGATGTCACAGCTCGCCTAGATCAACGTTGACCTCGTCGAAGCACGCGGAATCGTTCCACCTCGGTGGGATGCGCCGCCAGTACGCTGTTGAGCTTTGAGAGATCGGTGCGGCCGGCTTGATCGTCCCCTTCGGAGGCGGGAAGCGGCCACAACGATGTTCTCTGCAGGTGGGCGACGTGTCGATCGACGACAGGTGTTCGATCGACGACACAGGGCCCGCGCGCACCTTGAAAACTCCATAGCGACATCAACACATGTTCTTTTCGATCAAGAGAATAAGAGCACACGGTGGATGCCTTGGCGCCAAGAGCCGATGAAGGACGTGGGCGGCTGCGATATGCCTCGGGGAGGTGCTGACCAACCTTTGATCCGGGGATTTCCGAATGAGGAAACTCACGCGTGGTAATGCGCGCGTACCCGTGCCTGAATACATAGGGCACGAGGAGGCAAGCTGGGGAACTGAAACATCTAAGTACCCAGAGGAAAGGAAAGAAACCTCGACTCCCTGAGTAGTGGCGAGCGAAAAGGGAAGAGCCCAAACCCGGGCGATGTGATAGACGGCAGTCGTTGTCGTTCGGGTGTTGTAGGGCCTGGCTTGATCCGTCTGCCGGCGGGTCGGGAAGTTACAAAGTTGCGTGATAGTGGAACCGGATGGAAAGCCGGGCCACAGCGGGTAACAGCCCCGTACACGAAATTGCGCAGCCTTCCTTGACAGGTACCTGAGTACGGCCGGGCACGGGAAACCCGGTCGGAACCCGCGGGGACCACCCCGCAAGGCTAAGTACTCCTTGGCGACCGATAGTGAACTAGTACCGTGAGGGAAAGGTGAAAAGTACCCCGGAAGGGGAGTGAAATAGCACCTGAAACCGTGTGCTTACAAGCGGTCGGAGCAGGCTTTGTCCTGTGACGGCGTGCCTTTTGCATAATGAGCCAGCGAGTTACTCTTCAACGGCAAGGTTAAGGAAACGGAGCCGTAGCGAAAGCGAGTCTTAATAGGGCGATTTAGTCGTTGGAGGTAGACCCGAAACTGAGTGATCTACCCATGGGCAGGTTGAAGCGGGGGTAAGACCCCGTGGAGGACCGAACACACGTCGGTTGAAAACGGCGGTGATGACCTGTGGGTCGGAGTGAAAGGCTAATCAAACTCAGAGATATCTGGTTCTCCCCGAAATATATTTAGGTATAGCGTCACATGTTCATTTCCGGTTGTAGAGCACTGTTTGGTCTAGGGGGCCTACCAGCTTACTGAAATCAGGCAAACTCCGAATGCCGGAAATCCAGAGTGTGGCAGTCAGAGTGCGGGGGATAAGCTTCGTGCTCGAAAGGGAAACAGCCCAGACCGTCGGCTAAGGCCCCTAATTCCATGCTAAGTGGGAAACGATGTTCGATTGCAGAGACAACCAGGATGTTGGCTTAGAAGCAGCCACCATTAAAAGAGTGCGTAACAGCTCACTGGTCAAGTGGTCGGGCGCGGACAATGTAACGGGGCTCAAGCATGGAGCCGAAGCCACGGACTTCGTGTTTACACGGAGTGGTAGGGGAGCGTTCCCATTGCAGTGAAGCGGCGGCGGAAGCCAGCCGTGGAGCGATGGGAAGTGAGAATGCTGGCATGAGTAACGAAAGAGGAGTGAGAAACTCCTCCGCCGAATGCCTAAGGGTTCCTGAGTAAAGCTAATCTACTCAGGGTTAGTCGGGACCTAAGCCGAGGCCGCAAGGCGTAGGCGATGGACAACAGGTTGATATTCCTGTACCACGTAGCAACCGTTACCACCAATGGCGGGACGGGGTAGGCTAGGGGAACCCAGGCGATGGTCGTCCTGGGGTAACCGCGTAGGGCGGGTGATAGGGAAATCCGTCACCCATCAAGCCTGAGACGGGATGCCGAGTCCGCATGGACGAAGTCCTTGAAGCCATGCCTCCTAGAAAATCGTCTAGGGAGGTTGCGCGTGCCCGTACCAAAACCGACACAGGTAGGCAGGTAGAGAATACCAAGGCGATCGGAAGAACCCTCGTTAAGGAACTCGGCAAAATGGCCCCGTAACTTCGGGAGAAGGGGCGCCCCAGTAGAGTGGAATTCCCTCGCGGAATCGAGCTCGAGGGGGCCGCAGTGAAACGGCCCAAGCGACTGTTTACCAAAAACACAGGTCTCTGCGAAGTCGTAAGACGACGTATAGGGGCTGACGCCTGCCCGGTGCTGGAAGGTCACGAGGAGAGGTTAGCCTTCGGGCGAAGCTTTGAATCCAAGCCCCAGTAAACGGCGGCGGTAACTATAACCGTCCTAAGGTAGCGAAATTCCTTGTCGGGTAAGTTCCGACCTGCACGAATGGCGTAACGACTTGGGCGCTGTCTCAACGAGGGATCCGGTGAAATTGTAGTCTCGGTGAAGATGCCGAGTACCCGTGGCTGGACGGAAAGACCCCGTGCACCTTTACTATAGCTTTGCGTTGGAGTTTGGTGTTTGTTGTCCAGGATAGGTGGGAGACTTTGAAGCGGGGGCGTCAGCCTTCGTGGAGTCAACCTTGGGATACCACCCTATGGATTCTGGGCTTCTAACCCGATGCCGTGATCCGGGTCGGGAACAGCGTGAGGTGGGTAGTTTGACTGGGGCGGTCGCCTCCTAAAATGTAACGGAGGCGCGCAAAGGTTCCCTCAGCACGGTTGGAAATCGTGCGTAGAGCGTAATGGCATAAGGGAGCTTGACTGCGAGACTGACAAGTCGAGCAGGGACGAAAGTCGGCCATAGTGATCCGGCGGTAGAGAGTGGAATCGCCGTCGCTCAACGGATAAAAGGTACGCCGGGGATAACAGGCTTATCCTCCCCAAGAGTCCACATCGACGGGAGGGTTTGGCACCTCGATGTCGGCTCGTCGCATCCTGGGGCTGAAGCAGGTCCCAAGGGTTGGGCTGTTCGCCCATTAAAGCGGTACGCGAGCTGGGTTCAGAACGTCGTGAGACAGTTCGGTCCCTATCCGCCATGGGCGCTGGGAACTTGAGAGGAGTCGTCTCTAGTACGAGAGGACCGAGATGAACAGACCTCTGGTGTATCAGTTGTCGTGCCAACGGCACTGCTGACTAGCTACGTCTGGACGGGATAACCGCTGAAAGCATCTAAGCGGGAAGCCCACCTCAAGATGAGGTTCCCCATCACTTCGAGTGAGTAAGGGCCGTGGAAGACCACCACGTTGATAGGCGGGCGGTGTAAGCACAGCAATGTGTTCAGCTGACCCGTACTAATTGCCCGAGGTCTTGATTTTGAACATGTCTGAGTCGCTATGGAGTTTTGAAGGTACGAGCGGCGCTCGACTCAGCCGGCACCCGTGTGTCGGACGGTCGCGTCCCACCTTTGACACTTTCGGCGGTCATAGCAGCGGGGGTACACCTCTTCCCATTCCGAACAGAGAAGTTAAGCCCGCCGGCGCCGATGGTACTTGGGGCGCGAGCCCCTGGGAGAGTAGGACGCCGCCGAATTGAACTAGCAGAAGGGGCCGGACTGACGTCCGGCCCCTTCTCCGTTTTGAGGGGCCAGACCTCGTCTGGCCCTCTCCGTTCCACGGAAGCACACGGGAGTGTGCTCCCTTCGTCCTTCTGGCGTCCCGTCACGCCGTCGGGGCGGCCTCGGCCGGTGCTCGGGCCTGCATCCATCGCGCGCAGGCGCCGCACGCGCTCCGCGAGAGGCGGGTGCGTCTGGAACATGCGGGAGAGCCTGTCGTGCTCGAACGGATCGACCGCGTACAGCGGCTCCGTGGTCGGCGACGTCGCGAAGGTGACGAGCTCGCCGGCGCGGTCGAGGCGCAGGAGGGCGTCGGCGAGGTCGTGAGGGCTCGAGACGCCGGCTGCGTCGCGGTCGGCTGCGTACTCGCGCTTCGGCGACAGCATCGCATGGGTGAAGGCCGAAGCGACCGGCCCGAGAACGAACAGCAGCGCCCGCGAGAAGTAGCCGCCGAGCCGGCTGAGCTCGACGAGCATGGTTGCGAGGAGCACGGCGAACGTCTGGGCGAGCACGTCGAGGCTCCGAACGTGCGCGAGCTCGTGGGCGATCACGGCCTGGAGCTCCTCGTGACGGAGCGCGCGCAGAAGCCCCGTCGAGACGGCGAGCGTGGAGCTTCCCGGTCCGCGCCCGACGACGAACGCGCGCGGGAACCCGTCGTCGATGAGGGCGAGCTTTGGGGGCGGAATCCCGAGCTGGGCGGCCACACGATCGGTCGACGAGCGCAGCAGCGGATCCTCGGCGAGGGCGAAGGGCCGAGCGCCGAGCATGCCGAGGAGCGATCGATCGCCGAGCCAGTAGACCGCGATCGCCGCGCTGAGCCCGCAGAACGCGAAGAGGGCCGCGCTTCGCTCGCGTCCGATCAGCCAGCCGACGCCCGCTGCGAGAGCGACGAGGAAGGCGACGAGGACGAAAGCCTTACAGAGGTTCGCCGTGGCCCGGCGGCGCACTACCCGTCGTCGTCGCGGTCGTCGTTGTCGGCGTCGAGGCCGCGCGGCGGCCAGTCGGGCTCGGGCGCGTCGCACCTGCTCGAGCAGTGCACCGAGGCGACGTTCTGAAGGGGCACGAGAATGTGGCCGTTGAGCTCGACGTGTGGCACGTCCTCGATCGAGCAGTAGGCGGTCAGAACGCCCTCCTGGTATTCGCCGCCGAAGAGAGCCAGCTCGACCTGCTCGCCCTTGTACTTGTTCGTATAGTCCTCCACGGCCCGGCAAGTCTAGCGTGCGCTCATCGCCTCACCGGTGCGGCCGGCTAAGGTCGGCCGGTGGTTGCCGGATGGTTGAAAGCCGGTGAACGCACCGGCGCGGTCGAAGGGCCGTCGGCATCATGCGCCGTTGTGGATTCGAGCCGTCTCACCGCCTTCCCCCGTCCGCCGATCTGCCCCAGGGCGACTTCGGCTACGTCCTCTAACGCGATCGAGGAGGGGGAGGCGCGCCGACTCGGCGGCGGCTCGCTCAGTAGCCGACCCGGAATACCTCGCAGTTCCCGATAGGACCGTGCTCGACGCCGAGGTGGGCGAGGATCGCGCGCATCGTGCCGCCGTGTGAGATGACGAGCACCGCGCCGTTCGGGTGCCGCACCCGGATCCGCCCGACCGCTCGGACGGCCCGCTCGGTGACCTGCTCGGTCGTCTCGCCGTCGCCCCACGCGCCTCGCGTGGCGTGCGGGAACCGCTCGCGGATCTCCAGATCGGTGAGACCCTCCCACGTGCCGAAGTCCTTCTCGCGCAGATCGACGTCGATCCGCACGGGCAGGCGGTGCATTCCGGCCACCGTCTCGGCAGTGTCGCGCGCGCGCGCGAGATCGCTCGAGTAGACGGCCACGAGCGGCGTGGACGAGAGGGTGGTTGCGAGCACGGTCGCCTGCGCGAGACCGGTCGCGTTCAGCGGCGTATCGGTCTGCCCCTGAACGCGACGATCGCGATTCCAGTCCGTCTCACCGTGACGCACGAGCAGCAGCTCAGCCATCTCACTAACGTATCCGCATGCCGATCGTGCACGTTACGGCACTTCGTCAGCGCGTCGGCGTCGACCTCGCGACCGTTTCCCGGGAGATCGTGCGCGCCGTCAGCAGGGAGCTCGGCGAGGAGCCGGCCGGCACCTGGGTCACGTGGCAGACACTTGCTCCCGGGAGCTACCGGGAGGGCGAGGACGACGCGCCGGACGAGCAGCCGGCGGCGACGCACCCGCCGATCGTCCGGATCAACGCCTTCGAGGGGCGCGACGCGGATCTCGTTGCCCGCGTTCTCTCTGCCGTTGCCGGCACGATTGTGCGCGAGCTCGGCCTCGAGGCCGGCAACGCGTTCGTCGTGTGGGACGAGCTGCGCGCCGGACGCCTCCACACCGGCGGTGGGATGCCGGGCACGTAGAGTTTCGCGCATGGACCTCGAGCTCACCGGCAAGGTCGCGCTCGTCACGGGCTCGAGCCGCGGCATCGGACGCGGTATTGCGACCCGACTCGTCGAGGAAGGCGCCGACGTCGTGTTCTGCGCGCGCGGTCGCGACGATCTCGACGCTGCCGTCTCGAGCGTCGAGGGCCCTGGGCGGGGGATCGGCCTCGTCGCGGACGTCACGACACCGGATGGCGCAACAGCCGTCGTCACCGCCGCCGCCGAGACGTTCGGGGGTCTCGACATCGTTGTCAACAGCGTCGGCGGCTCGGGAGCGCGCTCGATCGATGCGATGGACGAGGACGACCTGCGGGACGTGCTCGGCAGAAACGTCTTCCCGGCCGTGAGCGTCTCGCGCGCGGCCCTGCCGCTGCTGCGGGAGCGGGGCGGAGGCGTGATCGCCATGATCGCCTCGATCTGGGGGCGGGAGGGCGGTGGCGCGCCGAGTTACAACGTGGCGAAGGCCGCCGAGATCAGCCTCGCGAAGGCGATGGCCAACGACCTCGCGAAGGACGGCATCCGCGTCTTCAGCATCGCTCCCGGCTCGACGCTGTTTCCCGGGGGTAGTTGGGAGCGGCGGTTGCGCGAGGACCCCGACGTGACGGCGGCGTTCATCGAGCGCGAGCTTCCCTGGGGACGGCTCGGCACCGTGGCCGAGATCGCCGACGTGACGGCGTTCCTCGTCTCGCCGCGCGCATCCTGGATCGTGGGCACGTGCGTCACCGTCGACGGCGGGATGTCGCGCTCGTACTGAGGGAGCACTGCGTCGACGACGCGGTCTTGCCCGACGTAAGGCGCCGACAGGCATGGGGGCGACTACGCTGCAAGCGTGGCAAGCGCAGACGGGATCGGGTCCACCTTCGAGCAGCACATCCACGAGCACGAGCGATGGCTGTCGCCGCTCGCCGTGCGCTCGTTCGAGACCCGCGGGCGCGAAGAGGCAGAGGAGCCGTGCAGCGTGCGGACGCCATTCCAGCGCGACCGCGACCGCCTCGTCCATTCGAAGCCGTTCCGCCGGCTGAAGGGGAAGACGCAGGTCTTCATCGACCCGCAGGGCGACCACTACCGGACCCGCATGACGCACACCCTGGAGACGACCGCCATCTCCCGGGTCGTCGCACGAGCCCTGCGCCTCAACGAGGACCTCGTCGAGGCGATCGGCCTCGGGCACGACACCGGTCATACGCCGTTCGGTCACGCCGGCGAGCAGGCACTCGACGGCGCGCTCGACGCCGAGTTCGGCCGCCGCTTCCGGCACAACGAGCAATCCTGGCGCATCGCGCGCAGGCTCAACCTCACCCACGAGGTGTGCGATGGAATCCTCACCCACTCCGGGGACCAGGAGCCCGAGACGCTGGAGGGGAAGATCGTGAGGGTCGTCGACAGGGTTGCGTACATCAATCACGACATCGACGACGCAATCCGCTACGGCATCCTCCGGGAGTCGGACCTCCCGCAGGCAGAGATCGATCTCCTCGGATCGAGCGGCTCCGAGAGGATCGACCGGCTCGTCCACGACCTCGTCGAGACCTCCGAGCAGGCGGGGACGATCCAGCAGAGCCCCGAGATCGGCGGGGCGATGCTCTCGCTACGGACGTTCATGTTCGAGAGCGTCTACCTCGGCCCGCACGTCGTGCCGGAGCATCGGCGGGCACACAACGTCGTGCAGGCGATCTTCGGTCGACTCGTCGAGGATCCGGGTCTTCTGCCCGCCGGAGACGGTGACGTTGCGGATCGGATCACCGACTACATCTCGGGCATGACGGATCGTTTCGCTCTCTCGTATGCCGGCGGTCAGTGATGGCGCGGATCAAGGATCAGAGCGTTCGAGACGTCGTCGCGGCCGCGAACATCGTCGACGTCGTGAGCCTGCGCACGTCGTTGCGCAAGGCTTCGGGAACGCGCTACATGGGACGCTGCCCGTTCCACGAGGAGCGATCGCCGAGCTTCTCCGTCAACTCCGACCTGAACCTCTACCACTGCTTCGGCTGCGGCAAGGGCGGCGACGTCGTCACGTTCGTCCGCGAGACGGAAGGGCTCGATTTCGTCGGCGCGATCGAATGGCTCGCCGAGCGGTTCAGGGTCACCCTCGAGTACGAGGAGACCTCGCCGCAGGCCGACGATGCTCGTCGCAAGCGCGAGCGCCTCTTCGCGCTGCTCGATCAGGCGGCCACCTTCTTCGAGCGTCACCTCTGGGAGGGAGCCGACGGCGAGCCGGTACGCGCGTATCTGGCGAGCCGCGACCTCGGGGAGGCAGTTTCGAAGGAGTTCCGGCTCGGTCTCTCGCCGGGCGACGGCCTCGCCGGGAAGGCGCGCGAGAAGGGATTCACCAACGATGAGTTGCGCGCGGCCGGCCTCACGAACCAGCGCGGGCGGGACTACTTCCCACCACGGTTGATGTTCCCGCTCGCCGACGCCCGCGGCCGGATCATCGGCTTCCAGGCGCGCAAGCTCCACGACGACGATCCGCTCAAGGGAAAGTACGTCAACTCGCCCGAAAGCGATCTCTTCAAGAAGAGCCATGTCCTCTACGGGCTGCACCTCGCCCGGCCCGCGATCGCCAAGCAGGACAGGGCCGTCGTCGTCGAGGGAAACACCGACGTCATCGCGCTACGCCAGGCAGGGTTCGAGCCGGTCGTGGCCTCGATGGGGACGGCCCTGACGGAGCAACACCTGAAGGAGCTCTCACGGCTGACGAAGCGCCTCTACCTCTGCTTCGACGCGGATGCTGCCGGCGAGGAGGCGACGCTGCGGGGCATGGAGCGAGCGCACGACCAGGGATTCGAGATCCGTGTCGTCACGCTTCCCGTCGGACAGGATCCCGCCGACGCGCCGGCGGGCTTCGAGCAGCGTCTCGGCCAGGCCGAGAGCTACCTCCACTACCGCGTCCGGCTCGAGCTCGACCGCGCGTCGGACCGGCAGGAGGCATTCGTGCGCGCGCGCGAGATCCTCGCCAGGGCCGAGGACTCACCGGAGCGCCAGGAGGCGCTTCGGCTCGTCGCCGACCGGCTCGACCTGCCGCGAGAGACGCTCTCGGGGATCGCTCCCGCACGCGGGGCCGCGGCTGCGGCTGCGTCGTCGCAGCCGCAGAAGCTGCTCGATGCCGGCGTCCGGCTCGAGCGCGAGGCTCTTGCGGCCGTCGTCGCTCATCCCGAGCTGGTCGATTCGCTCGCGGGGCTTTCGGAGGAGCACTTCGAGATCGAGGAGCATCGCAGGATGCGGGCCTCGCTGGTCGCACGGGTCCCACCCGACGGCGACCTCGTGCCCCTGTTGGCGGAGCTCGACGCAACGGCGGCGACCGAGGGGATCACGACCCAGACCGGCACGGAGATGCTGCTTCGGCTGCGGGAGAAGAAGTTGCGGCGTGATCTTCAGGGCGAGACCGATCTCGCACGGGCGACGGAGCTGCAGGCGCACCTCGCGAAGGTCAGGCAGGCGCTGACCGAGCTCTCCTAGGCGAGAGAGGGCGGGGCGCGACCGGCCCCGACCCTACGGGAACGGGTCGGTCGGCACGCGCGGCCGGTCGGCCGGTCGACCGGCCGGCTCCTGGTGGACGAAGAGCCCGAGCACGACGCGCCGGATCTGGTGAGAGAGCGGCTCGTCGGTGGCCTCCCACGGCCTGGACCATGCGGCGGCGACCTCCGCCCCGAGAAGCAGCGCGGAGGCCGCCAGGTAGACCGAGTAGATGAACACGAGGGCCGACGTCAGTGACGCATAGACGACGCTGATGCTGAGGCTCTTGACGCGATCGAAGATCAGGCCCGAGACGAGTGAGATCGCAATGAGCAGGAGCGCAGTGATGATCGCGCCCGCGAGAGCATCGCCCACCCGCAGCCTTCGCGCCGGCACGAAGCGGTAGAGCAGGAGCACGACGACGATCGTCACGAGCAGTGGCGCCCCCGAGCGCACGCTTTGCTCGAGGAGCCCCCCGTCCAGTCCGACGGCGTGGAGCGGTCGGTCGATCCAGCCGAAGACGACGGCCTGGGCGAGGTTCAGGAACACGACGACGAGCACGAGTGCGGCAGCACCGACGATCAGGATCACGTCGACGAGCTTTCCGCGAACAGGTGGGCGGCCGCGGGGAACGCGCATCGCCACCTCGAGGCCGGCACGCAGTGCGGCCATCATCCCGGTTGCCGCCCAGGCGAAGACGAGGAGGCTGCCGAGGCCGAGCGCGGTGGCGGGCGAGGCGAGCTTCTCGATCTGCCGCGTGACATCCGCGCTGCCGCTCTCCGAGAGCGGGAAGGCGTCGACGATCTCCGCGATCACCTCGTTCTTCAGGCTGTCGTTGCGGAGCACGATGCCGAAGATTGCGACGAGGATGATCGAGAGCGGCACGAGCGAGAACAGCACGCGATACGCGATTCCCGCGGCGTGCTGGCCGCACCGGTCCGCGAAGTAGCCGTCGATCGCCTGCGGGATCACGCGAGCGAGCGTACGGACGAGCTGGAACGGCCACCGTAGAATTTGGAGCACCGGCGAGCCCTGGTCGCGCGCGGTTTCGGCGTCCTCCATGTCAGCCAGTCTAGGCGGGCACCCGGGACAGCAGCGGCCGCGCTGGGTACACTTCCGGCCGCTTTCCTTCCCCGGTAGCTCAATTGGCAGAGCATTCGGCTGTTAACCGAAGGGTTGTTGGTTCGAGTCCAACCCGGGGAGCTTTCGAACCTCACTATTCATGCGGAAACGCGAAGGGCGCCTCTCGGACGCCCTTCTTGTACCGAACGTGGTACCGGATCTTTCTAGGTGAGCATCACGGCCAGCACGAAGATCGAGCCGTAGATCAGGAGGAAGACCGCGGCGGCAACGGCCCACCAGCGAACGTTGTAGCGCGCCCTCGAGCCGCGGCGTCTTGCGACCGGTGATAGCACGCCCTGAGGGATCTGGATTGGATCAGCCATGCTTCTCCGTTCGTGTTGCTCGGCATGCCTCCTTCCTCCGGTCAGGCGGACGGAAACATTCGCGCCTCTGCGAGCTCAGCCATGTCGGGGTAGTTGGTCTTCGCCGCGTGCAGGTACCGCTCCGTCGTCGAGCCCTGCGCGTGGCCTGCCTTGGCCTGCACGAACATCGCCCGCACCCCGGCTGCGGCCGTCTCGGTCAGCGCGGTATGCCTCAGCCCGTGACACGGCCGAAGCGGACACCCACCGCCACCTCCGGGCCGTCTTGAACATCAGCCCGGTGAGCACGAGATGGTTACGGACGCTTTTCGGTGACAGGCCCGCTGCGATCTTGTCTCCCGCGTACCGCTCGAACTCCTCCGGTGACCGCGACAGCTTCTCGAGGTCGAAGTGTCCGAGAGCGGGCGGAGGTGCAGCCGGATCGTGCAGCCGTAGTCGACGAGCGGGCTCTTCTTCCGCGGCTTCGCCGGCAGGGCCACGGCTTCGAACTCGTCGATCAGGTCGGAGAACGTGCGCCGGTTCGGCTTCCGGTGGCCGCGCCTCACGGCGTCGAGTTCCGCACCGAGCGCCCGCTCTGCCTTCTGCCCCGTCCAGCCGTCCGACTCTCGACCGACCGTCTCCATGACCTGACGGCCCTCGGCGTCGGCGTATTTGATCCGCCACGTACGGCCACGCTTACCGTCATAGGCGAGTACACATGCGCCGCTAGGCATGTCACACCTCCTCATCCCAGAAGCCCCTCCGGGCACGAGGATTGCGCCCTCGACCGCGGTACCCTGATGCTGTCCCTGTCGGCCTCGAACGAGACCTGATCCTCGGCGTTTCTCGACGACCCGCCCCCAGGGCTCGTAGAGCTTCGCGGGATCCTCGCGCGAGACCACCGCGACCGGCAGACGACGGAGTACCGCAGCGCCTCCGATCCTCCGCGCCGTGCCGTCTGAGGACTTTCGCGAATCGTAAGACGGCGTTCCGCGAATGGTAATGGCGTGGTCGTGGATTCCCGAGCAGGCTGGTTCGTATCCAACGAAAGGGGAACCAGCATGCGTAAGAGAATGATTCCGATCGGCGTGGCTGCTGCCGCGTTCGGCTTGGTCTCGGCAGGATCGGCGCTCGCAGGGCCACCCGAGCGAGCCACGGATCCGTTCGTTTGTCCGGTGCTCACGATCTCGGAGCAGGCGCATCTACACGCGGACGGCCACTTCAACTCTCTCGGCGGCGGGCAGTACACGTTCGGCCCGGGCAAAGCCGGAAGCCAGGAGACGTTCAACGGGAACGTGCCAAACCACGCGACCAACGGCGACGGCGCCGGCAGCCCCGGCGGCTGGCACTCGGCTCCAGGCGACACCGACTACACCGCGATCTGGAGCGGGAACTAAACCACCACCAATAGGCAACGGGGCAGCGGCGACCACCGACGGAAGCCGCTGCCCCACACTCCCCGACACCGTGCGCCGAACTCCGCGGAGCACTCGCACGAGACCACCGTGACCGAGCTCGACGGTTCGCCAGACCGCAGACTGGTATACCAACGGCCATGACCGAGATCGAGAGCGTTCCCTACCTCGTGCATTTCCCCGACCGCGGTGAGGCCGTCCACAACATCGAGATCGGACGCGTCGCCGAAGTGGGCACCGAGATCCTCGACGGATGGGTCGTCGACGAGATCAAGCAGCTCGACGAGACGGTCGACGACAAGGCCGTCACGTACGAGGTCTGGGTTAGACCGCGTCTGACGCACTGACCCGCTCAAGCTTCGGCCCCACAGCGTCGTCAGGCACGAACCACTCGCCCTCGTCCGGGTCGTAGTCCACCTGTCCGTACTCGCGCGCGAGATCCAACCCACGGCCCAGCTGGTCGTCACCCTGCTCGATCAGGCATCGCAGACACACCGGCCGACCGCCGCGCCGCGGAAGGGAAGATAGGCTACGTGGCGTGCCTCGGGCTATCACTAGGAGCCCTGCGAGTCTCGAAGCTGTTCTCGCCGTGTTGGTCCTGGCAGCTCTCTTCATCACGGGCTGCAGCAGCGGCGAGACCACCACAGGCAAGACGTCCATGACCGTCGTTTACTGGGAAGACAGTGGGCCGCCTGCGCCGAGCGTGACCTGGACGGTTAGCTGCGACCCGCCTGCCGGCACCCACCCAGATCCCGCCACGGCATGCGACACCCTGAACGCGGCCGAGACGTCGTTGTTCGAGCCAGTGGCGGAAGGAGTGCGCTGTACCCAGGTCTTCGGCGGACCAGAGCGCGTCGACGTCAAAGGCACGCTCCGCGGCCAGCCTATCGAGGCGACGTTCACCCGCCAAAATGGCTGCGAGATCAAACGCTGGGACGCACTCGGAGGTCTCATCCCGAACGGCAACTAACCCGAGCGGAGAGTGCATCGAGGTCAATGCCCAAAGCCACCTATCCCAGCGAGAACTTTCTACCGACCTTTTTACCCCACTAGGGTGATCCGAGCGCACTCAGGATCATCTGAAACTCGCCGGTCTCTCGATCCTGGCGCACCTCGGACGAAGCGGCGTCTTGTAAGACTTGCGTTAGGCGCGCTCAAGAGCGTGGCGTATCTGCCGAGAAAGAAGGGATGCGTCGCCTCACGATCGTTCTCGTCGGCCTGCTGGCGGCGATCGTGCTCGCAGGGCCGGCCGCGGCCGGCACGAGCGGGAGCATCGCCGCACTCCAGGTAGCGCTGCGCGCCAAGGGGCACTACCCGGCCTCCGTGGACGGTGTCGACGGCCCGCTGACCCGGGCAGGGCTGACGGCCTTTCAGAAGAGGCTCGGTCTCGCGCCGACCGGCCGGGTCGGACAGAAGACGCGTGCGGCGCTCGGCCCGCTCGGGGGCCCGCTTCTCGGTCAGCGGGAGCTCGGCGTCGGCGCCGTGGGCTGGGATGTCTCGTCGCTCGAGTTCGAGCTCATCGCCTTCGGTCTCGGCCGGAAGGCGGTCGACGGGCGCTTCACGACCGCGACGGCGAAGGCTCTTGCCCGCCTGCAGGCAGCCCGCGGCCTTCCTGCCGACGGCATCGCCGGAAACCAGACCTATCGCACGCTCGCGACACACGTGAAGGCAGCGTTCACGCCGCCGGTGCGCGCCACCTATACCGTTCGCGCGGGCGACAGCTTCTCCTCGATCGCCGTCGCCTTCGGCATCAGCCCTCTCGTGCTCGCAGGCGAGAACCGGCTGAAGCTGACCGCCGTCATCGTTCCGGGACAGAAGCTGACCCTTCCGGCGGGCGCCAGAGCCGCCAGCGCCACCACAGCCCCGCCCGTCACCGAAGCCAGTGCACCCGTGACGCCGGATGCCGTGAGGGCGTCGCTCGAGCGCTGGTCGGCGGCCTACGGTGTCGATCCCAAGCTCGCGCGTGCCGTCGCCTGGATGGAGTCCGGCTTCCGGCCCGACGTCGTCTCGAGTGTCGGCGCGGTTGGTGTCATGCAGCTGCTCCCCGGCACGTGGAAGTGGCTCGACGAGGTCCTTTTCCGGACGACGACACCACGCACCTACGACGGGAACGTGCGCGCCGGCGTGCGCTACCTCCGCTGGCTCCTCGACGAGTTCGGAGGTGATGTGCGCCGCGCCCTTGCCGGCTACTACCAGGGTGCGCAGGCGGTGCGCGACCGCGGTCTCTTCGACGACACGAAGCGCTACGTCGCGATCATCCTGAAGCTGTACGGCACCGTCTAGGTGTAGTTCCCAGGAGCGTTGTTGCATCTGAGCCTCCTCGGGGGCTGGGGGTGTCGGAGGACGCCCGGAGCAGTGTCTGCCTCAACACACGTCGCACGAGACGCGGGCTGCGTTCGATCAATCTCCCCCGCGACCGACACGATGTAGTGTTGAAACAACACAATGTCCTGGACGCGCGGCCCCGCTCGACGTCGAGTCACCATGGTGAGAGTCGAGTCAGGAGAGTGACGTCAGTCTCGCCCGCGCGTTTCAGCATCGTCACGAACACGGCGCACACGTGTCACGATGCGGTGCCGAGAATCGAGGGATGCGCTTCGCGCCGCGTCTACACCCGTACCTCGTCGAGTACCTCTGGACGATCGACGATGGCGAGCGTCCCGTGGCGGAGCTCTGGCGGGACGTGGCGCGGGAGGCGGAACGCGTCGGATGTCCTGGTCCCGGATACCACACGGTGAGACGCATCATCCGCGCCGAGAGAGAGCGCCGAACAGCGCGGAACGAAGCGCTCCTGACGGCGGTCACAGAGGTTCCGAGATATGCGCCCGACGGATTCCGGATCCTTGACGCGCTGGCGACTGCTCGCTCGCTGCGCCGCCCCGGCCGGAACAGCGGCCCGAGAAGCGGCGCGTGAGCGCGCGATGCAGTCTCGGATGACCAGCTCGCACGTCTCATCAGTGCCGAGCGACCGGAGTTTGTGTTGTTTCAACACAAACATGCACACCCGTGACGAGAGGGGGATGCAGCCGTTTCCGTTGCCGCCTTTGTGTTGATTCAACACAGAGTCCGTCGGCTGGGGTGTCGGGTACTTCTCGCGGTGTCGGCGGGTGTCTCGCGACACCGCGATGCGCGCAAGGCGGGACGAGCGGGCGGCGACTACACGAGCGCGGAGATCGCCGCATGGGCGCGATCGCGCGGCCTCGTCGACCGGAAGCCCCCAGAAGAGCTCCGGGGTCGAGAAGATCTCGACGTCGAGCGCGCCGTCCCATCCTGCGGCGACGAGCGCAGCGACGATCACGCCCGTCTGCGAGATCCCCTCGCCGGGGAGGACGCGGTCGGTGCGATCGCGCGACGGCCAGTCGCACACGTGCACACCCGCGATGCGGTCGATGTTCTCGGCGATCCACGACAGCACCGGCCGGGTCATCCCAGACGTGATACGTGTCGAACAGGATCCCGACCTCGTCCGCGGCTGCTGCCGCGAGCAAGCCGTCCGCGTCGGCGAGCGAGTTGACGAACCCGGCGGCGTCACGCTGGCTCGGGTGGACGGGCTCGAACCCGACCCGAACGCCGGCAGCACCCGGCCGTCTCGGCGATGAGACCGAGCGCGTCCGTGACGATCGCGCGGCCCTCGTCGAGCGAGCGGCCGCCGAGCGGGCCCGCGAGGCAGGCGACGCACTCCGGCTCGTACGCGGCGAGGCGCTCGACCGACGCCCGGAGCGCAGCAACCCGCTCACCCGGATCCGACGGGCCTTCCATTCCCGGAATCGCCAGCTGCAGCACCGACGGGACAGTGGGCACGCAGACGGCGACCTGCAACCCGTGCCGCCCGAGCAGCTCCAGGTTCGCCTCGTCGTCGTCGGGCAGCTTGAACTCCCAGAGCCCGATCGCGTCGAACCCGGCCCTTGCATACGCCTCCACGTCCTCTGCGAATGTCGCGCCGATCGTCGAGATCTCGGAGAGGGAAAGGTTCACGAGCGCCCCGGGAGTCGTGCCAGCAGCCGCTGGGCGATCGGCGGCTTCGTCAGCTCCTTGGCGACCAGGTAGCCGGAACCGGCGCCGAGCCCGGGCCCGGGATGGGTGCTTGCACCGATGTGCCAGAGGCCCGCGACCGCCGTCTCGTGACCAGGAGCCTCGGCCAGCGGCCGCCAAAGGAGGTTCTGGTCGAGGGCGCACGAGCCGCCGTAGATGTCGCCGCCGACGAGGTTCGGGTTGAGATCTTCGATGTCGGCGGGTGAGAGCACGACACGTTTCAGCGTCGCCCGGTCGAGGTTGGTGATCGATTCGCCGAGCCGCGCAACGATCCGGTCTGCGTACGCCTCGCGGAGCTCCTCCGTCCACGTTCCGTCGCCGACGTCGAGGGCGCCCGCCGCGTCGCCCTTGACCCTTCCGGCCGGCAGTTCCTGCAACTGCAGCCACAGGATCGACTTGCCCTCCGGCGCCCGCGAGGCGTCGAGCACGACGGGTTGCCCGCAGACGATCGTCGCCTCGACGGGGAGGAGGCCGCGCTCGGCCTCGTTGACGGCCCGCGAGACACCGTCGAGCCCGGGTGTGACGTGGACGATCGGACAGCGGCCGAGGCGCTCGGCGTCCGCGCCGGACCACTGTGGCTGCGCGTCGAGCGCGAGGTGGATCTGCATCTCCGCGCGGCCGTAGCGGTACCGCGAGGCGGCCTCGGTGACGGCCGGCGGCACCTCGGTATCGCCGAGCAGCGAGCCGTAGAGCTGCGTCGGGGTGACGCTCGCGACGACGGCACGCGTTGCCGCGAGCGCCTCGCCGTCGGCGAGGCGGACACCGGTTGCGCGACCGTTCGAGACGAGAATGCGACGGACGTCGGCCTCGAGGCGCACTTCCCCTCCGGCGTCGGTGACGATCCCCGCGAGCGCGTCGATGAGCCGGACGCCGCCGCCCTCCGGTACCGGCATGCCGCCGAGCTGGAGGGCAGCGCCGATCACCTGGGTCATGAATCCCGAGGTCGCCTGGTCGGGGCCGAGGCCGGTATGCAGCACCCAGGGGGCGAGAACGCCGTGCGCGGCCTCCGACTCGAAGGTGCTCGTCACCCAGTCGCGGCAGCTGACGAGCGTGTTGCCGGAGAACTCGAGCAGTCCCCGGCGACCGAGGCGGCGGAAGGCCTTGCGCCCGAGCGAGAGGCCGGCAGCCGACCACAGCTCGGTCGAGAGAAGGCCGAACGCGAGATCGGCGTTCTCCATGAACGACGTGAACTGGCGCTCCCAGGCCGCACCGTCGCCCGTCGCGAGGCGGTCGAACTCGGTCACGTTGCCCTCGAGCGACCCCGCGATGAACGCCGCCGACCCGTCGGGGAACGCGGTGCCGGTCGGAAGATCGGTGTTGAGGTACGTGACGCCTCGCCGGTCGAGATCGGCCTTCAGCTCGCCGTAGGCGGCAGATCCGGTGAACAGGGGATGCCACGACGCGAGCACCTCGTGCGTGAACCCGGGCAGCGTCAGGTCGCTCGACGTCCTGATGCATCCGCCTGCGACCTCGTTGCGCTCGAGGACGCAGACGCTCCAGCCGTCACGGGCGAGAAGAGCCGCACCGACGAGCGAGTTGATCCCCGAACCGACGAAAATCGCGTCGAAGGTGCCCATCGCGGCGATGCTACAGAATCACCTCCGTCTTGACATGTCACTGGTCTGTGTGCGACCAATAGGGGCATGCTTCTACGAGAAGTCGAGTACGCGCGTCCGGCCACCGTCGAGGAGGCTCTCGCTCTCCTCTCCGAGCACGACGGGGCACGTGCCCTCGCAGGGGGTCAGACGCTCGTCAACGTCATGAAGGCCCGGGCCGCCTCGCCCGATGTGCTCGTCGATCTCGCGGACCTCGCCGAGCTCCGCTCGATCACGTTCTCCGCCGACCAGAGCAGCCTCGAGATCGGTGCCATGGTCACGAACACGATGGTGATCTCCTCCTCCGAGGTCGAGGTCGCCCGACCGATCCTCGCCGAGGTGGCGGGGACGATCGCCGACGTGCAGATCCGCAACCGCGGCACCGTCGGTGGCAATGTCTGCGTCAACGACCCGACAAACCACTATCCGCCGTTGCTCACGGCGCTCGGAGCGACGTTCACGATCCGCGGCACCTCCGGGGCCCGCACCGTCTCCGCGGAGGAGTTCTTCCTCGGCGTGTACATGACGGCTGTCGCCGAGGGCGAGCTCCTGACGACGATCTCCGTGCCCACCCGCAAGCCGGGAACGGGTGACGCGATGGCAGGCGTGACGCTCGGTGTGCACGGGACGTACATCGCGAGTGCGGCGGCGACGGTCGGGCCGGATGGTGTCCGGGTCGCCCTCGGGTGCGTCTCCTCGGTGCCCGTCAGGGCGAGTGCGATGGAAAAGGCCCTGGAGAACGGCGACCTCGCCGAGCCCGCGGTTCGCGCGGCAGCGGAGGGGCTCTCGGCGAGCCTCGACCCACCGTCCGATGTTCACGCCGACGCCCACTACCGCGGTCATCTCGCCGAGATCTCCGCGATCCGGGCCGTACTGCAAGCAGCCGAGAGAGCGAAGGGGTAAGCGTGTCCACAACCTCAACGACAAAAACGATCTCCGTCGAGATCAACGGGACGACCTACGAGCGCGAGGTGCCTGCGTCGCTCCTGCTCGTGCACTTCCTCCGAGACGACCTCGACCTCACCGGGACGCACGTCGGTTGCGACACGGGGAGCTGCGGCGCGTGCACCGTGCAGCTGGGCGAAGACGCGATCAAGAGCTGCTGCATGCTGGCGATCCAGGCCGACGGCGCCTCGATCACGACGGTCGAGGGCCTTGCGGGCGACGAGGGCGAGCTGACGCCGCTGCAGCGGGCGTTCCACGAGCAGCACGCACTCCAGTGCGGCTACTGCACGCCCGGCATGCTGATGAGTGCGACCGCGCTGCTCGCGCGGAACCCGCGGCCGAGCGAACACGAGGTCAAGATGGCCATTCAGGGGAACATCTGCCGTTGCACCGGCTACTGGAACATCGTCGACGCGGTCGTCGCCGCCGGCGAGGGAGGTGGGCAATGACCGCGATCGAGACCGAGGCCGGCACGTTGCAGAAGGGATCCGCGGTCGGCCAGAGCGTCCCCCGCAAGGAAGACCGGCGGCTCGTCGAGGGGCAGGGGGTCTTCTTCGACGACATCAAGCGCAAGGGGATGGGGTATCTCCACTTCGTTCGGTCTCCGTATGCCCATGCGACGATCGAGTCGATCGACGTCTCGGCGGCGCTCGAGATTCCCGGCGTCTTCGGCACGCTCACGGGCGACGAGGTCGCGATTCTCACCGACCCGTTCTTCCAGATCGCCGCTCCTCCCGGCGGGCACGTCAAGGACTACGCGCTCGCGGTCGGGAAGGTGCGCTATCTCGGTGAGCCCGTCGTCGCCGTCGTCGCGGAGACGCGCGAGCTCGCGCGCACCGCGGCCGAGTTCGTGATGGTCGAGTACGAGCCGTTGGATGTCGTGGTCGACGCGCGGGCGGCGCTCGCGGACGGCGCGCCGGTGCTCCACGAGGACTGCGGTGGCAATCTCTCCTACTCCGGCACGTGGGAGTGGGGCGATGTCGACACCGCCTTCGCGGAGGCCGATCACGTCGTCTCGATCGGTGAGCTGCATTTCGACCGGTTCAACTCGACGCCGCTCGAGTGTGACGGAGCGCTCGTCGAGTACAACCGCGGCACCGGCCAGTGGACGATGTACACGAACAACCAGTTCCCCGGCTTCGCGGCGATCATGATGGGCCCGGCGATGCGCGTCGGCCTCGACAAGCTGCGCATCGTGACGCAGGACATCGGCGGCGGCTTCGGCAACAAGATCACGTCGCATCCGCAGCTCGTCGTCTGCTGCCTGCTCGCGCGCAAGCTCAAGCGCGCGATCCAGTGGACCGAGTGGCGAACCGAGTTCCACCAGTCGATGTCGCACGGCAACGAGCGTTGGTTCGAGAGCACCGAGGTCGCCGTCAAGGCGGACGGCACCCTGCTCGGCTTCCGCACGAAGGCAATCGACGACGCAGGCGCCTACCTCCGTTACGAGCCGCTCGGAGGCGTGATCTGGTCTCAGGTCGCCGCCGGGCTGTACAAGTGGCGCAACATCAAGCTCGAGTTCACGCAGGCGATGACCAACAAGGCGCCCGTCTCGCCGAACCGCGGCTACTCCCGCATGCAGCAGCTCTGGTTCACCGAACGCGTCATCGACATCGTCGCTCAGACGCTCGGCTTCGACCCGGTCGAGATGCGGCGGCTCAACTTCGTGCAACCCGAAGACATGCCCTACGAGACGCCGAACGGCTGCGTCTATGACTCGGGTGACTACCCGCGGGCGATGGACATGGCGCTCGAGCTCATCGGTGCCGCAGACATCGAGGCACGGCGTGCCGAGGCGGCCGCACGCGGCAAGCTCCTCGGGCTCGGCATCGGCTCGACGCTCGACTCGGGGACGAACAATTTCGGCCAGTCGCAGCTGATCAACCCGGAGCTGCAGTTCTCGGGCAACAACGAGGTCGCGACCGTCAAGCTCGACATCTTCGGCGAGATCGTCGTCACGCTCGGGACGACGCCGCAGGGGCAGGGCCACGAGACGACGGCCGCCCAGGTCGTCGCCGACATCCTCCATTGCGACGTCGACCTGGTTCACGTGCGGTCGGGTCACGACAGCTACTGGAACTCGCACGCGGGGTTCTCGGGCACCTACGCGAGCCAGTTCGCCGTTACGGGCCTGAGCGCCGTCAAGGGAGCCGCAGATCTGCTCGCGGGCGACATGATCAAGCTCGCGTCGATGGTCTTCCAGTGCCCCGAGGAGGCGATCGAGCTGGCGGACGGCTTCGCGCGCATCAAGGACAACCACGAGGCGGCGCTGCCGTTCATGGCGCTCGGCGCGATCCCGAACGCGAACAACGCGGGCTTTCCCGAGGATCCGCCGACGATGAACCGGCGCTTCGTCTACCGGCCGCCCTTCGATGTCCCCGACAAGGACAGGAAGTTCGGCAACCTGACGCTGACGTACGCGACGCAGGTCCATGCGTGCGTGGTCGAGATCGATCCCGAGACGGGCATGACGGAGGTCGTCGACTACGCGGCCGTCGACGACTGTGGCGTCCGGATCAACCCGCAGATCGTCGAGGGCCAGGTGATGGGCGCCACCGCGCACGCGATCGGGGCCGCCCTGTGGGAGTCGTTCGTCTACGACGAGGACGGCAACCTGCTGACGCCGAACTTCTACGACTACCACGTGCCGCACGCACTCGACATGCCGCCGCTCAAGACGGGTGCGTTCGAGTCGCCGTCACCCTTCACGCCGCTCGGCACGAAAGGCATGGGGGAGGGCGGAGGCGGCGGCATCCATTGCATCTGCTCCGGCATCCAGGATGCGTTGCGCGCAGCCGGCGGGGCGATCGTGACCGACAGCCACAACCCCTACCACCGCGTCTGGGAGATGCTCTCGCATCCCGAGCGGTCGAGAGAGACAATCGAGGTGACGTCCAGGTGAATGTGAACGGAACGAAGGAGCTCGACGCGTCGCGGGAGGTGGTCTGGAGCGTCATCAACGATCCGGCCCAGATGGCCGGCCTGATGCCCGGCGTCGAGGGGTTCGAGATCAAGGACGAGCGGCACTGGCAGGCCAAGGTCAAGGTGCCGCTCGGCCTCGGCGGCCTGAAGATGACGATCGACTTCGAGAAGCTCGAGGAGCGCCCGCCCGAGTTCGCGTCCATGAACGCGAAGGGGAAGGGGGTCGGGGCGATGATGAACATGACGACGTCGTTCACGCTCACCGGCGAGGGAGACCACACCTCGATGGACTGGTCGGCAGACGTGAAGATCGCCGGCCCGGTCGGGTCGATGGGGCAGCGGGTGCTCCAGCCGATCATCAACCAGCAGGTCGGGAACGTCCTCACCGCGCTCGAGGCGAAGGTGGCAGAGGCGAAGGCCGCAGCTGCATCGTCGTGATCCGTGACATGTCACCGGGTGTAAACGTGCTAGCGTCCTCTGACATGTCACGGATGATCGGAGAAGGAGGCTGACAATGGCGGTTCCGTTCCGCATCGGCGTCATGCAGCTCACGATGGAGCCGCTCGACGAGATGCTCGCTGCTGCCCGGGCGATGGACGAGGCCGGGATGGACACCGTCTGGCTCGCCGAGGCATATCCCTGGTGGCGCAAGCACCAGATGGAGGCGCGCGGCTCGACCGTCGTCTCTGCGCTGATGGCGCGCGAGACGACGAACCTGACGATTGGCTGGGGCATCATCTCGCCCTACACGCGCCATCCGGTGCAGGTCGCGATGGATGCTCGCGTCGTCCAGGAGGCCGCCGGGCCGGGCCGGTTCATCGTCGGCTTCGGAACGTCCAAGATCTTTCTCAACAACACGAAGCAGGGCGGCCCGCCGAAGGTGACGAAGCCGCTCGCGCACATGCGCGACTCCGTCGAGATCGTGCGGGGGATCCTGGGCGGAGAGAGGTTCGAGTACGAGGGGAGGGTGTTCTCGGCCGACATCCCCGCGCTCTCCGAGGAGGCGCACGCGCCACGCTGGGACGTGCCGGTGTACGTCGCCGGGACGGCGCCGATGATGCAGCAGATCGGTGGCGAGATCGGCGACGGGCTCCTGACACCCTCGATCACGACTCCCGAGTACGTCCGCTACACCGGCGGGAACATCCGCGCGGGCGCCGCGAAGTCGGGCCGACCGGCGGAGAATGTCGACCTCGGGTGTACGATCCTCGCCTCGATCCATGCGACCGACCGGGACGCGGGCCGCGACGGAGCGCGTGAGATCGGCGGCATGTACCTCGCGAACAAGGTGCAGAACATCCAGGGCTCCGCCGACGTGCTCCTCGAGTCGGCAGGGATCGAGCAGGAGGAGATCATCCCCGTCGCCGAGGCGATGGAGCGTGGTGGCCGCCTTGCGGCCAAGGCGATGGTCACCGACTCGCTGCTCGACAAGTGCAAGCCGATCGCAGGCACCCCGAGCGACTGCATCGAGGCGATCGAGGAGTACCGCGACGCCGGATGCACGCACATCATGCTCGAGCTCTGGGGCGAGGATCGCATCGAGCAGATCCGGCTCTTCGGCGAGAAGGTGCTGCCGCACTTCCGGGACGCGTGAGCGTGTCGGCCACGACCGTCTCGGTCGACCGCGACCGGCTCGTGGAGACGGCCGGCCGGATGATCGACGTCTGGAGCTTCACCGGAGACGAGCAGGGCATGGGGGAGCTCATGGTCGAGCTCTACCGCCGGCTCGGGCTCCAGGTGCAGTGGCAGCAGGTCGAGGACGGCCGTGCGAATGCTCTCGGCATCTGGAACGGGGCCGGCGGTGGCAGGTCGCTGATGTTCAACGGGCACATGGACACGTCGTACTCCGGTCGGGAAGAGTGGCTCCGCGGGGTGCCGGGCTTCCAGCCGCAGCACTTCGTGGAGGACGGCCGGCTGTACGGGCTCGGCATCTCGAACATGAAGGGGGCGCTCGCCTGCTACGTCGAGGCCGTGAACGCGCTCCAGGATGCGGGCGTTCGGCTCCGCGGCGACGTGCTCGTCGCGGCGGTGTGCGGCGAGATCGAGAAGACGCAGTACGGCGACGCGACGGGCTCGCAGTACCGTGGCTATGCGGCCGGCTCGCGCTACCTCGTCTCGCACGGTGGCGTCGCTGACATGTGCCTGCTCGGCGAGCCGACGGAGGGCAAGATCGTGCTCGGGCACTTCGGCGCGCTCTGGCTCCGGATCCGCGTGCACGGGAACTTCATCCACACGGCCTTCAGCGAGGGCAAGCGCGACCTCAATGCGATCCTGCGCATGCACGAGGTGCTCGCCGCCGTGCAGGAGTGGATTCCGACGTGGGAGGACGATCCGGCGAACGCCTACCGGGGCGCGAAGGCGATCGTCAACGTCGGTGCGATCGAGGGCGGCTTCGGCTGGCGTGTCTCACGCACACCCCACCACGCGGATCTCTTCCTCGACGTCAGGGTGCCGCCGACGAAGGAGATGGGTGTCGCGCGTCGCGAGGTGCTCGACATGGTGCGCGGCCTCGCCCAGCGGTTCCCGGCCTACGGCGTCGAGGGCGAGGTCTACGTCACCGCTCCCGGCGCCGAGATCGACGAGGGCCACGAGCTCGTTGCCGCGATCGACGCGTCGCACGAGGAGGTGTTCGGTGCTGTCCCGGAGCGCGACGTGACGCGCTGGTTCTCCGATGCATCGGCACTGACTCGCTACGGGATCCCGACCGTGAACTACGGGACGTCGACGGGCTTGATGGACGTCGAGAAGGGCGAGAACCTCGAGATCGAGGGTCTCGTCCGGACGGCGGAGACGTACGCAAGAGTGGCGATGCGCGTCTGCGGTGTCGCGTGAGCTGGAGATTGTGTTGAATCAACACAAGCGACCTTGCGGGGTGGATGACGAGGCCGATCGAGGCCGGCCGGGAGCGACGTTGTGTTGAATCAACACGAACAATCGAGCGAGAGGACGGAGAACCTGTGAAGCTGGTGACGTTCGGTGAAGGGGACGGCAGGGTCGGTGTGCTCGACGGCGAGGAGATCGCGGTCATCGACGCTCCCACGATGCGCGCGTACTTCGAGCGCGGTGGCGCGGACGAGACGGGCGAGCGGGTTGCGCTCGCGGAGACGCGGCTGCGGGCGCCGATCATCCCGAAGAAGCTCTTCCACACGGCGGGCAACTTCCGCGAGCACAAGACGGAGTCCGAGAACGTCGACTGGTCGCACGACATCGCACCGTGGATCAACTTCTTCCAGAACGTCGACGCGATCGTCGGGCCCGACGAGCCGGTGATCTATCCGGAGCACCTCACCGAGGAGCTCGACTACGAGCTCGAGCTCGCCGTCGTGCTCAAGAAGGCGGGGAAGTGGTTCACGGCCGAGGAGGCCGTGGACTACGTCGGCGGTTACGTCATCTTCAACGACCTCACCGCCCGGGACATCCAGCGCGGTGAGATGCGCTCGGGTGTCTTCTCGTTCTGCAAGGCCATCGACACGTTCTGCCCGCTCGGGCCGTGGATCGTGACACCGGACGAGATTCCGGACCCCCGCGACCTGCGCATGGAGCTCCGCGTCAACGGTGAGGTGCGCCAGGAGTCGCACTCCGGGAACATGTCGGTCACGATCCCCGAGATCCTCTCCAACTTCTCGGGGCTCGGGTATTCGGCCGGCGACGTGCTCTCGACGGGAACGGTCGCGGGCGTCGCGGGGTTCAAGTCGCCCGAGGAGCGGGCACTGCTCTATCTCAAGCCCGGTGACGTCATCGAGGCCGAGATCGAGCGCATCGGCGTCCTCCGCAACCCGGTCGTCTCGTGGCAGGAGGGGCGCGGCACCCCGCCACTGCCGCGCGTGCGCCCCTGGGGCGAGGATGTCTGAGCGGGAGCGCGCGTAGCGTGCAGTGGCCGCGGGATGACGCAAAGCTCGATCGCGTTCGTGCCCTCATGCGCGAGCGGGGGCTCGAGGCGCTCGTCGTGCGCGCGCCCGACAACGTGCTCTACCTGACGAACTTCTGGGGGATGAAGGGGTACGACGCCGTCGTCTTCCCCGCCGAGGGCGATCCCGTCCTGATCTGCCTCGAGGCATCACGTGCGGATGCCGCCCACATGGCGTGGACGCCGGATGTGCGACTGTTCCCCGGCTACGACGAGCGCGACCCGAGGCCTCCCTCCCTGCGAGCGCTCGACGTCGCCGCTGCGATCGCGGAGCAGTACGACGCGGTGGGGATCGAGCTCTCGCTCGGCACCCAGGCAGCCGACCGGATGGTGGGGGAGCCGACGACCTTCCCGAAGGCGTGGTTCGACGCCTTCCCTCATGCACAGGATGCGACCCCGCTTCTCAACGAGGCGCGCACGCGCAAGACGCCGCAGGAGATCGAGCGGATGCGCCTCGCGAACGACATCGCCGCGGCAGGCATGGAGCACGTCCAGGGAGTCCTCCGCCCCGGCATGACCGAGGCGCAGGCGGCGGCCGAGTGGCTCGCGTTCGTCCACGGCGAGGGGACGGGGTGGGGTGGCAAGGTCGAGCTCGCGCTCGGCTTCTCGCTCGTCTGGTCGGGCGAGGGCATCCGCACGTTCACGGCGACGGCCGACCGGGCCGTGGTCGAGGGCGAGCCGACGCTCTTCGAGATCTGGGTCTGCGCCGACGGCTACTGGTGCGACCACACGAAGAACCTCGTCCCCGGAGATCTCACCGACCGGTATCGCGAGCTCGAGGCGGGGCTCCTCGGGGTCTACGACGACGCCGTGGGCTTCTGCGTGCCCGGAGCGAGCTTGCCCGAGCTCGACCTGCGCATCAGGGACGGGATCGCCGCGCTCGGCTTCCCCGGGCAGCCCACGCATCCGATCTGTCACGGTGTCGGCGCGCGGGCGCACGAGCCCCCGTACGCGCACCAGGCCGGTGGCGGCGAGGTCGGAGAGGGCATGATTCTTGCAATTGAGCCAGGATGCTACTGGGAGGACGGTGGTGGCCTGCGGGTCGAGGACAACTTCCTGATCACGGCGAACGGGGCGGAGAAGCTCTCCGGCTTCCCGGACGGGATCGTGCAGGCATGATCGATCGCGAGCAAGATCTGGACGCGGCGATCTCAACGAGAAGGCGCTCGAGCCACAGCCGCACGTGACGGTCGGCCTCTACGACACGACGTTGCGCGACGGCGAGCAGTCGGTCGGGGTCGTGCTCACCCCGGAGGACAAGCTGGAGATCGCCGTGGCCCTCGATGCCGCCGGGATCGACCGGATCGAGGCAGGGTTCCCGCGGGTCTCGGCAGACGACTGGCGCGCCGTCGAGCTCGTCAGCGGGGCCGGGCTACGCGCCGAGATCTGGGGCTTCTCCCGTGCCGTCCAGGCGGACGTGGAGGCGCTCGTCGAGCTCGGCGTGCCGGCATCGGTGATCGAGAGCCCGATCTCCGACGGCAAGCTCGCCGCCCTCGGTGTCTCGCGGGAGAAGATGCTGGAGCGCATTGCGAGCGCCGTCTCGTTTGCGTCCGCGGCCGGGATCAAGGTCGCGTTCTTCGGCGTCGACTCGTCGCGAGCCGATCTCGACTTCTACCGGCGTGCCTACGAGACGGCCGTCGAGGCGGGCGCGCAGGAGGTCGTGGTCGTCGACACGATCGGGATCGCGACCCCCGAGGCAGCGGCGTTTCTCGTCGGCCAGACGGTCGACTGGCTCGGCGGCGACATGCCCGTGCACTGGCACGGGCATGACGACTTCGGTCTCGGCACGGCCGCTGCGGTCTCGGCCGTCCAGGCCGGCGCGACCTGGGTGCAGGGCACGATCAACGGCATGGGGGAGAGGGCAGGCAACGCCGACCTGATCGAGGTCGCGCTCGCCCTCGAGGCGCTGTACGGAATCCCCACGCGGCTCGATCTCACACAGGCCCGAGCCCTCTCTCAGCTGGTTCAGGAGCGGGCCGGCACGCCCTTGCCGTCGTGGAAGGCCGTCACGGGCGACGCGCTGTTCACCCGGGAGTCGGGTGCCGTGGCGGCGCAGTTCCACGATCCGCCCGCGATCGAGCCCTACAGCTCCGAGCTCGTGGGGGCGCAGCGTGGGATCGTGCTCGGGAAGAAGAGCGGTCTCGATTCCGTTCGGATTGCGGCGGCGCGACTCGGCCTCGACCTGCCGGAGGAGCGGCGGGCCGAGGTGCTTGCGGCCGTGAAAGAGCTCGGGACGAGGAAGGGCGGCCTCGTCGGCGACGACGAGTTCGCCGAGATCGTGGACCGCACCCTCGTTTGACGATGATCGCGGCGCCCACGGCATCCGGTTGACTGTCATGTCACCGGAGTGGGATACTTCGCAGCGCGTGCGCATGACATGTCACAGAATCGAGGCTCGTTGATCGACCGCGTGTGCGTGATCGGCGGCGGTGTGATCGGCAGCCTCTTTGCGGGTCACCTCGCGCAGGTGGCCGAGGTGAGCGTTCTCACCCGGCGGGCCGAGCACGCCGAGGCTCTCAACGCGGCGGGACTGCGGGTCAGCGGACGAAGCGACGTGCACGCGTCGATCACCGCTTCGAACGACCCTGCCGAGATTCCGCCGTTCGATCTCGGCATCCTCGCGACGAAGGCACCGGGGCTCGAGGAGGCGGCCGCGACGATCGAGGGTCACTTTCCCGACGCGACCATGATGACGACGCTGAACGGTCTCGGGGCCGAGGAGATCGTGCGGCAGCACGGTGACTGGCCGATCATCTCGGCGGTCACGTTCATGAGCGGCACCCGTCACGACGACACGCACGTCGAGTACATCCTCGACACCGAGACGTGGCTCGGGCCGTACGGGGAGACGCCGTACGAGCGGGTCGAGGAGGCCGCCGCCCTGATTCGTGCGGCGGGGCTCAAGGTCGAGGCGCTGCCGGATCTGCGCCCGGCCCAGTGGTCGAAGCTGATCTTCAACGCGACGGTAAACTCCGTGGCGGCGCTCACCGGCCTCCCGCACGATCCACACTTCGCGGCCGAAGGCGCGCCCACCGACCTCGGCTTTCTCGTCCACGATCTGATCGACGAGGGCAAGGCCGTTGCTCGAGCTGCGGGGATCGCGCTGCACGACGACCCGTGGGAGATGAACGTCCACGCCACCCAACGAGGCTCGGCCCACTATCCATCGATGCTGGAAGACGTCGAAGCACATAGGCCCACCGAGATCGATCTCATCACCGGGGCGTTGGTGCGAGAGGCGGGACGTCACGGGGTCGACGTCCCACTTCACACCGCGCTCCTTCGGCTCGTGAAGGCCAAGGAGGAGTCATGGTCGTGATCCCGATCGCAGGAACCATCCGTCAACCCGTACCCAGGAGGACGAAGTGACAGCTAGACGAAGAAAAGCAGGCGCGGTCGCCGCCCTGCTCACCGTGCTCGTCGCGGCCGCGGTCATGCTGGCGTCGACGGCATCCGCTGCCCAGAAGCCGATCGTGATCGGTTGGGCGTTCGACTCGAAGGGAGCGATGGCGCCGTTCGACAACCCTGCGCTTGCCGCGGCGCAGGTCCGCGTGAAGCAGTGGAATGCCAAGGGTGGCGTCGGTGGACGTCCGCTCAAGATCGTCACGTGCGACACACAGGGGAACAAGCCGGCGATCGCCAAGTCGTGTGCGGCCAAGCTGCTCGGCAAGAAGGCCGACGTCATCTTCACGACGTGTGACGTCGACTTCGCGGCGCCCGTCGTTCAGACGGCCATCAACGCCGGCAAGCTCACGATCGCCCCGTGCATCGGCACCGATCAGATGGGGCCGAAGCGGTTCGGAGCAAAGGGCCAGCTCGCGTTCTCGTACGGGAACGTGGCTCAGGACGAAGGCTCGGCGATGGCGCAGTACGCCTACGCCAGGGGCTGGCGGACGGCGTCCCTCGCCACGGACACGGTGATCGTGTACTTCAAGGACGTCGTCAAGGCGTTCAAGGCACGCTTCACCCAGCTCGGCGGCAAGATCATGACCGAGGAGAGCTACCAGTCGCTCGGCTCGACGAGCCAGCAGAACCTCATCACCCGCCTCAACGCCAAGCAGGCGGACGTGATCGTGACGGCTACGGCCGGCTCCTTCGGGGCCCTGCCGCCGATCGTCGCGGGCCTGCGCTCGCTCGGGAACGAGACGCCGATCCTGAACTCCTGGGCCGGTGACGGCACCTACTGGGTGACGAAGGATCCGCCGGTGACGAACTACTACTACGTCACGTACGCGTCCGCGTTCGGCGACGACCCGAGCAAGGCGGTCAACGCACTCGCCAAGAAGCTCGGCAAGGCGACGTACGGGATCGGCGGATTCGTCACAGGGCCGGCAGCGATCGACGGGCTCGTGGCGGCGATCAAGCGCTCCGGCGGCTCCACCAACGGTGCCAAGCTCGCAGCGCAGATGGTGAAGTTCAAGAAGGTACCGACGCTCTCGGGCCTCGTCAGCTTCTCTCCGAAGCTGCACACGGTCTTCGGCCGGCAGTACCGGGTCATGAAGATCCAGAACAACACGGCGAAGCGCGTCGGCGTCATGACCGCGAAGGTCGTTCCGAAGATCTAGGAACGTGGCTGACGCGGAACCGCATGTGGACCGAACTCGACGGCCCGGAGGTGCACTCCGGGCCGTCGACCTGTCTCGCTCGTTCGAGGGGGTTCACGCCGTACAGGGCATCTCGCTCTCGTTGCACCGACATGAGGTCGTCGGCCTGATCGGACCGAACGGAGCCGGCAAGTCGACGCTCGTCAACCTGCTGACGGGGTTCGACTTCCCAACCGCGGGCACCGTCGAGCTCGACGGGCGCAGGATCACCTCGTGGAGCGCCCACCGTCGCGGCCGTCACGGCCTCGCGCGCACGTTCCAGCATTCGCACGCCTTCCGGCAGCTGACGGTGCGCGAGAACGTCGAGGTGGCGGCGCTCGGAGTCGGCTCCTCGACCCGGACCGCTAGGAGCCGGGCGGCGGAGATCATAGGGTTGCTCGGGCTTACGCAGTACGCCGACGCCCCCGCAGGATCCTTGCCTCATGGCGACGAGCGCCGTCTCGGGGTGGCGAGGGCACTGGCAACGAACCCGCTGTTCGTGCTCATGGACGAGCCCGCCGCCGGCCTCCCCGAAGCCGAGGTTCCCGACTTCGCCGCCGTCGTCCGGGACGTCCGAGACAACCACAATGCCGGTGTGCTCCTGATCGACCACAACATGGCGTTGATCATGGACGTCTGCGACCGCATCCAGGTCCTCGACCAGGGCCGGACGCTCGCCGAAGGGACACCGGACGAGATCCGCGCCAACCTCGACGTCGCCGCGGCATACCTCGGTGAGAGCGCCGTGAACGAGGACGAGGCGTGAAGGACAGCCTGCTCGAGGTCACAGGGCTCGACATCGCCTACGGTGGCGTCCCTGCTGTGCGCGACCTGTCCTTCAGCGTCGGCCGCGGAGAGATCGTGGGCCTGATCGGTCCCAATGGCGCTGGGAAGTCGACGACGCTGAACGCGATCATGGGTCTCGTAGTGCCTCGTCGCGGCGACATCCGGCTCGCCGGGACATCCCTCGTCGGCTACAAGCCGGAGGACGTTGCGCGCAGCGGCGTCGCTCTCGTGCCCGAGGGACGGCAGATCTTCGCCGACCTCACGGTCGCGGAGAATCTCCGGCTCGGTCTCTCTGCTCGCCGGAGCAGGCAGGGTGCGCGGGAGTCCGTCGAGTCCGTGCACGAGCTCTTTCCGATCGTGCAGGAGTTCGGCCGCCGGCAGGCGGGCGCGCTCTCGGGTGGGCAGCAGCAGCAGCTCGCGATCGCCCGTGCCCTCGTCTCGGATCCCGAAGTCCTTCTATTGGACGAGCCGTCGCTCGGGCTGTCGCCGACCGTCGTGAACATCGTGTTCGAGGCGCTGGCGAGCGTCCGCGACCGCGGCATCGGCGTTCTCCTCGTGGAGCAGAGGGCGCAAAGGACCGTCGCACTCGCCGACCGAACCTACGTGATCGCGAACGGCGATCTGAGACTGACCCTGACGCCGGCCGATGCGGGAGATACCGACAAGATGGTCGCGGCGTACCTGTCATGACGATCGCTGTCTTCGGTATCACCTGGCAGATCCTCGTGGACGCGGTCGGCCTCGGCGCTGTCTACGCGCTGATGGCCGTCGGGATCGGGCTCGTGTTCGGAGTGCTCCGGCTCGTCAACTTCGCCTACGGCCAGCTGGTCATGGCAGGCGCGTACGCGCTGGCGTTCGCGTCGCAGTGGGACTGGCCTCTGTGGGCGGCGATCGCCTTCTGCTTCGCCGTCGTGATTGCCTTGTCGCTGGCGATGGACCGCGTGGTCTTCCGGCCGCTTCGAGCCCAGTCGCCCGCAGTGATGCTCGTTGCCACCTTTGCCGTCGCCTACCTGCTGCAGAGCATTGCCCTGCTGGCGTTCGGATCGCTCGGCAAGTCGGCGTCGTCGCTCGGGTATCTCAACCGGCCCGTCTCGATCGGCTCCGTCGATATCCGGAAGATCACGATTCTCGCGATCGTGGTCGCAGCCGTCTGCCTGCTGCTCGTCGGCCTGCTCCTCGAGCGCACGACCGTCGGCCTCCACATGCGGGCGGCCGCGATGGACTTCCGCACGGCCCGACTGCTCGGCGTGCGGGCCAACCGGGTGATCGGCTCCGCGGTCCTGATCTCCGGTCTGCTCGCCGCGACCGTGAGCGTCATTCTCACCGTCCAGAACCCACTCGTCACGCCGGACTTTGCGCTCTCGACGACGATCATCGTCCTCGCCGGCGTCGTCGTCGGCGGGATGAACAAGCTCCTGACCGCGACGCTCGGCGGGTTTTCGATCGGCTTCGTCTTCGGACTGCTCGGCGGGGCACTCCCTTCCGCCCAGTACCAGTACCTTCCGTCGTTCGTCTTCGGCCTCGTCATCCTCGTTCTGCTCGTCCGCCCGAACGGCCTCTTCGCACGAGGGCCAGGCCCGGTGGAGCGCGTATGAGCGGCGGGGCGTTGATCCGGCTCGCAGGGCCTGCCGGTGCGGTGATCGTCGCCGCCCTGCTCGGCAGCATCGCCTCGATCTCGACGGAGATCTACTTCGTGAACGCGCTCGTCGCCGTCTCGATCGTCGTTGCCATCTACGTCTTCGTCGGAAGCTCCGGCGTGCTCTCCTTCGGGCACATCAGCTTCGTGGCCGTCGGCGCCTGGGCGGCCGGTGTCCTCTCGGTGCCCGTGGCCGAGAAGCCCGCGATCATGCAGTACCTCTTCCCGTTCCTCCGCGATCACACGATCGGGAACGTCCCCTCGCTCCTCGTAGCGGCGGGGATCGGCGGGGTCTATGCGCTGCTCGTGGGCCTTCCTCTGATGCGCCTCTCGGGGCTCGCAGCGGGCATAGCCACGTTCGGCGTCCTCGAGATCACCCACAATCTCCTGCGCTACTACGAGAAGGTCGGACCCGGGTCGAACACCTTCTCGTCGGTGCCGGAGACGACCGGCCTGCTCCAGGCGGCGGTCGGCGCCCTGCTCGTGATCGGCGTCGCGTTCGGGTACCAGTCGAGCCGGTATGGACGGCTGCTGCGCGCGACGCGCGAGGATCCGGCGGCCGCTCGCGCTGTCGGCGTCTCGGTCTACACTCAGCGGCTGATCGCGTTCACGTTGTCGGGGGCTCTCGCCGGCTTCGCGGGGGGCCTCTACGTGCACCTGCTGCCGATCAACACCGAGACGGTCTACCTCGATCTGACCTTCATCACGCTGGCGATGCTCGTGATCGGAGGAATGACGAGCCTCTGGGGAGCGGTCGTCGGGGCTCTGGCCGTCAGCGGCCTCGACTCGTTGCTCGCCGAGGCCGAGAGCGGCCTCGATATCGGTGGGATCCAGATCGACCTTCCGGCCGGCACGCGACTCGTCGTCGTCGGCGCGCTGATGGCACTCGTGCTCATCCTCCGCCCGAGCGGAATCACCGGGGGTCGCGAGTTCACCCTCGACCGTTTCCGTCGGTCACCGCGGTCAGCTCCGGAAGAGACCCCGTCATGAGGATCTGCATCGTCGGCTGCGGCGCCGTCGGATCGCTGTTCGCCGCCAATCTCGCCACCCTCGACGACGTCGAGGTCTGGGCCTTCGATCTCTACCAGGCCCATGTCGACGCGATCGAGCGAGATGGGCTGACGCTCTCGGGCGCAGGCGAGGTGCATGCTCGGCTTCGCGCGACGAGCGATCCTCACGCGTTGCCGCCGTGTGACTTCGGCATCGTTGCCACCAAGGCGATGCATGCCGATGCAGCGCTGAAGGCAACCGCCCACGCGTTCGCCGACGGCGCGGTCGCCTCCGTCATGAACGGCGTCGGCAACGAGGAGACGCTTGCGGAGCACGTTTCGCGGGTCATTCGCGGCACGACCTTCCCGGCCGGGAAGTTGCTCGAGCCCGGGCACGTGCAGTGGGACGTGAAGGGCGAGACGACGTTCTCTCCGTACGAGCCCGTCCCCGCGTCGGTCGCGGAGGTCGCGGCGCTCGCCGACGCGTGTACCCGCGGCGGCATGCCCGCCACGGCGGTCTCCGACGCGCGGCCCGCGCAGTGGCGCAAGGTGATCTTCAACGCCTCCACCAACCCGATCGGGGCGCTCACCGGCCTCACCCACGGACGCGTCTGCGAGCGGCCCGACCTCCGCGCGCTCGTCACCGGGCTCGTCGACGAGGGGAAGGCGGTCGCAGCTGCGCAGGGGATCACGCTGGACGCAGACCCGGAGGACCTGATCGACCACGCAGCACGGCCCGACGTCGCCTATGGCCACAAGGCGTCGATGCTTCAGGACGTCGAGGCACATCGCCTCACGGAGATCGACTTCCTCAACGGAGGCATCGCCCGCTTCGGCCGGGAGCTCGGCGTGCCCACGCCCTTGCACGACACCATCACCACGCTGATCAAAGGAGTTGAAGCGTCATGGACCTAGCGGTCGAGCTCGAGCGCCGCCACGCGAACATGCGGGCGGCCATGGGAGCGCACGGGCTCGATGCCCTCGTCGTCTCCGGTAACGAGTACAGCGGCTTCGAGGGCGCTGTCACGTACATGTCCGGCTTCCAGATCGTGCATCGCTACGCCTACGTCGTGCTCCCCGCCGACGGCGAGCCGTACGTCGTCTTCCCGACCGAGGCGCGATATGTCGGTGAGCACGGGATGACGCCGCTCGAGCAGATCTTCCATCCCTGCCCCGGCGAGCTGATCGCCGATCGCGCCGGCGATGCGGGTTGGCAGCGCATCGGCGTCTACGGGCTCGACTACATCATGACGCGTACGCGACTACCAGGCTCTGGCCGACCGCGAGCTCGTCTCGTTCGACGTCGAATTCGATCTCGCCCGAGCCGTCAAGAGCGACGCCGAGCTCGAGTCGGTACGCGACTCGGTGCGGATCAACGCCCGCGGGTTCGAGATCTGGGCCGAGGCCTACGCGCCCGGGAAGACCGCAGCAGAGGTGATGGCGGCCGCGGAGGAGTGGTTCATCGCCGAGGGCTGCGGGCGACTGACGATGAACATGGTCCTGACCGGGACCGATACGTTCGCTCGCCCCGAGTTCAAGATCGCGCGATCCGAGGAGATCCTCGGGAAGTTCGTCTTGCCGTCGCTCGAGGTCGCCGGGCCCGGAATGCACTGGGTCGAGGTCTCGCGCGCCGTGTGCGCGGCGGACACGACGCCGTCGGACGAGACGCAGCGGATGATGGAGGCGTATCTCGAGTACTACGACGCGGCGAGGACGGCGATGCACGCGGGCGCGACATGCCATGACGTCCACGTCGCCGTCTCGAAGGGCTTCAGCGATCGCGGCTATCACCTCGGTCACGTCACCGGCCACTCGATCGGGATGACGATGATCGAGTTCCCGAAGGTGGGCGAGGGATCGGAGGTCGAGTTGAAGGAGAACATGGTCCTCTCGATGCACCCCCATGCGATCGCTGCGAACGGCGAGGATTGCCTCTACATGCAGGACACGTGGCTCGTCACGCCCGAGGGCGGCGTGCCGCTCGCCGACCTGCCGATGGAGATCTGGGTGGCAGGCCGATAGAAAGGGCCGCGCGGCGGTACAATCGAGATGTGACCTGGCCCTGGATCGTGCTGCTCGCGATCGGCATCGGAGTCGTTGTCGCCGCGGAGTGGCCGAGGTTCGAGCGTCTCGCCGGCGCGGATGCCCGGCGCCTGCGAGAGCGCGAGAAGCGCAAGGCGAAGCTGACGGTGATCACGAGCGACGACGACGAGTTCGTCCGGAGCGTCCACGCCGACCTCGACGCCCTGCCGACGACCGAGGAGCGCGAGACGCCCCGTTAGCCGGCGACAGGCTCGGCCTCCCGCCCTATCGCACGACGATCGTCGCGGTGAGCACGCGCGTGTTCGGCAGGATCGGCGGGACGTTTTCCGTGTTGCGCGACTCCTGGTAGTCCGAGATCTGCAGGCGCAACCTGTGCTTCCCCGGGAAGAGCCCCTGGGTGGAGATCCTGAGCGTGCCCGCGGACCACGTCGTCTTCTGCTCCTTGCCGTCGATCGTCGCAGAGGCCGTATGCGGATCGACGCCGGCCCCTGCGTCGGTGACGCGAACGACGATTGGAGCGCTGCGCCTCACGCGTGCCTGCACGAGCCTCGCGACCGGCGGCCGGGTGTCGTCCACCCAGAAGCGGAATGCGTAGGCGCCGGCTCCTGCTGCGTTTCGGCTGTCGAAGACGATGTCGTAGGCACCGGGACGCGGGCGGAGCGCGCCGGCCGCAAGAACGGGCTCACCGAACGACGCGAGATATGGATTGAGGTAGAGCGGCAACGCGGCGTATCCGGTCAGCCTGTTCTCGTCGCCCGCCGCCACGACCCTGGGCTCGACACGGACGCCCTTCCCTCGACGAGTGACGACGACGCCGAAGTTGGCCACGGGCCGATTCAGGGAAAACCGGAAGACCTGCTCGGGCCCGAGGAGCGATGAGCTCACCGGGCCACTCGCGGGTACCTCGGGATAGCGGTAGCGCGTCACGCGCGCGGGCCGGCCCTTCGTGTTGCCCGAGGCGGTACCCGGGCGGGTCAGGGGAGTCGTGCTCGCGTCCGCGAGTGCGGCCCGCGCGACGTGGAGCCAGACCGGGATCCGACGCACATCGGGCCCGCGGGTCAGGCGGATGAACCCGGAGAAGTCGGCGTCGGCCGCCCCGGCACCGACGGTCGCCGTGACGGCGAGGCTGCCCGGAACCAGCACGGCCGGCGGCAACGCGAGCGTCACGTCCGCGGCCGTGCCCGTCGTCTCGAACGAAACGGCCCACTGCCCTTCGCCGGCACCTGCATCGGCCACGTCCACCTGGACGGGGATGCTCGTTCCGGGCGCAACGAGGCCGAAGGAAAGCGATGCCGGCTGCGCTGCGATGAGCGGGACGTCCGCTCGCGCGGCATCGATGAGGCCGCCACCGCCGCGGGTCGGGGGAGCGGGCCCGCTGTCGACGAAAACGGTGCTCCCGGAGCCGATCAGGGCGGACTTGAGCAACGCGACGGGCCAGTCGGGATGTCGCTCCCGAAGCAGTGCTGCAGCTCCCCGCGACCTGGGGGCTCGCCATCGACGTTCCCGACCACGCGCTGTAGAGACCGCCGGGGAGCGACGAGAGGATCGAGACGCCCGGAGCACTCACGTCGGGCTTGAGGCGCAACGAGAGTGGGGTCGGGCCCGCACCGCTGAAGTCGGCCAGCGTGCTCCGCCCCTTCGCGTCGGGGAGGGTGACGGCCGCCACGGTGATCGCGAGCTCGGAGGTGCCGGGCGAGGAGAGGGAGCCGTTCCCGAACTCGTCGAAGTCGTTCCCGGCGGCAACGACGGGGATCACGCCGGCCCGCGCGGCGCCGTCGAGTGCGAGCGCGACGAGATCGCGTGTCGGCTCGACCTCGGGCTCGCCGAGCGAGAGGTTGATCACGTTCATCCCGTCGGCGACGGCCGCCTCGATCGCGGCAACGATCTCCGCGGCATTCCCGTCGAGGCCAACGTCTGCATCGGTGGGGACCGAGAGCGCCTTGTAGTTCCCGATATAGGCGCGTGGCGCGACGCCCGCGATCGTCGTCGTTCCCGTGTTCGTGCCCGCATTCCCGGCCGCAATGCCGGCGACATGGGTTGCGTGCTGCGATTGCTCCGGGTCGAAGGGTGTGTGTGCGAACTTCCACGTCGTCGACGCGGGTGCGAACGCACGTGCCACGATCACCTTTGCCGTCGTGTAGGCGCTTTGCCCCTTCGGGAAGCCCTCCGGCATCGTGTAGCCGGCGGGTGAGAAGTACGGGTGTCGCTGGTCGACGCCGTCGTCGATGATTGCAATCTTCATTCCGTCGCCGCGATTCGGGAGCCCGGCCTGCCAGCGTCCCGCCGCGACGGCCGCGTCGGCGACCGAGACGGAGGCGACGGCATACGACGCGCCGACATCGACGCTCTCGACGCCCGGGATTCGCTCGAGCAGCGGGAGGCTCGTCTCCGGTACGACGACCGCCGCACCGTTCATCACGACGCGGTAGCGCCAGTAGATGCTCGCACCGGGAATCGCTCTGCCCAGGTTGGCCGCGAATGCGGCCTGCTCACGATCGACGACGGCGCGATGCGCGAGGTCGTCGCTGCCTCCGAGCGGGGGCGACGTGAGCGTGACGACGACCTCCCGCATGTTCTCGGGGCCCTGGGCAGCGCGAAGGGCTCCACCCGAGGCCGGGAGGACGACGAGCAAGCATGCTGAGAGGAGCCCGAGAAGGCGAATCATGATTGTTGTGACGTCGTTCCGGTGTCGTGGTTTCCGTGCAGCATGCCCGAATTGGCACCGGCGGCTAGAATCGACCACGCGCGGATGTGGCGGAATTGGTAGACGCGCACGGTTCAGGTCCGTGTGTCCGTAAGGACGTGGAGGTTCAAGTCCTCTCATCCGCATGCAGTGTCGGGGCCTCGAAGAGGCCCCGGCTCGGCGGAGGGTGGTCGTAGCGCACGCCGGCATGTGGGCTCGTCACTCCTTTTGGGGGCGAGAATGCCACTCCAAGGCCGATGTATCCCTCAGTGGAGGGACTTCCACCCATTCTGGTGCTCGGGCTGCTCGCGGCGTTCCTCACCTGGTCCGGTTTGAGCGTTGCGACGATGGCCGGGAGGCTGAGATACGGTCGGCACGAACGGGCCGCGGGGAACGGCGGTCTCGTGCCGAGCTCGGGGCGACGAGCCGTCAAGCTCGTCCGCAACGCTTCGCGGCATCGAACCAGTTCCGGCAAATGGCGCAGAGTAGCCGCCCTCAGTACGCTCGTGGCATCCAGCCACCCACGGAGCCAGGCGCTCGTCGAGCGCGCGCTGAGCGATCCTGATCGAGACATAGCGGGCGCGGCGATCAAGGCGCTCGGCAGCCTCGGCACGCCCTGGGCCCAGGAGCAACTCGTCGTCGCACTCCGGGCTGATCTCTATCAGCGATCTCGCATCGCTTCGCAGCTCGAGAGGTTTGCGCCCGATCTCGGCCCGTCGCTCGTAGATCTCCTCGATGACCCCGAGCCGACCGTGCGCTACTGGGGTGCGACGTTGCTCGGCCGCTGCCCCGGGGTCGCGCTCGAGGCGCTCATCGACCTGACCCGAGACCCGGACGCCAACGTCCGCTGCGCAGCCATCGAAGCGCTCAGCACACGCGGTGACGTGCAGGCGCTCCCGGCTGTACGTCGCGGCCTTACCGACGAGCAGTGGTTCGTTCGCGTCCACGCGCTACGGGCAGCCGGCGCGCTGGGCACTCTCGACGACGCGCCACTCATCGCACGCGCCCTGGACGACCGTTGGTGGTGGGCTCGCACCGCCGCGAAGGACGCACTCCGCGGCTTCGGCCTCGCTGTCGCAGGTGTCGTGATCCCGTACCTCGACGACGAGGACGAGTTTGCGAGGAACGGAGCGGCAGAGGTCCTCCAGGATGTCGGCTTCGTCGACTCTCTTGCGGCGACCGGAATCGAGGGCCGGTTGCTCGAGCGGATCCTCTCGTCAGGTGGTCGAGACGTGCGACGTGCAGCCGAGGCTCGCGCAGAGCTTTTCGAGGACGAGGGACGTGCGCGGATCACCCTTGCGGGCGGTGGATCCGCATGAATCTCGAGGAGATCCTCCACTGGACCGTAGTCGCATGTGTCTCGTACCTGGCGCTCGTGTACGCGTCGTACTTCGCACTTGCGTTTGCCGGTCTGGTCGAGAACCTGGCACGGAGGCGTGAGAGCGCGGCGGAGGACTACGAGACGATCGCGAGCTCCCGGTTCACGATCCCGGTCACGGTGATCCTGGCGGCGTACAACGAGGAAGCGGCGATTACGCCGACTGTGCGATCGCTCCTCGCACAGACATATCCGGAATTCGAGGTCATCGTCGTCAACGACGGGTCGAATGACGCAACGCTGGCTTGCCTCGTTCAGGAGTTCGGTCTCGCGCCCTTCGCCGTGTTTCCGAAGCGGTTCGTGGAGACCGAGCACGTTCGGTCCGTCTACCGCAGTGTGGCCTTTCCGAACCTGATCGTCATCGACAAGGACAACGGCGGCAAGGCAGACGCGCTCAACGCCGGTCTGAACGCGGCGCGCTTCCGCTACATCTGCGGCGTCGACGCCGACACCGTGTTCTCGGAAGATGCGTTGCTCAAGGGAATGCGGCTCGTCATGACCGATCCGGCGCACGTGATCGGCGTCACGAGCCACCTCTCGATCGCGCTCGATCCTTCGAAGACGATGGCCGCGCGGGCGGGGCAGCGCCGCCTCGGGGGTGCGTCACTCCTCGCCTACCAGCACCTCGACTACCTCCGCTCGTTCTTCAACAATCGCCTCGGTTGGTCACGGTTCGATTTCATGTTGTGTGCGGTGGGGGCCTTCCAGATCTGGCGCCGCGACGTGCTCGAGGAAGTAGGAGGCTTCGCCCGCGGATTTACGTGTGAGGACATCGAGCTGACCTTCCGGATCCACGAGCGCTACCTTCGCGATGGGAGGGAGTACAAGATTCTCTCCCTTCCGAACAATGTCGGCACGACCGAAGGGCCGGACACTGTCCGCAAGCTCGTTGCACAGCGCGAGCGATGGCAGCGAGTGATCAACGAGTCGGTGTGGCACTACCGACGCATGTTCCTCAACCCGAGGTACAAGCAGGTCGGGATGCTGGGCATGCCCTACTACGTGCTCTCGGAGGTGCTTGCTCCGGTCTTCGAGGTTCTGGCCCTCACATCGCTCGGCCTCGCAGTCGCTCTCGGCGTCTTCGAGTGGCAGACGTTCCTCCTCGTGATCGCGCTGGTCTCGTTCATCAACGCCTCGCTGACGGCGATCGCGATACTTGCCGACGATCTCCAGTCCCGCCTGTATGCGCCAAGCGAGCTCCTCCGTCTACTGCTTCTCGCGCCGCTCGACCTCGTCGTCTACCGGCCGTTTCTCGTCTGGGCCCGGCTCAAGGGAACGTGGCGGTTCCTGCGAGGCGACAAGGGCTGGTACAAGTTCGATCGCAACGCGCGCGCGGCACCGCTCTCCCGCTAGCCACCGGCGTTCGCGAGTGCGGCGAGCACGTCATCGGCGTGCGCGTCGGGCTTCACGTTGCGCATCTCGGAGGTGATCAGCCCATCGCCGTCGATCACGAACGTCGACCGCTCGATGCCCATGTACGTCGTGTCGCGGAACGTCCTCTCGCCCCAGACGCCGTATGCCTCGGCCGCGGCGTGCTCCGGGTCGGCGAGCAGGGTGAAGGGCAGGCCGTACTTCTCACGGAACGCTGCATGTGACTCGGTGCTGTCCGGGCTGACACCGAGCACGACGGCGCCGGCCCGCTCGAAGTCGCCCCAGGCGTCGCGGATGCCGCACGCCTGGGTCGTACAACCGGGCGTGTCGTCCTTGGGGTAGAAGTACAGGACGACGGGCTTGCCCCTCAGCGCCCCGAGAGAAACGGTCTCGCCGGAGTCGGAGGTGAGGGTGAAGTCGGGTGCGGGGGAGCCTGGTTCGGGCACGGTGATCCCTCCGTGGGATGGGTGATCCGCGAAAGCAGCGGCACGCCCAAGCGTATCTGCCCACGCGGCGGGGGCTCGGTGCGGCGCTGCGCCGGGCCACCGCCGGTCGTGCGTTCCAGCGACGTGCCCGTCGCAGCAGGTCGCCGGAACCACGTAGGCTCGACGACGTGGTCGAGGCCCATCGCTATCTCGCGTACGTCGTCATTGTCGGCTGCCTGATCTCGGGAATCTACGGGCTCGTCGCCTACCGGCGAGGCGCGCTCCTCGGCGGCGCAGCGATCCACCTCCTCGCTTTGCCGCAGACGCTCCTCGTTGCTCAGGCCGCGCTCGGGCTCCTACTCCTCTCCGGGAACTACCGGGCGAGCGACCAGCTGCACTACGTCTACGGAGCGGTCGCGCTCGGCGTGGTTTTGTCTCCCTGGTTCTACGCGCCTGCGGATCCGCGACGGCGGCTGCTGTGGTTCGCCGTCTCGGCGCTCGTCGCCGCTGCGCTCGGCGTTCGTGGCACCATGACGGGAGCATGAGGCAGTTCCTCGAAAATCGGACCGTCCGCGGCCTCGCAATCGTGGCGCTGGTCGCGCTCGCGATCGTGGTGCTGTCGCTCGAGCCGGTGCTGGCGGCGGCCGGTGGGCTGCTGCGCATCGCGTTCTTCCTCGCGATCGCGTTCTTCCTGTTCCTCGTCTGGCGCGAGCGCCGTGGCGACGTCGAGGCGTGGGCCGACCGGTCGCGGCGGGTGTTCTACACCGCGATCGTGCTGGCGGCCGTCGACATCGGCGCGGCGATCGGCCTTTCGCCGATGGGTGGCGACGCGATCGCGTTCTTCGCGGTGCTCGGTTGCTGCGCCTGGGCGATCGTCCGCACGTGGCGTGTCGAGCACAGCTACGGCTGAGTCACCGCGACGTCGCGTGAACGGCGGCGCCGTCCAGCGCGGCCAGAACCGAGCGAACGGGCGCGAGGGCGCCGACGAAGATCGGCGTGTCCTGCTCGGTCCAGCGTGACGCCTCGGTCTCGCGGAGCGTCATCATCAGGTGCATGAAGTCGGCGGGCTCCTCGCACTCGAAGGCGGGCATGAACTCCTGATCGTCGATCCCGAAGGAGTACGTCGTGTGATTGGTGACGGTGACGAACTTGCCGCCGACGACGGCGTGCTCGCGCATCGCATCGGCGCGCTCCTCGAAGGAGAGGAAGTACCAGGGCCGCTTCTTGACGAAGGGATAGACGACGAGGTAGGGCGCCTCGCGGGGGATGACCTTTCCTTGCCGGATCCGCTTCTTGTCCGTGTAGACGGACGGCTTCGTGGTCGCGAGGTACGAGTACGGCGTCGTCAGCCAGCCCGCGAGCGACGTGCCGTTGAGCGCGGCGCCGAGCTCGAGCAGGTCGTCATAGCGCTCGGTGATCTGCCAGAGGAAGAAGTCGGCCTCCGGCCGGATGCCCGAGACGTTGTAGGCACGCAGGCCCTCCATGCGGCCGGCCCACTCCTCGACGACCTCGGCGAAGGCCTGCTTGCCGGCCTCGCGCTCGTCCACGGGGAGCCGGCGCCACGCGGGATCGATCTTGAAGAAGCGATACGAGACGTATTGCCCGACCTGGACGCTCTCGATTCGCTCGTACGTCGGCATTTCCTCGCTCATACGCACATCGTAGTCAGGGAAGCCTGAGCGGCGGGCTCTCGCGCGTGCGGGGCTCACCCGGGTTGACCGGATGCGTCGTCGTCAGAGTGAGGACGATGCTCCCGCGACCGAGCTTGCGCGCCTTGAGGGAGGCGACCAGCGGGGTGTTCGCTCGTCCGTATCCGCGGATCCGCGCGCGGAGATCGCCTTTACCCGCGCCGGTCGCGCGCAACTCCCAGGCGCAGTCCAGCGAGCAGCGGAATCGGACGGTCCGCGACCCGCGCCTCAGATCGGCCTGGGTCGGGAATCGCACCGCCTTCGCTGCCACCTCCAGGCCGAGGCCCTCGCACCGTGCGATCGAGCCCCCGCGGGCACGGGCGAGCGCGTCGCGGACGGCGTACAGGCTCGTCTTCGGGGTTCCGTCGGCGTAGTAGACGCCCGACTGCCAGCTCGCGAGGGCGGCCTCGTCCTGGGAGTGGAAGAGCAGCATGCCGACCACGTTCGGCTGGCAGAAGGCGAGCTGCAGCGCACGCCCGTAGTACTGGCCCTGTGTCGCCTCGGCGACGGGGTGCGTCGTCGCGGGCTCCGCACCCGTGTACGCCTTCGCCTTGCCGGGCGGGATCTTCGACTCGACGCCGAACTCGTCATAGAGGATCGGAAGCGTCGAGCCGGCCTGCGCGGTCCCGTCGAACGCGCCCGCGAGCGTCTGGATCAGGCGGTCGTAGTCGCCGAGACCGATCGTGTTGGACTTCGGATGCGGCGCGCCGGGATCCTCTCCCGACGAGCTCGCGTAGGGATGGAAGGCCAGCCCGTCCATGACCGGAAGCGTGCGGCCGCTGGCGCGATAGGCAGCGCCCATGTCCCTGAGGAAGACGACGGGGGAGTGCGTATCGCGGATCGTGAAGGGCCTGTCGTTTCCACGGGGCGCGAGCGCGCCGCCCCAGACACGCGTCGCCGGGTCGACGGCCTTGATCGCATCGTACGAGCGCGCGAGCAACGCCAGGTACGCGGGCGAGGCGGCGTTCGTGCCGTCCGGGTTGAACTGTGGCAGCCAGAAGCGGTTGAGATTGGGCTCGTTGCCGATGATCACGTCGTGGATGGACGGGAACTGGCTAACGAGGACGGTGACGTACGCGGCGAACTCCTCCCGCGCCTCGGGCGTGAGAGGGGTCGAGCGCGACCCCGGTGGATACACGGAGAGATAGACGTCGACCCCCGACAACTGTGCGGCCGCGGTGACGTTCCGCAGGATCGTCAGCTCGCTCTCGGTCGGTGAGACCTCGCCCGGGAGCCACTGCGACGTCACCCGGATCGCCGAGAAGCCGGCGAGCCGAAACAGCGTCATCCTGGCTTTCGCGGCGACGAGATCCGGCGCCCGAACGACGTCCTCGGCGGCGCCGAAGGTCATCGTCGGCCCGCCCGCGCGGGCGGCCGGAGCGGCCGACACGCCGAGAGCGGCGGCGATGGCGATGGCGGGGAGAAGGAACAGGAAGCGGCGCGACATACGATGGATACGCTAGCCAACGTGGCCAAAACCGTTCGAGAGCAGCTCGAGACGCTCCCGCGCAGCCCCGGCGTGTACCTCTTTCGCGATTCCGGGGACGAGATCCTCTATATCGGCAAGGCGAAGTCGCTGCGTCCGCGCGTTCGCAGCTACTTCAACCGGGGTGACGGACGCCTCGGGATCGAGCGCATGGTCGGTCGCATCGCTCGCATCGAGGTCATCGTCACCTCGACGGAGGCCGAGGCGCTGCACCTCGAGCAGAATCTCGTCAAGCGCCACCGGCCACCGTTCAACGTCCGCCTCCGCGACGACAAGTCGTTCCCCTACATCGCCGTCACCGTCTCGGACGAGTACCCCCGGGTGATGTTCACGCGGGAGCGCCACCGCCGCGGGACCGTCTACTTCGGCCCGTACGCAAACGCGAAGAAGGTACGCGAGACGCTCGATGTCCTGAACCGGGTCTTCCAGTTCCGGCCGTGCGAGGGGCCGAAGCCCGGTCGGCACAGTGGCATCCCGTGCCTCGATTTCCACATCGAGCGCTGCACAGCCCCTTGCATCGGAGCGATCTCGAAGGACGCGTACCGTGGGCAGATCGACGCGGTGATCGCCTTTCTCTCGGGCGACACGCGGTCGATCGTGCGCTCTCTGGAGAAGCGAATGCGCGAGGCGTCGGCCGAGGAGCGTTTCGAGGACGCGACGAGATACCGCAACCGGCTGTTCGCGATCAAGAGCCTCGCCGAGAGACAGGGAGCCGACCGGCGTGCCGTCGGCACGATCGACGTGATCGGGCTTGCGGTCGAGGGCGATCGAGCGGCCGTTCAGCTCTTCCCGCTGCGGGACGGCAAGCTGATCGACCGCTACGCGTTCCACCTCGAGAACGTCGAGGGACAGGATCGAGAGACGATTCTCGAGGGCTTCTGCCTCGAGTACTACACGGCCGCGCCGAGCGTGCCGCCGCAACTGATCGTCCCTGCCGACCTGACCGACACCGCGGCTCTTGCGGGGTTTCTCTCCGAGTTGCGCGGCGCGGCGGTCGAGGTTCGTGCGCCGGTGCGCGGCGAGAAGCGGCGCCTCGCGGAGCTCGCTGCCGAGAACGCACGGCTCGCGCTCGCGCATGAGACAACGGCGGCGGAGCAGAAGCGCCTGCGGCGGATCGAGGCGCTCGAGAGCCTGCGCGAGAACCTCAACCTCGAGAGCCTCCCGGTACGCATCGAGTGCTTCGACATCTCGAACCTCCAGGGGCGCGACATCGTCGCGTCGCTCGCCGTCTTCGTCGACGCTCAGCCGAAGAAGGCGCACTATCGCTCCTTCGCGGTCCGCGGGCTCGAGGGGCAGGACGACTTCGCTTCCATGGGGCAGGTGGTGGGCCGTCGCTTTGCTCGGCTCCGGGACGGCGTCGAGGCCGAGCGGTTCGACGAGAGCTTCTCGTCCGTCCCCAACCTCGTCGTGATCGACGGTGGCAAGGGTCAACTCGCGGCAGCGCTCGAGGCGATCCAGGCGACGTCGGGCCTGCCCCGCGTCGCCGTGATCGCACTCGCGAAGCGGGAGGAGGAGGTGTTCGTTCCCGACCGGCCCGACCCGATCGTCCTCGATCGGCACGACCCGGGCCTGCAGCTCCTGCAGCGGATTCGCGACGAGGCGCATCGCTTCGCCGTCACGTTCCACCGGCGCAAGCGGGATACCCGGGCATTTGCGTCGATCTTCGACACGCTCGAGGGGATCGGGCCGTCGCGCCGACGTTCGATCCTGCGTCACTTCGGGTCGGCCGATCGCTTTCTCGCCGCCTCACAGGAGGAGCTCGAGGCGGTTCCCGGGCTGCCTGCGAAGACCGCACGCGCCGTCCACGCACAGCTGCACCGGACCGCCGGTCCCGGAGGCTAGGAGGGGACGCCGGCGTCCGAGGCGCGGCGGAAGCGAAGCGTTCGCATCGTCAACAGGATCGCCGCAAACCCGATCAGCACGTTCACCGCGGTCAGCGTGAGCTTCATGCCGACGCTGAACGCGAGCAGGGCCGATCGTGGCGCGCTGCCGCGAAGCGTGTAGACGAGGAGCGCCTGCTGCGTGCCGACGCCACCCGGGCTGACGGGGACGAGCGTCGAGAGGCTCTCCGCCGCTTGTACGAGCAGCACGTTGCGGAGCGACTGCTCGATCTGAAACGCGCCGAGCATGAACCAGATCGTCGCGAGCCGTAGCGCCCACTCGGCGACCTGCCAGAGGATGACCGTACGAAACCAGCGGACGGGCGTCCGGACGACGGTGAACGCCTGGCGGATGCGATCCCCGAGCTCGCTCACGTGACCGCGGAGCCACACGGCGAGCACGATCGCCCCGAAGACGGCGACCACGAGCAGGATCTCCGAGACCTTCTCGTGCCGGAAGAACCAGGCGAAGTCGAAGCTCGGGAGCGAAGGGAGGACGTCGAGGCTCGGGAGGACCCCCTGCGTCAATGCCCAGACGAAGAGCGCCGTGGCGAAGGCGGTGTCCACGATCGCGAGCACGATGCTCGAGCTGACGAGCGTCGTATAGGTCGAGCCGCGGACGGCACGATGCGCGAGCGTGATCCGTACGACGTCCCCGGCCCGGGCGGGGAAGATGGCGTTGACCCCGACGCCGGCGACGTAGGCGGCATAGAGCGGGAGCCACCGCACCCTGACGTCCGGGTACGCGGCTGCCAGCACGTTGCGCCAGGCCCGGCTCGCGCACATCGTCTTGGCGACGTGGCAGCCGATCGCGATCCCGAGCGGGAGCGGCCGAACGGAGGCGAGGTAGTCCCAGAAGACCTCGACCGCATCGAAGAAGGTTCTCACGCGTGCACGGTAACCCTCACGGCACGACGGAGCTGCCGCCCTGCCGTCAGGCCCAGGCCAGTCGCACGCCCGCGTAGGCGACGGCGGCGATCAGGAACCACGAGGCGAGGCCGAGGACGAGCGGGCGGGCGCCGATCTCGCGCAGCCGGCCGACGTCGACGCGCGTTCCCAGCGCGAACAGCGCCATACCGAGCAGGACGGTACGCAGGTCGTCGATGCGAACGAGCACGCGGTCGGGCACGACCCCGATGCTCGCGACGGCCACCATCGCGACGAAGGCGACGATGAAGGGGGGCACGACCGGTGGCCGCGGGCCACTCTCGGTGCCTGCTCGACGGTGCGAGACGGCGATCCCCGCGATCAGCGGCGCGAGCAGCATGACGCGGGTCAGCTTGACCACGATCGCTGCCGCGAGTGCGACGCTGCCGGCCGTCGAGGACGTCGCGACGACCTGCGCGACGTCGTGAACGCTCGCACCCACCCACGCGCCGAACTGCTCGTCGTCAAGGCCGAGCACTGCCTGCATCGGCGGCAACGTGATGATCGCGAGCGTCCCGCAGAGCGTGACCAGCGCGACGGAGAACGCCACCTCGTCCTCGTCCGCATCGACGACCCCGTTGGCGGCCGCGATCGCGGAGACGCCGCAGATCGAAAAGCCCGTCGCGACGAGGAGCGAGAGGTTGTCGGAGACGCCGAGGCGCCGACCCGCCCAGCGCGTTGCGAAGAACGTGATCGCGACGACCGCGACGACGACGAGGAGGGCCCGGAAGCCGAGCGCGAGAATCTCGGGGAAGGCGAGGTCGAGCCCGAGCAGCACGACGCCGAGCTTGAGGATCGGCCCACCCGCGACCTTCAGCCCGGCGACGGCCGAGCCCGGCACGTGAGCCAGGTTGGCGACGACGATGCCGAGTGCCACGCACAGGACGAGGGGCGGAAGCTCGGGTACGGCCCAATGGGCACCGAGCGAGAGTGCGACACCGATCCCCGCAAGAGCGAGGCCGGGCGCGAGGCGCGTCATTCGTCCGGCTGCAGGAAGGGGTAGCGGTAGTCGACCGGCGAGACGAGCGTCTCCTTGATCGTGCGTGGGCTGACCCAGCGGATGAGGTTCCACATCGAGCCGGCCTTGTCGTTCGTGCCCGATGCGCGTGCGCCGCCGAACGGCTGCTGGCCGACGACGGCCCCGGTCGGCTTGTCGTTGACGTAGAAGTTGCCGGCGGCGTAGCGGAGGGACTCGTGCGCCTCGTCGATCGCGTAGCGGTCGTTCGAGAACACGGCGCCCGTGAGCGCGTAGGCGCTGGTCGAGTCGACGAGGTCGAGCGTCTCCGCCCACTTCGACTCGTCGTAGACGAGCGCGGTGACGACAGGCCCGAAGAGCTCGTCGCGAAGGAGTCGGAATCCGGGGTCGTCCGTCTTGATCACCGTCGGCTCGACGAACCACCCCTCGCTGTCATCGGTGCCACCGCCGGTGACGATCTCGGCGCCCGCCGCCCTGGCCTCTGCAATTGCGTCTTGCTGGGTCTCGAACGACGATGCGTCGATCACCGCGCCCATGAAGTTCGTGAAGTCACTCACGTCGCCGACGCCGATCGTGGGTACCTCGCGCTCGAGCGTGGCCCGAACGTCGCCCCAAAGGTTCGACGGGATGTACAGCCGCGACGAGGCGGAGCACTTCTGACCCTGGTACTCGAAGGAGCCCCGGACGATCGCCGCCGCGACGGCGGCGGGGTCGGCGGAAGGATGGGCGAGGATGAAGTCCTTGCCGCCTGTCTCGCCGACGATCCGCGGATAGTTGCGGTAGCGATCGATGTTGCTCCCGATCGTGTTCCAGATCGAGTGGAAGACACCGGTCGACCCGGTGAAATGGACGCCTGCGAGCTCGGGGCTCGCGAGCGCCGCCGCCCCCATCTCGGCGCCCGGCCCGAAGACGAGGTTGATCACGCCCGGCGGCAGGCCCGCCTCCTCGAGGACGCGCATCGTGATCCAGGCGGAGAGCGCCTGCGTCGAGGCCGGCTTCCAGACCACGGTGTTCCCCATCAACGCGGGTGACGTGGTCAGGTTGGCCCCGATCGCGGTGAAGTTGAACGGGCTGATCGCGAGGACGAAGCCCTCGAGCGCGCGGTATTCCATCCGGTTCCAGACGCCCTGGGACGAGACCGGCTGCTCCTCGTAGATCCGGACGAGGTACTCGGCGTTGAATCGAAGGAAGTCGATCGACTCACAGGCCGCGTCGATCTCCGCCTGAAATGCCGTCTTCGACTGGTTGAGCATCGTCGCGGCGTTGATCGTCGATCGCCAGGGGCCGGCGAGGAGCTCGGCGGCGCGGAGGAACACCGCGACGCGCTCGTGCCACGGGGTGCGCGACCACTCGGGATGGGCAGCGCGGGCGGCGGCGATGGCGCGCTCGACCTCGGCCGCGCTCCCGCGCTCGACGTCCGCGAGGACGTGGGCGCGCCGGTGGGGCATCACCGCCTCGAACGTCGTTCCCGTCTCGACGCGCTCGCCGCCGATCACCATCGGGATGTGAACGCGCTCGGCCGCCATCGCGGCGAGCCGCGCCTGCAACTCGGCCCGCTCGGGTGACCCCGGCGCGTAGCTCAGGATCGGCTCGTTGAGCGCGGAGGGCGGGCGGAAGATTCCAGGGGCGCTCATGTGCGGCGATTGTATTCTCGAAAGCGTGCGCGTGACGCGATACCCCTATGACGTGCCCGGCTGGGGGCTCGGCGAGGTCTGGGTGCGCGACGGGGTGATCGTGCAACACGAGCTCGCGTCGGAGGCGCTGCGCGCAGCTGCAGAGGCGGTCGTGGGAGGGGATGCGGCAGCAGGGGCCAAGCCCTTCACGGCGCCCCCCAATGGGGGAGCGGGGCTCCCAGCACGAACCGTAGCGGTCGATCCGTCGCGGGACCGTGCCGCGTTCGTCTCGGATCTGTGCCGGCGGATCGAGGCGCACCTGCGGGGTGTGCCGACGGGGTATGAGGGGATCCCGATCGACCTGGACTGGGCAACGCCACTCCAGCACGAGCTGGCGAGGGCCGCCCGCGCGATCCCATGGGGGGAGGTCGTCTCGTACGGCGAGCTCGCCGCGCTCGCGGGCCGGCCGCGTGCGGCGCGGGCCGCGGGGGCGTTCTGCGCCGACAACCGCTTCTCGCTCATCATCCCCTGTCATCGTGTCGTCGCCGCGAACGGCATCGGAGGATACGGCGCCGCCGGGCCTGCCCTCAAGCGGAGGCTCCTGGCGCTCGAAGGGGTTCATCTGTGAGTGCCGGCTCTCTTGCCGACGACGTGCGTGCGGAGCTCGCGGCGATCGCGCCCACGAAGCGATGCGATCGGCTGGCGGAGCTGTCCGCGCTCTTCCACACGGCGGGCGTCGTCCACCTGCGAGGGCGAGGAGCGATCGATCTTCACCTCGACCTCGGGTCCTCGGCGGCGGCGAGGCGTGCCTTTGCTCTGCTCGCCGAGCTCCGAATCCCGTCCGAGATCCGGACCTACGCCACGCGCTCGTTCGCCCGCGCAACCCGTTATCAGCTCCATGTCGAGGGATCGCAACGCACGCTCGAGACGCTCGCCGAGGCCGGGGTACTCGACAGCGAGCATCGGCCACTCGGGCGGCCGCCCGGGAGGGTCGTCGCTCGCTCGTGCTGCCGCGGGGCCTACCTGCGAGGAGCGTTCCTCGGCGCAGGCTCGCTCACCGGCCCTCGATCGCCGCATCTCGAGATCCGAACGCCGACCGTGGCGGGCGCGTCCTTCGTTCGCAGCGTGTGCTCCGCCGAGGAGGTGCGCGTGAAGGTCGAGGAACGAACGTCCCACGCCCGCGCGTACGCGAAGGGCTGGGAGGAGATCGAGGGCTACCTGCTCGCAGCCGGAGTCGTCGACGCCGTGCTCGGGCTCGAGGAGCGGAGCGTCGTCGCGGAGATGCGCTCCGAGGCGAACCGGCTCACAAACGCCGACCATGCGAACCTCGTGCGCACCGCGCGCGCCGCACAGCGCCAGCTCGACGCAGCACGGCACCTCGAATCGACCGGTGTCCTGGAAGCGCTGCCCGAGCCACTCCGGGAGGCTGCACGCCTTCGCCTCGGCCATCCTGCGATGTCACTCCGCGAGCTCGCCTCGTTGACGAGCCCACCCACGACGAAGGCCTCGATCCAGCGACGCCTGGCGAGGATCATCGTGCTGGCCGACGCGTGAGGGCACTCCGAGGACGCCAAAACGGCGGGCTTGGGGGAGGAGCTCCGAGGATGACCTCCTCCCCCAACGAGCGCGCTCCGGACTGGACGGCGAACGGGGTCTGGATTCACCGACCGGGAGCGCGGACCCACCGCACCCGAGTATGCAGGCCCGCCGCTGATTCCTCAACCCGGTTCGGAGACGCAACGGTCGGTTAACAGGGGAGCCACGCGGGAGTCGGGGATAGACTCGTTGCACACAATCATATTTCGAGGAGAGCGAGGCAGCATGGCGGTTCGCGTCGGCATCAACGGTTTCGGGCGCATCGGTCGCAACTTCTTCCGGGCACAGCAGGCGCTCGGCGGCGAGGTCGAGATCGTCGCCGTCAACGACCTGGGCGACGCCGCCACGATGGCGCACCTGCTCGCGTACGACTCGGTGCTCGGCCCGTTCCCCGGCGAGGTCTCCCTCGGCGACGGGGTCATCAACGCCGGCGGCGAGGAGATGAAGGTGCTCTCGGAACGCGATCCCGCGGCACTCCCGTGGGGCGATCTCGGCGTCGACGTGGTGCTCGAGTCGACGGGGTTCTTCACGTCCCGCGAGGGCGCGCAGAAGCACCTCGATGCGGGCGCGAAAAAGGTGATCATCTCCGCGCCGGCGACCGACCCCGACTACACGGTCGTCCTCGGTGTCAACGACGACGGCTACGACAGGGAGCAACACCACATCGTCTCGAACGCATCGTGCACGACGAACTGCCTGGCGCCCCTCGCGAAGGTGATCGACGACCTCGCAGGGATCGAGAGCGGCTTCATGACGACGATCCACGCCTACACGTCGGACCAGAGCCTTCAGGACATGCCCCACAAGGACCTGCGCCGCGCTCGGGCCGCTGCGATCAACCTGATTCCCACCTCGACCGGCGCCGCCAAGGCGATCGGGATCGTCCTCCCGCACCTCAAGGGAAAGCTCGACGGCGTCGCCGTGCGCGCCCCGGTTGCGACTGGCTCGCTCACGGATCTCGTCGTCTCGTTGCGCCGCGAGGTCGGCAAGGACGAGCTCAACGCGGCCTACGCGGCGGCGGCAGCGGCGGGGCCGCTGGCGGGCATTCTCCGCTTCTCCGACGACCCGCTGGTCTCGAGTGACATCGTCCACTCGCCGTTCTCGTGCATCTTCGACAGCGGGCTCACGATGGCGCACGGCGCAACGGCCAAGGTCTTCGGTTGGTACGACAACGAGTGGGGGTACAGCTGTCGTCTCGTCGATCTGGTGGGGAGACTGCTGGCGTGAGGTTGCCGCGCTCGGTCGAGTCGGCCGACGTCGCCGGTCGGCACGTCCTCGTCCGGGCAGACTTCAACGTTCCGCTCTCGGACGGCGCGATCGCGGACGACACGCGGATCCGGGCGGCCCTGCCGACGCTGCGCTGGCTGCTCGACCACGGTGCGGCGGAGATTGCCGTCTGCTCGCACCTCGGTCGGCCGAAGGACGACGCCGACCGGGAGCGTCTTGCGATGGCACCGGTCGCGGCGCACCTTCGTACCCTCGTTCCCGACGATCGCGTACGCGTCCTCGAGAACACGCGCTTTCACGCGGGGGAGACGAAGAACGATCCGACGTTCGCGGCAGAGCTCGCGCAAGGCATGGACCTGTTCGTGAACGACGCGTTCGGGTCCGCGCACCGTGCCCACAGCTCGACCGAGGGCGTTGCTCGGATCCTGCCCGCCTACGCGGGGTTTCTGCTTCTCGCCGAGATCGAGCACCTCGGCCGCCTGCTCGGAGATGTTCGCCACCCGTTCGTGATCGTCGCCGGCGGTGCGAAGGTCGAGGACAAGCTGGCCGTGCTCGAGCACCTCGGCGGGCGCGCCGACCGTGTCCTGATCGGGGGCAAGATGGCGGAGCAGGTGCGGGTCCACAACCCGCTCTCGTTCCCGGTGGAGCTGCCGACCGACGTCATTGCCGCAGCCACGTTCTCCGCCGACGCCGAGGCTCGACCGGCGGGTGTCGACGACGTACCCGACGGCTGGCTCGGCCTCGACATCGGGCTCGAGACGGCCGATGCCTTCGCCGCGATCGTCCGTGATGCCGCCACGATCTTCTGGAACGGGCCCATGGGTGTCTTCGAGTGGGACCGCTTCGCGGCAGGGACGCGTGCCGTGGCCGAAGCAGTTGCAGCCGCGGATGCCTACGCCGTCGTCGGCGGCGGCGACTCCGTGCGCGCCATCACCGAGCTCGGCCTCGCCGACCGCGTTTCATGGGTTTCGACCGGTGGCGGTGCGTCGCTGGAGTTCCTCGAGGGCCGGGAGCTCCCCGGCATCGCAGCTATCCCGGAGGCCGACTGAGATGACCAAGCTGATCGCGGGCAACTGGAAGATGTTCAAGGGGCCGGTCGACACGCTCGCGTTCTTCGACGCGTTCGAGGCACCCGATGGTGTCGACGTCGTGCTGTGCCCGCCGTTCGTCTCGCTCGAGGCGGCCGTGGGCGAGGAGTGGCCGATCTACGCCCAGAACGTCCACTGGGCCGACGAGGGCGCCTTCACGGGCGAGATCTCGGCCGGCATGCTCCTCGAGCTCGGCGTGCAGGGCACGCTCGTCGGGCACTCGGAGCGGCGCCTCTACTTCGGTGAGACCGACGCGACGGTGCAGCAGCGGGCCGAGGCTGCACTGGCGGCCGGCCTCGGGGTGATCGCCTGCATCGGCGAGACCGAAGCCGAGCGCGAATCCGGCGAGACGGAGACCGTCCTGCGGCGGCAGGTCGAGGCCCTTCCCGCCAGCCCGTCGCTCGTGATCGCGTACGAGCCGGTCTGGGCGATCGGGACGGGGAGGACCGCTACACCCGAGATGGCCGAGGAGGCGCACGCCTTCATCAAGTCACTCCACCCGACGCGGGTCCTCTACGGCGGCTCGGTGAAGCCGGAGAACGCGCCCGAGCTACTGTCACAGCCCTCGATCGACGGCGCGCTGGTCGGTGGCGCCTCCCTCGACGCCGCCTCCTTCTCGAGCCTGTGCGGGATCGCAGCTTCCCTCTCGTAACGCTCGTCGTCCTCGACGGCTGGGGGCTCGCACCGGAGGGTCCGGGGAACGCCGTCGAGCTCGCGGACACGCCGGTGTTCGACGGCCTCTGGGCGCGCTTCCCGCACACGACGCTCGCGGCCTCCGGACCCGCGGTCGGGCTTCCGGAGGGCCAGATGGGCAACTCGGAAGTCGGCCATCTGACGATCGGCTCGGGCCGGGTGCTCTTCCAGGACCTGATGCGGGTCAACGTCGCGGTCGCCGACGCGTCCATCTACGAGAACGCGGCGCTCCGCGGAGCCTTTGCGCGGGCGAGGGAGCGCGGCGGGGACGTCCACCTCCTCGGGCTCGTCTCGCACGGTGGCGTGCACTCGCATATCGATCATCTCGTCGCGCTCCTCGAGCTCGCGCGGCGGGAGGAGATGGACGAGCGCGTCTGGATCCATGCCTTCAGCGACGGCCGGGATGTCTCCCCGTACGCTGCCGAGACCGACCTCGGCCTGCTCCCGGCCTCCAGGATCGCCACGGTCGTCGGGCGCTACTACGCGATGGACCGGGACAACCGGGCAGAGCGCACCGAGCGGGCCGTCTCGGCGATCCTCGACGGAGTCGGCGAGCCCGCCGCCGACCCGGTCGCAGCGGTCACGGCGAGCTACGCGCGCGGCACGACGGACGAGTTCATCGAGCCGATCGTCCTGGAGGGTCGTCCCCGGCTTCAAGCGGAGAACGACACCGCGATCTTCTTCAACTTTCGACCCGACCGCGGACGGCAGCTGTCGCGGCGACTGATCGAGCGCGGCGTCGATCTGACGACGATGACCCGCTACGCAGAGGACATCGCTGCCCCGGTCGCGTTCCCCGAGCAGGACGTTGCCGACACGTTGGCAGAGACACTGAGCCGGGCCGGGATCCGTCAATTGCATGCCGCCGAGACGGAGAAGTACGCGCACGTGACGTACTTCTTCAACGGCGGCGAGGAGTCGGAGTGGGAAGGCGAAGTGCGCGTGCTCGTTCCTTCTCCGCGTGACGTCGCGAGCTACGACGAGAAGCCGGAGATGGCTGCCGCGCTCGTCGCCGAGGCGGTCGCCTCGGCGTTGCCGGACGGTTTCGGCTTCTGTGTCGTCAACTTCGCGAACCCCGACATGGTCGGGCATACGGGTGTCATCCCCGCCGTCGTCGCCGCCGTCGAGGCTGCGGATACGGCGCTCGGCCGTGTCGTCACCGCGACGCACGCGCTCGGCGGCGTCTGCCTCGTCACAGCCGACCACGGGAACGCCGAGAAGATGCTCGAGGATGACGGGACGAGCCCGCACACGGCGCACACCACGAGCCCCGTCCCCCTCGTTCTCACCTCGGCGGAGGGGGGTCTGCGGGCCGGCGGTGGGCTCGCCGATCTCGCCCCGACGGTCCTTCGACTTCTCGGTCTCGACGTCCCGCGAACGATGACCGGCAGCGATCTCACCGTCGTCCCCGAAAGGAACAATCGGTGACATTTCAGTGACTCGTAAATAGTTGGTGAACTCCTTGGTATCGGCTGTAAGCTCCGCCGCGACTTGGCTCTCGAACAGCCCGATCTCGGAATTCTCCGCAAAGCCCAACGAGGCGACGAGCGGGCGTTCTCGATCATCGTTCGAGCCTACGAACGGCCGGTCTACAACTACATCCTGCGGCTCGTAGGCGACCGTGCGCTCGCCGAGGATCTGACGCAGGAGTCGTTTCTCCGCATCTACCAGGGGTTGCCCGGATTCTCCCTTCGATCGCGGTTCACGACCTGGATGTTCCAGGTGACGAAGAATCGCGTACTGGACGAGCTCCGCGCGCTCGAGCGTCGACCCCGCTGCTCCGTCAACATCGACGACATCGCGCCACTCGAGTCCCTCGACGCACCGTTCGAGCGGGCCGAGACGATCAGCGCCCTCTGGCGCGCCGTCGGGGAGCTCAACGTCGACCTCAAGATGGCGCTGCTCCTCCGGGATGTCGTCGGCCTCTCGTACACCGAGATCGCCGATTCGCTCGAGATCACGCTCGCGACCGTCAAGTGGCGGATCTACAAGGGCCGCGAGGAAGTTCAGGCAATGCTCGTGCGTGAAGGCGTCGGAGTGACGACGTCGGCAGCCGGCGCCCTGAGCACGATCACCGAGTAGGGCGTCCCGGCCCCCTCGACGGTCGGCTCAACCCGTACGCGCTGCACGTCCCACGTGCCCGCGGAGGCACAGAGCCCGTCCCTCGTTCGAGGGACTCGCGGCACGGGGCGCAAGTTTTCCCGGCCGATTGCCTCTTCATGGTGAGACCCCCTCGTCGGCCACCGAAAGGACTCTTCCTCCCATGAAATGCCTTCTCGTCCTCGGAGCGCTCGCCGCCACCGTGATCGTGCCCGCCGCCACGGCCGCGCCGTCAGCCGCCGGTACGATCCGAGGCACGATCGTCGCGAAGGATCGTGGTCATCGCGCACTGGACGTGCGTGGCGCCGTCACGGCGGTTTCTCCTGCGACGGCAGATGCTGCCGGGTCGATCACCGTCGCCGTCCGGGGGCTCCCCGTGTCCTGTGCGATCCCGGGGGTCTCGTTCTCGACGTGCAGGTCGGAGACCTGATCGAGCTCGAGTGCTCGCTCGTCGGTGACCCGGCAATCTGGACGGTACGCGGAGCGGATGTCGAGGGCGACCATTCCGCTCACGCCGAGGAGCACGCTCCGGGCTCCGGTGCTCAATCGGGCAAGGTCGAGGCTCGCGGCACGATCACCGAGGCCTTTGCCCAGAGCTCCGACATTGTGACCGTGACGCCCGATGGCGGCGGCCCCGACGTCTCGTGTGCGATCGTTCCGGGCTCGTTGTCGCGGTTCGCGGCCGGCGACGCTGTCACGCTCGAGTGTGTCACCGTGAACAGTACGCTGACGCTGAAGGAGATCGAGAAGGCCGAAGGCCAGCGCGGGAGCCACGACGAAGGCGGAGGCGGCGACGATCACGCTCATGATGACAGCGGCGATGACCACGGCGGGGGCGGCGACGAGTAGAGGCGCGAGTCGTGGCAGTTGATCCGATCCGTGGTGCCGACGACCCCCAGCAGCGGGTCGTCGGCGCTCTAGCGCAGACGTTGTTCGAGGCGCACGCGCGCATGGTCTACGGGCTCTGCCGGGCGTTGCTCCGTGATCCTCACGACGCCGAGGACGCGACCCAGTCGACATTCGTCTCTGCCTACCGGTGGCTTCAGCGTGGTGGTGACGTGCGCGATCCCGCAGCGTGGCTCGCGACCATCGCGCGCAACGAATGCGCCACTCGAGCCCGGGCCCGAATGCGCGAGCCGTTGCCGCTCCTCGAATCGGACATCGGCCTTTCGCCGGAACCTCAGGCCGAGCTCGAACGGCGCGCCGTTGTGGAGGGGCTGCAGGAGGCAATCGCGGGGCTCCCCGACAGACAGCGAGAGGCGGTCGTGCTCCGGGACCTCTATGGGCTGCCGTACGCGGAAGTGGGCGCGGCGCTCGGCCTGTCGGTCGCCTCCGTCGAATCACTCCTCTTTCGTGCCCGACGGACGCTGCGTACACGTCTGAGGCCGCTCGGCGGAGCGGCGCTCACGGTCCCGCTCGGCGTTCGCGAGGCGCTCGCGCAGGTGCTGCCGGGATTTTCGACCTCGACCACCGCCGGTGGCGGTGCAGCATCGGGGGCCGTCGGGCTCGGGCTCCTGTCGAAGCTCGCGGGCGGCCCGGCTGCGGTGAAGGCCACTGCAGGGCTCGCCGCTGCGATCGCCGCCGGCTCGATCGCGGTCGTGGGCGTCGAGCGACGCAGTCCGGCCCAGCACGTCCAGGGCGGGGAGAAGGTAGCGCGCGCTTCAGGGCCGAATGTCGCTCGGTCGGAGGCCGCACCGGTCGCCGCCGCGCCGCCGGGAACCACGGTGGCTCTCCAACCGGTTGCGAGCGTCACCGGCACGAGCGCGCCTCGCACAGACCGCGACGCGCCAGCGGGCCACGAGCTCGATCTGGCCGACACGCCCGCCGCAGGGTCGATCGATCACGACCAGGCATCCACTGCGGGCGCTGCGGACGCATCTGCGAGGAGCGGTTCGTCCGACGACCCCGGCGGATCCGGCTCGCATGGTGCTACCACCGGGTCCGACGATCGTGACGCAAGCGAGCCCGAGGGGTCGGAGCACCTCCTCGAGGTCGAGACGCCCGAGCAGCCCGAGGTGTCCGAGGAAGAGGCATCCGAGACAGGTAGCTCGCACGAGGATCGCGGCGGCGGGACCGAATCGCCCTCGGGAAGCGATCGCGGCGAGGTCGCTCGCTCCCGTGACGTTTCCGGCTCGGGGGATGAGGGCACCGAGGACGTATCGGCCGCGGACGGCCACGGCTCCGAAGATCGTTCGTCCGACGCCGACAACGGCTCCTCGGGCCTGCCGCCCGCATGACGCAGGGGAACCGCCGGAGGCGCTGATACCGTCTCCGGTCCGGTGCCCGACACTGACGGCAGGCTTTCAGGCAACTGGCCGATGTGGACGTCGTGGCTCGGTGCCGTCGGTGGCGCGGCCCGCGACCTCGGTCCGCTCGTCGCGGTCATCGCGGCCTTCCAGCTCGTCGTCCTGCACGAGCCGTTCCCCGACCTCGGGGCGACGCTGCTCGGCCTCGGCGCGGTCTTGCTCGGCTTGACGCTCTTCGTAGAGGGCCTCAAGATGGCGCTGTTCCCGATCGGCGAGGGACTGGCGTTCGAGTTCGCCCGGCGTGGGAGCGTGCCCCTCCTGCTCGCGTTCGCCTTCGCGCTCGGCTTCGGGACGACGATCGCCGAGCCGGCGCTGCTCGCGGTCGCCGACGAGGCCGCACGCGTCCGCGCCGAGTCGCGCGGGGTCGACGTCGGAGCCGCGTCCGACTACGCCCTCGCGCTGCGGTACACGGTCGCCGCCTCGGTCGGCCTGTCGATCATGGTCGGTGTCGTGCGGATCGTCCGCGGTTGGCCGATCCACCACATCATCATCGGCGGGTACCTGATCATCCTCGCGCTGACACCGTTCGCGCCCGAGGGCATCGTCGGCATCGCGTACGACTCCGGCGGAGTCACCACGTCGACGATCACGGTCCCCCTCGTCACCGCCCTCGGCGTCGGGCTCTCGATGTCCGTGAAGGGTCGCAACCCGATGGTGGACGGCTTCGGGCTGATCGCGTTCGCGAGCCTCATGCCGATCATGTTCGTCCTCGTCTTCGGGATGATCGCCGGATGACCGCGCTCCTCGGCGTCGGGATCGTTACCGGCCTCATCGACACGATTCGGGATGTCATCCCCATCGTTGCCGTCCTCGCCGTGTTCCAGTTCGTCCTCCTGCGCAAGCGGATTGCCCGCCCTGCGCGCACGGCGATCGGGTTCGTGCTGGTCGTCGTCGGCCTGACGCTGTTCGTGATCGGGCTCGAGGAGGCGCTGTTCCCGCTCGGCCGCAGCATGGCCGAGCAGCTCACGGATCCGTCGTTCGTGGCCGGAGCAGGGTCGCCCGATTCGATCCCCTGGTGGCGCTACTACTGGGTCTACGCGTTCGCGGCGGCGCTCGGGTTCGCCACGACGATCGCGGAGCCGTCCCTCATCGCGGTCGCGCTCAAGGCCGAGGACGTCTCGGGGGGAGCGGTGAGCGCCTGGCCGTTACGCATCGCCGTCGCGATCGGCGTGGCTGCGGCCGTCGCTCTCGGAGCTCTGCGGATCGTCGTCGGAGTCCCGCTCTACGCGTTCATCATCGCCGGATACGCGATCGTCGTCGTCCAGACGACGTTCGCCCCCAGAGCGATCGTCCCACTCGCGTACGATTCCGGTGGCGTGACTACCTCCACCGTGACAGTCCCTCTCGTCGCAGCCCTCGGGCTCGGCCTCGCCTCGACGGTGCCCGGGCGAAGCGAGCTCGTCGACGGCTTCGGCCTGATCGCGCTCGCCAGCCTCTTTCCGGTGATCACGGTAATGGCGTATGCGCAGACCTCCGAGCTGAAGACACGGCTGATCGGGGCACGGGCCCGGAAGCAGGCGGCACGATGAAGTTCAAGATGATCATCGCGCTCGTGACGGAGGAGAAGACGGACATGATCATCGATGTCGCCCGCCGAGAGGGTGCAACGGGGTGCACGGTGATCACGACGGCCCGCGGCGAGGGGCTGACCCCGCCGAAGACGTTCTTCGGCCTCGGGCTCGAGACCCAGCGGGACGTTCTTCTCTTCGTCGTCGAGGAGCACCTCAGCCGGCACATCCTCGAGTCGATCGCGTCCGAAGGGCGGTTCGACGAGGAGATCGGGAGCGGCATCGCGATTCAGATCGACGTCGAGGACGCGGTAGGTCTGATCTCGCAGCTCCCCGTGATCAAGCGCGAGATCGAGGATCAGATTTGAGCGCCACCTCGACACTGACCGTGCGTGACGTGATGTCCCCTTCGCTCCAGATCGTGGACGGGCTGTCGACCGTTCGGGAGGCTATCGACCGCATGCGCGAGCACAACATCAGCTCGGTCGTCGTCGACCGGCGCCATGTCGACGACGAGTACGGCATCGTCGTGATTCACGATGTCGCGGAGCACATCATCGGCCGAAACCGCTCGGCAGACAGGACCAACGTCTACGAGATCATGAGCAAGCCGGTCGTCTCACTCGATGTCGGCATGAATATCCGGTACGCGGCCCGTCTCCTGTTCCAGCTCGGGTTGTCGCGTGCGATCGTGACCGAGAACGGTGATCTCGTCGGTGTCGTCACCCTGCGCGAGCTCGTTCTCCGGTTCATCCCCGACGCTGCTCCGTGAGAGCGGTCGTCGTCGCGCGTCGGGCGCCGCGGTGAGCGATGCCGTCTCCACCCTGTCAGCTGCGCTGTCCGCTGCGGTCGGCGTGCCCGTCGCGCTCGAGCGGCCGTCCGACCCGACGCATGGGGACTATGCGACGAACGTCGCCCTCCAACTCGGCGGCCGGCTTCGACGCCCGCCACGCGAGGTCGCTGAGGAGCTCGCCCCCCAGGCTGCCGCTCTCGGCGGCATCGAACGGGCCGAGGTCGCCGGGCCCGGGTTTCTCAACCTCTTTCTCACCGATGGCTGGTTCACGGCTGCCCTCGCCGACGTTCTCGGGGCGCAAGGAACCTACGGAGGCGGCTCCGCCGCAGGCACCCGAGCGGGTGCAGGTCGAGATGGTCTCGGCGAACCCCACGGGCCCGATCACGGTCGCATCGGCGCGCAACGGCGCCTACGGCGACTGCGTCGCACGCCTCCTGACCTTCGCCGGTCACACCGTCGAGCGCGAGTACTACTACAACGACGCGGGCGGCCAGATGGACAAGTTCCGCAAGTCCGTCGAAGCCGCGCGCAGCGGAGCCGAGCCGCCGGAGGACGGCTACCACGGCGACTACATCGCCGAGCTCGCGTCGACGCGCGGTGATCCCGTCCCTCTGATGCTCGAGAGCATCGAGGCCAGCCTTGCCCGGTTTAGGATCGAGTTCGACTCGTACGAGCGCCAGAGCGTCGTCGAGACCGAGATCCCCGAGGCAATCGCGCTCCTCGACACGTTCGAGGAAGACGGCGCGCTCTGGGCACGCACGTCAGCGTACGGCGACGAGAAGGACAGGGTGCTCGTGCGCTCCGACGGGTCACCCACGTACTTCGCAGCAGACGCCGCCTATGTCCGGCGCAAGTACGCGAAGGGCTTCGATCGGCTCGTCTACGTGCTCGGCGCCGACCATCACGGCTACGTGGCCCGCCTGCAGGCCCTGGCGGAGATGCTCGGTCACCCGAGGGAGTCCCTCGAGGCGCTGATCTACCAGCTCGTCCACCTGACGAAGGGCGGGGAGGCGACGAAGATGTCCAAGCGGCGGGGCGACGTGGTCTTCCTCGACGAGTTCGTCGACGAGATCGGCATCGACGCGGCGCGCTGGTACCTCGTCTCCCGTGGTCACGATCAGACGATCGAGATCGACGTCGACCTCGCGGCCGAGAAGACGGCCAAGAATCCCGTCTACTACGTTCAGTACGCCCACGCACGGATCGCCGGCATCCTCCGCAACGCGCCGGCAGATGTCGGCTCGTGGAGCGCGACGAGTGCCGCGGTCGGGCCTCTCGCACCCGAGGAACGCGACCTCGTCAAGCGCATCGCGGAGTTCCCGGGCGTTGCGGCCGAGGCGGCGGCGCGCCGCGCCCCGCATGCGATCCCGACCTACGCGATTCGCCTCGCCGACGACTACCACCGCTTCTACCATCACCACAAGGTGCTCGGCTCGCCCCAGCAGGAGCTCCGCCTGGCGCTCTGCGCGGCCACCGGGGCCGTCGTCGCCCGCTGCCTCGACCTGATCGGGGTCGACGCACCGGACACCATGTGAGCACGTCCCCGAAGGCCATGTAGCCGGTGCGCTGGAACGTCGCGCTTGCAGCTCTCGCCGTCTCGTGGGGCCTCGTGGCGGTTCTCGCCGGCGCGATCGACGTCGACGCGGTGCCGCTCGCGTTCTACCGGCTCTTGATCGCCGCCGCAACGCTCGCACTCGTCGCCTTCGCGACCGGTCATCCGAGCGCACTTCGGCCGGGACGCCACCTTCCGGCGCTCGTTGCGCTCGGCTGCGTCCAGGCCGTGCACTGGGTCCTCTTCTTCGAGACCGTCAAGCGTGGCTCCGTCGCTCTCGCCGTGATCACGTTCGCGTCGGCTCCCGTCTTTCTCGCGTTCCTCGCCCCCGTTTTTTTGCCCGAGCGACTGTCGCGCGTCGCCGTTGCGGCGCTCGTTCCGGGGCTGATCGGCGTCACGCTCGTCGCCCTGGCGGGTGGCGACGACGGTTCGTTCGGCTGCGTGGCGGTCGCGTGCGGCATGGGATCGGCGATCGCATTCGCCGTGCTCTTGATCCTCTCGAAAGGCCTGCTTCACGCCGGTGCGCGGCCGCTCACGGTGGCGTTCTGGGACTGTCTCGGCGGTGGCCTTCTGCTCGCCCCGACGCTGCTCTTCGTCTCGAGGTCAGTGCCGAGCGACGGAACGGACTGGGCCGCGCTGGTTCTGCTCGGCGCGGTGCTGACGGGCCTCGCGACGCTCACGTACGCCGCGCTCCTTCGTCACGTCACGGCGCAGACCGCCGGCGTCCTCACGTTCCTCGAGCCGGTCTCGGCTGTGATCCTCGCCTGGTGGCTCCTCGACGAGGGGCTTTCGGCGCAGGCGGTGCTCGGTGGAGCGCTCGTTTTGCTCGCCGGAATCGTGGTCGTCGCGCGCGCACCGACCGAAGGGGGTGTGAGCGAGGCCGTCGCCGGGATAGGATCACAGGAGCCGTGAATACCTTCCACGATCCGACGGTGCCCGACCGCAACCTTGCACTGGAGCTCGTCCGGGTCACGGAGGCGGCCGCCATGGGTGCTGCCGAGTGGATCGGCAGGGGTGACAAGAACGCCGCCGACGCCGCTGCCGTCGACCTCATGCGCAGGATGATCAACACCGTCTCGATGCAGGGAGTGGTTGTGATCGGCGAGGGTGAGAAGGACGAGGCACCGATGTTGTTCAACAACGAGCGCGTGGGTGCAGGATTCGGACCGGAGGTGGACGTTGCCGTCGACCCGCTCGAGGGAACGCGGCTGACCGCGCTCGGGATCCCGGGTGCGATCACCGTGATCGCCGTCGCGGAGCGCGGCACGATGCTCTCGCCCGGCGCCGCCCTGTACATGGAGAAGATCGCTGTCGGCCCGGAAGCGGCCGGCGCGATCGACCTGAACCTGTCGCCGACCGAGAACGTTCGCGCGGTAGCGGCGGCGAAGGGGATGAAGGTGGCCGAGCTCACCGTCGTCGTGCTCGAGCGGGACCGCCATGAGAGCCTGATTGCGGAGCTTCGCGCGTCGGGCGCGCGCGTGAACCTGATCCGCGACGGCGACGTTGCTCCGTCGATCGCCGCCTGCCGGCCGTGGACGGGGGTCGACATGCTCATGGGCATCGGCGGCACGCCGGAAGGAGTCATCTCGGCCGCCGCGATCAAGTGCATGGGCGGCGCGATCCAGGGGCGCCTCTGGCCACGCAACGACGAGGAGCGCACGGCGCTCCTCGAAGACGGGTTCGATCTCGACCGCGTGCTGTCCGCCGACGATCTCGTTTCGGGAGAGGACATTTTCGTTGCCGCCACGGGCGTCACGGGTGGCTCGCTTCTCACCGGCGTTCGGGCGAGCGCCACCGGCGTCGAGACGGAATCGCTCGTGATGCGCTCACGGTCGGGCACGATCCGGCGCATCGCGGCGTATCATCCCTCCCGCAAAGCCAGCAAGTTGCGAATCGGCGAGGACACCTGATGGCGTGGGAAGACCTCTATCGGACAGCGCGTGCGATCGTCGCGGACAACCGAGGCGTTCTCGCGGCAGATGAGTCGACCGGCACGATCAAGAAGCGGTTCGACGCGATCGGCGTCGAGTCGACGGAGCAGAACCGACGCGCGTTCCGGAATCTCCTCTTCACGACGGCCGGCATGGAGGAGTACATCGGTGGCGTCATCCTCTTCGACGAGACGATCCGGCAGCGCGCCGACGACGGCACCCCGTTTCCACAGCTGCTCGCGGCGAAGGGCGTTGTACCCGGGATCAAGGTCGATTCCGGTGCGAAGCCCTTTGCTCTTCATCCGGGAGAGACGGTCACCGAGGGCCTCGACGGGTTGCGCGAGCGGCTGAACGAGTACTACGAGCTCGGTGCGCGATTCGCCAAGTGGCGCGCAGTGATCACGATCGGAGACGGTATACCGACGGACGCCTGCATCGAGGCGAACGCGCACGCGCTCGCCCGGTATGCGGCGCTGTGCCAGGAGGCCGGGCTCGTGCCGATCGTCGAGCCCGAGGTGCTGATGGATGCGGACAACTCGATCGAGACCTGCGACAACGCTACGGCGCGCACGCTGATTGCGGTGTACGCAGCGCTGTATGCCTTCGACGTTGACCTCCGGGGCACGTTGCTGAAACCGAATATGGTGATTGCCGGAAAGGGGTTCCCGGAGCGAGACTCCGCGGAGCGCGTCGCCGAGATGACCGTGCACAACCTCCTCCGCCACGTGCCGGCACTCGTTCCCGGGATCGTCTTCCTCTCGGGCGGTCAGAGCGAGGTGCAGGCGACGGAGAACCTGAACGCGATCAACCGGATCGGCGGTCCGTGGCCGCTCTCGTTCTCGTACGGCCGGGCGCTGCAGGCATCGACCCTGCAGGCGTGGCAGGGCCGCGAGGAGAACATCGAGGCGGCGCAGGCCGTGCTCCTCCATCGGGCACGCTGCAACGCTGCAGCGGCCGCCGGACGGTACGACGCGGGCCTCGAGGCTCTCGGTCCGGCCGTGACCACCGGCTGAACGCACTCGTCCTGCACGTGACGGCCATCCGGTAGGTTTCCTGCATGACCGTCGGCCCTGTCGAGATCTTTGTCATCGCATTCGACGATCCTGAGTTCCACGGCGAGATTCGTGCCGAGCTCGAGCGTCTCAGGGACGGCGACATCATCCGCCTCGTGGACCTCCTCGCGGTACGGAAGACCGAGGACGGCGTGATCGAATCGATTCAGCGCAGCGATCTGGAGGCGGACGAGGCGCTTGCCTTCGGGGCATCCGTCGGCGCGCTGATCGGCTTCGGTGCTGCCGGCGAGGACGGACTGGAGCTCGGAGCCGTCTGGGGCCTGCGCGAGCTTGCCGACGGCCACGTCTTCGACGAGGACGACAAGTGGCGCGTCGCGGATGCGATTGAGCCGGGCCAGGGCGCTCTCATCGCACTCGTCGAGCACCGCTGGGCAGTTCCCGTGCGCGAGGCCGTGCGCCGCTCCGGTGGTCGTGCGGTCGCCGGCCGGTGGATCGCCGACTCCGACCTGATCAAGCTCGGTGAGAGCTCGACGCGGATCGCGCTCGAGCTCGACAGTCCCTAAAGCTCCGGCCGGTCACTGCCGATGCCTCGGCCGTGGTCACTGCGGCAACTACTGCACCGGCGGTTCGTGCACGCATCGAGCGTCCTGCTCCGGATGCTGTCGTCGAATGGCGCTTCGACGAGCTGGAGCGAGCCGGAGTCGACTGCATCGAAGCGGTTCGCCTTGCGCTCGACCTGACGTTCGACGTCTCCTGTCTGCGTGTGCTCGTTGACCGCGGGTGCGACGCGATGCTCGCGGTTGCGATTCTCCGCTGATCTGTCACGTTTCACCTCTCGACGAGACAGAAAGCGACGACAATCGACCTCGGAGGAGATCCATGCCGCTCAACGACTTCCAGAAGGAGCTGTGCTCGACGAGCACCTGGGACTTCAGCGACCTGCGGGCGCTGTTCATCAATTGCACGCTGAAGCCGTCGCCCGCGGTCTCGAACACGCAGGGCCTGATGGACATCTCGGTCGCGATCATGGAGGCGAACGGCGTCGCCGTCGACCAGATCCGGGCGGTCGACCACCAGCTTGCGGCGGGCGTGTACCCCGACATGACCGAGCACGGTGCCCCCCGCGACGACTGGCCGTCGCTCTACGAGCGGGTCGAGGCGGCCGACATCCTCGTCCTCGGGACCCCGATCTGGCTCGGTGAGAAGTCCTCGGTCTGCACGCACGTCATCGAGCGGCTCTACGGGAACTCGAGCCAGCTCAACGAGCACGGGCAGTACGCGTACTACGGCGGGGTGGGAGGGTGCCTCGTGACGGGGAACGAGGACGGCGTCAAGCACTGCTCGATGAACGTCCTCTACTCGTTGCAGCATCTCGGCTACGTGATCCCGCCACAGGCCGACGCGGGCTGGATCGGCGCGGCCGGGCCCGGGCCGTCGTACCTCGACCCGGGCTCCGGCGGGCCGGAGAACGACTTCACGAACCGGAACACGACCTTCATGACGTGGAACCTGCTCCACACGGCGCGACTGCTGAAAGACGCCGGCGGCTTCCCGGCCCACGGCAACCAACGGTCGTTGTGGGACGCGGGCTGCCGCTTCGACTTCCCGAACCCGGAGTACCGCTAGCGGCGAAGCGGAGATCGTCGGGTCGATCGCCCGTCGTGGATGCACCAATCCGAGCGTAGGAGGACGACGCACGCGCCCGATGGTATGGGAGCCGGTCACCTCCGGGTCGAAAGGGAGTCACGATGGTTCCCAACACGCTTCGACAACGCCTCGAGTGGGACGAGTCGGGATCCGTGCCGGGATCGGGGAGTTCGGTCGTTCAGTGCGACGCGGCGGGGCGGTGCGACGCTTCTGCTCGGAGTGCTGGCAGCGGGAGCTCGGGGTCGAGGACGTCGGCAAACTGTCGATGACGTGCTCGGTGGAATCCTCTCTGTCATCGCTGTGGGCTTCATGATCGGAGCGCTGGCTCGCCTGGCTTTGCCTGGGCCAGACCCGATGCCGTTCTGGTTCACGGTGCTTGTTGGGATGTTCGGCGCGATCATCGGCGGCGTGATCGCGGGAGCGCTCTTCGGTGCGACCCACGCGTTCGACAACTCGAACCACGCCTTCGTGACGCTGCTGCTTGCGGTGGGAGCGGCGATCGTGATCCTTGCGGCGTACCGACGGTTGGTGCAGCGGCGGCCCCTGTCGGGGCCGGATGCCCACCGCTTTCCCTCTCGCGGTTTGGGGATCGAACGGATGCGCGCACGACTTCGCCAACTCGGGGTCGACCCCGACCAGCTGGCCGGGCGCGGGCAACCCGAGAGCGCCTCACCCAAGCCGCCTGACACCTTGACGCCCGAATACGTGGCGGAAGAGCTCGCCGAGCTCCGCGTAGCCCGCGACAGCGGCACCATCAGCGACGAGGAGTACGAGCAGGCGCGCGAGCGACTGCGCCGCTACTGAGTACTTCGAGGCCAACTCGGACTACTGAGCTCCGAGCACTCGCGAACCGGCTCGAGATCGAAGCGGGCGACGAGGCTCGAACTCGTGACCTTCGGCTTGGGAAGCCGACGCTCTACCAACTGAGCTACGCCCGCAGGCCGCACAGGATAGCCATTCCCTCCGCGCGCGCTCATAGCTCCAGCTGCATGGTTCCCGTGCAGGCCCAGCGGGTCAGGTGCTGAACGGCGGCGCATGACCGTCCGCCCATGTCTCTCGAATCGCCATGTTCTTCGTATCGGAGCCGATCCGGGTGCCCCGGAGATGAATTTCGAGGGGAATCGTCCCCCACGCAGCGGGGGAGCCGAGGGCAGGCGTCTCCGGCGACTCCCACCGAGAGGGGCAGGCTCACGAAACGACTCCGATGCGTTCTCCAGCACCGTCAGGAGGACGCCGATCGGGAAGTTCGCGGAGATCTGCCGCAATAGGCGCGCCGTACCGCTTCCGATCGCATCGGCACGCTCGGCGTCGCCGATCGCGGTCTCGAGACCCTTGCGGATCGCTGCCTCGGCATCTCCTCGCGTGACGTCGTTCTTCGCCGCGAACGCGTCGAGCTCCGAACCGCTCCCGAGAGCGAGCAGGAGATCCTCCCGCGAGACGCCGAGGTCGCACGCTGCACCGTCGGCCGTGGACAGGACGATCTGCTCGATCGTCGCCTCGAGACCGTTCGTGGGGCGCCACTCCCGCGGAGCGCACGGGTCCACGGTCGGTGTCGCCGGCGTGCTCTTTCCGAGCGCAGCGTACGCGCCGACGAGAACGACGGAGACGACCGCGGAGACGACGAGCGCGAGCACCGACCGTCTCACGGGACGACATCCCTCGTCACGGCGACGACGCCGAGCGCGGCGAGAGCAAACGCTGCCGCGATCAGGAACGGGGGGCCGAAGGCGCTCGTCACCGCGCGCTCGAGTCGGCTCTGCAGCGCATCGCCGACGCGTGCCAACTCCGCCGTGTCGCTCTCGCCCTTGGAGCCCGGGGTGAACGCGCTTCGGACGTCGGGTAACCGACCGTCCGCCTCGTCGATCGCGCGGAGAACGTCGCGGGCCACGGCGAGCTTGCGCGACGGCCTGATCGAGCTGTCGATCACGATCGCAGCGCCTGCGCGCGTCGCCTCGACCTGGTTGCGATCGAGCTCGTGGGCAAATACGGGCGTCAGAACCAGAAGCCCGATCACGATGCCGGCGTGCCGAGACGCGATCGTCCAGCCGCCGTGCACGACCTGGTGCGTGCGCCCTGCGAGTGCCTGCTCGGTCAGTGCCGTGACGGTGAGGCCGAGGCCCGCTCCGACGAGGATCTGCGGAGGCACGGTCCACTCCCAGCCGACACGCGGCAGGAGCCCGAGGGCCGCAAGCCCACCGGCGATCAGGATGAAACCGGCCGCAGCGCGCGCGACGCGGCCACCGACGAGTCGAGGGCCGACGCGGCCCACGAGGACGGCGGCGATCGGCATCACGGTCACGACGAGGCCCGCGACCGCGGGGTCGAGCGCCCATCCGTTGACGAGGAGGATGACAAGGAGGAACAGCGCTGCGCTGAGCGCGGCCGACCCGAGCAGGAGGGCCAGATTGGCGCCGATGTGCGGGCGGCGCGGCTTCGGCATCTCGACCGCGCCGACCTCGAGGCGCCAGAGCGCCACGAGGGGGAGCAATGCCACCGGCACCTGGGCCAGGAAGATCGCCTCCCAGCCCGCGAGCTGCGTGAGGATGCCACCGGCCGCCGGGCCGAGCGCTGCTCCAAGGATCCCCGCGCGCGCCCATACATGCGCGGCACGCTGCTCCGACCCAACGGCCTCCCGCAGCAGGAGGAGTGCCGCCGCCACGACGAGCGCCCCCCCGACGGCCTGCACGCACCGCGACCCGATGACGAGCGCGAAGTCGGTCGAGAGGGCGCAGGCGAGTGACGCGAGGGCGAACACGATCGAGCCGAAGGCGCAGAGCAGCCGCGGTCGGCGCCGGACGAGGAGGGCGGCAGGGACGATCACTGCGGCCAGGACGAGGTTGTACGAGATCAGCACCCAGGCGACATCCGTGATGCTGACGTCGAACTGCCGCACCATGTCCGGTAGCGCCAGCGTGACGATCGACGAATCGGCAAGCGCGAGCGCGACGGCGAGCGCCAGGAGGCCGGAGCGGGGGAGGCGTGATCCCACGGCGATCACTGTACGCGCGTCATCGTTTCCTCACCGCTGATCCGTAGACTCGTTGCGTGCTTCGTCTCGTACTCGCCGCCGCGTGCCTCGCCTTCGTCCTCGCTCCGCTTGGTGCGCGGGCGACGCCGAGCGCGGATGCCGACGTCTTCACCGGGCTTGGCACCTGGATCGACATCTACGACACGTTCGCGTACCAGAGCCCCGGGCCGACCGCGGCACGCATCGCGGCGCACGGTGTGCGAACCGTCTACGTCGAGACGGCAAACGACAGGAGCACCGTCGACGTCGTCAACCCGAGGCAACTCGGGCTCCTCGTCGACGCATTGCACAAGCGCGGACTGAAGGTCGTCGCGTGGTACCTGCCCGGCTTCGTCAAGCCTGCCGCCGACGTTCGCCGCACCCGGGCGATGCTGTCCTTTCGCACGCCGGCCGGCGGGTCGTTCGACGGCGTCTCGCTCGATATCGAATCCCTCAGCCTGAAGAGCGCCTCGCTGCGGACGAAGCGCCTCGTCGCGCTGAGCAGGACGCTTCGCAACGAGGCGGGGAAGACGCCGATCGCTGCGATCACGTATCCCTCGAGGGCATATCAACGCCACCCGAGGTGGTGGCCCGGGTTCCCGTTCAAGGAGGTGACGAAGCTGGTCGACGCCTGGATCCCGATGACCTACACGGGGTCGGCCTTCCTCGGCTACGACGCGACCTACGGCTACGTCGCACGATCGCTCCGCCTCCTGCGCAACGCCGTCGGCCCCGACGTCCCGATCCACGCCGCCGGGGGCGTGGCGAACAGGATGACCGGCGAGGAGCTTCGAGCGTTCACCGACGCAGTCACCGACGAGGGAACGGTGAGCGGCTGGAGCCTCTACGACTTCCAGACGACCGGTCCGAAGGGCTGGGCGGCGATGGAGCGGCTCGGCTGAGGCTAGGCGCTCTCGAGCCCGACTGCCTGACTGACGTTGAGCAGGCGACCTACCGCACGGGCCTCCGAGAAGGCCGGCCCCTCGACGCGCATGACCAGCGCTTCGAGTCTCTCGACGTTCGCCTCCCACTGGCCGACGCGTCCGGCGCGCGCCTCCGTCTCGACCGCGCCCCAGAGAAGCCCTGCCCGGGCGGCGTCGGCACCATCAGCGGCGATGATCGCGAGCTCGGCGGTGCTGAACACGATGACGCGACGGTCGCCGAGCTCGAGGCCGAGCTCGAGAGAGCGACGAGCGTGGCGTTCGGCTGCGGCAAGATCTCCTCGCTTCCGCTCGAGATCGGCGGCGTCGAGGACCTGGCCGGCCTCCCACCAGGCCCAGCCGACATCGCTGGCGATCACGGCGCTTTCGAGAGTCATCTCCAGGGCGCCGGCGAAATCGCCCTGTGCCTCCGCTCTTCTGGCGAGGGCGCAGGTCGGTGCGGTGCTCCGCCAGCGCCGTCGCGTAGGCGTCCGGCCCGAGCTCCCGGAGAAGACGAGTCGATCCCTCGATATCGGTGAACAGGAACGTCACCGTTCCGGTCGGCAAGTCACTCCTCACTTGCCTGAGTATGAATGAGGGAGCGCTACCTCACGGGCTCCGTGAGGTACCGTCGCCATCGTGCGTGTCGGTGTGCGCCTCCTTCAGTACCTCGGTGACCCGGCGGAGATCGTCGATCTCGCTGTACACGCCGAGGAGTGTGGCCTCGACGAGGTATGGATCCCACACGATCCCTTCATGACGAGCGCCTGGGCGGTGACCTCGGCTATCGCGGCACGGACGGAGCGCATCACGATCGGGAGCATCGGCACGAACCCGTACACGACCGATCCTTCCGAGATCGCGGCGTACGTCGGGACGCTCGATCTCCTCTCTCACGGTCGCGCTGCACTCGGGCTCGGCCTTCACACCGAGGAGATGGTGCGCTGGCTTGGATACGACACCGTGGGTCTCGCCGAGCGGCTCCGCACGTCCGTCGCGGCGGTACGGGCGCTCCTTCGAGGTGAGGTGGTGACCTCCGCCGGCGGGCCGCACGGGTGGGGCGAGGAATGCAGGCTCCGGTTCGAGCCTCTGCGCCCTGACCCGCCTATCCATGTCGCTGCGTTCGGCGCCGAGCTCCTGCGGCTCGGCGGCGCCATCGGTGACGGTGTGATGCCGATGGCAACCCCTCCGGAATCGGTTGCAGTCCTGACGAAAGACATCCACCGCGGCGCGGAGGCTGCCGGCCGCGACCCGTGCGGGGTCGAGGTGATCGCCTGCGCGTGGCTCTCGATCGGGGCCTCGGACGGTCCTGCCGCCGCACGGCTCCGAGAGATGGTCGCCACTTTTGGCCCGTACCTCGAGGAGCGCGCGCTTGCAACGCTCGCGCTCGCTCCGGAGGACTTCGTCGAGATTCGCCGGCTCGTCGACGCCGGCAGGCTGGGTGATGCGAGCGCACTCGTCACACCGGGCATGCTCCGTCTCGCGCTCGTCGGAACGGCCGAGGAGGCAGCCGAGAGGATCGTCGCTCTCCGCGCCGCGGGCGTGACGAACATCAGCCTCGGCGGGGCACTCGGCGACGATCCTCGCGAGGCGATTCGTCTCGTCGGAGAGGTCATCGGCCCTCCCTGTCGGCAGCTCTAGAAGACGTCGATGAGGCGGTCGATCCGCGCGACGGGGGTGAAGCCGAGGCGCTCGAGGATCGGACGCGACATGTGGCCGGCGTGAGTGACGAGAACCGGTGTGCCGCGGCGCACCGCTTCCTGGAGCCGGAGCCGCGACGAGTGCGCGGTAGGCTCCCCGCCCGCGGGCAGCCGGCAGCGTCGCCCCGCCGAAGAGAAGGAGGCCGAGCGGCGTGTAGGAGGCGTAGCCGGCCGCGACGGGAACGTCGTCGACAAACGCGAGAAAGGTCGTTCCGGCAACGCCCTCGGCGGCGAAGTCGGCCTCTGCCCGAGCGAGCTCGAGTTCGTCGGCGCTGCCGCCGAACGACTCGTGCTGGATGCGTCGCGCGACGACGAGCTCGTCGATGGACGCGACCGGCCGCGTCGCAACCTCGCCTGGGACCGGGACGTCGGTGCCTGGCTGAAGGACCATGCCGATCGCGGTCGGCTCGTCCTCGTCGGGCACGATGCCGAGGGCATCCAGGCGTCCGAGCAGGTCGGTCGGCGTGCACGACTCGCCGAGCTCCCACTCCGCTCCGCTGCGGCCCCGTTGACGCAGGAGTGCGCGTATCTCCGCGACGGTAGGAGAGACATCGTCCCCGGCCAGACGCACCCGCTGCACGGTGGCGCTGTGCGGCCCTGTTCCGGCCCCGAGGTAGATCGAGAACCGGCCCGCCGGATCGGTGATGAGCTCCCGGCCGGGCGAGGGGGGCTGGTAGACGTTCGGGTTCTCGGCGAGCTCCCGGATGGACGGATCGACGCTCATCCGTCGTCTTGTAGCAACTATGCTCCGATCGGCTGCGGCGCCGACTCCCGGGAGGGCGCGTGCCGTACGACTTCATCGAGAGCCCGCACAGGACGGTCGTCGACGGGCGCGCCATCACGTTTGTCGTGATGCACACGATGGAGATCGGAGAGCGGGACGGCGCGGCCGAGGCATGTGCGGCATGGTTCGCGAGCCCGGTGTCTGAGGTGTCGGCGCACTACTGCGTCGATGCGACGACGATCATCCAGTGCGTGCGCGAGGATGACATCGCCTGGCACGCCCGTGGAGGGAACACGGGCTCGATCGGCATCGAGCTCGCCGGCTTCGCGGGCCAGGGCGCTCGCGCCTGGGCCGACGACTACAGCCGCTCGGTGCTCGAGCGCGCGGCGCCCCTGACCGCGGACATATGTCGTCGCCACACGGATCCCGATCCGCCGGCTTCGGGCTTCGGGCCTCGCTGCGGGTCGCCGCGGGATCACGGGCCACGCCGACGTGAGCACGGCATTCAAGAAGAGTGACCACTGGGACCCGGGGCCGAGGTTCCCCTGGAGCCGGTTCCTGCATCTCGTACGCGACGCCGGGGCCGCTGTCTAGCTCAGCGAAGCTGCGATGTCGTCTAGCGCCCGGCCGAGGCCCGCTGTGACCTCCGCGAGATCATCCGCGGTGATCACGAGCGGGGGCGAGATCTGCAGCCCGCCGCCGACGAGCGTGCGCGTGAGCACGCCGTGATCACGGGCCCTCGCGGTGACCCGATCGGTCAGGCCAGGGTCGCCGACGAGGAGCGCCGGATCGATCTGAACCCCAGCGACGGCTCCGAACCCGGCCCGGATCTCGCTCACGAGCTCGTGAGCGAGCAGAGGCGCGAGCGCAGCCTGAATCTCCGTCTCGAGTGCGAGACCCCGGTCGATGAGCCCTTCACGCTCGATGATGTCGAGGTTCGCATGCGCTGCCGCCGCGGCGGTCGCGTGACCCGAGTACGTGTAGCCGTGACGCCAGACACCCGCCTCTGCCGACCCCCAGAACGGCTCCTGGATGCGGCTGCCGACGATGACGCCGCCGAGCGGCACGTAGCCGGACGTGATTCCCTTCGCGAACGTGACGGCGTCCGGATCGAGCCCGAGCCGGCTACATGCGAACCAGTCGCCGACGCGCCCGTAGCCACAGATCACCTCGTCGGCGACGAAGAGGACCCCGTGCCTGCGGCAGATCTCGCGCACTGCCTGCAGGTAGCCGTCGGGTGGGAGGAGCACGCCGCCGGCCCCGATGATCGGCTCGCAGAAGAAGGCCGCCACGTGCTCGGCCCCGAGCTCCTCGATCGTCGACTCGAGTGCGTCGGCCGAATCCCAGGGAACGAGTGCCGTACCGCCTGCGAGCGGCCCGACGCCCACCTTGAAGGCCTCGGTGCCGATGATGCTCGTGCCGAACCCTGCAAGCCCGTGATAGGCACGCTCACGGGAGATGACCACGGTGCGCTGCGGCTGGTCGACGAGGCTCCAGTAGCGCCGCACGAGCTTGACGACCGTCTCGATCGATTCCCCGCCGCCGCTCGTGAGGAACACGGCGGCATCCTTCATCGGCGCGAGCGCCGAGATCCGGTCGGTGAGGTCGGTCGTCGGGCGGCTCGAGAGGTCGCCGTAGTGCGAGTACGCGTGGAGCTTCCGCATCTGCGCCGCCGCGGCGTCCGCGATCTCGGCGCGACCGTAGCCGACGTTCGCGTACCAGAGGCCGCCGGTCGAGTCGACATAGCGCTTGCCCTCCTCGTCCCAGAGATGGCAGCCCTCTCCGCGCTCGAGGATCAACTCCCCGGACGCCTGGACCGCGTACATGTCGGAGACGGGGTGCCAGAACCGTGTCATGGACCCATCCTACTCAGCCTCGCCCGGTGACCGAGCCACGGTCCACCTCCAGCCTCGCCGCCGGGCACGCCCCCCAGTAGCCGCGTTGGCCGGCTCGGGCCTCCTCGACTGCCCGGAGGAGGTCGTGCGCGTAGCGCCCCCGGTCACCGCGGAAGAAGTACGGTGACGCGGCGCCCTGGCGGACGAGGGCGACGTTGACGTTCGTCCCGCCGACGAGCACGTAGCGAAGCTGACGTCCGTAGCGGTCGGTGGCGTCGAGGCCCGGGTCGCGTTCGAGCGTGATGCGCGAGCCCGGGGGCGTCAGGCTCCGCAACGCAGCGAGAGCGGCCTTGCCGTAGCAGTCGCCGTGGAGCTCCGGCGCGTCGATCTGCACGAGCCGAATTCGGCGGCCGGACGTGGTGCGGAGGGTGTCGCCGTCGTTGACCACGGCGACGGTCACGGAGTCCCGGAGCGGCGCGTCATCGGCGGCGGGCGGCGCGCTGGAGAGGCCGCCACATCCTGCGACGAGCAGCGCGACGGCGAGCGCGGGAAACCCAGGCGACCGGCTGAAGCCGGCCACCAGCGGTCGCGTCCGGCTCAGTCGAACGGAACCCAGACGAGCCTCACGTCCGTCACGCGCACGTCGGTTGCCTCCAGCCGGATCGCGAGCGGCTCGACGGCCTCCGCGACGGCGCGCCACTTCTCGTCGATCGCGGCGACCTCGTCGAGGATCTCCTGCTCGAGGTCGGCGAGATCGTCCGTCGCTCGCTGCACCTTCGCCTCGGCCGTGTCTCTGCGGGCGGACGAGGTCGCCGACTGGCCGTGTTTCGAGGCGACCGAGCCGACGGCACTCGTGATCGACCTGGCACTGCGCTTCCCGCCGAAGAGCGCCCCGAGAACGGCGCCGGCACCCGTGATCAGCTCGTTTGCCTGCCGGGACTTGGTTTGCGTGTCGAGCTCCTCGACGCGCCGCCGCGCCAGGTCGCGCGCCTTCTCGAGACGGTCCTTCCGAGCCTCGAGCCGCTTCGTCAGCTTGACGGTCTCCTCGTCCGCCTTGACCTGCCCTGCCTCGTCGCACCGCACGAGGAACGCCTCCTCGGTCTCGCCCGGCCGCGACGTGAGTTTCAGCTGCCGGTTGCGGAAGATCTCGAGGGCGCGATTCGCGACCAGGCGTGCCCGGACGTCCTTTGTCGCCTGCGTGAAGAACGTCGCCTCGGCGACGGGGGCGGCCGGCAGCACGTAGGCCGCCCCGGTCGGAGCATCAGGCCTGAAGTCCCGGTCGTCGAAGTCGACGACGGTCTCGGCGTCGAGGTCGAGGCCGCTGTCGAGCGGCCCGTAGAGCGCCTCGAACTCCTGGGCTTCGTCGATGCCGGCCGCGGTGTCGTCGTAGCGCAGGGCGACCCGCGTCGCAAGGAACGCGTGCAGCCTCGTCACTCCGGCGGCGGCTCCGACCTGCGCCGCCCATGCGGCGGCAGGATCGAGATGGGAGACCGTCACGCCGCTCGCGACCGCTGGTGCGACCGAGGTCTCGTCGGGCGCGAGCGGCGCCGGCGGTGCGACATCGGGCACCGCGGCGACCCCTGCGGGCTGCGGCGTGGCGCTCGCGAGCCGCTGCACCTCCTCCTTCGTCAGCGGTCCGCGCAGGTAGGACATCGCGAAGCGGGTGCCGAAGATCCGCGGGGCGCCGCCCTTGGCCGACACGAGCATGAACTGACGCTTTTGCAGCGCTCCGATCGCCGTGCCGAGCGCATCGACGTCGGCCCCGCCCGCGGCGGAGCGAAGGCCCTCGAGGACGCGTGCCTTGTCGTTCTCGGTCTGCAGCCTGCCGACGAGCCAGGTACCCGCATTCGCCATCGCCTTGTAGTCGAGGTCGACGGGATTCTGGGTGGAGAGCACGAGGCCGAGGCCGAACGCGCGGCCTTGCTTGAAAATCGTCAGGATCGGCTTCTTGGCAGGCGGCATCGCGGTCGGCGGGACGTATCCCGCCACCTCGTCCATGTAGGCGAGCGCGCGCAGGTCGGACGTTCCCGACTGGCTCCGCATCCAGGTGACGAGCTTGGAGAAGACGAGCGTCGATGCGAACATGCGCTCCTCGTCGGAAAGGTGTGCGAGGTAGATGATGGCCGCTCTCGGCTTTCCGTCGGGGGTGAAGAGCAGCGACTGCGGATCGAGCGGGGCGCCCTCACCCCACGCGGCGAAGGCCGGTGATGCGATGAGCGCGTTCAGCTTCAGGGCGAGCGCCGTGCGGTCGGCCGGCGGGAAGAATGCGTCGATCTCGAACACGCCGAGCTTGCGGACCGGAGGGGACTGGATCTCGCCGATCAGCGCGCCGAGGTCGAGGTTGCGCCCCGCCCGCCAGGCGTTCTCGATCAGGTTGGCGAGCAGGACGTGCTCCCGGCTCGAGAGTGGATCGGCGGTGATGCCGACGAGCCCGAGGAGGCTCGTCACCGTCCCCTCGATCTCGTCACGCAGCGTCTCGGCCTCGCTCTCCCATGACAGAGCCGGCGCCCGGAGAGAGCCGATCATGTCGAGAGGCACGCCGGCCGAGGATCCCGGCGTGTAGACGGTCACGTCGGCGGCATCCCTCAGCTGCTGGATGCGCTCCGGGCCGATGCCCTGGGCCGCCAGGCCTTCTCGCCAGGTCGTTGCCGTCTTCTCGGCGAGCTGATCGACGGTGATGCCCTCGGTCTGCGCCTGCGACGCGTCGACCCAGGGCTTGAAGCTCGCCGGCTCGAGATCGGGAAACGTGAGGGCGAGGTTCGCCATGTCACCCTTGGGATCGATGATCACGGCCGGGATCCCCGCGAGCAGCGCCTCCTCGAGCAACACGACGGCGAGGCCGGTCTTGCCGGACCCGGTCATGCCGACGATCACGCCGTGCGTCGTCAGGTCGCTCGATCCGATCACGAGGTCCTCGTCGCCGGGCTTCCCGGTCGTGGGATCGACGATCGTGCCGAGCCGGAAGGCGCCTCGATCTGGCATCGCTCCGAGTCTACGACAAGGGCTGGCGTAGACTCCGGTCATGCTCGCGAGCATCCGAATCGCGCCGGGAGAGAGGCCGGACATCGCGGGACGCGATGCCCGAGACGACCTCGGATTCGAGAGCAAGGAGCGGGCGCAGACCCGGCTCGACGAGGTGCGAACGAGGCTCGAAGTTCTCCAGCAGCGGCTCTACGCGGAGGGGCGGCGAAGCGTCCTGCTGATCCTCCAGGGGCTCGACGCCTCGGGTAAGGACGGGGTCGTCCGCACGGTATTCGACGGCGTCAACCCGCAAGGCGTCCGGGTGGCCTCGTTCAAGGCCCCGACGTCGACCGAGCTCGCGCACGACTACCTGTGGCGGATCCACGCTGCCCTGCCTGCCCGCGGCGAGATCGGGATCTTCAACCGCTCGCACTACGAGGATGTCGTCGCCGTGCGGATGCTCGAGCTGCAGCCCGCGAAGACCTGGAAGCGCCGTCCCGGCCATATCGTCGCCTGGGAGCGGATGCTCGTCGACGAGGGCACGACCCTGGTGAAGGTCTTCCTCAACGTCTCGAAGGCCGAGCAACGGGAACGGCTACAGGAGAGGATCGACGATCCGGAGAAGCGCTGGAAGTTTCGTACGGGCGATCTCGAGGTCCGCGCCAGGTTCAACGAGTACATCGATGCCTACGAGGACGTGATCGCCGAGACGTCGAGCGTGCACGCGCCGTGGCATGTCGTGCCGGCCGACCGCAACTGGGTCAAGTCGCTCGCGGTCGCCGAGCTTCTCGTCGATGCGCTCGAGCGCATCGACCCGCGGTTGCCCGATCCCGAGGAGGGAATCGACGGCCTCGTCGTCCCGTAGGGGTGCCGTTTTCCCCGACCGCGGTCTACGCGAGGATTCCCAGAACGAGGTCCGAGGGGCAGCCGTGCTGGATCAGCCGCACGGCCGCGACGATATCGACGTCGGTCGCGTCCGCGATCGCAATCGCGTCGCCGGTGGGTATGTCCCACTCCGCAAGCGCCTCGAATCGGGCGCGAACGAAGCCCATCCGGAACCGTTCGTCAGCGTGCCGGGTGGCCTGACCGAGTTGCGTCGCAGTCATCGTCTCGTCAGCCCCTCTCAGCCGAGGATCGGGATGATGAGATGGGCCGGACAGCCGCGCTGGAGCAGGCAGATCGCGTCGAGCAACTCGATATCGAGATGGCTCGCGATCACGAGCGCGTTGCCGGGTGGGCAGCCGTGCCAGGCGAGGCTTTCGAAGCGGGCTCGCAGGAGCTCTTCCGCCTCGGCGACCTCGAGGATCTCGAACTGTGCCGCAGTCATGGTGCTCTCCCTGTTCGCCGTTTGGGGTGTGCCGTTGCAGTGTTCCCGCAGCGTGGGGAGGGGGCTATCACCCACCGGGGGGGAGAATGATCGCTCTATCGAGGGAACCTCGGCTCTTCAGAGGCAAATGCGCAGCGCCGTCTCGGGAGGGCAACCACGGTCGAGAAGGTCGGTCGCCTGGTGGAGGTCGACCTCGACGTGGCTCGCCAGGATCAGCGCGTTGCCGGCGTCGTACCCCGCCTGGACGAGCGCTTCGAAGCGCCAGCGGAGCACGACCTCGACAACGGGGGTCTCGAGCGCCTCGAACTGTGCTGCCGTCACGACCGTCCTCCTGGAGCGGGTGCACCTCCAACCAAACACGTATCGGCACGAATGCGCCCTACCCAAAGGGTGGGATGTCGACCCCCCCGCTGGTGGGGGATCTCGCGGCGGCCGCCCTACAGCCAGCGCTTGATGCGGAAGAACCCGAACATCCCGACGATGGTGACGAGCATGACCCCGATCACCACCCAGAAGGCGATCGTCGAGCTCTCGCCCGGGAAGACGACGTTCATGCCGAAGATGCCCGAGATGAGCGTCAGCGGCAGGACGATGACGCTGAAGATCGTCAGGACGCGCAGAACGTCGTTCTGGCGATGCGAGATGACGGACTCGTTCGTCGACTCGAGGCCGTCGACGACCTCCTTGTAATTGTCGAGTTGATCCCAGATCCGCTCGGCCGAGTCGACGATGTCGTCGAAGTAGAGATCGAGCTCTTCCGGCAGGAACTTGTCGACGCGCCGCTCGAGCGCACGCAGCGTCGAGCGGCCCGGCTTGATGACCTTGCGGTAGGAGATGATCTCCTGCTTGACGTTCGAGATGTCGCGAACGACGTCCTCCGCGTATCCCTCGAACATGTCGTCCTCGATCGAGTCGAGCTTGTGCCCGATCTTGTCGAGGATCGGGAAGCAGTAGTCGAAGAGATCGTCGAGCACCTCGTAGAGCAGCCGTCCCGTCCCCTTCGCAAACAGCCCTTCCCGCAGCTCTTCGTCGCTCTCGCACCGTGCGAAGAGGCGCGTTACCGGGAGGAGCTCGCGGTTCGGGATCGTGACGAGGTAGTCGGCCCCGATGAAGACGTCGAGCTCGGCGGCGTTGAGACGCTGGATCGTCTTGTCGTAGACCGGGAAGTGGAGGACGATGAAGAGGTAGCCGTCGTCCTCGTAGTCGTCGACCTTCGGACGCTGGCGCTTCGAGACGATGTCCTCGACGTCGAGCGGGTGCCAGCCGAACCGCTCCGACAGCACGTTTGCCGTCTCGAGGTCTGGCCCGACGACGTTGACCCAGGTGAGGCCGCTAGCGTCGAGCTCGCGAACGGGAACGGTCCGCGCAACGACCTCCGCTGTGCCGCGGCCGCGGGCCTTGCGCGTGATCCGGGGCAGGCTCGGCATCGGTACTGACGGGGTCGTCGATCGCGAGAACCATGTTCGTGATCATAGCCGCGATGCCTGCCCATCGGTGATTGCCGGCCCTCGCGAACGCGCGTCAGGTCACGGGCTCGGCCGCACTGAAGGCCGGCCGGTCGACGAGCGCGTCACGCCACCGGGTGAGATTGCCGAAGCGCCCGAGGTCGAGGCCCGTCTTGGTCGTCCGGAAGAGGATCGGCGCCGCCGCGACGTCGGCAATCGTGAACCGCCCGAGGACGGCGAACCCTGCCGGATCGATCAGCGAGTCGAGGAGCTCTAGGGTCGGCTCGATCTTCGCGCTGGCGTCGTCGAGCTCCTCCGGACGTGGGGGGCCGCCGAGCATCCCCTTGCCCGGGACGAACCCGAGCGCGGGCGACTCGTAGCGGAAGAACGCGGGACGGAACGTCAGCGCCCAGCGGTCGAGGAACTCGTCGACGGCGGCGCGCTCGCGGAGGTCGGGCGGGTAGAGGTCCGAGCGCCGCTCGCGGTCTGCCAGGTAGCGGAGAATGGCGTGCGACTCCGCGAGCACGAGATCATCGTCGGCGAGGGCGGGGATCCCGCCCACCGGATTCTCGGCGAGATACCAGTCGGGCCGTGGCAGGTCGAACGGCACCGTTCGCCGCTCGTAGGGGAGGCTCAGCTCGGCAAGCATGAATCGCACCTTGAGCGCGTTCGACGAAACCGGGTTGTCGTAGAGCAGCAGGCCCATGGCTCGATACTACGCAACGGTCAGTACACTGGCCGGTCGAGCGCCCGTAGCTCAGGGGATAGAGCGCGCGCCTCCGGAGCGCGAGGTCGAAGGTTCGAATCCTTCCGGGCGCATCGCCAGCTTGTTGTTGACAGTCTGCGCCAGACAAAGACAGGAACAGCCACGAACCGCAGCGCAATGCGGTTCGTGGCGTGTCCTGCGGCCGGAACCGCAGTAGCGACGCGGCTTCCGAAAACGGCCGATTTGACCCCCGTGTGTCACGAATCTGTGTCACGAACCGTCCGTGACACACGACCGACGCACCGGCCGTCAACCACCGGCACGATGCGCCCGCGACCGGGCTACCTCCTGGTCGTCAGGCCCCCGGACGATTGGCTCGTCGCGGGGGCCATTTGCTTCCGGGGCGACGCGCCACAACATAGGCGGGTGCCGTCGCCCATCATTGGCGGCGTGGCGAAAGCCCCAGCTCGCCGGACCCGAACCACACCCAGCGGCGACGGCGCCCTCGACGACCTCGACCGCACAGCCTCAAAGGAGGGCCGGATGAACCCTCAACCGTTCACAGCCTGTGCAAGCAGCTCAGCTAGCCGCCGACGGTGCCTTTCGGAGGAGAGACCCTGTTGGCATCAGAGATCTTCGTCGGGTTCAGGGAACCGACGCGGATCGCTGTCATCCAGGACCGCTGGGTGGTCAGGTTCGTATCGGCCGAAGCGGTGCACCGGATCGACACCGTCTTGCGCGCCGGAAGCGTGAATGCCGATGTCATGGGAAGCGTGGTGAAGCCGCGCGCTGCAACCGACGTGCTGAACGCCCGCGAGAAAGACGTTCCGAGGACGACGAAGCATTGGGCCTGGGTAAGGGCAGTTGTCGCTTGTGAAGCGAATTCGGCCGTTGCGTTGAGAACGTAGTCACCCGGAGGCAACGAGAGGTCTGAGACCGTCGCGTACTTGCCGGGGTGCAGAACCTCAGACGAGAAACTCGTCGGGCGGTTGTCGAACCCGGCGCTCGGACCAGTCGGCCCGGTCGGCCCGGCCTTTCCCTCGACCCCGTGGCACCACGCGGCCCAGCCGGACCGGCGGGAAGTTGACCCTGCGCGAAGTCAATTGCTTTCAGGGAATGGTTCTTGACCTTGCCGCTGTTGACCGCGTCTCCGCGGAGTTTTGCGTTGGTAACGGCGCCACGGCGAAGTTGAGCGGCGCCGACGCTGTTCTTCGGTATGACCATGTGGTAGGCGGCCTGTCCGAGCGGCGTGGCCCCAAGAAGCGCCACGACCGTCACGCCGGAAGGGGCGGTTCGTCGGTGGTCTTCGGCGGGTGGTTAGTTGGTGGGAATGGCGATCAGGCTGCTGTAGTTTGCCGAACCGTTTGCGACTAAGACGGCGCATTCGACGCTCAGGTTGGTACCGCTGACGACGACCGTGGCGACGGCTTGCAGAGAAACGGGTACAGCGGCGAGCGCCGGGAGTGTTTTGAGGGCGATCTGATCGAGCGTGGTGCTGCCCGCGTTCAGTGTGCAGCCGATGGAGTCACCCGCCCCGGTGTGGGAGAGATTCGTCTTCGCCAGGATGATGTACGAGCCTGCGGGTACGGCAAAGTTTGACGACGGTCGTCGGCGCGGCCCCGCCCGTGGTTGGGAGGGCGGTGAGTGCGCCAGTGGCCGACAACGGCGCGACGGTGCCGTCGGCTCCGTCGGCTCCGGCAGTTCCTGTTTTACCAGTCGGACCGGTCGCTCCCACGTCTCCGGCAGATCCGGTTGCACCAGTCGGACCGGTCGCTCCCACGGTTCCGGCAGATCCGGTTGCACCAGTCGGACCGGTCGCCTCCCACGGCTCCGGCGAGGCCGGTTGAGCCATCTGAACCGGCGGCTACCGGCGGGGCCTGCCGCGCCGTTGCGGCCGGTCAGGCCGAGCGCGCCGACTGCGCCTGTGTCTCCGGTCTTGCCTGTCGCGCCTCTCGGGCCGGTCAAACCTCCGAGTGAGCCGTTCTCGATGTCCGCACCTGTGATTGATCCGTTCTTGATGTAGTAACCGGTGATTGAGCCGGGCTTGATGTCATACCCGGTGAGTGAGTGGTTCTTGACGTCCTTACCGGTGACTGAGCCGTCCCTGATGTCGAGACCGGTCAGCAGTCCCTTGGCTGCGTAGGCACCGCTGCTTACGACGAGCACGATGCCGAGAACGGCCAGGACCGCGAGGGTTTTACTCATGCGATTCAACTCCCACATTTGTGGAGCGGACGCAGACGCAAGTGACCGCCTACACGCTGCGTCTCGGTCGTTGCAGACGCGAATACGCCCGTAGTTTCTACTGCTGGATGGTGGCTTTCGCCTCGGTCGGGGTGATCGAAAGCGAGGACATAGGCCACGCCACGGCGGTACGCTCGGCGGCAGCGTGTGGCCGGAGACCTCCGTGGCACCGCCCGGAGGGCGGCCCGGTTGAAACAGTGGCGCGGATTCGCCCAAGGCACCGGGACACCCGATTACCCGGCTCTTCGGAAGGTGCCCCAGGGGCGACGAATTTTGAGACCCTGATTCCGGCCACAGTCGCAGACTCGGCCATCGAAGCGGCAGCGCAAGAGAGCGTCGTGCGGGCGAGGGTTGCTGTGTCGCTTGCGCCTCGGCGTCCTCCACGCGGGCTCACGTGGCCGACGCTAGCGGGAAGGGACGACGACGGGTGAAACGGTGTCCGTCAGCGGACACACTCAGCTCCGAGATCCGCAGGGACGCAGCCAGCGACCCGAAGATCGCCGCGTAGACGACGAAGACCCCGATGTCGAGGATGCCGGCGGAGCGAGCGAGCCCGACGAGCAGGCCCTCTCCAGCGTCGCGCCGGCAGATTTCGGCAGCTCCGACGATGAACACGAGGAACGCAGTCGAGGCCAGTATCAGGAGGACGCCGGAGAGGAGCACGTCGGTTCGGGCCGAGGCGAACTTCGCGGCGACCTCCGCCATCTCGTCCTGACCATCGTCATCGAGATCCACCAGAAATCCTCCCAACCCTCGGCCTCTTTCTTGCACTCCTGATAGGTCCATGCCGCACCGTCCACGTCCGCGTACGTGGTCGCAAGGGCATGTCGCCGGGTGCCATCCTGCCGCGGTGCGCCCAGTCAGTAGCGGCTACTCAATCCCCGGATACGTGACGATCTGCGTCGGATGTCGGTCGGTTGGCGCGACCCGTATCCAGCCGACCAATCAGGCGATCGCTGAGCGAACGGCTTGTCGTCCTGCTAACCCAGCGTAAGAACCGCCTGAGAATCACGTAAGGACACTCAGCCGGACGAACTCTGCCGCTGGTCCAGGGACGTTCCGAAATCTGACAGAACTCCCATCGGTTACTCGGACGAGTCGTCTGCCTCCTCGGCGGCGTCCGTCGGCTCCGTTTCGTCGGTCTCGAGGCGTTGCAGACGCCAGTCGATCGAGGAGGCCATACGCTCGAGGCGGCCCATCAGCTTCTCGTTGTCACTCTGCGAGGCCGCCTCCGCCTCCGCGACGCGCCGGAGCAGATCGTCCGGGTTCGTGGGAAACGGCGTGGGCTCCGGTGGCGGCTGCGCCATGACCGGAGCGTCCGGCCGTTGGGCGGTGAGGCTGTGAACGAGCGAGGTCAGCTCGTCGAGACGCTCGTGCACGTCGCGGCTCGGGGACAGGTCGGCGATGGCCCTGTCGTGCTCTCCGAGATGAAGCCCGACCCGCTCCAGCACGAGACGAAGGCGCTCGAGCTCCGAGACGAGCTCCGACTCGTCCGGCTCCGATGCGGGCTGGACAATCGGCTCCTCCTCGCGGGCCAGTTCGAGCGCTGCGATTCGCTGCCCGAGCTCGGCCAGCGCTTCGCGCGCCTCGGCGTTCTGGCCCTCGCGACGCGCCGCCTCGGTGAGGTCGTGGCGGATGCGATCCATCGCCCGGGCGAGAACGTCGACGGTGTCGAGATCCCCGGGCCGTGCCCGCTCGAGCGCATCGAGGCGCTCGGCCAGGGCAGTTCCGTCCGGCTGCTCGGTGTCGAGCTCCTGCACCCGCGCCCCGATCTCCGCCAGGCCGGCGACCTCCGCGTCGCGCCGTTCGCCCGCCTCGCTGAGCGATGCGAGATCCGATCGAAGCGCGTCGATCTGGCCCACGAGCGCCTCGACGCGCTCCTCGGCCTCGGGTGCTCCGCGCTCGCTCAATGCCCGCTCGATCGAGCGGGTGAGCGCGTCGGGAGTGACGAAGCCGTCTCCGAGCCTCTCCTCGAGGGCTGTGACGCGTGCCGCCGCCTCACGGCTCTCGGCGGCCTCGTGGGAGATCCCCTCGATCCGCGCTCCGAGCTCCTCGAGGCGGTCGCCGACGACGTTGTCGCGCCGCGAGGACACCGCGGCGACGTCGGCGATCTCCCCACGAAGCACTTCGAGCGTCTGGGTGAGGTCGTCCAGGCGCCCGTCGACTGCGCGGTCGTCGTGTGTTGCGAGCTGCTCCTTGAGGCCGACTACCTCGGTGAGCGCCGCGTCGAGGCGCGTGTCCAGGGCGCCGAGCTGTTCGACGACCCCGTCGACCCGTGGGTCGGCCTCCGTCCGGGCCGACACTCGATCCGCGAGCGCGCCGACCTGTCGGGTGAGCTGGGCCTCCCCTTCGACGGCGGCCGCCAGGCGGCTCTCGATCGAGCCGAGCCGCTCGTCGATATCCGGTGCGCCCGTCGGACGCTCGCGCAGCTCGTCGACGATCGACCGGAGACTGTCGAGCGTGCGCGCCTGGCTCTCGAGGTCGGCTCGAAAGGTCCCCTCTGCGGGATTGGACTCGATCCGCTCGACACGTTCTGCCAGCGTTTCGACACGGCCATGCAGCGCGGGGTCGACGCTGTCGCTGGCGGCGCTCAGACCGGCGATGGTCGCCCTGAGCTCCTCTATCTCGGCAAGCGCCCGGCCGTCTGTCTGCGGCTGGTCGCGCGCTGCCAGCTCCCCGAGGGTGCGGTCGATACGCACCATGTCCTCGGCCAGCTCTGCGGTACCGGACTGCAGCGCATAGAAGGCCTCCTCGACGCCTGTCGTAACGCCTTCGAGGCTCTCCGCCAGCGTCGCGACCGCGGCTTCGATGTGCTGCGTGCGAGCGAGCGTCGCCTCGATCCGGCGCGACAGCTCCTCGACCCTCTCGTCGATGTTCTCGAGCGGCTGGTTCGACTGCACCTTGCGCGCCAGGTCGGCGACGGCCTCCTGGAGGCGCGCGGCGTACAGCGCCTCGTCCTGGGCCGAAGGCGCAGGCGGAGGTCCAGCCGACCGGGAGGAAGACGGTGTGATCGACGTCGCCGGATCGGACCACTGCTCCGCCAGCGCGCTCGCGAGCTCGAGTCGCGTGATCGTGCCGCGGCCGACGAGGATCTGGCCGAGCGGCTGCTGCGTCCGCTCCTGCTCGGCCGTCGCCTCCGCGATCTGCTCCGGGGTGGCGAAGCCGTGAGCGAGGAGGATCTCGCCGATCCGGCGCTTTGCGCCCGTTTCCGTAGCCGGCAGCGCGCTCACGGCACGCTCACCCGTTCCGGAAAGACGGGCGGGAGTCGCGCGTGGTGGCGTCGAGCGGCGGCAGAGCCCACAGGTTTCGTATCGGCGGGTCGGGCGCGTGGCTCGCTCACTCGTCCAAGGGACGGCGGGGTCGCCGGTACCGCCCGACACGGCTTCCGACGTCGGTCGGGACGGCCACGAAGTAGGCTTGCGCGGATGGAGACCAGCGCGCGCATCGTCCGGCTCCAGCTGGCGGAAACCTTCGTGATCGCCCGCGAGGCGAGCGACTGGGAAGAAGTCGTTCAGGTGGAGCTTCGCCACGGCGGCCATGTCGGGCGGGGCGAGGCGGCGCCGATCGCGCGCTACGACGAGTCGTCGTCGTCGTCGCTCGCATTCATCGAGGAGCACTGCGACCTCGTCGGTGACGACCCGTTCGCGCTGGAGGAGATCGGCACCCGCCTGGCCGAGATTCCGGGGGAGCAGGCCGCGAAAGCGGCGCTCGACGGGGCGCTCCACGATCTCCAGGGCAAGCTGCTCGGCGTGCCGGTGTGGCAGCTCCTCGGGCTGCCGCGCATCGGCCCACCGACGTCATGGACGATCTGGCTCGGTGACCCGGACGACATGGCTCGCCGGACAGACAGGGTCGCAGGCCGGTTCAAGCGCCTGAAGCTCAAGCTCGGCGGCGGCGACGGCCTCGACGTGGAGCGCGTGCGTGCGGTCCGATCTCGAACCGACCTGCCGCTCCAGGTCGACGTCAACGAGTGGTGGTCGCTCGACGAGGCACTCGACTCGATTCCCGAGCTCGCAGCGCTCGGCGTCGCGTATGTCGAGCAGCCGCTGCCGGCGGACGACCCCGGCGGCGAGGAGCTCAAGGCCCGCTCACCGGTGCCGATCTACGTGGACGAGGACTGTCACACCCTTGCCGACGTTGCTCGCTGCGGGGAGATCGCGCACGGAATCAACATCAAGCTCGCGAAGTCGGGCGGGATCCGCGAGGGAGTCCGGATGGCACATGCGGCTCGAGCGCTCGGCCTCGGTGTGATGCTGGGCTGCATGGTCGAATCGGGGATCGGGATCGCGGCCGGCTGTGTCGTTGCGCCCCTGTGCGATCATGTCGATCTCGACGGCAACCTGCTGCTCGCCGAGGATCCCTGCCCCGGCGTGACCTTCATCGAGGGCGTGCAGGTTCCGTCGGAGGAGCCGGGTCTCGGTGTCGGCTAGCCCATCCAGACGCCTGCTCATCCTCGCCGAGGGCTTCTCCGGCGATCCCCACTGGGCGAAGACCATGAACGGCGTCCTCCGCTACGGCGCCGACGACGTCGTGGTGATTCTCGACTCGACGCGCGCGGGCGAGACCGAGCGTGGCGTCCCGATCGTCGCCGACATCGGGTCGGCGCTGGCCTTCCAGCCGGAGGCGGCGCTCGTCGGCGTCGCGACGGTGGGAGGGCGTTTCCCCCCGGCCTGGCGCATGCTCCTCGAACAGTGCGTGCGCCACGGCATCGGCATCGACAACGGGCTCCACGAGTTCATCGAGGACGACCCGGTGCTCGCCCCGCTCGCGGCCGCATCCGGTGCGATCCTGCGTGACCTCCGGCGGCCACCGGCCAACCTCGAGGTGGCGACCGGTGCGAATCTCGACGTGCCGGGGGACATCGTCCTCACGGTCGGCTCGGATTGCGCAATCGGCAAGATGACCGTCTCGCTCGAGCTCGGCCGTGAGGCCGAGGCTCGGGGCATCCGGGCCCAGTTCGTCCCGACGGGCCAGACGGGCATCGCGATCGCCGGATGGGGCATATCCGTCGACGCGGTGGTCGCGGACTTCATCGCCGGAGCCGCCGAGCGGCTCGTCGTCGAGGGGGGACGGCGTGGGGGCGACCTCCTTCTCGTCGAGGGGCAGGGATCGCTCTCGCATCCCGGTTACTCGGGCGTCACGCTCGGGCTCATCCACGGCTCGGCGCCGCACGCGTTCGTTCTCTGCCACCTCGCGGGAGCCACCGAGATCGATGGCTACGCGGGCCATCCACTCCTGCCGCTGCCGGAGCTGGTCGAGCTGCATCAGCGCGTCTCCCTTCCGCGCCGCCGGGCCGGCGTCGCGTGCATCGCGCTGAACACCCGGCATCTGGACGAGCCGGGTGCGCGTGCTGCGATCCGCGCCGCGGAAGCGGAGACGGGCCTCGTCGCCGACGACCCGGTCCGCTTCGGTGCCGGCCGGCTTCTCGACGCGCTGCTCGAGTATCTCGAAGGTCGGTAGTATCGGCCTTTGCTCCGAGGAGAGGGGCAGCTTGCGGCGAATCGGGGAGGTCCGTGCGGAGAACTGTGGCAGCGCTCGTCGTGACGGCCGGCCTCGCGATCGTGGTGGCGGGCGCTGCGCCGGCTGCTCATATCGGCGCGAACGACGACACCGGCAAGTGGTCAGCGGATCAGACGGGGTTCTTCGCGGAGATGGCCGATCTCCGGCTCGAGCAATCCGTGATGACGACGCGGTGGATCCCGAGCGATCCGCTCACGATTCAGGATCAGGACGCGCTCGACACGGCGATCGCAGCTGCAGAGAAGGCGGGGCTTCGGGTCGTCCTCGCCGTCTACCCGTACCCGCCGCGCGAGGTGGAGGACGGAACCGCACGACCGGCGGCATTCGCCACCTGGCTGACGACGGTCGCAGAGCGCTACCCGACCGTGAAGCAGTTCGTCGTCATGAACGAGCCGAACCAACCTGCATTCCTGCGACCGCAGTTTCGCCGTAACCGCACGAACGCCTCCGCCGCCGTTGCCGGCGCCTTCCTCGCCGCCGGGTACGACGCGCTCAAGGCGGTCGACCCGACGATCACCGTTGTCGGCCTGGGCCTCTCGCCGCGCGGAAACGACCGTCCAACCGCGCATAGCAACGTCTCCACGTCGCCGGTGCGTTTCCTCGCGGCGCTCGGGGCCTGGTATCGGGCAAGTGGCCGGGATCGCCCGCTGATGGACGGGCTCAGCTTCCATCCCTATCCCGCCCGCGCGATCGACCCGCTCGAACGCAGCTATCCATGGCCGAACGCCGGCTTTTCCGATCTCGGCCGGATCAAGCAGGCGCTCTGGGACGCGTTCCGCGACACCGCGCAGCCGACGACCGTGAGCGGGCTGAAGGTCTATCTCGACGAGGTCGGCTGGCAGGTGGATACCAGCGGCTTGCTCGGTTATTCCGGCTTCGAGAACGTTCCCGTCACCGACGAGGCGACCCAGGCGAGCGTCTACGGCTCCCTCGTTCGCAAGGCCGCGTGCGACCCAAGTATCGCCGAGCTGAACTTCTTCGGCTTCTACGACGCGGTCGAGCTCAACGGCTTCCAGGCGGCCCTCCATCGCGTCGACGGAACCCCGCGTGCCTCCGCGGCGTCCGTTCTGACGGCGATCGAGGAGACCGAGCCGGGATGCGCGCAGTCGATCGACCCGTGGTATCCAGCGAAGCGCGTCATCGGCTCCGTCAGGCCACTCTGGCGCATCGAGGCGCGACGGATGGTTCGCGTCGAGGCGCCCTCCGGCGAGGGGGCCCGCGTCCTCGGCTGCGTGCTGCCCGGCCGGGTCGGGGGAATCCTCGCCGCCGCTCTGATGAAGAAGCGCACGGCCGCGAGCCCCGGCTGCCTCGAGCGCAAGGCGCTGCCGCAACGACCCGCCAAGCTCATCTTCCGCCGCGAAGGACCGCTCAGGCCCGCAACCGTTGCGATCCGCCTCGTTGCGGAATCGAGCGACCTCCGCTCGCGTACGTTCTCGCGCACCGTTCGATAGGTAGCCCTTGACACCGAACAGGTGTTCGTGCATTATGACGAACACATGTTCGCTCGCCTCCTCCTCGTCTCGCTCGTCGCCGTCACCATGTGGGCGCTCTTCGTCCGCGACTCCGGTGCCGGTGGGCCTGCAAAGGCGTATCGCGTCCAGCCCGGAGACACGCTGTGGTCGATCGCCGCCACCTCATACGGTGGCGATCCCCGGGAGGGCGTCTGGAAGCTCCGCGACGCGAACCACCTCAGCGACTCGACGATCGCGCCGGGCCAGGTTCTGCGCGTTCCGCAGTAGGTCGGGGCGGGGTGCGGGACATAGGATTGCGGTGCCGCCGACCAACCGGCGGCCGAACCGAAGGAGCACGGCATGGCAACTGACCGCATCCTCGATCTCCTCCGGCGGCCGGTCGATCCCGACGAGGTCGCCGAGATCCGGGAGCTCTGGAAGGTCCACTCGATCGCGGAGGACAACCGCGATCTTCCCGGCCTCATGTCGACGCTGACCGAGGACTGCGTCTACACGGTCGCCGGCACCGGCGCCCGCTGGGAAGGCCACGAGGGGGCTACGCGCTTCTACACCGAGCTCCTCACTGCGTTCCCCGACATCCACTTCGACCTCGATTACATCGTGATCGGCCCTCAGGGCGTTTGCGAGGAGGCGATCGTGACGGCGACGCACACGGGTCGCTGGCTCGACCACGAGCCGACCGGCGAGAAGCTCGAGTGGCGCAACGCGATCTTCTTCCCGTGGGATCCGGTGGCACGGTTGTTCAAGGGCGAGATGGTCTACACCGACCTCGTGCTGTAGAACGAGCGTCGCGGCCACCCGACTACACTGCTCGGCGTGGACCTCGACGTCGTGTTTCTCGGGACGTCGGGATCCGCTCCGACGGCGAAGCGCGCGACGTCCGCGACGCTCGTCCGCCGCGGCGGCGACCGGCTCCTGATCGACTGCGGCGAAGGCACGCAGCGACAGCTCCTCCGCTCGGACGTCGGGCTGGTCGACCTCGAGGAGATCTTCCTCACGCACTTCCACGCGGATCACTACCTCGGGCTCCCGGGCATGCTCAAGACGTTCGCGCTGCGCGGCCGCGAGGTGCCGCTCACCCTCTACGGACCGAGCGGGCTACGGGAGCTCCTCGGCGCGCTGCGGCGCGTGTTCGGCAACCTGACGTACCCCGTCGAAGCGGTGGAGATCGCGCCCGGCGACGTTCTCACGCGCTCCGACTACGAGATCCGCGCCTTCGGCGTCGACCATCGCACCCAGGCAGTCGGCTACGTCATCGCCGAGGAGTCGAGGCCGGGCCGCTTCGACGTCGCCACCGCCGACGCGCTCGGCGTGCCCTCCGGCCGCGAGCGCGGTGCGCTCCAACGAGGCGAGGCCGTCACGCTCCCGGGAGGGGGGACCGTCGAGCCGGCCCAGGTGCTCGGGCCGGACCGCCCGGGCCGCTCTGTCGCCCTGACGGGCGACACGGCACCCGCCGCCTCCGTGGTCACCGCCGTCGAGGGCGTCGATCTCCTCGTGCACGAGGCCACCTTCTGCGCCGACGAGCTGGAGCGCGCGCGAGAGACCGGGCACTCGACCGCCGGGCAGGCCGCCCTCGTTGCCCGCGAGGCGGGCGTGAAGCTCCTCGCGGTGACGCACGTCTCGAGCCGATATGCGGGTCACGCGGCCGGGGACGAGGCCCGTGAGCTGTTTCCGAACACCGTCGTACCAGGAGACTTCGACGTCGTCGAGATCCCGTTCTCGGAGCGTGGCGAGCCGACTCTCGTCCGCCGCGGCGCGCGGCAGGCACGAACGCTGGCCGCACCGCCGGTATCCGACACGTGAGCGAGATCCGGCGTCCGGACTTCGACGCACGCGCGGGAACCTACGACACGCTCCGGCCGCCCGACGGCGCCTGGTGGGAGCGGTTCACGGCGCTCGTCGAGCTCGGCGATCTCCGCGGCCGGCGCGTCCTCGACGTCGGATGTGGCACGGGCCTGCTCGCGGCCGCACTCGCCACCGAAGCCCGCGCCAAGGTGTGGGGGGTCGACGCGAGCGACGAGATGGTTGCCGTCGCACGAGCCGCCGTTCCTGCCGGAGTCGGTATCAGGCAGGCCGCTGCCGAGCAGTTGCCCTTCCGCGACGCCTGGTTCGACCGCGTCACCATGTCTCTCGTCATCCACCTCGTCGACCGGCAGCTCGCGCTTGCCGAGGCACGTCGGGTCGTGGCGCCGACGGGCCGGGTCGCGATCGCGACCTTCCATGAGGATCACTTCCGCACGTACTGGCTCGGCCCGTACTTCCCGTCGATCCAGGCGATCGACGAGCGGCGGTTCCCGACCGAGGCGAGCCTCGTGGAAGAGCTCGCCGACGCCGGCTTCCCACGCGCCGAGACCCGACGTGTGGTCACCGAGACGGCGCACACGCGCGCCGAGGCGCTCGCACGCGTCAAGGGAAGGCACATCTCCACCTTCGACCTCCTCTCGCCCGAGGAGCTCGACGAGGGCACGGCGAGAGCCGAGCGTGAATTACCCGCCCGGGTGGTGGCTCGGCTCGACCAGCTGATCGTCGTCGGCCACGCCTGACGCCCTCCGCGACGGTCGTCTGGCCGATGCCGTACACTGCTCGGCGACCCTTTAAACCGGCCCGGAGAGGCCGGAAAGGAGCACGATGAACACGCACGTCCCGGGCCAGACGGCGCCAAAGGTTCTGCTCGACGACGGAGCCCTCGCGCGGACGCTCTCACGCATCGCGCACGAGCTGATCGAGCGAAATGCCGACCTCCAGGACCTCGCGCTCGTCGGCATCCACACCCGCGGTGTCCCGATCGCCCAGAGGCTGCGAACGCTCGTGGCCGAACGCTCCGGCGTCTCGGTCGCCACCGGCGCGGTCGACATCACGTTCCACCGCGATGACGTGCTCGCGCGCGGCGGCGGCCCGCCGCTCCACGCCCAGCCGGTCGTCCGCGGGACGGAGCTCGACTTCGCGCTCGAGGGGAAGACGGTCGTGCTCGTCGACGACGTCCTCTACACCGGCCGCACGATCCGCGCCGCGATCGACGCTCTCCTCGAGTACGGGCGGCCGGCGCGTGTGCAGCTCGCGGTCCTCGTCGACCGTGGCCATCGTGAGCTGCCGATCCGGCCCGACTACGTCGGCAAGAACGTTCCTACCTCGAGCACCGAGCGTGTGAGCGTCGAGCTGAGCGAGATCGATGGACAGGACCGCGTGCTTCTCGCCGGGAGCGCCGATGACTGAAGCCACGACCGCGCAGCCCCCCGCTGCCCCAACGCCGCTGCGGCCCGTGCGGCGGCACCTGATCGGGATCTCGGACCTCGACCGCGACGACGTCGAGCGCCTCCTCGGTACCGCAGCGACCATCGCGCGCTCGCTCGACCGCGAGGTGAAGAAGCTGCCCGCGTTACGTGGCCGGCTGATCATCAACCTCTTCTACGAGTCGTCGACCCGCACGCTGTCGAGCTTCGACCTCGCCGCGAAGCGCCTCTCCGCCGACACGATGGCGCTCCGGTCGTCCGGCTCGTCGGTCGACAAGGGCGAGTCGCTCAAGGACACGGCTCTCACGCTCGCCGAGTACGACCCCGATGTGATCGTCATCCGCCATCCCCACATCGGCGCGCCGGACCTCGTCGCCCGAGCGACGCACGCCCATATCGTCAACGCAGGCGACGGCAAGCACCAGCATCCGACGCAGGCGCTCCTCGACCTCTTCACGATGCGCGAGTCGCTCGGACGGCTCGAAGGGCTCCACGTGGCAATCGTCGGCGATGTCCTGCACTCACGCGTGGCACGGTCGTTGGTCGAGGCGCTCGGCCTGGTCGGCGCGCATACGACGCTCGTCGGCCCCCCGACGCTGATGCCGCGCGGCATCGAGGAGATGGGCTGTGACGTCTCCACCGTGATCGCAGACATCGGAGCGGCCGATGTCGTCTACGTCCTGCGCATGCAGCGGGAGCGGATGGATCCCGGCGCCGCCTACGTGCCGTCGCTCCGCGAGTACGCCTCGGAGTGGGGGGTCACCGCGGCGCGGCTCCGGCCGGGACAGCTCGTCATGCACCCGGGGCCGATGAACCGGGGCGTCGAGATCGATCCCCAGGTCGCCGACTCGGGCGTGTCGCTGATCTCCGAGCAGGTGCGGTCGGGCCTCGTCGTGCGGATGGCGGTGCTCTACGACCTGCTCGCGGGCGGCCCCGGGGCGGACGCACGACCGCTGGAGGTCGCATGACCCTCTTCTGGCCCGACGGCCCGGGCGACAGCCTGACGATTCGTGGTGCGCGCGTGCTCGACCCGGCGGCGGGCGTGGACGGCCCGCTCGACGTCACCGTGGAAGGCGGCATCATCACGAGCCTCGAGCCTGCCCGCGAGCCCGCGCCCGGGCTCCTGCTCGCCCCGGCGTTCGTCGATCCACACGTGCACCTCCGCGTGCCGGGCCGCGAGGACGAGGAGACGATCGCGACGGGCACTGCCGCCGCGGCCGCCGGGGGATACTGCGCCATCCTGGCGATGCCGAACACCGACCCCGTCGTCGACTCGGCGGCCGTGCTCGGAGCGTTGATCGAGCAGGCACGCGAGGGCGCGGCGATACCGACCGGCTTTCTCGCGTCGATTTCCAAAGGGCTTCGTGGGGAAGAGCTGACCGAGATGGTCGAGTTGGCCCGGCTCGGAGCCGCAGGGTTCTCGGACGACGGCCGGCCGGTGGTGTCGGCCGGCCTCATGCAGCGAGCCTTGCAGTACAGCGGCGCCGCCGGGAGGCTGCTCGCGCTCCACGAGGAGGAGCCGAGCCTGTCGCGCGACGGGCAGATGAACGAGGGGGCCGTCTCGGCGGCGCTCGGCCTTGCGGGCTGGCCCTCCGTGGCGGAGTCGGTGATGATCGAGCGCGACTGCAGCCTCGCCGCATATGTGCAGCGTCCTTTGCATATAATGCATCTCTCGGCGCGGGAGTCCGTTGCCGCAGTGCGTGCCGCCCGGGCTCGCGGGGTCGCCGTCACCGCGGAGGTCTCGCCGCACCATCTCTGCCTGACCGACGACGCCGTGCTGACACTCGACACCAACCGCAAGATGAACCCGCCGCTGCGCGCGGAGGACGACCGGCAGGCGCTTCTCGACGGACTGCGGGACGGAACGATCGCGTGTATCGCAACCGATCACGCTCCACACGCGCGCCACGAGAAGGAGACGCCGTTCGAGGAGGCGCCGTTCGGCGTTACCGGGCTCGAGACCGCGTTCGCCGCCATCAACACGTTTCTCGTCGAGACGGGCGAGCTCGAGCTCGGGCTCGTGCTCGAGCGAATGTCGACCGGCCCGGCGGAGACCTTCGAGCTGACCGTGCCGCGGATCGCGGTCGGAGAGCCCGCAAACCTCGTCCTGATCGACCTCGAGGCCCGCTGGGTCGTGAAGGAGGACGGTTTTCGCTCCAAGTCGACGAACTCCTGGCTCCTCGGGCAGACCCTGAAGGGCGCAGTCGTCAAGACGGTCGCCGGCGGCAGGGTGGTGTACGCGGCGTGAGTAGCGGCTATATCGCGCTCGAGGACGGGACCGTCCTGACGGGCCGCTCGGTGGCGGCGCCCGGTGTCGCGTTCGGCGAAGCCGTGTTCACGACCGCAATGACCGGCTATCAGGAGACCGTCACCGATCCGAGCTTCGCCGGGCAGCTCGTCACTTTCACCGCTCCCATGATCGGCAACTACGGCGTCGACGACGCACGGCTCGAGTCGGCGCAGCCCTGGGTCAAGGGCGTCCTGATGCGACGGTGCGGCGGCACGGCCTGGAGTGCCTGGCTCGCCTCGCACGGGATCGTCGCACTGGAGGACGTGGATACGCGCATGCTCGTGCTCCGCGTCCGTGAGGCGGGTGCGATGCGCGCCGCCGTCGTCGCCGACGAGGAAGAGCTCGACGCCGCAGCAGCCATCGACCTGATCCGACAGCAGCCGTCGATGGAGGGCCAGGCCCTCGTCTCGGCGGTCTCGTCGGTCGAGCCGACGGTCTTCAACGAGGACGGGCGCGTCAGGGTTGCTGTCGTCGACTACGGCGCGAAGGCATCGATCATGCGCCGCCTGCAGCGCGTGGGCGCAGCCGTCACGGTGTATCCCCATGCCGCGACAGCAGACGACCTCGCCGGCTACGACGGGGTGCTTCTCTCGAACGGGCCGGGCGATCCGGAGCCGCTGGTCGAGGAGGTCGCCGCGATCCGCGAGCTCCTCGGTCGAACGAGCGTCCTCGGCATCTGCCTGGGCCATCAGCTGCTCGGCCTCGCCACCGGGCACACGACCTACAAGCTCCCGTTCGGCCACCGCGGCGCGAACCACCCGGTGCTCGAGCGCGCCACCGGTCGTGTCCTCGTGACGAGCCAGAACCACGGCTTCGCGGTCGCGGCGACCGATGAGCGCGAGGCGACGTACGTGTCGCTCTACGACGGCACCGTCGAGGGCTTCGACTACCCCGAGCTCGCCGCGCGCTCCGTTCAGTTCCACCCGGAAGCCGGCCCGGGCACGCACGATGCCTGGCCGATCCTCGAGCGCTGGGTCGAGGGCCTGCAGGCAGCCTGATGCCACGGCGGACCGATATCGAGACGATCTGCCTGATCGGCTCCGGGCCGATCGTGATCGGTCAGGCGTGCGAGTTCGACTACTCGGGCTGCCAGGCGCTGAAGGTGCTCCGCGAGGACGGCTTCCGCACGATCGTCGTCAACTCCAATCCCGCAACGATCATGACCGACCCGGGGTTCGCGGATCGCACCTACATCGAGCCACTCGATGTGGCGGGCGTCACAGACGTCCTCCGGCGCGAGCGGCCCGATGCGCTCCTGCCGACCCTCGGCGGCCAGACGGCGCTCAACCTCGCGATCGAGCTGGCGGAGACCGGCATCCTCGACGAGCTCGGCGTCGAGCTCATCGGCGCGCGTGTCGACGTGATCCGGCGAGCCGAGGATCGCTCGCTGTTCCGCGATGCCGTCGAGAGCTGCGGGCTTCGAACGCCGCGCTCGCAGATCGTGACGTCGGTCGACCAGCTCGGTTCCATCCCGGCGCCGGCGGTCGTGCGGCCCGCGTTCACGCTCGGAGGGCACGGCGGTGGCTTCGCCGACACCGAGCAGGAGCTGGGGGCGATCGTCGAGCGCGGCCTGCGCGAGAGCCCGATCACGCAGGTGCTCGTCGAGGAGTCGATCCGCGGCTGGGACGAGTTCGAGCTCGAGGTGATCCGCGACCTGAACGACAACGTGGTCATCGTCTGCTCGATCGAGAACCTCGATCCGATGGGCGTTCACACGGGCGATTCCGTGACCGTGGCCCCTCAGATGACGCTCTCCGACGAGGCGTACCAGGAGCTCCGCGACGCGTCGGTCGCGATCATCCGGGCGGTCGGCGTCGAGACGGGCGGCTCGAACATCCAGTTCGCCCGTAACCGAGAGAGCGGCGAGATCCGCGTGATCGAGATGAACCCCCGTGTCTCGCGCTCGTCCGCGCTCGCCTCCAAGGCGACCGGCTACCCGATCGCCAAGGTCGCAGCCAAGCTCGCGGTCGGATACACGCTCGACGAGATCCCGAACGACCTCACGAAGACGACGCCCGCGAGCTTCGAGCCGACGCTCGACTACGTCGTCGTCAAGTTCCCACGATTCGCGTTCGAGAAGTTCCCCGGCGCGGACGCGACGCTTGGCACGCAGATGAAATCGGTCGGTGAGACGATGGGGATCGGGCGCACGTTCACGGAGGCCTTCCTCAAGGCCTTCGGCTCGCGCGAGCTCGACCCGGGCTCGGCGACCCCGTGGGCGACGGTCGACGACATCCCCGACGGTGTCCACCCGTGGTTCAAGGAGCAGCTCGCCCACGCGCGGCGCGAGCTGGCCTCGCTCGACATCCTCCGTGCCAAGCGTGCCGGATGGGGGGACGACTCCATCGGCGCCGCCTGGGGCACGAGCGGCGACGATGTCCGGCGCACGCGTTATGCCAAGGGGATCAAGCCCTCCTATCGCCGCGTCGACTCGTGTGCGGGCGAGGTCGAGGCGGGATCGAACTACTACTACTCGACCTGGGGCGAGGAGGACGAGGCACTGCCCGCGGCGACTGTGCCGCGCGTCGTCATCATCGGCTCGGGGCCGAACCGGATCGGCCAGGGGATCGAGTTCGACTACTGCTGCGTCCATGCCGTGCAGACGTTCCGCGCGCTCGGGTACGAGGCCGTGATGATCAACTGCAACCCCGAGACCGTCTCGACGGACTACGACACCTCGGACCGGCTCTACTTCGAGCCGCTGTCGCCGGAGGAGGTGCTCGCCGTCCTCGACCGCGAGGCTCCCGAGGGCGTCGTCACCCAGTTCGGCGGCCAGACCCCGCTGCGCCTCGCACGTCACATCGAGGCGGCCGGCTACAAGATCATGGGCACCCCGCTGACCGCGATCGACCTCGCCGAAGATCGCGAGCTGTTCGGCGCCCTCGCGGACGAGCTCGGGATCCGGTGCCCGCCGTGGGCGACCGTGGAAGGCATCGACGAGGCGCTCGCCGCGGCCGCCGGGATCGGCTACCCGGTGCTCGTGCGCCCCTCCTACGTGCTCGGCGGCCGCGCGATGCGGGTCTGTTACGACGACGCCCAGCTCCGGCAGGCGATGAGCGCGGTCTCCGGCTCCGTCCTCGTCGATCGCTTCGTCGAGAATGCGGTCGAGATCGACGTCGACGCGCTCTGCGACGGAGAGGACGTCTACATCGCGGCAGTCATGCAGCACGTCGAAGAGGCGGGCGTCCACTCGGGTGACTCCTCCTGCGTGCTGCCCGCCCAGTCGCTCACGCTCGCGAACGCGCTCGAGGTCGAGCACATCGTCAGGCGCCTCGCGCCCGCCCTTGGAGTCGTCGGCCTGCTCAACATCCAGCTCGCGATCGCCGACTCGACCGTCTACGTGCTCGAGGCGAACCCGCGCGCGTCACGCACGGTCCCGTTCGCGTCGAAGGCGATCGGGATCAACCTCGTCGAGGCTGCATGCAAGCTCGCCGCCGGACAGAAGCTCGCCGATCTCAATCTTCCGGCACCGCGCCCGACGCAGGTGAGCGTCAAGGCCGCCGTCCTGCCATTCGCCCGGTTCCCCGGCGCCGATCCGGTGCTCGGCCCCGAGATGCGGTCGACCGGAGAGGTCATGGCGAGTGCCTCCGACCTACCGACAGCCTTCGCAAAGGCCGAGCGCGCCGCGGGCAGGCCGCTTCCGTCGGCGGGCACGGCGTTCCTCTCCGTCAACGACAGCGACAAGTCGAGCGTCGTCTCGATCGCGGCCGCGCTCTCCGGGCTCGGGTTCGAGATCGTCGCGACCGACGGCACCGCGCGAACGCTGCGGGCGGCCGGCTTGGACGTGGGGCTGGTGGCGAAGGTCGCCGAGGCCGCGAGCGACGAGCAGACGGTCGTCGACCTGATCGCCGAGGGTCGCTGCGACCTCATCATCAACACGCCTCAGGGCTCCGGCGCCCGCGCCGACGGATATCGCATCCGCGAGGCGGCGCTCGCGGCACGGGTGCCGTGCATCACGACGATCTCCGGCGCCGCCGCGGCAGTGCACGCGATCGCGAATGCCCGCGCCGAGACCGCGCTCTCACTGCAGGAGCGGATCGGGATCGACTCGTGACCGCGCCCGTCCCCGGTGCGACCGCCGAGGAGCTGACGGTCACGGGGACGGAGGCGATCGGCCCGTACACGCTCCTACGGGTCGCGGCGGGTGGCGTGGAGCCGGGCATTCCCGGGCAATTCTTCATGCTCCGGCCGCCCGGTCACGTCCTGCCACGGCCGATGTCACTCTGCCTCGCCGAGGCAGGCGAGCTGTGCTTCCTGATCGATCCGATCGGCTCGGGCACGCACACGCTCTGCGCGCTCTCACCAGGCGAGCGCCTGCACGTCCTCGGGCCGCTCGGGAACGGATTCGATCTCACCGTTCCCCGGCCGCTGATCGTCGGCGGCGGGATCGGGGTCGCGCCCTTTCCCTTCCTCGTGCAGTCGCTCGGCACTGTCCCCGCGATCCTCGGCTTCCGCTCGGCTCACCACGCGGAGGCAGCGGCGCTCGTCCCGGGCGCCGAGGTTGCGCTCGACCCCGTCCTCGTGACGTCGCTGCTCCCGGACGAGCCGGTCGACGTCCTTGCATGCGGCCCGGAGCCGATGCTGTCCGCGTTGCGAGGACGCGTGCCGCAGGCCCAGCTCGCCTGGGAGGCGCCGATGGCCTGCGGGTACGGCGCCTGCTTCGGCTGCGTCGTCGAGGTCGACGGCCGCCTCCAGCGCCTGTGTGTCGCCGGCCCCGTCCTCCGCGCCGCGTGAGCGTCCCGATCCTCAACGGCAGTGGATGCCTCGACGCACTCACCGCACCGGGCGTCGCGGCCCAGCTCGACGCCTTCGTGACGAAGACGATCACGCCCGAGGCACGTGAAGGGAATCCCCCGGTCAGGATCGCCGAAACGGAGGCGGGGATGCTCAACTCGATCGGGCTTCAGGGGCCGGGCATCGACGCCTTCCTCGAGACCACGATGCCCGCGCTCGCCGCGCTTGGCCTCCGCATCTGGGTCTCGGTCGGAGGATTCTCCGCCTCGGACTACGCTGCGATCTGCGAGCGGCTGGACGGACGACCCGACGTCGAGGTGATCGAGCTGAACCTCTCGTGCCCGAACGTCGACGAGGCGCCGGAATCGTCGGCCCAGATCGTGGCCGCCTGTCGCGGGCGCACGACGAAGCCCCTCTACGCAAAGCTCTCGCCAGCCAACGCCGACATCGGAGAGTCCGCCAGAGCGGTCGTCTCGGCGGGCGCCGACGGGCTCACCCTCGTCAACACGCTTCGCGGCATGGCGCTCGACCCTGCCACGCTGAAGCCGATTCTCGCCCGCGGCTACGGCGGGTACTCCGGGCCGGCGCTCAAGCCGGTCGCGCTCGCATGCGTCTCCGCCTGCGCGCGGGCGGTCGACGTACCCATCGTCGGCCTCGGAGGCGTGCAGTCCGGGAGGGACGCGCTCGACCTCGTCGCCGCGGGCGCTCATGTTGTCTCCCTGGGCACGATCCTGTTCTCGGATCCGGCGGCGCCGGCGCGCGTGCGGGACGAGCTCGGGCACGAGGCCACGCGCCACGGCTATGCAGATCCGCTCGCAGCGCTCGCAGTTGCCAACAGTTGATCCGACAATTGTCCTGCAAATAGGAGAAAACGGTTCCGCTTGACCCTGACCGCCGGATTGCTAGACTCGTGCGCTCATGGTCGCGTCGAAGATTCAAGTGCAGGCACCCGCTCGGTCGCTCGACCAGAGGATGGAAGCGCTCAAGCGGGCGAACGACATCCGGGTTCGGCGGGCGCAGCTGAAAAAGGACCTCAAGGACGGCACCGTGCAGATCGAGGGCATCCTGCTCGACCCGCCCGAGTACGTCTCCACCGCCAAGGTGTTCGACATGCTCATGGCGGTGCCGAAGTTCGGACGAGTGAAGGCTGCCCGACTTCTGAACCAGTGCAGGATCAGCCAGTCGAAGACCGTCGGCGGCCTCTCCGATCGGCAGCGCGCCGAGCTCGTGTCGCTGTTCAACCGATAGGTCGAGCGGTCCGCCGCGTGCGTCCCGCTCCCGTCTTCGTGATCACCGGCCCCTCGGGCGCCGGCAAGGGGACACTGATCAAGGCGCTCGTCGAGCGCATCCCGACGCTCGAGGTCGCGATCTCCGCCACGACGCGGCCGCAGCGGCCCGGAGAGACCGACGGCATCGAGTACCACTTCCTCGACGAGGCGACCTTCGTCGAGCGCGTCGACAGCGGAGCGTTCCTCGAGCACGTCAAGTATGTCTCCGGAAAGAGGTACGGCACCTTGCGCTCCGAGATCCAGCGCGTCGCCGACGACGGCCGGGTCTGCGTGCTCGAGCTCGAGCTCGACGGCGCGCTGCACGTTCAGCGCGACGTTCCCGGGAGCGTCACCCTCTTCATCGCCGCCCCCGTCGAGGAGCTCGAGCGCCGGCTCCGCGACCGGGCGACCGAGTCGACGGGCGAGATCGGCGACCGGATCGAGCTCGCGCGCTACCAGCTCGAGCAGGCACACCGCTTTCGCTACATGGTGCGGAACGACGACGTCGAGCGCGCGACCGGCTCGCTGAGCGCGATCGTCGAGCAGGAGCTCGAGTTCGCAGCTACCATGGCAGCCTCGTGATCGAACCTCGCATCGATGATCTGCTGGAGCACGTCGACTCGCGCTACGCGCTCGTCATCGTCGCTGCCAAGCGTGCTCGCCAGATCAACAGCTATCACCACCAGCTCGGTGAGGGCATGGGCTTCGACGGCGCCCCGCCGCCGCTGATCGAGTCGAGGTCGAAGAACTACCTGACGATGGCGATGGAAGAGATCGCTCAGGCGAAGATCCGCTACACCGCACCCGCGTAGCGCGGGGCCCGTTCCGCCCACCCGTCCCGGGATTCTTCCCGCGCACTACACCGTTGTTGCCGTTACCGGCACACTGTGTCCGTGGCGCGAATCATTCTCGGCATCACCGGCGGGATTGCCGCCTACAAGGCCTGTGAGGTCATTCGCCTCCTGATGGGCGCGGGCCACGACGTGCTGCCGGTTCCGACGCGGGGCGCGGAGCGGTTCGTCTCGGCGGAGACGTTCGCGGCACTCGCGCGAGCGCCCGTGGCGGCCCCGGCGAAGGCCGGCCTCTACCCGCACCTCGAGCGCGCGGATCTCGTCGTCGTCGCACCGCTCACCGCGCACACGATGGCCCGATTCGCGCACGGGCTCGCGGACGACGTCCTTACCGAGACCGTGCTCGCCCATGACGGCCCGGTGCTCGTCGCCCCGGCCATGAACACCCGCATGTGGGAGCACCCGGCGACCCGGGCGAACCTGGCGTTGCTGCGGGAGCGCGGTGTGCAGGTCGTCGGCCCGGCGAGCGGGGAGCTCGCCGAGGGCGAAGTGGGCGTCGGGCGGATGGCCGAACCGGCCGAGATCGTGGCCCACGTCGAATCACTGCTCGGGCGATCCCGATCACTCGAAGGGCTCGACGTCGTGGTGACGGCAGGTGGCACCCGCGAGCCCATCGACTCGATCCGGTTCATCGGCAACCGCTCCTCGGGCCGGATGGGGATCGCGCTCGCCGACGAGGCGCGACGACGTGGTGCCAGCGTGACGCTCCTTGCGGCGAACGTCACCGGAGAGGTTCCGGCGGGCGTGAACGTCGTCGCGACGCCGACCGCCGCCGACCTCGAGCGTGAGGCGCTGCTTCGCACGGGGGCCGACGTGATCGTGATGGCGGCCGCCGTGGGCGACTACCGCTCCGCGGCACCGATCGACGGCAAGCGGGCGAAGAACGGCGACGTGTGGCACGTCGAGCTCACTCCTACGACGGACATCGCCTCGGAGCTCGGGCAGCGACGGACGCCAAACCAGGTTCTGGTGGCGTTCGGCGCCGAGCACGGAGCCGCCGGTCTCGAGCGCAAGCGCGCCATGCTGACCGACAAGAACGTCGATCTCGTCGTCTACAACGACGTGGGGCGCGCCGACATCGGGTTCGAGAGTGCCGACAACGAGGTGACGCTCGTCACGGCGACCGGCGACCGCCTCGTCTCACGCGCGTCGAAACCGGTGATCGCAGCAGCCGTCCTCGACGAGGTCGAGCGGTTGCTCGAGGGACGGTGATGACGACCCCGGCCGCGCTCGAGCCCGCGCGGGCACACGCCGCTGCCGATCTCGCAGACCGCGTCGTCGCGACCCTCGCGACCGTCGTCCACGCACCGGTCGAAACGCTCCGGCTCCCGCTTCTCTGCCTGCTCGGTCAGGGGCACGTGCTCGTCGAGGACGTGCCCGGAGTGGGGAAGACCGTGCTCGCGAAGACGCTCGCTCGGGCGCTCGACCTGCGCTTCTCGCGCCTGCAGTTCACACCCGACCTCCTCCCGTCCGATGTCACCGGCGTCAACGTCTACGACCAGCAGGAAGGCCGTTTTCGCTTTCGCCCGGGGCCGGTGTTCGCGAACATCCTGCTCGTCGACGAGATCAATCGGGCCTCGCCGAAGACGCAGTCCGCGCTCCTCGAAGCGATGCAGGAGACACAGGTCACGGTCGACGGCGAGACGTACCCGCTCGACCGCCCGTTCCTGACGATCGCGACGCAGAACCCGGTCGAGTACGAGGGCACGTATCCCTTGCCGGAGGCGCAGCTCGACCGTTTTGCCGTCAGGATGGCGATCGGGTACCCGCCGCTCGCGGAGGAGGCGCGCATGCTCTCCGAGCAGACCGGAGAGCAGCCGCTCGACCGCGTCATCCCCGTCGCAGGGGCGTCGGAGATCGACGATGCCATCCTTGCGGCGCGTGACGTCTTCGTCGAGGAGAGCGTCAGGGCGTACGTCGTCGGACTCCTGCAGCACACGCGGTCGAGCCCGCACCTCGCGCTCGGCGCGAGCCCCCGCTCCGGCATCGCACTCCTGCGCCTGGCGAAGGCGCACGCGCTCGTGCAACGACGTGAGTTCGTCACGCCCGAGGACATCCGGCGGATGGCGGAGCCGGTTCTCGCGCACCGACTGCTCCTCGCGCCGGAGGCGCGCTCGGCAGGGATCGCAGCCGAGGACGCCGTGCGCGACGCCGTCGAAGGAACGCCGCCGCCGGTGTGAGACGCGGGAGCTCCGTCGCCGGCGCGCTCGGGATCATCGCCCTCGTCGCCGCGTGGGCGTTCGGATCGACTCCGGCGATGGTGATCGGCCTCGGACTGCTTCTCGCCGCCGCGTACGCTCGCCTCTGGGCGCGCGGAGCGCGCGAATCGCTCGATGTCGAGCGCCGCCTGCTCCCGGGCGAGCGCGTCGAGGGCGGTGAGGTGCGGATCGTCGTCAGGGCGCAGCAGCGACGGCAGGCGCTCGGCGGCACGATCACCGTCAGGCAGCGCCTCGGAACGGCGGAGGTCGTACGTCGGACACGCAGTCCGCGGGTCGAGCTCGTCTTCGCCGACCTGCCGCGGGGCCGCCACGATCTCGGACCGCTCGAGGTCGCCCTCGCCGACCCGCTCGCGCTCGAGCGCGTCACACACGTCCTCGACGACGGCCTGGTCGTTCTCGTGCGACCGCGCATACCGATGCTCGGATCGGTCTTCTCGACCCACGGCGCACTCGAGGCCGGCGCCGCTCGATCGACAGCCCGCCGGACAGCAGGCTTCGAGATTCACGCCATTCGCGAGTACGCCCCGGGCGAGCCGCTCCGCGCGGTGCACTGGCCGAGTACCGCGCGCCGCCGACAGCTGATGGTGAAGGACCTCGACGACGCGCCCCGTGACGAGGTCGCCGTCGTGCTCGATCAGGACCCGGACGGCGTGGCGGGCCCGATCGGCAGCTCGAGCTTCGACGCCGCTGTACGCGCGGCAGGCGCTCTTGCCCGAGCGCACGCGATGCACAACAAGCGCGCAGTCATCGTCGGCTCGTCCGCCTCCTTCGCACCGGTGAGGGTTCGCTCGGGCGGGCACGACTGGGAGCTCACGCTCGATGCCTTGGCGGCGGTGATGCCGGTTCCCGGCGCCCGCATCGTGGCCGCGCTCCGATCCCCTGCCGGCCCGATTCGCCACGCACGGGAGGTGGTCGTCGTCACCGGGCGGCCCGACCTCGCCGTCGAGGCGATGATCGACCTCAGGAACAGCGGGCGCCGGCTCTCGCTCGTCGTCGTCGCGTCGGAGACGTTCGCGGGCCGCTCACGCCGGGACGTCGACCCGGCGACGCTCCGCGCCGCGGCTCACGGGATCCCGGTAGCGGTGATCTCCTCCGGGTCACCGATCGAGGAGGCGCTCTCGGGTGGCGTTGCGAGGCCCCTGAGTGCCTAGAGGAGCCGTCCGCCGACTCGCGGCTGCGACACTCCCGGTCGCGGCGGTCATGTTCGCCTGGGCCACGCTCGAGGTCGGTGCGAGGCCGCTCGCCTTCGTCCTCGCTGCGGCGGCCTCGTTGCTCGTCACCCTCCCGGTGCGGGAGGGCGCCCGCTGGGTCGTCGCCGTGTTGGTGCTCGCCGGGGCCGCGATCGTGCTCGTCAGGGTCGCCCCCGGAGGTCTCGGCGACGTCGTCGATCGCGGCCTCTCGGACGCGTACACGATCGCGACTCCCTTCGCCGGGCCGCGGCATCCGGAGCTGCATGTCCTGGTCGTCCTCCTCGGGGCGGCATTCGCGCTCGGCGTTGCAGCGACGGCAGGTCGCAGACCGTTCGTGGCCGCGACGATCACGGCGGCAGGGATAGGGATCCCGACGACCGTGAACCCCTCGCGCAACACGATCGCGATGGGGGCGGTCGCGCTCGTGGCGGTGCTGTGGCCGGTAGCGGTCGCAGGGATGGCCGACCGTGAAGGGCTCGCACCCGGGGTGGCGATCGTGGCCGGCGTCGCCGTCGCCGCAGTGGTGCTCGCCGGGATCGGGGCGCGGCCGTCCGCGGCAGCGCTCGACTGGCGCAACTGGGACCTCTTCGGCGAGTCGAGCACGGGGAGAGCGGTTGCGCTCGTCTGGACGTCGAACTACAGCGGCATCGACTTTCCCGCCAAGAAGACCACCATTCTTCGCGTGTCGGCGCCCCGGAGGGCGCTCTACTGGCGTGCAACGACGCTCGACACGTTCATCGCCGACCGCTGGGTGGAGGCCCTCTACACGAGTGACACACCAGGTGACGGCAGGCTCTTGCCCCCGGACCCGCTTCTGCCTGCTGCCGCGCGGCTCGAGCGAAACTGGGTGCGGCAGGGCGTCGAGGTACGGACGCCCGTCGATGGTCACGTCGTCGCGGCCACGCAGCCGGTCGCGATCGAACCGGGGAAGGATGATCCTCCTCGGTTCCTGAGCGGCGGCGTCATGATCAAGCGTGGCGGTGATTCTGCGCTGTCGCGGTACGACGTGTGGAGCTATGCCCCCAACCCGACCCCACAGGCTCTCGCACGCTCGCCCGCTGCCTATCCGCGCGGGCTCGCCCGCTATCTGGACGTCGGTAGGCCGTCGCTCCCGCCGTTCGGCACGCCCGGAAGATCGGCGGTCGTCGACGCGATCTTCACCGATTCGCGGTATCAGCCGTTGTTTCCGTACCGTGAGCTGTGGCGCGACGCGCGTCGACTGACGAGCGGGGCGCGGTCGCCGTTCGAGGCGACGGCCCTGATCGAGCGATGGCTTCGCTCGCGCGGGGGATTCGCCTACGATCAGCATCCGCCGGCGCCGAAGGGGCTGCCGGCCCTCGTCGACTTCGAGCAGCGCTCGAAGCGGGGTTACTGCCAGCAGTTTGCCGGAACGATGACGCTGATGCTTCGCTACCTCGGCATCCCCGCGCGCGTCGCTGTCGGGTTCACCAGCGGGACGTGGAAGGACGGCCGCTGGACGGTGACCGATCATGACGCGCACGCCTGGGTCGAGGTGTGGTTCGCCGGCTACGGATGGCTCCCGTTCGACCCGACGCCCGGGCGGGGAACGCTGTCCTCGACGTACACGAACGCGTCGGATTCCGCAGAGGCGCTCCGGGCGCTCGGGTCGGGCCAGTTCCTCGGCTCCGACGCTGCCGGGCGCAATCCGACGCGCCGGGGCGCCCCCGTGCAGCCCGAGACGGCCACGAAGAAGGGCTTCGCCTGGAGGACGATCGCACCGTTTGCCGTGCTCATCGCCCTGCTTGCACTGCTCACGGCGGCAAAGGCTGCCCGCCGGCTTCGGCTCGCGTCCGTTCGCGACCCCCGCGGACGGGCCTCGGCGGCCCGAGCGGAGCTCGCGGCGTTCATCTGCGATCAGGGATCTCCCGTCACCCTCTCCGCGCCCGTATGGCAGCTCGAGACGGAGCTCCGAACGCTCGGGGTGGCGAGTAGCGCCTTCACGACGGCGTTTGCCCGCGCGCGGTACGGGCCACCGGAGGGAGCGCAGGTGGCGAGCGACCACGTGAGGGCCGAGCTGCGGACGGTTCTCTCCGCCCTGCGAGACCGGCTTGGCCATGGAAGGCGCCTCCGGGGCTTTCTCTCCGTGCGCTCGTTCCGGCGCGGTTGATCGAGCTGGCACCATTGACGGCATGAGCGACGCGTACGACCTCTACCAGCTCGGGAAGGCCCGGTTACGCGACGGCAAGGCCGCGCAGGCGACGGTGCCGCTCGAGAAGGCGCGCCGCCTCGAGCCCGAGAAGGCGTCGATTCGCGAGGCACTCGGGATCGCCTACTTCCGGATCGCGAACTGGCGTGCCGCCGAGCAGGAGTTCCGGAAGGTGCTGGACCTCTCGCCCGTTGACGAGTACGCTCACTACGCACTCGGTCGCGCGCTCGCGAAGCAGGGACGTCATGCGGAGGCCTCGGTTCACCTGAAGCTGGCTCACTTCCTGCGCCCCCGCAACGCCGCCGAGCTCTCGCTCGACGAGCGCCGCTGAGGCCCCAGGGGCGCCCTACTCGTCGGCCAGATCTATCTCGAGATCGGCGAGGAGCGTCGCGTAGCGCCGGTATCGACGGGTCGCCTGGCGGGTGAACTCGGCCGAGTACTCGCCCGCCGCGTCCTCGTCCAGCGATCGGGAGTACGACTCGCGGATGTCGAGCAGCCGGTCGGCGATCGCGTCCACCACGAGCTGATAGTCGCCGTAGGCATCCTCCGCCGACTCCGCGGACGCCGAGTTCCAGGTCGACTCCGCCTCGACCGCCTCCACCAGTAGCTCGGCGTCGTCAGCGGCGAACAGATCGAGCTGACGCGTCACGAGGTCACGGAAGCGCCCATGCCGCCGAAACCTCACGCGAGCTCCCGATAGAGCTCGAGATGCGCCTCCGCCGACGTCTCCCAGGTGAGAGTCTCGCGCGCACGCGCTGCGCCGGCTCGAGCCTCTGCGAGCTCGTCCGGATCGTGCAAGAGCGTGCCGATAGCGCCCGCGAGGGCGGCCACGTCGCCTGGAGCGACGACGCGTCCTGCACCGAACGCGCCGACGATCTCGCCGAGGCCGCCAACGTCGTAGACGACCGCGGGCACGCCTGCTCCAAGCGCCTGGAGGAGGGCACCCGACTGGTCGAGCTCGGGGAGGTACGGGAAGACCGCGATCGTTGCGTCGCCGAGCGCGGCTTCCAACTCCGCCTGGCCGAGGTATCCGAGCCGCCATTCCGCCCGCTCACCGGCTGCCTGCCGCAATGACTCGATGGGGATTCGAGGGTCACCTGCGACGAGGAGGCGGGCCTCGGGGACCTCGAGCACTGCTGCCACGGCGTCGGGCAGGCCCTTGTACTGGCGGATCACGCCGAGGGCCAGCACGGTGTTGCCATCGTCCGTCCGCTCCGGTGCGCTGCGGAAGACGGGGTGGGGGATCACGCGCAGCTTCCGCTCGGGAACGCCGAACGCGGCCAGCGTGCGGCGGCCGCTTTCGCTGTGCACGACGACGGCATCGAAGCGGCCGAAGAGCCGGCGCCAGGTCGACCCGTGACTCGCCGTGCGGCGGGGCAGCAGGTCGTGTGCCGTGAAGACGAGCGGTGAGCGTGTGCGCAGCAGCCAGGCGTCGGTGTCGGGCGAGGCAACCCACTGGAGATGGAGAACGTCGCACGACGCGAGGCCGAGCCGCGCGAGAGCGAGAGGGTGCTCGGCAGCCTTGACGGCAAGGCGTGCGCGCCGGTGCCCGATGCGCGTGGAGAGCCCGTAGAGGCTCTCGTCGACCGTGTAGCCGCTCGGGCCCGGCGTGGCGCCATACCGGAAGCGTGACGTCAGGAGGCGCACGTCGGCGCCCGCGCGCGCGAGAGCAGCGGCGAGCGAGTGGTCGTAGGGCGGCGTGTACGCCGGAGGGTCTGCGATGACGATGTGCATCCGGGCGAAGGGTAGAGACTCGGTCGGAGCCGACCGGCGGTCTCGGTTCGTACCGTGCAGAATGCGGGGAGTGACAGCCACACCCTCCGCCGAGGCGCTCGAGGAGGCGCGGAAGCAGTTCCCCGCCCTCGACAGGATCGCGTACCTGAACGCCGGCACGTTCGGGCCACTCTCACGGGCGACGCGCGATGCGATGCTCGCCGAGCTCGAACGCGATGTCGAAGATGGCCGAAGCGGGATGCCGTACTACCTGGGCCGACTCGCCCTCCGCGAGCAGGTTCGAGAGGCAATCGCGCAGCTCGTCGCCGTCGATCCTCTGAACGTTGCGCTGACGGCCTCGACGACGGACGGTTGCAACATCGTGCTCGCCGGGCTCGATCTCGGCACCGGCGACGAGATCGTGACGACGACGGACGAGCACTTCGGCCTCCTCGGGCCACTCGGGGCCTCGAACGCCTCCGTGATCGTCGCGGATCCCGACCCCACGTCGATCCTCGCGTCGGTGACGCCCCGCACGCGCCTCCTCGCACTCTCGCACGTCCTCTGGACAACCGGCCGGGTCCTTCCCGTGCACGAGCTGCGGGCCGAGACCGGCATTCCGATCCTCGTCGACGGCGCGCAGTCGGTCGGCGCGATCCCGGTCGCCGCCGACGGGCTCGACTTCCTCACCGTCTCGGGCCAGAAGTGGCTCTGCGGGCCGGACTCGACGGGGGCGCTCGTCGTCGCCGATCCCGAGCGCCTGCGGATCGCGGCGCCGAGCTACTTCTCGAAGATCGACAACGATCCCGACGGAAGCTTCCGCCCGCGTCCCGGCGCCGCTCGCTTCGATCCCGGCTGGCTGCCGGGCTCGTCGCTCGCGGGCCTGCTCGCGGCGCTCGAAGGCCGCCCCGCGTGGGCGTTCGAACGGGCCACAGCGATAGCCGAGCGCTGCCGAGAGACGTTGAGCCCACTGGTCGAGGTGGTGATCCCCGACGAGCGCTCGACGCTCGTCGCATTCCGCTCCGCAGGGAGCCCGGCGGAGCTCGTCGACGCTCTTTTCCGGGCGGACGTGCACGTCCGCGAGATTCCCGGCACGGGCCTCGTTCGGGCCTCGTGTGGCTGGTGGACATCCGAGGAGGATCTCGAGCGGCTCGCGGCGAGTCTCTCCGGATGAGGACGGGCGCGTGCCCGTGCGGGGCGGTCGAGTACACGATCCACGGCCCCGTGCGCGACATCATCGTCTGCCACTGCGGTGCCTGCCGGGAGGCTACGGGCGGCCCCTGGGTGGCGTCGGCGGCTCGGCGGGACGACCTCGTCGTCGCCGAGGAGGCCGCGCTCGCGTGGGAGCATGCCTCAGTGTCCGAGCACGGCGCCTCCCGGGGCCGGTGCCGGCGATGCGCGACGGTCGTCTTCTGGGACGCCCCCGGGCGGGAGACCGTCTCGTTGGCCGCTTCGACGCTCGCGGAGGCGGCCGACCTCGAGATCGCCGCCCGGATCTGGTTGGGGGCTGACGCCGGGGCGGCCGCAACCTACCCTGCCGGCCTGCCGGCGACCGTCCGCGTCCCATGGCGCGAGTGACGGCGCCCGCTATGACGACGGAGCGGGGAGCCCGAGCTCGCCGGCAATCGGCCGGAGCGCGCTGACGACGTTCGTGATGTGTGCGTCGAGCTCGAGCCCGAGGAGCTCCGCACCGGCGTAGACCTCGTCCCGGTGGACGCCCGCAGCGAACGACGGTTGCTTCAGCTTCTTGCGCACCGACTTCGGCTCGAGGCCCTCGAGCCCCGTCGGACGGACCAGGCCGCACGCGTGAATGAAGCCCGAGAGCTCGTCGCAGGCGAAGAGGGTCTTCTTGAGCGGCGTGTCTCGCGGCATCGCAAGGTGCTCCGCGTGCGAGAGCACGGCCTCGATCACGATCTCGGGGTATCCCTCGTCTCGGAGGATCGGGGCGCCGTCCTGCGGATGCTTGTCGAGCGTGGGGTGGATCTCGTAGTCGAAGTCGTGCAGCAGGGCCGTGCAACCCCAGAGCTCCTCGTCCTCCCCGAAGTGCCGTGCGTACCAGCGTGTCGACGCTTCGACCGCGAGCGCATGGCGCCGCAGGGACTCGCTCGTCGTGTAGCGGGTGAGCGTCGCCCACGCATTGTCTCTGGTCACGTCCACGGCACGGGTACGATAGCGCCCGCCTCATGCAGTCGTTTGTCATCCAGGGCGGTCGCCCTCTCTCCGGCACGATCCGCGCTTCCGGGAACAAGAACGGCGCGCTGCCGATCCTTGCCGCGACCGTGCTCGCGTCCGAAGAGGTACGGCTCTCGAACCTGCCGCGCATCCGCGACGTCGAGGTAATGGTCGAGCTTCTGGTCGATCTCGGCGCGGACGCGACCTGGACGGGGCCGAACGAGGTACGCGTGGACAGCTCGGGCGTCTCCAAGACCGAGCTCGACCCGGACCTCTGCCGCGAGATCCGCGCTTCCTTCCTGCTCGCCGGGCCGCTGCTCGCACGCTTCGGCCGGGCGGTGGTGCCGCCACCGGGAGGCGACGTCATCGGTCGTCGCCGCCTGGACACGCACATCCACGCCTTTGCGGAGCTCGGCGTCTCGATGGAGATCAACGGCGCCTACGACCTTCGCGCCGACAAGCTCGTCGGTAAGCGCATGTACCTCGACGAGGCGTCCGTGATGGGCACCGAGAACGCGATCATGGCGGCGGTGCTCGCCGAGGGCGAGACGGTCGTCGGTCACGCCGCCTGTGAGCCGCACATCCAGGATCTGTGCCGCTTCCTCGTCAGCCTCGGCGCCCGCATCGACGGGATCGGCTCAAACGTCCTCCACATCGAGGGAGTCGACCGACTCGGCGGCTGCGACTACCGGATCGGGCCGGAGCACATAGAAGTTGCGAGCTTCGCAGTCCTCGCCGCCGTCACGGGCGGCGATCTCACGATCGAGGACATCGAGCCGGACGACCTGATCGCGATCGTCCCCGCGTTTCGCAAGCTCGGCATCGAGTTCGAGGTCGGCACGTCGACGCTTCGCGTGCGTCCCGGCCAGGAGCTGACCGTCGTCGACGACCTCGGCGGCCAGATCCCCAAGGTCGAGAGCGGCATCTGGCCCGCGTTTCCGGCCGACCTGACCTCGATCGCGGTCGTCGCGGCAACCCAGTCCACGGGCACGGTGCTCGTGTTCGAGAAGATGTTCGAGAGTCGGTTGTTCTTCGTCGACAAGCTCGTCTCGATGGGTGCGCGGATCATCCTCTGCGATCCCCACCGCGCCGTCGTCACCGGCCCGGCACGGCTGATCGGCCAACGCCTCGAGAGCCCCGACATCCGGGCCGGCATGGCAATGGTGATCGCCGCCCTCTGCGCAGAGGGGCGGTCGAGCATCGGGAACATTCGCCAGATCGACCGCGGGTACGAGCGGATCGACGAGCGCCTCCGTGCCCTCGGCGCCGACATCGAGCGCGCAGAGCTGTGAGCGGCGCCCGCATCACACCCGGGAGCGGCAAGGCCAACGTCTCCACGGGCGTGCCGCTGCTCGATCACCTCCTGTCCGAGCTGGCGGTCGCGGGGGGATTCGATCTCTCGCTGGAGATCGATCCGGGGGAGGCGGCGGCCGAAGTCGACGCGGCCGGGGCATCCGTCGGTCGAGCGATCACGCCGCTGCTACGGCACGGCGCGCACGGCAACGGCGTGATGCTGTCCGCCGAGGCACTCGCGATGGTCGTCGTCGAGGCATCCGGCACTGCTCTGCTGGCGTCGAACGCGGACCTCACCGGCGCAGGCGGCCTCGGCACCGACATTGCGGCCCGCTTCCTGGCGGCCCTCACCAAGAGCGCAGCGCTCACGCTCCACGTCCGGCTGATCGAGGGCGAGGAGACGGATCACGTGCTCGAGGCAATCTTCAAGGCGCTCGGGGTGGCACTGGCCGACGCCCTCAATCCCTAGACGCTGGAGGCTCATCATGGAGAAGGTCGTCATTCGCACCGAGAACGCACCGGCCCCGTTTCAGGGCGCACCGTACAACCAGGCGATCCGAGTCGGCGAGCTCGTGTTCGTCGCAGGGCAACTCGGCCTCCGTCCGGGAGGAACGACTATCGAAGGTGACATTGCGACGCAGACCGAACAGGTGCTGCGCAACCTGGCGGCGATCCTCGAGGAGGCGGGAAGCTCGCTCGAGAACCTCGTCAAGACGAGCGTCTTTCTGCAGGATCTGGGTGACTTCGCCGCCATGAACGAGGTGTACGCACGGCATGTCGGAGAGCGTCCGCCGGCGCGCTCGACGTTCGAGGTCGCCGGGCTTCCGTCCGGGGCGCTCGTCGAGATCGAGGCAGTCGCGCACCTCTAGAGCCCGCCTCGCACGCCGAACGGGCCGGCCCGTGCAGAATCCCCCTGTGCCCACCGAGATCCGCGCCTACATCCGCTCGCTCGACATCGACGCCTACGTCGTCGGGGGCGCGGTCCGCGACGAGCTCCTGGGCCTTCCGCACCGGGATGAGGACTTCCTCGTCCCGCGTGTCGACCAGGCAGGGCTCCGGGCGCTGCTCGAGCCGCACGGGCGCGTCGAGGACATGGAGGTGCACGGACAGCTCGTCGGTGTGCGCCTCTACCCGCACGACTCCGTGATCCGTGCGCTCGCGCCTGCCGGCATCGAGCTGACCCCGCCGCGTGCCGAGCGGTCGTCCGGCCCGGGTCACCGGGACTTCACGATCGTCAGTGACGCGTCGATCTCGCTCGAGGAGGACATGGCGCGCCGGGACTTCACGATCAACGCGATGGCGCGGCGACTCGCGGACGCGGCGCTCGTCGACCCCTTCGGGGGGAGGGCCGACCTCGAGCGCGGCGAGTTGCGCACGGTGGCGCCGACGAGCTTCCGGGACGACCCGCTGCGCCTCGTTCGCGCCCTGCGCTTCGTCTCCCAGCTCGAGCTCGACCTCGCACCGGAGACGCTCGCTCAAATGCGGGCGAATGCCCCGGGGCTGGTTCACGTCTCCGCGGAGAGAATCGGCGGCGGCATCAAGGCCGATGGGATGGGGGAGCTCTCCAAGCTCCTGCTCGGTCGGGCACCGAAGCGCGCGCTGCTGCTCGCGCGCGACACCGGCGTCCTCATCGAGATCATCCCCGAGTTCGAGCCGGTGATCGGCTACTCGCTCGGAACGGCGCGCCAGCCGCTCCCGCTCGACGAGCACCTCTTCACCGTCGTGCAGAACGCTGCCGGGGCGGAGGCGGCGCTCCCGGTGCGTCTTGCGTGCCTCCTGCACGACCTCGGCAAGGTCGAAGCGGTCGAGCGGCAGGTCGCGCATGCGACCGTCGGCGCGCGCCTCGCCGGCCGCATTCTCGCGCGCCTGCGCTACCCGACCGCGGTCCAGCACCGTGTCACGCGGATCGTGGCCGAGCACGCCTTCTCGCTCGACGGGCCCGTCGATGCGCTCTTCGCCCGGCGCTTCCTCGCCGCACACGGCGACGAGCTGGCCTTCGACCTCGTGAGCCACAAGCAGGCCGATCTCGACTCGAAGGTCGTCTCCGCCGAAGAGCTTGACGCGCTCGGCACGCTCGTCCGACTGCTGCAGGAGGAGCAGGCCCAGCCTCACCGCATGGGTGACCTCGCGGTGACGGGAGACGATCTGATCGGGATCGGGTATCGCGAGGGCCCAGCGATCGGGCAGGTCCTCGCTACCCTGCTCGACGACGTGGTCACCGATCCTTCGCGGAACAACCGCGCCTGGCTCCTCGAGCGGGCGGGCAGGGAGCTCGCGTGAACGCGGCCACGATCGCCGAGGCGTACCACGCCGTCTGTACCGAAGCAGGACCGGCGGTGACCGTCGTCGCCGCCACCAAGTACGTCTCCGCGGAGGAGATGGGTGCCCTCGCCGAGGCCGGGATCGCGATCGTCGGGGAGAACCGCGTCCAGGACATGCAACGCAAGCACGCCGAGCACGGCGATCGCTTCCGCTGGCACTTCATCGGTGCCTTGCAGTCGAACAAGGCACGCGTCGTCAACTCGATCTGCGAGCTCGTGCATGCCGTCGAGACGGACTCGACCGCGCGCCGGCTCACGATCCCCGCGCTGCTCGAGGTCAACCTCTCCGGCGAGGCGTCGAAGAGCGGGGTGGAGGAGAGCGAGATCGAAGCGTTCCTCGAGCGTCATCCGGGCATCTGCGGGCTGATGACGATGCCCCCGCTCAGCGACGACCCCGAGACCAGCCGGCCACCGTTTCGGCGGCTCGCGGAGCTGGCCCGGCAGTACGGCCTCTCGCAGCTCTCGATGGGTACCTCCCAGGACTGGCGCATCGGCGTCGAGGAGGGGGCAACGCTGATCCGCGTGGGCAGCACGCTGTTCCGCAACTGATCCCGCCGCAATCCGGCGTCTGGGATACCATCGTCCCGGGCATGGGCTTCTCGGACGTCTGGAATCGAACACTCGTCTACTTCGGGATCGCCGAGGACGAGGAGTGGGACGAGGACGGCCTCGAGACCCAGGAGGAGCTCGACCGCGAGTACCGCTCACGCGCGACACGCCAGAACGTGCGGCGGTTGCCGCGCCGCCGCGAGCCCGACGGCTGGAGCGACGACAGCATCAGCGCCGAGGTTGCTCCGCCGGTCTCGTCGTCATCTCGCTCTCCACGGCCGACGAGGCTGCGATCGGCCGATACCGGCAAGGCAAGCGTCCACCTCGTGCTGCCGCGGAGCTTCAACGACGCGCAGCAGATCGCGGACAGGTTCAAGGACTCGGTGCCGGTGATCCTCAACCTGCAGAGCGCGGACAACGAGCTCTCGAAGCGCCTGATCGACTTCGCGAGCGGCCTCACGTATGCCCTCAACGGCAGCATGCAGCGTGTGGCCGACAAGGTCTTCCTCCTCACGCCGCGCAACGTCGAGGTGTCTGCCGAGGAGCGCGCCCGGATGCTCGACAAAGGTGGTTTCTTCAATCAGGCCTGAAGCCTGTTTGACGGACGCACGGCAGAAGGGGGCAAGGAGAGGGCGCGCAGGGAAGGATGACCACGCGCCGAAAGCCGGAGCGTGGGCCTCGCCGACGCTGTTTTCCTGCTTGCTGACGCGGCCTCGACGGTACGCCAGTTCGTCGGGGTGTTCTTCGACGTCTACATTCTGCTCATCCTCGCCTACGTCCTCACGTCCTGGATCCGGATGCCGTATGCGCTGCATCGCGTTCAGCGCTTCCTCGACGACGTCTGCGAGCCCTACATCCGCATCTTTCGTCGTGTCCTGCCGATGCTCGGCCCGCTCGATCTTTCGCCTATCGTCGCCGTCATCACCCTCATCGTCGTCCAGCGCGTGCTGGTCGGCCTCATCGACCGACTGCTGTAGAGAAGAAGGAGGAACATCGCCATGCCACTGACGCCCGTCGAAATCAGGCATATCCAGCTCAAGCGGGGCCTGTTCGGCTACCGCAAGAGCGCCGTCCATCGGATGATGGACGACATCGCCGACAGCTTCGAGGCCGTCTGGCGGGAGCGATCCCAGCTTGTGGAGCGCGTCGACGAGCTCGAGACCGAGGTCACGCGCCACGTCGAGCTCGAGGGGCTTCTGCGCTCGACCCTCGTCTCGGCAGAGCGGGCCTCGCAGGATCTCAAGGAGGCCGCAAGGCGCGAGGCCGACGTGATCGTGACGGAGGCGAACGCCGAGGCACGCAAGGTGCTTCGTGACGCGATCACGGAGAAGGAGCAGGTGATGGGCGACGTCAGACGCGTCCAGGCGCTCCTCCGATCGGCCCTCGCGGTGGTCGACGGCGAAGACGTGTCCGCGGCACCGGAGAGCAAGACCAAGGAGGCCGTCGACGACGCTGTGCCGGCGACGCCGGGGTGGAGTGAGCCGAAGGCTCCACCGGCTCAGCTCGCGCTGCCGCCACGCAGCGAGTCCGACGAGATCCGGAAGCTCGCGGGGTAGATCGCACGGACGACTATCCTGTCGGGCGATGACCCGCCCGACCGACTCCAAGCCCATTCGCCTCAACCTCCGCGTAGCGCCGGGGGCGTCGCGTCCCGCCGTCGTCGGCCGCCACGGTGATGCCTGGAAGCTGCGTGTCGTTGCAGCACCCGAGCGCGGACGCGCGAACGCCTCTGTTGTCGAGCTCCTCGCCACCACGCTCGGCCTCCGAGCGCCCGACGTCAGGATCGTGAGCGGGGCGACGTCCCGCAACAAGACGGTCGAGCTCGTCGGGCTCACTCGCGACGAGGCCGAGATACGCCTAGCCCATGCCCAGGAAGGAGCACGATGACGACAGACCTCAACCTCAGGCGCGCAGAGCTGCTGGAGCTGCGCGAGCGAATCCTCGGTGCCGCTACGGAGCTCGTGGCCGACGACGTCGGTGGAGAGATCAACTCCCCGGCCGGCGATCAACATCTCGCCGATCACGCAACCGATCTCGTCGAGCGCGAGCTCGACCAGACGCTCGGCGAGAATGCCGGAAACGTCGTCGCCGAGATCGACGCTGCGCTCGCGCGAATCGACGACGGCACCTACGGTACGTGCGCGACATGCGGAGCCGTGATCCCCGATGAGCGACTCGACGCGGTGCCGTACGCGATTCTGTGCCTCGACGACAAGCGCCTGCAGGAGGGCGGGTGAGCGAGCCTGCCCGCAGCGCGCCGCCTCGCCGAATCGACGTCCGGATCGGCTCGTCGACGAATGCCCTCCAGCCGATCTCGGGTGTGCAGCGCAGCGTCGCCGCCGGCCGCGCCCAGTGGATCGCGCTCTTCGTGATCGTCGGAACGGCAGTTGCCGCCGACCAGCTGACGAAAGCCGTCGTCGCGACCCGCCTTCCCACGGGTGACTCCGTCGCCTCGATCGGCCCGTTCAGCATCCATCACGTGCACAACACCGGTATCGCCTTCGGCCTCTTCGCCAACTCGACCTCGGCGGTGATCGTTCTCACTGCCCTCGCGGTCGGCGCCATGCTCGTGTTCTTCGGACGGACGGCGCAGCGTCATCCACTCGTGCCCATCGCGCTCGGCCTCGTCATCGGCGGCAGCGTTGCGAACCTCCTCGATCGCGTTCGCCTCGGGTACGTCACGGACTTCCTCGATTTCGCCTACTGGCCGGCGTTCAATCTCGCCGATACGTTCATCGTCGTCGGCGTCGGGCTGCTCTTCGCCTCGTTCGTGGCGGCCGACAGAGCGAGCCCCAGCGTTGGCACTGCTCCGCTTTCGCGTTCCTGAGACGGAGGGCGGAGCGCGTCTCGATCGCGTTCTCGCTGCCCGCCCGGAGCTCGAGTCGCGAGCTCTCGTAGAGCGGCTCATCGCGGCGGGACTCGTACTCGTCGACGGCGAAGCGCGCGCCAAGAGCTTCCGCCTCGAAGGAGGGGAGGAAGTCTCGGCCGAGATCCCCGAGGTCGAGCCTCTCCAGCAGGAAACGCTCGACGTTCCCATCGTGTGGGAGGACGACCATCTCCTCGTCGTCGACAAGCCGGCGGGTCTCGTTGTCCACCCCGCGGGATCGACGCGGACGGGCACGCTCGTGCAGGGCCTGCTCGAGCACGGAGCCGAAGGGGGAGAGGACGAGAATCGACCCGGCATCGTCCACCGGCTCGATCGGGACACCTCCGGGCTGCTCGTCGTCGCCCGGTCACCCGAGGCGTACGACCGGCTCCAGGAGATGATCCGCAAGCGCGAGGTCGAGCGGACGTACGCCGCTCTCGTACGCGGCACTCCGCGCGTCCGTGTCGGGACGCATCGAGGCGCCGATCGGCCGGGATCGGCGCGATCGCTCGAGGCACTCACTCGACACCCCGACCCCGCGCGACGCCGTGACCTGGTTCACCGTCAAGGAGACGATGCGCAAGCATGCTCTCCTCGACGTCACGCTCGAGACGGGCCGCACCCACCAGATCCGCGTCCACCTGGAAGCGATCGCCTTGCCGGTGAGCGGCGACCCCGTCTACGGCGCGGCCGGCGACCTCGGCCTCGAACGGCAGTTTCTCCACGCTCGGCGCCTCGCGTTCACCCATCCAGTGACGGCACAGGAGATCGACCTCGAGTCGGAGCTGCCGGACGATCTCGCGGCCGCACTGGAGCTCGCGCGCGCGTAACCGAGCCGCTGACGTCCGGCGGCTCTCGGCTACCATGAAGGCTCACGTTCCATCAACCCGGCGATCAGCGTCAGGGCGGTGGTGCCGTGGTTCCGCCATCGGAGCCCGGTTCCGTCAGGGCCCGCCGGAGCACGACATCCGTAACCACACTGAAAGGGGCTGGTCCCGTTGGCAGTCGTCTCCATGAAGGAGCTACTGGAGGCTGGAGTTCACTTCGGCCACCAGACACGTCGCTGGAACCCGAAGATGAAGCGATTCATCTTCACCGAGCGCGGCGGCATCTACATCATCGACCTGCAGCAGACGCAGCAGCTCGTCGAAGACGCGTACGACTTCGCGCGCAACATCGCCGAGCGCGGCGGCACGATCCTCTTCGTCGGCACGAAGAAGCAGGCGCAGGACGCGGTGCGCACCGAGGCAGCGCGCGTCGGCATGCCGTTCGTCTCGAACCGCTGGCTCGGCGGTCTCCTGACGAACTGGCGCACGATCCAGGATCGGATCGCGTACCTCCACGACCTTCGGCGCCTGAAGAGCGACGGCCAGCTGGCGCTCCTGCCGGCGAAGGAGCGCATCACGATGGAGGCGGAACTCGAGAAGCTCGAGGCGAACCTCGGTGGCGTCGCAGACATGAAGCGCCAGCCGGACGCGATCTTCATCGTCGACCTGAAGAAGGAGGCGCTCGCGGTGCGCGAGGCGCAGCGGCTGCATCTGCCGGTGATCGCAATCGTCGACACGAACTGCGATCCTGACGAGGCGCAGTTCGTCATCCCCGGCAACGACGACGCGATCCGCTCGTGCTCGCTGATCGTTCGCGCGCTCGCGGACGGCATCGCAGCGGGGCAGAGCAAGGTGTCGGAGAAGGATTTCGCGGCGAAGGCCGCCGCGGCCGAAGCGGCGGCGGCAAGCGAGGCAGCGGCCGCCGAGGCTGCTGCAGCCGAGCCCGCCGAGGGAGAGACGGAGACCGACCCGGCTCCCGCGCTCACCGGTGACATCATCGATATCGAGGGCATCGGCCCTGCGTATGCGGAGAAGCTGCGGGCCGCGGGCGTCACGTCCGTCGATGCGCTGCTCGAGAGGGGCACGACGGCCGAAGGTCGTGCGGCGCTCGTCGAGGAGACCGGCATCGACGCTCCGCGCATGCTGCGCTGGGTGAACCACGCGGACCTGATGCGGGTCGTCGGAGTCGGGCCGCAGTTCGCGGAGCTGCTCGAGGCGGCCGGGGTCGACTCCGTGCCCGAGCTGGCGCAGCGGAATGTCGACAACCTCGTGACGGGGCTCGCCGAGACGAACGAGGCAAGGAATCTCGTCAACCGCGTTCCCGGCGCCGGCGAAGTGGCCGAATGGATCGAGCAGGCGAAGGCGCTCCCGCGCATCGTCGCTCACTGAGAGGAGAAAGAGTGACCACCGAGATCAGCGCAGGCCTCGTCAAGGAGCTTCGTGAGCTCACCGGGGCGGGGATGATGGATTGCAAGCGAGCGCTCCAGGAGACGGACGGCGATCTCGACGCCGCCCGCACGCTGCTGCGCGAGAAGGGAATGGCGCAGGCGGGAAAGCGCGCCGATCGCGCGACCACCGAGGGCCTCGTGGGGACGATCGTCGAGGGAGGCGTCGGGTCGATCGTGGGCATCGGCTGCGAGACGGAGCCCGTGTCGAAGAACGAGGAGTTCCAGGCGTTTGCGGAGCGCGTTCTCCGGGCCGTCCACACGGACGGCGTTGCCGCGGTCGACGCGTTCGACGAGGAGCGGCTCGGCCTGATGGGCAAGCTCGGCGAGAACATCGTGGTCGTCGGAGCCGAGCGGTACGACGCCGCCACGACGATCGCGTCGTACGTTCACCCACCGGCCCACAAGATCGGCGTCCTCGTCGAGCTCGACGGGGGAGACGAGGGGCTCGCCCGGCAGCTCGCGATGCACATCTCGTTCGCGGCTCCGACCTGGGCGACCCGCGACGACGTGCCGGCGGAGACGATCGAGGCGGAACGGCAGGTATACCTCAACTCGGACGAGTTGCTGTCGAAGCCCGAGGCCGCACGTGAGAAGATCGTGGACGGCATGCTCGGCAAGCGCTTCTTCGCGGCATCACCCGGCGGTGTCCTCGCCGATCAGGCGTGGATCCACGACCAGTCGACATCGGTCGGCAAGGCGCTGATCGCGGCGGGGGCGACACTGAAGGGGTTCAAGCGAATCTCGGTCGCCGGCTCGTGAGCGCGCAGGCCGGCGACAGGGTGGCGGAAGCGCCTGTCGGCGCGGCCCCGTGCTTCCGGCGTGTCCTCCTCAAGCTCTCCGGCGAGAGCCTGATGGGTGACCGGGACTATGGCGTCGACCCGAAGACCGTGACCGCTGTCGCGCACGAGGTCGTCGATGTGCGGAAGGCGGGCACCGAGCTCGCGATCGTCGTCGGCGGTGGCAACTTCTACCGCGGGATGGCAGCGGCGGCCGAGGGGATGGAACGGGCGACTGCCGACTACGCCGGGATGCTCGCCACGCTGCTGAACGCGCTGGCACTCCAGGATGCCCTGGAGCGGCTCGGCGCGCAGACGCGCGTCCAGTCGGCGATCGCCGTCTCGGAGGTCGCCGAGCCGTACATCCGGCGCCGGGCGATGCGGCACCTCGAGAAGGGCCGCGTCGTGATCTTCGCGGCCGGTACGGGCAATCCGTTCTTCACCACGGATACGGCCGCGGCACTGAGAGCGCTCGAGATCGGCGCAGAGGCGATCCTGATGGCCAAGAACGGCGTCCAGGGGGTCTATGACGGCGACCCGCGCACGGACGTGAACGCGCAGTTCATCCCCGAGCTCACCCATCTCGAGGCGATCGAGCGCGGGCTCAAGGTGATGGACACCACTGCCCTCTCGCTCTGCATGGACAATCGCGTCCCGATTCACGTCTTCGAGCTCGCGGAGGGCAATATCGTGCGCGTCGCCTCGGGCGAGCGGATCGGCACAATCGTCACGACACGAGAGGAGGCATGAGATGACGGCGATCGAGGATTTCCTCGTCGACTGCGAACTACGAATGGACAAGTCGATCGGCGCGACGCGCGTCGAGTTCAACAGCGTCCGGACGGGCCGTGCGTCCGCCGCGCTGCTCGACCGAATCACGATCGACTACTACGGCACGCCGACACCACTGAGCAACATGGCGACGATCTCGGCACCGGAGGCACGGCTCCTCTCGATCCAGCCGTACGACGCAACGCAGATCAAGGCAATCGAGAAGGCGATTCAGGAATCCGATCTCGGCCTGACGCCGTCGAACGACGGCAAGCTGATCCGCCTTCCGCTCCCGTCACTGACCGAGGAGCGCCGCAAGGAGCTCGTCAAGGTCGTCCGCCGGTACGCCGAGGACGGCAAGATCGCGATCCGGAACGTGCGGCGCGACGTGATGAAGCACCTCGAGGAGCTCGTTCGCGACGGAGCCGTCGGAGACGACGAGGAACGGCGTGCCGAAGCACAGGTGCAGAAGCTCACCGACGAGCACGTGAAGAAGCTGGACGACCTCCTCAAGCACAAAGAGGCCGAGATCATGGAGGTCTAGGCCTCCTTGCCATGGTGAGCGAAGCAGCAGAGAACGGCGCGGCGGCGCCGGAGCGGGAGCCCGCGAGGGCGCAGACGGTCGCGATCATCATGGACGGGAACGGACGCTGGGCGACCGGCAAGGGCCAACCCGTCGAGGTCGGGCACCGGGAGGGCACGCGCGCTCTGCGGCGCACCGTCGAGGCCGCGATCGAGGAAAAGATCTCCACGCTCGTCGTCTACGCCTTCTCGACCGAGAACTGGGCGCGACCGTCCGGCGAGGTCGCGGCACTGATGGAGATCCTCGGTGAGACGATCGAGCAGGAGCTTCCCGACCTCGCCCAGCAGGGCGTGCGGACACGCTTCTTCGGCCGACGCGACCGTGTGCCCGAGCATCTTCGAGAAGCGATGGGCGACCTCGAGCGCTCGACCGCCGATCGCCGCGTGCTCGACCTCTGGATCGCGTTCGACTACGGCGGTCGCGCCGAGATCGTCGATGCGGCCCGGAGCTGTGTGGAGGACGGGCTCGAGCCAGGGCAGATCGACGAGGCGGCAATCGCGTCGCGTCTCAACGCGCCGGAGCTGCCCGAGATCGACCTGCTGATCCGGACTTCCGGTGAGTTCCGGATCTCGAACTTCATGCTCTGGGAGGCCGCCTACTCCGAGCTCGTCTTCACCGACACGCTCTGGCCCGACTTCGGCGCGCGCGACCTTCGCGCCGCTCTCGACGCGTTCGCGACCCGCGATCGGCGCTTCGGGGGCAGATGAGCCCGTTCTGGTCGCGCATCGGAGTCGCACTCGTGCTGCTTCCGCTCGTGCTGGGAATCGTCTGGATCGGCGGCTGGTGGCTCTTCTCGCTGGCAGCGGTCGGCGGGCTCATCGCCCTGCACGAGCTCTATACGATGGGGCGCGGCCTTCGGCCGATCGTGCTCGGCGGGTACGTCGGCCTGCTGCTCACGCTCGTCGGCGCGGAGACGGGAAGCATCGCGTGGATGGTCGGTGGCATCTTCTCGACGATCCTCGTGGCCTTCGTCATCTTCGGGTTCTCCGATGCGCGGCCGTCGGCGACCGCCGCGATCGCGCTCACCCTCCTCGGCGTCGTCTGGATCGGTGGGGGCATCTCTGCACTGATTCTCCTGCGCGACATCCCGGGTGACGGCCGGCTCGTCATCTTCACCGTGCTCATCGCGGTCTTCGCCGACGACACGGCTGCGTACGCCGTCGGCCGCGCCGTCGGGCGCCACAAGATGGCGCCGCGGATCTCACCCGGCAAGTCATGGGAGGGGTTCGTCGGCGGCACGATCGCCGCGATGGCCGTCGCGTTCTTCGCCATGTACGACCAGGGTTTTCTCACGAATCTCGAGGCGCTCGGCCTCGGCGCCGCCGTCGCGCTCGCGTCGACGATGGGCGATCTCTTCGAGTCTGCGGTCAAGCGCGACCTCGGCGTGAAGGACTCCGGCAGGATCCTCGCGGGGCACGGCGGCGTGCTCGATCGCGTCGACTCGCTCCTCTGGGCGGGGCCTGCGGCCTTCTACGCCATTCTGGCGCTGACGTGACCTACCGCGCGACTGGCACGCTATGCCTGTGAAGCGTGTCGCCCTCCTCGGTGCAACAGGCTCGATCGGCCGCCAGGCGATCGAGATCGTCGCCGGTCGCACCGATCTGGAGCTCTGCGGGCTGATGTCGGGCTCGCAGCCGCTCGACGCCCTCGCCGCCGAGCACGGGGTCGTGCACACGCAGGTTGGTGGGTCGGCCGTCTCGCTGCTCGAGGCCTCCATGCCGGACATCGTCCTCAACGCCATCGTCGGCTTCGCGGGCGTCGATGCGACGCTCTGGTCACTCGAGCACGGCGTCACACTGGCCCTCGCCAACAAGGAGAGCCTCGTCGCGGCCGGTGAGCTCGCCGTGGCGGCGCATCGCAAGGGCGGAGGCCTCCTGCTGCCGGTCGACAGCGAGCACTCCGCCCTCTTCCAGTGCCTGGAGGGCCGCGCACCGGAGACCGTCGACGCTCTCGTGCTCACCGCATCGGGCGGGCCGTTCCGCGGGCGAGCGGCCGAAGAGCTCGCGACCGTCACCGTCGACGAGGCCCTCGCCCATCCGACCTGGTCGATGGGACGAAAGATCAGCGTGGACTCCGCGACGCTTGCCAACAAGGGTCTCGAGCTGATCGAGGCGCACTGGCTCTTCGGTGTCCCGTACGAGAGGATTGACGTCGTCGTGCACCCCCGGTCGATCGTCCACTCCCTCGTCCGCTTCCGCGACGGCGCGCTGCTCGCGCATCTCGGCACCCCTGACATGCGCACCCCGATCTCGTTCGCGCTCGGCATACCCCCATCGTCCGGCCGTGGCGGTCGAGCCGCTCGACTTCTCCAGTGCCTTCGACCTCCACTTCGAGCCGGTCGACGACGAGACGTTTCCGCTGCTCGCGCTCGCCCGGGCCGCCGGCGAGCGTGGGGGTACCGCCCCCTGCGCCTACAACGCGGCGAACGAGGTCGCAGTCGAGGCGTTTCTCGGCGGCAGGATCGGATTCCCGGAGATCGCGGAGACCGTCGCCGGCGCCCTCGACCGGGTCGACGGAGCACCCGCGCGGGACATCGACGATCTCGTCGAGGCAGATGCAGAGGCCCGAAGGGTCGCCGAGCGGAGGCTCGTTCTCGCATGAGCATCCTGGTCGCGATCGTCGGGCTCGGGTTCCTGATCTTCATCCACGAGCTGGGTCACTTCTCGGCCTCGCTCGCGCTGGGAATGCGGCCGCGGAAGTTCTACGTCGGCTTCCCACCGGCCCTCGTCAAGCGAAACCACGGGGGAATCGAGTACGGCATCGGCATGGTCCCTCTCGGCGGCTTCGTGAAGATTCCCGGCATGCACCGTCCGGCCGCCGCGGACGTCGATCAGTCGCTCGGACGCGCGGTGGAGGAGGCGCCGGAGCTCGAGCGCCCTGTTGAACGCCTGCGGCGCGCACTGGCCTCCGGCGACCACGACGCGGCGCGAGCGGAGCTCGCACAGGTCTCGGCGGCCGCCGACGGGATCGAGTTCAGCGCACCGGTCGCGCGTGAGGTCGAGCGTGGCCTGACCGACATCGGCGACGCGCTCGGCCCGGACGCCTACTGGCGCGCCGCGACTTGGCGGCGCGTGGTCGCGATCTTCGCCGGGCCCGCCGCCAACATCGTGTTCGCCGTCCTCCTCTTCGCCGCGTTGTACATGACGTCGGGAGGCAAGGCGACGACAACGGTGGAGGGGATCCGGGCCGACACGGCCGGCCGCGGCGATCGGGCTCATGGCCGGCGACCGGATCGTCTCGATCGACGGAAAGCCCATGACGGGCGCCTCGATCCCGCGAACGATCAGCGCCTCGGGCGGCAAGCCACTGACGCTGGTCGTCCGCCGTGACGGCACCCTCGTGACGCTCGGCCCACGCGCCGCGGACAACGACGCAGGCGTCTATCGGCTCGGCTTCCTGCTCGCCGGGCAGGGTCTCTCACCCGGTGAGGCGGCGCGCGAGTCGCTCGTCACGACGGGACGCGTCTCGCAGGACATCTTCACGTCACTCGGAAAGCTCGTCACGGGTGACGGCCGCAAGGACATCTCGAGCCCGGTCGGCATCGTCCAGGGCTCGTCCGATGCCGCGAAGCAGTCGACGAACAGCTTCCTCTGGGTGCTGGGCCTGATCTCGCTCTCGATCGCGCTGCTCAACCTGCTGCCGTTCCTCCCGCTCGACGGCGGCCACATCGTCTTCGCGGTCATCGAGGGAGCAAGCGGCCGGACGGTCGCCCGGGGGATCTACGAGCGTGTCTCGATCGTCGGCATCGGGCTCGTGCTGCTGCTGTTCGTGATCGGGCTCACGAACGACATCGGCCGCCTGTCGTAGGCGTCGGCCGGTCGTGCCGGTGAGCCGGCTTCAGCCGGTCGCCCGGGTTTCGAAGGCGTCCGACAAGTCGAGCGCTCGTTCCAAGAGCACGCGATACTCGGCTCGCGTGACCTCGATCGCTCCGAGTGAGCGAAGATGCGGCGTCATCCACTGCACGTCCAGCAGCCTCGGCCCTCCCGCCGCCTCGAGCCGGACGACGAGCGCAAGGAGCGCCGCCTTCGAAGCCCCCGGGCGACGGTGGAACTTCGACTCGGCCGCGAAGAGGCCTCCGATCCCGACGCCGTAGAGCCCACCGGCGAGCCCGTCCTCGTCCCACGCCTCGATCGAATGCACCCAACCCAGCCGGTGGAGCTCCGCGTACGCATCGACGAACGCGTCGTCGATCCACCCGTGCGGGCGCGCCGGATCGGCACAACCGCGGATCACGTCGGCGAACGCGGTGTCGACCCTGATCTCGTATCCGCGCGCCGCGCGCCGCAGCGAGCGAGACGCCGCAAAGCCGGCAACGGGGATCACCGCACGTCTCGGCGGCGACCACCAGACCAGAGATCCGTCAGCCCGCATCGGGAAGACCCCGCTTCGGTACGCGCGCAGGAGGGTTCCCGGCTCGAGGTCGGCGCCGACCGCCCAGGCGTCGTGCGGATGGTCGTCCGGCGGGCGCGTCAGCGCCCAGGGAGTGGGAGGGGGCTCGAGGGGCATGTCTCTACACTTCGTCCGGATGGGAAGTCTCGCTCAGATCCGCGTCGGCGGCGTCACGATCGGTGGTGGCGCGCCCGTCGTCGTCCAGTCGATGACGCTGACGAAGACGCATGACGTCGAGGCGACGACCGCGCAGATCGCGTCCCTCGTGTCGGCGGGGTGCGAGGTCGTGCGCTGCGCCGTGCCGAAGATCGAGGACGCCGACGCGCTCGCGAAGATCGTCCGCTTCTCCCCGATCCCGGTGATCGCGGACATCCATTTCAACGCGTCGCTCGCGTTGCGCGCGATCGACGCGGGCGTCGCTGCCGTCCGCATCAACCCCGGCAACATCGGCGGCCCGGACAAGGTCGAGCTCGTCGTCAAGGCTGCCAAGAAGGCGGGCGTGGCGATGCGGATCGGCGCCAACTCGGGCTCCCTTCCCGTACACCTGGCGGATCTTGCCCAGAAGGATCAGGCGGAGGCCCTGGTCGCTGCGGCGCTCGAGGAGGTCGAGATCCTCGAGCGCCTCGACTATCGCGACTTCAAGATCTCGGTCAAGGCGACCCACGTCCCGACGATGATCCGCGCCTACCGGATCCTCGCCGCGAAGGTTCCGTACCCGCTCCATCTCGGCGTCACCGAGGCGGGAACGCCCTTCGCCGGAGCGATCAAGAGCGCGATCGGCATCGGCTCGCTGCTCGCCGACGGCATCGGTGACACGTTCCGCGTCTCGCTGACCGCCGATCCCGTCAAGGAGGTCGAGGTCGCGTGGGAGATCCTCAAGGCGCTCGGCCTTCGCGAGCGCGGCCCCGTCATGATCGCCTGCCCGTCGTGCGGCCGCGACAACGTTGGCGTCGAGAGCCTTGCCGTCGTCGTCGAGGAGCGGCTGAAGGCGTATCCCGAGGCGTTCGAGGTCGCGGTGATGGGCTGTGCAGTCAACGGGCCGGGCGAGGCGGGGGACGCCGACTTCGGGATCGCCGGTGGGCGCGACGTGGGCTTCCTGTACGCGCACGGGCGCGTGCTGAAGAAGGTCTCGTCCGACATCCTGATCGACGAGCTCTTCCACGAGATCGACCGCTGGATCGAGGGTGGCATGCAGCGGCCGAAGAGACTGAAGATGGCGAAGCCGGCCGCGCTCGCGATGGCCGAGGCATCACTGATCCCGCTCGACTGAGAGCGACGTTGCCAGCTTCGGTAACCTGCAGGCCGATGGTCCGGCGCCAATCAGAGCTGTTCCTGCCGACGCTGCGTGACGATCCGGCGGACGCCGACGCGATCTCGCACAAGCTCCTCGTCCGGGCCGGGATGATCCGCCAGGTGAGCGCGGGCCTGTGGAGCTTTCTCCCGGCCGGATGGCGCACGCACGAGAGAATCGTCCAGATCGTGCGCGAGGAGATGGACGCGATCGGCGGGCAGGAGATGTTCATGCCGGTGATCACGCCCGCGGAGCTGTGGGAGAAGACGGGACGCGATCGCATCCCCGAGCTGTTCCGGTTCGACGACCGCGGCGGCCGGGCACACGTGCTCGCGTTGACGCACGAGGAGACGGTGACGTTTCACTTCGCCGAGCTCGGGTCCTATCGCGATCTCCCGAAGATCCTCTATCACTTCCAGACGAAGGGCCGCGACGAGGCCCGACCCCGCGGCGGCCTCCTGCGCGTGCGCGAGTTCGTGATGAAGGACGCGTATACGTTCGACCGGGACGAGGAGGGGCTCGCCGCCAACTTCCAGAAGCATGCGCGCGCCTACGAGAGGGTCTTCGAGCGGTGTGAGCTGGACGCCGTTGCGGTTCAGGCCGAGTCGGGGATGATGGGTGGGAGCGAGTCGATCGACTACCTCGCCCCGTCCGGTTCGGGCGAGAACACCCTGGTCACCTGCGCGAACGGCGACTACGCCGCCGATCTCGAGATCGCCCGTGGCATTCCCCGGCCACCCACATTCCCCGACCGCCTGAACGGCCCGTGGAGGTGGCCACTCCGGGAATCGCGACGATCGACGAGCTCGCCGAGTTCCTGGGTATCGATCCCGCAGCGACGTCGAAGGCGATGCCCGTGACGAAGGACGACGGCACCGTGGTTCTCGGATTGATCCGCGGCGACGACCGCCTCGAGGAGGCCAAGCTCGCGGCCGCGCTCGGCAGCGGCTTCCGGGCCTCGACCGAGGACGAGATCCGCGCCGCTTTCGGCGCCGATCCGGGGTCGCTCGGCCCCGTCGGCTTCAAGGGCGAGATCGTGGCAGACGACGCGCTCCGCGAGGGCCAGTTCGTGGCGGGGGCGAACCGAACCGGCTGGCACCTACGAGGCGTCGAGCACGGGCGAGACTACACCGCGCGCTTTGCGGACATTCGCCAGCCGATCGAGGGCGACGCGTGCCCGAACTGCGGTGGACGCCTCGGCTTTCAGACGGCGATCGAGGTGGGCCACATCTTCAAGCTCGGCACGAAGTACTCGGAGGCGCTCGGTGCGACCTTCCTGGACGAAGAAGGGCAGGCACACCCGGTTGTGATGGGCTCGTACGGGATCGGCCCGGGACGGATCATGGCGGCGTCGGTGGAGCAGAAGCATGACGAGCATGGCATCGTCTGGCCCCGCTCGATTGCTCCCTACGACGCCCACGTTCTCGCGCTGCACGGCTCGGCGCACGAGGTGCTCGAGCCGGCCGTCGAGGTTGCCGACCTCCTCGCCTCCGGAGGCCTCGAGGTACTGCTGGACGACCGGGCCCAGCGCCCGGGCGAGAAGTTCGCCGACGCAGACCTGCTCGGCGTGCCGATCAGGATCACGGTCGGCAAGAAGACGCTGGACGACGGGGCGGTCGACGTGCGTATCCGGGCAACCGGCGCCGACGACCGTATTCCGCGTGAAACCGTTCTCACCTGGATAGAGGAGCTCTAGTGGCAAAGCGGCGCGCATATTCGGACGATGGTCTCGGCCCGACGATGGAGCGGCTGATGTCGGAGACAGGATTGACTTACCGGGCGCTGGCAGAGAAGACCGACCTGTCGGCCGGCTACCTGAACCACATCGTGCACGGCAACCGGCCGGTGCCCTCGAACGACGTGCTCGCCAGGCTGGCGGAGGCGTTCGGTGTCAAGCCGGAGCACTTCCGCGAGTACAGGATCCGCGTCATTACCGACAGGCTCGAGCAGATGCCGGATCTCGTCGACCGGCTCTACAAGCGACTCGGCTGAGCGGTTTTCGCCGAGGTGAGCCGGGCGTCGAGCGCGGTCGCAACCAGGCTATGCCGGAGGTCGTGAGCGGTGATGTGTCCGAGCTTCGCCATCAGCACGGCGGCCTGGATCGGGTGCCCGCTGAACCATGCGGGGCTAGAGTGACGGTGGGCCGGCCTGGAAGCGGGGGAGGACTTGCTGGCCGGCCCCGAAGATAATTCGTGGCGGGGTGTTCGGTACTGCGGTCGCACCTTTTATTCCCCTGAGAGGTGCGGCTCGCGTCGGGCGCTCCGCCGCCTGCCTCTCTGAGATCCGCGGCGCACCACTGGACAGCCGGCACCCAAAGGGTGTACAACCCGTGGTGGCGCTGCGGCACAGCGCGGAAGGAGTGACAAGGGGACGAGCCCGCGGCACTTGGGGCACTCCTTCCGCCGCTACAAATCGGCTCCGCGATCGCTTAGGCGCTTGGTTCGGGACGGGAACCACCACTATCGCCTCATCGACACCGCCGGCAGCGAGATAGGCATCGTCGAAGACGCGCGCGACACCATTGCCGAGGGAGACGAGATCCTGCTCCCCGAAGGCGTCACCGCCGAGATCTACGACGACGCCGATGGCCGCGAAGGTGAAGTCGACGCGACGCTGGTCGTCGAGTAAGCCGCACACGGCTGCGACGACCTGTAGATGATCGGCGGAACCGTGGCGAATGATCGGAGTCACCCGAGCACGCCCGGATTTTTCGAACTGTCCGTCGGCGCTTGCGTTCTCCCGTGATCGGTCACGACGGCCACTCACCATCTGAGGGGCGCGGTCGGGGTCCGGCGCACTCGCTAGAAGACCGGACCCCGACGCGCCGACCGAACGGCGCCCTCGACTCTAGCTTCTCTCCCTGCACGCAGGAGACCCGAGCGCACACGGCGACTCGGGTCTCGACTGCAGCGAGTGCCGGTCCCATACGGAAGGGGGAGGGGTTCCCGGAACCCGGTTTCCCCCCGGTATCCGACAAATGACAAATCGGCCACCCGATCTTCACATCTTGTCCCCCATCCGGGGGACATTTGTGCGCCAACAGATCATCAGCCGTCGCCGGCGCGCATCAGCGATCGGTATCCCAACGACGCGGAGCAGGTTTTCGAGGTCACAGACCCGCTCCGTTGCCATTTCGGTGCCATTCCCCGCACACCCATCAGGAGCGGGTGAGGGTAGCGCGACGGAATCGGGATGCCCGCTACGATGCAGCGGTCGCGGGGCGTGGCGCAGCCTGGTTAGCGCGCTAGTCTGGGGGACTAGAGGTCCCGAGTTCGAATCTCGGCGCCCCGATCAACGGAAGCCCTGCAGCTGGCAGGGCTTCTGTCGTTCAAAGCGAGTGCGAGCCCACCTAGACAGTCCGCGCAAAGTCCGCAAACGGACTGCTCTAGGGCAGAGGATCGTTAGATTCGAGCCGATCCAGAGCCTCGTTCTCGGCGGAGTTTACTTCGAGGTCGACCATCGGGATCACGCGCCAGCCCTCACCTGTCGGAGAGCCTTCTCGATGTGCCACGCGGACCCAGCGGGGAGCGTCGACCGCCACGCTCGCAGTTCGGTGACGGCGAGCCGATCAAGACGCACGCTCCCGAACGTCGCTGTCGCCTTCTTCAACCGTGCCTCGAGGGTCGCCTTCGTGTTCGGCTCGCAGATGGCTGCCCCAGGTAGGCCGATCACGTCGACGAGCTCGCGCCCCGTGAGCAGGCGGTCGCTCACGACGCAGCCCCGAACGCGATCGAACTGCACCCGATTCTCGCGTATCGCTGCATCTCAGGATCGGTTCCCGCGACTCGGGACGGCCTGCCAAGCGATGTAGCATTTGTTGCTAAATGGAGTATCGTTTGTTGGTTCAGCAAGCGATTCGTGGCGGGGTGTCCCGAAATCGCGGCGGCTCCTTCCCCTCCCCCTGAGAGGGGCGGCTCGCGTCGGGTGCCCCGCCGCCTGCCTCTCTGACGTCCCTGGAGCATCGCCGGACAGCGAACACCCAACAGGTGGAGAACCGACGTGGCGCTGCGGCGCGGCGCGGAAGGATTGACAACGGGACGAGCTCGCGGCACTTGGGGCACTCCTTCCGCCGCCACCAATCACCGACTCGACCCCTGAGCCGAACAGCGTTACGCTCGGAAGGTGAAGATCGCAGGCGTCGAGGTGTCCGGAAACGACGGCCGCACACTCGTCGACATCCTCCACCGAATCGGCCGAGATGCAGACCTCGCGCCGCCCATCGGATCGAACCCGGCTACTCCCGCCAAGTCAACGAGGTCGTCCTCTCGACCGACGAAAACGACCATCTCCTCGGCGTTCACGTCGACCGCCCCGACGGCCGTGGCGAGCTCCGCGGTGTGCTCGCGCGCGACCTCTATGACCGGCTCTAGCACCGTTTGCTGCACTCGGTAGTTCGCCGCACCGCGCGTGTGGGTCGACACGGGTGCCCTCGACAGCTCGGTCGCCCACGATCCGACCATGCCCGTCGCACGACCACAGCCGAAGCGCCGAACGCCATACGAGCATGTCGGCGATTTCTTGATCTGGTTGTTCACGGGCAGGTTCAGGCTCGGCGCGTAGGGAGGCCCCGCGACCTCGATGCCGTCACCTTCACCTCCGACGAGGGCTTCGCCGGTCGCGGACTGGTATGCCAATGACCGAGATCGAGAGCGTGCCCTACCTCGTGCATTTCCCCGACCGCGACGAGGCCGTCCACAACATCGAGATCGGCCGCGTCGCCGAGGTGGACACCGAGATCCTCGACGGATGGGGCGTCGACGGGTTCTACGGCGCCCCTTTGATTCGCCGGCCCGGCATCGGCCGAGTGACTGCCGTCCGCTAGCTAGGCGAGCTGCTCTAGCATCAGCGCCCCGGCGTTGCCAAGGGGTGGATTCACTCGGCCGAGTGTTGCGCGCCCGAGACGAGGCGACGATAGATAACCCGATAACCCGCTGAGCAGCGTCGTGCTGCGTTCGTGCCAGTGAGAATCGAAAGGGGAGATCGATGTTTCGCAGAGCACTATTGGTAGCGTCCGCGGTCGCGCTGGTCGCGCTCGCGGTCGGCGCGTCGGTCGCGTCGGCCGGCGGCAACTCGGCCAACGCGAAACTGTGTCAGAAGGGCGGCTGGAAGGACTTGGTGCGTGCCGACCAGACACCGTTCGCAAACCAGGGCGCGTGCGTGTCCTACGCGGCCCAGGGTGGCACGCTGACTGCGCCTTCCCCGCCTGCCCCGCCTGCCCCGCCGAGCGCCGCGCAGATTCTTTGCGAGTCCTTCGACGGCACGTTCGTCCCCAACGCCGAGGGCAGGCTGTGGGACTGCAACGGCTGGTCGTACAGCCAGTTGAACCTCTTTGCGTTGGCAGGGCAATGTGGTAACGACGGCGGAGCTGGCTGGGCGGTGACCGACAACAACGTCTTGCGGTTCCTTTGTCCTCCTTACCCCCCACCAGTCTGACGACGGCTTGATGGGTTCCCGGCAGGGTGGCGGCTCGTGCTTCGAGCCGCCTCCTAGGCCGGCCCTTTACCCCGATGCGCGCGCAGGAGCACCCCGCGGAGCTCGGCGAGACCATCCGGCGGATCCTCGAGACGCGCGAGCACCGCGGCCCTCTCCGGTCTCAAGAGGCTCACGGCGTAGAGTCTCGCGGTCAACGCCCTCTCGAGCCATCACGGCGGCGCTCCACGCGGATACCTTGGACCTGATCACTTCTCAATCACGAGCAGCCATGTGCCGTCACTGCCCGCTCGCCGTAATGCCCGATGGACTAGACACGTTGCAGCACCTTCGTCCACCATCGGCCACCCGTCCGAGGAGTCTGGGGGACTAGATGTCCCGAGTTCGAATCTCGGCGACCCGATCACCGAAAGCCCTGGAAACAGGGCTTTCGTGTTTCCCAGAGGGCAACGACAACGGTCAGCTGCCCCAGCTGCTGTGGCAGCAGCCGGCCTAGCGGACGGTTTCCATCCGGGAGTGACGCGTTTCGACGATCAGGGGGTGGTCGGGTACGGCGTTCGGCGCCGGGTAGGCCCGTGGTGGTTGGGGGTTCTCGCCGAGGACGGCGATGAAGGCGTTGACGACGACGGGGTCGAACTGCGTGCCGGCGCTGATCCGGAGCTCTGCGACGGCATCGGTCGCCGACATCGCCATCTGGTATGGACGGTCGGTCGTCATCGCGTCGTATGCGTCCACCACGGCGATGATGCGGGAGCAGATCGGGATCTCGTCGCCTCGGAGCCCGTCCGGGTAGCCGGTGCCGTCTATTCGCTCGTGCACCGATCGCACGACGGGCGCGACGTCAAGGAGCGTGGTCGCCGCTGCGACGATCCGTTCGCCGATCTCACTGTGACGCTGCGTGTATTGGCGCTCTTCCGAGTCGAGCGGCCCGGGCTTGTCGAGGATCTCGCTCGGGATTGCCGCCTTGCCGATGTCATGCAGCTCGCCCGCGAGACGCGCCCGCTCGATCTGCTCTCCGGGGAGGCCGAGGCGGATGGCGGTGCTCCAGACGAGCCCGGCCACATGCCCGAGGTGCGCGACGAGCTCTCCACTCTGCTCGGCGAGAACCTGCAGAAGGACATCCTTCACTTCCGTCCTCCGGTCGCTTCGTCCCGAGCGCTTGTCGGCGTACAGGCGCCGGTCGGCGACGAGCAGGGCCTGCTCGAGCGTGACTCCGGGGACGACGCGTGTGGAACCGAACGAGCAGCCGATCAGGAATGCATCGCCTTTCTCGCTCAGGGCGGCCTGAGCGGCCTTGAGCAGCCTCGTGCTGGGCGATACAGCCGTCGTGACCACGAACTCGTCGCCGCCGATCCGGTACGCATCGCCGCGATCGGCGACGGCGTAGGAGAGCCTCCGCGCGAGCCGAGCCAGCAGGGCGTCGCCCGCGGGGTGACCGAACATGTCGTTGTACGCCTTGAAACCGTCGAGGTCGAAGATCCCGATGGTGATCGAGCCCTCGTCCCCGAGGCGGCCGATCGTCCGCTCCATGTCGGCGAACAGCTTCCGCCGGTTACCAAGACCTGTCAGCGCATCGGTTGTAGCGTTCGCGTCGCTGCGCCTTCTGGCTCTCACGGAGCGCCGGAACGCGAGCGTAAACGCGGCCAGGAGGGACACCATCGCGACGATCGACCCGGCCGTCGCCATCTTTCGTGACCTGGTCGCGTCCCGGCCGTAGTCGAGGTCGGCGCGTGTGAACTCGGCGTTCATGTCTGCCTGGACGCCGCCCGGCTGCTGGCTCTGCCCGAGCTCCGCCAGAGCCGCGGCGGAGCCGTTGCTTGCTGCCAACAGCGAGAGGTGATCGGTGAAAGCGTAGTAGCGCTCCGTCAGCAGCTCGATCCGCCGCGGAGCGTCGCTGTGACCGAGCCTCTTGAGGGTCGCCACGGATTGGCTCAGCGCGTCCTTGGTTGCGTCCGATCGACGCTTCGTCTCGGCGGGTGTGAGGAGGTTGGCGCCGACGGCGACGGCCGGGTTGAAGGCGAGCTGGATCAACGCTATTTGCTGGATTCGCATCTCGGAGATCACGACCTGGGCACGTCGCGTCTCGTCGACGCGCACCTCGAACTCGATCACGGATACGAGCATGACCAGCCCGAGGATCCAGATTGCCGCGAGAACGAGGTTCGCGCCTCCGGACGCGAACGCCGCCCTCCTGGCGCGACCCACCGGATCGCCGAGTCGGCCCTCGTCGTGCTCGGCTCGTTCCTCCGACACACGTCGTCCGTCGCGGAAGCGCAGACGGTGATCTCGCTTCATCACCGGCCCCTCCTCAGCCGATCACAGCGTTGAGCGGTCGTGCGCGTTTCCTGCGGTAAAGGTCGGTGTCGGCGCGGGCAACAAGCGATTGAACGTCGTCGCCGGGAAGGAACTCCGCGAATCCGGCGCTGAACGTCGCTCCCGGTAGCAGCAGCTCGAGCTCGCGTTGGCTCTGTTCGATCCGAAGGACGGCGGCAGCCTCTCGGATACCGGGATAAGCGCAGACGAACTCGTCACCGCCCCAGCGCACCCTCTCGTCATACGAGCGCAGCGTGTGGCTGATCGCTTCGACGACAGCCTTCAGCAAGGTGTCACCGGCTGGATGCCCCTTGGTGTCGTTGACGCCCTTCAGGCCGTCGATATCGATGATCACGAGCGTCAACACTCCATCAGTGCGATGCGAGCGCTCGATCGCGTGCTCGAGTGCGACTTCGCCTGTTCCGCGTCGTAAGACGCCGGTGAGCTCGTCGAGGCCGGCGTCGACCCGGTCGGCTGCTGCGCGGGCACGGTCCTCGGCCGCTGCTGCTCTATCCGCGGCCGCTGCGATCCGCTCCAACGCCGACTGGGCCCTCGTCGCCGCACCTGACTCCCGGATGGTTCGCAGCGTGGCGAGAGCCTCCTCGACATCCTGGTTCGCGCTCGCGTGGCCTTCGCGTGCCTCGGCTGCACGGTCCCGTGCGTCGGCTGCGCGGTCGCGCGCCCCGGCCGTTCGATCCCGTGCTGCAGCTGTCACGTCTCTCGTCCGCGCAACCTGGTCGCGCAGCTCCCCGGTCGCCGAGCGCGCGCCGGTCGTGCGTGCTCTCGCGGCGGCGGCCTGCTCGCGCTCCTTTGTGGCAGCTTCACGCTCCGCACGCGAGATCGCAAGAGCTTCGTCAGCGAGCGGCGATCGCTCGGACGAATACCGAGCGCGCTCCGAGTCGGCGACGGCCTGGTCGAGGTCCGATGCGTGCTGATCATGTTCGGCGGAACGCTTGTCGCGGTCGGAGGCGTCCTGATCCGCCTCGGCAGCTAGGTGATCGAGACCGGCGTTCGTCTGGTCCGTGTCGGCGGCGGACTGGTCGGCATCCCGGTGCGAGCGGTCCTCGCCTTGACGCTCCAGCTCGTCTGTCGCATGCGCGACCTCATCCGCGGTGCGGTGATCGCCCATCGGAAACTCCGATCTCGCGAGCTACTCCGTGCGATTCCGGCTCGAGCAGACAATGACGGGCACGGTGCCTTCGATCAGCACACGCTACGCTCGGGCCGCGGCGCCGCTATGCGACGCTTGTTACATGATACATGGTTTCCGGGGACCGCGCTGCCTTTTCTGTTTTCAGCCGGGCGACAGGCTGCTCCTGTCCGCTCGTCCGAGCGGGACGGTAGACGCGTGCCTGCGCGGGCTGTAAAGTCGGCGCTGAGCGGGTTGAGTCGCGCCGACCGTCCCAGACGGGCCTGTTCGTGGTTCTTGCGACGCGCCGGCACTGCTCGGCTCGCCGCGACGGTTGGCTCGTGCGGAGACGCACCGAACAGACAGGAGACGACGATGTACGCGAGAGTCATTTCGATGTCCAATGCCACTGCGGAGAGCCGCGAGCGAGCGATTCAGGTCATCCGTGAGAGGGTGATCCCGAGGGTGAGCCAGCTCGACGGCTACGCCGGGTATATCGGCCTGTTCGACGTGGACAACCAGCGCGCCCAGGCCGTCCTGTTCTGGACGAGCCGGGAGGCGGCGGACGCCGCCGAGAAGGAGCTCGCCGGATTCCGTGTCGAGCTCATCAGCGGGCTTGGCATGAGTGTCGAGTCCGTCGACCTCTACGAGGCCGTCGTGGTGGAGATGGCGTAGCCGGCGGGAGCAACGAGCGGGGAATGGAGGAACGATGACAGACGCAAATCTCATTCTCGTGGTCGGCACGTATTCGGTGGCCGGCGCGGCAGCCGACGACTACGAAGCGTTGAAGGCACGAGAGCAAGCCGGCGACTACCAGATCGTCGGGGCAGTCGTGATGAACCGTGACGCGAACGGCAAGGTGGAGGTGCGGGAGCACGACAGCGGCGCCCATGTCGCGGGTGGCGCCGTGCTCGGCGGAGGTGCCGGCCTGGTGGTGGGACTGTTCGCGCCACCGCTGCTCGCGGCTACCGCAGTCGGCGCCGGGATCGGCGCCGTCGTCGGCAAGCTCAGCAAGCGGCATCAGGAGAAGGAGATGGGGGTGGAGCTCGAGGAGTACCTGCCCCCAGGCTCATCCGCCGTCGTCGCCGTCGTCGACGACCTCTGGGCAGACAGGGTCGAGGCAGCTCTCGTCAATTCGGATAAGCGGATCAGCGCTGCGATCGACCAGGGCGACTACGACGAGCTCGAGAGGGCAATCGCGGACTCGTCGGAGGAAGTGTCGGACGCGATGAAGTCGTAGCTCTCCGACCTCGGTGAGGGCAGGCCGGGCTGGCCCGCCACCATCCTCGCCCGAGACCCGGCTCGGTTGCGCAGCGCACGCGTCGTTCGCGGGCGCCGCTGCGGGCCGACCGACGCTCGTGAGCTCAGTAGTTCCTGGCGGGCAGATCAGCGATTCCGCGGGTGCGTGGCGTGTGGGCGAGGGGCACAGTGGTGGGGAGAAGCGCAGAATTGCGCGCCGTGCGACTGAGCGAACCCGAGGAGGGATCATGCAGATCGAAGAGATGCTCTCGGGTGCCCGCGACGCGATCAGCGTCAAGCGCGTCTACGGGGATCCGTACGAGAAGAACGGCCTGACGGTGATCCCGGCGGCAACCGTTCGCGGTGGGGGCGGTGGCGGTGCAGGCAATCGCGACGGTGAAACGGGCGGCGGCGGTGGCTTCGGCATGGTGGCGCGCCCGAGCGGCGCGTGGATCGTCGAGAATGGCGACGTCACGTGGAAGCCCGCAATCGACATCAACCGGATCGTGCTCGGCGGCCAGATCATCGCATTGACGGCGATCCTGACGACCGGACGCCTTCTGCTCGCCCACACAAGACACGACCGGCGCGCACGCGGCTTCGTGCCGCGATGGCTCGAACTGCGGGATCTGCAGCTCGTACTGCGACGGCTGGCGCACAGGTAGCGCTGCCGCAGGCGACTCGCACCGCCGGCTGACGCGATGAGAGCGATGGTCTTCACCGGCCGAGGTAAGCGGCTCGTCGAGCGCGACCTCGATCGGCCCGAGCCGGCGCCGGGGATGGTTCGCCTCGCCGTCCATGCCTGTGGAGTCTGCCGCACCGATCTCCACATCCTCGACGGCGAGCTCGAAAGGCCGAAACTGCCGCTCGTCCTAGGCCACCAGATCGTGGGCACAGTGAACGCGCTTGGAGCGGGCGTCACGCGTTTCGCTGTCGGGCAGCGGCTCGGAGTGCCCTGGCTCGCCTGGACATGCGGGCACTGCCGCCACTGCGTCGACGGCAACGAGAACCTCTGCGACGCGGCCCGCTTCACCGGGTACGACGTCGACGGTGGCTTCGCAGAGGAGACCGTCGCAGACGAACGGTACTGCTTCCCGATCCCCGACGGCTATCCGGACGCTCAGGCGGCGCCGCTCCTCTGCGCTGGGCTGATCGGGTATCGCGCCTACTCGCTCGGGGGCGACGGCGAGCGGCTCGGGCTCTACGGTTTCGGTGCAGCCGCGCACATCATCTGCCAGGTCGCGCGTTCCGAGGGCCGTCGCATCTTCGCGTTCACGAGACCCGGAGACACCGATGGCCAGGCGTTCGCCCGTGACCTGGGTGCGGAGTGGGCGGGAGGCTCGGACGAGCGCCCGCCCGAGGAGCTCGATGCCGCAATCCTGTTCGCGCCGGCGGGTGAGCTCGTTCCACTTGCTCTCGCCGCGGTCGCGAAGGGCGGAACTGTTGTCTGCGCCGGCATTCACATGAGCGAGATCCCAGCGTTCCGCTACGACCTCCTCTGGGGCGAGCGTAGTGTTCGATCGGTCGCCAACCTCACACGCGCCGACGGCGAAGCCTTCATGCGCATTGCACCAGCGGTGCCGGTGCACACCGAGGTGACGGTATTCCCGCTGGCCGAGACCGAAGCGGCGCTCGCGGCTCTCAGATCCGGCACCGTGCAAGGAGCGGTGGTCGTCTCGGTCGCGGCGAGGTGTTGAGGCGTGGGTCGTGCGCAGTCCGTGAATTCACGGACGACAGTCAGCGATCGGCCCGATGTGACCACGGCTCGACTGCGCAAGGCTGGGTTGAGCCCCGAAAGGAGTTGACATGCATGCGACCGAACAGACCGACCGACCGGTAGTCGGTGACGTAATCGTCGTCGGTGGGCGCTCCGTCGGCAACGCGAGGACGATCGGCGAGATCCTCGAGGTTCGCGGAGCGCCTGAACACGAGCGCTACCGCATCCGCTGGGAGGACGGCCACGAGAGCATCCTCTACCCGGCGGACGGTGACGCGACGATCCACCACTACTCACCGCACGGTGCGTCGGTGGAGTTGATGCGGAGCCTTCACGAGCAGGGGATCGGCTTCGAGCCGCTTCGCCATCCGCGCACCCAGACCGCCCTCGATGAGGCGCGGACGCTGCACGCGTCGGCCGACCGAGTCGGCAAGACGATCGTCGTTCACACGCCGGACGGGAGGGTCCGGGTGCTCATTCCAGCCTCAGAGCGACTGTCGCTTGCGAAGCTTCGCGACGCGATCGGCAGTAACGAGATCCGGTTGGCGACGGAAGAGGAGCTCGGAGACGCCTATCCGGCGTTCGAGCTCGGAGCGGTGCCACCGTTCGGTGGGCACGAAGGCGACAGAGTCCTCGTTGATCGGAGAGTCGCCGGCCTCGAGAGCGTCATCGTCGAGGCGGGGTCGCACTCCGACTCGCTGCGGGTTTCGGCCGAAGATCTGCTCCGGATCACGAGCGCGATCGTGGCGGACGTGATCGACGACTGACGCAGCGGCACGAAGCGCGGCCGGCCGGTCGGGGCTGCTCCGACCGGCTGTCGTCGCGCGCGAAAGAGAGCTCGTGCCTTGCCCAGTCCCGCACCACTCCCGATGTCAGTTCTGGTCGGAGCGCAACGGTTGCTCGGCCTGCGATTCCCGGATGAGCCGGTACAGATCGGCGCGCCGCTGCGAGACCTTCCTCTCGGTCGCCTGATAGTGCTCCAGTCGCGCTGCGGCGTCCGGCTTCAGAACGGCCAGGCCGGTGAGCAGGTCGATGCTCTCATGCAGGAGCCGGCGCTTCTTGCAAAGCGCGCGGTGCTCGCTCTCGAGTTCCGCCAGCCGCTCGGAGCGAGGCGGATCGGGCGCCGCGTCGCCGGCGGGACGAACTGCGGCGGCGAGGTCTGCGAACAGTGAATCGCGTTCGGACTCCATACCGCGAATGTATCGACTCCTGGGCGTTCGGCAAAACCGTGGGTCCCGGGATCGAGACATTCGCCGAATCATGACCGGCGATGCCTACACTGGATCGATGCGCCGCTACCACCTAACGACGTTTGGCTGTCAGATGAACAGCCATGACTCCGAGCGCATCAAGGGAATGCTCGAGTCTCTCGGCCTCGGCGAGGCGACGTCGAAAGAGGAGGCGGACATCGTCGTCTTCAACACCTGCACGATCCGCGAGAAGCCCGATACGAAGCTCTCCGCATACCTCGGAGACGCGGGCGCGAGAAAGCGAGCGAATCCCGATCTCGTGATCGCGGTCGGCGGCTGTTACGCGGAGGCGCAGCAGGAGCGCATCTTCGATCTGTATCCACAGGTCGACGTGGCGTTCGGGCCTGGATCGATCCCTCATCTCGGAGAATGGGTCGGGGTTGGGGGCGAGGGCGTCGACCGCGGACGCTTCGGAACGCACGAGCACTTCGCCGGCCACCTCCCGCAGCACCGCGAGCGTGCCGCCCACGCGTGGGTCCAGGTCTCGATGGGCTGCAATTCGACCTGCTCCTACTGCATCGTCCCCGCCGTCCGCGGGCGCGAGCAGAGTCGGCGGCCCGGGGATATCGTGGCCGAGGTCACCCGCCTCGCGCACGACGGCGTTCGCGAGATAACGCTCCTCGGCCAGAACGTCAACTCGTGGGGACGCGATCTCGCGCCCGACATCCGCACCGAGTTCGGCGAGCTTCTGCGCGCCTGCGACGCCGTGGACGGGATCGAGCGCATCCGCTTCACGAGCCCTCACCCGAAGGACTTCCGCGAGCCCGTGGTCGCGGCGATGGCGGAGTGCGACGCCGTTTGCGAGCACATTCACCTCCCGCTCCAGTCCGGCTCGACCCGAATCCTCAAGGCGATGCGACGCACCTACTCGCGGGAGCGCTATCTCACTCTCGTCGGCCGCCTGCGCGACGCCATCCCTGATCTCGCGCTCGGCACCGACATCATCGTCGGGTTTCCCGGCGAGACGGAGGACGACTTCGCGCAGACGCTCGCCGTCGTCGAGGAGGTGCGCTACGACAGCGCGTTCACGTTCATCTACTCGCCGCGGCGGGGAACCGATGCGGCAGCAATGGCCGATCAGGTTCCCGAGCCGATCAAGCACGAGCGACTCGAGCAGCTCGTCGATGTCGTGCAGCGGATCGCCGCCGAGCGGAACGCCGAGCGCGTCGGGCGCGTCGAGCAGGTGCTCGTCGAGGGACCAAGCCGAACGGACGAATCGCTGCTCCGCGGGCGGACCCGACGCAACACTACGGTCGTGTTCTCGGGCGCGGGCGAGGTGGGGGATCTCGTCGACGTCATGATCGAAGGGGCCACCTCGACGACGCTCCGCGGCTCGGTCGCCTCCGCCATCCCGGCCTGACCGGCCGGTAGCGATGGTCGCCGTGATCGCCGTCTTCGGGCCGACCGCCTCGGGCAAGACCGCCGTGGCCGAGGAGGTAGCAGACCGCCTCGGCACCGAGGTCGTCTCGTGCGATGCGATGCAGGTGTACCGCGGGCTGCCGATCCTGACCAACCAGCCGACCCGGCCGACGGCGCTCGTCGGAATCCGTGCCCCTGACGAGGAGATGTCGGTCGGCGAGTATGCAACGCTCGCTCACACGACCATCGATGCCCTCGTCTCGAAGAGGGGCTCGGTCGTCGTCGCCGGAGGGACAGGCCTGTACCTCCGCGCGGCACTCGCCGATCTGGACGTCCCGCCGCCCCCCGACGACGGCGTGCGCGAGCGGATCCTTACCGAGATCGGGCACGATCGCGCGGCGGCCCACGCGCGACTGGCCGGCCTCGATCCACGGGCTGCAGCGGTCGTGCACGTGAACGACACGCGACGACTGGCCCGGGCGCTCGAGCTCGCCGAGGCCGGCGTGTCGCTCGTTCCGGCGGACGACCGCCTGTGGGCCTCTTCGACCCGTCATCCGACGTTGATCGTCGGTCTCGACGTCCCCGCCGACGTCGTCGAGCGGCAGATCGTCGAGCGCACGAACGCGATGTTCCGCAAGGGCGTCGTCGCGGAGGTACGGGCTGCGCTCGCGGCGGGCGTGTCGCAGACGGCCGCCAAGGCGCTCGGCCTGGCGGAGATCGCGACCCTCCCCGAGGAGGAGGCGCGTGATCGGATCATCGTCCGAACGCGCCGCTACGCCGCCTACCAGCGCAAGTGGATGCGCAGGATCCCCGGCCTCGTTAGCGTTGACGCCACCGGGACACCCGAGGAGGTGGCGAATGCAGTTCTCGAAGTGGCACGCGCTCGGCAATAGCTACCTCGTCGTCGAGCAACCCGACGCCGGCCGAATGACGGCCGAGCGCGTGCGCCGACTCTGCTCGATCGAGACGGGAATCGGCTCGGACGGGGTGCTCGAGGTGACACGGCGCGACGGATCGCACGCCGTCGTCACGATCTGGAACCCCGATGGCTCGATCGCAGAGATGTCCGGGAACGGCGTTCGCATCGCGGCGCGCTGGCTGGCAGCCGAGACGGGTGCAGAGGAGATCGCGATCGAGACCGCCGGCAGGCACATCGCCGCGAAGATGCTCGACGGGCTCCAGGCCGACACGGACGTCGGGGAGATCACGGTCGGAGCGCCCGAGCAGCTCGACGGGATCGAGCTGACCACCGCGTCGGTCGGCAATCCGCATGCCGTGATCCGGCTCGACCAGCCGACGCGGGAGGACCTCCTCCGGCTCGGCCCTCTCCTCGAGAACCACCCTCGCTTCCCGGCGCGCACGAACGTGCAGCTCGTCCGGGTCGACGGCGAGCACGATCTGACGGTGCTCGTGTGGGAGCGGGGAGCGGGGGAGACGAGCGCTTCCGGCTCGTCGTCGGTGGCGGCGGCCGCCGTCGCCGTCGCGCGGGGATGGTGCGAGAGCCCGGTCACCGTGCATCTGCCCGGCGGCGCGCTGCACGTGACGATCGTCGACGGGCGAGCGTCTCTTACCGGCCCGGCAGAGCGGATCGCCCGGGGCTCGACCGACCTCTAGTCCCGCTCAGGGACTGACGGTCAGCTCGGCGATCGGAACGCCGAGGCGCTCGAGCTCGATCTCGAAGCGGCCGGGCACCGAGGCGGTAAACGCGATTTTCGCGACGCCGCCCGCGATCTCGGCGGAACGGTCGTATCCGTGCAGGTGGACCTCGTCGGTGACGTCGGAGCGCACGACGAGGACGACCCTGTCGCCCTTCTTCACCTTGGCGCGCTCGATCCCGCCCTTGGGGGCGCCGTTCTCGACGACGATCGTCACCGTCGCGGGCTTCGCCGTCGTGGTCGTGGTGTGAGCGGGCGTCGTGTCGGCTGCAGTAGTCGTCTCCTGGGTGACCGTCGCGATCGGAGTCGTCACCTTGGGCGAATCGCTGCTGCTGCCGCAGCCGGCCACGGTGAGCGCGGCGAGTGCAAGAACGACGAACGGGAGTGTCAGCCGAGGCGCCACCGGCGGTCAGACCGCTATCTCGAATTCGCGGAGAACGTCGTTGAGCGAGGTCTTGAGGTCGGTCGAGGCGCTTCGCTCGCCGACGATGAGCGCGCACTGCAGCCCATAGGCGCCAGCGGCGAACTCCTTCTGCCGCACGCCGGGAAGCACGACCCTGCGCGGCGGGACCTCGCCGCGGTACTCGACCGGCTCGGGACCGGTGACGTCGATGATCGGAATCGATGCCGAGAGCACGACGTTCGGCGCGATCACCGCACCCGCACCGATCCGCACGCCCTCCACGATCACCGCCCGCGAGCCGATGAAGGCTCCGTCCTCGATGATCACGGGCGATGCCTGGGGCGGCTCGAGCACGCCCCCGATGCCGACGCCGCCCGCGAGATGGACATCCGCGCCGACCTGCGCGCACGAGCCGACCGTAGCCCAGGTGTCGACCATCGTTCGCGGCCCGACCCAGGCGCCGATGTTCACGTAGCCGGGCATGAGGACGCACCCCTCGGAGAGGAACGACCCGTACCGTGCCACGCCCGGCGGAACGACGCGCACGCCGCGGTCGGCGTAGTCCGACTTGACCGGGATCTTGTCGAGGAACTGGAGGCCGCCGATGTCCATCGGCTCGACCTTGCGGACGCGGAAGTAGAGCAGGATCGCCTTCTTGACCCATTCGTTCACCTGCCAGCCGCCGTCGACGGGCTCGGCGACGCGGACCGTGCCGGCGTCGAGCAAGGCGATCGCCTGCTCGATGGCCGGGATGTCGAGCGAGCCCGACTCCCACATCTCGTCGATCTGCTGCGCGAGCTCCACTGCCACCAATTGTCGCGGATCCGGCGCTGCGGCGGCGGGGGAAGCGTTCAGAGCGCCTTCTCGAGGATCGCGACCGCGCGCTCACATTTCTCGAGCGTCGGCACGAGAGCGAAGCGGACGTACCCCTCGCCGGAGGGGCCGAGAAAGGAGCCCGGTGCGACGATCACGCCGTGGTCGAGCAGTCCTGTGGCCATCGCTTCCGACGTCTCCCCCTCCGGGATCGCGACCCAGAGGTACATCGTTGCCGGACCCCCGGCGTCGCGGAGCCCGACCCGCCCGAACAGGTCGAGGAAGAGCGCGCGCTTGGCGGCATACGCCGCGCGGGCCCGCTCGACGTGCTCCTCGTCGCCCCAGGCGACGACAGACGCGCGCTGCACGAACTCCTGCGGCGCGGTGCCGACGTTCGGGCGGAACTGCTTGAGCGCCGCGATCAGCGCCGGATCGCCCGCCACGAATCCCGAGCGATAGCCCGTCATGGACGAACGCTTCGAGAGCGTGTTGAAGACGACGAGGTTCGTCCAGTCGTCGATCTGGAGCGCCGATACGGGCGGCTCGTCGAACCACAGCTCGGTGTACGCCTCATCGGAGGCGAGCACGAAGTCATGCTCGCGTGCGAGCGCCGCCAGCCGCTCGTAGAACGACAACGGGGCCGTGACGCCGGTCGGGTTGTTCGGGTAGTTGACCCACAGGAGAGCGGTGCGGCGCCATGTCTCCGGAGCGACGGCATCGAGATCGGGGAGGAAGCCGTTCGCCTCGAGCAACGGCAGCTCCTCGACCCGCGAGCCCGCGAACTGCGCTCCGCGGACGGCGACCGGATACCCGGGCTCCGTCAGGACGACGGTATCCCGGCCGCCTGCGACGTCGAGCACGACCTGGGCGAAGGAGAAGATCGCCTCCTTCGACCCGAGCGTCGGGATGACGTTCACGTCGGGATCGAGCGCCACGCCGAACCGCCGCCCAGCCCATCCGGCCACCGCCTCGCGAAGCTCCGGCAGGCCCACGGCGGCGGGATACCCCATCCGCTCGCGGACGCCGTCGCGCAGCGCCTGAATGATGCGCGGATCGGTCGGCTCGCGAGGATCGCCCATGCCGAAGTCGATCACCTCGAGACCGGCCTCTCGCCGTGCAGCCGCAGCCTGATTCAGCCGGACGAACGGATACGTCGCCTGGCCGGAGAGAATGGGGGAGACCGGCACGGGCTACCCGGCCGTGAGGAAACGTGACAACGTCTCGTAGGCGCTCACGAGCGCAGCGATCTCGACCTGCTCGTCTCGCCTGTGCGCGTAGCGCGTCGCGCCGGGGCCGAAGTTGATCGCGTCGATCCCGCGCATCGTGAAGTCGGCGACGTTCGTCCACGCCTGCTTCGGCTCGAAGGTCAGGTCGCCGGCGGCGCGAAGGGCGCGCACGAGCGGTGTGTCGGTGACGACAGTCGCGGGAGGCGAGTCCGCGATGATCTCGAGCTCTGCACCTTCGGGCGCGAGGGAGCGGAGGTACTCGGCCGCGCTCTCCGGCGACCGGTCGGGGGCGTAGCGGAAGTTGAGCGTCGCAACCGCCCGGTCGGGGATCACGTTCGAGGCGATCCCGCCCTCGATCTGGGTGATCGAGGCGACCTCGTAGAACGGCAGGCCACCGACGATTGCCTCGCGCCGTTCCAGGGTGGCGAGGGAACCGAGCCCCAGGATCGCCTTCGAGATTGCGTTCTCCGCCGTCCAGGGCCGCGCCGAATGGCCGCTGATGCCGGAGAACGAGACCAGGGCGTTCATGTTGCCGAGACAGCCTGCCTGGAGCGTGAGGTCGGTCGGCTCGAGGAGGATCGCGAGATCGGCGGCGGGAACGATCTGCGACCGCTCGAACAGGTCCGGCAACGGGCTGAACTGCGCGGGGAGCTCCTCCTTGCCGAAGAGGAGGAGCGCGACGTCGATCGGCCCCGGCGCGCTCAGCGCGAGATCGCGCACGATCTCGAGCGCGACGGCGACGCCGCCCTTCATGTCGGTGGCGCCGCAGCCGTGGACGGCGCCGTCCTCGATCCGCCCGGGAACGTTGTCCTGCGCCGGGACGGTGTCGTAGTGGCCGACCAGCACCGCGAGCGGAACGCCCTCGCGTCTCGGTCGCGCGAAGACGAACGCATCCTCCGCCGCGTACTCCGCCTCGAAGGCCGGCGGAACGAGTGAAAGCAGGTGCGCGCGCACCGCTGCCTCGTGCCGGCTCTCCGACGGAATGTCGACGAGCTCGAGCGTCCGCTCTGCGAGCCGCTGCGCCAGGGCTGTCATTCCGCGAGCGTACCGGCATACTCTCTCCATCACGAAACGATCCGACACCCCGGAAGGGCTCGAGCCCGAGAAGGGGCTCCTGCTTGCCGTGCTCCCGAAAGGGGCGGATGCCGAGGACGAGCTCGGGGAGCTTCGCGAGCTCACGCGCACGGCGCTCGTCGTTCCGGTGGAGGAGCTGGTGCAGCAGCGCAACCGGCCGGATCAGAAGACGTACGTCGGCAAGGGCAAGCTGGAGGAGTTGAAGACGCTCTACGCCGGCTGCGGCGCCGACGTCCTCATCGTCGACGACGAGCTCGATCCGACCCAGCAGCGCACCCTCGAGGACGAGCTCTCCACCCGCGTCGTCGACCGAACACAGCTGATTCTCGACATCTTTGCGCAGCACGCGATCAGCGCCGAGGGAAAGCTGCAGGTCGAGCTCGCCCAGCTCGAGTACAACCTCCCACGGATGCGCGGGATGTGGAAGCACCTCGAGCGTCTCGGCGGCGGCGTCGGCACCCGCGGCCCCGGCGAGTCACAGCTCGAGAGCGACCGCCGGATGGCGCGTCACCGCATCACCGTCCTTCGGAACCGCCTCAAGGGGCTCCGGGCTCAGCGGGGAGTGCGTCGCAAGGAGCGCAAGCGGACCGAGGTGCCTACGGTCGCGCTCGCGGGCTACACGAACGTCGGCAAGTCGACGCTCCTGAACGCACTCACCGGCGCCGACGTCTCCGTCGAGAACCGGCTCTTCGAGACGCTCGATCCCACGACACGAGGCTTCGAGTACGACGGCAAGCGTTACCTCGTGACCGACACCGTCGGCTTCATCCGCCGGCTGCCGACGCAGCTCGTCCAGGGGTTTGCCTCGACGCTCGAGGAGACTCTCGTCGCCGACCTGATCCTGCACGTCGTCGACGCCTCACTGCCCGAGGACCGGCTGCGAGAGCAGATCGCCGCCGTCGACGCGGTGCTGACGGAGATCGGAGGCGACGACCTCCCGATCACCCTGGTGATGAACAAGATCGACCGGCTCGACCCGCTCGGGCAGCGACGCATCGCGAACCGCTTCCCCGAGGCCCTGCACGTCTCGGCCGTCACCGGCGCAGGGCTCGACGAGCTCCGCGAGCGCGTCGCGACGCTGTTCGCCGACCGCTTCGAGGACGTGCGACTGCTCGTCCCCTACGACGACGGCACCGCCCTGTCGGCGCTCTACGGGCTCGGCGCCCCGATCGACGAGCGGCTCGACACCGATGAGGGAGTCCTGATCCGTGCGAAGCTCTCACACCGGGACAGCCGACGGTTCGCTCGCTATCTCGTCGCGGGTGACGACGTGGGGTCTGTCGCGACGACATGATCGAGCTGCGCGTCACGAAACTCCGCGACGATGCGGTTCTCCCGGCGCGCGCCCACGACACGGATGCAGGGCTCGACCTGAGCGCCTGCGAGGAGCTGACGATCGGGCCGGGCGGGCGGGGGCTCGTGCCGACCGGGCTCGCGGTCGAGATCCCGGAAGGTCATGCCGGGATCGTCGCGCCGCGCTCGGGGCTCGCGCTCCGACACGGGATCTCGATCGTGAACGCCCCGGGAGTGATCGATGCGGGCTATCGAGGCGAGGTTCAGGTCATCCTGTTGAACACGGACGCGGCAGAGGCATTCACCGTGGAGCGGGGGATGCGCATTGCGCAGCTTCTCGTCATGCCCGTGACGCCGGTGGAGATCGTCGAGGTGACGGATCTCGCAGTGAGCGCGCGCGGCAGCGGCGGCTTCGGCTCCTCGGGGCTTCGGTGAGACCGGCGTGAGGCCGGAACCGCGCATTCGCGTCTCGGCGATTCTCCGCTGGAACGGGAGGATCCTGCTCTGCCGACACGAGAAGCGGGGCCGCGACAACTGGCTGCTGCCGGGTGGGGGAGTCCGGAGCGGCGAGACGCTGACCGAGGCGCTCGAGCGAGAGCTCGCGGAGGAGACGGGGCTGATCGAGGGGGGCGACGAGATCCCCGTCGAGGGCCCGGTCGTGATCGTCGACTCGATCTCGCCGGAACGCAGCCTGTGGTCGAAGCACGTCGTGCACATCGTGTTCGCGGGCGAGCTGACCGGCTCGCTCGCAGACGTCGTTTCGCGTGACGCCGCGGTACGTGGCCACCGCCTGTTCGACCTCGACGAGCTGGAGGGGCTGTCCCTGCACCCGCCGATCGGCCGCTTCCTGCGTCGCTTCCAGCCCGGTGATGCCTGCGTGTACCTCGGGTCGCTGTGGGCGCCGTAGAGCGCTCGCTCGCCTGGGACGGGTGCTTCAACGTCCGCGACCTCGGAGGGCTCGAGACGGCCGCAGGGAGCCGCACACGGCACGGAGCGATCGTGAGGGCCGACAACATCCGCAATCTGACCGCATCAGGATGGCAGTCGGCGCTCGACCACGGGGTGCGCCGCGCCGTCGACCTGCGCTTCGAGAGCGAGCGGGCCGGCGAGCCTGCGCCCCCGCCGGGAATGGACGTCGTCGGAATCTCCCTGTTCGGCACACGTGATCCCGTCATCGAGGGCCGTATCGCGGAGCGCCTAATGGAGGCGGACGACCCGGGCGCTGCACACGCGGGGTTCTACATCCACACCCTCGAGCAAAGGCCCCAGACCGTGGCGGCCGCCGTCGCGGCCGTCGCGGCCGCCGATGCGGGCGACGGTGTCGTCATCCACTGCTTTGCGGGCAAGGACCGCACCGGGATCGTCTCGGCCCTCGTGCTCGCCGTCGCGGGCGTCCGGGACGACGCGATCGCCCGGGACTACGCGGAGAGCGCGGCGAACATGCGGCACCTGTTCGACGGATGGATCGCCGCCGCGGCCGACGAGCCCGATCGCGAGCTCCGCCGCCGGCTCGCCGCTGCGGAGCTGCTCGACGATGCAGCTGGTTCTGGAGTGGATCCACGCCGCCGGCGGTGCGGCGGCATATCTCGGTGAGGCGGGGGTGTCGGCAGCGGAGCTCGAGCGCGTCCGCGAGCGCCTCGTCGGCTCGTAGCGGGCGCCCCGGCGGCTAGCGGCCACCGCGCGAGCGAGCGCGGCCCCCCGACACGTCATGGGCGAGGCGTTCCAGCTCGTCGTCGAGTGGCTCGAGCGTGCCGTACGCGCCCGCGTGCTCGAGCGCGCGCGAGAGCAGCCAGTCGGCGAGGACGGGGTTCCGGGGGAGCAGCGGGCCGTGGAGGTAGGTGCCGATCGCCGAGGCGACCCGACACCCTTCGAAGCCGGTCGTCCCGTCGTTTCCGTGCCCTGCGACGACCCGTCCCAGCGGGAGCGCATCCTTGTCGAGCAGCGTCCGGCCGGCGTGGTTCTCGAACCCTGCGACGGTCGTCTCGACGCCGTCGAGATCGACCTCGAGGAGCACGTCGCCGATCAGGCGCCTGTCGCCCGCGACCGTCTCGAGCGGGAAGAGCCCCGCCCCCGGCATCCAGGCGCCGTCGCGCCCCCTGTAGCCGCGTCCGAGAAGCTGATACCCCCCGCACACGGCGAGGAGTGCCGTTCCCTCGGCCACCGCCTCGGCGAAGACCTTCACCGCGGGCAGCAAGGTCGGGCGCGATCAGCGCCTGCTCGCGATCCTGGCCGCCGCCGACGTAGATCAGGTCGAAGGAAGCGGGCGCGAGCGCATCGCCCGGCGCAACCGCCGTGATCTCGAGCTCGTGGCCGCGCAGGCCGGCACGGCGCTCGAACACCGCGATGTTGCCGCGATCGGCGTAGATGTTGAGGTAGCCCGGGTAGAGGTGTGCGACGCGGATCTTCACGACGTCTCCTCCCAGAACGGCCGCACGAGGCCGCGGGAGACCGCTATCGCGCGCAGATCGAGCATCGCCGTGTAGGTCGGCAGGACGCCGAGCGCGCTTCCGGCCGGCGTGTGCTCGAGCCCGCGATCGAGCGCCTGCCGCAGGTCGGGTATCACCTCGAGCCGCGCGGGATCGAAGCCCGCGTATGTGAACCGCAAGGCGAGCTCGGCCGCCCGCTCACCGCTGACGACGACTCGTTCGGCCTGCTCGAGGAGCGGCTCGAAGTCGACGTCCCAGATCCACGAGACGTCCCGACCGTCGGCGATGCGATCGTTCAACGCGACGAGCAGCGTTCGGGGCACGCCGCCCTCCTCGAGCGTGCGCACCGCCTCGTTGGCACCGGCTGGGTTCTTGATCAGGAGCATCAGGATCTGGCGATCGCCTGCCTCGATGCGCTCGAAGCGGCCGAACGCGGCATTGAACGCCTCGAGGCCGCTGACGATCTCGTCGAGCGAGGCGTCGAGCGCGAGCGCCGTGGCGGCTGCCGCCAGCGCGTTATAGACGTTGTAGAGACCCGGCAGCGGCAGCCGGAGGCGCGCAGTGCCGGCGGGGGTGACGAGGTCGAAGACGGTGGCATCGAGCCCCTGGAGGTCGATCGCCCGCGCCGCGACGTCGAGTGAGGGCCTGCGCGTGGCCGCAGGCGGGGCAGCGGTAGTCGCCGAGGTGGCCCACGTAGACGGCGGCATACGCGTACGGGCTGCCGCAGCGGACGCAGTACTTCGAGTCCGCCGCATGCTGGAGCCGGGGCCGGGCGAGACGCGGGTCGTCGACGCCGTAGCGCAGCGACCGGTCCCGTCCCTCGGCGAGATGAGCCACGAGGGGGTCGTCGGCGTTGACGACGAGCTGCGACGTGGGGGAGAGCGTCGTGACGGAGGCGCGCCAGCGCTCCGCGATGTGCTCGAGCTCCCCGTAGCGGTCGAGCTGATCGCGGAAGAGGTTCCCGAGCGCGACGACCCGCGGCCGCACCCGCCGCATCACCTCCGGGAGCGCGAACTCGTCGACCTCGAGAAGCGCCGAGCTCGGCATCCTGAGCCGAGAGGAGGGTGGAGGCGACCCCCGAGGCGAGATTCGCGCCCGAGTTGTTCCACGCCAGGCGATACCGCCGACCGAGGATCTCGGGCGAGCATCGCGCTCGTCGTCGTCTTCCCGTTCGTCGCGGAGACCAGCGCGGCGCCGGAGGGCAGCCGCGCAGCGAGCGCGTCGATCGCCGCGCGGGTCGATCTTCCAGAGCAGCTTCCCGGGCAGGGTCGTGCCGCCGCCGCGCCCGGCGAGCACGCGACAGTCGCCCGACGAGGCGGGCGGCGGACGTCTCGACGGTCAGGCGCATTCCCATGGCGTCCGAGCCTAGCCCAGAGCCGTTGCGGAGCGGTCCTGCTCTGGGGCACTTGCAAATATCGCAGATTGATCTACAGTGATTGCATATGTCCAGGCCCCGTCGCCGGCACCCAGCCCTCGCCGGGATCGACGAGGCGGCTCTCGCGGAGTTTCAGCGCAGGCATCAGACGGCGCTACAGCGACGAGCAGATCCTCGACCGAGCTGCGTGCGAGCGCGGAGCGCCTCGGGCCGCTCGCCGACGATGCGCGAGTTCGCGGCCGACCCGGAGGCGCGAGGTGCACCCGCAGACGGTGATCGAGCACTTCGGCACCTGGAACGCGGCCAAGCGGGCCGCGGGCCTGACACCGCGAAGGTTCATCAGCCGGGAGGAGCTCCTCGACCAGCTGCGCGAGCTCGGCCTGGAGCTCGGGCGGACACCGACGGCGCACGATCTCGACGCGAATCGCAAGCGGGTGGCGTCGAAGTCGCTGATCTGGCACACGTTCGGCTCGCTCACCGCCGCTCTGCGGGAGGCGGGCTTCGACGTCCCCGTCGGCGACGAGAAGCTCGAACGCGCCGTCGAGCGACGGCGCCGAGCTCGCACGAGAGCTCGGCCGCCTGCCGAAGATGGCCGACTGGAAGAGCGCCCGGCGCCGCCGGCCCGAGCTCCAGTCCGAGTGGCAGGTCTACCGGCTCATCGACATCGACGCCGGCCCCTGGGCGGCGTTCCAGTTCCTCGTCCGCGAGCGTCTGCGGGAGGAAGGGGTCATGGTGCACCCCGACGGCTCATTGTGATGCCGTAGCGCCCCCGGGCCGGCCGAGACCGGGCCCTTACGCGACGAGGGTGGCGAGCTTCGCGAGGCAGGCGACGCCCTTCGTGGGGGGTCGCGATCGGCTGCGTGGTCTTACGGTGCCGGCACGACGTGTCGGGCCGAAATCGGGTCTCGGTGACGATCTTCCCATCCTCGATGAAGAGCAACCGCCCCTCGGCGACCTCACGCTTGCGCAGCGTGAGTCGAAGCGTTCCCTCGACCACCTCGAGCGCGGACTTCGTGGAGGCGAAGAAGACCTCGCGACGTGCGCGTCCGATCCAGAGCGGCCGCGCCACCCCTCGTGCGAGCGAGAGACCGCGTGGGAGCCGCTCGTCGAGCCATGCCGTCGCCATCGTCCCGCGCAGCTCCTCGAGCATCGCGTGGTCGGCCCCGCTGCGCTGCACGAGAGCGAAGATCACCTCCGAGTCGACCGTCATGCCCGGCTCGGCGTGCTCGAGGCCGTGCGCGGCGAAGAGCTCCTCGTCGTTGTCGATCACGCCGTTGTGGATCCCCACGATCGAGCCGTGCCGGATCGGATGGTTGTTGGCGAGGAGGGTCGGGTGGCCCTTCGTGAAATCGCGGACGTGGACGAGTGCCTCGACGACATCGTGTGGGAGCTCGACGGCGTCGAGGAGCTCCGTCGCGCCCGTCGCTGCTTGTGGAGGGTCACCGAGGGCGTACGGCCGCGGTAGGCGTATCCGGCCGCGTCGGCGCCTCGCTCGGCGATCCCTGCGAGAAGTGCCTGCGCGGCGAGCGTCCGATCGACGCACGAATCGGCCGCGAAGCTATATCCCGCGATCCCGCACATCAGAGGATTCGATCACTCGAATCGGACATCGTGTGGTGAAGGTATCGGCCGAAGATGAGGTTTCTGTACGGACTTCGGGTGGAGAATCCTCTTCTCGCCGCGCGAGGATGCCTCAAGTGGGGGAAGCATGGCGCCGATACGTGTGCCATGGAAGGCAACCCCGCCGAACCGCTCTTCGATCCCGCGCCCGACGACGGGCCGAAGGATGCGGCAGAGACAGCGACGCAGGATCCGCTGAAGCTCTACGTGCGCCAGATCGGCAACGGCCGGCTTCTGACGCACGCAGAGGAGCGTGAGCTCGCGCGGCGCAAGGATCTCGGCGACGAGGAGGCCAAGAGCCGGCTGATCGAGTGCAACCTCCGACTCGTGATGTCGATCACGCGGCACTACACCCGTGCGGGGGTGCCGCTGCTCGATCTGATCCAGGAGGGAAACCTCGGGCTGATCCGCGCCGTCGAGAAGTTCGACTACACCCTCGGCTACAAGCTCTCGACGTATGCGACATGGTGGATTCGGCAGGCGGTCTCACGCGCGCTCGCCGAGCAGGGACGGACGATTCGCCTTCCCGTGCACGTCGCTGACCAGGTGCGGCGCGTGACGCGCGCCCGGCGCACGCTGGGGCAGAAGCTCAACCGCGACCCGACGATCGAGGAGATCGCGGAGGAGGCCGACTTCACGCCGGCAAAGGTGCAGACCCTGATCGAGCTCGTGCAGGACCACGTCTCGCTCGACACGCCGGTCGGCGACGGCGAGAGCGTGATGAGCGACCTGATCGAGGACGAGAATGCGCTCGCGCCCGAGCACGAGACGTCCGAGCGACTCCGGTCATCGGAGCTCGCGGCCGCGATGCTCCGTCTGAACCCACGTCAGCAGCGCGTCCTGACGGAGCGCTTCGGCCTGGACGGCGGCCGACCGAAGACGCTCGAGGAGGTGGGGGAGGTGCTCGGCATCACGCGCGAGCGCGTCCGGCAGCTCGAGACGCGCGCGCTGCGCGAGCTCCGCTCTGTCGCTCCGGCGCTCGAGATGTATCTGAGGACGTGAGCGGCGGAGAGGCTTTGTGTTGAAGCAACACAATGTCGCCGGTCCTTCCACTGGGACGATCGGTGGTTACCGTGGCCGGTCGCGGACCTACATCACGGACTGCATCTCGCGCTGACCCGCGAGACGACGGAGCGAGTCGATCTCGATCTGGCGAACGCGCTCGCGCGTGAGCCCGAGCCGCCGGCCGATCTCCTCGAGCGTCTTCGGCTCGATCCCGCCGAGGCCGTAGCGGAGCGTCACCACCTCGCGCTCGCGCTCGGGGAGTGAGCCGAGCGCGGCCTGGAGGGCCTGGCTCCGCAGCTCGAGCTCCACCGTCTCCTCCGGGAGCAGCTCGTCGCCGGCGACGAAGTCACCCAGGACGGCATCGCCCGTGTCGCCGACAGGCGCGTCGAGGCTCGCCGAGGCGCGTGCCGCCGCTCTGACCTCGAGCACCTGCTGCACCGTCAGGTTGGCCTCGTCCGCGATCTCCTCGACTGTCGGCTCGCGCCCGAGGACGGTCCACAGCGAGCGATCGGCACGGTTGATCTTCTGCAACCGCTCGACGATGTGGACGGGCATCCGGATCGTCCGCGCCTTGTCGGCGAGCGCCCGGGCGACGGCCTGGCGGATCCACCAGGTCGCGTAGGTCGAGAACTTGAACCCGCGCCGCCAGTCGAACTTCTCGACCGCGCGGATCAGCCCGAGCGTGCCCTCCTGGATCAGGTCGAGAAACGGGAGGCCCTGGTTGCGGTAGTTCTTCGCGATCGAGATCACGAGCCGGAGGTTCGACTGGATCATCGTCTGCTTCGCGACGAGATCGCCACGCTCGACGCGCTTTGCGAGGGCGACCTCCTGGGCTGCCGTGAGGAGCGTGTGACGCCCGGCCTCTCGCAGGAAGAGCTGGAGTGCGTCGGTCGTCGATTCCGCGGCGACGACGGGGGGTGGGGGAGGCGAGACGGGCTGCGGGACATCAATCACCTCGATGCCCCGCTTGTCGAGCTCGCGGAGGAGCGCGTCGTGCTCGAGCGGAGCGAGCTCGTGCGTCTCGACGAGCTCAGCGAGCTCCTGCACCTGGATCGAGCCGACATGCTCGCTCGCCTCGATGAGAGCCTTGACCTCGTCCTGCGCGAGGAGTGTCTCGATGTCGATTGTCGTCATCTGGTGGGGAACCATGAGCGGTTCTACACTCTCCCATCTTCGACCCCGTCTTGTCCAGCGGCCGGATTCGCACGCACCTCCCGGCAGCGCCTACGACTGCCCGTGCGGGAACGGCTCGTGCACCAGGAGAACGGAGCACTCGGCTCGATGGGCGACACGCTCGCTGACACTCCCGAGCGCACGGACGCCGTGCAGCCCACGCGAGCCGACGACGATCAGGTCAGCGTGGAGCGAGCGGTCGAGAAGGGCCACAACGGGGTGGCCAGGGTCCCAAGCGTCGACTCGCTCGGCCCACGGGCTCTCGCGGTCGAGCCGCTCTCCGCCGGTGGCCGATTCAACCTTCAGGGCCGACCCGAGCCGAGCAGCGAGCTCATCAGCGACAGCGAGCGCCGCGAGCGAGAACTCCGAGCCGTCCAGGCCGACCACGATCCGTCTCGGCTGCCAGCGCGCAGCGCCCTGCGGGCGCGCCAGGAGGATCGACTGGGCGGCCTCGTGGAGCAGCGTGGATGCCGTCTCACCGGCCAGAATGCCAAGGAAGCGGCTGCTGCGGCGGCCCCCGAGTGCGAGCAGCGTTGCTTCGTGCTCGGCGCAGGCTGCTCGGAGCACCGCCTTTGCGTCGCCCTTGATGATCGTTGCCCGACCGTTGGGAAGGCCGTCCATCAGCGCGGTTGCGGTCGCACAGGCTTTCTTCGCCTCCTCTTCCAGCTGCTCGGAGAGATGAGCCATGTTGAAGCCAGCGTGAGACGCGATGCTGGTGTCGAGCGCTGTGACGGCGTGCACGGACCCCGTTGGAGGAACCAACGCCAGCGCCTGGCGCAGTGCCTCGAAGCCGAACGGGGTTCCGTCGACTCCGACGACGACGCGATCGAGTGCTCCCATGGCTCAACCGTCACAGGATCGCCGCCGCGACGCATCCGGGCCGACGCTGATCCAGGTGCGTACTTCTCCAGCGCCGTCGGGCTCGTCGCGTGCGACGGGGCGCGTCGGAGAGCTACAGGCCCTGTTCGAGCGGCTCGTCGTCGGGCCGCGCATGGCCACGCCGATACCATGGGCGGGCCTTCCGCTTACCCGCAGTGAGAGCACGACGCTCGAGTGCTTTGCGGTCAACGTGTTGACGCGCAACCTCTCTACGCTCGAGCTCTCTTTCGTGCCTGATCGCCTGACCGAGGCCCGGGACGTCGGGAAGGATCTTCGTCTTCAGCTCTCCCGTGTCTTCCAGCTCCTCGATCAGCGTTGTGTAAACGCCGCGACTGATCCGACCGTTCGTGTAGAACCGGCTGTCGCCACTGCGCATGTCGCGGAGGAGGCGGAGATCTTCGAGGTCCTCATCGGTAGATCCGGAAGTCAGATGAAGGTGCTCGCCGTCATCGTCCAGTGCCGCGCGGTCGCGCCCCACAAGGCCGGCGATCGCCATCGCTCTCAGATAGTCGATGCGAAGGAGTTCCACGGCGTGGTCCTTGAGATACTCGGAGGCGTCGTAGTCGAGGTCACCGACTTCCAGAATGCTCGCCCTGTGAAAGTCGTACTCGTGCAGCTTCTTGCTGATGTCCGGGGCCAGCTCGTCGCGCTGCTCGCTCGTGTCCGCGACCGACCGCAGCGGGGAGGAAGGTCCGGTCGGACCATATTTGTATGGGTGATCTACGAACTTCCAGAATTGGGAATCCGGCGGATAGATTCGGCGCAGAGCATCCATTGTGTCGCCGTCATCCGCAGTAGTGTGTAACTGCGTCTCATCGCCTGAGCCGTCAGGCGTGGGCCGGGTCGCTTCCATTGACTCGGTCTCGGTTCTCGCGGTCGAACCTTGAGCGTGGGGTGGCGGGGACCCCCTCACACTGGGTCAAGAACGCTCCCAAACGGCCGTTGTGCCCGGTCGCTCCACCGCTGGTGCCCGCCCGGGCCGCCTCGAGCTCGCCGACCCGGCGACGGCGCTGCGCGGGATACCCAGACCTGTTCGGGACCCGGAGATTGTTGACCCGCACGTTGCCTGTTCCCTCGATCCCGGTCGTAAAGAGACGTACCGATTCGACGCACGATAACCAGTGTTATGTCAAGTTAGGGGTTTGGGGCGAGGGGCGCGCATATACCCCTCCCTCGGCCTCTCAGTGACGCGCGAGGAAGTCGAGGAGCACCGCGGTCACGGCGGCCGGCTCCTCGTAGAGCATCATGTGCGCGCTTTCGGCGAAGACGACCTCCTCGCACTGCGGCAGGATCTCCGTCAGCTCGTGCGCCGACGACGCGAGCGTCGTGCGGTCGTGGAAGCCGCTGAGAACGAGCGTCGGCGTCAAGACGGTGCGAAGCTCGTCGCGAACGTCGACCATGCCGTACTCACCCCCGGCGGCGAAGTGCCGGAGCACCTCGGGTCGATAGACGACCCGGTCGGCTGCGACGAGCTCGGCGACGAGCGGCCCGGTCGGATCGGCAACGTGGAACGGCATCTGGTCGGCGAGGAGCTGTTGCGCCTCCTCGGGTGTCTGGACGGTCTCCTCGCGCGCCCACGACGCCGCCACCTGCTCGCGGAGTGCCTCTGGCTCGAATCGTGCGAGCTCGTGGTCGACGTTCGCGAGCGCCCCGGGCTCGGCGATCGTCCCCATCAACACGTACGCAGCGGCGCTTCCATGCCGTGCCATGTGACTCTGAGCCACGAACGAGCCGAACGACCATCCCAGGACGACGACGTTCTCGAGGTCGAGGGCATCGATCAGCGCCCCCACGTCGTCGGCCATCTGCGGCACCGTCCAGCGTTCGGGGTCACCGGCATCCGAACGGCCGTTCGCCCGTTGGTCGAGAGCGAGCACCCGGTAGCCGGACGCCGCCACGGCGTCGAGTCCGGGAAACCACACCGATCCATCCAGGCCCGGCCCGCCGTGCAGGGCGACGATCGGCCTCCCCTCCCCCTTCTCGTGTACGTACAGCTCGACGTCGCCGACGGAGACGCGCATCAGAACGTGGCGTCCCTGACCCCACTCGCGATCACGAGCAGGATGAAGATCGCGAGCGCGACACGGTAGACGACGAAGACCGTGTAGTTGTGTCGCCTGACGTAGCCGAGCAACCAGCTGATCGCCAGGAGGCCACTGCCGGCCGATGCGATCGTGCCGACCACGAACGGGCCGACCCAGCCATCGGGCAGCTCGCCCTTGATGACATCTGTGTACCCCTTGAGGAGCACGGCGCCGAGGACGATCGGCACGAGGAGCAGAAACGAGAGCCGTGCCGCGGCGTCCCTCGTCAGCCCGAGGAACCGGCCGGCGCTGATCGTGATCCCCGACCGCGAGACCCCCGGCGCGAGAGCGAGGGTCTGCGCGAACCCGATCAACAGCCCTTGCTTGAGCGTCGTCTCCCCCACGTCCATGCGTTCGGGCCGCCGGTCGGCCCAGTAGAGCACGAGCCCGAAGGCGCCCACCAGGATTGCGATCTGCCACGGCTCGCCGAGACGAGTCTCGATCACGCTCTGCCCGGCAGCGCCGATGATCGCAGCGGGGATGGTCGCGACGACGATCAGCCAGCCGATGCGCGCCTCCTCGGTCTCCACCGAGCGCCGGCGGATGCTTCCGAGCCATGCGATGAGGTAGCCGATCAGGTCGTGCCAGAAGTACGCGACGACGGCGACGAGCGTCCCGAGGTGAAGGGCGACGTCGAACGTCTTGTTGAACTCCTCGTGGTCGGCGAGATAGGTCCAGTCTCCGAGCCAGGGGACGACGATCAGGTGCCCCGAGGACGAGATCGGAAGCAGCTCGGTGAATCCCTGCACGAACCCGAGCACGAGCGCCTGGCTGTCGGGGAAGCTCGCGGCGTGTTCGCCCCAGCCGAGAAGGGTCAACACGACCGCGATCGTGATCAGCGCGGCCGCGCTCCCGTAGACGGCCGTCCGGCGCATGGCGGCATCCTAGACCAGACCCGTCGGCCGGACGCCGTCCAGGGGATTTTTGCGGAAATTGCGCGAATCTCGTTCGCGCTCGCTTGACCCGTCCGGGTCGAGCCTCTAGGTTCTTGCTTGCACCGAGCACGGAGCGCGAGTAGGTCGAAGCTCAGCACGGAGGCCGTACGCGGAAGCGGAAGGTCAACGGGTTGAGTGGACGAAAGCGCCACCGGCTCGGTGAATTTTTTTGGTCCGACACCGCGCCCCGCGTCGGGGCGGTTCGGGGCAACGCCGCTCCTTCTGCCCGGCTATTGTTTTGGGCATGCACCTGCGCATGCCGAGCATCGACCGCGGCGTTCAGTCGTTCCTGTGGGCGCTCCTGTTCTTCGTCGTGATGTACTTCGGAATGGTCGCGCTCGACGTCCACAAGGGAACTGCTCTGATCGTCTCGCTCGTCAGCTCGTTCCTCATCTTCCTGTTCGTCCGCACGCGCGGGTAACGCTCGTCGAGCGCTAGCGGCGACTGTGCGCGAGCAGGCTCGTCACGAGCCGCCGGGCGAGCTCGGGCCCGAGCGCCTCGTCGAGTCGCTGACGGGCCGGAATCCGGTGCTCCGCGGTCCCGACGGAGAGGCAATGGCGGAGGAGGAGCGCCGTAGCATCGGCTTTCCTCGCCTCGCGCGACAGTGTTGCGTCCATGTCGTTCTCCATCGGCATTCCTCCCCACCCGCAATGATCCCTCCACCCAGGGAAGAGGGAGCCGCAGAGCACCCACACTGATACTTGCGCGGTCGGACGGACCCGACCGACGAGCCGTCGGCTACCGGTACGTGATCAGCGCGTGGACGTCGATATCGCCGATGCGATCGCGTCCGTTCAGGAAGGCGAGCTCGATCAGGAACAACGCCCCGACTACCTGCCCGCCGAGCTGGTCGACGAGCTCGATCTTGGCCCGGGCCGTTCCACCCGTGGCGAGCACGTCGTCCAAGACGATCACGCGCGCGCCCGCCACAATTGCGTCGACGTGCACCTGCAGCGCATCCGTCCCGTACTCGAGGTCGTACGTGGCCTCGACGGTCGTCCACGGCAGCTTGCCCGGCTTCCGGGCGGTCACGAACCCGCAGCCGAGCGCGTAGGCGAGCGCTCCCCCGAAGATGAATCCCCGGGCCTCCGCGCCGAGAATCACGTCCGGCGTTCTCGGTCCGGCCCAGGCGGCGAGCCGGTCGATCGATTCGCGGAAGGCCACGGGGTCCGCGAGCAGCGGCATGACATCCTTGAAGAGGATGCCGTCGGTCGGGAAGTCGGGAACGTCGCGGATGTAGGCGGTCAGGTCGAGCTCGGTCACCGCTCCGCCACCTCCTTGAGGTCGCGCGTGAGCAGCAGCTGCGCGAGCTCGTGTGCAACGGTCGAGAGCGTCTCGAGGTCCTCGAGCGCCGCCGCACGCCTCTCGGCGTTCCGCGACCGCAGTGCTGGCGCAACGACCTGCTCGAGGAGCGCCGACTGCCGGCCCGCCGCGGTGCGGAAGGCGCGGAGGTGGCGTGCATCGATCCCGTGGCGCGCGATGCGCGCGCACGCAAGCGCGATGTCGGCCTCGCTCTCACGGTAGAGCCGATCACCCGCTTCGACACGGGGAGCGAGCAGGCTGAACTCTTCGAGCTGCCGGGCAAATTCGGCCGAGATGCCTGCCCGTTCGCACAGCTCGGCCATGTCGATCTCCTCCTCATGGCCTCGGAGGCCCGCCGCGCGCCGCTTTGCCCGATCTGCGGTCGGAGCACGCAGCTCCTCCCTGATCACGCGGAGTGGCAGAAACTCGTCGCGCTGGAGCCGCAGGATCATCGTCAGGCGCTCGACGTCGCTCTCGGAGAAGAGCCTGTAGCCGCCTCGCGTCCGGCTCGGCTGCAGGAGCCCCTGGTCCTCGAGGTAGCGAATCTTCGAAATCGAGATGTCCGGAAACTCGTCCCGGAGGCGTTCGCAAACGGCACCGATCGTGTGGAGGTGCGCGGCCGGGCTCGTTTCAGGTGTCGTCGTCATCGGCGGAGAAGGAACGTCATCCGGTATTTGCCAATCTGCACCTCGTCGTCGTCCTCGAGCACTGCGCTCTCGATCCGGTGCTTGTTCACGAACGTGCCGTTCAGGCTGCCGAGGTCACGGATCGTGTACCCGCCGCCTTCCTGCACGAGCTCGGCGTGCCGCCTCGAGACCGTGACGTCGTCGAGAAAGACGTCGCATTCGGGCGATCGGCCGATCAGCGCCGTCGCGCCGATCGACTCGAAGCTCTCCCCCGCTCTGCCGCCGCCCGACCGGACGACGAGCGCGGGCCCGATCGGCGCCTCGGGTGGTCCGTCGATGTCGTCCGGCGCGAGGCTCAGCGTGGTCTCACCGACGCTCTCCCTCAGCAGGAGCGCTCCGCACCGCGAGCAGTAGGAGGCCGCTTCGGGGCTCTGGAAGCCGCACTCCGGGCAGTAGATGTGGCTCATGCGCCTCCGCCGAGGATCGGGCCGAGGTCCTCGGCTCCGACGTGCTCGCCCGCCCGCGAGCGCTTGGCGCGCTCGGCGGCGATGATGTCGATCTGGGCGTGGAACACGCGCCGGTGGAGGGAAATGTCGTCCTCCTCCTGCTCGAGCCGTCGAATCTCGGCCCAGAGAGCGTCGTCGTCCATCGTCGCCAGATCCGGGACCGGCTCCACGTCACCGTCGGCCGGGACATCGCCCGTCCCCTCGAAGATCGGCCGGTCGAGCGATGCCGGCGTCTTTGCCTCGAAGCTCCCTGCGGCAACCTGCGCCTTCAACCGCGCCGTGCGCTCTGCCCTGAGAATGTCGATCCTGCCGTGGAGGAGCCTGCGGCGCGTCGAAACGGCATCCTCGGCCTCCTCGAGCCGCGCGCGCAGCGCAGCCAGCTCGTCGTCGGACAGCGGCAGCAGGTCGGGGAGCGGTTCCACGGGTTGCCTTTCCGGTCGGGAGAACGTGTGTGCGAGACGCAGCGTAGCGAAGGGGTCGACCTCAACTTGAGGCTTTGTGGCCCCGCTGAAGATTTCGCCCTGAGGGAGCGTCTCCCTGCCTGTTGTGTGTCGGCCGGCCCGCGCAGGGCGCGTTCTCACTTCCGGAGGGTGCGCCCCGCCTCGACGATGTAGTGCACGGCCGCGACGACAGCGAGCGCGAGGCTGATCCAGAAGCAGACGAGTGGCCAGTTCGTGCCCTCGCTCGTGACCAGGGTGAACCCGATCGACGCGTAGAGGCCCCAGGTCGCGATCTTTCCGAGACGAGAGACCTCGAGCTCGTAGTCTTCGGGAACGACGAACCGATAGCCGCCGACGAGCACGAGGTCGCGGAGAAGGATGATCAGCGCCACCCACGGCAGGCGATCGAGAGCGACGAGCAGCACGACGGCGGTGTCGATCATCAGCCGGTCGGCGAGCGGGTCGGCCACCTTCCCGAATTGCGATTCGACGTGCCAGCGACGTGCCAGATAGCCGTCGAGCTGATCGGTGAGCGCTGCGAGGCCGAACACGATCCCTGCGGGCCAGCTCGGCCCGTTGCGCTCGTCCAGCAACAGCCAGATGAACACGGGGATCGCGGCGAACCGAATCAGGGTGAGGGCGTTCGGGATCTGGCGCAGCGGCGCGGAGACGGTGCGGGTCGCCATGCACGAAGACTAGAGGCTTGGTGCGTGCGGTTGCCCGCGCGTGAGTGCTAGCGTCGGCAGTCGTGAGCTCCACCCTCCCTCTCCCCGGGTTCGTCAACAGCCACAGCCACGCGTTTCAACGCGCTCTCCGCGGACGCGCCGCGGGGACCGACTTCTGGACGTGGCGGGACGGAATGCTCGAGGAGGCGAAACGGGCAACACCGGCGTCCGTCCGAACGCAGTATGTCGCGGTGTACAGAGAGATGCGTGCCGCCGGATTCACCGCCGTCGGCGAGTTCCACTATCTCGGGATCGCCGAGGCATTCGCCGCGGCAGATGCTGCCACCGAGGCGGGGATCGAGATCGTGCTCCTTCACGTCGCGTACGAACGGGGCGGCCTCGAGCGGATGCGTCAGCCTACGGTTGCGGCCTACCTGCACGAGGTCGAATCCCTCCGGGCAGCGGGGGTTGCCGTCGGAGTCGCACCCCACTCCGTACGCGCGTGCTCGCGCGACTGGCTGGAGGAGATCGGACGATATGCGACCACCGAGGGCCTGCCGCTCCACGTCCACGCCGACGAGCAGCCGCGCGAGATCCTGGAGTGTCTCGCGGAGCACGACTGCCGCCCGATCGAGCTGCTGGCGGATACGGGCTGCCTGACACCACGCACGACGATCATCCATGCCACGCACGCGGACGATGTGGAGCTCGAGCACGTTGCCGTTGCCGGCGCGCGCATCTGCGCGTGCCCGACGACCGAAGCCGACCTCGGCGACGGCTTCCTCCCCGTTGGTGACGTACGCGCCCGGGAGATACCACTCTGCATCGGCTCCGACTCGAACATGCGGATCGACCCCCTCGAAGAGCTGCGCGAGCTCGAGGGCATCGCACGCCGGCAGAGTGGAACCAGGGGCGTCGTGCCGACGGCCGATCTCCTCGCGATCGGCTCGAACGAGGGCGCGGCGGCACTCCAGCTCTCGGACTGGGGCCTGATCGACATCGCCCTCGATCATCGTTCGCTCTCGGGCGTCGCTCGGGAGCACGTGCCGGCCGCGCTCATCGCCGGTTGCGCCGCCGACGTCGTCCGGTCGGAGGCGTCGTGACGCCGATCGACGCCACCGAAGAGACGTTCGCGCAGGAGGTCATCGCGCGGTCCGCGGAGCTACCGGTGCTCGTCGACTTCTGGGCCGACTGGTGCACGCCGTGTCACGCGCTCGCACCGGTGATCGAGGCAGCGATCGCGGAGCGGGCGGGTGCCGTGGCACTCGTCAAGGTCGATGTCGACGCGAATCCGGGCCTCTCGGCAACGTACTCGGTCAGCGGGATCCCGGCGGTCAAGGCGTTCCGAGACGGACGGGTCGTCGCCGAGTTCACAGGCGTCCGTTCCCGCCCTGCGGTCGACCTGTTCCTCGAAGAGCTACTGGCGCCCCCACGGGCCGACATGCTCATCGAAGAGCTCCGGGCCGCGGGCGAGCTTCCCGAGGTCGTCGCCTGCCTCGATGCAGACGACGTCGAGGGGGCGCTCTCCTTCATCGTCGGGGCCGTACCGGGAGCCGATCCGGTGCAGCGCGAGCGGCTACGCGAGGTTGCCGTGGCGCTGTTCGACCGTCTCGGCGTGGACGACCCTCTCGCTTCCGCCTACCGGCGGCGGCTCGCATCTGCCCTGTACTAGCGGCCCATGCGGGCGCGGTACCGACCGACCCAGGTGGCCGTTCGATCGAGGTACGCCGTTTGCGCAGGCAGGCCGACCAGCCCGTACGCGCCGTCGTAGGACGCATACGGCGAGCCGACCGCGCGAGCGGGCTCGATCTGGGTGCCCTCGTGCCACTCGTTGTAGCTCGTGATGGTGACGATAGGGGCGTGCGCTCGAACGGCTCCGCGCCACATCTCGTCATACGTCGCTCCGTGCTCGCGGCTCCGCTTGCGAGGATCACCCGTCGCTCGAACAGCGTCATAGCCCGGCCCGACCGAAGGAGCGCACAGCAACCCGAGCCGCCTCGCCGAGGCACACATCCGTGGGAACGACGACCCGTCGTAGATGTAGACGTCGTAGGTGTAGAGACCCGCAAAGCCTCCGGCGCGCGCCTTCCCGGGCATGGCCGTGTTCGCGAACAACCGTGCCCCGGGAACACGCCGGTTGAGCGTGCGCCATTCCGTGTCGGGCGTCAGTGAGGAGTCGTAGAGGTAGAAGTCCGTGATCCCCTGGTCGACGAGCGAGCGAAGCTCGGGCTCGAGCTGGGACGGCGTGCGACCCGCGTACGGCTCGACGTGGAGCGCGATCCGCAGGCCTGCCTCACGCGCTGCGCGGGCGACCGCGGGAAGCCGCGCGGCCTCCACCGATCCCTGCCCCCACCAGGAGACGATCACCGTCTGGACTCCGGTCGCCGCGATCTCCTGCATCTGAGCGCGGATCAACGCGGGGTCGGATGACGAGTACGCACCCCGAACCGGCATCCACCCGGACGCGATGCGCTTCGGAGGGTCGTTCCCGTGCTGCTGCCAGTGCTGCCAGCCTCCGTCTCGCGCTGCGGTCCCGTACCACGGGTAGTAGAAGATCGCGACCTCTCCCGCGCCGGTGTCCTCGGGCATTCCGCGCAGGAGGGTGTGCGAGCTCGCACCACCGACGACGAGCGCCGCGGCTACCACAACCGCCAGGAGTCCAATGATGCGCCGCACCGCTCCGTCGACCATAACCCGACGCCGCTCCGAATGGAAGTCGAGGTCGACCGTTGCTCACGACGCTCGAGGCAAGCGCGTCCCGTTTTTCTTCGACGTGTCTAGGCGTCCGCCTCGTCGTCGTAGGAGCGCTGGTGCTTGCGGTCGTAGTAGTACGCGACCAGGAGCAGGATGCCGACGATGATCGCCGTACCCGCGATCAGGCCGTACCGGTACACGAGCCGGTCGAACAGGATGAACCCGAGCAGGCCCGCGAGGCAGATGCCCACGATCCCCGCGACGAGCTTCACGTAGAAGGACTTGCCGAGTTCCATGATCACTTTCTCCTCTAGCTCGATCGCTGCGCCGCAGTCTGACGGATCGTGGCCTTCGCCGTCCGCGGCTCGGTCATTGTGGACTGCGAATGTACCGTGCGCGGCCGACGGCAACGAGTCGCTCCGGCTCGTCCCAGGGGGCGATCTCGACGTCGGCAGTGCCGAGCGTCCGTCCTGCGTTGAGGCAGCGCGCGACGACGCGATGCGGGGCCGGCTCGGCGAGCCGCAGGAAATCGCAGCGGAGGTCGACCGCAATCCATCCGGCGGGGCTTGCATGCTCGAGCGCGTACCAGCCTGCGGTGTCGACACAGGTCGCGAGCGTCCCGCCGTGCAGGAACGGCCGCGGCGTCGAGCCACCGAGCGCGCTCGCGGGCGGATCGAGGCGAAGGACGACAGCGTCGGGGAGTAGCTCAACGGCGACGAGGCCGATGACGGCGTCGAGTGGTGACGGCGGATCGGAGAGGAGGTCGCTCATGGCTGCCGTCAGTGGGCGATCTCGATGGCGCGGCTCTCGCGGATCACGATCACCTTGACCTGGCCCGGATACTCGAGCTGATCCTCGATCTGTCGTGCGATCTCGTGGGAGAGCAACGCAGCGGCGTCGTCGTCGACCTCGGTCGGCTCGACGATCACGCGGATCTCGCGCCCCGCCTGGAGCGCGTACGCCTTGGCGACTCCCTGCTTCGCGGTTGCGATCTCCTCGAGCGAGGTGAGTCGCTTGATGTAGTGCTCGAGGCTCTCGCCCCGCGCGCCCGGCCGAGAAGCCGAGATCGCATCGGCAGAGATCAGCAGCACCGCCTCGACCGTCTGGGGCTGCACCTCGTAGTGATGTGCCTCGATCGCGTGGACGACACCCTCCGTCTCGCCGTGGCGCCGCGCGAGCATTGCCGAGACCGCAGCGTGCGTGCCCTCGACCTCGTGCGTCATCGCCTTCCCGATGTCGTGGAGGAGCGCGGCCCGCCGGGTCGTCTTGACCGACGCCCCGAGCTCGGCGGCCATGATGCCCGCGAGATGGACGACCTCGAGCGTGTGCTTGAGCACGTTCTGGCCGTAGCTCGTGCGATAACGGAGCCGACCGAGGATGGTGACGAGCTCCTCGTGCACCTCGCCGCAGTTCGCCTCGAACACGGCCTGCTCGCCCGCGAGGCGAACCTGATCCTCGAGCTCGGCCTTCGAGAGGTAGTACATCTCCTCGATCCGCGCCGGATGGATCCTGCCGTCCTCGATCAGCTTCTCCAGGGTCATCCGGGCGAGCTCGCGGCGAAGCCCATCGAACGAGGACAGCACGACCGCGTGCGGCGTGTCGTCGATGATGAAGTCGACTCCCGTCAGATGCTCGAGCGCGCGGATGTTGCGCCCTTCCCGGCCGATGATTCGTCCCTTCATGTCGTCGGACGCGAGCTCGACGACGCTCACCGTCGTCTCGGCGGTGTGACTCGCGGCGACGCGTTGCAGCGCGTCGGCAACGAGCGCCCGCGCCTTCCGCTTCGCATCGATACGCGCCTCTTCCTCGAGTTGGCGCACCGTTCGTGCGAGCTCGTGCCGGACGAGATCCTCTGAGCGCTCGAGGAGCTGGCCGCGCGCCTCACCGAGGGTCAGGCCCCCGACGCGCTCGAGCTCCCGCAGCATCTCGTCGTTGCCCACCTTGAGCTGCTCCTGGAGCTGCTTCGTGTGGATCTCGCGGTCGGCGACGCCCTGCTCACGGCGCGTCAGCTCGTCCCGCTTGGCTTCGAACGCGGTCTCCTGCTGCTGCAGGCGCGCCTCGAGCTTCGCGGTGTGCAGTCGCGCCTCCTGCGCCTCACGCTCGAGGTCTGCTCTCATCTGAACGGCCTGCTCGCGTGCCTCGATCTGCGCCTCGCGCCGCATCGTCTCGGCCTCGCGCTCGGCGTCGGCGATCAGCGAACGGCGCTGATCCTCCGCCAGTCGCAGGCGCGACGTGCTCACCGTGCGGAGCCATATCCACAGCCCGACGGCGCCAACTGCGATTCCGATCAGGGCTGCGATGACTGTGAGCATGGACGCTCCCGGTAGGGGTTGTCCCGCGGCCCTTGCCGCGGTCGCTCACATCCGGACACCGCCTGCACGGGCGATCTCCCGGTCAACCGTTCGTGCAGCGCGCTCTATCTCCGACGGGCGTCCCTCCGCGCGGGAGCGGTTGGTGCGAACCTCGTTGGGATCGTGTGGTCGTAGGTCATCGGAACAGCCGGTTCGGGAATGCGTCTGTGCAGGTGAAATGCTCGGATGAAGCCTCTCTACTCTACCGCGTCGGAGGACAGCTCCGCAATCAGTGTTTCGAGCGCCTCCTCGGAGAAACCCTTGGCCGCGAGATGGCGGGCCGTCGCGACCGTGCGACCGCGTGCCTCGATGATCCTCGCGACCCGATCCGGCTCGGGCTCGAGCAGGGCGAGCGCCGCGCGGATCTCGCCGTCCGGCACACCGCGGTGCTCGAGATCGGCAGCGATCATGCCGTTCCCGAAGCCGCGGCCGGCGAGCAGTGTCGCGCGCTCGCGCGCAAGACGACCGTCGTCGACGAGCCCGGCGCGCTCGGCCGCCGCCAGCGTCTCGCGCCGCACGCGCGGGGCTGCACCCCGCTCCGCGAGTCGTTGGTCGAGTGACGCGACCGTGTGGTCGCGGAACCGAAGTGCCCGAAGCGCCTGCCCCCGTGCTTCCAGGCGCCGGAGCTCGCGTCCGAGGGTGCGCGCCGTCGCGCGATCGACGGCGCGTCCGACCGCGAGCCCGGCGACGAGCACTGCCTCGGCCGGGATCACACGCCAGGGACGACCGTCGAGCTCGACGCCGACGCGCCCGCTCCCCCGCGCCCGAAGGCGCGTCACGACGGGAGCGTCGCTTCCGGCTCCGGCGGCGTCGGACAACCGAGGGGTGGGCGGGGACGTTGGCGTGGCGGGTTCCTCCTCGTCCCGTCTCGGTCCGGCTAGCTCTCGACCGCGACGCCCTCGGCGACGGCCTCCTCGTCCTCGATCGGCGTCACGTCGGCAGTCACGCCCTCCGCCTGCGGCAGCAGGCGCGCCGAGACGACCTGCTCCGGCGGCGCCTCCGCCTGGATGCGGGTGAGGATCTGCTGGACGATGTCGGGGTGCTCGCCGAGGAACGCCGTCGCGTTCTGCCGCCCCTGACCGAGCCGCTCGTCACCGAAGCTGAAGTAGGAACCGGCCTTCTGGACGACCTTCCGCTCGATCCCGACATCGAGGACCGTGCCCTCCCAGGGGATGCCGCTGCCGTAGATGATGTCGAACTCCGCCTGCTTGAACGGCGGCGCCACCTTGTTCTTGACGACCTTGACGCGAACACGGTTGCCGTACGCCTCGGCGCCGTCCTTGAGCGTCTCGATCCGCCGGATATCGAGCCGGACGGAGGAGTAGAACTTGAGCGCCCGGCCGCCGGGCGTGGTTTCGGGTGACCCGAACATGACCCCGATCTTCTCGCGAAGCTGATTCGTGAAGAGGCAGATCGTGTCGGTGCGATTCAGGGTGCCGGCGAGCTTGCGCAGCGCCTGGCTCATGAGGCGCGCCTGGAGACCGACGTGGCTGTCCCCCATCTCTCCCTCGATCTCGGCCTTGGGCGTGAGGGCCGCGACGGAGTCGATCGCGACGACGTCGACCGCCCCGGAGCGGACGAGCAGCTCGCAGATCTCGAGGCCCTGCTCACCGGTATCGGGCTGCGAGACGAGAAGGTCGTCGATGTTGACGCCGATCCGGCGGGCGTACTGCGGATCCATCGCATGCTCGGCATCGATGAACGCGCAGATCCCACCGCGCCGCTGCGCCTCGGCTATGACGTGGTAGACGAGCGTCGTCTTCCCGGAGGACTCCGGCCCGAACACCTCCACGACGCGGCCGCGAGGCAACCCGCCGATCCCGAGCGCCATATCGAGCGACAGCGAACCGGTCGACACCGCCCCGACCGCCACCTGCGCCTGGTCGCTCATGCGCATGACCGAGCCCTTGCCGAACTGTCGCTCGATCTGGCCGAGCGCGACGTCGAGCGCTTCCTCGCGTTTCATCCCGTTTCTCCTTCTCGTCGTTCCACTGGTTTCGTCCCTGTAGGAAAGCACGTCCGTCGGACGTAATGCAAACATATGTTCGCGTCTGGCCTCTGCGCTCCTTCTTTCGCTCGACGCTACCGCGACACACGTCACGCGCGTGTGTCGGGACCGTGTCGGAAGTGCACCGGGGCCGCACGGCGAGCGGGCTACAGCGTGCGACGAAGCAGGTGCAGCGCCGCCACGGCGGAGCGCGACCGGATGAGATCGCGACCGCCGGGAAGCTCCATCCGCAACGGGACTTCGCCCAGCGGGCTGGAAAGGTGCAGGTAGACGAGCCCGACAGGCTTCTCGGGCGTCCCTCCCTCCGGGCCGGCGATCCCGGTCACTGCAACAGCGACGTCGAGCGCGAGCCGCTCGCGAGCGCCCCGCGCCATCGCAGCCGCCACCTCGGGCGACACAGCGCCGTGCTGCTCGATGAGCGCAGCGGGCACTCCGAGGGCCTGCCCCTTGACCTCGTTCTCGTACGCGACGATGCCGCCGCGGAAGCAGTCGCTCGCACCGGGAACCGACGTGAGCCGCGCTGCCACGAGGCCGCCTGTGCACGACTCCGCCGTTCCGAGCGTCCAGCCTCGCGCCCGGCACGCCTCGAGGACGAGCTCCTGCACCGGCCGCTCGTCCCGGCCGAACAGGAAGCCCTCGAGGGGCCGGAGGAACGCTCCCTCGATCGCATCGGCTCGGTCCTCGGCCCCCGGCTCGATGATCACGTCGACGTGGATCTCGAAGTCGCGCGCACAGATCGTGACCTCCACCCCGTCGCCGTCACCTCCGGCCTCCGCGAGAGCGCGCGCGACGAGTGACTCGCTGACACCGTAGAACCGCAGTGTGCGACGGCTCGGGCGCGTCGTCCGCGCGAGAAGCTCGACGAACGGGGCGGATTCGACGGCGCGCGGCCACAGGTGCTTCAGCTCGGCGGGCGGCCCCGGCAGGACGACGACGACACATGAGCCCGTGTCGAGGACGATCCCTGGCGCCGTCCCGGCGACTCCCAGCGAAAGAGCCCCTGCCGGCAGCGTCGCCTGTTTCCGGACACCCGAAGCGAAGTCCGCGTAGTCGCGCTTCATGCGCTCCGCGAAGCGGCGCGAGATCTGCTCGATCTCGAGCTCGAGCGCCGAATCGATCTCGAGCGCCCGCCCCGCAGCCCGCGCGACCAGCTCGACCGTCCGATCGTCGTGGGTCGGCCCGAGCCCGCCCGAGACAAGGCAGACGTCAGCCTGGATGCCCTCACGAAGTGCAGCTTCGAGATCCTCGGCGTCGTCGCCGACGATCGTGATACGCGACGGCTGGATCCCGAGGCGGAGCGCCTCCTGCGCGTAGAACGGGCCGTTGAGGTCGGTGCGCTCGCCGCGCACGAGCTCGCTCCCCGTGACGACGATCGCGGCGCGGGGACGACTCAAGAGGATCGAGGAACGGTCAGCCGTCCGCTCGTCGGCACCTTGACCCGGGCGCCGGCGACCCGGACGACGACGTTCCGCGGCGACGAGAGCGTGATCGTCAGCTTCTGCCGGGCGAATCGCTTCATCTGCCCGCGCTCGAGCGTGCCGCGGTACAGGGCGTTCCCGCTGGAGGTCTGCACTTCCATGAACGACGCTCCCCGCGTCGCGGTGATCGACACGCCGCGCGCAACGACCGCCGCAGTGGCGGCGGCCGGGACGTTGACGCCCTGAACCTTCGGGTCGGTCGTGTCGCCGAACTTCCACGCCGCGATCACGAGCGCGGTAAGGAGGATCATCGCCGTCACCGCGACGACGACGAGCCGCGATTCGCGGTGATGTCGCTCTCGCCGCGGTGCGCTCGGGACCCGGCGGGGCCGCAGCGGTCCCTCCTCCTCGCCGGCAACGTACCGCGAGTTGTACTCGTCGACGTAGAGCTGGCCGTCGAGGCCGAGCGATTCCGCGTAGGTGCGGAGGAATCCCTTGATGTAGGTGTGCCCGGGGAGTTGCTCGAAATGCTCCGCCTCGAGCGCGCGCAGGTACTTCGCGCGCACCTTGGTCCGGAACTCCATCTCGGTGAAGTCGAGCCCCTGGCGCGTGCGGGCCTCGCGCAGGCTTGAGCCGATCTCGAACACGGAGATGGAGAGTACCGACCGAGGGACGCTCCCGTCGACCCGAAAACGCAGAACCGAACACCGATCCCGGTCTACCGCCGCATCGCGCCGCCTCGGAGCCAGGCCCTGACGCTCTCCTCGCAGAAGGCGACGTCGGCCGCTGTTGCCTCGATGCGCGCGAAGTCCGTCGGCGTCAGCCCCGCGCCCTCGAGCTCCCGCACCTCGCGCCCGAGCGTCGTCTCGATCGTGATCGGGTTGTCGTCTCCGAGCACGACGTCGCATCCCACCTCGAGGAATCGATGAATCGGATGCTCGGCGACAGACGGCGCGGCACCCGTGAGCACGTTCGACGTCGCGCAGACCTCGAGGCACATTCCGTGATCGACGCTCCAGGCCAGCATCTCGGCGTCGGCCCCGAGCCGCGTCCCGTGCCCGATCCGGCGGACGCCGAGCGTGTCATGGGCATCGCGGATGTTGCTCGCAGGCCCCGCCTCGGCAACGTGTGCCGTCAGGCCGAGGCCGGCCGCCGCGGCGCATTCGAACGGGCGAACGTAGGGGCCGAGGTCGGGGAACAGCAACTCGTCTCCCGCCACGTCGAACCCGACGACCCCCGCCCCCGCGGCTCGAGCCGCGGCGCGCGCGACGGCGATGTTGTCCTCCTCCTCGTGATGCCGGAGAACGCACACGACGACGCCCGCCTCGATGCCGGCCTCCTCGATCCCGCCCGCGACTCCCTCGCACACCGCACCGATGACCGCGTCGACGTCGAAGCCGGGCCTGACGTGGGTCAGCGGGCCGAACCGGAGCTCGCAGAAGCGCGAGCCGCCTGCCGCGGCATCGACGACCGCTTCGCGCGCAACCCGCGACAGGGCATCGTGCGATCCGAGCAGTGGATACGCGGCCGCAACGTGAGCGAGGAACACCGTCAGGTCGCTCGGCACGTGCATGACGAGCGCCTCGTCCCAGCTGCTCGCGGGCGGCGCGACACCGAGCCCGGCTGCGAGCTCGGCCGCGGTGTCCAGCCGGACGCATCCTTCGAGATGCGTGTGCAGGTTGATCGTTACCACGTCAGAGACCGAGCCGGTGAACCGCCTCCAGCGCGACGTCGATGCTGTTCTCCCAGCCGGTGTGCAGCCGCGTGTTGGGCTTCCCGTAGACGACGTCGCCGGTCGCGAGGTTCGCGGACACCGCGCATACCATGCCCGCCCGCAGTCCTCGTTGACGCGCGACGACGAACAGGGCCGAGCTCTCCATCTCGACGTTCAGCATTCCGACGCGGGAGAGGTTCGCGATCCACTCGGGCGTCTCGGCGTAGAAGGCGTCGTCCGTCGCATTGAGGCCGGCGTGGGACGTGAATCCCTGGGCTGCAGCAAACTCGTCCGCGACGGTCTTCAGCATCACGGTCAACTCGAAATCGGGCACCGCCGGGTAGCCGGGCGGAACGTAGGCAGCCGTCGTGCCGTCGTTACGCAGCGAGCCCTCGCTGACGATGATGTCACCGACGCCGATGTGCGGCTGGAGCGCCGCCGTGCTGCCGACCCGGATGAAGACGCGGCCGCCGACGCGGGCCAGCTCCTCCACGCCGATCGCGGTCGACGGGCAGCCCATCCCGCTCGAGCAGACGGTGATCAGGCGGCCCTTGTACGTGCCGTTCATCGTGCGGTACTCGCGCTTGTGCGCGACCTCCACCGCGTCGTCGAGCCGATCCGCGATCAGCTGCACGCGGAACGGGTCACCCGGCATGAGGACGATGTCGCTGATCTCCCCCTCGGACACACCGACGTGGTACTGCGGCCCGGTGAGGCCGATCGTTTCCTTGTCGACGAACTCGGTCATCGCGCTCGAACCTCCCAGTGTTGACGTTCCGGCACTACCCGTCCAGATACATGAGAACGCCGTAGACGGCGACGGCGATCGTCGCGGAGCACCCCATCGAGATCCCGAGAATGCCGAGGGCGCGTGCCAGCGCGGCGCCCCGGCGACCTCCCGCCTGTCCGAGGGCGGCGTCGTTTCGCTCGCGTACCCTCCGTGCCCGCACGACGGCCCACCAGCCGAGCCCCAACGCGAGCGGAATCGAGAATCCGGCATGCAGGAGGTCGTACGACGCGGAGTACCTCGTTGCGGCGATCGCGACCGGCAGCGTCGCCACCGAAAGGATCCCGAGCACGATGGCCCATCCGGGCGTTGGGCGTTCGCCGGCCACGGAGCTCACTACTGCTTCTGGTACGGCCGGCCGACCGCTGCCGGCGGCCGCGAGCGACCGATGACGCCGGCCACCGCGATCAGCGTGAGGACGTAGGGCAGCGCCTGGAAGAGCACCGACGCCGACTGCGAGTATTCGGGCAGGCGCTGTGCGAGCGCGCTCGAGAAGCCGAAGAGCAGGCAGGCGGCCATGGCGCCGTATGGTCTCCAGTTCCCGAAGATCAGAGCGGCGAGGGCTATGAACCCCCGGCCGGCGGTCATGTTCTCCCCGAACGAGTTGACGAAGCCGATCGAGAGATAGGCGCCGCCGGCGGCCGCGAGCATGCCGGAGGTGACGACGGCCGAGTAGCGGACGGCGTAGACGTTGATGCCGACCGTATCCGCGGCACGCGGATGCTCCCCCACGGAGCGGATCCTGAGTCCGATCGGCGTCTTGAACATCACGATCGACGAGACGACGACGAGGAGGAACGACATCCAGATCATCAGGTTGAGCTGCGAGAAGATCGGGCCGAGGAACGGCACGCCCTTGAGGAACGTCAGGTGGACGTCCGGGATGCTCGGGATGTTGTTCGATGCCGTGCCCTCGAGACCGTAGATGTCGATGTAGAGGTACCCCGTGAGACCGAGCGCGAGGAAGTTGATCGCAGTCCCCCCGAGGATCTGGTCCGCCCGCAGGGTGATCGCGAAGAACGCGTAGAGCAACGCCGCCGCACCACCCGAGAGAATCCCGATCAGGAGCCCGGCGATCCAGTTGTCCGTCTTGTCGGCCGCGAGGATCGCGAAGAACGCGCCCATCAGCATCATTCCCTCGAGGCCGATGTTCACGACTCCCGAGCGCTCCGAGAACATGCCGCCGATCGCGGCGAAGATGAGTGGGGTCGCGTAGCGCAGCGTGGCGGCGAAGAGCGCCGACCAGACGACGACCGATTCCAGCTTGCCGATGCTGGACAGCGTGGCGAGGTACGCGACGACGAACCCGAGACCACCCGAGGCGATTGCGAAGCCGCCGAACCGGCGCTCCCCGCGAATCACCACGCCGATGCCGAGCATGATTGCGACCAGGCAGAGCACGAGGCTCCAGACCCACGAGCGCGAGGCTATCGGCGGGAGCGCGACCCAGGCCCCGGCGAGGCCGAGGACGATCCCGATCCAGGCGACCGTCCTGAAGCCGTGCGGCAACCGGCGGGTCGCGCTGGAGGCAGCGGGAGGCGGGGCGTTGGGCTCCGTGACGACACTCATCCGGCTGCCGGCTTTCGACGTCGGGCGCGGCGCAGGATCGTGAGGACGATGATGTCCGCCCCGACGAAGAGGACGACGAGACCCTGGATGAGGAGCGTCAGGTTGGAGGCGAGCTGCGGCTGGAAGATGCTCGGGTCGAGATTGCGTGTCGACGTGCCGTTCACGAGACCGGCGAAGAGCAGCGCAGCAAATCCGACTCCGACGGCGGTGTTCCGACCGAGCAGCGCCACAGCAATGCCGACGAACCCGATCTGCGACGCCCCGATGTCGTTCGTGGCGATCTGGAACTGCCAGCCGAGGACGTCGAGAGCACCGGCGAGGCCCGCAAACATTCCGGAGATCGCCATCGCGAGGAAGTAGTTCCGCGAGACGCTGATGCCCCCGTAGCGTGATGCCTCGGGGTTGAAGCCGACGGCCTTGACGCCATAACCCAGCGTCGTCCGGTTGAGGATGATCCAGTAGACGAAGAGCGCGGCGATCGCGATGAAGATGCCGATCGAGAGCCCCTGGAAGTCCGGATCTCCCCAGAACACCGGGAGCTTCGCGCCGTCATCGATCGTGTTCGAGATCGGGATGACGGCCTGCTGGTCGTTCTGCAACGGGCCGCCGAGGCCGAACAGAAACTTCCCTACCCAGACCGCGACCCAGTTGAGCATGATCGTCGAGATCACCTCGTGGGCCCCGACCGTTGCCTTGAGGAACCCTGCTATGCCCGCCCAGACGGCGCCGGCCACCGTCGCCACGAGGATCGCGACCATGATGTGAAGGAACGGGTTGAGACCGGAGAACGACGAGCCGATCCAGATTCGCGAAATACGACCCGACGAGGTACTGCCCCTGACCGCCGATGTTGAACATGCCGCAGCGGAAGGCGAACGCGACAGCGAGTCCCGTCAGGATCAGCGGCGTCGTGATGAGCAGCGTCTGCTGGAAGTTGAGCGCCGCCGTGACGCGATCGCCCCCGGTCACCCACGGAAGGAGCCAGTTGAGCCCCGAGCCGTCGAAGATCGCCTTGTAGGTCGTGAGCGGGTTCTTGCCCGTCGTCACCAGCACGACGAGGCCGCCGACGAAGAATGCGAGGAGCGCGGTCAGGACCGGTGCGAGGATCCCTTCAGCCTTCTGCGCGAGGGCGTACCGCTCGACGATCGATGCGCCGACCGGTGGGCCCATCCCGCTCGGGTCCTCGGGTGGATCGTCGTGCGCGGCGGGCCCCTGCGTCTCGTCGCTCACGCAGCTGCCCCTGTCTTGCGGCCGCCGCCGGTCATCAGGATCCCGAGCTCCTCTTCCGTCGCGGTCGGCGGCAATTCTCCGACGATCTCTCCCTCGTAGAAGACGAGAATGCGATCGGAGAGCGAGAGGATCTCTTCGATCTCGAGCGAGACGAGCAGGATCCCGCGGCCCTCGTCTCGCTCGTCGATCAGCCTGCGATGGACGAACTCGATCGCGCCGACGTCGAGCCCGCGGGTCGGCTGGGCCGCGATCAGGACCCGAGGGTTGCGGTCTATCTCACGCGCAAGGACGACCTTCTGCTGATTGCCACCGGAGAGACCGCCGGCGGGCGACTGAGGGCCTCCACCGCGTACGTCGAACTCCGGCACGAGACGCGCGGCCCGCTCGGCAAGCCTTCGTGGGAACAACCAGCCGAGGCGCGAGTCGGGCGGGCTGCGGTAGTCGTGGAGCGCCAGGTTCTCCGCGATGGAGAACTCGAGCACGAGCCCGCGGCGCTGACGATCTTCCGGGACGTGACCGAGACCGGCGTGGTAGTGGGCGAGGGCCGAGCGATCGGTGACGTCGTGCCCGTCGAGCCGGACCGTGCCGGCACTCGCCGGCAGGAGCCCGCTGAGGGCGTCGATCAGCTCGGTCTGGCCGTTGCCGTCGATTCCGGCGATCCCGACGATCTCGCCGGCTCGGACATCGAAGGAGACGTTGCGAACCTTCTCGATCCCACGATCGTCGAACGCGTGCAGGCCCTCGACCTGGAGGAGCGGCTCGCCCGGCGTGGCAGGCTCCTTCTCGACGCTCAGCAGCACATCCCGGCCGACCATGAGATGCGCGAGGCCCTCCTCGGTCGCTCCCTTGGCATCGAGCGTCTCGATCAGCTTGCCCCGTCCTGAGCACCGTGATCCGATCCGCGATATCGAGTACCTCGTTGAGCTTGTGCGTGATGAAGATGACCGACTTGCCCTGCGCCGTGAGGCTGCGGATGATTGCGAACAGCTCCTGCGCCTCCTGTGGCGTCAGCACCGCGGTCGGCTCGTCGAGCACCAGGATCTCGGCCCCGCGGTACAGGGCCTTCAGGATCTCGACCCGTTGCTGCTGGCCGACCGTGATGTCCTCGATCAGCGCGTGCGGGTCGACGACGAGGCCGTAGCGCTCCGAGATCTCACGGACTCGCTCCTCCGCGGCGCCCTCGTCGAGCAGCACCTTGCGATGCGTCGGCTCGGCGGCGAGGACGATGTTCTCGGCCACCGTCATCACCGGGATCAGCATGAAGTGCTGGTGCACCATGCCGACGCCCCGGTCGATCGAGACGCGTGGTGAGCCGAGCTCGACCGGGTTGCCCTTGATCAGGATCTCGCCCTCGTCCGGCCGGTAGAGGCCGTAGAGGACGTTCATCAGCGTCGACTTGCCGGCACCGTTCTCACCGAGCAGTGCGTGGACCTCGCCTTCGCGGAGATCGATGCTGACGGCGTCGTTGGCGACAAATCCCGCAAAGCGCTTCGTGATGCCGCGCATCTCGAGAACGGTAGGCGCGTCGCTCATCGGCGAGACGATACTACGCGCGCGCGGCGGCCGTCATTGCGAGACCGACGCAGAGGGTGGGCTCGTGAGCCCACCCTCTGCGTCGGTGATTCCGCCGCGCCTCTGCCTACTCCTTGGGGGGAGTGATTTCTCCGTCCGCGATCTGCTTGGACACGCTTGTGAGTGCGTCGATGATCTCCTGACGGTTCGTGGCCGCGGAGCTGACCTCCCCGAAGCCGACGCCGTCGTTCGCGAGTGTGAAGAGGGAGTCCTCTCCACCAACGAACGTCTCGTCCTGGACATCCTTGACCATCTGGAAGACGCCGAGGTCGACCTTCTTCAGCGCGCTCGTGAGCACGTGCGGCCCGAGGAAGCCCTGATCGGTATCGACTCCGATGCCCCAGACACCCTTCTCCTTCGCGGCGGCGAGTGCGCCAAGGCCGCAGTTGCCTGCTGCCTGGAACACCGCACCGGACCCGGCGGCGATCTGGTTGAGGGCGATCTCCTTGCACTTCGCCTGATCGACGAAGTCCTCGGAGTAGGCCGTCACGACCTTGATCCCCGGCTTCGTGGCCTCCGCGCCGGCCTTGTAGCCCGCGAGGTACGAGACGACGGCCGGAACGGCCTGACCACCGACTGCGCTGACCGTGTTCGTCTTCGAGGCCATCGCGGCCGCAACGCCCATCAGGTAGCCGGACTCGTTCTCGGAGAAGAGGGCGCCGCGAAGGTTCTGCGGATCACTCTTCATCCAGCTCTGGCTGTAGTCGATGATCCCGAACGACGTGTCAGGGAACTTCGCAGCGGCCTTCTCGATGTCGCCACCCATCAGGAACCCGCACACAACGACCGGGTTGTATCCCTCCCGTGAGGCGGTCGAGAGGTTCGGGATGTAGTCGGCGGCCGACTTCGAGATGAAGACGCGAGGAGTGATGTCGAGCTCAGTGCCGGCCGTCCTCACGCCCTTGGCGCACAGATCGTTGAACCCCTTGTCGCCGAGACCACCGATGTCCGTGATCACTGCGGCCTTGGTCGTGTTGGATTTCTTGGCTGAGCCTCCGCAGCCGCCCACGATCAGGGCGAGCGCGATGACCGCGATCGAGATACCTACGATCGATTTCCGTACTGGCACATTCCCTCCTTGGGGACGCTGGGGTTCATTGCTCTCTGCTCGCTGTGCGAGCGTTTACGATTCGTCAGACGAGAATTTCCGACTGATGCTCGTCGCCGACTACATGCCCACCTGGCGCCGCGCGAGGCTAGCTTAACGCTGCGGCGATACAAATGCACGTCCCTGGTCGATCTGGTGCCCGCGGGGATGCGCCCCGTCCTCGCCTTCCGTGCCTAGTCGCGAGTCACGAGGGTCGCGAGCTGCGACTCCTCGATCAGCACGCGGCGAGGCTTCGATCCCTCGTACTCCGAGATCACACCGCGCCGCTCGAGCATGTCGATCAGGCGACCGGCACGAGTATAGCCGACGCGAAGGCGACGCTGGATGAGCGAGACCGAGGCCGTCTGGGACATGACGACGATTTCGGTTGCCTTGTCGAGCAACGGATCTTCGTCGGGGTCGAAGTCTCCCCCGCTCCCGTCGGCCATCTCGTCGGCGAAGGTCTCGGGCGTCTCGAGCAGGCTCTCGTCGAGTACCTGTCCGCGCTGGCGACGACACTGCTCGACCACCATCGCGACCTCCTCCTCGGCGACGTAGGCGCCCTGCACGCGCTGCATCCGCGACGTGCCGAGCGGCTTGAAGAGCATGTCGCCCTGGCCGAGAAGGCTCTCGGCGCCGGAGGTGTCGAGGATGACGCGTGAGTCCGTCTGGCTCGAGACAGCGAAGGCGATGCGGGAGGGGACGTTGGCCTTGATCATCCCCGTGATGACGTCGACGGATGGGCGCTGCGTCGCGAGCACGAGGTGAATGCCGACGGCGCGGGACTTCTGCGCGAGGCGGATGATCGCGTCCTCGACCGCCTGCGGCGACACCATCATCAGGTCGGCGAGCTCGTCGATCACGACGAGCAGGTACGGCAGCGGCTCCTCCCCGCGCGCTCTGAACGTCCGATTCGCCTCGGGCAGGTTGCGGGCGCGGATGATCGAAAGCCGCTCGTAGCGTCGCTCCATCTCGGCGACGACGTTCTGGAGGACGGCGGACGCCTCCTTCGGATTCGAGACGACCGGCGTCAGAAGATGCGGAATCGACTCGTAGTAGTTGAGCTCGATCCGTTTCGGGTCGATCAGGATCATGCGCACCTCGTCCGGCGTCGAGCGCAGGAGAATCGAGGTGAGGAGGGTGTTGATGCAGCCGGACTTCCCGGAGCCCGTGGTGCCGGCGATGAGGAGGTGAGGCATGCGCGCCAGGTCTGTCCAGACGGCATTGCCCGAGATGTCCTTTCCGAGCCAGACCGAGAGCGGGCTCGCCTGTCCCGGCATGTCGCCGAAGATGTCCCCGAGCGTGACGAGCTTGGGCGAGAGGTTCGGTACCTCCACGCCGACCGCCTGCTTGCCGGGAATCGGAGCCAGAATGCGGATCTCGGTCGTCGCGAGCGCATAGGAGAGATCGTCCTTGAGGCCGGCGACCTTCGAGACCTTCGTCCCCGGAGCGAGCTGGAGCTCGTAGCGGATCACGCGTGGGCCTGCGATCTGCCCGACGATCGTCGCGTCGACACCGAAGTGAGACAGCGTCTGGACGAGCTGCTCGGCTGTGCGCGCGCTCGCGACGCCGTTGTCCCCCTCCACCACGGGCGACGGTTTCAGCAGGGAGCGGTCGGGGAGCCGGTACTCGGTGCTCACGTTGCTGTCGAAGTCGATCTCATGGCTGTCTCCGGCCGTGATCGCGTCGGGCGCGTCTTCCTCCGAGTGCATCACGAGCTGCGGCGACTCGGCGGAGGTCGGCACGGGCTCGATCACGTCGGGGTAGCTGGTCGCCGCGTCGACGAGCGGCTGCGGGCGCTGGAACTCGTCGTCGTCGAGGTCGTCGGCGCCGCCGAACTCGCGCAGCTCGAAGCCGTCGAACGAGCGTCGTGCCGCCCCGCCTGCCCGTCGCACGGCGCCGCCCGACGAGCGCAGCACCGCGCCGGCCGATCCGCCGGTGAAGAGCAGCGTGCCGGCGATGAAGAGCGCAATCCCGATGATCAGGACGCCCGTCTCTCCGACGACGTTCGCGAGCCCTCCGGCGAGCGCGCCACCGATCGCACCGCCCTGGTCGCGGCCGAGCGCGAGCATGAGGCCGAACGCACCGAGGACGAGCCCCGTGCGGAACGGCTTGATGTCGACGAGCTTGCTGCGGACGAGCATGAGCCCACCGACCCCGAGCAGCACGAGTGGGACAACGTACGACGCGGCGCCGAAGGCATCGTGCAGGCCGCTCGCGGTCTTCTCGCCGACGGAGCCGCCGTCCCAGCCGAGCCAGAGCAGGGTCGCGAGGAACGCACCGACCGCGACCATCCCGAGTCCCCACAGCTCGGGATGGTGATGCGATCGGGTCTTGGACGGCCGCTTCCGGGCGCGCGCCGGTGCCCGGGGCTTGGCTGCAGCGCGCGCTGCGGGCTTCTTGCGGGTACGGGCCATTGGGCTTGCAGCTTCTGCGGCAGCGTCCCGTATCCTCCGCACATGCCCTTTCTCATCGGAATCGCCGTTGCCGGCGCACTGGGTGCGGTCAGCCGCTACGGGCTCGACGAGCTGATCGGCAGGCGCACCGGCGCCTTCCCCTGGGGCATCCTCGTGGTCAACGTCACCGGGGCGTTCCTGATCGGCTTCTCGGTCGAGGCGCTCGAGCCACGTTTCGAGGACTCATGGGTTCGTGCCGCGGTGGTCACGGGGTTCCTGGGGGCCTACACGACGTTCTCGACGTTCTCGCTCGACACGTACCGGCTGCTCGAGGAGGGCCACACGGCCCAGGCGGGGCTGAACGCGTTCGGCACCCTCGCAGCCGGGCTCGTGGCCGTCTGGCTCGGCCTCATGGTCGGGCGCACGGTCTGACGGAGATCCGAAGGAGAAACGGAGGCCTCCCCCGGCTACGCACCGCGCACGGCCCTCGCGCGGGCTTCCTCGATGATCTGCTCCGCATCGGCCCGGTTTCCGAAGCCCCGCGTCTCCGTCTTTCCCTCCTCGAGGTCCTTGTACACCTGGAAGAAATGCTCGATCTCGTCCCGGAACTCGGGCGGGATGTCGTGGATGTCGCTGACTCGCATCCACGAAGGGTCCTTGAGCGGCACGCAGATCACCTTCTCGTCGAGACCCTTTTCGTCGGTCATGTGGAACACGCCGACGACCCGGACGCGGATCCGGCAGCCCGGGAACGTCGGCTCGCCGACGAGAACGAGCGCGTCGAGCGGGTCGCCGTCCTCTCCCAGCGTTCCCTCGATGAAGCCGTAGTCGGCCGGGTAGCTCATGGACGTGAAGAGCCTGCGGTCGAGGACGATGCCGCCGAGGGCCTCGTCCAGCTCGTACTTGTTGCGCGACCCCGAGGGGACCTCGACGTAGACGACCACGCCACTCACGCGAGGGACCCGATCCGCTCGACGAGCAGGTCGAAGAAGGCGTCCGTGTCGAGGCCGACTCCGACGTGCGCGTTCGGCGCGCGCTCCGTGCGCCTCCAGAGATCGACCACGGTGCGGCCGCGGCAGAGCTCCGACTCGAGCTCGATCTCCACGTTGCACTCGACCGTCGTCACGAGCTCAGGGCGGATGACCTGCGCGAGCGCGACCGCATCGTGGATCGGAGCACCGTCCCAGCCGTAGATCTCACGGTGGAAGACGGTGAAGAAGTCGACGAGGTCGGCGACGAATGTTCCAGCCGTCCCGGTGGCCCGCAGCGTGTCCTGGAGGGCGGGCGTCGTCAGGGCGAGGTGCGTGACGTCGAGCCCCATCATCGTCGTGTGGATGCCGGCATGGAAGACCGCCTGCGCCGCCTCTGGATCCGCCCAGATGTTGAACTCGGCTGCGGGAGTCACGTTTCCCTCGGCGATGGCGCCGCCCATGAGGGCGATGCGCCCGAGGTTCGCGCCCCCGGTGCGCTCGAGCAGGAGCGCGACGTTCGTCAGCGGGCCCGTGGGAACGAGCGTCACCGGAGTGTCGCTTGCTGCGATCACGCGCTCCATGAAGGCCACGGCGGGCTCGTCGATCGCCGCCCTCGTCGGCGGCGGCAGAACGGGCCCGTCGAGACCGCTCTCACCGTGCACGTTCGTGGCGACGGTCAGCTCGCGCCGCAGCGGCCGGTCCGCCCCCGCGGCCACGGGAACATCGTCGCGCCCGACGAGGTCGAGGACGCGCAGCGCGTTCGCCGTCGTCTTCTCGAGGGTCTGGTTCCCGTGCACCGTCGTCACGCCGAGCAGCTCGACCTCCGGGCTCGTAAGGGCGAGCAGCAACGCGATCGCGTCGTCGTGCCCCGGGTCGCAGTCGAGGATGATCGGCGTCCTGCCGGGTTGGGCACCCATCCCGTAAGTATCACGGCTCGGGGCAAGCGGGCTTTGTGTTGAAACAACACAATGTCCTAGCGAGCGAGGATCGCATCGATCTCGCCGGCGGTCGGGAGCGATGGCTGGGCGCCCGCACGCGAGGCCGCGAGCGCGCCGGCGGCGCAGGAGCGGGCGAGCGCTTCGTCGTGGTCCCGGCCCTCGAGCAGGGAGACGACGAGGCAGGCGGCGAAGGCATCGCCCGCCGCAGTCCCGTCGACGACATCGACCCGCGGAGGGGTCGCGCGCGCGATCTCCTCTCCATCCTCGAGCAGCACGGCGCCCTCGGCACCCAGCGTCAGCGCGACGAGGCCGTCGGTACGGGCGAGCGAATCGAGCTCGTAGCGGTTCACGATCGCGAGGTCGGGGTCGACGGCGATGCGGCGGGCCGGTGCGGCGTTGAGGCAGAACATGCCGGTGGACTGCTCCCACGCGGCGAGGACGGCGTCGTCGGGGATCTCCTGCTGACAGAGGACGGCGTCGGAAGGGGGCAGCTCGAAGGCGCTCAGCCGTGCATTGGCCCCCGGCGAGACGACGATCGTCGTCTCCCCTGCCGCGTCGACGGTGATGAGCGCGATCCCCGTCGGATCGTCCTCGACGTGAAGGTCGAGGTCGACGCCGGCCCCGCGAAGGCCGGCAAGTGCCTCCTCCGCGAACGCATCTCGACCGACCGCGGCGACCATGCGGACCTGCGCGCCGAGTCGCGCGCATGCGACCGCCTGGTTCGCTCCCTTGCCGCCGGGAAACCGCTCGAGCGTTGCTCCGCTGACGGTCTCGCCGGGGCGTGGCAGCACCTCACAGAGCGCGACGAGATCGAGATTGACCGAGCCGACGACCGTGATTCGCGGTGGCATCGGCAGAGCGTAACCCCGGGGAGAGGCCGAGGTCTCTCCCGCCCGCTCAGGCAGCCAGCGCTCGGAGGTCGTCGACGGTCGAGCCGAGCAGCGTGTCGCGCAGGTCGAAGAGGCCGGCCCAGAGCGAGGAGCGATCGGGGGCGCTCTCGAGGCGCGCCGCATCCGCAAGGCCCTCGAGCGCGCGAACGAGGACCGCCAGCTCGAGATAGGCCGACGCGACGCGATTCGGGCACGCACGAACGCCCGCCCGATCGAGGACGGGTCGCCATTCGACGAGCTCCCCTGCTCCAGGGCCGCCGTACCACGAGCGCCCTTCCGCCAGCTCGGGCTCGAGCTCGAGGAGATAGCGCGAGAGCGGGCCGTCGAGCCCCGCAAGCGCCGTCTCGACCCGGTCCGCCGCATGACGAAGCGCGGCGTCCCGCCCACCCGGCGTTGCGGGAACGGCCTCGCCGCGATTCCATCGCTCGAGAAGGCGACAGAACGCGAGCGCCGAGGCCTCGCACGCACGGAGCTGCTCGGTGAGACGTCGCGCGGATCGCTCGCTCGCTGCGTACTCGCGGATCACGTCTCCCCACGCCGGCTGCGGTGGCGCTAGCGCCATGCCGCTAGACCTCGATGACGACGGGCAGGATCATCGGGCGGCGACGCGTGCGGCTGTAGATGAGCTTCGCGAGCGCGTCGTGCATGTGCTCCTGGAGGAGCTTGATCTCGGTGATGCCATCCTCCGCGAGCTCGCCCGCGACGCGGTCGGCCTCGTCGCGAAGCTCGTCGAGGAGCTCTTCGTCGTCTCCGAATCCCCGCACGATCAGCTCGGGCGGCGCGATCTCGCCGCCGTCGGAGAGGGCAACGGTCGTGACGACGATCAGGACGCCGTCCTCCGAGAGCCTCCGCCGGTCGCGGAGCGCGACGTCCTGGACGTCGCCGACGCCGAGGCCGTCGACGAAGGTAACACCCGCATCGATCCGGTCGACGATGCCGACGCCCCGCGGCGTCAACTCCACGACCGAGCCGTTCTCCGCGATCACGATCGCCGACGCAGGGATCCCCGCGTCGCGGCCGAGCCGCGCGTGGGCGGCGAGCATGCGGTACTCCCCGTGGATCGGCATCAGCGCCTTGGGGCGCACGAGCGAGAGGAGCGTCCGCAGCTCCTCCGAGCACGCATGACCCGAGACGTGCACGGTCGCGATCTCCTCGTGGAGCACCTCGGCTCCGAGGCGCGAGAGCCGGTTGATCGAGTCGTGGACGCGAAGCTCGTTCCCGGGCACGGGCTTCGCCGAGATGATCACGGTGTCGCCGCGCTCGACGTCGACGTTCTGGTGGTCGCCGTAGGCGATGCGCGTGAGGGCCGACATCGGCTCGCCCTGGCTCCCGGTGCAGAGGATCATCACGCGCTCCGGCGGGAGGTCCATCGCCTCCTTGGGCGAGACGATCGCGCCCTCCGGAAGCTCGACGTACCCCAGGTTGCGCGCGATGCCCATGTTCTTGCGCATCGACCTGCCGACGAGCGCGACCTTGCGGTTGTTCGCGATCGCGACCTCGGCCGCCTGCTGCATCCGGTGGATGTTCGAGGCGAAGCTCGCAACGAGGATTCGCCCCTTCCGCGTTGGGATCAGCTGTCGAAACGCCTCGCCGACGAGACGCTCGGAGCCGGTCATGCCCGGCCTCTCCGCGTTCGTCGAGTCGCCGAGGAGCAGGTCGACGCCACGGTTGCCCATCGAGGCGAGCTTGCCGACGTCGGTCTTGAGGCCGTCGACGGGCGTGTGGTCGAGCTTCCAGTCTCCGGTGTGGAGCACGCGACCGGCAGCGCTCTCGATCACGATTGCCACGCAGTCCGGGATCGAGTGGGCCATGCGGACGAACTCGAGCTTGAACGGGCCGATCTGGACGCCGTCGCCGTCCGGATCTGCCTCGCGTAGACGGGTCGCGGAGCCAAGCTTGTGCTCGTCGAGCTTCGACTTCACCATGGCGAGCGTCAGCTTCGTCGCGATCACCTCGCCGACCTCGATCTCGCGGAGAACGTACGGCAGGGCCCCGACGTGGTCCTCGTGCCCGTGCGTGAGCACGATCGCGAGCAGTGGTGTGCCCTCGAGGTGCGAGAAGTCGGGCAGCACGAGATCGACGCCGAGGTGCTCGTCTCGCGGAAACGCGAGGCCGGCGTCCACGAGGATCCGCTGACCGTCGAGCTCGTAGAGGGTCATGTTCTTGCCGACCTCGCCGAGCCCGCCGAGCGGGATGATCCGGAGCGTGTCACTCATCGTGGAGCAGTGTACGGGTACGTGGCGACGTGCTCCGGCCTGTCGTCCGGGCTTCGGCTCCGTCAGGCAGCCACGGGCTGCAGCAAACCGAGCCGCTCGAGGCAGCGACGGACCGCGGCCTCCTCGTCGGCTGTCGCCTCGACGAGCGGCAGCCGAAGGCCGCCGACGCGATGACCGAGGAGGTTCAGCGCAGTCTTGATCGCGATCGGGTTCGTCTGCACGCGGAGGAGGTCGATTGCGGGACGGAGATCTTCGTCGATCTGCCTCGCTCCGTCCAGATCGCCTGCCCGGAACCGGGAGACCATCTCCTTCACCTGCGGGCCGACGACGTGCGTGTGCACGCAGATGCCTCCGATGCCCCCGACCTCGAGGAACGGGAGGATGAGATCGTCGTCCCCGGCGTAGAGGTCGAGCCCTTCCGCGACGACGTGGCGGGCCGCGTCGAGCGACGGCTTCGCCTGCTTCACCCCCCGGACGTTCTCGATCGCTGCGAGCGCCGAGATCGTCGCCGGCTCGGCGTCGACGACGACGCGGCTCGGGATGTCGTAGAAGACGACGGGGCGGTCGGTCGCGGCGGCGATTGCCTTCACATGGGCGACGATTCCCCGCTGTGGCGGCTTGTTGTAGTAGGGCGTGACGACGAGAACGGCGTCCACGCCGAGCTCGTGTGCGCGCGCGGTCAGGTGAACCGAATGGGCCGTGTCGTACGTTCCCGTTCCCGCAACGACCGTGTGCGTCGAGCCAACCTCGTCGACCGCGATCTCGTAGAGCGAGAAGCGCTCGTCGTCCGACAGCGTCGGCGCCTCTCCGGTCGTGCCGGTGACGACGAGGCCGTCCGAGCCGTTCTCGACGAGATGACGACAGAGCGCGCGAAACGAGTCCGTGTCGACGCTGCCGTCCGGCCGAAACGGCGTCGCAATCGCGGTGAGCACCTCGCCCGAGCATCCGGGCGATTGTATCCACGGTCACCGTGAGCTATCACTCGAGGTATCCCCACCGAGCGAAGGAGGCGTCATGCTGCGAGAGTTCAGAGAGTTCCTGATGAGGGGCAACATCGTCGAGCCTCGCCGTCGCGTTCGTGATCGGCGTTGCGTTCGCGGCCGTCGTGAGCTCCCTGGTGAACGACCTGGTCATGCCGATCATCGCGATGATCATCGGCAAGCCCGACTTCAACGGCCTCACGTTCACGATCAACGATGCGGTCTTCCGCTACGGCGCCTTCATCACGTCGGTGATCACCTTCGTCGCGATTGCGGCCGCCGTCTTCCTGTTCGTGGTCAAGCCCATGGATGCGGTCAGCGCACGGCGCGCGACGGGCGAGGAGGAGACCGTGTCGGACGAGGAGCGTCGTCACCAGGAGCTGCTGGCTGCGCTGAGTGCCCGCTCGTAGAGGCAGGACGGTAGCCCGCCCCTACAGCAGAGCGTCGAGCCCGACGGTGAGCCCGTGCGGCAGCCCGCGAACGCGCTCGAGCGCGAGCAGCACTCCCGGAACGAAGGCCTCACGCGAGGATGTGTCGTGGCGGATCGTGAGCGTCTCCCCGAGGCCCCCGAGGATCACCTCCTGATGGGCGACGAGCCCGGGCAGGCGCACCGAGTGGATCGGCACGTTGCCCCCCATTCCCGCGGCCGTCGCCTTCGCCGTGCCCGACGGCGCGTCGAGCTTCGTGTCGGCGTGCAGCTCGACGATCTCGGCGCGCGGGAACGAGCGCGCAGCCTCGGCCGCAAAGCGCATCATCAGCACCGCCCCGAGCGCGAAGTTCGGCGCGAGGAAGCACTGGGTGCCCACCTCACGGGCTGCCCGATCGAGCTGTGCCAGATCGTCGTCACCGAGACCCGTCGTACCGATCACGCAGGGGACACCTGCGTTCAACGTCGTCATTGCGTTGCCGAGCACCGACGTCGGCATGGTGAAGTCGACCGCCGCCTCGATCCCCTCGAGAACGACCGGCTCGCCAACCTCGACGCCGAGGACGTCGTGCCCTGCCTCGGCCAAGGAGCGCATCAGGACGGCACCGACCTTCCCCTCGCGCCCGAAGACCAGGACTCTCATGCCGCACGCTCGACCGCTGAGGGATTGAGGCGCTGCACGGCCGCGCGGAACCGCCGCTCGCTCGGGCCGATGCCGGCCGCCGAGAGCCGCTCCGGCGCGTAGAGCTCGCGAGCGAGCGCCGCGACGTCGTCCTCGGTGACCGCGTCGACTCTCCGCTCGGTCTCCTCGATCGCCACGATCTCCGTTCCGGTCACCGTCGCCTTCCCGAGTCGGCTCATCCGGGAAGAGGTCGATTCGAGCGAGAGCAAGAGGCGTCCCTTCATGTTCTCCTTCGCGCGATCGAGCTCGCCGTCACGGAGATTGCCGGCCCCGACGTCGCGGAGCTCCGCGGCGATCACCTCGAGGCATTCGCGCAGGTTCTCCTCCCGGGTGCCGACGTAGATCCCGACCTGCCCCGCGTCGAGGTACTGCGAGCCGTAGGTGTACACGGAGTACGCCATCCCCCGCTTCTCGCGAATCTCCTGGAACAGCCGCGACGACGCCGAGCCGCCGAGGATGGCGTCGAGGAGGGCCGACGCATACCGCCGCGGGTCTTCTCGGCGAATACCCGGCCCCGCCAGACAGACGTGGTACTGCTCGGTGTTCTTGCGCAGGAACCGGAGCCCCGGCACGGCGATCCGGCCGGCGGGCTTGCGTCGCAGCACGGCAGCGGGCGCCCCCACGCCCTTGCGGCTCGCCTTCAGCGCGGCCACGATCCGGCTGTGATCGACGTTGCCGGCCGCGGCCAGGACGACGTTCCGGCCCGCGTACGCGCTCGCGTGGTACCCGATCAGCGAGCGCCGGGAGATCGACGCGATCACGTCTGCGCGGCCGATCACCGGCCGCCCCAGCGGATGCGCGCCGAAGACCGCCTCGGCCGCGAGGTCGTGCACGAGATCCTGGGGATTGTCGTCGACCATCGCGATCTCCTCGAGCACGACTTCGCGCTCGGAATCGATGTCGTCGAATGCGGGCGCGAAGACCATGTCCGTCATCACATCGAGAGCAACGTCCACGTGGCCGTCCGGGACGCGGGTGTAGACGACCGTGGTCTCGCGTGACGTGGCGGCGTTGAGCTCGCCTCCCATCGCGTCGAAGAGCTCGGCGATGCGCACCGCGTCATAACGCTCCGTCCCCTTGAACAGGAGGTGCTCGATGAAGTGCGAGACGCCGGCCTTCGTGGGCGGCTCGTCGCGCGACCCGGCGCCGATCCAGAGCCCGAGCGAGGCCGAGCGAACGCCCTCGATGCGCTCCGTGATCACGCGCTCGCCTCCGCGCAGGGTGGTCGACCTGTGCTGCTCCATGCGCTGCAGCCTACTCACTGCGACCCGCATGATCCGCCGGTCGCCTTGCCGTCGCGTTTCACATGCCCGCGCGCCGTCGTGCTCCATCTGCAAGGGTTCTGAGCGATCTGTATCGGTTCTCCGAACGGTCGCCGATGACGGCGACGGAAGGGACGTGGTTGTGAATCCGAACAAGGCACTCTGGGAGAAGGGCGATTTCACTCGCATCGCCGCGAGCATGCGGGAGAGCGGAGAGGCCCTCGTCGCGACCCTGGGCATCACGCACGGGCTCGAGGTGCTCGACCTCGGTTGTGGGGACGGGACGACCGCGGTGCCGGCCGCGCAGCGCGGTGCGAACGTCCTGGGTGTCGATATCGCGAGCAACCTCGTCGCAGCGGGCAACGCCCGCGCGCAGGGCCTCGGCCTGAGCAACCTCCGGTTCCAGGAGGGCAACGCCCCTGACCTGAACGAGCTTGCGGACGACAGCTTCGACCTCGTCGTCAGCATCTTCGGCGCCATGTTCGCTCCCAGCCCGTTCGACGTGGCCAAGGAGGTCGTTCGCGTGACACGGCCCGGCGGCCGGATCGTGATGGGGAACTGGATCCCCAACGACCCGACCCTCGTCGCCCAGATCCTGAAGATCAGCTCCGCCTACTCGCCGCCGCCGCCGGAAGGCTTCGTCAGCCCGATGACGTGGGGCATCGAAGACAACGTGATCGAGCGCTTCACTGCCGCGGGAGTGCCGGCACAGAACGTCTCGTTCCAGAGGGACACCTACACCTTCATCTACCCGGCCTCACCGTCGGACCTTCTCGCCGTGTTCCGCACGTACTACGGGCCGACCATGAACGCGTTCGAGGCGGCATCTGCGGACGGCCGCGACGACGACCTGCAGGCCGAACTGGACGCCCTCTTCAACAGCCAGAACGAGAGCCAGACCGCGGATGCAACCTCGATCCCTGCGACGTTTCTTCGCGCGACCGTCGCAGTGTGAGACTCTCGCAACGACGAAGCACGACAGGTTGTAGGCGCCGCAGGTCAGGCAGCGTTCTCGAGCAAGTCCTTCAGTTTCTGTGTCGTTCCCGGCATCTCTGCTTTCGCCTGGCGCCGGACGACGAGCGGCACGAGCACCTTCCCGAGGCCATGACCTTCGAAATCCAACCTGATCGTCACCCGTGAGCGAGCACCGTCTTCGAGACTCCACCGTGCCATTCACGATTCCTCGCACCGGGCCGTCGATGCCACGAACGCTCCAGCTCTTCGGAGCACTCAACTCGGTCATCTCCATCGTCATCGTCCGATCGCGACCACCGACATGCCGGACGGTGACCATCTTCGACCCCGCGGCGACCGGACCGTCGCCTACCAGGTGCGCCGAGACGAGGCTCTCCCCCTGCCACTCACTGAGATGGGCAGGATCGGTAACGAATGCAAATACCTCCTCCGGCCGACGCGCGATCTCGATGCTTTCAACAATCGGGGCCATGCCGCCTCCTCCGTCGCGGTACACAGGAATGATTACACAGGGTGGAACGACGCTCGGGCCGACACCGCAGTGCTTTTGCAACCCGTCGTCGGATTCGGCCTCGCAGGCAATCTCGGCACGACGGACGAGGAGATCCTGGCCCACTTCGCAGACGGTGGGCACCGGACGGCAGATATCGCCTCGTTCTTCCTGGCCCCGGTGGCAATTCTCTTCTTCCTCCTCTTTCTGAGCACGCTCTGGAATCGGCTCCGGTCAGTCGAGGCCGAGCCAAGAACGCTCTCCACCCTTGCTCTCGCGGCCGGTGTCACGTCCGCCGCGTTGTTCGTCGCCGCAGTCGCAGTCCTGGTGAGCACCGCGCTCGCGGCGAGGGACAGCGAGTTCGTGGTCGACCCGAGCCTGGCGCGCCTCGTTGACAAGGCCGGCTACCTGCTCATCACGGGATCGGTCATGGTGATGTCCGCGCTCGTCGCAGCGACGTCGGTGCTCGCCCTCCGGACGCGATTCCTCCCGAGTTGGCTGGGCTGGACGGGTCTCTTCGTGGCGGTAGTTCTGCTCGCGGCGATCACCTTCGTTCCGATCTTCGTGCTCTGGCTCTGGATCCTGATCGTGAGCGTCATGTTGGTCGCGCGACCGCCGACCACTCACCCCACGTCGCAGGACGTCGCCGCGCCCCATTGACCGGGATCGCCGACCCCGGTTTCCGCCGTTTCCGTTGTGGGCCCGTCCTCAGATCCTCCGACGCGTCGAGTGCCGGTGCCACGTTCGCCTGCACCGGTATCCGGGTAGTCACCTATCCCGACACTGCAACGAGTAGTCTCTCGCCGTGGTTCCCGACCGCATTCGACACACTGTTGTGTTCACGCTCAGCCATCCGGGCGGATCGGACAGCGAGCGTGATTTTCTCGAGGCCGCCGGTCGACTCGCGGCCATCCCAGGTGTCGAGGCGTTCGAGCTCCTGGCCGAGATCAGCCCCAAGAACAGCTACCGCTTCGGGATCTCGATGGAGTTCCCGAATCGAGCTGCCTACGAGCAGTACAACGCGCACCCGGATCATGTCCGCTTCGTCGAGGAGCACTGGATGTCCGAGGTGACGGACTTCTTGGAGATCGACTACACGGCGCGGTAAATCGCTTCCTCGGTTCACTACTGTGTTGGAGGTTCGGATGAGCGTGGCACCGGAGCGGGACGAGATCGAGGCGGCCGCGACCGAGTACTTCGAGTCGTGGTTCGACGGGGACGGCGAGCGCATGGGGCGGATCTTGCACCCCGACCTGTGCAAGCGACGGATCCGCGAGCGCCTCGCGTTCATCACTCGTGACCAGATGATCGAGTGGACTGCCGCGGGCGAGGGTGTGCTGCAGGCGATGGACCGCTCGCTCGATGTCGTCGTTCTCGACGTCTTTGGCGACATCGCGTCCGTCCGAGTCCGTTCAGCCGTCTACTACGAGTACGTACACCTCGTGCGGATGGACGACGGCTGGAAGATCGCCAACGCGCTCTTCGAGCAGTTCTGACCGCGCTTGCCTGTGTCCTCTGTCGGCGCTCGCCGGCCGGGTGTTCGTGTACCGCCATCCCTACGGTGCTCGGATTGACCTCTCGGCTCCCGTTGTTGAGACCTTGACGACCTCGTGGCGACTCCGGAATCCGGCGCGGCGGATGACCCGCTGCGCGGCTGTGTTGCCGGGCTCGGTTGAACAGAGCGGTGTCATGTCTTGTTCCCTGCAGATCTCGGTGAGGGTGTGCATGAGTCGGCTGCCCATGCCTTGGTTGCGAAGTTCGGATCCCACGACAAGGCCGAGGTGTGCGTTCCCTGGCGCCCGCTTGTCTGCTCGACACTCCCCGGTCGCGACGATCTTGCCGTCGGCTTCGACGAGGTAGAGCTCGTGATGGTCGATGCGTTCGGCTACGAACGGCGTCACAAACGGTTCCGAAGAGCCGTTTTCGGTCTGATAGAACCCAACTGCGGCTGAATGATCGGCACTGGCGGCGAGGCGAACATCAACGGTCTCGTCACTCTCGGTTCGAGCGATGTGCTCGTACATCAACGCGACCGGCTGAGCGACACCACCCGCAGCGAGAGTGAGGGACAGGAACGTGGGATCGACGGTTGATGTCATCGCTGCAGAGATGTTCATCTCGTCGACAACGCGGGCGAATAGCTCGGCGGCAACGGCCTCGAACTCTTCAGAGATGTAGAAGCCATGGAGTTGACTCTCCACGTCGACAGAGAAACGCCCCACGAGCTTCGCTCCCAACATGAGCGCGTAGGGCTCCGCCCTGTCTGCGAAGGCCGCCCACATGTCATCCTCAGGCCCCGTCAGCGTTCGCCGCCGCTCCCCAGCGAGCTGCTTGTACGCGTCGGCGGCGCTCTCGCGTATCTCGAAGTCTCGGGTTTCCTGCTTCATCCTCGGGCCCTACGTCCTCAGGCGCTGCGCTTCCTCTCGACGATGTTCGCGCACTCGAGGCTAACGGACTGCCGCCCGCGAGCGTTGGGGAATGTTGCTCGAGCCAGTGACGTCGCCTGTCAGCATTCGGCGATGTACCTCGACGCCGCGCAGGCGCAAGGGGTCAAGGGCGTCAGGCCTTTGGCTTGCGCCGAAGCACTCGGGCCAGGTTGATGTCATAGCCCCAGCCGAGGGTCTTCGGCGTGAACAGACGAGGCTCGGCCGGGTTCCACCACCGCTGCTTCAGCCGAGCGACGAATCCCTTCCGCCGCCAATCGTAGGGCACTCCGAGGAACTTCCCAGTCCGTTGCTCATTCGGTTCGACCGCCATGCAATCTCCTTTCTCGCCTTCAAGGGTAGCGCGACGCACCGCACCCGCGCTGTTGCACCTACGCGGTCGGCACGCCGCGTGCGCAGGTCGGCTACACAATCCTCGCATGCG
>CAVSGN010000006.1:0-256518 GCA_963727515.1 uncultured Thermoleophilia bacterium | reverse complement strand
GAGGGTGTCTGTCTAACTGTGTAGGCGGTGGTTGATGGTTAGTCGGGCAGTCGGTCTCCGAAGTGGATCTTGAACGCCAGCAGCGCTTTCGTCCAGCCGCGGGTTCGCGTCCATTGCGGGACGGCGTTGGGGATCGCGAGGTAGATCAGTTTCCGGGCCGCGTCCTCGGTAGGGAAGCTGCCCTTGGTCTTCACGGCTTTGCGCAGCTGGCGGTTGAGCGCCTCGATCGCGTTGGTGGTGTGGATCACGCGACGGACGTCGGGCTCGAATGAGAGGAACGGGATCACGTACTCCCAGCTGTTGCGCCACGCCTGCCCGATCACTGGGAGCCGCTGACCCCATTTCTCCTCGAAGGCCTCGAGTGCGACCATCGCTTGGTCGGCGTCGATCGCGGTGTAGATCGGCCGCAGGTCCTTGGTGACCTGGTCGTAGTCGCGCCGCGGCACGTATTTGAGGCTGTGGCGAATGAGGTGGACGATGCACGTCTGCACCGTGGTCTGCGGGAAGACGGCCTCGATCGCTTCGGGGAACCCTTTCAGCCCGTCCACGCAGCAGATCAGGATGTCCTGTACCCCGCGCTGTTTGAGATCGGTCAGGACCTGCATCCAGAACTTGGCGCCCTCGGTGGCCTGGAACCACATCCCCAGCACGTCACGCTCGCCGTCCATCCCGATCGCTAACGCGAGATAGCAGGCGCGACGCTGAACCGAGCCGCCGTCGCGGATCTTGAGCACCATGCAGTCCAGGAACACGACCGGGTAGACGTCCTCGAGCGGCCGCGTCTGCCACGCGCGGGCGTCGTCCATGACCGCGTCGGTCACTCGGCCGATCAGATCGCGGCCGACGTTGACCCCGTAGATCTCGGCCAGATGCGCCTCGATATCCCGGGTCGAGAGCCCCCGCGCGTAGAGCGCCAGGATCTTGTCGTCGAACCCCTCGAAACGCCGCTGGCGCTTACGCACGATCTGCGGCTCGAACGTGCCCGCCCTGTCCCGAGGGGTATCGATCGGGACCGAACCATGCTCGGTGATCAACGTCTTCGGGGTCGACCCGTTACGCGTGTTGCCCGCACCGCCGGACGGCTCCTGGTGAGGCTCGAAGCCGAGATGGTCGGTCAGCTCGACCTCCAACGCCCGCTCCAGCAGCCGCTTCGCCAGCTGGGCAAGCAAGCCACCCGGGCCGGCGATCTCGTCCTCCGTCCGGGCGCCGGCCAACAGCTCGTCGATCAACCCATCCGGGAGAAGCGCCTTGACCTCGTCGGCGAGCTCGGGGCGGGCATCCAGCGAACGGCGCGCAGCGCCAGCGCGTCGCCGCGCTCGCCCCCCGGGCTCGCTCCGCTCCACCCCGGCGCTACCCGGATCGTTGAGCTCTCCCATACCGCTTGTGATTGCCGTCGACATGAGCCTCCTTTCGACTCATGCCTACACAGTTCATCGGACAATCCCGGAAACGACAAAGCCCCGTTTCCGGGGCTTTCTCTAAGCGGATGATGAGACTCGAACTCACGACCTTCTGCATGGCAAGCAGACGCTCTACCAACTGAGCTACATCCGCGCGAGCCTGAGTATAGCGCCGCCCGCCTTTCCACCGTCTCCGACCCCGGTCGATGTCCGCGGGAAAGCCGCTGCAGAGGTGCACGGAACCCCGATGGAAAGGGCTCCGTTGCGTGTTCTCATACGGGTACGGCCCGCTCCGAGCACAGGAGGTGCGTGATGCCCATCGCCACCACCACGAACCCCGCCGAGACGGCCTGCGGCTCTCGGATCGACGTCACGGCGGAGGAGTTCGCAGGGCGACTCGCCGCACACGGTCACGACGCGGCCGAGATCCGTTGCCTCTGGGGCGAGCTCACCGCCTCGGAGAGCGGTGCTTCGACCGCTGCGGCATCGCAGGGATGGGCATCGGGGCGCCTGCTGGCCATGGGCCCCGTGATCGCCGTCTACCTCGGCCTTCTCCTCGTCGTGGTGGCATCGGTCTCGCTCGTGACCATCTACTGGGAGAGCCTCGGGACAGCGGGTGTCCTCGTGCTCGCGATCGCCTACCTCGTCGCCTCCCTCGGTGCCGCCGAAGGCCTACGGCGCCGCGACCTCGTCCAGCCCGCTGACGTGCTCGAGGCAGTGAGCATCGGCTGGGTCGGCCTGACGACGTACGCGATCCTGGAGTTGATCGGGGTCTGGCCCGATGGCGCGAGCGACCTCCCACGGATCCACGTCGGACTGACCACGATTGCGGTCGTGGGGTTGGCCTCGGCGCTCCTGCTCCTTGTGCTCCGACCCGATCCTCTCCTGATCGTGCCGATGGCTGCGGCAACAGCCGTGCTTGCCGTCGACCTTGCCGAGCAACTCTTCGGCGACGGCATCGACGATCTCAGCGCCTTGCAGATCGGCGGCTTCGTCCTGCCGGTCGGGCTGAGCTGGATCGCGGTCGGGCTCTGGCTCGACGTCACTTGCCGAAGGCGCTACGCCGCGTGGGCTCATCTCACGGGGCTTATCCTCGCCGGGATCGCAATCGTCGCGATGGTGCCGAAGACGGTTCCCGGCTTCGCCCTCGTCGGGGCACTCGGCGCCCTCGCGCTGTTCATCTCCGCGTTCGTGCGGCACTGGAGCTTCACGGTCATCGGTGCCCTGGGCGTCCTGATGGCGACGATTGCGGCCATGGGACTTCTCGGGGGAATTGCGCCGCTCGTGATCGCGGTCGTGGGAATCGCACTCATCGTCGTCGGGCTGCGGTGGTCGCGATGGCGCACCTCGATCCGAGACGCTGTGCTCGCCGTGATGCCGCCGGCGGTACGCAGCTTCGTCACGCGGCTCTCCCCGTAGTGGCTACCCCGCGCGGGCCGGGGCAGGGCTCGTCGGACTCTCCGCGCGCACCGATCTGCCCGGAAGGGAGGAGACCTGGGCGGATCGGACGAACACCCATGGATGAGCAGCGTGTCGACCGCCGGCGGTCGCGAGGATCTGAAGGGAACGACCTACGAGTTCTTCATCCTCGGGATCTCGGTGATGTCGATCGTCAACATGGCGCTTCTCGTCGCTTTGCCGTTCCACTCGCAGTCCTGGACGCTCGTCGCGTCCGTCGACGCCGCGCTCACGGTCATCTTCTTGATCGACTTCACCTATCGCCTGCAGACCGCACCGACCCGCTGGTGGTACCTCCGCCACGGCGGAGGCGTCTTCGACTTCCTCGGCTGCATCCCCGGCCTGCGCATCTTCCGGCTCTTCCGGATCGTCCGTGCCGTACGGATCGTGCGAGGCCTGGGCGGCCCGCGCGTCTTCCTCGAGCTTCGGTCGGGGCTCGCTTCGGGAACGCTCTACCTCGTCGTCTTCCTCGGTCTGCTGACGCTCGAGTTCGTCGGCCTGCTCGAGCTGTACTTCGAGGAGAGTGCACCGGGGGCGAACATCACGACCGCGGGCGACGCACTCTGGTGGGGGTACGTCACCGCCACCACGGTCGGCTACGGCGACCAGTTCCCCATCACACTGGGCGGGCGGCTCGTAGGTGTCCTGATGCTGACCGTGGGCGTGGCGCTCTTTGCAACCTTCTCCGGCTTCCTCGCGAACCTGTTTCTCTCGGCCGGTGACAGGCAACAGGAACAGACCGCGTCGGAGCCCGACCTGAGCGGGACGCTGAGGCAGATCGAGCGACTCCAGCTCGAACAGCAGGCAGCGCTCGACCAGCTACGCACCCATATCGCCCGCCTCGACAACGCGTCGTAGCGAGACTGCGCCCGTCTGCCCGGCGTCCCCGGCGGCCCGGGTCAAACCCCGTCGAATGCCTCCACCGCTGCGTCCGCAAGCCTCCGCGCCGCCTCGGCGCGATTCGTCGCGTTCACGATTGCCCGCAACGACGCCGTGAGGATCGAGCCGTGGATGCCGACACCCCAGAAGGCCTCGTCCCCCACGTCGGCCTCGACGTACGCTGCCGCCTTCGCGTCTGCACTGGCCGACATCGCATGCTCGTGGTACTCCCGGATCGCGATCGAGACGCCGAACGCCTTCTCGAAGGCGTCGACGAGCGCGGCGATCGGGCCGTTCCCTTCGCCCTCGATCACGCGCTCCTCTCCGTCGACGAGAACGCGGGCGGCGATCTGGTCGGAGTCCTCCTCGCTCGAGTGGTTGTACGCAACGAGCTGATACGGGGACGTGTGGGCGAGATAGTGGTCGGTGAACGCGTCCATCAGCTCGGCGCCGGTCAGCTCTCCCCCACGCGCATCGGTGATCCGCTGCACCTGGCGCGCGAAGTCGACCTGGAGCCCACGTGGCAGCTCGAGGCTGTGATCGGTTGCCATCAGGTAGGCGACGCCGCCCTTCCCGGACTGCGAGTTGACGCGGATGATGGCCTCGTAGCTCCTCCCCACGTCCTTCGGATCGATCGAGAGATACGGGACGTCCCAGACCTCCGAGCCGGAGCGTGCCTGCGCGTCCATCCCCTTCTTGATCGCGTCCTGATGGGAGCCGGAGAACGCCGTGTAAACGAGCTCGCCCACGTACGGATGCCGCGGGTGAACGGGCAGCTCGTTGCACTCCTCGACGATCGTCCGCGCCTCGTCGATCTGTGAGAAGTCGAGCTCCGGGTCGACACCCTGTGTGAGGAGATTGAGCGCGATCGTGACGATGTCGACGTTCCCCGTCCGCTCGCCGTTCCCGAAGAGCGTCCCCTCGACGCGCTCGGCCCCAGCCATCAGCCCGAGCTCGGCGGTCGCAACGGCCGTGCCGCGGTCGTTGTGCGGGTGCACGGACAGGATCGCCGCATCGCGGTGGGAGAAGCGCCGTCCGAACCACTCGATGCGGTCGGCGTAGACGTTCGGCGGGAACTGCTCCACCGTCGTCGGGAGGTTCACGATCATCTTCGCCTCGGGGGTCGGCTCCCACTCGGCCGCCACCCGCTCGCAGATCTCGAGCGCGTAGTCGAGCTCGGTGTGGTGGAAGCTCTCGGGCGAGTACTGGAACACGACCTCGGTGCTCGTCTCTCTCGCAAGCCGCTTGCAGAGCGCCGTGCCACTGACCGCGAGCTCGGTGATGCCCTCCTTCTCCAGCCGGAACACGACACGCCGCTGCGTGACGGAGGTCGAGTTGTAGAGATGCATGATCGCTCTGCGCGCGCCGTCGATCGCCTCGTAGCTGCGCTCGATGAGCTCGGGGCGAGCCTGGGTCAGCACCGCGATCGTGACGTCGTCGGGAATCATGTCCTGTTCGACGAGCGAGCGCACGAAGTCGAAGTCCGCCTTCGAAGCGGCGGGAAAGCCGACCTCGATCTCCTTGACGCCGAGCGCAAGGAGAAGGTCGAAGAAGCGTCGCTTGCGGCCGGCGTCCATCGGGTTGACGAGCGCCTGGTTGCCGTCGCGGAGGTCGGTGGAGCACCACATGGGAGCGCGGTCGAGGACCCGGTCGGGCCACGTCCGGTCGGGCAGGGACACGGTCTCGTACGGACGGTACTTCCGGAACGGCATCGACGCCGGTGGGTCGGACATTAGGCTCAGCTCCTCTGGAGGACGGACTGCTCCCGTTGGATGCGGGTGCACGGGCATGGGTATGTCGTCACTCGATTCCCCTAGCGGGGAAGGAGGAGGGCAAGCGCGAGCAGGCCGCGGTCGGCAGTGCGATGGATCCGAGGCTCGCTGGTCATCGGAACCCACGATACCGCAGACACGACCGTCCGTGCGCTATCCAGCGGCGTCGAGCGCGTCGTTCACGAGCCGGTCGGCAAGCTCGTTGTGCTCGCGCCGAACCGCGGTGAAGCGGACGTCGCCGACCTGCCGCGCGAGTCTCGTCGCCTCGATGCTCAGCTCGCGCAGGGCCGCGTTCTTGATCTTGTACTCGCCGCGCATCTGCTTCACCATCAGCTCGGAGTCGGAGACGACCACGATCTCCGTGAGGCCGAGCTCGGCGGCTCGCCGTAGCCCGTTCACGAGCGCCACGTACTCGGCCACGTTGTTCGTCTGCACGCCGATGGCATCGCCGCGGGCGTCGAGGACGACGCCGTCCGCGTCCTCGAGGACGAACGCGGCCGCCGCCGGCCCGGGGTTGCCGCGGGCTCCCCCGTCGGTGTAGAGCTTCACGGCCACGCCGCCAGCTTCGCAGAATCGAGACGGCAGGCGATCAGGGAACGTCGAAGACGATGCCCTGCGCGAGCGGCAGCTCGCTCGTGAAGTTCACGGTTGCGGTCTGGCGCCGCATGTACGCCTTCCAGGCGTCCGAGCCGGACTCGCGACCGCCACCGGTCTCCTTCTCGCCCCCGAAGGCACCGCCGATCTCGGCGCCGCTCGGGCCGATGTTCACGTTCGCGATCCCGCAGTCCGAGCCCGCGCTCGCGAGGAACCGCTCGGCCTCACGAAGGTCGGTGGTGAAGATCGACGAGGCGAGACCCTGCGGGACACCGTTCTGGAGCGCGATCGCCTCGTCCGGGTCGGAGTACGTCAGGACATAGAGGAGCGGTGCGAACGTCTCCCGCTCCACGATCGCGGTCTGGGCGGGCATCCGCACGAGCGTCGGGCTCGCGTACCACGCGTCGGGGAGCTCGCCCGCGAGCGCACGCTCGCCGCCGGCAATGACCTCCCCGCCGGCCTCGCGCACCTCGGCAAGTGCATCCTCGAGACGGGCGAACGCATCGCCGCTGATCAGGGGGCCGACGAGCGTTCCCGGCTCGCGCGGATCACCGATCGGAACGCTGGCATAGGCGGCAGCGAGGCGGCCGACGACCTCGTCGGCGATCGACTCGTGGACGATCAGACGCCGCAGGCTCGTGCAGCGCTGGCCCGCGGTGCCGACGGCGGAGAACAGGACGCCGCGGACGACGAGGTCGAGGTCGGCAGTCGGCGCAACGATGGCTGCGTTGTTGCCGCCGAGCTCGAGGAGCGACCGGCCCAGCCGAGCCGCGATGCGCGGCGCGAGCGCCTTCCCCATCTCGGTCGAGCCGGTTGCCGAAACGAGCGGGATCCGCGGATCATCGGCGAGCTGGAGCGCGCGATCGGCGCCCCCGATCACGAGCTCGGCGAGACCGTCGGGTGCGCCCCCGAAGCGCTCGATCGCGCGCCGGAGAAGGGACGTACAGGCAAGGGCCGTCAGCGGCGTCCGTTCGGACGGCTTCCAGATGACCGGATCACCGCAGACGAGTGCAAGCGCGGAGTTCCAGCTCCAGACCGCGACCGGGAAGTTGAACGCGCTGATCACGGCGACGGGGCCGAGCGGATGCCACGTCTCGGTGAGCCGGTGGCCCGGACGCTCGGACGCGATCGAGCGGCCGTACAGCTGGCGCGACAACCCGACGGCGAAGTCGCAGATGTCGATCATCTCCTGCACCTCGCCGAGCCCTTCCTGGGAGATCTTCCCGACCTCGAGCGTGACGAGCGCCCCGAGAGCGTCCTTCTCGCGTCGGAGCTCGTCGCCGAGGAGCCGCACGAGCTCGCCGCGGTGAGGCCCCGGCAGGTCACGCCACGCCGCGAATGCCTCTGCCGCCCGCGCGATCGCCGCATCGGTCCCCACGGCGCCCGTTCGCGCGACACGTGCGATCTCCTCACCGGTGATCGGCGTGCGAACGACGAGGTCGCCGTCGCTGACCTGGGCGGCGCCGACGCCGAGTTGCTCGAGAAGTGCTGAAGCCTCGCCGGCCGCGCTCACGTGCTCAGACGCGTTCGATCGTGGGAATCAGCCGGCCGTCGTCGCCGACCGTTGCGTTCCAGGCCTGAAAGCTCGGGTCGAGATCGGCGATGTCCTGGCCGCGCTCGGCGACGCGCACCGGCTGCGAGGACTCGGGCGAGACGCGGTACTGATACCAGCTGATGTCCCAGGCGAAGGTGAGTACCATCTCCGAGTTGACACCGGAAAGGGGCGTGATCGATGCCTGCGGGTCGCCGAGTGCCTTCGCGACGCCGGCGATCGTTCGCCTGAACTGCGTCGCGTTGAACAGCTCGGCCGCTTCCACGAGCGCCATCTCGTCGTTGCCGAGACGTCGCAGGATCGGCTCGCTGACGACCGGCTCTATCTCCTCCTCGCGCGTTCCGAGCAGCGACTGCCACACCGATCTCTGCCGTCGCCGCCGGGCAGGCTGCTGTTGGAACGGGGAGAGCGGGACGCCCTCCCGGGTCCAGCCGTGATCGACCGCCGCCTCCGAGCAGAGCGGGCACACGTCCACGAAGGTGCTGCCGTCCCGCGAGTAGCGGAGCGCTCGCTCCCCCTGGAGCAGGGTCCGCTCGCAGACGACGCACGTTCGCGTGGTAGTGGCTTTGATCACTCGCATGGGGCGCCCACTATAGCCCCGATGCAGGGACTTTCCCAACCGACCCGTCAGGCATGCACGGGATCGCGCGCGTTCTGCGTCTCGTCGATTACCTTCTGGGCGACGTGGGCAGGCACCTCGTCGTAACGAAGGAAGTGCATCGAGTACTCGCCCCGACCACCCGTCATCGACGTCAGCGACTGCGCGTACGTGAGGACCTCGGCCAGCGGCACCTCGGCCTTGATCGTCGTCATTCCGGCGGCCGGCTCCATTCCGTGCAGCCGGCCGCGACGCGAGTTGAGGTCGCCGTTGACCGAGCCGACCGCCTCGTCGGGGACGGACACGTCGAGCTCCATGATCGGCTCGAGCAGCACGGGTGATGCCTTCGTGTACGCCTCCTTCCACGCCATCGAGCCCGCGATCTTGAACGCCATCTCGGAGGAGTCGACGTTGTGGTACGACCCGTCGACGAGACGGACACGGACGCCCTGGACGGGTGCGCCGGCGAGCTCGCCGTGCGCCATCGCCTCCTGGACGCCCTTGTCGACCGCCGGCCTGAAGCTCTGCGGGATCACGCCGCCCACGATCTGGTCGACGAACTCGTAGCCGACGCCGCCCTCGAGCGGCTCGATCACGATGTGGCAGTCACCGAACTGGCCGCGCCCTCCGGTCTGCTTCTTGTAGCGCCCATGCGCGCGCGCTTCGGAACGAATCGTTTCGAGGTACGGCACCCGAGGCGGGTGGAGCTCGACGTCGACGGAGAATCGCCGCTTGGCCCGCTCGAGCGCGACCTCGACGTGCATCTGACTCATGCCGGAGAGGATCTCCTCGCCCGTCTGCTGGTTGCGGCGCAGCTCGAGGGTCGGGTCCTCCTCCGCCAGCCGGCGGATCGCCGCCGCCACCTTCTCCTCCTCACCCTTGGACGTCGGCGTGATCGCGAAGCTCATCACGGGCTCCGGGAACTCGATTTCGGGAAGCTCGGCGCTGATCTCCCGATCCGTCAGCAGATCGCCCGTGCGCACGTCCTTGAGCTTCGCGACGGCGCCGATGTCCCCCTCGCCGAACTCCTTGACGCTCGTGTGCTCCTTGCCCTGGAGCTGCAACAGCGTGCCCATTCGCTCCTTCGCATGGCCGCGGGCATCGACGAGGGTCGAGTCGGCGGTAACCGAGCCGCACAGCACCCGGAAGAGGTTGATCCGGCCGGCGAACGGGTCGGCGAGGGTCTTGAAGACGAACGCGGCGGACTCGGTACCCTCGACCTCGATCGGAGCGCCCCGCTTGGCGGGCGACGGCACCCCTTCGACGATCAGGTCGAGGAGCGCGTGCGTGCCAAGATTCTTGGTGGCGACGCCGCAGGCAACGGGGAAGACCTCGCCCTTCGTGATCGCGAGCTTCAGCGCCGAGGCGACCGCGTGCGCGTCGAGATCCTCGCCGCCGAGGTACTGCTCCATCAACGCCTCGTCTGTCTGGACGACCTCGTCGAGGAGCTTCTCGCGGTACTCCTGCGCGAGCTCGAGCATCTCCTCGGGGATCTCGGTCGGCTCCCCCTCCTTGCCGCCGTCCGGGCTCGTGTAGGCGCACATGTGGAGCACGTCGACGATTCCCGTCAGCTCGTGCTCAGAGCCGATCGGAAGGTGGACGGCGACGCAGCGCGACGAGAACTGCTCCTGGATCTGGGCGAGGGCGCGATAGAAGTCGGCGCGCTCGCGGTCGAGCATGTTGACGAAGAGGACGCGGGCCAGGCCGAGATCGTCCGCGAGGTGCTTGACGCGTGAAGTTCCGACCTCGAGCCCCATGACCGCGTTCACGACGACGAGCGCGCCCTCGACGACGCGGAGCGCGCACCGCGCCTCCCCCTGGAAGCTCGGGTCGCCCGGCACGTCGATGAAGTTGAGCTTCCGTCCCTGCCAGTTCGTGTGCGCGAGCGTCAGCGAGATCGACATCCGCCGCTTCTGCTCGTCCTCGTCCCAGTCGCTGACGGTCGTTCCGGTGTCGACCGAGCCGAGGCGGTTGATCTCCTCGGTCTGGTAGAGCAATGCCTCGACAAGGGAGGTCTTGCCGGTCCCACGATGGCCGACGACGGCGACGTTTCGGATCTTTCCGGGCTCGATTGCGGCCATGGGCGTCCGTTCCTCCTCGGGGGATGTCTGGTACCTCCGAGTCTAAATGGATGCCCGCGACCGTGCGCACGGCTCGGTTGGCCGGGAGAGCCTTCAGTCTCTCCTCGGGGCTCGCCGTCCTCCCCGGCTAGGTCTCCGCCGCCTCGCGCATCCCGCCCGAGAGACGGGCCTTGAGCCGAAGCACGGCCTTCGTGTGGAGCTGTGACACGCGCGACTCCGTGACGCCGAGCACCTCGCCGATCTCGCGGAGCGTGAGCTCCTCGTAGTAGTAGAGCGTCACCACGAGCTTCTCGCGCTCGGGCAGTCGGGCGATCGAGTCGCCGAGCGCCTCGCGCATCTCGCTCTGCTCGAGGGAGAACTCCGGGTCGGGGGCGTCCTCGTCCTCGATCGTGTCGATCAGGGCGATCTGGTCGCCGCCGGCGGACGGTGACCAGAGCTCGTCGAGCGCCGCCATCGAGGATCTCGAGATCTCCGAGAGGCTGCTTTCGAGCTCCTCGATCGTGATCCCGACCTTGTCCGCGATCTCCTCGTCGGTCGGAGCCCGGTAGAGCCGACGCTCGAGCTCGGCGATCGCCCGCTCGATCTCACGAGCCCGGGTGCGAACGGAGCGCGGGACCCAGTCGAGCGAGCGAAGCTCGTCGATGATCGCTCCCCTGACGCGGCTGATCGCGTACGTCTCGAACTTGATCTCGCGATCCGGATCGAAGCGCTCGATCGCGCCGATCAGGCCGAGCAGTCCGTACGAGACGAGGTCCTGCTCGTCGACGTGTGCAGGGAGCGTTGCCCCGAGACGACCGGCGACGAACTTGACGAGCGGCGCGTACGTCAGGATCAACCGATCGCGCAACGCCCGGTCGCGCGTCTTGCGGTAGTCCTGCCACAGCGCCTGCGTCTCACTTCCAGGCTTTTCGGACACTGCCACAGAATACGCCGTGCGGGCCAGAAACCTTCTTTAGAAGCGTCTCACCTTCTCGGCCAGGCCTTCCGGGCGAGGTCCGCCATCCAGAGCGAGAGCCCCGCAGCCGCGAGACCGATGACGAGCGCGCGGCCGCCGGAGAGCGCTGAATACACCGCGAGACCGCCGAGCAGAAGCGCGATCGCAAGGAACAGGACCGAGAGCAAGCGACGCTGCACGATGCCGAGGCTACACTGGGCGGTGCAACCCAGGGGCGTGGCTCAATTGGTAGAGCACCGGTCTCCAAAACCGGGGGTTGCAGGTTCGAGTCCTGCCGCCCCTGCTGGGTCAAACAGGCGCAATCCGGCATATAGAGCGGGGTTGCGCCTGTTCTGCTTGGTACTCCTATTTCCGCTCACGTCCGCTGGAATCCGCTGTTTTCTGGACCGCACTGGACCACGATGGGACCGCAGTCATGTCCTACAGGAGCACACAGAACGACGGTCCGAGGCCAATCTTCCGCCCCGGCGGCGTCGGGTGTTGGACGTCAGCGACATGCGACCGCTCGCCATCCGAGCTAGTGCCTCCAGGTTCAAGCGGCCATCTGAGTCGCCGAACAAGAGGCGGGCCTCCACTTTTGATGCGCTCGACCTCTGCGCCTGACCTACTTCGGACGAGCCGTGAGCGCACAGTCGAGGCGCGAAGCAGCCGGGCACGGGGGCCAACACTGAACGCGAGAGGCGCCCAGTTTGGTCGGGGTGGAGGCGGTTGCCTCGGCCCCGGACGCTCAGCGTCGGGCTGAGCGCCCGGGTTCTCGTGGTGTAGCCGTTGCGGGCTGTTAGCAGTGGCGGGACTTCTTTGTGAGGGTGATCGTGCCGCCGCCCTTCTGCGAGACCTTGGCGGTGACAGTCAGCTTTCCGGTCAGCCCGTTCATCGTGAACCGGCTCGTGCTCTTGGACGTGGCCCGCTTGGTCTTCTTGCCGCCCTTGACCGCGAATTGCACACGTTGCGTCGCCGCAACCGTTGACGGCGTCACGGTCGCGACCAGCACCTTCTTGCGCACTTCACGGTCAAGACCGGATCACAGGCACCCTTCGTGAGCGAAACGGAGATGTTGTCGGCGTAACCGACGTTGTCCGGGCCGCCGGCGCTTTTGGCCGTGAACGAGACCTTGAGCTGCCGTGTGTTCGCAGGAACACCCTTTTCTGACGCACGTCGCAACAGCGTCCCGGCGTCCAGACGTTGACCTCTCGTCACCGGCCCGATCTGCAGCGCGCCAAGAACCGCCCCGTCCTCGCCGAGGAACTGGAGGAGGACCTGCGCCGTCGCCGCGTTGGTCTTGGCTCCGCCGAGATATGCCGATAGGCATGACTTCACACCGCCTGCGTCGATCTCGGACGCCGCGCCGCTGACGTCGAGCATCTGGTATGCCGTCGCGATCCGGCTCGGATACCCGCCCGAAAAGAAGTTCCTGCCGCCACCAATCGCCTTGGAAAGCGCCGGGTCGAGCAACCGCGAGTCCTTGCCGTAACGGACAACCTGAACACCCATTGCCCTGTCCTCGTCGGTGTCGTCCTGTACCCAGACGGTCGGAAGGACGTTCCGCGTCCAGAAGTCGCCACCGAACGGAACCTCTCCGCCCGGATTTTTGACCAGGTTCCCCGCCGGTAGAGCCGTCTGCTCAGCCCCCACAGACCCAGCTACGACCGCCGCAAGGACGAGTCCGCGCATCACCCACGCCGCCCTCAAGCAACAATTCCTAGCGCTCGCGCAGACGAGAGAACTTCTACGGCTCGACGGTGAGTTGGGCGATCTGCACGCCGCGCTGTTCCAGTTCGGCCTCGAATTGTCCGGCGACGTTCGCAACGAACGTGATCTTCGCCGTGCCGCCCGCTTCGACGTCCTGCATCAGGTCGTAGCCGTGGAGATGGATCTCGTCCGCAACATCGGAGTGGACGACAAGGACGACGTCGTCGCCCTGTTTGATCGTGGTGCGCTTGATCCCGCCTTCCGGCTTTCCGTCCTTGACGACGATGTCCACCGTCGTCGGGCCAGCAGCGGTCGTATCCGCCGAGCCGCTGTCGCTGCTGCCACACGCCGCAGTCGCCAACAAGAGAGCCGCACCGACCACAAGCATGAACAGCCGAACTGTAAGCCGACCCGCCACTGGGTCGATCATATGCAATCGGAGGGCCGGGTCGAGCAAGAGAACGATGACGGGCGGGAGCGGCTGAACTTGCCCTTCGGCGCGAACCCACCGGACTCGCGGCACTCCCGCCCGCCCTCTCGGTGGAGGCAAGTTCGGGCAGATCACAAGGGGGTTCGCGTTCTGCCCGGTGTGTTGGCAGCGGGAGTTCGGGAGCCAGGGGGACGGATCCCTAAGGGGTGGGTCGCTGGACTGCGTCCCTCAGCCACAGCGTCACGTGCGCCGGCTGCATCGTCTCGGTGACTACCCCACGCAGGTCGGCGGATAGCGTCGTCAGCTCGACTTCCTCGCGCAGCCGCGCCCCGAACAATTCCAACGTCCGCTGGGCGTCGTAGCGGCGGCGGTAGAACCGCCGGTCCACGAGCGCCTGGATACGGCGTCTGGCTGGAAGGAACAGGGCCGCCACCACGAGTGTGGAGACAGCGACGGCGAGGTTCGAACCACCGGCGAAGGAGGAGAAGATCGCCTGCAGCCCGAGCACGACCGCCACGTACGTCCCAGCGAGCACCGCGGTCAACGCCCCGTAGACGAGGGTACGTCGGATGATGACGTCGATCTCGTACAGCCGGTAGCGCAGCACCGCAATGCCCACCGACACCGGCAGCGCGACCAGCTCGACGCCGACCACCACCCCGGCCACCGCCGAGTAGTTGAACACGGCGCCGAACGGCAGCGTGACCACGAGCAGACCGCCGCTCGCGGCGAGCCACATGAACTGCTGCCGCTCGATGCCGCGCGAGCGACGGAAGCGTCGCACGACATCGACGCCCGCGACGAACACCGACACCAGGCAGCCAACGATGATCGGGACCGTGAGGATCACAAGTGCCTTGCCCGGCACCCTCAGGGGGTTCTCGACATCATCGAGCGGCGGCGCAAGGTCGCTGGAAAGCGTGAGCAGAACCCACACGACGGCGAATCCCGCCAGCACGGCCACGACCCAGCGGCGGACCTTCCTCGAGACGACAGCCCCCGATGGGAACGTCACGAGGAGCAGGAATACGCCCGCCATCAACGGTGTCCACGAACCAGGGCCGAGCGCCGCTGCCGCCGCGCCCGCGGGCAGGCCAGCCTCCGGTCGCGCCAGCACCGCCAGCTCGCCGTAAGCCTCGCCAACGCCGCCCAGAAGCAGGCCGACACCGGCCAGCACAAGCGCCCAGCCGACGAGGTTCGCCGGTCGCTTCAGCGCGATGACCACGCCGACGAGCGCATACGCGAATGCAATCGGCGCGTCGGACAGGCTGGCGAGAAGCGACTGCTCCGGCTCGTACGAGGTGTCGATCCTGGCGAGCACGATGAGGACGACGGCCGCAGCGGCCAGGCCGACCGTCGCTGCGCACGCTGCCCACGCGGCCGCGCGCAGCCTCGCGTCACGGCTCATGATGCGCTCCGTAACCAGACCGACACGCGCACCGGTTCCATCGTCTCGGCGACCGTTCGTTCCAGGTCGGCCAAAAGGACATCCAGATCGACCTGCTCGCGCAGCCTTGCACCGAAGCTTCGAGGGTGCGTTGGGCGTCGTAGCGGCGCCGGTAGAAGCGGTGGTCGACGAATTGCTGAACGCGGGACCGGATGGGCAGGAAGAGGGCGGCGACGACGAGGGTCGAGACGGCGATCGCGAGGTTCGAGCCGCCCGCGAACGACGAGAACAATGCCTGCCCGGCGAGCACGAGGCCGAGGTAGGCGGCACCGAGCACGACCGTGAGGGCGCCGTAGACGAGCGTGCGCGAGACGAGCCGGTCGATCTCGTAGAGGCGGTAGCGGAGAATCGCGATCGCCGTCGCAATCGGCAGGACGGCGGTGGCCAGCGCGGGACCAGAGCTGACGACGAAATCGAACCGGCTCAGTTGGGCGGCGTCCACCACCTGCGTCAGCTGGAGCACGATCGGGAAGATCAGCACGATCGGAAAGATCGCGGCTGCGAAGACGAACCACTTGTACTGCTGTCGTTCGATCCCCCTCGAACGACGGTACCGCTGCACGAGAGAGACGGCGGCGGCGACGAGCGGGATCAGCAACAAGATCCAGGCGGCGCCGACCGCGCGGTCGGCCGTCCTCAACGCGTTGACCCCCAACGGGTTGTCGTAGGAGACGTACGGATCGGGGAGATGACCGGGCTTGGTCGTCGCACCCGCCCAGGTCGCCGCTGCGGAGACGGCCAGGACGGCGAGCAAGGGGCGCCAACGCCTGGACGGCAACCGGCCGAGCGGGAAGAGGAGGAGCAGGAGAATAAGGCACGAGATCAGGAACACCCAGGCCGCTTGCGAAAGCGCAGCGACGGCCGTGCCTCCGGGAAGCAAACCAGGGTGCACGACGATCGCATCGAGCGCATACCGCTCGGTGAACAGAAGGTACGCCTGGCAACCGCCGATCGCGAGGAAGAGCCAGCCGATCGCGTTGCGCGGAAGCCGCGCCGCGAGCAGGAATCCCACTCCTGCGAAGATGCACCCGACCAGAGCGTCCCTGACCGACACCGCGACGCTGTCCAGCGACTGGCCGACGTCGTACTCGCGCGTCCGCAGGGCCAGCGCAAGCCCAGCCGCCTCGAACAGGAACCAGGCCAGGAACACCGCCAGCGCCAGCAGCACGCTCTTTCGGGACGTCACGATCCCACCTCCCGCAGCCACAGTGACACGTTGGCCTCGTCCATCGCTCCCTCGCGGTTCCGCTCTGACCTGCAGTTTCACATGAAGTCTCTGCGATCGCCGTTCCGGGATCGTTACGAACCTCTCCTCGCGGCGCTCGCGGGAACCGATCAGAAACCCACCCCCTCCGCCGACGGCACCTCACCCGCCCCCTGGCCGCTGCTGCACGGCACCTGACCGCCTAAGGCGTGTCTTGCCCGGAGTGCTGGCAGCGGGTGTTGGCTGAACAGATCCTGAACACCCGCTTGTCCTGACTTCCCCTGGCGTGTAGGTCGTATATGGCAACGCACGTTGGTTGGTATCGACGGAAGGAGAGATCATGTCCATTCGCAAGACCGCCGCAGTCTTGGTGCTTGCCGGCGCGCTGCTGGTTCCCGGCGCTGCTCTGGCCGACAACTGCTTCAACGTAAGCCGTCCGGGCGGGGACCTAAGCGCGAATCCAGCAGACTTCAGCGGACCCGTCGCGAAGGGCAACTGGGTGTGGCTGCCGAGCATCGGCGTAGAGGTTGCGGCGTGGGGCTTCGGACCGCCCGCCAACTACCAGGACGGCACCAGCACTCCTTGGCTGCTGGCGAACACGAAGTACTGCGATCAGGGCGGCATCCTGTTCTACGGCGGCCCCCGCACGACCGACCACGGTGTCCAGAGCGGCTGCGGCTCTTTCGGCTAACCACGCGAGAGCGGACACGGTTGCCGGACAGGCGGGCGCGGTACGCTTGCCCGGCAGGTCGTGATTCTTCAACTGCGGGCGGCCTCTTCGGGTCGCCCGCCATCGTTCTGAGGGCGCGCCAGTACCGCAGCCTTCGGAGGCTCGATCTCTCGCATCACTCGTAGTCAGAGCGGCGACGCTGCGACTGTTGCCCCACAGCCTCACGTACGCCTCACGCGCGCGTGAGGCTGTGAGTTCTTCATGCTGTCTTCTTGACGATCGTCTCGCGGTAGGTCTTCACGAGCGCCTACGTGCGCTTGCCGTATCGGATGGTGATGAGTGAGCTGCTACCGATGCCGCGTTCCCATTCGAGAAGCCCGCAATCGACGAGGCGGGCCATGTCGGCGTCGCGGTAGGTGATATCGCCATCGGGGCTGAGCCAATGCGGTGGAGCGGCACCCTGCGGGTAGCTCGCTTGCTCACCTCCGGCTTCTTGGATCAGGCAGGCCGCCTACCCGAACGCCCGCTCGACCGACGCCACTTCGACCGGCGACAGAATCCGCCAGTCCATCAGCGGCTCCTTCGGGCGTTCGACAAGCTCGACCGGATTCAACCTGACGAGCCCTTATCGCAAGGCCGTCTTCGAGATCAGCGAGAGCACATTGAGGTGCCGGTCGACCGTGCCACCCTTCAGCCCGTCCTTCCGCTTCCTGACGAAAAACCTCCACGGAACGGGGTCTGACCCAGCCAAGGTTTTCCCAAGGTCGCTGCAGCAATCTGTCAAGACACGGCGTTTAGTGTTGCCCTCGACAAGGTATCGCGCACACTCGCGTGCGGGAGGGATCCAAATGCGACGAATCGGGCTGGTCGTACTAACAGCGTGTCTGCTCTCGGTCGCTGTGGGCGTTGGAGTGTTCTCGTCTGGCGACGATGGCTGGGCGGGTACGGGGGCGAATGCGTCAGCCTCTTTGGTGATTCCGCCGAACCTCGCCTACGCACGAATCCGCGGCGACGGCAGAGTCGATGTGAGTCGTTCGCGGGGGATTGATCAGTCGATGGTGCGGTATGTGCGTGGGACGTTCTGCTTCTACCTGCCGTTTCGGCCGTTGCATGTGATGGCGATGGCAGGCGAGGACAACACTCTTGGCTCTGTCGCGCAGGCAAGTATCACGACCAACGATCGCGACTGCCCTGGGGCGGAGACTGCGCACGTTCAGATGGTCAGAAAACGGTGGGTTGGCAATTTCCCACCGTACGTCGAGACCGTCTCGATCCCGCGAGGGGCGTTGTACGTCGTTTTCGTGAGGCCACAGCCGCGGGGCAGGATCGGCGCTACCCCATACGTGTACGGCCGTGTCGATGCTGGTGGACGCGTCGACGCCGCCCGGTCGAGTGGCATCAGCGACTCGATGATTACCGTTCGTCCGCCCGCGCCCGGATATCCATGGACGTACTGCTTCTACTTTCCGTTTCAACCGAAGTTCGTCTTCATCACGCCCGAGCACCCGATACCACCGGCCGACGGAGGCACACGCATCTACCCAGTGCGGCCGCGATACACCGCATCAGGCGCCAGCAGCGTCTGCCCCGGCAACGAAGTAGCACACCTTGAACTCAGCGACTACCGACTGACCAACAACCGAGCAAGAGTCGACCCCGCTCGTGTCGTGCAAACATCTTCAACGAGGCCATACCCCTTCTACGTGTTCGCCACGACAACCGACATCCCGGGCTACGCGTATGGGAACGTGACCTCCTTCGGCACTCTGACGTCGGGCGACGGTATTGACCGGCCAGGTGTCTACAAGATCCGCAACAGCACGGGCCTCTACTGCCTCGACGCTCCGTTTAAAGTCAACTCCGCTTTAGCCATGCCACAGGGCCAAGACGACCGCTCAGGACGGTGGCAAAACGTCACCCAGGTCGGCACCGTGCGCGGCGAGTACGAAGGAGTAGGGTCAACCGACCGCGCCGGATGTGACGGCAGCGACCATGTCCAACTCGTGGTCGGCCAAAGGAGCGTGCAGCGCACTGTTGGGAGGAATCAGCCCGCTCCCTGGGTGGAGAGTCAGGTCGTCGCGAACGGCGCATTCTCGTTCTTCCTGATCCCGTAGCCACCACAACAATCGGTCGAAGGGCGCGAAAAATCTAGTCCTGCCCGAACTACAGTCTGCCAGCACTCCGGGCAGAACCCGCAGACCCAGTGGATGACACCAACTGGCTCCACATCAAGAGAACTGCGAGAGCATCGACTAGAAGCCGCTGTCAGCCCCGATCGGCAGAGCCGCCAGCGCTCTGCGACTGCCCCATCGTGCGCTAACGCGATCCCGCACCTGACCACGACCTGATCAGTCCGTTCTTCCGGAAGGGGTGCCACCCCACCCCCTCCCCCCTCGCCAATCGGCATCGCCCGGGACTCCATACAGTGCCGCGATCAGGGTGCACGCGGAGCGAGATCCGCGTGCACCCTGATGCATCGATCGTGTGCCGCTGCCAGCCTCTCGGCGATGGTGGAACTGCGCGAGATCACGATCCATGACTCGACCGCGAACCCGGCCCCACTCGGGCTGATGGGCTTCGGGTTGACCACGATTCTCCTCAACATCCACAACGCCGGGTACTACGATCTCAACTCGATGATCCTCGCGATGGGTGTCTTCTACGGCGGTCTGGCACAGGTGATCGCCGGGCTGATCGACTTCCGCAAGGGGAACGAGTTCGGCGCGACCGCGTTCTGTTCGTATGGGCTCTTCTGGTTCTCCCTCGTTGCGCTAATCGTCTTTCCGGGATGGGGGATGGGAGATGAACCCTCCGACCGCGCCATGGGCTGGTATCTCCTCTCGTGGGGGCTGTTCACGGCGATCATGTTCGTGGGGTCGCTTCGGACAACCCGGGCGCTGCAGTCGGTTTTCGGGGCGCTGACGATTCTCTTCGTGTTGCTCGCGATTCGCGACTGGACAGGGAGCGACCTCATCGGCGACATCGCCGGATGGGAGGGCATTCTGACGGGTCTCCTCGCGGTCTACACCGCTACCGCGCAGGTCTGGAACGATCAGTTCGGCCGAACAATTCTCCCGCTCGGCCCTGCCCGCCGGTAGTGCTCCGGCTGCCGCGCCTGACAATGCCACTCATATGTGCCACTCACATGGAAGCCACTTCCGGAACATTTGGACGGGCCTAGATTCACCGGCTCCATCGTGAAGACCCCCGGCGTCAACCATTCGGAGACGAACCGCTGGAAGCAACTGCGACAGCCCGGGGAGCAGGAGCCAAGCGAGCCGCCGTCTGACCGGCAAGCGCCGCAGGTGCCGACGCGGCCAAGAACATGGGGACAACTCCTAGCAGACGCTCGCGAGCCCGCCGATCAACGCGGATTCGGTCACGCCTGGAGCAGGCGGATCACCGGAACCAGTTCTTCCGCGGACTGGAGGTCGGGCCGGTCAGCGAAGATCGTCCAGCGTGTAATCCCGTAGCGGTCGTGATGACTGCGGAGTTGGACTGCGATCTCCTCCGGTGTTCCGATGAGGACGTACGGGGAGTCGATCACGCCAGCCTTCAACGAAGTCGGTCACGAACCGCGTCGCTCTGATTGGAGGCGGCGGGACGCGAAGGATCCCCAACAGAACAGCGCCGATCAGATTGGTGGCGCTATCGACCGCGATCTCTGCGCTGGAGCCGATTGTCGCGACAACAATAACTCGCCGACTTCTCCGAGGACGATCGCTGTCCGCAGCGCCCCGGCTGCGTCCCCGGAGCCGCCCCTGCTCCCGCCGACCCAGGCGTTCAGGCGTTGGTCAGGTGGGCGAGGCTAGCGTCGAGCGCGCGCCTCCGTTCGGCGCCCCACCCCAACCAACAGAAGAGGTCACCGTGAAGAGACACTCTCGCGCTCTCGCTGTCGCTCTCGGCCTTGTCGGCCTGGCCGTCGTGTCCGGGAACGCTGCTGCGGCGCCGGCCGCACAGGCGCCCAGCGTCGTCAAGCTCGCGGCCCTGGCAAGCGGGCTCAAGTACAACAAGACGGTGCTCCGGGCCCACCACGGCAAGATCAAGATCGTCTTCAAGAACCTCTCGATGCTGCAGCACAACGTGCGGATCGAAAGCGGTGAGCACGAGCTCGGCGGCACGAAGAAGATCTACAAGGGAACGACGACGGCGATCGTCAGGCTCAAGAAGGGCACCTACAACTTCTACTGCTCGGTGCCCGGGCACGAAGACGCCGGCATGAGAGGAAAGCTGATCGTCTCCTGAGCCGAAACAGGAAGGGGCTCGGGTCTTGCGCTGCACCATCTGGCGTATGGGAGTGCAAGACCTGACCCCGCCCCGAAGCGGCGATACGGTGTGCAGATGGCCGGATCCGACGAGCCGGCAGAACCGGCGACCAGTGCACACCCATCTCTCTGCCATTCGTGCTCGTTCGTGCGGGCGGTGAGCGGCCGGCTCGGCCAGGCATATCTTCTCTGCACGAATGCGGAGATCGCTGCGAAGTACCCCGAGCAGCCCCGGCTCGAATGCACCGGGTACACGCCGGCAGGGCACTGATCGAACGCGCGATCCAGGAGCACCCGCTGGTGCGCGACGTCGTCGTCCTCGGCGCTCCGGGCAGCCATGGCGACGAGATCGTGCGCTGCATCGTCGTCGCGTCAGAGCCTCAGACGGCGGAGGAGATGGTGCGCTGGTGCGCGGGCCGCATCGCCGATTACAAGATTCCGAGCCGGATCGAGTTCCGCGACGCGCTGCCGAGGAGCGAGACCGGCAAGCTCGCCCGCCACGAGCTCTGACCAAGGACGGCTACGGCAACGAGTGAGGAACAGGCGGTGGCCACGGCGGCAGGCCCTCCTCGCTCGAGCCCGGGGAGCCGTCGACGACGTGCGTCGGAAGGGCCGCTCAGTCCTCGTGGAGCCGTGCCTGCAGGCGGGCCGCGTGGACGGTGTTCCGGAGCAGGAAGACGTCCGTGATCGGTCCGACACCACCCGGCACCGGCGAGATCGCCTCGGCGACCTCGGCCACGGACGCAGCGTCGACATCGCCGACCATGCGAACCTTGCCCGTCTCGGGGTCTGTCTCCGGATTGATCCCGACGTCGATCACGATCGCGCCCGGCTTCACCATCTCACCGGTGATGAAGCGCGGCACACCCGCAGCGACGACGAGGATGTCTGCGCTCCGGGTATGCGCTTCGAGGCGACCGGCCTGAGCGGTGAACTTGTGCGCGCTGATCACCGTCGCGTTGCGCGCCAGGCCGAGCCAGAGCGCGGGCTTGCCGACGTTGTTCGAGCGACCGATCAACACCAGGTCGAGCCCGTTGTAGAACGTCTTCGGATCGTGTCCGGTGTCGGCGACGTAGCGGTCGAGCATCCAGAAGACGGAGGCCGGCGTCGACGGCACGAACCGCGGCTGGCCGAGCGCGAGCAGACCGGCGTTGTCGGGATGCACGGCTTCGATGTCCTTGAGCGGATCGAGCCCGCGGTAGACATGCCCTTCGTCGACGTGTGGAGGCAACGGGCGGAGCACGAGGATGCCGGAGACCCGGGGATCGGCATTCAGCTTGCCGACGAAGGCGAGCACCTCTGCTTCCTCGGCTTCCGCGGGGAGTCGCTCGCACGCGTACCCGCAGCCGAGCTCCTCCGCCAGCCGCCGCACGCGGCGCTCGTAGGCCGCCGATGCGTAGTCGTCCCCGACGAGCAGTGTTGCAAGACCGGGGCGAACGCCTGCGGTCTCGAGCGCGCGAACACCGTCCTCCACCTCCGCGCGCAATTCGGCGGCGAGGCGCTCGCCGTCTATCTGGATCGCGGACACGCCGAGGAAATCTACCGCCTCGCTCCGACGGACGGACGCTGCATCCGTCCTTGCGCCCACGTACTCTCGCGGAAACGCCCAGAGAAGGAACGAGTCGCCATGACCGTCTTGACGAGCAGAATCGATCGTGCCTCCGAGGCCTTCTCCGCGAGGGCCGCACACATGAGTGACCTCGTCGCGGAGCTACGTGAGCGAACAGCGCTCGTCGCCGCCGGTGGCGGCGAGAAGGCGATAGAGCGTCACCGCTCGCGTGGAAAGCTGACGGCCAGGGAGCGCATCGACCGGCTCGTCGACCCGGGCACCGCGTTCCTCGAGCTGAACGCGCTCGCGGCATGGGACGTCTACGACGGGCAGGCGCCGGCGGCCGGAATCGTGACCGGTATCGGCGTGATCGAGGGTCGCTGCTGCGTCGTGGTCGCGAACGACGCCACGGTCAAGGGCGGCACGTACTTTCCGCTGACCGTCAAGAAGCACCTCCGCGCGCAGGAGGTGGCGCAGGAGAACAGCCTCCCGTGCGTCTACCTCGTGGACTCCGGCGGCGCCTTCCTCCCACTCCAGTCCGACGTGTTCCCGGACCGCGATCACTTCGGCCGCATCTTCTACAACCAGGCCCGCATGTCCGCGGGCAACATCCCGCAGATCGCGGTCGTGATGGGATCGTGCACCGCGGGCGGAGCCTACGTCCCGGCCATGAGCGACGAGACCGTCATCGTCGAGGGCACGGGAACGATCTTCATCGGCGGGCCGCCGCTCGTGAAGGCGGCTACCGGCGAAGACGTGACCGCCGAGGAGCTCGGCGGCGCCACCCTGCACACGCGCCGGTCCGGGGTCGCGGATCACTACGCCGTCTCCGACGAGCACGCGCTCGCGCTCGCACGCCAGATCGTGCGGCACCTCGGCGATCCCGCCTCGCCACCCTGGGAAGTGGCCGTCCCCGAGCCGCCTGCCGTCGATCCCGCAGATCTCTACGGCGTCGTGCCCGAGCACTACAGACACGAGCTCGACCCGCTCGAGGTCATCGCCCGGATCGTCGACGGCAGCCGCTTCCACGAGTTCAAGACGCTCTACGGCGACACACTCGTCTGCGGCTTCGCCCGGATCGAAGGGCATCCGGTGGGCATCCTTGCGAACCGCGGTGTCCTCTTTGCCGAGTCGGCGCAGAAGGGCGCGCATTTCATCGAGCTCGCCTGCAAGCGCAGGATCCCCCTCGTCTTCCTGCAGAACATCACGGGATTCATGGTCGGCAAGGACGCCGAGGAGGGCGGCATCGCCCGCGACGGGGCCAAGCTCGTGACCGCCGTCGCCTGCGCGGACGTGCCCAAGTTCACGGTCGTCACCGGCGGCTCCTTCGGTGCAGGCAACTACGCCATGTGCGGCCGCGCCTACGGCCCGAGACAGCTCTGGATGTGGCCGAACGCGCGCATCTCCGTGATGGGGGGCGAGCAGGCTGCAACCGTGCTTTCGCTGGTCGGCGATGCCGATCCCGGCGAGATCCGGAGCGCGTACGAGCGTGAAGGGTCGCCCTACTTCTCGACGGCGCGGCTGTGGGACGACGGGATCATCGACCCGCTCGACACACGTCGTGTGCTGGCGCTCGGTCTCTCGGCCGCCGCCAATGCTCCCGTTCCCGAGACGGCGTTCGGCATCTTCCGCATGTAGACACGCCGGTCCGGATCCGGCAGAGTTGAAGGCTGCAACGATCCGCGGAAAGGGAGGACATATGTCATACAAGGCGCTCGACGCCGAGGAGATCAAGATCACCTGGGGCACGTTCCGCATGGTGCGCCACGAGCTCGGCGGCACGGCCTTCGGCCTCAACCAGATCGACTTCCCACCCTTCAACGTCGGCCCCGAGCACGACGAGCTGCAGTCCGGCCAGGAGGAGGTGTACTACTGCGTCTCGGGCTCGGGGACGTTGACGATCGACGGCGACGAGGTCGAGATGCGCCCCGGCCGCTATATCCTCGTCTCACCGGACGCGAAGCGCCATCCCGAGGCGGGCGAGGACGGCATGTCGTTCATCTGCGTCGGCGGGGTGCCGGGAGGCGTCTACGAGCCGTGGGCGCCGCCGGAGGAGTGAACCGCGCGGATACGACGCGGGCACACGCCCCCGGGGCGCCTACGCCGCTGCGGCTCTCGTTTCCGCCTCGTTGACAAGGTTCTCGACGACACCACGAAGCTGAGCGCGCAGTGCGTCGTCGGGTGCCGCGAGCCGATCCGGCGCCTTGCCGAGCGACAGCTCCGCGTCGACGACGCGCGCACCCATGATCCCGAGCACCTTGCGTGTCTCGGCATGCGCCCAGACGCCGCCGAACGCGCCGGGACTCCCACCGATGACCGCGACCGGCTTGCCGCGGAAGGCATTCGTCGCCGTCGGCCTCGACCCCCAGTCGAGCGCGTTCTTGAGCGTGCCGGGGATCGAGCCGTTGTACTCCGGCGTCGCGATGAGGATCGCGTCCGCCTTGAGGACGGCGGCCCGGAACCCGCTCACCGGAAGCGATGCCTCGTCTTCCGCGTCCTGGTCGAACGGCGGAATATCACGAAGCCCTTCCCAGACGGCTATCTCGACGCCGTCCGGGAGGCTCTCCGCGGCCAGACGGAGCAGTTCGCGGTTGACCGAGCCGGCACGCAGGCTGCCGGGGATACCGAGGAGCCGCATTGCTACGACTCCTCCGCCAGCACGAGCTCGAGCTCGGCATGGAGCTTCACGTCGTTGCCCACGGCAAAGCCGCCGGTCGGGAGCGGAGCGTTCCAGTCGAGGCCGTAGGCCGTCCGGTCGATGACCGTCGAGAGCTCGAGGCCGAGTCGCGAGCTACCGTCGAACGGGTGCGTCACGGGGCCGCTCACTGTTCCGGCGATCTGCACCGGTCTCGTGTTCCCCTTCAGCGTCAGCTCGCCGTCGATCGTGAGCTCGTCGTCCACAACCCGGATCTCGGTCGAGTTGAAGCTGAGCTGCGGATGCCGCTCCGCGTCGAAGAAGTCGGGCGAGAGCAGGTGGCCGTTGAGATGGGGCTCGGAGACGCTGATGGAGGTCACGTCCACGGTGCCGCGGATGCCCGACTCGTCGACCGAGACGTCGAACGTGTCGAACCCACCGCGGAAGTTCGCGACGACCATGTGCCTGACGGAGAACTCCACCGTCGAGTGAACCGGATCGACCGTCCAGGTGCCTGCCGGGAGTGCTGTACGGATGTCTGAGATCGTGCTCACAGAAGTGTTCCTTTCTCGCTACTATTTGATGACTCAACTACCTTAGCGGAGAATTCATTGTCTCGTCAAGTATTGATCCCACAAGTTTCAGCCCAGAACGTCTTTGCCCGGCTGCTCCACGCGCACGGATCGCTGATGCGGTCGGTCGAGGCGCGTCTTCGGGCCGAGCACGGCCTCAGCGCCAACGATTTCGAAACGCTGCTCCACCTCTCCCGTGCCGAGCACGGCGCGCTGCGCAGGATCGACCTCGCCGAGCAGCTCCGCCTCACGCCCTCCGGGGTCACGCGCCTGCTCGACGGGCTCGAGGAAGCCGGCCTGACCGGACGGCGTGACTGCCCCTCGGACGCGCGCGTCACCTACTCGGTGATCACCGACGCGGGCCGCGCGAAGCTACGCCTCGCGTCCTTCTCGCACGCAGCCGCGTGCGAGGAGCTGATTGGTGCACACCTCTCCCCCGCCGAGCTCGAGGAACTGGCAGGCCTCCTCGCGCGCCTACCCGGCGGAGACGCTTTCGACGGGCTGGCCTGCGGAGACGAAGCGCCGCCGACCGGCTGAAGCCGGCCGCCACAGTCGGTGGCCGGCGTCAGCCGGTCGCCAGGGTGGAAGCGAGCATCCCGGCGAGCTCGCCTGCCTCTGGACCGGTCAGGTCTCTGAGTGGCGCTCTCACATCCGAGCCAACGGGGACGCCTTGCGCGGCGAGGATGCGCTTCATCGCGGCCTGACGGGGGAAACGCTCAACGGCTGCCCGGAGAGCGGCGAGCGCGTCGGCGCCTTCGGCCGTCGGCTCTCGCACCACTGCGGCGACCTCCTCGGGGAAGGCGGCAGCAAGCGCTGAGACCGCCCCGACCGCGCCACCCTCGATGCCGCGGTGGATGAGCGACTCGGGACCGACGAAGACGTCGAGCCCATCGAGCCCGAGGTACGGCTCGAACGACTCCCACGGAGCATCGCTGACCTTCATCCCGACGAAGTTCGGCGCCAGCTCCTGCAACCGGCGCAACACGTCGAGAGCGATCGGGTAGCCACTCGTGCGGGCGAACTCGTAGACATAGAACGGCAGTGGAGCGCAGGCGGCGGCCGCTGCCACGAAGTGCGCCAGCTGGGCCGGCTCGTCGAGGACGAAGTACGGCGGCCCGATGACCGCCACGGCCGTGGCCCCCGCCTCGGCAGCGTCTGCGGCGAGGGCGACCGTGTCCGCGGTCGTCTGGGCACCGCAGTGCGCGGCGGTGTCGATTCGGCCGGCGGCGGCGGCGACGAAGAGCCGCAGGCCGAGCTTCCGCTCGTCGACGGAGAACAGGACGCCTTCACCGTTCGTGCCGAAAGCGAGGACGCCGTCGAGCCCCGCGGCGACGTACCGGTCGAGGAGCGGGTCAAAGGCATCCTCGTCGAGACTCGTGCCCCCCGCACGTAGCGGAGTCACCGCGGCGGCGATGGTTCCGTGGAGCAGCGCGTCGGTCGGCACAACGGGACTCTAGACTGCGGTGTCATGGGCGCGCTTCGGATCGAACGGGACAGCGACGTGCTCCACATCACGCTCTCACGACCCGAGTCGCGCAACGCGTTCGACGCGACGCTCATCGAGGAGCTGGCCGAGGCGTTCGTCGACGTCGGCAAGGCACGTGCGGTGGTGCTCGCAGGCGAGGGCAAGAGCTTCTGCGCGGGGGCCGACATCAACTGGATGCGCCGTGCTGCCGAGCTGACGCACGACGAGAACGTGGCAGACGCGAACGCGCTCCGGCGGATGTTGGACGCGATCGACACCTGTCCGGCACCCGTGATCGCCGTCGTTCAGGGTCATGCGCTCGGCGGAGGCGCCGGTCTCGTCGCGACCGCCGACATCGCGATCGCGCACGAGAACGCGGTGTTCGCGTTCTCGGAGGTCAAGCTCGGGATCATCCCGGCGGTGATCTCGCCGTACGCGATCCGGAAGATCGGGGAGAGCGCTGCACGTCGCTACTTCGTCACCGGCGAGCGCTTCGACGCGGCGACCGCACTGCGGTTCGGCCTCGTTCACGAGGTCACGACCGGGCTCCAGGGAGCGCTCGACGGCATCCTCGCGGAGCTCCGAACCGCAGGCCCACGGGCGACCCGCCATGCGAAGCGCCTCGTGCTCGATCGGCCCGACGGGGCCGAGACGGCACGGCGGATCGCCGAGCGGCGAACGAGCGCCGAGGGCCAGGAAGGCCTGCGGGCCTTCGGCGAGGGACGTACCCCGGCCGCCCCGGGCTTCGCATCGTGGAGCCCACCGGCCCACGACGAGCCCACGAGCGGCTAGCTGAGGCCCCGAAGTACCTCGTCGGTGCTCCACACCTGACCGAAGACGCGCGCGAAGCCCGAGAGCGCGGCCCGGTGATGCCGTTCCGAGAACGTCGCGGTGGCGTCCTCGACGACGATCACGTCGAACCCCCTGTCGGCCGCGTCGCGGGCCGTCGTCTCGACGCACATGTCGGTCGCCGTTCCGACGACGACGATCAGCTGGACTCCCATGTTGCGCAAGAGCCATTCGATCCCGGTCGAGTTGAACGCGCTCGAGGTGTTCTTGTCGACGACGAGGTCGCTCTCGCGCGCGTCGAGCTGCTCGATGAGCTCGTGCTCGAACGTGCCCCGATGCCAGAGGGCCGGAGACTCCGTCGTGGCAAGGGCGTCGACGTCACGTCTGCGGCGCCGCGCGATCATGTCGCTCCCGTCTGCGAGCATTGGCCCGTGCCGGGTGAAGACGATCTGCCGCCCGTGCGACCTGAGTGCGGGGACGAGCCGGCCGATGTTCGGGATCACCGTCTGGGTGAGGCGCTCCAGGTAGTACTGCGCGGTCTCCGGGTAGCGCTGGGTGAGCATGAGACCGATACCCGCGTCCGGGTTGCAGCCGTAGTTCTGCACGTCGATCACGAGGAGCGCGGCCCTGCTCCAGTCGACCTCGAACGCCGGCCAGGGAAAGTGCCACGCATCGAGCGTGACCGGGGAGTCGATCGGCGGTAGCTCGCTCACGCTGCTCCGAGGATACGCGGCCGAGACCACCGGCCGGGGACGGGACGCTTCGTGTCGAGTCGCCGTAGAGTCCTCCCATGCCGCACGTCTCGAACCGGCCTCGGGTGCACGTCGCATGACGGCGCTTCTCGCGCTCCTCTCGGCGGTCTTCATCGGGAGCGCCGATTTCCTCGGCGGACGGGCCTCGCGGACTGCAAGCGGGATCCAGGTTGCGACGTTCGTCGCGATCGTCGGGCTCCCGCTCACGCTCGTCGTCGCGACGGCCTACGGGGCCGAGGCGATCACGCGCTCCGACGTGATGTGGTCCGCAGTCGCGGGGGCGACGGTGGCAGCGGGGCTCGGGTGCTTCTACGTGGGGATGGGCCGCGGCCTCATCAGCATCGTCGCCCCCGTCGCAGCGGTCACCGGCGCAGTGATCCCGGTCGTGTACGGCCTCGCTCGGGGAGAGAGGCCGGGAACCGTGGCGATCGTGGGGCTCGTGATCGCATTCGCCGCCGTCGGGATCGTCTCCCTGGCACCGTCCGAGCAGCATCCGGAGACGATGGTCGGCGTCGACCCTGGCGTGATCGTGCTCGCGCTGACGAGCGGCGGCTTCTTCGGCGCGTTCTACATTGCGTTCTCGCGCGTCTCGGAGGATGCCGGCCTCTGGCCGATCACGATCCAGCGCACCGCGTCGATCGTCGTTCTGGTCATTCTCTCGCTCATCCTCGTGCCAGAGCCCCTTGTCGGCGTCCGACGTCTCCTCCGGATCGTCCTGCTGATCGCCCTGCTCGAGCTCGCCGCGACCGTGCCGCTGCTCCTCGCGCTCCAGCGCGGCCCGGTCGCGATCGCCTCCGTGCTCGCCTCGCTCTACCCCGTCACGACCGTCCTGCTCGCGGCGTTCGTGCTCCGGGAACGGCTGTCGCGGCTGCAACTGCTGGGGGTCGGGTGCGCACTCGTCTCGGTCGGGCTCGTCTCGTCGGGGTGAGTGCGCCCACGGCGAATAGAGTCCGCCTGTGACGATCCGCAGGCTACTGGTCGCAAATCGAGGAGAGATCGCCGTGCGCATCTTCCGCACGTGCCGACGCCTCGGCATCGGAACGGTCGCCGTCGTCGCCCCCGACGACCGGGGCTCGCTGCACGGACGAGCGGCCGACAGCACGATCGAGATCGCGTCGTATCTCGATCCGTCGGAGCACGTTCGCGCCGCGCTCGCGGCGGGCGCCGACGCGATTCATCCGGGCTATGGCTTCCTGGCCGAGAACGCCGCGTTCGCCGACGCCGTCGTCGCCGCCGGGATCACGTGGGTCGGCCCGTCGCCCGAGGCCCTTCGCCTTGGCGGCGACAAGCTCGCCGCGAAGCGGATCGCAGCGGAGAACGGGGTTCCCACGGTGCCCCAGGGCACTCCCGAGGAGATCGGATTCCCGCTCCTGATCAAGGCGTCCGCAGGGGGCGGCGGCCGCGGAATGCGCGTGGTTCGCCGCCCCGAGGAGCTGGAGGAGGCAGTCGCGGCGGCGCGTCGGGAGGCAGCGGCAGCGTTCGGCGATGACACCGTCTTCTGCGAGCGCTTCCTCGAGCGGCCGCGGCACGTCGAGGCCCAGCTTCTCGGGCACAGCCGCGGGATCGCGGTGCTCGGAGGACGTGACTGCTCGATCCAACGCCGTCATCAGAAGCTCCTCGAGGAGTCCCCGCCGCCGAACCTCGATCCGGCAGCGTGGGAGCGGATCGAGACCGGGTCACGAGCCTTTGCCAAGGCGATCGGATACGAGGGCGCAGGCACGGCAGAATTCCTCGTGGCGGGGCAGGACGTCTACTTTCTCGAGCTCAACGGCAGGATTCAGGTCGAGCACCCGGTCAGCGAGGAGGTGACCGGGCTCGACATCGTCGAGCTGCAGCTCCGGGTCGCTGCGGGTGAGGACGTCGACCTCGACGTGACGGCTGCGGGCCATGCGATCGAAGCGCGCCTGTACGCGGAGGATCCCCGCACGTTCCTGCCGCAGGCCGGGCGGATCGACCGCCTCGTGCTTCCGGCCGGGATGCGCGTCGACGCGGGCGTCGAGGAGGGTGACGAGATCGGGCTGTCCTACGACCCGATGATCGCAAAGCTCATCGCGCACGGCTCGGATCGGGCCGACGCTATCGCGCGACTCACACGCGCCCTCGACGAGACCGTCGTCGACGGCATCGTCAGCAACCTCCCGTTCCTGCGCTGGGTCGTGCGCCATCCCTCATTCCGCCGAGCCGAGCTCTCGACCGCCTTTCTCTCCGACCACGCGCCTCTCTCGGCGCCTCCGCTGCGACACGCGCCACCGGCTTTCGCAGGCCCGTGGCGCCTCAATCGGGCGGCACCGCCCCACGCCGCCTCACCGGACGTCGACACCACCCTCCCTGGAGCAACGGCGCACGGGCACGGAGCGGTCGCCGCGCCGATGCCGGGGACCGTGCTGTCGGTCGGCGTCGTGACCGGCGACGAGGTCGTGCCGCAGCAGCGGCTCGTCGTCCTCGAGGCGATGAAGATGGAGATGCCCGTTCTGGCGCCGTTCGCAGCGACCGTCCTCGCGGTCAACGTCGAGCCCGGCGATCAGGTCGGTGCGGGCTTTCTCCTCGTCGAGCTCGGCTAGAACGCGAGGGCGTCGCCCTGGATCGCCCGGAGAAGGCGCCGCACGGCAACGTTGACGAGCCACATCACGACTACCGCGCCGACGTACGTCCAGAACCCGTCGATGTCGAAGTTGGGCACGACCCAGACGGTGAACGCGAGGATCGCCACGTTGACGAAGAAGTAGGCGAGCCCGAACGTGAGGATGATCAGTGGGATCGCGATGAAGGTGAGCAGCGGCTTGAGGAAGATGTTGGCCAGCCCGAAGACCGCGCCGGCGAGGAGGAGCGGCCCCCAGCGTTCGATCGTGAGGCCCGAGAAGACCCAGTCGGCCACGATGAGAGCCAGCACGTTGGCTCCCCAGGTGATCAGGAGTCTGAGTGCGAGATCCACGAGCGCCTCCGGCCGCCTAGAAGAGCTTCTGCAGCTTGAGAGCCGCGCCCATGTCGCCTGCGATCTTGATCTTGCCCGTCATGTAGGCCGTCGTCGGGTTCGCCTCGCCACGTGAGATCTTCAGGAGCGTCTCCTCGCTCGCCGAGATCGTGCAGTCGGCGTCGTGCTCGCCCTCGGCGACGGAGACCACACCGTCGGTGACGGTGACCGTCCAGACGCCGACGTCGGCGACGTCGAAGGCAAAGCTGTTGTTCATCCCGACCGTCTTCGCGGGATCGACCTTCGAGGGAAGCGCGTCGAAGAACTCGTGCACCGTCATGGGATCTCCTTGTCGAACATCAGGGCTGGCTCACGGGCGGGTCGGGCAGAGCGTATGCAGCAGACGGCCCGGTCGCAACCCGGCCCCCGCCCCGCGGCGCCGGAAGCAGGAAGCAGAGGCCGACGCCGAGAAGGGGCGCGAAGGCGCAGCAGATGAGCGCGGTCTCGAGGCTGACGGCATCTGCCAGCCCACCGAGCGCCACGGCGGCGAGCCCTCCGAGACCCATCGCGAGGCCGATCGAGAGCCCGGATGCCATGCCGACGTGGCGTGGCAGATACATCTGGCTCAGCACCATCGTGAGACCGAACGTGCCGACGACACAGATGCCGACAACCATGAGCGCTGCCGCGCCGACCACTCCTCCGACCAGGACGAAGACGAGGATCATCGGCGTCAGGATCGCCTGCGCGACGAGGAGCGTGCGCCTCAAGCCGAACCGGTCCGCGATCGGGCCGAGGAGCAGCGTGCCCAACGCGCCGGACAACAGCATGAGCGACAGCAACCGGTTCCCGTCGCCCGCCGAGCTTCCGAGCGAGACGATCCACAGCGGCACGAACGTCAACAGCCCGAACCACGCGACGCTGCGAAGCCCGATCACGCCGCTGAGGATGACCATCGCCCGAACGTCGTCCCGCCCCTCCGGTGCCTCCCCGGCCGGCCGGGGAGGCGGCCGCAGGCGCGAGAGGTACGGGAGCACGGCGAGAACGGCGAACGCCCCGAGAACCACGGGAATCGCGGCCAACAACCCGCCGGCACCGAGGCCGAGCCAGAGGACGAGGGGCGTCACGATGATCGGGCCGAGCGCGTAGCCCGTGTTTCCGCCTATGTTGAAGAGGGACATGCCACTGGCCCGCCTGCGACCGCTCGCGAAGACGGCGAACTTGGCGCCCTCCGGGTGAAACGCGGCAATGCCGAGGCCGGAGAGGAAGACGACGACGACGAGGAACGCGTAGCTCGGTGCGATCGCCGCGAGCCCGATGCCTGCTCCGGCGACGCCGATCCCCACCGGCAGGAGCCACAACGCGCCGCGGCGGTCCGACCAGAGGCCGAAGAGCGGCTGCGTCAGCGATGACGACGCGAGCGCCGAAAGCATGAGCACGGCCGTGAGCGTGTAGTTGAGGTCGAACTTGGCGGCGAAGAACGGAAGCATCGCCGGCACGCTGCCGGACGCGAAGTCGGTCGCGAGGTGCCCCCCGGAGAGCGCCGTCATCCCTCTTCGATCGATCGACACGCTCATGCGCCTAGTCTAGGCACGTGCCGCACCGGGACAGCTAGCGTGCCGCGATGGCGGTCATCGAAGCAGAGGGCTTGGTCAAGATCTACCGCTCGCGAAAGAGCGAGGTGCGCGCGCTCGACGGCGTCGATCTCGAGGTGCAGGAAGGCACCGTGCTCGGCCTCCTCGGCCCGAATGGCGCGGGCAAGACGACGACGGTTCGCATCCTTGCCACGCTGCTTCGCGCAGACGCCGGCCGGGCGACGGTCGCCGGTCTCGACGTCGCACGCGACGCGCAGGCCGTGCGCCGGCTGATCGGGCTGTCCGGCCAGTACGCGGCGGTGGACGAGAACCTGACGGGGCGGGAGAACCTGTGGATGTTCGGCCGTCTCTACCAGCTCGCCTCGGCCGAGGCGAAGCGGCGGGCGACGGAGCTCTTGACACGGTTCGAGCTCGAAAACGCCGCAGATCGCGTCGCCAAGACATACTCCGGCGGCATGCGGCGCCGTCTCGACCTGGCGGCCGCGCTGATCGGGAACCCGAAGTTGCTCTTCCTCGACGAGCCCACCACGGGCCTCGACCCTCGCAGCCGCCTCGGTATGTGGGATGTGATCCGGACACAGGTCAAGGAAGGTGCGACGCTGCTCCTCACGACGCAGTACCTCGAGGAAGCCGACGCGCTCGCCGACCAGATCGCGGTCGTGGACGCGGGCAAGATCATCGCACGCGGAACCGCCGACGAGCTGAAGACCCAGGTCGGCGGCGAGCGCATCGAGATCGTCATTCACGACCAGGATCTGCTCGCCCAGGCGGCGCAGCTTCTCGCGCCGGACGGGACGGCCTCGGTCGACGAGCACGCGAGGCGGCTGACGATCGCAGCCGAAGGGGGCGCGCAGCAGCTCGTGGAGGTCGTCCTCCGGCTCGGCGAGGCCGAGATCCGGATCGACGACGTCGGGCTCCGGCGACCGACGCTCGACGACGTGTTCCTCTCCCTCACAGGCCACGTTGCCGAGACAGAGACGAGCGACGACGACGCCGCGGTTGCGGGTGCGAGCTGATGAGCACCTTGCGGATCGCCGTCTCGGACGGCCTCGTGATCAGCTGGCGCAACCTGAAGCGCGTTCCGCGAATACCCGAGCTCGCGATCTTCGCGATCCTCCAGTCGATCATGTTCGTGCTGCTGTTCGCGTTCGTCTTCGGCGGCGCGATTCCCCTCCCGGGCGGCGGCTCCTACCGCGAGTTCATGATGCCCGGCATCTTCGTGCAAACCCTCGCGTTCGCCTCGGTCACGACCGCGATCTCCGTCGCGGACGACATGACGAAGGGCCTGATCGACCGCTTCCGCTCGCTCCCGATGGCGCGCTCGGCCGTGCTCAGCGGCCGCACGTTCGCGGACATCGTCTACAACGTCGGCCTGCTCCTCGTCCTGATGGCGACCGGCCTCCTCATCGGCTGGAGCGTCAACAACGGCCTCAGGGACTTCGTCTACGGCGTCCTCCTGCTCCTGTTCTTCACCTACGCCATGGCCTGGATCGGCGTCTTCCTCGGGCTCGCAGTACCCACCGTGGAGGTCGCCCAGCAGCTCGGCTTCCTCGTCATCTTCCCGGTCACGTTCCTCTCGAATGCGTTCGTCCCGACCCCCACCCTTCCGGCGCCGCTGCAGCCGATCGCGGAGTGGAACCCCGTCAGCGCGCTGACGGGCGCCACGCGGGAGCTGTTCGGCAACCCGAACCCGTTCGTCTCGAATTCGTTTCCCGGTGAGCATCCCGTCCTCATGTCGCTCGGCTGGACGATCCTGCTCCTCGCCGTCTTCATGCCCCTCGCGATTCGCAAGTACCGCGCCATCGATCGGTAGGGGCCTGCAGACCGGCGGCCGGGTACGATCGCTCTGGCGTGGCTTCTGACCTTCCCTCCATCCAGGGACGGAATCCGCGGCGCATTGCCGCGGGACGTCCGGGCACCACCGTGAGGCGCTCTCTCGCCGTCCTCGCGGCCTCGCTCCTCTTTCCGGCCGCAGCCGCAGCCCACCTCACGATCTCACCCCCGTACGTCGAGGACGGCGTCGAGACGACGATCTCGCTCTCGGTGCCGAACGAGCGGCCGCCTCATGCCACCGTCGCCGTGGCCGTGAGCGTCCCTCCCGGCTTCTCCATCGTCGGGGCTTCCTCGCCTGCCGGCTGGAAGAGCGTTGTGAACGGATCCACGGTCACCTGGTCCGGAGGGCGTATCGCCGCGCGCGATCAGCTCGTCGTCCCTCTCCGAGTCCTCGCAAGGACGCGGGCCGGGACCGCGTCGCTCGCGGCCCGTCAGACATACGACGACGGGGCGTCCGTCCGCTATACCGCCGACCTCAGCGTGCTCCCCGCGAGCGGCGCCGCCACCCCGAGCGAGCGGCCCTGGGCCGCGATCACGGCAGCGATCGTGGGGATCGTCGTCATCGGAGGGAGCCTGGCCGTCGCCCGCCTGTTGCGGCGCGATCACTTCACGTGAGATAGCGGAACCTGGTGCTACCGTCGCACCGTGATCTTCCACCAGTTCCTGAACGACGACCTCGGTTGCGCGAGCTACCTGATCGGGGACGAGGACACCGGGATCGCCGTCGTCGTCGATCCACCGTTCGCAATCGAGCCCCTGCTGGCAGAGGCCGAGCATCGGGGCATCCGCATCGTCCGCACCATCGAGACGCATACGCACGCCGACCACGTCTCGGGGCACGGACGCCTCGCGCTCGAGCACGGGATCCCCGTCAGCATCCACGGCGACGCGAGCGTCGATTACCCACATGATCCGATGCGCGACGGCGACGAGATCGAGGTCGGCGCGGTCACGATCGGAGTGATCCACACACCCGGGCATCGCCCGGAGCACTGCTGCCTCACCGTCGTCGACACCTCGCGCGGAGACGAGCCCTGGCTCGTGCTCACCGGCGACTCCCTGTTCGTGGGCGACGCGGCCCGGCCCGACCTGGCCGTCGGGGCGGAAGAGGGCGCGGAGGGCCTCTTCTACTCGCTGCGGCGACTCCTCGAGCTCGCAGACGGCGTGGAGGTGTTTCCGGGACACGTCGCGGGATCGCTCTGCGGCAAGTCGATGAGCTCGAAGGGGTCGACCACGATCGGCTTCGAGCGCCGCTTCAACCCGACGTTGCAGTTCACCGACGTTCGCGCCTTCATCGCCGACTCGGCGTCGATCGTCGCCCCGAAGCCACCGAACCTGGGCCGGATCGTGGAGACCAATCGCGGCCCGTTCGTGGGTGCAGGACCGCTGGCGCAGGAGCTCGCGGCACCGCCCGAGGGTGCGCAGCTGCTCGACGTACGTCCGGCGGAGACACATCTTGGAGGGCATCGCCCCGGCGCGATCAACGTCCCGGTGTCCGGTACGAGCTTCGGCACGAAGGCGGGCTTCGTGCTCGACCCCGAGCGCCCCGTGTGCGTGCTGGCCGAGTCATTCGACGAAGCACAGCGGGCCTGTCAGGGCCTCAACGCGGTCGCGTTCTTCGATCTCGCCGGCTACGTGCTCGGCGGCGGCGACGAGATCACCGAGTCGGTCGCGATCGACGAGCTAGCGGCGCTGATCGCAGATGATGCCGAGCTGATCGACGTACGAGAGGACGACGACGTCGCGACCGGCTCGATCCCCGGTAGTCGCCACGTTCCGTACAGGCTGGTGGCGACCTGCTGTTCCGATCTCCCCTTCGACCGAACCATCGTGACAATCTGCGACACGGGCCCGCGTGCCGTGATCGCAGCCAGCATCCTGCGTACCCGCGGCTTCGACGCTCGGCCCGTTGTGGGCGGCGGCGTAGGTGACTGGGCCGCCCGCGAGCCGGTGTAGGCGCCCCTCAGCCGACGTCGCGCGACCGGGATCGAGCCCGGGTGAGAGCGGCAGCCGCACCCACGCTCTCATAGAACGTCATCGCCTTGTGAAGCCCAGGTGTCTCTCGCCCGGCGAGCTCGGACGAGGCGAGCCAGACCATCGCGGCCTGAGCGAAAGCGTCGTGCGCGTGCAAGACCTCGCCCGCGCGCTCGAAACTCCCGGACGCGATCAACGCCGCCGCCTGAGTCCACGGGCTCTCGTACGCCAGCTTGCCGAGGTGGTCACCGAGATCGCGCACACGGTCGAGCCCGGCCGCGGCAACGAATCCGTCGAGCTCGAAGAGATCGATCTGGAACGACTCGGCTTCGGCCCACGCAGCAGCGAGCTCGTCGACCAGCGTGTGGGCGACGCCGGCATCACCTGCCACGAGCGCAAGCCGGGCGCAGATGCTGAGACCCGGCCAGAGTGCCTGCGGGTCACCGATGGCACGAGCGCGCGAGAGCATCGCCCCGGCGTGCTCCTCGGCTGCCCGGCGGTCGCCGCGGGCGGAAGCGATCGAGGCGAGCACGCTGTGCACACCGACCTCCATGTACTCTCCCGGCCCTTCGTGATCGAGAAACGAGGCCGCGCTCGCGACGGCAGCGTCCCACGAGCCGGCGAAGTAGTCGTCCAGAACACACTCGGCGGCCAGCCACCGTTCGTGGTGGTTACCCAGGCGATGTGCCTCCCTGAGCCCCAGGCGATGCAGCTCGGCTGAGCGGTTACGCTCGCCCACGTTGCCGAGAATCGAAGCCAGATTGACGTACGCACGGGTTGCGAGGTGGGAATTCGCCTGCCGGCACTGTTCGAGCGCCCGTTCGAGCTCACGGATTGCGGCCCAAGGATCGCCCCCGTATGCATGTCCGAGACCGACGTTGATTCGTGCATTGAGGACGTCTTCCGTCGAGCCGAGCTCCTCTGTGAGAGCAAGGATCCGCACGCCCTCCTCGAGCGAGGGATGTTCGTTCGCGAGTAACTGCGCCCGCCAGAGCCTCGCGCGGATCCGAACCGTCGCCCGAGTCCCGGGCAGGTCGGTGATCAGCTCGACCGCTCGGGTGTGGTGTGCTCGCGCCCCGCGTTGATCGCCGCTCTCCCAGTGGACTTCACCGATGAGCGACTCTGCCTCGGCCGAGCCCTCTTGATCACCTTGTGCGAGCAGCAGGCGCGCGGCCTCCTCGAGCTCGGACGAGCCCTCGTGGCGAAGGTACTGGAGCGTGTTGCCGAGGTCGAGCAGGAGGTAGGGATAGCCGGGGTCATCCTCCGCCCAGAGTTCGAGCGCCTGGGCAAAGAAGCCGGCCGCTGCTCCCATCGCACTCAGGGCGTAGGCACGCTGACCGGCCTCGCGCAGCGCCTCGCGCGCGGGCACCACGAGCTGGGACGTTGCTCCGCCCGCGGCCCGAGTCAGCTCCAGAGCGGCGACGTAGTGATGGGCCAGCATCTCGGCGCGATCTTCCGATCGGTCGCGGCCGAGCGACTCGATCCATGCGGCCGCGCGAACGTGAAGGTCGGCGCGCGGCACGCGCGGAATCTGCCCGTATGCGACGTCCCGAACGAGAACATGACGGACCGAGTACTCCGATTCCCCCGTGACGGACGCACGGCGGTCGCGGCGGACGAACTCCTTTCGCTCGAGACTGTGCAGTCGCTCCTCGGCCTCCCAGCGAGAGATACCCGCGACAGCCGCAACCGACCCGAGCCAGAAGACCTTCCCGACGACCGCGGCTGCCTGGAGCACCGCCTTTTCGTCCGGCTCGAGCGCGTCCAGCCTCGCGGCGATGATCCCCTGAACCGTCTCGGGGACATCCACGTCGGTGCGGTCGAGTCGCCACGCGCCGCCATCGTGGTACAGGAGACCGCGATCGCGGAGCATCCGGATGTACTCCTCGGCAAAGAGCGGGTTGCCGTCTGCGCGCCGAAGAAGCGTCTGTTGCATCGCGGCAGGCAGCACCGCTTGCTCGAGGTGGCCCGAGATCAGTCGTGCGGTGTCCTCATCCGAGAGCGCCGCGAGCGACAGCGTCACGGCGTTGGCCTTGCCGCCTCCCCAGCCTGCGCGCCGCACGAGCAGCTCTGGACGTGCAGTGCAGAGAACGAGCAGCGGTACTCCGGTAGCTCGGTCGACGAGCCCGTCGACGAAGTCGAGAAGCCCATCGTCGGCCCAGTGCAGATCCTCGAAGACGAGGACCGCGGGGCGTTGCTCGCCGATCGCCTCGAGGAAGCGCCGCCAGGCAGCGAATGTCTCGCCGTGGCTGTCTCCCCCATGACCGGCCTCGGACTCGAGACCGATCAGCGGCCTGAGATGACCTGTCACCCACTCGGCTTCGGAGCGATCGGGAACGAGCGCACCAACCGCCGTGGCAAGCTTCCCGTCGGCGACGACGGCGGTATCGTCGTCGAGAATGCCCGCCTGAGACTTCGCCATCTCCCCGAGGGCCCAGTAGCTGATTCCCTCGCCGTAGGGGAGGCAGCGACCCTGCCGCCAGATGATGATGTCCGGATCGTCGTCGACGATCGAGAAGAGCTCCGCAATGATGCGACTCTTGCCGATCCCCGGGACGCCCACGAGCGTTACGAGCTCGGGCGTACGCTGCTGCCGCACCCGAGTCAACGCTCCGCGCAACGCGTCGATCTCGGGCTCGCGCCCAACGAGCGCGGCGAGCGGTGCGCGCTCGACGTCGCTCCCGAGCCGCGACCGCGGCTCGACCGCCAGCCACACCTGTACCGGCTCGCGCTTTCCCTTCGCCTCGAACGAGTCCGCCGTCTCATACACGATCGCGTGCGCGGTCGCACGATAGGTCGATTCCCCGACGAGGACGCCGTTCACGGGGGCGGCCGACTGGATGCGGGCCGCGGTGTTGATGACGTCTCCGGCCACCATCGCCTCCCCCTCCGCCGAGCGGGCATCAAGAGTGACGAGTGCCTCCCCGGTGTTGACGGCGACGCGCAACGAGACATCCGCCTCGACTGCCGCATCGCGGATCGCGAGCGCTGCACGGACGGCCCGCTCGGGATCGTCTTCGTGGGCAACGGGGGCTCCGAAGACGGCCACGACGGCATCACCGATGAACTTCTCGACTGTACCTCCGTAGCGCTCGAGATCGGTGCGAACACGGGAGTGATGCGCCGCAAGCATCGCCCGCACGTCCTCGGGGTCGCTGCTCTCGGCCAGCGCTGTCGAGCCAACGAGATCGGCGAACACGACCGTCACGACCTTGCGTTCTTCGCGTGGCGTGCCCGGCTCTCCCAGCGGGCTACCGCAACTCGCACAGAACCGCGAGCCGTCCGCGCACTCCGTGCCGCATGCGGCGCAGGTCGTCATCACGGAACAGAGTCTACGACGCACCGTCGCCGAAGAGCCGCGAGCGCGGCGCCGGCGGCGGCGGCGGCGACCAGCGTCGGGCGCGTCACGGAGCCTCGTCGCGTGTGACGGCACGAACGATCGCGTCGACAGCGGTCAGCGGGTCGACCGTCCGCTGCTGCACGCCGAGAAGGAGCTCGGACAACGCGGGGTCGGCGGCGATCGCCTCCTCGATGCGGGTCTGGACGCGCGCGGCCGCGGCGGACACGACCTCGGCGGCCAGATTGTGTCGTCGCCTCCGTTCGAGCTCACCGCTGGCGGCGAGAGAATCCCGCCGCGCGGTCACCTCCGCCCAGAGCGTGTCGACGCCCTCCCCGCGCACCGCTTCCGTGAGCACGATGCCCGGCTGCCGCTCGGCATCCGGTGCGAGCGCCATCACGGTGCGAATGTCGTTGAGCAACGCCTTTGCGCCCGGCTCGTCCATCTTGTTGATCGCGATCAGATCGGGGATCTCCATGATCCCGGCCTTCAGGGCCTGCACCGAATCACCCGACTCCGGCATGAGCACGAGCACGACCTCGTCGGCGATGCCCATCACCTCGACCTCGCTCTGCCCGGTTCCGACGGTCTCGAGAAAGATCACGTCCCTGCCGCTCGCATCGAGCAGGAGCATGCTCTGCAGGGTCGCTTCGGAGAGCCCGCCCAGGTGCCCACGCGTGCTCATCGAGCGGATGAAGACCCCGGGGTCGAGGAAGTGATCGACGAGCCGAATCCTGTCACCGAGCAGCGCGCCCTGGGTAAAGGGGCTGGAAGGATCGACCGAGATCACGCCCACCGTGAGCCCGAGGCCGCGGACGTGGCGGACGAGCGCTGCGATGAGCGAGGACTTCCCCACGCCGGGCGGGCCGGTGACCCCGATCGAGAGCGCCGATCCCGTCGCCGCGAAGACCTCCGAGACGACCGCCGCCGCTCCGGGATCGCGGTTCTCGACGAGCGTAATCGCCCGTGCGAGCGCCCGGCTGTCACCGGCACGGATGCCGGCAACGAGCTGCTCGTGCGTCCAGGAATGCCGCGCCATTCGGGCCACTCTACGGCACGGCCACGTCCCTTTTGGACAGCAGACGTCGTTCTGTCGAGGTTGTAGGCTCGTTCGGGATGCTGGGTCAGCTCACCGCGCAATTCGCGATCCTCGGGATGCCGGAGCATCGCTCGTTCCGCAGTCTCTTCTATTCCCGGCTGATCTCGGCACTCGGGACGTGGACGGCGTTCTTCGCGGTGCGCATCGCGCTCTACAACCAGACCAACTCGGCTTGGTGGGTGAGCATCCTCCTGTTCGCCGAGCTCGTGCCCGGCGTCATCCTCGGGATCGCAGTCGGCCCGCTGATCGACCGCTGGCCGCGGAAGCGGATGATGATCCTGTCCGATCTCGGAGGAGCCGCCTGTTTCGCGGCGCTCCCCTTCGTCGACTCACCCGCGGGCATCGTGGCCGTCTCGGCCGTGGCGGGTTTCGCGGCTGCATTCTTCCGCCCGGCCTGTTACGCGTCCATACCGAATCTCGTCAACGAGGACTCCGTTGTCCCGGCAAACGCGCTCATCCAGGGCGCCGAGAACCTCTCGACCCTGCTCGGGCCGGTGATCGCCGGTGTCGGGATCGTCCTGCTCGGGCCACACACCGTGTACGCGCTCAACGCGGTCAGCTTCCTCGTCTCGGCGTCTCTCCTCGTCCGGATCAGCGTCCGGCTCCAGTCGAGCCTCGTCGCACGGATCGGCCGTACCCACTGGCGCGAGGTGCGCGCGGGGCTCGCGCTCGTGCGCGACAACAATCACCTCTCCTCGCTCTTCCTCATCTGGAGCTGGGCGACCCTCGCCTACACGGGCGTCAACGTGGCGGAGATCGTGCTCACGACGGATGCCTACGGTGCCGGCAACGTCGGCTTCGGCATCTTCGTCGCGTTCTCGGCTGCCGGCATCCTGATCGGGAACGTTGTCGCGTTCTGGTTCATCCGAAGGCTGACCGTCTACGGCGGCTACCGCGCCTCGTTCCTCATCACGGCTGCCGGCGTGGCGATCTGCGCCGTCAGTCCGAATCTCGCGATCGGATGCTTCGGCGCGGTCATCTTCGGCGTCGGGAACGGCATCGGGCTCGTCTGCAACGTGACCCTCATCCAGCAGGTCGTGTCCGACGACCGGCGGGGGCAGATCTTCGCCGTGCTCGGCAGCCTCGTGCAGATGTTCACGCTGATCGGGACGCTCGCAGCCGGGCCGATCACGGTTGCCGTCGGTCCGCGGTGGATGTGGGGCATCAGCGCCGCTCTGCTCGTGATCGGCTATCTCAATGCCGTCGTGGTGTCGGCGCTGCGACGCTCACGTGACACCGACGTCCCCGACGCCCCCGTCGACCTGATGCCGCTCGAGGTCGGAAGCGAGGTCCCGGGCACGGGATTCTCCCGGATCGCGAACCTGCTCGACGAGGTCGAGCGAACGCGCGAGGAGGAGGCGAAGTCGGGTGCCCATCGGCGTCGCAGCCGCCGAGTCGGCGCGACGCGGCCGCGGCAACCGTGATCCCGAACCGGCGCCTCGGTCAGCCCGTCGTGCGGCCGGACACCGTCAGCTGGTTCTCTGCGTGACGGATGCGCTGCTCGAGCTGCCAGCGATCGCCCGTGGACTCCCCCGCGTCGATCTTCTCGAGCTCGGCGCGTGCGGCCTCGAGCTGCGCCGTCGCACGATCGTCGTCGATCTCCTTCACGTTCACGGCGTCGTCGACCAGAGCCAGGGCGCGGTCCGTCTCGACCTTGAAAAAGCCGGGGCCGGTGGCGAACTCGAGAACCTCGTTGCCTCCGAGGTGCACGCGGGTCGAACCGGCCTTCAGGGTGGCAACGAGGGGCGCGTGGCGCGCGAGCACGCCGATCTCCCCCGCCTGGCCAGGGACGATCAGCATCTCCGCCTCGCCCTGATAGATCGGGCCGTCGGGCGTGACGACCGAAACGTCGAACCTGGGGTGCGCGTCAGCCATTCGTAGCCACTATGCGGCGACCTGCTCCAGCTGGCGCGCCTTCTCGACGACGTCCTCGATGGAACCGACCATGTAGAACGCCGCCTCCGGAAGATCGTCGTGGAGGCCCTCGATGATCTCCCTGAAGCCCTTGATCGTGTCCTCGAGCTTGACGTACTTGCCCGGCGTGCCGGTGAACTGCTCGGCGACGAAGTTCGGCTGCGAGAGGAAGCGCTCGATCTTGCGGGCCCGCGAGACGACGAGCTTGTCCTCGTCGGTGAGCTCGTCCATGCCGAGGATCGCGATGATGTCCTGGAGGTCCTTGTACCGCTGCAGTATCTGCTGCACGGCGGTCGCCGTCGCGAGGTGCTCGTCCGAGACGACGCCGGGCGCGAGCGCGCGCGAGGTCGATCCCAGCGGATCGACGGCCGGGTAGATCCCCTTCTCTACGATCGCGCGGGAGAGCACCGTGGTGGCGTCGAGGTGCGCGAACGTCGCGGCTGGCGCAGGGTCGGTGAGGTCGTCTGCGGGAACGTAGACGGCCTGCACGGACGTGACCGAGCCGGTGCGCGTCGAGGTGATGCGCTCCTGCAACTGGCCCATTTCCGTCGCCAGGGTCGGCTGGTACCCGACGGCGCTCGGCATGCGACCGAGCAGCGCCGAGACCTCGGATCCTGCCTGGACGAACCGGAAGATGTTGTCGATGAAGAGGAGCACGTCCTGCCCCTGCTCGCGGAAGTACTCGGCCATCGTCAGGCCCGAGAGAGCGACGCGGAGACGAGCTCCGGGCGGCTCGTTCATCTGGCCGTAGACGAGCGCCACCTTGTCGAGAACGCCGGACTCCTCCATCTCGAGATACAGATCGTTGCCCTCGCGCGTGCGCTCACCGACGCCGGCGAACACCGAGACGCCGCTGTGCGCGTTGGCAACGTTGTGGATCAGCTCCATGATCGTGACCGTCTTGCCGACGCCGGCGCCCCCGAAGAGACCGACCTTGCCGCCCTTGATGTAGGGGGCGATCAGGTCGATGACCTTGATCCCGGTCTCGAAGACCTCGACGGACGGTGCGAGCTCGCGGAACGCGGGAGGCTCGCGGTGGATCGACCAGCGCTCGACATCAGCGGACGCGGGCTTCTCGTCGACCGGCTGACCGAGGACGTTCCAGATCCGGCCGAGCGTGGTGTCACCGACAGGCACCGAGATCGGCGCGCCCGTGTCGACGACTGCCGTCCCACGTGCGAGCCCATCCGTCGAGTCCATCGCGACCGCGCGAACACGATCGTCCCCGAGGTGCTGCTGCACCTCGGCGACGAGGGTCGTGACGGAGCCGTCCGGCCGGACGATGTCGACCTCGACGGCGTGGAGAATCTGCGGCAGACGGTCGGGGAAGACCGCGTCGATCACGACGCCCTTGATCTCGATGATCTGGCCGACGTTCTTCGACCCGTTCGCGCTCGCCTGCTCAGACATTGTTCTCCCTGGGGGAAATCGGTTGCATTGAAGGAAGCGACGCCTTCAGGGGGCGCCTGAGGGGAAGTCTAGCGAAGCGCAAGAGACCGCCTCGGGGCGAACCGGCCCCTGGTCGGCCCTCTTCGAGCATCGCCTCGACACGCGCGGCGTGATCGAGGCGTCAGACGTGCGAGGTGACGAAGTTCGGTGCGATCACGCCAAGACCACTGCCCGCAGAGCTATCCGAGCTGCGGGACGGGCGGGCTTCCCATGGGAGCGAAGTAGTTGACGAGCCATTTCTGGTTCTCGCCCTTGCCGACCGACTTCATGCCGACGTAGAACGCGGTCGGCTTGAGCCCTGAGCCCTGCTTCGGCGTCAGGAGCAGCTCCAGCACGACAACCCCCGGTGAGATCTCGTTGACCCCAAACGCCGTCCGGTCGGCTCCGAGGGCCGGGAAGAACTGCACCGGGATGTTCCCTGTCATCCATTTCGCCCGGGTACACCCACACTCCCTCTTGAAGTCCGGGTGAAGGAGCGTCCATGCCTTGGCCAGGTCGTTGCGCGCGACAGCACCGTCGACGAAGGCGGCAGCCGTCTGTCGCGCAGCGGGTGGAACGTCGGCGACGTTCGGCTTCGTCGGCTCGGGCAACTCGCCGTTCTGGTCGACGGTCTCGCCGCCGGCGGTTCCGGCGGCCGGGGAGGCCGTCGAGTTGTCGTTGCGGCTGAGAGACACCGTTCCGAAGGCTGCGATGCCGGCGATCAGGACGAGGACGGACACCCACGTCACGACGCGCATGAAACCCGGCGATTGGAGTCGATCCATCATCTCAGCGAGATAGGGTAGACGACCGGCGCCGACCGAGCATTAGCGGACGGTCACGCTCGTGTTAAGAACAGACTCATGCCGCGTCGGTCAGAGCGAACGCCGTCGCAGCAATAGAAGCAGCGGGAGAGCGGTCAGCGCGGCGATCGGCGGGGCGAGCTCGACCGGGCGCAGCTCCCGCCCCTGCTCGACGAGCGGCCCGTTGGACGCGAATCGACGCACGGCGTCGGCAACCTCGCGCTCCTGGCCCTCGACGAACACCGAGCCGTCCACCGCGCCGGCGGTCCTCCGCAACGAGCGGAGTGCCGTCGGGTCCGGGCGGTACGCCGGATCGGCCCTTCCGTCCTTGGTCACGACGCGCTCGTCCCCACGCCAGACATGGACGAACACCGTTGAAATCCGCGCGTCGACGAGCCGGTTGCGCAACGTCGCGTAATCGACCGGCAGCGTCTCACCATCGGTGAGAACGACGACGAGCCGCCGCGTCGTCAGCGAGTCGAAGTAGGCGGCGCGGCCGAGGTCGCCCAGAGCGTTGAGCGACGTGGCGCGACGCGTGCGCCGCTCGGGCGGCGGGCGCTCGATCCCGATCGACCGGTCGATGACGGATACGAATGCGTTCGCGCTCAGCGTCGGGAACAGGTGCGGCAGCACGCGATCGGTGAGAGAGACGACCCCGACGCGGGTGTCGGGAATCGCGGCACGAAGCTGCTTCGCGAACGATCGCGCCCTCTCGAGGCGGTTGGGCTCGGATGGCGCACGCTGCGCCAGCATCGAGCGCGTGATGTCGAGCACGACATACACCTCGACCCCCTCCCGGCCGTCGAGCCCGGTCGACCGGGAGACGACCGGCTGCGCACACGCGAGCGCAACGAGAGCGCCCACCGCCACGAGCAGCGAGACGTCGATCGAGACACTCCGCCGTCGCGGCGGCCCGAGACCGAGCTCCTGGTCGATCTCTCGCGATCGTCTCAGCGTCGAGAGCAGCGCGACCACCGCGAGGCTGCCGACGACGCCCACGAGTGCTCCAAGTGGAGTCAGGAACGACAGTGACACGCGTTCGCTAGAAACCGCTCCCGCTCGTCGCAGCGCCGGCGCCGGGCGAGGGTAACGGTGCGCGTCCCTGGCCGCCACCGCCGGGATCCGAACCGCCACGGCGGAGCAACTTGAGCGCGAGCTCGAGGTTGTAGACCGCATCGTCGTTCGAGGGATCGAGGGTGGCCGCCTTCTGGAACTGCTCGATCGCACGCCGCACGAACACCTCTCGCTGGTTCGTCGTATTCCGTGCCTCCTCGAGCAGGAGGGCCCCACGCATCGTCAGAGCAACCGCTCGCCGCTGCGGGCTCGGATCGCTGTCCCCCAGCCGGGCCAACGCCCGTTCGGCACCGCTGCGCCTCGTCACGTCACCGAACTCTCGCAGCGCATTCCGCGGCTTGCTGAGCCAGAAGCGCTGGACTGCGTCGCGGAAGGCAAGGTCGTCGTCGAGCCCGAGCAGGGTGCGCGAGAGCCCGGCCGGGAGAATGGTGCTCGCGCTCCACCTGACCCCCGGGTCGACGCCGCTCGTGAACGCGGTGTCGGCGACGTCCACCCGATGGGATGAGCGGATCACGTCGACGGCGAGCGCCAAGGCGACCGCCGCAACGAGAAGGAGGACGACGACGCCCGCCCCGGCACCGATCGATCGAGCCTGCTCGCGCCCGCTCATCGCAGACCGCTCCAGACGAGCCGACCGCACCAACGCTCGTTCGCGGCGAGGAGGAGGAGCAGGGCGGCTCCGACCGCCGCGAGAGCCCACGGGAACGCGCCCACGAGCGTTTGTCGCTCCTGGACGTTCGTGTTCCGCAAGAGCTCGGGTCGTGCGACGAGCGCGTCCTTGCCGACGAGCTGCGTGAACAGCGCTCGGTCATCGGGGCCCGGGAACAGCGGGATCACCTTCAGGTCGATCCCGGCGCGCTCGTAGTGGGAGATCTCCTCGGTCAGGTCGGAGGTGTCGAAGCCGGAGTTGTCGAGGTCGCTGAGGAGGAGAACGGAGAGGCTGCGGTCTCCCTCGCGCTCGATCACGTGCCGGGCTTCGAGGAGGCCGGTGGAGATCCGCGTCCCGCCTCGGAAGGTCAGGGACCAGGGGCTTTCGCGTGGGGCTCCCGACGGTGTGACGGGCACGATCCGGCCACCCCGGGTGCGACGGACGTTGTCGCGCGAGATCGGCGGGCCCGTCCTGAAGAACGGGAGCAGCGGCCGCAGCTCGGCGCTGCGCGTGTCGGGCGGCAACATCTCGTAGGCGCTGTCGGAGAAGACGACGAGACCCACTCGCCCCTCGGTCTCTGCAAGCGAGCGGAGGACTCGCTGAGCGCGCTGGGCCTTCTGGACGTCGACGCTCGTGGAGAGGTCGAGGACGACGATTCCGCCACTCCCCGTGGCGAAGTACGTCGTGGGGAGCGACTCGAGTGACCGCGCGAGGACGAACGCAAGAAGGACGAGCCCCAGCGCACCACCGCCGAGAAGGAGCCGCAGAAGACGTGTCCGCCGGTATGCGCCCCCGAGCTCGGCCGTCGCCGATGTCGGCAGGCCGGGCGTCCGCAGGCGGGAATCGAGCACGCTCATACGTTGCCACCGAGTGCGGGCTGAACGCCTGCGCGAGCCGCCAGCCTCGCGACCTGCTCGGCGCTCGACGGAGCAGGGGCCCAGGCAAGCGCCCTCGCCTCTTCGGCGAGATCCGAACGCCCGGTTGCGCCGAGCTCGCGCGCAGCCCGCTCGAGCGCGCGCCGCCGGTCGGGTGAATCGCCGCCGTCGGCGCGGAGTGCCATGTCGAACGCCTGCTCGAGGAGCGTCCTCGACAGCGCCGCGTCGGCGGCGCCGGTGTCACGCGCCGTCGCCGGCCACCAGAGGTGGCGCGCGATGACAACCGCGGCAGCGGCGCACGCGAGGGCGATGCCGAGCAGCACGAGCGCCGCACCGAGGGGGCCGACGCGATACGTCGCGGGAACGAGCGTCGTCGCATCGGAGCGCCAGCGGATCTCCTCGACGTCGCTGTCGGCGACACGGCTTGCGACCACGAGGAGGGGCCAGTCGAACGCCTCGTACGCATTTCCGCGCCGGTCGTTGAACTCGTACCGAACACGGCCACTCGGAAAGTCGCTCACGCCGCGAGCCTCGGCCGCGTCACAGCCTTCCTGGAGGCACACGAGCTGGTATTCGAACCGGACCCGACCGAGGTCACCGGCCTGCTCACGCGTTACGCGCGGTGTCCCGACAGGCTCGTATGGCCCGAAGTCCGGTTGCAGCCTCACGCTCTCCATGCCGACCTCGCGGGTGTCCACGAGAACATCCGCCCTCGCCCGCACGGGATCGCCGAAGGCGTGCGTCGTGGGGCTGATCGACGTCGTGACCGCGACGAGCTCTGCCGGTCGCGCAGCAGGCTCGTCCCCGTCGCGGGCGATCCAAAGCTGCCCCAGGCCGAGCCCGACGACGAGTGCGGCGACGCCGGCAACGGCGATGACGGCGGCCCGCCTCATCGGCCGAGCCTCCCTGCTCCCTCGCGCTCGGCCGACCACCGCACGAAGGCGTCGAAGATCTGACCCGTGTCCACCGAGGTGAGGAGCACCGGCTCGATACCGAGCGAGCGCATCCCTCCGACGAGGCCCGCATACCTTTCCTCGTGACGTGTGCGCCACGTCCGCGATTCGCCGGTGCGGAGCCGAACGACCCGGAGACGACCCTCGTCGTCGACGAGCGGCATGCCGATGCCGTCGACGTCGGGGAAGCTCTGCTCCCAGATCGGATCCTGCACCACCACGGGAACGATGTCCCAGCCCCGGTCGAGAGCACGCTCCCAGGTCTCGAGGGCGGGAGCCGAGAGAAAGTCCGAGACAACGAAGACGAAGCTCGCGGCAGGCACCGCGCGACGGTGGTAGGCGAGGAACTCGAACGCACCGGCGACGGCCCCCGCCGCTCGAGCCCGCGCGCGGATCGGGCACGGCGTGCTCGACGAGCGCTCCCTTCACCGCGCGCGCTCGCGGGTGGAGACCAGGAGACGATGTCATCCCTGGCCCCGAACTCCAGGCGTCCGACGAAACCGCGAGCCTCCGCGACGCTGTCCTCGACGAGCGCGGCAGCGGCACGAGCCGCCTCGCTCTTTCGAAGCCACGGGATGCCGGGCGGGCAGAGATCCATCGCCCCACGGCCGTCGACCGCCACGATCGCACGCGGAGCCTCGTCGGCGAAGTACTCGCGCACGACGAACTCGTCCGTGTTGCGGGCCGACGAGAGACGGGCCGATGCGCCCCAGTCGATCCGGTCCGGGTTGTCACCCGCTCGATACGGGCGTGAAGCGGCGATGTCGGAGCCCGGGCCCCGTCGAGCGCCGTGCATCGCGCCGAAGGCGAGCCCCACGAGGCGCCTTCGGGAGACCAGCGGAAAGGTCAGCCCTCGTGTGCTCACGGGCCGTCGGCGGCCGATGCCGCCTCGTCGAGAACGAGCGAGGGAGGCGGCGCAAGAGCCATGCACTCGCGCTCGAACGCCGCGAGCGCGGCCGCCAACCCGATCTGCCGCGCCTCGGCGAACGTCGACGGAGTGAAGACGACGCGGTGCCCGAGAACGGGGAGGAAGAGGAGCTCGACGTCGGTCGGGACGACGTAGGCTCGCCCGTGCACGAGAGCCCAGCCCCGCACGGCCCGCTCGAGGGCGAGGCTTCCCCGTACTGACGCCCCGACGGCGGTGGCCTTGACCTCGCGCGTCGCACGAACGAGATCGACGATCCAGCGGCCGATCAGTGGATCGACGTAGACCTCGGTCGCCGCCCGCTGCAGCGCCTCGATCTCCGGAATCGCAGCGACGGCGCGCAGCGTCTGGAGTGGATGCTCCACCCGCTGGTCGTCGATCACACTCAGCTCCTCCTCGGCGCTCGGGTATCCGAGCGAGGTTCGGAGGAAGAACCGGTCGAGCTGCGCTTCGGGGAGCGGGAACGTCCCCTCGTACTCGATCGGGTTCTCCGTCGCGAGGAGCAGGAAGGGCTGCGGCACGCCGCGCGTGACGCCGTCGACCGTGACCTGGCGCTCGGCCATCGCCTCGAGGAGCGCGGACTGCGTCTTCGGCATCGCGCGATTGATCTCGTCGACGAGCACGATGTTCGCGAAGATCGGCCCTTCCCGGAAGACGAAGTCCCTCGTCCGCTGGTCGTAGATCGCGAGGCCGGTGACATCGGTCGGCTGCAGGTCGGGCGTGCACTGAATCCGCGTGCCGACCGCGCCCTCGATCGACTGGGAGACGGCCCGCGCCAACACGGTCTTGGCCGTTCCGGGAACGTCCTCGAAAAGGACGTGCCCGTTGCAGGCGAGCGCTGTCAGGACGAGCCGAATCTCCTCGCGCTTTCCCTGCACGACCGTCTCGATGTTTGCGAGCAGCCGATCGGCGATCTCGATCGCGCTCTCGAATCGTGTCGCAAGAGGCTGTTCTGAACGGATCGCCATGGGCCCGAGTGTAGACAGGCGACGCCCTCCCTCGCCCTTGCGGTTCTGCGTTCGACTAGCTGCCGTCGACGGGAAGCGGCGGCTTGCTCACGGTCGTCGACGGGCCATCGCGGTCCACGTCGCCAGTCGAGGTCTGCGTCGGTTCGGCGACGACCGGCAGGTCGTGCCGAATGAGGGCCTCGCGACGAAGCGATCGGATCGGGTCCTCGCCGGCAGAGGCGCCAACGCCGGAGGGCGGACCGAGAGTCGCGCGGTCGGACGTCGTCCCGGGGGGATCGTGCGCAAGAGCGATCGTCCCGGCTGCGATGACGACGGATGCCACGGACGCGACCTGCGCGATCGTGCGGAACTGAACGCGGGCACGCTGACGCCGACCTGCGACGGTCACGGGCCGGGAAACCGGCTCGAGAGGGGCATCTCGGAGAAGCGTCGTGAACGCGCGCGCATCCTCCTCGAACGCGGAGCAGGCACCGCAGCGCCCGAGATGGGCGCGCACGAACTGCTGCTCGAGGTCGTTCAGGGACCCGTCGAAGCTCACGGAGACGAGCGATCGCGCTCTCTGGCATGGAGTCGTCACATCGGATAAGACGACGATGTACCACGGGAGTTAGTGCCGTGTACCTCCGCGCTCGTCCTAGACGAGCGTTGCCCTCCCGTCGACGATGATCCCGGCCAGGATCAGCGCCGCTCCCAGGGAGATGAACAGCCAGGACGTCCCTCGCGCATCCTTGCGCTCCTCCGAGGTGGCGGTTCGTGCTCCCCGGCCGGCAATGCCGACGCCGAACACCTGCCCGCTGTCGCCCCGCTCCTCCTCCGTACTGCGGGGACGGACAGGCCCGCGGACTCCGGCGAAGAAGCCGAGCACGAGGAAGAAGCTCCCGACGAGGTAGAGGCCGGTAGAGATCGCGCGCTCGAGACCGACGCCGAGCGCCAAGCCGGCGATCACGGCACCGAGCAGGGTGATCCCGACGATCGCCGCCACGATGCCGCCGATCCGCCGTGCGGCCTGCACCCGCGCGCTGCCTATTCGACGCTGTTGGCGACGGGAGCGTCGAGTCGCATGTCCATCGGCCAGCGCTCGAGCGGGTAGTGGCACGCAACCAGGTGATCGGGAGCGACCGCATCGAACCCGGGTGTATCGACGTCGCAGTGTTCCCTCGTGGAACCGGGGGCAGCGCGGGATGGAAGCTGCAGGCCGAGGGCGGGTTGATGGGGCTCGGCACGTCGCCCTCCAGCATCGATCCGGGCTGCCGCGCTCGACCGATCTCCGGGTTCGGGATCGGCACGGCGGAGAGCAGCGCGCCGGTGTACGGGTGCTTCGGGCTCGCGTACAGCTCGTCGCGGCTCGCGAGCCTCGGCGACCTTGCCCGAGGTACATGACCATGACCCGGTCGGAGATGTGCCGGACGACGTTCAGGTCGTGCGCGATGAAGACGTAGGTGAGACCGAACTCCTTCTGCAGGTCCTTGAGCAGGTTGAGGATCTGCGCCTGAACCGAGACGTCGAGCGCCGACACGGGCTCGTCGCAGACGATCAGCTTCGGGTTCACGGCGAGCGCGCGCGCGACGCCGATGCGCTGCCGCTGACCGCCGGAGAACTCGTGCGGGAAAGCGGTTGTAGTGCTCGGGGTTGAGGCCGACGACCTCGAGCAGCTCCTGCACGCGCCGCTTGCTGCTCGGCCGGCGTGCCGATTCCGTGCACCTCGAGCGCCTCGCCGACGATGAAGCCGACGCGCTTGCGTGCGTTCAGCGACGCGTACGGGTCCTGGAAGACCATCATCATCTTCGCGCCGGATACGGCCGCATCTCGCGCGCGCGAGAGCCTCGTGATGTCGGTTCCCTCGAAGACGATCTTGCCCGCGGTGGGCTCGAGCAGCGCATGATGCAGCGAGCCATCGTCGACTTGCCGCAGCCGGACTCGCCGACGACGCCGAGCGTCTCGCCGTGGCGCAGCGAGAAGCTGACGCCGTCGACCGCCTTCACCGACGCGACCTCCTTCTGGAAGATGATCCCGCGGCGTGATCGGGAAGTGCTTCGTGCAGGTCCTCGACGACGAGCAGCTCGTCGCCGGCAGTCGCGCTCACAGGGCCGCTCCGCGTGCGCGTCCCCTTGACGCGAGCGTTTCGCGCCTCGCGCTCCTTCGTCGCTGACGTCGAGGTGGCAGGCATCCTCGTGGTGCGCGTGTCGTGCCCGGCGATCCCCGAGCGGCGGCTCCTCGTCGCGGCAGACCGGTCCATCGCGTACGCGACAGCGCGGATGGAACCGGCAGCCCTGCGGCGGGTTCAGGAGTGATGGCGGCTGGCCGGGGATCTGCACGAGCCGTTCGACGTCGGCGTCGAGGCGCGGCAGCGAGCCGAGGAGCCCCCAGGTGTACGGGTGCCGCGGCGGCTTGAAGATCTCGGTCGACGGGTCCCTGCTCGACGATCTCGGCCGGCGTACATGACGACGACGTCGTCCGCGATCTCGGCGACGACGCCGAGGTCGTGCGTGATCATGATGATCGCCGTGCCGTACTCGTCCTGCAGCTTCTCGCATCAGTGCGAGGATCTGCGCCTGCGTCGTCACGTCGAGCGCGGTCGTCGGCTCGTCGGCGATGAGCAGGTCGGGATTGTTGATCAGCGCCATCGCGATCATCACGCGCTGGCGCATGCCGCCCGAGAACTGGTGCGGGTAGTCGTCGATGCGGCGCGTCGGCACGCGGGATGCCGACCTCCCCGAGCATCTCGAGCGCGCGCGCGCTTGCGCCTCGCTTCTTGGTGACGTCGTTGTGGAGCAGTGACCGCCTCGGTCAGCTGCCTGCCGATCGTGTGCACCGGGTTGAGCGAGGTCATCGGGTCCTGGAAGATCATCGCGATCTCGTTGCCGCGGATCTCGCGCAGCCTCGTTCGCGGCTCGCCGTCAGCAGGTCTCGCCTTCGAAAGCGCCTCGCCGGTCGACGATCGCGCTCTGGCGGGTCGTTGAGGCCCATCACGGTGAGGCAGGTGACGCTCTTGCCGCAGCCCGACTCGCCGACGATGCCGAGCGTCTGGCCGTGCTCGACGGTGAAGCTGACGCCGTCGACGGCCTTGACGACGCCGTCGTCCGTCCGGAAGCTCGTCCGGAGGTCGCGGACCTCAGGAGCAGGGCCATCAGACGTCGCCCTAGTCAGCCGGATCCTGGGGTCGATCCAGGCGTAGAGCGAGGTCGACGATCAGGTTGAAGATGATGATCGCGACAGCGTCGAGAAGACGACGACGCCCGCAGCGTCACGGGCAGGTCGAAGCGTCTCGATCGACTGACGAGCATCTTCCGCCGAGCCCGGGCAGGCCGTAGACCGACTCGGTGAAGATCGGCGCCACCGAGCGCGAGACCGATGTCCATGCCGAGCATCGTCACGACGGGCAGCATCGCGTTGCGGAGGATGTGCGAGCGCATGACCTGCCCCTCGGGCGCGCCCTTGGCGCGCGCGGTGCGCACGTAGTCCTCGTTCATCGTCTCCATCACGTTCGCGCGAATCATCCGCACGTAGAGCGCGGCGAACGAGGATCATGAACGTCGAGCCAGGGCAGGATCAGGTGGTAGGCCCACTGCACCGGCCCGCCGCAGGTCGACGCTTCGGGCACCGGCTCGAAGAACTCGCAGTAGCCGGTGATCGGGCGTCAGCCCGAGCTTGTAGCCGATGAAGTAGGCGAAGATCAGGCCGATCCAGAACGGGTGCGCGACGATCCCGATCAGGACGAACACCATCGCGGTCCGGTCGACGAACGACCGCGGCCGCAACGCCGAGAGGATCCCGATCGGGATCGAGACCGAGCAGCACAGAAGACATGCGCCGCCGAAGACGAGTGACGCGGTCATCGGGGCGGCGCGCGACGATCTCCGCGTTGACGGACTGTCGCGGTCACGAACGACTGCCCCGAGCGAGCCCTGGATGACGAGCCGCTTCAGGAAGAGCCCGTACTGGACGTCCACGGGGTCGTTCAGCCCGTGGAACTTCTCGCACCTCTCGCACCTTCTCCGGCGTCGCGGACTGGCCCGCGGCGAGTCGCGCCGGGTTCGGCCGGCATGAGGAAGAAGATCACGTAGGTGACGAACGTGACGGCGAGGAAGAGGACGACCGCCCACAGGAGCCGACTGATGAGGTATCGGAGCATGTGGTGTAGAAGCCTAACTGATCAACGGGACAAACCGTCAACGGCATTCGGTGGGAGGGGCGCCTCGCGCCCCTCCCACCGTGACCGTGTTTCGTCGTACTCTTCGATCGATCCTTACTTGGTGCAGATCTGCGTGAGCAGGTTGCCCTGGATCGACGTGTAGCCGTAGCAGCCCACCTTCTTGCTGGTGAGCCAGCGCGCGTTGGTCGAGATGTACGGCGCGACCGGTGCGTAGTCCTTCACGAGCGTCTTGTCGAGATTGGCATACGCGTCGAGCCGGGGCTGGCCGGCCAGCTTGTACGCCTTGTCCATCATCGCGTTGAACGTCGGGTTGTTGAAGTACGACACGTTGACGTTGTTGTCAGCCTGGATCCGGCGGCCGTCGAGCAGCACGTTGATGAAGTTCGCGGGGTCCGGATAGTCCATGCCCCAACCTTCGTACGTGAGGTCGAACGGCTCACCCTTCGTCGCCGACTTCTCGTGCTGGACGACGCGGTCGAGAAGCTTGATCTCGACGTCGATGCCGATCTGCTTCAGGTTGAACTGCGTCGACTGCGCGATGGGCGGACCGACGCCGACGTTCGACGTGTACATCACGGCCTTGCCGTCACGCGTGTTGCCTGCTGCGAGCGACTTGGCCTTCGGGTAGTTCGGGCCCTTGAGCGAGTAGATCTGGACGTTCTTGAAGCCGGGCATCGAGTACGGCAGGAACTGATCCGTTCGCTTGCCGGCCAGGAAGCCGTGCTGCGCCGTCATGAACTTGCGGTCGAGTGCGTTCGAGACCGCCTGACGGAGCTTCGTGTTGCCCGTGAAGATCGGGCGCGACGTGTTCATCGCGATGTACCAGAGCACCGTCTGGGGCTTCACGAAGAACTGGCTCCTGTTGAGGCCGTACTTGTCGTACAGCTCCTTCGCCTGCGTGGGCGGGAAGCCACAGAGGTCGGCCTCGCCCTTCTCGCACTGGAGGCGCTGCGTGGCCGGGTCGGCGCCGACGATCCAGCGGACCTGGTCGAGGTTGTTCTTGAAGCCGAGCGACTTGAACGGCTCGACGTTGTTCTTCCAGTACGGGTTGCGCACCATCAGAGCGGACGTCTTCTCGTTCCACTCCTTGAGGTAGTACGGGCCGGCGGAGACCGTCGGCGCCTTGACGCCTTCTGCGGTGAACGGCAGATTGGCCGGCACGGCAGCGAAGAACATCATCGACGTCCGGGCCAGGAAGTCCGGAGCAACCGTCTTCATCCTGACGACGAACGTGTTCGGGTTCGGTGCCGACCAGCCCGCGACGTCATCGAGGAACGACGAAGCCGGCGACTGCATGGTCTTGTTGATACCGCGATCGAAGGCGCGCTTGAAGTTCGCCGACGTGACCGGAGTCCCGTTGCTGAACTTGAAGCCCTTCTTGATCGTGAAGGTGTAGATCTTGCCGTTCTTGCTGACCTTCGGCATGCCCTGCGCCGCCATCGGCGAGAGACGGCCACCGGCCGCGCCCTCGACGTGCGGGTAGTACAGGAGGGTCAGCTGCGATGCAGACATCATCGTCCACGTGTGGCTGAAGTACGACAGGCCTGGATCGACGTAGTCGAAGTCGCTGCGGCTCGTGATCGTGATGGACCCGCCGACCTTCTGCTTCTTCGAAGCGGCCTGCGTGCCACCCGATGCCGAACCCGCGAGCATCGCAGCGACGAGCATTGAGGCTCCGATCGCGGTCATCGCGAAAGAGCTCAGGATGCGTCCCTTCATTTCACTCCTCTCGTTGTCTGGCCGGTGGAGGCCACCGAACCGGGGCAAGGTGTCGCCCATCACGTTTCGACGGACGACGGGTGTGTTTGTTAGCTGGTGCGGGAAAAAAAGGGGTGGCTGCCCGACGGGTTTACGATTGCCGGGAGCGCGGGTCGAACGCGTCTCGGAGGCCGTCACCGAGCAGGTTGAACGCCAGGGTCGTGAGGACGACTGCAACGCCCGGCCAGACCATCAGGAGCGGGCGGGTCGTGTAATAGTCGGGAGCCGTTGCGAGCAGGTTCCCCCAGCTCGGTGTCGGGAGCTGGATGCCGACGCCGAGGAAGGACAGTGCCGCCTCGCCGAGCACGAAGCTCGCAACGACGAGCGAAGAGTAGACGATGATCGGGGCAACGAGATGCGGCAGGAGGTGCGAGCGCATGATGCGGAAGTCGCTCGCCCCTGTCATCAGGGCTGCTTCGACGAACTCCTTCTCCCGGAGCGAGAGAACCTTCGCCCGGATGATACGGGCAGGGTAGAACCAGCCGAACACCGCGAACACGAGCACGAGAGTGACGACGCCGGGCGCGATCGCGCCACCGAACGTGATCTCGTTCAGCCGGCTGCCTGCCGTGCTCGCGAGCGCGATCACGAACAGAAGGGCCGGGAACGCCATCGTGATCTCCGTCAGTCGGGAGACGATGGTGTCGATCGTCCCGCGGTAGTAGCCCGCCATGGCGCCCAGCGTGACGCCGATGAGCATCACGAGGATCGTCGAGACCACGGCGACCTGCAGGGAAACGCGGCCGCCGTAGAGCAGTCGCAGGAACTCGTCACGCCCGAGCGAGCCGTCGGCGCCGAGGACGAGCAGCTGCCTCTCCCCCGTCTCGAAGTTCGACACCCACGACCACGGGCCGACCGGGAGCAACGCCGAGTCGAGTCCATCGGTGTGGATGTCGCTCGGACCGTGACCGATGAGGCGCTCTGCTATCCACGCGCCGGGGTAGGTCACGAGGACGAGGAAGACGAGGAAGAAGATGCTTGCGAACGCGACGCGGTCGCGACGGAAGCGGATCCAGACGCCCTCCCAGTAGCCTCGAGCCTTGACCGCGGTGACCGGGTCGTACTCGGCACTCTGGTCGTCGAGCTCACCGATCGCCTCGAGGTCGCCCGGAAGAGACGCGGTCCGACCGGAGAGGCTGTCGACGTACTCCCCCCCGCCTTCGGCGAGCTCGGCGACGGTCGCCGGGGTGAAATCGTCGGGATGCTTGCTCGTTGTCGACATCGGCAGTGCGGCAGTATACAACCGGTGAACCCGGCTAGGGAATGGGACGACCGGCGGCCCGAAATGTTAGGAGAGCGCTTCCGCTCCCGCGACGACCTCGAGGATTTCCTGGGTGATCTCCGCCTGCCGCGCGCGATTCATCTGCAGCGTGACGCGATCGATCAGCTCGCCGGCATTCTTGGACGCGTTCCGCATCGCCGTCATCTGGGCACCCTGGAACGATGCCGCCGACTCGAGCAGCGCCCGGTAGACGAGGGTCTCGAGGTACACCGGTAGGAGTCGGGCGAGAATTTCCTCGGGCTCCGGCTCGAAGATGAAGTCGCCGCGCATGGCGTCGTCGTGCGCCTCCTGCTCGTCCGTCTCCAGCACGTCGGGGGAGATCGGGAGGAGATCGATGTCCGTCACGGTCTGCGTCAGAGCCGAGACGAACGTGTTGTAGACGAGGATGACCCGATCGACCTCGTGCTCCGTGTAGAGCTCGGCGACCCGGTGCGCGATCGCCTGCGCGTCGGCGTAGACCGGCCCGTCCGAGAAGCCGACGAAGGCGTCGCTCGCGTCACGACCGCGGAAGGCGAGCGTCGAGCGGCCCTTCTTGCCCACGGGGACGAAGCGCACCTTCTTGCCCTCGGCCCCGAGTGCCTTCTCGAGCGCGAACGCCCGACGCAGGACCTGCCCGTTGAACGCCCCTGCGAGGCCACGATCGCCGGTCAGGGGAACGATCAGGACGGTGTCGATGCTCTCTCGCTGCTGCAGCAGCGGCAGGCTCCGCACCGACGTCGCCGCACGGCCGACGCCGCTGACGAGGTCGCTCATCGTGTCGGCGTACGGGCGCATCGCCTCGATCCGGACCTGGGCGCGTCGCAGCTTTGCCGCCGCGACGAGCTCGAGCGCACGCGTGATCTTCCGCGTGCTGGTGACGGACTTGATCCGCCGCTTCAGATCCTGAACGGTCGCCACTAGCCGACGAGCCCCTTCTCCTCGACGATGTCGAATCCCTCCACGAACTTCGCGAGAGCGGCATCGAGCTTCGCAACCGTCTCCTCACCGAGGTCGCCCGACTCGAGGATCGCGTCGTACACGCCACCGCTCGAGCGGAGCGTCTCGCGGAGCTGCTCCTGGAACCGTGGCACGAGCCCGACCGGGACGCGATCGAGGTAGCCGTTGTTTCCGGCGTAGATCGCGACCACCTGCTCCTCGACGGGCCAGGGCTGGTACTGCGGCTGGTTCAGGGTAGCCACCATGCGCTCGCCACGAGCGAGTGCCTGCTGGGTTGCAGGGTCGAGCTCCGAGCCGAACTGTGCGAAGGCCTCGAGCTCCCGGAACTGGGCCAAGTCGAGTCGCAGGCGGCCGGCGACCTTCTTCATCGCCTTCGTCTGTGCGTTGCCGCCGACCCGAGAGACCGAGGTGCCGACGTTGATCGCCGGCTTGACGCCCGAGTAGAAGAGCTCCGAGCCGAGGAAGATCTGGCCGTCGGTGATCGAGATCACGTTCGTGGGGATGTACGCAGCGATGTCGCCTGCCTGCGTCTCGATGATCGGGAGGGCCGTCAGCGAGCCGCCGCCGAGCGAGTCGTTCAGGCGACACGCGCGCTCGAGGAGCCGCGAGTGCAGGTAGAACACGTCGCCCGGGAATGCCTCGCGGCCCGGCGGGCGGCGGAGGAGCAGCGAGAGCTGTCGGTACGAATCCGCGTGCTTGGAGAGATCGTCGTAGATGACGAGCGCGTGCTTGCCGCCGTAGAGGAAGTACTCACCCATCGCAGCGCCCGCGAACGGAGCCATCCATTTGATCGGGGCCGCTTCCTGGGCCGGGGCCGAGATGATGATCGTGTACTCCATCGCGCCCTCGTCGCGCAGCTTCTCGTAGACCTGCGCCACCGTCGACGCCTTCTGGCCAACCGCGACGTAGATGCAGATCACGTCGCCGCCGCGCTGGTTGATGATCGTGTCGATCGCGACGGCCGTCTTCCCCGTCCCGCGGTCGCCGATGATCAGCTCGCGCTGCCCGCGGCCGATCGGGATCATCGCGTCGATCGACTTCAGTCCCGTCTGCAGGGGCTGGGTCACCGGCTGGCGCTGGATCACGCCGGGCGCCTTGAACTCGAGCGGGCGGCGCTCCGTGGCCTCGATCGGGCCCTGGCCGTCGAGCGGGTTCCCGAGCGGGTCGACGACGCGACCGAGCAGGGCCTCACCGACGGGAACGCTCATCACCTCGCCGGTCCGGCGTACGGGCTGCCCCTCCTTGACGAGCTCCCACGTACCGAAGAGCGCGACGCCGACGTTGTCCTCCTCGAGGTTGAACGCGATTCCGACGACGCCGTGCTCGAACTCGAGCCGCTCGAGCGAGACGCAGTTCTCGAGGCCGTGGACGCGTGCGATCCCGTCGCCGACCTGCAGCACCGTGCCTACCTCGGAGAGGTCGGTCTCGACGTCGTACTGCTCGATCCGTGACTTCAGGATCGAGGTGATCTCTTCGGGGCGTAGCTTCACGTTTTCTCCTTGGTTACCGGGTGACGAGCTGGTGGCGGAGACGCTCCAGGCGGCCGCGCACGCTGGCGTCGACGCGCAGCGAGCCGGCCTGCAGGATCATGCCGCCGACCAGTTCAGGGTCGACCTTGCGGGACGCCTCGACGGTGCGACCCGAGGCCTGCTCGATCTGGGAGACGATTGCCGTGGCCTCGTCGTCCGACAGCTCGAACGCCGTCGTCAGCTCGACCGCGACGCGTCCCTGCGCGCGGTCGACGAGCGCCTGGAGCTCGTCGCGGATCCCGAGAATCTCGCTGGCCCGTCCCTTCTCCCCGATGAGACGAAGGAAGTTGTGGACGAGCGGATCGGATCCTCCCGAGAGCTCACCGAGCACGCCGACCTTCGCTGCCGGCTCGATCTGGGGATTCGCGAGGAACGCCGTCAGCTCGGGAGAGCCCGCGACCGCGTCGGCGAACTCGCCGATCTCACGGTGCACGACCTCGAGACGGCCCTGCTCCTGCGCCGCCTGGAAGAGGGCGCGCGCGTACAGGCGCTCCGCGACGGCCATTGCCCTAGCCTCTCCCCTGCTCGAGCGCGGAGAAGTCGAGCCCTTCGATCGCCTCGCCGATCAGGCGACGCTGGTCGTCGGAGTCGAGCACCTTGCCGACGACGCGCTGTGTTGCCTCGAGGGTGAGGTCGGCGACCTCGCCGCGGATCTGGTCGATCGCGCGGACGGTCTCGGCGTCGATCTGCTTGCGGGTCTCCTCGAGCCGCCGCTGCCGCTCGACCTCGGCCTCGTCCTTGGCGCGCTGGATCTGATCGTCCGCGACCTTGCGTGCTTCCGCCAGGATCGAGGCGGACTCGGATCGGGCCTCGGCAAGGATCGCACGATTCTGCTCGAGCAGCTCACGGGCTTCGTTGCGTGCGTTGTCGGCCTCCTCGACGGCCTCCCGGATGCGATCCCGGCGGGCGTCGATCGTCTTCTGGATGGGGCCGAACGCGAACTTTCTGAGCACGAAGAACGTGATCCCGAACGCGATCAGCGTCCAGATCATGAGGCCGGGCACGACCTTGATCAGGTCGTTGCTCGACTCGGCTGCGAGAACGTCGATCATCGACTCAGACGAGGACGTACGCGAGGAGGCCGCCGATGAGGCCGTAGAACACGACCGCCTCGGTGAGGGCGAAGCCGAGCCACTGGATGCCCTGCAGCTCGCCACGCAACTCGGGCTGGCGTGCGACGGCCTGGATCATCGAGCCGAAGATGTTGCCGATACCGACGCCGGCTCCGAGCGAGCCGAGGCCGATACCGAGGGCCAGCGCAATCGCCTTGCCGGCGTCGGCGACGTCGCCGGTGGTCTCCGCGAGGAGAAAGAACGAGGACAGCATTGGGGTGATTCCTCCTTAGTGCTCCGGCTCGATGGCCGAACCGATGTAGATGGCAGACAGGGCAGCGAAGATATAGGCCTGGATCGAGACGACGATCACGACCTCGAACAGGTAGAAGACGGACGAGAGAAGAACGGAGAACGGGAAGATCCACGGTGTGACCAGGAAGATCAGGCCGATGAACGTGAGGATCAGCATGTGCCCGGCGAGCATGTTCGCGTAGAGACGGACGGAGAGGCTGATCAGCCGCATGAACTGGCCGAGGATCTCGAGTGGGATGATCAGTGGGTAGAGCGCCTTCGGGACGTCCGGGATCCAGCTCTGGAGGTACTTCATGACGCCGTTCTCGCGAATCCCCTCGACATGCGTGAACATCCACGTCATGAACGCGAGCGCAAGCGTGACGGAGAGCGTCGACGTCGCCGCAAAGATCGCGAGCGTCGGGACCTCGACCCCGAAGACCTTCCACTTCTCGTCCGAGAGCGGCAGTGGGATGAAGCCGAGCATGTTGACGACCCAGATGAAGACCATCAGCGACGCGACGTAGGGGAACCAGCGCCCGATCGCCTTCGTCGGCAGGCCCTGCTCTGCGATCTGGACCTGGGCGACCTCGTAGATCGTCTCGCCGAGCGCCTGCCGCTTCGTGGGCTCGGAGCCGACCTTGACGCGCATCAGCACGATCCCGATCACGCAGGAGATCACGGTGCCGAGCAGGAGGTAGGCGACGGCTTTGTTGATCGACATGTCGAGCGGGCCGATATTGATCGACACCCACGGATGGAGCGTCCACTCGGAGGCGGGGTTGAACTTCTCCGCCGTCTCGGTCTCCGACGACGCGAGCGCGACGGCCGGCAGGGCGAGGAACAGCGTCAGCCCGATCGCAATGAGGCGCTTCATGCCTTGGCCTCGGCGCCGAAGAAGGTGACGATCGAGATCGCGAGCTCGAGCGTGTACGCGGACACGTAGAGGAGCGCCGCGGCGACGCCGACGCGCGCGTCCGCGATCGTGACGGCAACCAGTGGTATGCCAACGATGAATGCTCTGAATCCCATGCCGATGCCCCTCACTCCTGAGGCGGCGAGGTTACCCTCATCCAGCGGCAGACGCGTCAGTAGGTAGCCGAGCGACTGCGCAGCGATCCATAGGACGGCGGCGAGAGCCCATCCCTTCAGTGGCCAGCCCGCCACGGCGAAGACCGGCAGCGCGAGCGCGATGAGGCCGGTTCCCGCGAGCATCGGCGCGAGCCGGCCGGGTACCGGGCGTGGCTTCGTGTAGAGCCCCTCGATCACGAATACACCTTGTAGACCACGAAGACGGCGACCGGGATGCCCACGATCGCGCCGACGAGAAGGCCGAGGCCACCCGAGCCGAATGCCCAGCCGGCGAGGGCTCCCACGGCCATCGAGGCTCCGACGGTGCCGATCAGGAGACCGGAGGCCGTCGCGAGCGAATGCGGTTCGGTAGGCGACGAGGCGACCATTCGCATGGGAGCATATCAGGCAGCTTGTGACAGTCGATTTCCACTGTTTCAGCCAAAAACGACTACATTCGTCACATGCCCGAACGGCCCCCGCGAATCGTCTTCGTGCACGGGAGCGTGACGGGCGCCCGGCCGACCTGGAGCCGCCAGCGGGCACTTCGTGACCGCTTCGAGCTCGATCTGGTCGAACGGCCCGGGTTTCCACCCCTCCCCGATGTCGACCGCGTGGATTTCGCCGACGATGCCGTTCTCGTCGCCGAGAGGCTCGGCGCAGGCGCCCACCTCGTCGGGCACTCCTACGGCGGGGTCATCAGCCTGCTCGCGGCTGCCCGAGTGCCGGCTCGGGTTCGCTCTCTAACCGTGATCGAGCCGCCGGCGACCTCGATCGCGGTCGGCCACCCGGCGGCCGACCGCTTCACGCGGGAGAGCGAGGAGTGGTGGCGCAACGGGCCGACCCATGATCCCGAAGCGTTCCTGCGCGGGTTTCTCGAGTACGTCGGCTCGGACTACGAGCCGCCGTCGCCCCTCTCCACCGACCTCGCGCAGGGGGCCCGGGCCCTCATCGTCGAGCGCGGCCACTGGGAGGCGGAGATCCCACTCGACACGCTCGCGGCAGCGTCCTTTCCAACGCTCGTCGTCTCGGGCGACCATCACGAGGGATTCGAAGCCGTCTGCGACGTCCTCACCACACGCCTCGCCGCCGAGCGGCTCGTGCTGCCGGGACACGGGCACGCGGTTCAGAAACATCGAGACTTCAACGACCGGTTGGCCGACTTCGTGTCGAGAGCCGAAGCCCGGGCGACCGGCTGAAGCCCGCCACCGAGCGCGCCCTGGTGGCCGGCTTCAGCCGGTCGCCCGGGTAAGAACGGCACATGGCCGCCCTTCGCCGTCCTACGCGCTCTTTCGCTCGTTGCGCTCGCGCTCGGCGACGCGCCGCCGCACGCGCGGGTTGCCGAGCTTGACGATCTCGAGCAGGTAGACGATGTAGACCGAGAACGCGAGCGCCACGAGTGCGATCGCGACGACGGCGACCGTCTCCCACAGGTGCCACTCGCCGCCGGCCCGAAACGGGATGAAGCGGGTCGCGAGCGCCGCAGCCCCGAGTGTCGCCGTCCAGGCCCACATCGTCAGCGCAGCGCGGCGCTGGCTGAAGCCGATGTTGAGGAAGCGGTGGTGCAGGTGGGACTGATCCGCCGAGGAGATGCGCTGGTTGTACTTCAGGCGCTTGAGGACGACGAAGGAGGTGTCGATGATCGGTACGGCGAGGACGAGCAGCGGCAGGAACAACACCACGGTCGATGCCGTCTTCAGCAGGCCCGCGACCGAGATCGCCGCGAGCGTGAAGCCGAGGACGAGCGCGCCCGAGTCCCCCATGAAGATTCGCGCGGGGAAGAAGTTGTGGCGGAGGAACCCGATGCAGGCGCCGGCGACGATCGCCGAGAGGATGGCGGCGTCGACCTTGCCGAGCGAGAGCGCGAGGATCGCGAACGTGACGCCCGAGATCGCGCACACGCCCGAGGCGAGGCCGTCCAGCCCATCGAGGAAGTTGACCATGTTCATCACGGCCACGATCCAGACGATCGTGAGCGGCACGCCGACCCACGGGGTCAGGTCGACAGCGCCGACGAAGGGGAACGTGAAGTGGTCGATCCAGACGCCGAACGCCGTCGGTATCGCCGCAGCGAGCACCTGCCCGGCGAGCTTGGGGAGAGGGGCGAGGCCCCGGAAGTCGTCGATCGCACCCACCACGCACGCGACCGCCGCGCCCAGGAGGATCCCACGCATCTCGCTCGAGAGGTCGAGAAACGCGAGCGACGGGACCAGGATCCCCATGAAGATCGCGAGGCCGCCGAGGCGTGGGATCGGGCGGCGGTTGAGCCGTCGCTCGCCCGGGTTGTCGACGACGCCGAGAATGCGAGCCATGCCGCCGACCGCGGGCGTGAGAAGGATGACGATCAGCAGGGCGATCGCGGCGCCGTACAGGACCTGCGGATCGTCCCGAAGCGCGTCCACGTCAGCTATTTCGTTCCGTAGAGCCTGTCGCCTGCATCGCCGAGGCCCGGGACGATGTACCCCTTCTCGTTCAGCCCCCGATCGATCGAGGCGACGACGATCGCCACGTCCGGGTGCTCGTCGTGGATGCGCGCGATGCCCTCGGGCGTCGCGATCAGGGCGATCAGGCGGATCGAGCTCGCGCCTGCCTCCTTGACCGTCACGACGGCCGCAGCGGTCGAGTTTCCCGTCGCGAGCATCGGATCGAGCAGGAGGACGTCGCGGTCGGCGATGTCGTTCGGGAGCTTCACGTAGTACTCGACGGGCTGGAGCGTCTCCTCGTCCCGGTACAGCCCGATGAACCCGACGCGCGCACCGGGAATCAGCGACAGCACCCCGTCGAGCATCCCGACGCCGGCGCGGAGGATCGGGCACACCGCCACCTTCTTGCCGGAGATCCGGCGGGCCCCCATCCGCTCGAGCGGCGTCTCGATCTCGATCGCCTCGTCGGCGAGCGTCTTCGTGGCCTCGTACGTGAGCAGGAGGGTCAGCTCGTTGACGAGCTGACGGAACATCTGCGTCGGCGTCGTGACGTCGCGCAGCAGCCCGAGCTTGTGCCGGATGAGCGGATGATCGACCTCGATGACCGTCGCGCTCACGCCGCGTACTCCGTGTAGCCGCGGAAGCCGGGATAGAGCGGCCGGCGCTCGCAGAGCGCGAGGCTCCGGTCGGCGAGCGACGCGAGGTCGGCGTCGTCTGCCAGTGCTCCGACGATGATCCGGCCGACCTCGCGGAAGTCGTCGACGTCGAAGCCGCGCATCGTCGCGGCGGGGGTGCCGATCCTGACCCCCGAGGCGACGGTCGGTGGCCGCTCGTCGAACGGCACCGTGTTGCGGTTCGTCGTCAGCTTTGCTGCGTGGAGCCGCTCCTCGGCATCCTTCCCTGTCCACTCCGTGCGGCGCAGGTCGAGCTGGAGGAGATGGGTATCGGTGCCGCCCGTCAGCACGTCCAGGCCGCCGGCCATGATCTCGGCGGCGAGGGCATCGGCGTTCGCACGTACCCGGACCTGGTACTCGCGAAACGCGTCCGAGGCTGCGATCCTGAAGCACGTCGCCTTGGCCGCGATCGCGTGCTCGAGCGGGCCGCCCTGGAGCCCGGGGAAGATCGCGCGATCGATCGCCGTCGCGTGCTCCTCGCGACAGAGGATGAAGCCGGCACGCGGCCCGGCGAGCGTCTTGTGCGTGGTCGAGGTCACGACGTCGCAGTCGACGACCGGGTTCGGGTGCAGGCCGGCGGCCACGAGCCCCGAGAAGTGCGCCATGTCACACCAGAGGAGCGCACCCACCTCGTCAGCGATCTTGCGGAACTCCCACGTCTCGACGGTGCGCGGATAGGCGGAGCCGCCGCAGAGGATCACCTTGGGCCGGTGCTCCTTGGCAAGCGCGAGCACCTCGTCGTAGTCGACCAGGCTCGTCTCCCGCGAGACCCCGTAGTGCGCGATCGTGTAGAGGCGACCGGAGAAATTGACGCTCAGGCCGTGCGTGAGATGGCCGCCGTGGTCGAGGCGGAGGGAGAGGATCGTGTCTCCGGGCTGCATCAGCCCGAGGTAGACCGCCATGTTCGCCTGCGCGCCCGCGTGAGGCTGGACGTTCGCGTGCTCCGCGCCGAAAAGTGCCTTCGCGCGGTCGATGGCGAGCTGCTCGATCCGGTCGACGATCTCGCAGCCGCCGTAGTAGCGCCTGCCCGGGTAGCCCTCGGCGTACTTGTTCGTCGGGACGGAGCCGACAGCCTCGAGAATCGAGGGCCAGGTGAAGTTCTCGGAGGCGATCAGCTCGATCTGCGTTCGCTGCCGCTCGATCTCCTCGCCGATGAGCCCAGCGATGTCCGGATCGATCTCGAGCAGTCCCGCGCGACGGAGCGCGTCGAAGGAGTGATCGGCGCTCATCGTGCACCGATGCTACTGCAACGCGACCCGCGGTCACTCATCCGGACCCCGGACGGCCTCGCCCGGAACATGATCCCCGAGCCGGCGCGGATCGGGCCACACCGAGCCGTTCAGCGGGTCAGAAGCGGCGACGTTCGACAGACACGAGGCGATCGAGCCGCCTGTCCGCGATTGCGAGGTCCTTGCCTCGACCGCCGTTGACGGTGTCACGCCGCCCGTCTCGCGCGAACAGCGTGTCGGCGCCCGTGCTTCCGAGCAACGTATCGCCACCGGTCCCGCCCTCGAGCCGATCGGCGCCGGCGCCACCACGGAGAACGTCCTTCCCGGATCGTCCGATCAGCCTGTCGTTCCCGCGGCCTCCGACGAGGACGTCGTTGCCGCCTCCCCCGTCCACGAAGTCCGCGCCGGGCCCGGCGTAGACGATATCCGCGCCACCGAGCCCGAGGATGCGATCGTTGCCGGCGAGGGCACAGATGACATCGCGGCGCTTCGTTCCTCGGAGCACGTCCGCGGCCTGCGTGCCGATGATGGTGCACTTCACGAGTCGACCGGACGCATCACGCGGCCTCGGCGGTGTCCCGAAGGAGGCGTCGATGCCCGTGCTCGTCCCGGCAGCGCTCCGGGCGACCACGCGGTAGTGCCACCGCACACCTGCCTTCAGGCCGCCGAGCCGCGCGGCGACCGGAACGTCGTTCGATCCAGCGACGGTTCGCGTGCGCGTGCGCAATCCGTAGCTGCGCGTTCGACCGTACTCGATCCACCACTGTGTCGGGAGGCCACGGCCGTTGACGGTCCCTGTCACTTTCGCGGAGAAGAGGGACAGCGTCGTGAACGCGACCGGCCCGGTGGCCGCAAGCGGCCCGCCGGTGGTCGCGAACGACACGTCGGCGCCACGGCGCGTCCCGGCCGAATTCGAGGCGACGAGACGGAAGTGGTACGTCGCTCCGGGTGTGAGCCCCGAGACGGTCGTGAGCACGGCGACCGCACCCGAGCCGGAACCGGCGTTCCGCGACGACGTGCGCGAGCCGTACGACGTCGTCACGCCGTACTCGACGTACCACGACGTCGAGCGACCGTTCGGGTTCACCGTGCCGCCGAGCGTCGCAGACGTGGGACCGACCGAGGTCGCCGACCCGGTTGTCACGATCGGCACGCCCAACGTGGTGAAGGCGCTGTCGGCACCGACGACCGTGCCCGCCACGTTCTTCGCGACGAGCCTGTAGTGGTACGTCGTGCCCGACTTCAAGCCGTTGATGGTCGTGGAGACGTTCTTTCGCTTCGAGCCGGAGCCCACGTCCCTTGACGACGTCTTCATCCCGTAGGCGGTGGTCGTGCCGTACTCGAAGTAGATCGTCGTGGCACGGTTGTTCGGATCGACCCGCCCGTTCAGCCTGGCGCTCCTCGACCGAATCGAGTTCGCAGCCTTCGTCGCGACCCAGGGAGCCTGCGCTGTGACGAACGTCTGATCGGCCCCGTTCGATGTGCCGACCGAGCTCGTCGCAACGACGCGGAAGTGGTAGCTCTTGCCGATCACGAGCCCGAACACCGTGACGGAGACGGTCTTCGGCGAGGTACCCGACCCGGCCGAAGCGGTGGCGGTCTTGCTCCCGTACGCCGACGACGTGCCGTACTCGATGTACCAGTCCGTGGGGATGCCGTTCGGATCGACCGTGCCGCCGAGCGTCGCGGTGGTGGGGCCGACGCCCGTGGCCTGCGACGTGACCGCTGTCGGAGGTGAAGCCGTCGTGAAGAGCCCGTCCGCGCCGTTGACCGTTGCCGAAGCGTTCTTCGCGACGAGCCGATAATGGTAGGTAGTTGCCGGGGAGAGACCGCTCAGCGCCTTGGAGACCGGGAGGTTGCTCGACCCGGACCCCGCAGCAGTCGTTGCGGTCTTCGATCCGTAGGCCGTCGAGGTGCCGTACTCGAACCACCAGTCGGTAGCCGCACCGCTCGGATTGACGGTGCCGTTGAGCGTGGCCGTCGTGCCGCCGAGAGCGCTGACCGTGCCGGTGATCGCAACGGGCGCGGCGGCGGCAGCTCCCGAGACGACGATCGCGCCGACGACGATCGCGGCGGCGAGCAGCACGGAGGGGCGATACCGGCCCATGGATCGACATTATTTCTCGCGCGTAAGGGTGACGTCGTCGACTCGTTACGATTCTGTGAGGATCGCCGAAAGCCGAGCGAGCGCCTCGCCCGGATCAACGGCGCCGACCCGCAGCACGACGGGCGCCGGCCCGGAGAGATCGATCACCGTCGAGGGGGTGCCCGGCAGCGCCCCGGCGTCGATCGCGAACGCGACGCCCTCGAGGATCTCGTCGGGCACCTCGCCGAGTGACCGCGGGTCCACGCCCCCGGACAGGTTCGCACTCGTCGCCACGATCATCCCGACCTGCTCGACGATCTCTGCGGCGGGCTGCGGGAGCGTGGGAACGCGAACCCCGATCACCTCCGGTCGCGCAGCAGAGAGCCAGCTGTAGCGTCGCCCGGGATTCGAGACGACGAGCGTGAACGGTCCTGGCAGAAGGCCGCGAACGACTGCAGTGGCCCGGTCATCGAGCCCGGGAAGCGACTCCAGGAGAACGTCGACGTCGGCGGCGAGGAGCGCCGTCGGCTGGATCTCGGCCCTGCCCTTGAGGCGGTAGAGATCGCCCGCGGCCGTGCGGCTCGCAGCGGCACAGACGAGGCCGTACACGGTGTCCGTCGGCAGGACCGCGAGCGATCCCGCCGCGAGCGCCTCGGCCTGTTGCCCGGCGTCGGTCACGGACGCAGGCCTTCGACGATGCGGTCGATGCCGGCCAGATCCGGCGTCACGCGGATCGCCTCGAAGCCGAGCTCCGCGAGCAGCGTGGCAGCACCGTCCGCCTGTCCCTCGCCGACCTCGAGAACGAGGCCACCGCCGACAGCCAGAACGGACGTGGAGTGGCGCGCAACCGCGGTAACCGCACCCTCCGCCGTGAGCGCCAGATGCGGCTCCCAGTCCCGCACCTCGGGCTGGAGACCGGGAACGTCGGACGCGTCGACGTACGGCGGGTTGGAGACGACGATGTCCCAGGGGCCGCGTGGCAGCTCCGCGAACAGGTCCCCCTGGACGAGGCTCACCTCGAGGCCCGTCCGCACGACGTTCTCGGCGGCGAGGGCGAGCGCCGCCTCCGAGAGATCGAGACCGGTGACAAGAGCTCCAGGATGCTCGTCGGCGATCGCGAGCGCGACCGCACCCGATCCGGTCCCGATGTCGAGCACCCGGGGCGCCGTCCTTCCTTCCATGAGCGCGAGCGCCCTCTCGACGAGGATCTCCGTCTCGGGTCGCGGAATGAGCGCCCGTGCATCGACGGTGAGCGTGAGGCGCCGAAAGCCCCATTCGCCGAGCACGTACTGGAGCGGCTCGCGCGTCCCACGCCGGACGACGAGCTCCCGCGCGCGGTCGAGCTCGGCCGGGGTCAGAGGCCGATCGAGCGCCATGTAGAGCTCGATCCGCTCGCACCCGAGAGCCTTCGAGAGGAGGCGCTCGGCGTCGAGCCTCGGTGTCTCCGAGCCGCGTGCGATGAGATAGTCGGTCGAGCGGCGCAGGATGGCGCCGATGGAGCTGGCCTCAGGCGAAGCGCCGGACACCGCTGCCCTGTCTCATACGGCCTCCAGCGAGAGGCGCCTGTCCTCTGCCTGGATCGCCTCCGTGAACTCCTCCAGGTCACCGTCGAGGACCTGGTCGAGCCGGTGCACCGTCAGCTTGATGCGATGGTCGGTGAGGCGGTTCTCGGCAAAGTTGTAGGTGCGGATCTTCTCGGCGCGCTCGCCTGTCCCGATCTGGGACTTCCGGGCCGCCGAGAGCCGCGCCTGCTCCTTCTCCCGCTCGAGCTCGTACAGCCGCGCGCGCAACACGCGCATCGCCTTCTGGCGATTCTGGAGCTGGGATTTCTCGTCCTGCATCGCGACGACCACGCCTGTCGGGAGGTGGGTGATCCGCACGGCCGAGTCGGTTGTGTTGACGCTCTGCCCGCCGGGGCCGGTCGAGCGATAGACGTCGATCTTGAGATCGCTCTCCGCGATCTCGATCTCGACCTCCTCCGCCTCGGGCATGACGGCGACGGTCGCCGTCGAGGTGTGGATCCGCCCCTGCGACTCGGTCTCGGGCACGCGCTGAACGCGGTGCGTCCCGCCCTCGTACTTGTAGACCGAGAACGCGCCGTCACCCTTGACCGCAAAGACGATCTCCTTGAAGCCGCCCGTCTCGCTCTCGTTCGCCGAAAGGACCTCCGTCTTGAAGCCGCGCCGCTCCGCGTAGCGCGAGAGCATCCGGTAGACATCACCCGCCCAGAGCGCCGCCTCGTCCCCTCCCACTCCCTGGCGGATCTCGACGATGACGTCCTTCGAGTCGGCCGGGTCACGCTCCACGAGCGCGAGCTTCAACTCTTCCTCGAGCCGCTCGAGGTCGCTCTCGAGCTCGGCGGACATCGACGCGAGCTCCGGGTCGTTGCGAACATCTGCGAGATCGGCCTGGGCGCCTCGCCACGCGACGGCGAGCTTATACGGCGTCTCGAGCTCTTTCAGGCGGCGACCGACGTCCGCTGCCTCCCGGTGGTCGTTGTAGACCTCGGGGTCGGAGAGGCGCGCCTGCAGGTCCGTGTACGAGCGTTCGAGCTCGTCGACGAGTGGTTCGATGCCGGCCATGCGACGATGGTAGCCCGGATCACCACCGGCTCCCGGGCTAGGCTTGGGCGATGTCGAACGCGATCACGGCCGTCGAGGCGCCGACGCTCGGGGAGTGCTGGCTGCGAACGTCGCGCGTCATCCTCGAGCGCGGCCGGGACGCGTCCTACGACGACCTTGCGATCCGGGAAGTCGCGCAGATGGTGCTGACCGTCGAGCACCCGGATTCGGACGATCCTCTGATCGCGCGCCTCGGCGACCCGGCCTGGTCGGCGTGGATGCACGACAACTTCTTCACGCCGAAGAACGTCGCCGAGCTCGGTGACGCCCGGAGCTATGCCTGCCGCCTCTTCGACTACGAGGGGAGCGGTCGCGACCAGCTCGCGTGGGTGGTCGCCCGCCTCCGTGACGATCCCGCCTCCCGCTCCGCCACGATCACGACGTTCGAGCCGCTGAGCGACACCGCCTACATCCCCTGCGTCAGCATGCTCGACTTCTGGGCGCCCGACGGCCGCCTCGATCTCGTCGTCTACGCGCACAGCCTCGACTTCGGCAAGAAGGCCTACGGCAACCTGGTCGAGCTCGCTCGATTGCAGGAGCTCGTCGCGGGAGCGCTCGAGCTCCCCACGGGCACGCTGACCGTGGTCGTGAAGTCGGCGCACGTGTACGAGCCCGAGTGGGAGCTGATGACACGGCTCGCCGGAGAGCTCGAAGCGACGGCAACCCAGGGCAGAGACTGAAGTCTCTGCCCGGTCGGCCGTTCAGGCGAGGGCGGCGTCGAGCGTTATCTCGGGCCCGCCGGCGAGCGCCTTCGAGACGGGACAGCCCACCTTGGCGGCCGCAGCAGCCTCCTGGAACGCGGCCTCGTCGATCCCGGGCACGGCTCCCCGAACGCGGAGGGCGACCTTCGTGATCCCCTCGCCCGGAACGAACGTCACCGTTGCCGAGGTGTCGAGCTGCTCCGCCGGAGTTCCGCCCTGGGCGAGGCCGTGCGACAACGCCATCGAGTAGCACGCGGAGTGTGCGGCTGCGATCAGCTCCTCGGGGCTCGTCTTGCCGTTCGGCGCCTCGGTGCGCGCGGGCCAGCTCACGTCGAGCGCGCCGAAGGCGCCGCTCCCGGCCGGAGCGATCGTGCCTGCTCCCTCCATCAATGAGCCGTGCCACGTCGTGGTCATCGTTCGCTCTGTTGCCATCGGTACCGCTCCTCCCGAAGAGATCGTTGACGAATCGTTCCTACAGTAGGGACGCCGAGACCGCGACGGTCGCAGTGCCACGAATGAGCGCCGAGAATGGGCACCCCGCATCGGCGGCCTCGGCTGCCTGCGCGAACGCGGCCTCGTCGCAACCGGGGACCTCACCACGCACCTCGATCTCCGAGTGGACGACCTGATGGCCCTTCCCCTCGATCTCGTCCATCGTCACGACACATCGCGTGTCGAGGCTGACCGGTGGTGTCTTCGCCTGGGTGAGCTCGCTCGCGAGCGACATCGTGAAACAGGCACCGTGAGCGGCCGCAAGCAGCTCCTCCGGGCTCGTCTTTCCCTCCGGCACGGCGATGCGGCTGGCAAGCGTGTACGGAAGGCCGGTGAACGCACCGGACGAGAGCGCGGTGAGCGTTCCCGCCCCGCGGGCCACGTTCCCCTCCCAGGTGACCTGTGCCTCACGGACTATTCTTGGCATCGACCTCTCCCTCCTGCGGTTGCGGGGTGGTGCGCGCGGGCGGTGCCGCTACGCCATCACTTCGACGCGAGCCTCGACTCGAAGCTCATCGTCGCTCTCGGCCTGCTCGAAGCGAATGACCTCCTCGAGCGCGCGGATCGAGACCTCGATCTGGTCGAGCGACGGCGCGCGGGTCGTCAACCGCTGCAGCCAGAGGCCCGGCGCGAGCAAGGTCATGAGAACCCGGTTCCCCTGGTGCTTGCCGGCGTACCGGATCAGCTCGTAGGCGAGACCGGCGATCACCGGCAGCAGGAGGATCCTGCTGACGACCAGCCAGTACCAGACCGGCCGCCCCACGAACGCGAAGACGAAGATCCCGATCACCATGACCCATAGCAAAAAAGCAGTTCCGCAACGTGGATGGATCAAACTGAACTTCTGCACCTTCTCGGGCGTGAGCTCGGAGCCGGCCTCGAGGGCATTGATCGCCTTGTGCTCGGCGGCGTGGTACTGGAAGACGCGCTTGAGATCCGGAAGAAGGCCGATCAGGACGATGTAGAGGACGAACACCGAGACGCGGATCACCCCTTCCACGACGACGAACGCGTAGGTGCCGTCGATCGGCAGCCAGTTCGTCAGGAGCGCGGGGCCGACCTTGAAGAGCATGAGCGCGAATCCGATCGCAAGCACGAAGGAGAAGATGATCTGCCCTTTCGAGATCTCGGTCGAGACCTCGACAGGCTCGCCCTCGGCACCCTCCTCGCGCTCCTCCTGCAGCGCGAAGTTCGCCGAGATGGCGAGCGCCCGGAAGCCGATCGCGAGCGATTCGCCCAGAGCGACGACCCCACGCACCACGGGCAGGCGCCAGAGACGATGTCGTTGCATCGGCGAGCTCACGGACGTCGTGACGGCCACGATCTCGCCGTCGGGCGTGCGAACGGCGACCGACCAGACGGCGGGCGCGCGCATCATGACCCCTTCGAGCACGGCCTGGCCGCCGTACGAGACACTCACAGCAGCAGTTCTCTAGCCGCGGCGAGGACCGCCGGACTTCTCGAGACGGCGCTGGAAGCGCTCGACTCGACCGCCCGAGTCCATGAGCTTCTGCTTGCCCGTGTAGAACGGGTGGCAGTGCGAGCAGACCTCGACGTGGAGCTCCGGCTTGGTGGAACGAGTCATGAACTCGTTGCCGCACGAGCAGCGGACGTGAGCGAGGACGTACTCGGGATGAATCTCCGTCTTCATGGCCCCGCCAGAATAGCAGAGGCGATATCCGTGCTGACGTTGCCTCCCGAGACGACGGAGACGACGCAGGTGCCCTCGACCTTGCCCGTGAGCACCGCTGCCGTTGCCGCCGCCGCGCCCGGCTCGGCCGCGAGCTTCGCCCGTTCGTAGAGGAACCGAAACGCATCCCGGATCTCCTCCTCGGAGACGAGCACGACCTCGACTCCCAGCCGTCCGCAGACGTCGATCGCAATGGATCCGGCAAACGGCGCGGTGAGTGCATCGGCGACCGTGCTCGGCGTCAGGGTCACCGGCTCGCCGGCAGCGAGCCCGAGAGCAAGGGCGTTCGAATGCTCCGGCTCCACCGCGACGACGCGAACGCCGTGCGGCACGCAGGCGGCCGCGATCCCGGTGACGAGGCCCCCGCCACCACATGCAACGACGATCGTGTCCACGTCCGGCACGTCGTCGAGGATCTCCAGCCCGACGGTGCCCGCCCCGGCGATGACGACCGGATCGTTGAAGGGGTGGACGAGCACCCGCCCCGTCTTCTCCTGAAGCGCCTCCAGGCGCGTGAAGGCCTCGCCGGGCCCCGACGCCTCGAGATCGACCTCGGCCCCGTACGCCCGCGTCGCGGCGATCTTCGCGGTGCTCGCCCCCTGCCACATCACGAGGAGCGCATCGACCTTCTCGGTCGACGCCGCCCACGCGAGCGCCTGCGCATGGTTTCCGGCCGAGACGCCGATCACGCCCCGCTCCCGCTCGTCGACCGACAGCGCACGCACACGGTTCAGCGCGCCGCGCGCCTTGAACGATCCCGTCTTCTGGAAGAGCTCGGCCTTCAGGTACCGGCCGCGGCCGAGGCTCCGGGAGCTGAAGATCGGCGTCCGGTGAACCGCGCCACCGATCGTTGCGGCAGCCCGCGCGACGTCTCGCGGTGTGATGGGGGCGCCGGGCACGCGTGGATCCTAGTCGACCGCCGGAACAGGAAGAATGCGTCCATGGAAGAGGAGCTCCGCCCGCCGATCCGGATCGTCGTCACCGACGATCTCGAGCGCTCGCGCATCACCGTCTTTTTCCGCCTCCTGCTCGCGATCCCCCATCTGCTCGCGGTGCTGCTCTTCGGTATCGCTGCATTCGCCGTCTCGATCGTCCTCTGGCTCGCCCTCGTGATCGAAGGCAAGGCTCCGCGCACGCTGCAGGAGTTCGTCGCGACGTACATCCGGTACGCAACCCAGGTGAGCGCGTACCTCTACCTGGCGGCGGCGCCGTACCCCGCCTTCGGCGGCGCCCGAGACTATCCGGTCGATCTCGAGATCGAGCTTGCGGCTCGTCAGTCGCGCGGAAAGGTGGCAGCCCGCATCGTGCTCGCGGTTCCGACCATCCTGCTCGTCGCCGTTCTCGGCGGCGGCCTGACGGGAGCGAACTGGTCGAGCCTCTCCGCCCGCTCGTCGGGCTCCGACGTCTGGTGGTCGAGCACGTGGAGCCTTGGTGGGCTCGCGTCGAGCGCCGCACTCCTCGCCTGGTTCGCAATCCTCGCACGGGGGCGGATGTCGCGCGGCCTGAGGGACCTGGTCGCGTACTGCATCGGGTACACCGCCCAGGCGACCGGCTACCTCATGCTCGTGACCGACCGCTACCCGACGGCGGATCCCTCGCAGGTCGCCCCGTTCCTCGAGTTGCCACCGCATCCGGTGCGACTCGACCTCACGGACGAGGTGCGCCGCTCACGACTGACCGTGTTCTTCCGCTTCCCGCTCGCCGTGCCGCATCTCATCTGGCTCACCCTGTGGACGATGCTGGTCGGCCTCCTCGCGCTGCCCGTGTGGATCGTCGCTCTCGTGATCGGTCGGCTGCCGTTGCCGTTCCACCGGTTCTTCTCGGCGTGGATTCGCTACTCGACCCACGTGCTCGCCTTCCTCTCCGTGATCGGTGGGCCGTTCCCCGGGTTCACCGGTTCCGCGGGGCGCTACCCCGTCGACATCTCGATCGACCCGCCGGAGCGCCAGCGGCGTATCGTCATCGCCTCGAGGGCCATCCTCGCGATCCCGGCGCTCATACTCGCGGGGGCGTACGGCTCGGTGGCGCTGGTCGTGGCGGTTCTCGGCTGGTGGGCCGCGCTCTTCACGGGTCGCATGCCGGAAGGGATTCGCAACCTCGGGGCCGTCAGCCTGCGGTACTCCGCGCAGGCGAGCTCGTACCTTTTTCTCGTCACCGAGACGTACGCCTATTCCGCTCCTGCGCTCCGAGACCGACCGCGTGACGTGCAGCTCGCGCTTCCGCTCGCTGCGCCGGCTACGGGGCCGGTCGCGAGCGAGGCGATCTGAGCGCCGGGCGCGGAGTCAGGCTCGCGCTCGTCGTCGCGGTCGGCGCCGCCTGGGCCTGGTGCGCAACCCTGCTTCTCCGCACGGCCGTTCCGTCTCGCCTGCCGGCGGTACGGATCGATACCGCAACCGTCTTTGGCGAGGCGCTCGTGCGCCGCGCGGAGCACGTCGACCGCTTCTTCGTCGTCGTGTGGCTGGCCTCGCAGATCGCGCTCCTCGTGACGCTCTGGATCTATGCCCGCCGTGGGCCGCGCCTTGCGAGCGAGTCGGCCGCAGGGCCGATCGGCACCGGCATGTTGCTCGGCATGCTCGGGCTCGGCATCACCTGGCTCGTGCAGCTGCCCTTCGGCCTGCTCAGCGTCTGGTGGGCTCGGCGCTACGACCTGAGCAAGGTCGGATACCTCGAGTGGGCGCTCCAAGGCTGGATCGAGCTGGCCGCGGTGTTCACGTCGATCTGCATCGCCCTCCTCATCGTCATGTTCCTCGCCCGCCACCTCGGAGAAGCCTGGTGGATCCCCGGGGCTGCCGTATTCGTCGTCATCGGCGCAGCCTTCGCGTTCGCACAGCCGTACCTCCTCACCGATACGACGCCACTCCGCGACGCCACGCTGAAGCGCTCGGCAAGCGAGCTCGAGGCACGGCAGGGTGTCTCCGGGATTCCGATCGCCGTCGAGGACGTGAGCGGCACGACGAGCCAGGCGAACGCCTTCGCGGTCGGTTTCGGACCCTCTCGAAAGATCGTCCTCTGGAGCACCATGGTCGACGGGACATTCACGGACGGTGAGGTGCGGGCCGTCCTCGCGCACGAGATCGCCCACCACTCGAGCGATCACATCCCCAAGGCGCTCGCCTGGTTCGCTCTCTTCGCTCTCCCCGGCGCCTGGGTGCTGATGCGCGTGACGCGGCGGAGAGGGGGCATGGGAGAGGCTGCTGCAGTCCCACTCGCGCTGCTCGTCGTCGCCGTCCTGCAGCTCGCTGCGTTGCCGGCACAGAGCTGGATCAGCCGCCGGATGGAGTCCGAGGCCGACTGGAAGGCACTCCAGTCGACGCGGAATCCCGACGCCGTCAGGGGGCTGTTCGTCGGCTTCGCAAAGACATCGCTGGGCGATCCCGATCCGCCAACGTGGGCGCACGTGCTGCTCGACAGCCACCCGACGCTGTCACAGCGCGTGGCGATGGCCGAGGCGTGGAGGCGGCTGAAGGCAGACCGGTAGCGCCACCCCGTACTTTGTGTTGAATCAACACAAAAGCCGCAGCGCGCGTCCTGCTCCGCCGCATCCGTTGCCGCGCCCACACCTTGTGTTGAAACAACACAAACGCCGAACCGCCCGTCCCGTTCAACCTGCTTCGCGGCGGCGCGCATTCACCTTGTGTTGAAACAACACAACGTTGTGTTGAAGCAACACAACGTTCTACGTCAGCGTGTACTCGGGGCCGGAGCCACCCTCGGGTGGCGTCAGGCGGCCGCCGCGCGCGGTGATCGCACCGCACTGCACGCAGTTCGACGGCGTCAGCTCGACCTCGACGGTGCCGTCGTCGTTTTCCTTGCCCAGCTCGTACACCTGCGCCGGGCACATCCAGGCCCACATCTCGGCGACCTCGCGGGGAACGTTGCGCTCGACCCGCACGTGGCTCGGCTGGTCGTCGCGCGTCCGGTTCCCCGACGCGAACACGGACGAAAGCTTGTCGAACGTGAGCGTGCCGTCGGGGACCGGATACCGCGACGCGCGGTCGGTTCGCAGAAGGGGTGCCTCCGCGTTCGGCTCGTTGTGGAACTCCTTGGGCGGCAGCTTCCCCTTCGTCACGGTCATCGCGCTCGCAAGCCCGCCACCGACGAAGAACCCCTTCTCGAACGCCTGCCGCATGTTCCGCACCTCGCGCAGGCCCTTCCCCAGATAGCCCGATCGCACCTCGCTGTCGTACGCGTCGAACGCGCCGATCCGGCCCGGATTCTCCCCGCGCTGGAGCGACCGATAGGCGGCCTCCGCGGCGAGACGGCCGGACTCGATCGCATAGTGGACGCCCTTCAGCCGCGCGAGGTCGACGAGACCTGCGCTCTCCCCGGCGAGGAGCAGGCCGGGCGCCCCGAGGCTGCGGGGCATCGCATGCCAGCCGCCGCTCGTGATCGTCTTCGCCCCCCAGGCAATCCGCTCGCCGCCCTCGAGAATCCCGCGGACGAACGGGTGCGTCTTGAACTCCTGCAGCAGATCGTGAGCCGACAGCTCGACGTCGCGATAGTCGAGGCCGATCACGAACCCGATCGAGACCATGTCGTCGCCCATCGGGTAGATCCACGAGCCGCCGAACTCGCGGTACTTTGCCGGCTTGCGGAGGGGCCAGCCGAGCGTGTGGACGATCTTGTTCAGCGGCTTGGCGACCCGCCACACCTCCTTGACGCCGAGCTCCCAGATCTGCGGCTCGGGGCCGTGGAGGCCGAAGTGGTCGAGCGCGGCTCCTGTCAGATGCCCGGCCGTCCCCTCGGCGAGCACGGTCACCTGCGCAGCGATGTCCGCTCCGGGCTCGAAGTTCCCGAGTGGCTCCCCCTCCCTGCCTCTCCCCTTGTCGCCGCTGCGGATGCCGACGACACGGCCGTGCTCGACGAGCAGCCTGTCCGCCGACGTCTCCGGCAGCACGAAGGTGCCGGTCGCCTCGGCCTGCTCGGCGAGGTAGCGGGACATCTGCGAGATCGAGACGATCCAGTTGCCGTGGTTCCGGAGCGTCGGGGGCGGCGGGATCCGCAGCGCCCGCTTCCTGGTCAGGAGGTAGACGCCCTCGCCCGGCACCTCGCCGTAGGTCGGGAGACCCTCGAGCAGCTCCGGCCGGCCGCGAAAGAGGCGACGCACCGCCCGCGGGTTCATGACCGCGCCCGAGAGGAGGTGCGATCCCGACTGCTTGCCCTTGTCGACGAGCGCAACCGGGACCTCCCCGAGCTTCTCCGCCGTCTTCGGATCCTCCTCGAGCAACTGCCCGAGACGGAGAGCGCACGCGAGCCCGGCAGGCCCGCCACCGACGATCAGGACGCCGACGTCGATCCGCTCGTCCGGGGCATCGGTCGGCCGAACGATGACCTCGTCGCTCGAAAACGGTGGTGGGTAGTCCGCCGCGCGCGTCTCGGCCGCCGACGTTCCCCGGCCCACGCTACGCCTTGCGCGCCCGCACGAGCTCTGCGAGCTTCGGGGCGATCGCGTTCAGATCGCCGACGATTCCGAAGTCGGCGAAGTCGAAGATGGGCGCGTTCGCATCCTTGTTGATCGCGACGATCGCGCCGGAGCCCTGCATCCCCACCTTGTGCTGGATCGCGCCCGAGATCCCGAGAGCGATGTAGAGCTTCGGCGAGACCGACTTGCCGGTCTGGCCGACCTGGGTCGAGTACGGGTACCAGCCCGCGTCGACGACGGCTCTCGTTGCCGCAACCGCTCCACCGAGCGCCGCCGCGAGGTCCTCCGCGAGCTTGAAGCCCTCCGGCGCGCCGAGACCACGTCCACCCGCGACGATCACGTCGGCATCTTCGATCGAGGGGCCGCTCGACTCCTCGTGGGCCTGGTCGACCATGGACGCGGCGGTCGAGAAGTCCTTCAGCGTCACGGAGACGTCGTGCACGGTCGCCGTGCCGCCCGTCTCGACCGGCTCGAATGCCCCCGATCGGACGAGACCGAGCCGCGGTGTGCTCGCCCACGAGACCGTTGCGAGAACGGTGTCCCCGAGCGCCGGCCGCTTGGCCGTCAGCGTCCCCCCATCGAGCGAAAAGTCGGTGATGTCCCAGTTGAGGCCGGCCTCGAGGCGGGCCGACAGGCCCGCGGCGATGTCCGCGGAGAGGACGGAGGCGGCAAAGAGAACGTTCTCGGCGCCGGAGGAGGCGACAACGGCTTCGAGTGCGTCGACGCGCGGCTGCGGCAGCGGCGCCTCGAACGCGGGAGCGTCGACGGCGTAGACCGTGGACACGCCGTATGCGCCGGCCGATGCGGCCACGTCGGCGATCCCGTGCCCGACGACGACGCCTGCGACGTCTCCGCCGACAGCGAGTGCCCGGGCGAGCACGCCGAGGGAGCCCTTCTGGATCGTCCCGTCGTGATGCTCGAGGAAGACGAGTGTCGTCACAGGAGCTTCTTCTCCGCGAGCCAGTCGACGAGCGTCTCGGCGGCGGAGCCGTCGTCCTCGATCTTGACCTGGTCGCCCTTGGCGGGCGGCGGCCCGAGTGCGAGAACGCCCGTCCGGGAGCCGGCTTCGCCGACCCGGGTCGCATCGGCTCCGATCTCCTCGAGAGAGAGCGTCTCGGCCGGCTTCGACTTCGCGCTCATGATGCCCTTCAGGGACGGATAGCGCGGCTCGTTGATCGCATCCGAGACGGCAATGACGGCGGGGAGAGGCGCGGAGATCACGTCGTAGCCGAACTCGGTCTGTCGCTTGCCCGTAACCGACGTCCCCTCGACCGTGAGCGCCGCAACCTGGGAGATCAACGGCCGCTGCAGGCGGTCGGCAACCGCGGCCCAGAGAACGGCACCGTCGGAGTCCGACGACTGCTGTCCGAACAGGACGAGGTCGGCGCTCTCACGCCCGAGCCCCTGTGCGAGCGCATAGCTCGTCGCAACGAGATCGGATCCCGCCGCGGCCTCGTCGGAGATGAGAACGGCCCGATCGGCGCCCATCGCGAGAGCCTTGCGGAGCGACTCGAGCGCCCGCGTCGGCCCGAACGAGACGACGACGACCTCGCCACCGTGTGCCTCCTTGATGCGGAGCGCTTCCTCCACCGCATTCACGTCGGTGGCGTTGAGGGCTGCCTCGCCCGACCGGTCGAGCCGGCTCGTGGCAGGGTCCAGCCTTCTCACCGACGTTGCGTCGGGAACCTGCTTCACGCAGACGGCGATCTTCACGATGAGAGACTACCGTGCCGAGATCCCCGGGCACCGGGGGAAGTGTCTCGGCGAAGCCGTGGGCCGACTCTGGTAGGCTCCTGGCCTTCGAGCGCGAATCGGACATGGGTGAGATCTCTCTCACCGCCCGCCCTGATGAGAATTCACCGGACGACAGCCCGAGGAGCGTTTCTCCTCATTCTGCTCCTGGCGCTCGGCCTGGCCCTCGCGGGGGCGGCTCTCGCGGTGAACGTGCCGCTCGACTCGGAGCCCCCGGCCGGGAAGCAGATCGTCTTCCCGATTGTCGGCGCGGCAGAGGTCTTCGACGACTGGGGCGCTCCCCGCGGCCAGGGACGGCACGCCGGAAACGACATCCTCACGACCTGGCGATCGCCCGCGGTCGCGGCCGAGGACGGGAAGATCAAGTTCTGGACCACGTCCGCGCGCGCCGGCTGCATGCTCTACCTCTACGGCGCGAGCGGTACGACCTACCTCTACATCCATCTCAACAACGATCTCACCGCGAAGCGTGACAACCGCGGCAAGTGCGTGCCCGGCGTCGCGTACGCGAAGGGGCTGAAGAGTGGCGCGCGTGTCAAGGCCGGCCAGCTGATCGCCTACAACGGCGACTCCGGCGATGCCGAAGGGACCTATCACCTCCACTTCGAGGTTCACCCGAATGACGGGGTCGACGTCGATCCGCATCCCTACCTCGACGAGGCACAGCGACTCCTCTTCCCGTTGCCCGACAAGCCGGCCCGTCCGGTCAAGCTGGGTCTGAAGGGCACCATCGTGGCCGCCGGGGGAGGCGTCGTCGAGATGTCGGTCACGGGTGTGCGCGTCTGGCCGGGAGGCGCGTGGACGGCGATTCCGGCTCGCTCGGTCGTGCTCGGCGTGCCTGCGGACGCGGTGCTGGACGCCTCTCTCGTCGACCTGCTCACCTCTCCGACGAGGCGGACGCTCAGCTCACGGAAGGCGACGAAGGTGCTCGTGTTCACCATCAAGACGGCCGCAACGCCCGCCGTCATGGCGGGCGAGCCCGAAGCCCTGTCCGTCGACCGGATCCGCCCCGGGTGAGCACGCTGACGAGGAACCCGGTCTGCGGCGGCTACGCCGCCGTGGTTGCCGAGCGGAGAAAGGCGACGATCTCGCCCGTGGGTGCCCCCGGTGTGAAGATCGCGGCAACCCCCGCTTCGACCAGCTCTGCCGCGTCGTCGTCGGGAATCGTCCCGCCGACCAGGACGAGGACGTCGTCTGCGCCGTTCGCGCGCAACCCCTCGATGATCCTCGGTACCAGCGTCATGTGGGCACCCGAGAGGATCGAGATGCCGACCGCGTCCGCGTCCTCCTGGATCGCTGTCTCGACGATCTGCTCCGGGGTCTGATGGAGTCCCGTGTAGATCACCTCCATGCCGGCGTCGCGCAGCGCGCGGGCGATGATCTTGGCTCCACGGTCGTGCCCGTCGAGGCCGGGCTTCGCGATCACGACACGGATCCTGGGCTCCATCGAGGGAGTATACGGCCGTGAAAATGTCGGTCATCGGCTGCTCGCCGGCCTGGCCCAACCCTGGTGGGGCGCATTCCGGCTACCTGTTCGAAGGTGCAGGGGGCCGGCTCCTCGTCGACTGTGGGCCGGGCGTCTTGCAGCGGCTCCGGCAACGCGAGGGTTGGCCGCACGTCGACGCGATCGCAATCACGCACTTCCACCTCGACCACTGGGGTGACGTCGTCCCGTGGGTCTGGGGCGCGATGTATCGCGCCGCAGGCGTGGCGATCGACGATCGCACCGAGCTCTGGGTGCACCAGGGCGGCCGCGCCGTGCTCGAGGAGTTCGGAGAGCGGTTCGGCTTCAGAGACATGTTCGACCGCGTCTTCACGGTGCGCGAGTATGCACCGGACGAGCCGTTCATGGGCGGCGGCGTCGAGGTCGTGCCCGTGCGGCTGCCGCACTACACCCTGGAGACGTACGGATTCCGCCTCTCGGCCGACGGCGTCACCGTCGCGTATTCGGGTGACAGCGGGCCGAGCGAGCGGCTTGCGGAGCTCGCACGTGGCACCGATCTCTTCGTGTGCGAGGCGACCCTGGCGCGAGGTGTCGACGACGGCCCGCTGCGCGGCCACCTGAGTGCCGACGAAGCCATTCTCGCGGCGGAAGAGTCCGGGACGAAGCGCCTCCTCCTGACCCACCGGCCGGTCGAGCTCGATTCGCCGCCAGGCGTCGAGTGCGCGCACGACGGCCTCGAGATCGAGCTTTAGGCGATACCGACTTCGGCCGTCTCGCCCGATCGAGGCACGCCGAACGATCCGCGTATCGCCCGTGTGGACGAGCGCGATCGAGGGATTCGACCGCCCCCCAATCACCCGCCCGGGTGGGGTTTTTGCTGAGCCGAGGGATCATCAAATGGGGCCGAACGTACCGATCCATAAGGTATGCGGCGCTTCCTCCTTCTTCTCACGATCACGGCGATTGCGCTCGGCGCGGCGACAGCCGGTCCCGCCAGTGACACGGCCCAGGCGAACGGCCAGCAGTGCGGTGCCGGCGCGAGCGGGTCGCAGGGCTACGCCTACGCAGGGCATCAGGCGGCGCGGGTCGCGCACGGAGTACGTGCGACGATCACGCCGACCGTGAGCCCAAACGTCATCGCAGGCCACGTCGCAGGGTGGATCGGGGTCGGAGGACCGGGTCAAGGCGCCGGCGGCGAGACGCTCTGGCTTCAGGTCGGCATCGCCTCGATTCCCGACACGCCGACGATGGTGTACGCAGAGATCACGCGTGGCGGCCAGGATCCCGTGTTCGTGCCGCTGCTCCAGGGAGTCGCGGTCGGCGAGAGCCACAAGGTCGCCGTCCTCGAGATGTCGGGGAAGGCGAACTGGTGGCGCGTGTGGCTCGACGGCAAGGCCGTGACCGAGCCGATCCTGCTCGCCAACTCCACCAATCGCTGGCGCCCGATCGCCACGGCAGAGTCGTGGAACGGCAACCGGCCGGTCTGCAACCGGTTCGGCTTCCGGTTCGAGGGCGTCCGGGTCGCCGCCTCGCAGGGTGGCTCGTGGCGCGCATTCACACCGGGTCACAAGTTCCTCGACCGCGGCTACAACGTCAAGCCGCTGAGCGGCACCGGCGGACAGCGCACGCTGTCGACCGGCGGCCCGTCGCCCTACGCGTTCGAGGCGAGCAGCCTGTAACTCCGCGCGTTCGGGGCGGGCCAATGCCCCGCCCCGCCAGGATTCCCTACGCCGCGAGAATGCGAATCGGGGTGCCGAGCGGGATCCGGTCGCGAAGGAAATTCGCCGTGTCGTTCGACATGCGCACGCAGCCGTGCGACACCGCGAGCCCGAGCAGCTGCGGCGCCGTCGTCCCGTGGAGCCCCACGACACCGCCGCCGGGCCATTCCGAGAGCTTGGAGTAGGCGCTCGTCTCGAAGGCGAAGCTCCCGAGGAACGGCACCTTGACCGGCTTGAAGCGCACGGTCACGTAATAGAGCCCCGTCGGCGTCTCCATCCCGGGTGCACCGACCGCGACCTTGCCCGTGTACAGCAGCTTCGTGCCCTTCCACGCCTGCACGACGCGGGAGTCGCGGTACACCACGACCTGCCACGGCATTGGCTTGATCGTGACGTGGGGCGCCTGTACCCAACCGGTGCGGCCGTTCGGCCGTCCGGGAACCGAGATCTTGTACCACTCGATTTGCGCCGGGGCCTTCTTGGTCTTCTTCCCCATCTTGGCTGCGATGGCCAGGACGTACCGCGCGCGGTAATCCTGCGGCCTGAACTCGCTCAGCTTCGCGACGACGCGCGCGTTCTTCTTCGGCGCACTGCGGACGGCGAGCATCGGCACGTTGATCGTCCCGGCTCCGATGACGGCCTTCGGCGGCGTCTTGCTGACCGCGGACAGGCCGGATGCGGGCACGAGCATCGCGGACACCACGACCGTGAGTGCGATGAGGGCTTTGACGGTTCGAGTCGGGTGCGTATTCATGGGTTTCATCATTTCGTCGAGGGTAGGCGAAATCCTACGCGGCGACGATCTTGATCGGCGTACCGACCGGCACGACTCCGCGGAGGAACTGGATGTCCTCGTTGAACAGCCGGACACAGCCGTGCGAGACCGCCTGCCCGATCAGGTCGGGCGTGTTCGTCCCGTGGACGCCGACGACTCCGCCGCCGGGCCAGTCGGAGAGCTTCGAGTACCCGCTGGTCTCGAACGCGTATGCCCCGAGCACGTCCCACGACGGGTCGAACTTCGACTGCACGTAGAAGAGGCCGATGGGCGTCTCCATGCCCTTGGCGCCGATCGCGACCTTTCCGGTGCGAACGACCTTGTCGTTGACGTAGAACTCGAACTTCCTGGCACCGCGATAGATGACGAGCCAGCGATCGATCGGCTTCACGTCGACGCTCGCGGCCGGGATCCAGCCGGTGCGACCGTTCGGGCGCCCCGGGACGGTGATCCTGTACCACATCGGCTCACCCGAGCCGGCGTGGTCGAGCTCCCCGACGGCGAGCACGACGCTCGGTCGGTAGTCCGGGCGGAACTGCTTGATCCTCTTCAGCACGGGGGCAGTGAGGCTCGGCTTGGCACGAACGGCCACGCTGCGCCAGGCGAGCCTCCCGGAGCCGACGACGTCGATGGCGGCAACGGCGGAGACCCCCGAGGAGTCCTTGTCGCCGGCGGCCGCGGCCGGGACAGCGACGAGGCCGACGATTGCCGCAAGAAGAGCAAAAACCCTCATGTGCAAAGCGTAGTCGCCCTTCTGGGGGGTAACCATGCCTCCTTCGAGGGTTTCACATACCTCTAACACCTGCCCTCGGTCAGCTCTTTCGGGCCCCGCAAAGCGCCGACGCCCCCGGTTTCCCAGGGGCGTCGGCCTTGCGCTTCCTTGCTGCGGCCGGTGTTACCCGGTGACGGGCGGCTCGTAGACGCCGACCACGCCGATCCGCTGGGTGTTACAGGCCTTCACCTTCACCCACTTGCCGTTGACCTTCTTCTTGGGCAGGATCACGACCTTGATGATGCCCGGCTTGCCCGGCTTCAGGCTCACCTTGATCTTGCCGTTCTTGCCGGTCTTCACGACCTTCTTGATGCCCGGGCCGGTGAGCTTCACCCTGACGCCCTTGACACCCTTCTTGGTCTTGCCCTTCTTGACCGAGATGACGATCTTCTGCTTCTTGCCGGTCGCCTTGAGCACCTTCGGTGTCGCGACCAGCGTGTTGCAGATCTCCGGAGCCACCTTCGGCGGCTTCGGCGGCGTCACCGGAGCGGTGACGAGCGTCTGCGCCTGAGCCGAGTTGTTGTTCGGGTTCGTCTCCGGAGTCGTCGTCGTGACGAGCACCACGTTCACCTTCGTACCGGTCGCGTTGACAGTGGCGCTGACCGTGATCGCGACCGACGCGCCCGGTGCGAGGCTCGCGATCGTGCAGTCGAGAGCCTGTGCTGTCGTCGAGCACGTTCCCGCACTCGTCGTCGCCGACACGAAGCTGACGTTCACCGGTGCGGTGTCCGCCACCTTCACGTTGGCAGCTGCGTCGGGGCCGTTGTTCACGACGACCAGGTTGTACGTGATCGGTGCCGTTCCCCCACCCAGCGGGAGCTGCACCTGCGGCGTCGCGGCCTTCGTGACCGTGACGTCCGCGCTCGGGTTGTACGGCGGCGGCGGCGTGTGATTGACCGTCACCGTTGCATCGTCGTCGTCCGAAACGGGCTGATCGTCGTCGTCGACACCCGTCGCCGTGACGACGTCGGTCTCGGTGTTCGACACCGTCGCCGTGAACGAGCACGTGTACGAGGCGCCCGGGAGAATCCGGCGAGAGCCCGCGGGGCCTTCGTCGATCCCGTCCTCGAGGGTGCACGTTCCCTTGCCGTTGACGTCCCCGTAGATCGAGTCGGTCAACGTCTGGATGTAGACCGTGTCGACCGCCGAGTTGTTGCGGACGACGACCGTGAACGTCACCGGCCCGCTGTCCTGCACGACGGTCGGGTTCGCCGTCTTCGTGACGGTGATCGTCGACGGGACGTCCGTGAGCGCGATGATCGCGTCGTTGCTCGACTCGGGCTCCTGCACCGAGCCCTCGTCATCCGTCCAACCCACGTCGACATGATCGGTCTCGGTCGCCCCGCCGTTGCCGACCAAGTCACGCGAGAACGTGCACGTCACGTGAGCACCTGGCGTGAGGTCGAACGGAATCCCGTCAGGGTTCTCCTCCGTTGCGCCGGGACAGACGAGATTGTCCACGTCCACGCCATCGTTGCCGACGATGTCGGCCAAGCTCGTGACCGAGATCGTGTCGGCGGGGGATTCGTTCGTGATCGTCACCTTGAAGTAGAACGTTCCACCGTTTTCCGGCTTCGTCGCCGTGTCCGGAGCCTTGACGAACTCGCCGTCAGGCGTGGCGGACACCGTCTTCTCGACGGTGATCGATCGTGCCTTGCGCGTGTTCGTGATCGTGCAGACGATGTTCTCGTCATTCGAGAGCGTCACCGAAGTGGACGTGCCCGTGGCCGTCCCTTCCTCGCCTGAGCACTCGATTGTTGTCGTATAGAGGTCGAGGTTGATGTCACCGGCACCACTGATCTCGCCGACGGAGTAGGCGCCTGGCAGAAGGACATTCGGCCCGATGAACCCTCCGTCGCCCTCTTGACCGGAGTCTTTCACGACATCGCCCTGCTTGATCTGCAGCGTCACCGTGGCATCCCCGGGGCCACCAACGAAGTCCTTGATGACCTTGATCGTGCCGGCCTCGACGGTGAAGCACTCGGTGGTCTTGTTGGTGTGCGTGCTCGAGTTGTAGAAACCATCACCCGAGTACTCAGCCCGCCAGCAATACGTCCCAACCGCCGTCGTGTTCGCCGACGCATCCGACGTCGCAGAACCACCCGAAAGCGCCTTCGTCGCACCAACCTTCGCACCACCCGAAGAACAATCACCGCCATTAGCGGTCACCGTCGCCGGCTGACACAAGAAGAAATCAACCGAACCCGTTGCAGTCGGGCCGCTCCCCGACACGGTCGCCTGGTCAGTGACGCTCGCACCCGGAAGCACACCGCCGCCAGTCGGGCTCGACGTCGTCGCCGTCGCCGACGGCTGCTTCACCGTCGTGAAGCACTCAGACGTCGTGTTGGTATGCGAACCACTGCTGTACACGGTGTCACCCAGTACTCAGCCCGCCAGCAATACGTCCCAACCGCCGTCGTGTTCGCCGACGCATCCGACGTCGCAGAACCACCCGAAAGCGCCTTCGTCGCACCAACCTTCGCACCACCCGAAGAACAATCACCGCCATTCGCGGTCACCGTCGCCGGCTGACACAAGAAGAAATCAACCGAACCCGTCGGCGTCGGGACCGCTCCCGACGCGGTCGCCCGGTCAGTGACGCACGCACCCGGAAGCACACCGCCACCAGTCGGGCTCGACGTCGTCGCCAATCGTCGACGTCTTCTTCACCGTCGTGAAGCACTCGGTGGTCTTGTTGGTGTGCGTGCTCGAGTTGTAGAAACCATCACCCGAGTACTCAGCCCGCCAGCAATACGTCCCAACCGCCGTCGTGTTCGCCGACGCATCCGACGTCGCAGAACCACCCGAAAGCGCCTTCGTCGCACCAACCTTCGCACCACCCGAAGAACAATCACCGCCATTCGCGGTCACCGTCGCCGGCTGACACAAGAAGAAATCAACCGAACCCGTTGCAGTCGGGCCGCTCCCCGACACGGTCGCCTGGTCAGTGACGCTCGCACCCGGAAGCACACCGCCGCCAGTCGGGCTCGACGTCGTCGCCGTCGCCGACGGCTGCTTCACCGTCGTGAAGCACTCGGTGGTCTTGTTGGTGTGCGTGCTCGAGTTGTAGAAACCATCACCCGAGTACTCAGCCCGCCAGCAATACGTCCCAACCGCCGTCGTGTTCGCCGACGCATCCGACGTCGCAGAACCACCCGAAAGCGCCTTCGTCGCACCAACCTTCGCACCACCCGAAGAACAATCACCGCCATTCGCGGTCACCGTCGCCGGCTGACACAAGAAGAAATCAACCGAACCCGTTGCAGTCGGGCCGCTCCCCGACACGGTCGCCTGGTCAGTGACGCTCGCACCCGGAAGCACACCGCCGCCAGTCGGGCTCGACGTCGTCGCCGTCGCCGACGGCTGCTTCACCGTCGTGAAGCACTCAGACGTCTTGTTGGTATGCGAACCACTGCTGTACAAACCGTCACCCGAGTACTCAGCCCGCCAGCAATACGTCCCAACCGCCGTCGTGTTCGCCGACGCATCCGACGTCGCAGAACCACCCGAAAGCGCCTTCGTCGCACCAACCTTCGCACCACCCGAAGAACAATCACCGCCATTCGCGGTCACCGTCGCCGGCTGACACAAGAAGAAATCAACCGAACCCGACGGCGTCCCAAACGCACCAGACGCCGTAAACCCGTCCGTCACCGACGCACCAGGAACAACACCCCCACCCGTCGGAGACGACGTCGTCGCCAACGTCGGCGTCTTCTTCCCAACCGTGAAGCACTCGGTCGTCTTGTTGGTATGCGAACCACTGCTGTACACGGTGTCACCCGAGTACTCAGCCCGCCAGCAATACGTCCCAACCGCCGTCGTGTTCGCCGACGCATCCGACGTCGCAGAACCACCCGAAAGCGCCTTCGTCGCACCAACCTTCGCACCACCCGAAGAACAATCACCGCCATTCGCGGTCACCGTCGCCGGCTGACACAAGAAGAAATCAACCGAACCCGACGGCGTCCCAAACGCACCAGACGCCGTAAACCCGTCCGTCACCGACGCACCAGGAACAACACCCCCACCCGTCGGAGACGACGTCGTCGCCAACGTCGGCGTCTGCTTCTGGAACACATTTGTGAACGTGCATGATGCAGTGATCGGCGCCTTGGTCGTAGCTACGACCGAGGCGCTGGCCTGCCTGTTCGTCAGGGGTTGAACGGCGGCGCAGTTGGTGCCGGTGACGCTTTGCAAGGTGTACGCGCTGGGACCCGATTCCTGCACCGTGTAGGTACCGGTAGGCAAGTCCAGGAACGAGCCTGATCCGCACACCTGCGGGGCGCCATTTGCGTTAGGCGAGATGGTGAAACAGAAATCACCCGGTACGGCCGTGCCGCCCTGAACGACCTTGTTCACGTCAATCTTCGACAGGATGATGATCTTGTTCACGGGGATCGGCACCGCCTTGTCCGGGGAGACGCGGCGCATCGCGAGGCTCGCGCCCGGGTAGGAGCCTGCCCCGTTGCCGAAGCCGACGAGATTCGCCGATCCCGGAACGGTGTCGCCGGGGGCCGCAAGATGCCCGCCCCATAGGAGATACGAGGTCGTAGCACTCGTCGGCTTGACGGTCACCTGGACCAGCCGCTCCTGCGAGCCGCAGACTCCACCTGCGTCGGTGTAGTCCTGGACGCCCGTGACCGTCGCATTCACTGTCGCGAAGGGACCTGTGGCGTCGAGGACCGGGCCACCCGCCTGTGCGTCAGTTAGATGGATCGTCGTATCGAACTCGTCGAGGTAGAGGAACCCGTACTTCGAGCCGTTCTGGAACTCACGGCAGATGTTCACGAGATACGTCGAGCTCGTCGAGAGCCCGCCGAGGTCGATTCGGAAGGGGATGGCCTGCTTCTCTGCGTACTCCACCGTGTTGCCGGGTGTCCAACTGTCTGACACCGTGTCCCATCCACTCATGCCTGCGGACGAGGGGAGCGGCGTGCCGCTCAGGGCCGACTCGCCTCTGTTCGCCACGGCAAGAGACGCGACAGCCGCCACAAGCACCACGAGAGCGAGGCCGGCGAACCGGGCGCGCGACGAACGTGGCCCCCTGGACCGCCTGTTCCCTGAGCCTTCAGACGTATGCTTCGCTCCCAGCTCGCGAAACAACGCGCGCTCCGTCTGTTCGGCCGACCCCGAAGGTCGCCTGCGCTTCCCCATCCCCCACATTTCAAGACTCCCTTGTCTCAAGTAACCCCGTGAGGTCGATTCCCCAATCGAACGCTCACAGTCCCCGGACGGCGCCCAGAGCTGACTAAGGGTATGCCCCTTTTGGGGCCTGGTCAATACCTCGGTCGAGGGATGACATCACCCGACTGGCGTTCCGGATCGGCTGTAGCGCCCGGGCGTGCCGTACGGGGCTTTCGGCACGGGTGCCCATACGACAGACCCCTTGACAGACGTACCGCCTGCTCATTGGATGCGCACATGGCACCACGCCGCAAGACAACCGTAGAGCTCGACCTCGACGCCCTCGCGGCGGCCAAGGCCGCGCTCGGTACGACAGGGATCAAGCAGACGATCGACGCGGCGCTGCGCGAAGCGGCCCGACAGGCCGCCCTGCGCCGGGGAGCGGAGTACCTCGAACAGGGCCGCCAGCAGCTCCCGACGGCGCGAGATTGGTCTGCTGCGCGCGATCCGAGGGTCTAGGTACGTGCCGCTCTACCTCGTCGACAGCTCGATCTGGATCCGCAGGTCACGTCCCGCCGGCAGACAGCTCGACGCCCGGTTCCGCGAGCGATACGCGCGGGGCGAGGTCGCGACCTGCGTACCGATCGCGCTCGAGATGCTCGTCGGGCCCGAGAACGGCGCCGCGTATGACGCCGACTTTCAAGCGATCTGGGCGCCTCTCACCTGGCTGCCGCTTTCGGAGGCGACCGTCGAGCGGGCACTCCTCCTCCAGCGCGAGCTCGCACATTCCCAACGCGACGGCCATCGCCGACGGCCGGTCGACTTCCTCGTCGCAGCCTGTGCCGAGGACGCAGGTCGAGACGTCGTCCTCTGGCACGCAGATCACGACCTGGCCGCCATCTGCGACCACACCGGGCAACGACACGAGGTCGAGCTGTCGCGCGCGCGACCCCGACGGCGGGGCGGTGTTCGGAAGCCATGACGAACGACGGACGGGGCCTCCGGCCCCGTCCGCCTACTGCCTGTCGGTCTGTCTCCCTGAAGAACGGCCTCGCCGGCGTGCCGCACGCGCCGGCGAGGCGCAATGCGCCCTATCCTATACCCCTTCGAAGGGACGGCAATCATCCGATCGGGGGATTTTCTGCCCCCGGCTTCGTCGGAGCCCTGGCTCGCGGTGCGGCCGCGGGCGAGTCACCGCCCGGGGCCTCAAGACTAACCGTCAACTAGAGGTTGATACCCTGCCCGCGCGGTAGGCGTCGGCTTCGCGAACGAGCGCCTCGAAGATTCTCTTGTCGTCGTCCTCCATCTCGGGGTGCCACAGCACTCCGAGGGCGAACCGCTTGGAGGGATCCTCGATCGCCTCGAGCGATCCGTCTTCGGCGAAGGCGCTCTCGACGAGTCCCTCCCCCACGCGCCCGACGCCCTGGTGATGGCTCGAGTGCACGGCAGCATGGCGCGGACCGAGGATCGACTCGAGCAGCGTTCCCTCGCGCACCTCGACCGGGTGCTCGGAGAAGACGCCGAGCGTCTCACGATGGCCCTCGTGGCCGACGTGCTCGGGGAGGTGCTGGATGAGGTCGCCACCGCGGAGGATGTTCAGCAACTGAAACCCGCGGCAGATCGCGAGCGTCGGGAGGTCTCGTTCGAGCGCGGCCCCGAGCAGGCGCAACTCGCCGGCGTCGCGCTTGACCTGAGCGGGGTCGGTCGAGGGATGGCGCTCTGCGCCGTAGCGAGACGGGTCGATGTCGATGCCCCCCGAGAAGACGATCCCGTCGAGGATGTCGAGCGTCTCGTCGATGCCCTCCTCGCTCGGCGGAACGACGATCGCCCGTCCTCCGGCACGCTCGACCGACTCGACGTAGTAGTAGGGCACGAGCGCCGCAGGCAGCGTCCACGCCCCCCAGCTCGCCGGCTGGGCATAGGAGGTGATGCCGACGATCGGGCGGGCACCGGATGCCATGGCGGCACGCTAGCGGAGCGACGCGACCGGGGCGAGCGAACCCCGGCGACCGGCTGAAGCCGGCCACCCGCCACGGCCGCGAACGCGAGGTACGGAGTTGCCTGCCTGGATGGTGGTCCGGTGAACCGCGCGATCCTACGCCGTCTACCCGGTCGGGAATCAAGGGGCACGTCGGCGTCAGCCCATCCAGGCGCCGCCGTTCTGGTCGAGTGCCTGCCCGGTCACGCCGCGCGCGTCGTGCGAGAGCAGCCACGCAACCGTGCCCGCGATGTCCTCGGGCTGCGACATGCGGCCGAGCGGCACGGCCTCCATCGCGTGCCGGTAGGCCGTCTCGCGCGTCCCGCCCGTCGTCTCGGCGATGGCGTCGAGCCCCTCCCAGGCCATGTCCGTGTCGACCCAGCCGGGACAGATGGCGTTGACCTGGACGTTGCCCGCTCCGACCTCCGCCGCGAGCGACCGCACGAGACCGAGAAGGCCGGCCTTGGAGGCGCTGTAGCCCGTGTACTCCGGAACGGCGATCCGGGCGAGGATCGACGAGATCACGACGAGGGAGCGGACCTCGGGCCCGGAGGCGAGATGATCGAGAGCGGCGCGGCAGCAGTAGTAGGTCCCGTTCAGGTTCGTGGCCACGAGGTCGTCGAATCGATCGCTCTTCGCATCGCCGCCGTTCGCCCCGCCGAGCCCACTGCATGCAACGAGGGCGTGCACCGGCCCGAGCCGATCGGCCGCTTCCGCGATCGCCTTGTCGACCCGTCCGCGGTCGCGGATGTCGCACGGAGCGACGTGTGTCGGCGGGCCGATCGTCTCGGCGACGGCCTCGAGCCTCGATCTGTCGCGCGCAAGGAGCGTCAGCGAAGCACCGTCCCGGCCGAGGCGACGCGCGATCGCACGGCCGATACCCGTCCCCGCCCCCGTCACGACGATGTGCTTTCGGGTCATGTCACTCCAGATCGATGCAATTTGCGGGAAGGTCGTGCTCCGATGCCCTTGATCGGAGACCTCCCGACAGCATAGATTCACCACTGCGCCGAGTACGGGACGCCAGAGGACGAAGCCTCGCCGGGAGGCAGTACGCGGAAGCGGAAGGTCAGCCGGCAAGGTGGACGAACGCGGCCCGGCTCGGCGAAAGACGGTCCCAAATCCTTTCTAGAGCAGGTAGCACGGAACGCAATCTTGACCTGCGCATCCGAAAATGTATGCAATTTGCGAAAATGGAGATCGGTCGCCACTTGACGGGCGTCGACGAACACCCCTAGGTTGGTGATTGCATCGAGGTAGGAGCACCTGAGGTTGATGGACTCCCGATCGGCCACTCGCTTCGGCGAAGGTCAGTCAGGAAGCCGGACGAGGGAGCCACCGCCCCGGTGCTTTTTTGTTTTCGACAGTGTTGCTCGGGAGTTCTCGAGCCCGCACGACGACCTCGCACGATGCAATCGGCGCACAAATTACCGGCAGAAAAGACGATCGACGCAATTTGCGACAATTTCACCGCACATGGCCTTGACGGCAAGATCTCGACTCCCTAGATTTCCGTGTGCACCGAGAACGGAGCGCCGGAGATTGATGGCGTCCCAGTCGGCACTCGCTTCGGCGGAGGTCAACCGGGAGGTCGGACGAAGGGGCCACCGACTCGGTGCATTTTTTGTGGTCCGGACCTGCCCCGCTCTGTGCGTATGCTCGGGCCGATGCGCGGCCTCATCCTCGTCGTCAGTGTCACGGTCTTCGCGGACACCATGCTGTTCTCCGCGATCGTGCCGCTGATTCCCCATTTCACCGACACCTACGAGCTCTCGACCCTCGAGGCCGGCATCCTCGTCGCGGCGTACGGCGCGGGCGCAGTCATCGGCGGCATTCCGTCCGGCCTGCTCGCCGCGCGGATCGGGCCAAAGCGCACCGTCGTCATCGGGCTCCTCGTCCTGGCCCTCGCAACGCTCGCGTTCTCGGTGGACACGTCTGCAGTCGGCCTCGGGCTCGCTCGGTTCGCGCAGGGCATCGCGAGCGCGATCACATGGTCCGGGGCGCTCGCCTGGCTCATGCTCGCGACGCCGCGCGATCAGCGAGGCAGGGCAGTCGGCCTCGTATTCGCCGTCGCCGTGCTCGGATTCATCGTCGGCCCCGCCGTGGGTGCGCTCGCGGAGCTCGGCTCGATTCGCGCCACGTTCATCGCCATCGCGGCGGTCACGGCGCTCGTTGCCATCTTCGCCGCGTCGTTCCCCGCCGGGCGTAGCGACACCCAGCCGTCCCGCGCGCTTCGCCGGACGCTCCGCAGCATGGGCTTCCTCTCCGCCGTCTGGCTCGTGACCGTCCCGTCGTTGTTCTTCGGCGTCGTCGATCTTCTCGTGCCACTCTCGCTGGACGACGCCAACTGGGGAACGGTCGCGATCGCGGCCACGTTCATCGTCGCGGGGTCGACAGAGGTGGTGCTCGCGCCCGCGATCGGCGGGTTCAGCGACCGCCGTGGCCGACTCGTCCCCGTGCGTGCAGGGCTGCTCCTGCTCGGCGTCATCGGCGTCGCATTCGCACTGCTCGACTCTCCATACCTGATCGCGGCTCTCGTCACCTGCGCCTCCGTTGCAGCGAGCCTGATCTTCTCGCCGAGTGCCGCGCTGATCTCGGATCGCGCCGAGGCCGCGGAGATTCCGCAGGCCCTTGCTTTCGGCTTCATGAACACCGCCTGGGCGGCCGGCGTGATGCTCGGGCCTGCCCTCGGAGGAGCGATAGCGGATGCCTTCGGAGACGCGGTGCCGTACATCTTCGCGGCGGCGATGGCGCTCGCAACCCTGGCGTGGCTCCGCAGGTTCGCCCGCGACGCGAGCGCCGCGCCGCAGGCCGCGCAGTCCTAGACCGGTGCGCCCTCGGGGACTTCGTCCGGGCCCCGTCCCGCGACGTGCATGCACGTGATCGAGCCGAGCACGGCACTGATGATCGCGACCACCGCGAACGCCGCCCACATCTCGCTATCGCCTCCTGCACTCCTGATCTGAAGCCCGAGGAACGGCGAGAGCGCGAAACCAATTGCCGCCGTGCTCCCGAACGCCCCCATGTAGGCGCCGCGCAGGTCATCCGGCGCCATCCCGGCGACGATCGACTGCGACGTCGGCACCCACAACATCTCGCCGATCACGAACAGGACGAGGATGGCGATGATCGCCGGAAGCGCCGACGTGAGAGAAAGGAACAGGAACGGCAGTCCCATCAGCAACATCGCGAGCGCCCACTTCAGCGCCGAGGGCACGGCGGTGACTCGACGAGTGAGACGCATCTGGAAGAGCGTCACGAGCAACGGGTTGACGACGAGCAGGAAGCCCCACCCCCACTCGGGGATCCCGTGGCTCTCGACGAGCGAGATGGGGAGCACCGTCTCGTAGGCAACGTAGATGAGCCACGCGAAGACGCTCGCCGCGAGAAAGAGCAAGAACGTTCGGTCGCGGACGATGACGCCGAGCGACCCTCGCTCCGGTGGCCCTTCGGGTGCGTAGGCGCCTCGTACAGGCAGGTACCGGAATGCCAGCACCCACGAGCCGATCGCCAGGAGGCTCACACACGGGAAGAAGAACGACCAGCCGCCGATCAGGAGAAAGAGGCTGCCGATCGGCGGCCCGAGCGTGACACCGAGGTTCGCTGCCACCCTGACCGATGCGTACGCGGCCTCGTGCTTCTCGGGCTCGACGAGGTCGGCGACCATCGCCTGACTCGACGAACCAACGACGGAGCCGAGGGAGCCGACGCCGACGATCAGCGCGAGCCCGAGCCAGACGTGATCGCCGGCGCCGAAGAAGAGGAGGATGTAGACCGCGAAGATCCCCTGCCCGAAGAGCATCAGCCGACGGCGGCCGAAGTGGTCGGAGAGATGGCCGGCGATGTACCCGACGACCCCGGCGGAGATCGCGACGAGGAGATAGCCGTAGCCGAGCTGTGAGGGGGTCGCCCCGAGCTCCTTCAACGCCCAGATGCCCATGAAGGTCCACACGCTCGAGCCGGCGAGCGCGCCGATCAGCGTGACGAGCAGCACAGGGCGTAGGGCCCGGTCGACCTCCGCGCCCCAGACGAGATGAGCGAGGCGGCGAAACATCGCCTGAAGCTAGCGAAAGGAGCTCAGGCCCGGCCGAGAAGCCGATCGAGCCACGATCCCGTCGACTCTCCGAGGCCGCCACCATGGGGTGCACTCTTCTCGGGGACATCCGGTGGGCGGGCTCGACGATCTCGCTTTCGCCCTGCGTCAGTCGCCGGCGCATCCGGTCGAAGTCACCGCGCAGTGCCGCGCGCATCTCGTCCTTGTGGCTCTGCTCCTCCACGCGATCCTGATTCCGCGCGTCGAATCGCTTTCCTGCCGAACGGGACTCAGACGTCAGCCACGACTCGCGAGCGGGTCCGCCACGTGAGTGCTGCGAGCCCCCCGAATACGAGCGTCGGAACGACCGTGAGAAAGCGGTAGATGAGGACCGCGGCGACGACGCCGGCGTTCGCTCCTCCGAACGCGACGAGCGCTGTCGTCAGCCCGAGCTCGACGATCCCGAAGCCGCCCGGGGTGATCGGGATCGCACCGATGATCCGGACGAGAGACCACGCCGCGAAGATCTCGATCACGTCGACCTCGGACGCGGGCACGCCAACGGCCCGCAGGCTGAGCACGAGCAGCAGGAAGACGGTCAAGCTGCCGGCAAGCGTCGCGAGCGTGAGGGCGTGCCAGCGGCGCGCGAGCAGATCGACGGCCTCGCTCCGGAACTTCCTGAAGCTCGTCCCGCTGAACGTGGCCGGCCCGCGGCGAATGCGCCCTTTCAGCCACGTGACGAAGCTCGCCACCGCATCGCCGACGTCCTGCGCAAGGTTCTCCGAGTAGAGCACGAGCACGAGAAGCACGACGACGATGCCGAGCACGGCAACGCCGACGAACGCGGCGGTACCGAGCAAGGCGGTCTCACCGCCGTTGGCCTTGAGCAGGAACAGCGCGACGATCGGGAAGACGAGGTTCGCGAGCTGGTTCCAGACGCCGGTGAGCGTGATCGCCCTCGTCACGGCGCGGGCCGGAAAGCCCCAGCCCCGGAGCATCCCCCACGATCCGGCCATCCCGACCGCCGCGCCTCCCGGGGCCACGATCGACAGGGCGGTCGCGGCCTGCGTCATCTCGAGTGACTGCCGGAACCGCAGGCCCGGCAGCGTGATCATCCACGGCGGCGCAAACGTGACGAGATTGAGGGCGGTCGCTGCAATCAGGATCGCGATCCACTCCCAGCTGAGGAGCGTGACGACGTCCCAGACGTCGCGATAGTCGGCGATCTTCGGCAGGACGACGGCGAACGTGACGACGACGATCGCGAAGCCCGCGCCCGCGAACGCATAGCGCCTCCAACCGGCTCGCTGCTTCTTCCGGACTTCGGGCGCGCCGTCCGGCGTCTCGACGCTGGTCACGACACCACGCTAGTCAACCGCCGGTGGGCCCGCTGATATCGTCGCCCACCATGGAGATGATGGGAAACGAGACGATGATCTGGGAGGGGCACCCGACGTGGCGCGCGATGCTGTCCTTCCACGTCAAGTGGTTCGCCGTCACGATCGTCGCGTTCGGCCTGCTCGTGCTGCTTCGCTCGCTCGACGTCGGCATCTCCTACCCGATCATCGGCGCCGTCCTCCTGGCCGGGATCGGGGTCACGATCGCCGCCGGCTGGTTACAACGCTTCTTCACGCAGTACACGATCACGACGAAGCGCCTCAACATCAGGACCGGCGTCCTCTCCAAGACGGAGACGTCGACGAACGTCGACCGGATCCAGAACATCACGGTCAAGCAGTCTGCCGTGGACCGGATCCTGAAGGTCGGCTCGATCGATTTCGACACGGCCAGCGACGACGCGTCCGACAAGCTGACGTTCATCGGCGTCAACGATCCCCAGGCGCTGCGTGAGCGAATCATGCATGCCGGCGACGACGGGAAGAGCACCGGCCCGCACGACGCTCAGGGCGGCCTCGCCTGACTATCCTCTGAGGGTGAGACGAGCCCTCACTCTCCTCGTTCTGGCGGCGGTCGCCCTCGGCGCATCTGCCGTCCCCGCCTCCTCGGTCGCGACGCCACGGACGAGAGTGACGGTGATCGGCGACTCGATCGCCGCATCACTGGCGCTCGAACCGAGCGCGCGCCGCATCCTCGCGCAGGGGATCGATCTCGACCTCGAGGCCACTCCGTGCCGTCGTCTCGTCGGCGAGAGCTGCCCGTACGAGGGCGTACGACCGCCTTCTCTCGTCGACCTCCTCCCATCACTCGAGCTCGGATCGACGGTCGTCGTGGCGGTCGGATACAACGACTTCGAGTCGACGTTCGCCACGACGATCGAAACGACGTTGGCGGCGCTCGCCCAAGCGAACGTCGAGAACGTCTTCTGGCTCACGCTTCGCGCAGAGCGGCAGTCGTACCTCCACATGAACGATCTGCTCCGCGAAGCAGCTGACCGTCATCCCGAGCTCACGCTCGTCGACTGGAATCTCTATTCGCGAAGCCACCCCGACTGGTTCGAACCCGACGGCCTGCACCTGCGGTATGCGGGGAGTGCCGCCATGGCAACGCTGATCCAGAAGGCACTCGCCGCGCAGGGCCTCGTTGCGTCGGCGCCGCCACGGCCGCTCGCGATCGCCACGACGCGGCTCCCGCGAGGGCACATCGGCCACCGATACGCGGCCCGGCTGGTCTCCTCCGGAGGGACCGCCCCGATTCACTGGGCACGCGCCAGGGGCTTCCTACCGGCGGGGCTGAGCCTCCAGCGCAACGGCGTCGTCAAAGGCCAGCCGCGGGCCGCCGGAAAACGCTCCGTGCTCTTTCGCGCGACCGACGCGCGGGGCCGGTCGGTGGCGCGGCGTCTCGTGATCGCCGTCAGCCGCTGAACCGAACTCCCTTACCGCTGCCGGACTCGGCATCCGTTGCGCCCGGAGCGGCTAGCATTCCCGCAATGCCACTCGCGATCAGCACCCTCTTCATCCTCCCGTTCATCATCATCGGGGTCGCGCTCCTCGCGATGGGAGTGCTGTACCTGCTGGCGCGCATCCAGAACGGACGCTTCCTGCGGCCGGTCGTGACGTTGCTCTCGAAGGTCCCGTTCATGCGCCGCTGGTTCCAGAAGATGTCCGTCGCAGCCTACGAGCGCTCGAACCCCGAGCTTGCCGGCGCGATCAAGAAGATGCAGACCTTCGGCGAGATCAAGACTCCCGAGCAGGCACAGCGCGCCCTCGCCGTGATGACCCCGGCGGAGCGGAAGGCCTACGTGGCGATGGTCGGCGAGCAGGGCGCCATGCCCGACCCGGTCAACCGTGACCAGCGGCGTCGCGCCGAGCGCGGTGCCCAGGGGATGATCGTGCAGCAGCGCCCCGGCTCCGCCGGCCGCAAGACCAAGAAGAAGTAACTGACCAGCGCGGGGCGCAGCCCGCTGAACTCCGGCGACAGGCTTTAGCCTGTCTCCCGGGTTTTCAACCTGTCCCGGCCGGCCTATCGATGCCGGTAGACGATCCGGCCGCGGTTCAGGTCGTACGGCGACAGCTCGACCTTGATCCGGTCACCCGGGTTGACGCGAATCCGGTAGCGCCGCATCTTGCCCGCGGTGTAGGCGATCATCTCGTGCCCGTTGTCGAGCAGGACGCGGAACATGCCGCTCGGAAAGGCTTCGAGCACCTCGCCCTCCATCTCGATCTTCTCCTCCGCCACGACAATCACCTCCTTGCCTGCGTCGGGGACGGGGCCCCGCGTGCGAGGCCCCGTCCGCGCAATTCCTGCCTAGAGCGCGACGACGTTCGTCGCCTCCGGGCCCTTCTCGCCCTCGCGGGCGTCGTACTCGACCTTCGCGTTCTCGGCGAGCGTCTTGAAGCCCTCGCCGGCGATATTGCTGTGATGGACGAAGAGGTCCTTGCCTCCCTCGTCCGGTGCGATGAAGCCGTAGCCCTTCGCATCGTTGAACCACTTGACGGTTCCTGTTGCCATGAATCAAACACCTCCTCTCACCCAATGTCGAACGGGTGAAGGAAGCGTCGTGTGCCCCCAGAACCGCGCTCTGATTTCGCAGGAAAGCGTACCCAATCGCGATCATCGGAGGGCGGCTCAGTTGCTCCGGGGCTCGTATCATTGACGCCGGTGAACCCGCAGATGGACCCGAGCTGGCTCGATGCGGTCGGCGACGAGCTCGAGACGCCCGGGATGCAGAGCCTGCGCTCGTTCCTGGGGCGCGAGGTCGCCTCGGGACGTGGCTTCTTTCCTCCCGCTGCGCTCGTCTTCAACGCGCTGCGGCTCACCCCCCTCGAGAGCGTTCGCGTCGTCATCCTCGGGCAGGATCCCTATCACGGCCCCGGCCAGGCGATGGGGCTCTGCTTCTCCGTCCCGCGCGGGATCGAGCAGCCGCCGTCGCTCCGGAACATCTTCAGCGAGCTCCAGAGCGACCTCGGGCTCGAGCCGCCGGCGACGGGCGACCTGACACCCTGGGCGGAGCGAGGCGTCCTCCTCCTGAACAGCGTTCTCACCGTCGCCCCACGCTCGGCGGCGTCGCATGCCGGCAAGGGGTGGGAGCTGTTCACGGACAGGGTGATCTCGGAGCTCTCGACCAGGCGTGACGGCATCGTGTTCCTGCTCTGGGGCCGGTACGCCCAGCAGAAGGGCTCGATCGTCGACACCTCGCGGCACCACGTCTTACGCGCGGCTCATCCGTCACCGCTCTCCGCGCGCAACGGCTTCTTCGGCTGCCGACACTTCTCCCGGGCGAACGAGCTCCTTGCCACCTCCGGGCACGCCGAGATCGACTGGCGGCTCGAGGACGAGCGGCGGCTCAGCCCCAGGGAACAGCCGCGCCCGTGAACAGGGGGAGAGCCACCTCGTCCCCGCAGCGCTCGCGCACGCGGCGGTAGGCCTCGTCGAGCACCGGCGGCCGCGAGGCCGTATGGGCATCGGACGCGGCGAGGGAGACCCGACCGGCAGCCACGAGCTCCCAGACCGTACGCTCCGCAGTGCTGCCGTGCTGACCGAGAAAGGATGGCGCGTTGACGCACAGCAGCCAGCCACGGCGAACGAGCGGATCGACGCACCCGGGATCCTCGGCGACTGCGCGGCACCGCTCCGGATGCGCGAGCACCGGCACGAATCCGGCCACCTCGACCGCCGCACCGGCGCTGACGATGATCTCGATCGCGTCGTCCAGCCGCACCCACGAGCCGGGGAACTCGATCAGAACGCCCCTCGTCCCGGCGAGGACGTATTCGTCCACGGCGCTCTCCTCGATCACCGTGGGGTACACCTCCCACCCCCGACGGAGATCGAGCCCCCACGTCGCAACCTCGCGCTGCATCTCGGGGAAGGCGGCGGCGTAGGTCGCATCCCGCTCCGGCGTGCGCGGGAACGAGTCCCACTGAGCATGAGCATGCGGTGTCGCGAAGAGGATGTCGGTACCCGACTCGAACGCGAGCCTGCAGAGCGCGAGGCCCTCCTCGATCGAGGAGGCCCCGTCGTCCCCCGAGGGCACGACATGGGAGTGGACGTCGACGAACCCGCGCATCGCTTCGACCCTAGCGAGGAGCGCGCGGGGGGCGATCAGGTGTCGAGGCTCGAGACGAGCACGCGAACGCGCTCGACCGCGCGCTCGAGGTTCTCGAGTGACGACGCGTACGAGATGCGGAGATGGTCGGTCGCGTGGATCCCGAACGCGCTCCCCGAGAGCACCGCAACCCCGGCTTCGACGAGCAATCGCTCGGCGAGCGTGTCGGCGTCGACGGGCAACTCGGAGACGTTCGGGAAGGCATAGAACGCACCGCCGGGCTCGACACAGCTGATGCCCGAGATCGTGTTCAACGCCGGGACGAGATAGTCGCGACGGCGGCGAAACTCCGCGACCATCTCGTGAACGGCATCCTGGGGCCCTTCGAGCGCGGCAACACCGGCGAGCTGGACGAACGGCGGCACGCACGATGTCGAGTTGACGATCAGTCGCGTCAGCGGGTCGACCAGATCGGTCGGAACCGCCGCGTAGCCGAGGCGCCAGCCGGTCATCGAGAACGTCTTCGAGAAGCCGTCGAGGAGGATCGTCCGGTCGAGCATCCCGGGGAGCGACGCGATCGACGGGGCCTCGACGTCGTAGGTGATGCGCGAGTAGACCTCGTCCGTGAGAACCCATGCGGGCGTTCGCTCGATCGCCGCAGCGGCCTGTTCCAGATCGGCGCTCGGGATGACGCCGCCGGTCGGGTTCTGCGGCGCGTTCAGGATCACGAGGCGCGTCCGCTCGCTCAACAGGCTCTCCAGCTCCGCCGGATCGAAGCTGAAGCCCCGGTTCTCGCGCAGAGGAAGCGGGACCGGCGTCGCTCCCGCGAAGCGAACCGCCGACTCGTAGATCGGGAACCCGGGATCGGGGTAGATCACCTCGTCACCGGGACCGCACGTCGCGAGCACCGTGAAGAAGAGGAACGGCTTGGCGCCGTTCGCCACGAGAACGTTCTCCACGTCGATCGGAACCCCGCGCGACCAGGCAAGAGACGCTGCGGCCGCTTCGCGGAGCACGGGGAGACCGGCGGTCTGGCAGTAGTGCGTCTCCCCCGCCCGGATGGCGTCGATCCCGGCTTCGGCCACGTGTGGAGGTGTCTCGAAGTCGGGCTCGCCGATCTCGAGATGGATGACGTCGCGCCCCTCTGCCTCGAGCGCCCGCGCGCGGGCGAGGACGGCAAAGGCCCCCTCGGTGCCGAGACGGCCCACGGCCTCCGTGACGTTGGCCCTCCGCATGCGGTTGACCTTACGTGGTTGACTGGCGCGATGATGGCGGTAGCCGACGGACGGACGGTCACACAGGGTCGCATCGTGATCCTCATGGCCGCCCTCGCCTGGTCGACGGCGGGACTCGGTCAACATGCGCTCGATGCCACGCCCGCCACCCAGGTCGTGGGGCGCGCTCTCTTCGCGTTCTTCACGCTGCTCGTCGTCGTGGCGCTCACGGAGCGCTCCGGGGCGATCGGCTCGCTCCGCTCGCTCGGTCGTGACGGCATCGTCGTGACGGTGTTCCTCGCGATCTCCTCCGGCACGTTCCTCCTCGCCCTCAACTACACGACCGTGGCCAACGTCCTGTTCTTCCAGGCTGTGGCGCCGATGCTGGCTGCTCTCCTCGGCTGGATCGTCCTCTCCGAGCGCATCGGTCGTCGAACCTGGATCGGGATGGCCGTCGCCGGCATCGGCGTCACCGTGATGGTGATCGGATCGCTGCAGCGGGGCGCGCTCGCGGTCGTGCTCCCGTTCGTGATGTCCGCGTCGTTCGCCGTCGCGATCGTGATCGCACGCCGGCGACGCGACGTGTCGATGCTCCCCGCAACGTGCGCCTCACAGGCATTGATCATCGTCGTCGTCGCTCCGTTTGCGTCGTTCGGATCGGCGACCGCGTCGGACTGGCGCATCTTCGTCGCCCTCGGCGTGTTCCAGATGGGCCTCGGCCTCGCACTTCTGACGGTCGGTGCGCGCCTTCTGCCTCCGGCGGAGGTGGCGCTCCTGGCGCTGCTCGAGGTGGTTCTCGGGCCCCTCTGGGTCTGGCTTGCCTACTCGGAGACGCCCCGGGCGACGACGCTCGTGGGAGGGGCGATCATCATGGCCGCAGTGGTCATCCAGGCAACGGCCCGCGAGGGTGAGGGACCAGACGACGCCACGACGCTCGTCGGGGCCCCGGCCATCCATTCCGGCTAGACCCGCGTCGCGATGTCCAACGGGGTCTCACCATGGGTCGACCCGCTTCCGGGACCACCAGGGACCGGCTCTGTTTGCCACCTCCCCCGGCTCAGGTCGAACGCTGCGAGCGACCACCCTGCCGAGATCCGGTTGCCTTGTGTTGATTCAACACAAGCTCCATGCGCTGCTCGGGCACCGTCCGCGCTCGAGATCCCGTTCCGGCAGCAGCTCCGCCCAGACAACCTTCGTGTTGAATCAACACAAGGAGACGCGTCGTCTCCTCCCCGGGGGCCTGTCAGCCGCCCGCCGGCTTCGCGGAATAGCCCGATGCACGGAGCCGGGCGACGATCTTCTCGCGGTGGTCTCCCTGAACCTCGATCGCGCCACCCTTGACCGACCCGCCGGACCCGCAGTGGCGCTTGAGATCGCTCGCGACCGAGGCGAGATCGCCCTCGAGGCCCCTGACGACCGTCACCGTCTTGCCGCCGCGCCCGGCTTTCTCGCGGAAGACCCGGACGACGCCGTCCTTCGGCAGGGCCGGGCCTCTCTCGGCCGGATCCCTGCGCGCGCGCTCGTCGCGGCGACGGTCACCGCCGTCGCTCGAGTAGACGAGACGATGGTTGGACATGGAACGATGGTAGCCCTGGAAGGACATTCTCCTCGCTGACACCGTCACTGCACGGCGACCGCCTCCGGCCGGCAGCAAGGCCGCCCGAGCTCGTCCCGATCTCGAGGTGGGGCACCCGGCGGGGGTACTGTCAGCGCATGCGCGACGACGACGAACGGCAGCTCGAACTGCTCGCCTCGATGCTCGCGGCGGCCGGGCACGCGCTCGTGCTCACCGGCGCGGGCGTGTCGACGGAGAGCGGGCTCCCGGACTACCGGAGCAGCGGCGGCCTCTGGTCGAACAGGCGGTTCGAGGAGCTGGCGCACATCGACATGTGGCGACGCGAGCCGGCAGAGTTCTGGCGCTTCTACGACGAGCGACTGTCCCTGCTCGCCGAGGCGAAGCCGAACGAGGGCCACGCCGCGATCGCCGAGCTGGAGCAGCGCGGCTACGTGCGCCGGGTCCTGACGCAGAACGTGGACGGGCTCCATCGGGCGGCCGGGAGCCGCGAACCGCTCGAGCTCCACGGAACACTGGCCGAGGTCGAGTGTCTCTCATGCGGCTTCCGTGGCCCGAGGGAGATCGCAGGAGCCCAGCTCGTAGCCGGCCTACCGGTCCCCCTCTGCCCCACGTGCGGCGGCAATCTCAAGCCGGCCGTCGTCCTCTTCGGCGAGCTCATGCCGCCGACGCTCGACGTCGCCTACGAGGAGCTCGCACGCTGCGACCTCCTGATCTGCTGCGGGTCGAGCCTGCAGGTGTACCCGGTCGCCGACTTCCCGACGTGGGTCGATCGAAACGGCGGAGAGCTCGCAGTCGTCAACCTGGGGCCGACCGGTGCCGACGGGCAGGCCCGCGTCCGGCTCGAGTCGAGCACCGGCACAGCTCTCCCTGCCCTCTGCAGGATCCTCGCAACGTAGAAATCCGCAGCCCGGCCCGGCCCACAACGCGTACCATTCGGTGTGACGCAAGGATCACGGCGTCCGAGCGGAAGGAATGGTGCGACGGATGCGGCTCAAGCGCTCCCCAAGGCCCAAAGAGCTCGTTGCGGCGCCGCCTGCAGTCGACACGGCGCTCGTGCTCTCCGGCGGCAGCATCAACGGCATCTTCCTCGAGCTCGGCTTCCTGCAGGTGATCCGCGAGAGCGACCTCTGGCCAGCGATCGGCTGGGTCTACGGGACATCCGCGGGTGCATTCTCGGGCTTTGCCGCCGCCCGCGATGCGATCGACGAGCACGAGCGGTTCCTCATGGGTCTCCAGCCCCAGGATGTCTTCGAGGCGCACGACCTCTGGCGCATGCCGTTCGTCGGGCTCCACCGCTACTCGCTCCCGGACACGGTCCGGGAGCGCCTCGGTGATCCGGTCGAGCTGGCCCGCGCGCTTCGGGACGGCTCCAGGGAGCTGACCGTCGTCGCGATCGACATCGGCCTCAGCCCCGAGTCGGCCCGGAGCGACGACCCCTACGAACGGGCGTTCAGCTCACGACACGACTCACCCGAAGCGTTCGCCGCGGCGCTGTTCGCGTCCGGTGCGATCAGCACGTTCGTGCTGCCGCTGCGGATCGAGGAGAGCGTCTACGGCGACGGCGGCTGGGTGCGACACTTCCCGCTCGCGTACGCCTATCGCGAGCCGGCGGTGCACCGGATCGTCGGCTGCCGTTACCGGTCGTCGGCCGTGGGTTTCACGGGCACGGGCCTCCACTCGTGGCACCACCGGATGAGACGGCTCTCGCGGGTGAAGGTCGCACGAGGAGTGACAGCCGAGCTTCGGGAGGCGATCGAGCGCCAGTCGCGCGGCGAGCCGATGCACCTGATCGACACGATCGCGCGACTCAGCCACATCGCCGTCTCCCGCAACAGCGACCTCGAGGTGCAGCTCGCCGACGAGCGCGACGCCTCCCTCCGAGCGCTCCACGAGGTACGGGAGAGCCTGCGACAGACGATCGCGTCGACGACGCGCGGTGGGCAACGCACGACGCTCCTCGCGGCCGTCGACGAGGCATTCGAGTCGGCGGACTTTCCGTTCAGACGCAGCCGCGAGGTTCCACGGCTCGTGGTCGACCTCGCCACGCCGCCCGGCGTCAGGCTCGACCTGGCCCGCCGCGGCGTCTCCTGGAGCAATGAGGAGAAGCTGGCGCTCATCGGCCACGGGAGGCGCGTGACCGAGGAGGCACTCGCGACATGGGCAGGCGGCGGCACGGCCCCACCAGCGGAGACACCGCTCCGCGAGACGCCCGCACGCGACCGGACCGCGCTCAGCGCCTAGAACCACCGCTGCCCGCCCGTTCCCGGACGTGGCTCGACCGCCCTGGCATCCGAGGCGTCATCCGCCCGGCGTGACGACGCCGGAGCTACCCGAGTGCGGCGAAACGCTCCAGCGGTCGCATCCGACGTCGGCCGCCGACGATCGAGGAAGCGCCCCGGGATAGTCTGCCGCCGTGAACGTCTCGTCTCTCGGATACCAGACCGATCTCGCCCTGCTGGAGCGCGCCGGATCGACGATCGAGGACCACGGCGACCATCTCGTCGTGCGGACGCCTTCGAATCCGACGTTCTACTGGGGCAACTTCCTCCTGCTCGATCACGTGCCCGATCCCGATCGGATCGACAGCTGGCTCGAATGCTTCATGTCGTCACTGCCCGGTGCTGTGCACCGAGCCCTCGGGTTCGACTGTCGTGCGTGCGCCGTCGCCGATCTTGCGGGCTGGGCCGAGCGAGGCTTCAAGACGGAGGCGTCGGCCGTGATGACCGCAACTGCGGTGCAACCGCCTCCCCGTCCGAACGGGGAGGCGACCTACCGGCGACTCGAATCGAACGATGACTGGGCCCGGAGCCTCGAGCTCCAGATCGCCTGCCACGAGGGATACGACGAGGGCAGCAAGGAGTTCGTCACCCGGCGAAACGCGAGCAACCGCGCGCTCGTCGCCGACGGTGGTGGCGGTTGGTTCGGGGCCTTCCTGGGCGACGAGCTCGTGAGCCAGATGGGGCTCGTCGACACCGGCGCCGGGGTCGCGCGCTTCCAGGCCGTCGAGACGCATCCGGACGCTCGGGGACAGGGTCTCGCCGGCACGCTCGTCCACGTCGTCAGTCGGTACGGCTTCGACACTCTCGGCGCGCGGACGCTCGTGATGGTCGCCGATCCGGAGTACGTCGCGATCCGTGTGTACCGATCGGTCGGGTTCGCCGTGAGCGAATCGGACCTTTCCGCCGAGCTGGCGCCCGGCCCTGATCGCTAGCGGCGGTCGATGGCCGGGAGCCCGTCGATGCTCTCCGCGTTCTCGTCGTCGACGTACGCGTCGAGGCCCGTCGTCCGGAGCTTGCTGTCGACCCAGTCGTCGTACTGCGACCTCGGGCCTTCGAATTGCATCAGCGGCACGCCGTACCCGCACGAATCCGAGATCCGGTCGACGTCGATCCGGATGAGGGAACGCAGCGCTTGCGCCGGTGGATCGAAGGCGGCGAGAAGCTCGTCGAAGCCTGCGTCTCCGGGTCGGACGACCTCGCCGCGGCCGTGGAGGCGGACGATCTTCGGCGGTCCCTCGAACGCACAGAACATGACCACGATCCGGCCGTTTTCCCTCAGGTGCGCGATCGTCTCCGCGCCGCTGCCGATGAAGTCGAGATAGGCGACCTCGCGCGGACCGAGGATCCGGAACCACCGGAGGTCGCCTTTCGGCGAGACGTTGACGTGGCCGCCGGCCGCGAGAGGCGCGGTGCCGACGAAGAAGAGACGCTGCGCCTCGATCCAGGTGCCGAGCTTGCCGCCGATCTCGTCGAAGATCTTGGCTATGAGACACCCCCGACGCCGGCCCGGGCCGCCGCGCCGATGCCGCCGACGACGTCCACGGTCGCAGGCGGCCGTGACCACGGAACAGTCGGGGCGCCCGTCATGCGGTGATCGTAGACGACGCGGCCTGCAGCGCGGACCTGGTCAGGCGGGCTTGTACGCCTTCACGGTGGCGCCCTGCGCCCCGTACTGGAGCGCCTTCTGGCGGGTGTCCTCGAACTTCGAGCGCATGTACGTGGCGACGAGGTTGCCGTGCTCGATGCGCTCGAACCCGTGACGCTCCAGCATTGATCCGTACTCTGCGTCCAGCAGAGCCCCGGCAATTCAGCCGGTCCAGAGATCGATCCGGCGCTTTCCCGCTTCCGAGACGGGCTTCTGAATCGTCACGTCGGCGAACTGGATGCGACCGCCCGGCCGCAGAACGCGGTAGATCGCGGCGAAGGCCGTTTCCTTGTCCGGGATCAGATCGATCACGCCGTTCGAGATGACGACGTCGAAGCTCTCGTCATCGAACGGTAGCTCCTCGATCTCTCCCTCCACGAAGGAGACGTTGCTCGCGCCGACCACCTCGGCACCGAGGCGCGCCTTCTCGATCATCTCGGGAGTCATGTCGATCCCCGTCACCGATCCGGCAGAGCCGACCATCAACGCGGCGACGAGCGAGTCCGTGCCGGCGCCGGAGCCGAGATCCAGCACGTCCTCTCCCGGTTCGGCCCGCCCGAACGACCACGGGTTCGCGACGCCGGCAAATGACTGCGCGACGAAATCGGGCACCCTGGAGAGCTCTTCCGGATAGTCGAGATCCTCTGCCCACGCGCGGCCGGTGGGGAAGATGAAGTCCTTCCCCGGCTCCCGCGAGACCGAGGCGTACGTCTTCTTGATCTCGGACTTCAGCAGGCCGATGTCGATCCCTACATCCACTGACATGCACACACCTCCCACGGGTCGAGCCGACATCACCGTCTCGACGTCTCGAGCGGAGGGCGCTCAGTCGCCCACGAGCAGCACGTCGATCCGCTGTCCCTCCCCGGTACCTCTGGAGGCCTCCACAACGTCGGCAAGAGCGTAATCCCGACGCGCGAATTGTGTCAAGCGGCGAGCTACTCGCGCGGCCCGGCATAGGCAGCCGACCCGCGAAGGTACGTTTCGACCCCTACCGGGATTCTCGACACGAGGTGCGCCACCACGACGAGCAATGCGACAAGCGAGGAACTGCCGGGTGACGCACCTGCCGGAGACTACGCGGGGCGGACAGCCTGGGCGCGCAACCTGCAGACACCCCTGCGGGAATTCGTGCGTACGGAGACGAGCGGTGCAGCGGTGCTTCTCACCGCAGCGATCGCTGCGCTGCTCTGGGCGAACGTCGACGCCCGTTCGTATGAGACGTTTTGGGAGACGACGCTCTCGATCGACGCGGGGGGTCACGCAGTCTCGCTCGACCTGCGGGAGTGGGTCAACAGCGGACTGATGACGTTCTTCTTCTTCGTGGTCGGCCTCGAGGCGCGCAGGGAGTTCGACCTCGGCGAGTTGCGCGAGCGGCGCCGCTTCACTCTTCCCGTGCTCGCTGCGCTCGGGGGGATGGGGCTGACCGTCGCGATCTACCTGGCGTTCAATGCCGGGACGCCCGCAGCGCACGGCTGGGCGGTCGCGATGTCGACCGACACCGCGTTCGCTCTCGGATTGCTCGCGCTCGTCGGGCCACGCTTCCCGGCCCGGCTCCGTGCGTTCCTGCTGACCGTTGCCGTCGTCGACGACATCGTCGCGCTGCTCGTGATCGCCACGGTCTACACGACCGATCTCGCGATCGGTGCGCTCCTCGTCGGGTTCGCGCTGTTCGGCCTCGTGCTCGTCGTGCGGGCGCTGCGGGTGAGGCGTGGCCTCGTCTACCTCTTGCTCGGAGCGGCCGTCTGGATCGCCGTCCTCGAGTCGGGCGTCGATCCGATCGTGGTCGGGCTCGCACTCGGCCTCTTGACGTACGCCTACCCGTCGAGCCGTTCCACGCTCGCACAGGCAACCGAGCGATTCCGGGAGTTTCGCGAGCAGCCGACGCCCGAGCTCGCCCGCGTCGCGCAGGAAGGGCTGCGATCGACGATCTCGCCGAACGAGCGGCTGCAGCAGCTCTACCACCCCTGGACGAGCTACGCGATCGTGCCCCTGTTCGCGCTCGCAAACGCGGGCGTCACGATCGACGCCGACGCGCTGCGGCGAGCCGGGTCGTCGCCGGTGACGCTCGGGATCGTGGTCGGCTACGTCGTCGGCAAGCCGCTCGGATTGCTCGGCGTCACGTGGCTCGCGACCCGGCTCACTGCCGGCCGGGTTCGTCCTCCGGTGGGTTGGGCAGCCGTTGCGGGCGGTGGCACGATCGCGGGGATCGGCTTCACCGTCTCCCTGCTCGTCGCTTCGATCGCGTTCGAGGGGACGACGCTCGAGGACGCGAAGATCGGCATCCTCGTGGCCGCGCTCGGTGCGTCGATCGTCACCTGGCTGCTCTTCCGCGCGACCGCTCGCCTACCACGGCGGCTGCGGATTCCCGCGCTCGCGGGGGGCGCCGAACCGCTCACCGATCTGTATCTCGACGTCGACCCCGAACGCGACCACACCCGCGGCCCGGTCGACGCGCCGGTCACGATCGTCGAGTACGGCGACTTCGAGTGCGAGTTCTGCGGCCAGGCGGAGCCGGTGATCCGCGAGCTGCTCGCCGATTTCGGTGACCTTCGCTACGTCTGGCGCCACCTTCCCCTGAACGACGTCCACGTCAGCGCCCAGCTCGCAGCCGAGGCAAGCGAGGCCGCCGCCGACCAGGGCGCCTTCTGGGAGATGTACGACCTCCTGCTCGCCCACCAGCACGAGATCCTGCCGAAGCATCTCGTTGCCTACGCAGAGCAGCTCGGGCTCGACGTCGAGCGGTTCACCGAGTCGCTGCGGCAGCACGCGACGGTCGCCCGGATCGCCGAAGACGTCGACAGCGCCGACCTGAGCGGCGTCTCGGGCACGCCCACGTTCTTCATCAACGGCAGGCGGCACTACGGCGCGTACGACATCACGACGCTCACGAACGCCGTCCAGGCCGCCCGGGCGCGGGAGTTCGTCAGATCGGCGTCTCCGCCGCTCGTGTGAGCTCAGGCCGGAGGCGGGCCTGCGAGTCGCTCGGCGCGCTCCTTGATCCCGAGCAGCATCTTCCGTTCCATCACGAGCGATCCCGGCTCCATCGGCAGCATCCCGATGCGCGCCGCCAGTGTCGGTAGCCGGAACCGGTTGCGGCTGATGAGCCGCGTCTGCCCGGCGCTTTCCTCGAGCACGAACGACCACACCCAGTTTCCGTCCGCCGAGCGAAACGCGAGCGTTCGCTCCGGATCGACCAGCTCGAGCCGCATCCGGTTGCCGCCGAAGGCGATCTCCTCTCCGACCCGGGGGTGCTGGAGCTCGGGGATGACGTGGTCGACGCTGTGGATGTTCAGGCCGAGCAGGTTCTCGATCCAGTCGTAGGTGTAGACGCCGCCGCGCGGCGACGGGCCCATCTGCGCCAGCCACGGCCAGACCGCACTCGCCGGCGCATCGATCGTGATCGCACGCGTGGACGTTCCGTCGGGATCCTCGAGCAACTCGTCGCCGGGCAAGCGCGCGGCGGCTTCGGCGGACGTCGCACCCCAGGTCAGGATCGTACGGCGGAGGACCCGCGAATAGAGAACGCCGAGCAGGGCGAGCACCCCGAGAGCGACGGTGCGAATCCTCACGAGTCGAATCTATTCCCGCGTGAGCCGCGGCGCATTCGTGGAATCCCGCAACGCAGTTCGCGTTGACCGCGGCTCGTCCTGGGCACGCGGTTAGGCTGCGCCCCATGGGGCGGCTCGCGATAGTCGACGAGAGCGAGCGGCGCGAGGTCCTCCGCGAAGCCGTGACGATGATCTTGTACGTCTCGATCCTTCTCCTCGCCGAGATGGCGTCGCTACCAGAGCGCAGCGACGGGTCACACGCGTTTCACGGTCAGGCACTCCTGGCGCTCATCTGGGGCACGGCGATCGGCGTGGCCGCGGCGCACTGGTTCTCGTTCCGGCTGGCGGCACGCCTCTTCCCGCAGACGGCGACCGTCAACGAGACCGACTTCCTCATAGGCCTCGCCCAGATCGCAGGCGCGGCAGTCGTCGCCGCCCTTTGCACGATCCCCGTGATCCTGGTCGACGACGACTCGGAGCTCCAGGTGACGATCTTCGTCCCCGCGCTGATCGTCGCCGCCGCCGGCTTCGCGACCGCCCGCACAGCAGGTCGCTCGACCCGCTACGCCGTGCTCGTCGGCGTGCTCGCCATGGCGGCAGGGCTCCTCGTGGCGACCCTGAAGAACGTGCTCGCCGGCCACTGAGCCTACCCATTCCCGCCGTGGGTAGCCCGAGGAGTAGACTCGCGTCGCCCGCAAACCACTGGCAAGGAAAGGAATTCATGCCAAGAGTCATCGTCACTCACGCTGTCGAAGACGTTCAGCGCTGGCTGAACGGTAAGGCCGCGCGCGCTGCAGCCATCGAGTCCGGTTCCGGAAGCAACGTCACCGACCACGTTGCCCAGGACGGGAGCAACAAGATCGCTGTCTCTGCCGACGTCAGCGATCTCGCCGCCATGGGGGCGATGTTGTCCTCCCCGCCTGCCGAGGTCGCCGCAGCAATGCAGGAGCACGGCGTCATCCCCCCCTTCACGATCTACATCGAGTCGTAGTCTCACGCTCGTCCTCCGAGGCGAGAACCACGATCCCGAATGTCAGCGCCCCGGCGACAGCAGCCGCTGCGCCGGGTCCGAAAATGGAGGCGGCGGGAATCGACCCGCGCAAGATTTCAATCGGTGGTGGCGGACCGAGGTACGGAGCGGGCTGGCGGTGTTCGAGACGGCGGCGGGTACGCGGAGGCGGTTCTGGGTTGCGGAGCAGTATGCTCATCGGCGGCGTGTGCTCAAGCCGAGGCGCCCTTGCAGCGACGCTGCGCGGGCGTATAGCGTCCGAGGCGACACGAGGTTCCAACGCTTAGGACAGGAGGCGTCGTATGCGCATGATGCTGAGGGTCAGCGTGCCCGTCGAGCAAGGGAACGAGGCACAGATGGATGGCAGGCTCCGAGAGACTGTCGAGTCGGCGCTCTCTAACCTGAATCCGGAGGCTGCGTACTTTTTCCCTGACAAGGGCCAGCGGTCCTGTCTGATCTTCTTCGACATGACTGACGCGTCGCAGATCCCGCCTATCTCCGAGCCGTTCTTCCTCAACCTCAACGCGAAAGTCGAGTTCATCCCGGTCATGACCATCGACGAGCTCGTCGCCGGCCTCGCCGTTGCGTTCACATAGTTGGCACACGGCGATGTGACCTCGCCACGACGTGCCCGCGATCGATAAAGCCGCATCTACGCGTTGTCGGCAGCCCGTTGCAGGGCATGCACCGCCTCAAGTCTGATGAGTCGCTTCTCTTGGCACCGCACACCGCCGTGCTTGGCCGGACAGTCCAACTGCTCAGATGCCCACGAATGCGGGAGCGCTCCAGTGTCCTCTAGTAGCGGCCCCCACGGCGGCGCAGCATCTGTTGCTCGCGGTCCCGTTCCTGATTAAAGCGTTCGGTCATCGGGTCGTCCCAAGCTGCCGCCAGACGACTGGCCGCCAGTCGCAGACCATGAAGGCTGCGTGCGGTGCTGTGGCTCCGCCGCGAGATCGACCACCGCCTCGAATCTCGGCGTTCCCCCGTTTTGGCCGGGTGATACAGCGTTTCTGTCATCGCTCTCGCCGGTGTCCGCATCACTTCCTCCATATCAGTAGAAGTTGCTGAAGCGAGAATAGCGCAGATACCCCGATAGAGCAAGTTTTTTTGATATGCTTGGGCGATGGCTGACCTTTCTCAAATCACCGGCTGTCAGCCGCTGATGCACCCGGGGCTGACGGAACGCCAGGGGCTCGACCTGGAGGCGGTATTCAAGGCGCTGGCCGACCATCATCGACTGAAAATGCTGAACATGCTCGCCCAAGCCGATGGGCAGGCGATCTGCGTCTGCGACTTCCAAGAAGCGCTCGGACTCAAGCAGACCACCACCTCCTATCACCTGAGGCAGCTCACCGAAGCAGGCATCCTCGACCGCGAACGACGAGGCACCTACGCCTACTACGGACTCCGCAAAGGGGCACTCGACCAAATCGCCGAACTGCTGAAGACACCGGTCACGGCAACTGCCGCCTAGCCGCCAGTAGGATCCTGCGCCAGAGTCGGTAGTTGAGATGGGCCTCAGGCCGACCCTGGAAACGGCTTACTGAAGCCGATGATGGAGGCGGCGGGAATCGAACCCGCCCGAGATTTCAATCGGTTGCGGCGGGTCGGTCTGGGCTACGTTCGCTGTCCGAGTGGGACAGGTTCAGATTGTGTCAGCGTTGGGCAGCCACTAGATCCGTCGCCACGAACAATCACTCTGCATCATCGTCGGATGGCGCCGCGGGCATCTCCAGTTCACCGAGTATCCGCTCTCCCGTTAAGTTCATTCGGCGTAGCTGCGGCTGAGCCTCGTCAACGATCTGCCTCGCTTTCTCCGCCGGCCATTCCGATCTCTCGACAACGGCCGCCATCTACGGCCACTACGACCTCACCGACCTGGAGCGGGCTATGGAAGCCCTCGCACGCTCTCGACGTGAGGAAGCCGAAGGGCCGGACGACTGAAACTGTTTCAATCGACCGGCCTTGGAAACGGCTTTATCAAGCCGTTCATGGAGGCGGCGGGAATCGAACCCGCGTCGCAGGTCGGCTGCGGGAAAGAAGCGGGCGGGTCCGGATTCAAGCGATGACGAACCCCACGAAACGGCTTCGGAGGGCAGTCACGATCTAGGCGAGATCCACCCTGACCAGCTGACCGTTTTCGACGCGCTGGATGAGGGTGATGGGCGTCTCTTCTAGACGGCCTCTGCCTGGGCAGCAGACGCTGTTCGAGGCACCTGCGCCGCACGGGCAGGTTGGCCCGCTCGATCGTCCCCCGCGTCCGCGAAGCAAGTTCGTCTATCAGCACACGCCCGAGGAGCTCGCGGCGTTCGAGCGGTCGCGGGCAATCGCAGCGCAGATCCGGCCTGACTTCCTCGACCCGGGCGAGCGGCTGTGCCCGGGGGGATGCTTCAAGGTGATCCGTGGGGATGCCCGGAACTGTGGCCGGCGCTGGTGTGACGCTGTTCGTCCCACCTGGGGGCGGTCGATGGCCGAGGTGCTACACAAGGCACTCGATGCCTACTGCAACCTCTACGGGCGAGAAGCGAAGGTGCTGTCGTTCGCGATGACGTGCACGGCACGGCCGGGCTGGTGGGACACCGCCAGGTGTTCCCACGGCCCGGGCGTGCAGTGCTCGGGAACGATCGGCTGTCGCGTCCGTCCCGAGATCGAGAGGCGCGAACGTGATCTGTGGCCAGAGCGGAAACGCGCCGCACTGAACATGGCTCGTACCGAGGCGATCCGCAAGCTCCGCAAGATCGGCTACGAGCTCGGGCCCGGGCGAGAAATGGCCCAACCTGCTCATGTCGGTCACCGAGGATCAGAAGCGCGGCCTTCCCCACCTGCACGGCGTGCTGGGCCACACAACGAAGCTCGAGAAGGTGTACGCGAAAGCGTTCCTCGGCGCGCTCCCCCGCGCCGCTCGCCACCACGGACTCGGCTTCACCGACCGCTACTGGTGGGTCGTCCAGCAGCAATCGAAATACGAAGCCGGCCAGACTCCGCCACTACATCACCAAACTGACGCCGCTACCTCGCGAAAGACGCACACGGCGCGGACTTTTTGCGGCTACATCACGGAGAGCGGGTCTTCTACGTCGCACCCTGGCTCACGAGGCATCTCGGGCCTGACAATGACGATCGCCCGCCTCTGCCGCCGCGTCTGGGCATCACGCCACGGCTACTGCGACCCCCCGAAGATGACACCCGGACAGGAAACAGTCGTCCTGCGGCACCTCGGACCTGGCGCCCCTCCTGCCAACTCGCCGTGAAAGACGAAACGGAGAGATCGCCGCCGATCTCGGGCCGGACATCACGGTGATGGACGTCCAGATGCCCGGCCTCGATGGCGTCGCGGCGACCCGGCTCATCCAACGACGGCGGCGCACGCCAGTCGTCGTACTCACCGCGCACGACCGATACGTGTCGAGCTCAGCCAGGCGAGTGTCCGTGACGCGCTCGGCGAAGGAGCACCTGATGCAATCCGGTGGTGACGACCCACACCACGAGCAGCCACAGCAGTGCCTGGTTGCCGAGGTCGAAGCGCCAATCCACCAGCAGCACCGCACCAGTGAACAGTGCCGTGATGAGCAGGTAGGTGCCCACGGCCACGCGCTCCTTGCCCTTCATGACGGTTGAGTTCTTGTGGAACTCCGCGCCGAGGTCCTCGGGAGCGCCGAAGGATCCCAGCGCCGAGGCGAAGGCGTCCTCGACGGCGGCACCGGCGTCGATGCGGGCCTGGGCGCTGGTGCGCACGTGGTCCGCGAGCTCGTCGAGGTGAGGGATGAGTTCGCGGGTGAGTGGCGCGCAGTTGCCCGGTCCACTGGCCGATGAGTGCGTCAAGCGATGGCATGGGTTCCTCCTGTGTACGGGCCGCGCAGGGCGGCGAGGGTCGATGAGATCAGGTCGAAGTCACGCGTCTGGGCGTCGAGGTGGTCGCCTCCGGCAGGCAGGAGGCGGTAGTACTTTCTGACCCGGCCGGCGTCCGACGTTGCCTGGTAGTGCTCGATGTAGCGCCGGGATTCGAGGCGGTGCAACAGCGGGTACAGCATCCCCTCGGTCCATTCGAGCTGTCCGCCCGACGCCGCCGTGATGTCCTGCAGGATGGCGTAGCCGTAGCTGTCGCCCCTGCGCAGCACGGCGAGCACGAGCGGCGTGGCGGACGCCGCAACGAGGTCCTTTGCGAGTTTCACCTTGTCCCACCTTGTCGATGTCGGATACCTAGAACTGACAGGTATCATACCCAACAGTGCGAGGTATGGCAAAGCCGGCCAGAAGCCTCCCGCTCCGCCTCTCGCGCCTCCGCCTTCTAAAAGGCTTTCAAGTTGGTCTCAGATGTCACCGGATCCTTCTTAGCTTCGCGTAGTAGCAGCATGCCGATCCATCCGAACCAAAGGATTTGCGTGAGGCCGAACACAGACTGGAAGACGCTTAGCTGCGGAAGCACCGTGAGAATTCCCGCCATCGCGATGAAGTATCCGAGGAAGATGAGCGTTGTTGGGAGTCTGCCCGATCGGTGAGCAACAACGCTGGCTCCGAGAACCCAGAGTGCACCGACGAGTTCGGAGCCGCCACCCAGTCCGTCGCTGACAACACCGATCGTGTGCCATGACGTCGCGGCACTACTGGCCTCACTCGTTGCAAGGTCTGCGATCGCGTGAGCGCCGACAACGTAGACCAATCCGCTGGCAAGGACGAGGCCCGCCCAAATGAAGCCGAGCACTGCACTCCAGTTGGCCAGGACAGATTCGGTGCTGCCGAGATACTGTCGCAGCCCGAGCACGAGTAGCACCAGCGCGACGCCTGGTATTTGGTAGATGAAGATCGTGGTCGCGGTGAGGGCGTTCAGGTTGTCCGTGACGAAGGCGACCTTTCCGCTGAGCGTGTCCACGGCCGGTTCGCCAAGAACCGCGCCCCACATCACGAAACCGATGATGTAGGAGGCGGCGAGTACGAGGGCTGCGATTCCACCTGCCCTTAACGTTGGTTGGTTCATTGATCGTTGTCTCCTGCGCCTCGAGGCGCCTCGGTCGCGACACGCTTGGCGTCGGTCATGAGAACCTCCTTTTCGTCGATTAGAACGACGATAGAACATCAGGTGACAATATGAGCCGAAATCCGATGAAGATCACATGCGGGATTCGTCAACAACCGCTCACCCACCCAAGACACGACACCCGATAGGCCCCGAGCACGCACGGCCGGGCTGGTGGGACACCGCCAGGTGTTCCCCCAGCCCGGCCGATTGGGCCAGGACCGCCGCGAAGAGGGATATTTACATCGTCTTCTAGTGTGACCCGTTATCGTCAAGGTCCAACTAACCGGGAGGTGAGTCATGCACTATCGCGCCCCGAGTTGGTTTGACCGTAAGGTCATGAACCCGCTCATCGCCGGGCTTACGAGACTCGGCATCAGCTTCTGGGGCTCTCGCATCCTCGAGGTGCGCGGACGGAAGAGCGGAGCGCCGCGTCGCAACCCCGTCAATCCACTGATCGTCGACGGTCACCGCTACCTCGTCGCTCCGCGCGGCCACACCCAATGGGTGCGGAACCTCCGCGCATCGGGCGAAGGCGCCCTGCTGCTCGGATCACGCCGCGAAATGTTCACTGCTGTAGAGCTGCCGGACGAGGCGAAGGAGTCGGTGATGCGCGCATACCTGCGCCGTTGGAAGTGGGAAGTCGGCCAGTTCTTCGACGGCGTCGGCCCCGACTCCGACAGCGCGGAGTTTACGAGGATCGCAGCAGACCACCCTGTGTTCCAACTGACTGCCCGGTGACACGCTCCCAGCTCATACTCCTCGTTCTCCGCGTCGCAATGGAAGTGGGGATAGTCGCTGCGCTTGCGTACTGGGGTTACCAGCGCGGGCACGGCACGACCAACAGTGTCATTCTCGCGATCGTTGCTCCTGCGGTCGGCTTCGGTATCTGGGGCGGAATCGACTTCCACCAGGCGGGACGTTTCGCCGAGCCGATGCGGCTCCTAGAAGAACTCGTCATCTCTGCAGTCGCGGTCATCGCGCTGTGGCTCGCTGGAACGCCGGCATTCGCCGTCGCGCTCGCGGTCCTGTCCATCGTGTATCACGCGGCCGTCTACGCAACCTGCGGCCGTCTGTTGAAGCCCCGGGCGTCGGCATCCGGTCGCGTCCGCGGCAATTATCCGCTCGGTGAATAGGTTGGGCGCTAGACCCCGTGCTGCCCCGGGGGCACCAGACGCCTCCCAGCACGTCATAGAGCACTGCCACGCGCGGTGTGTAGTTGGCGGCCACGGGAACCACGCGGTCGTCGGGGTGACATTCCGAACTGTGCGTATGCCGTCTTCGCCGGGCGCTGTGGTGCCCGCTCCCTGATCCTGTGGCGAGTCGGGAGAAGGCCCCGAGGCTCGTCGCGTTCGAGCGGGTTTTGCTCGGACGTGATGAGTGGGCCTTCTCCCGAGGTCAGGGGGCGGGCACCCCCGTAGCTTGGCTGGGCTGACTTGAAAGCCTTTTAGGCAGAGCGTCCACAGTGATTGCAGGGCCTTGCCCCCATTTTCGCTAGTGAGCAAGGCCCCCGATGAGATGGACCACCGCCTCCTCGATTGCGATGAAGGTCTCTCGAAACCCCTCGAAGGTCACATCAGCATGACTACCGTGTTGCCGATTGACGAGCTCGGCGAACTACCGTTCCAACGGTGGACCTAACCGGACTCCTCAACACACTCGACGCCGGCTTCTCGCAATTCCTGGATGACGCAGTTCATCAAGAGGTTGTGCGGCGATCTGTGTTGCCAGCTTGGCATGTCATGGAGAAGGAGCTCATCGGATGAGAATTGAGCGCGCGATCGATGCATATCTCGCATGGCGCCGACTCGAGCGAGACGCGACGCCCCGCTCGATCGACTCGTACTGGCGCATTCTGGTCAAGCTGGCAGAGGAACATCCGGAGGCGCCGATCGATTCTCTGGCGACCGAGGATCTGCGTCGGTTCCTGAATGGCCGGTGGGGAGACAAGAGCGCTTCTACACGTGCCAACGTCATCTCGGTTATGCATTCGTTCTTCGCCTGGGCGGAGGCGGAGGATCTGGTCGAAGTCGATCCGTCGCGCAAGATACGCCGACCGCCGAAACGCAAGCCCGACGTGTACCGGCCGAGCCTTGATGAGCTTCTGCGAATCCGGAGCGCCGCGGTCGGTCACGAGCGCCCACCGATCCTCCTGATGGAAGGAGCGGGGCTACGTCGATCCGAAGTCCTGGGGTTGCACTGGTCTGATCTCGACCTAATCCGCGGACGCGTCAAGGTGCGCCGCAAAGGGCACCACTGGCACTGGCTCCCACTCGATCCCGATGTGCTTGTGGAGCTGCGGAGATCATTCCGCGAACTCGATGCAGAGCTTGACGACTACGTGGTCACAGTCGAAGTTGAACAGTGGGTAGACCAATTCCGGCGCGAGCGCCGAAGAAAGAACGCGAAGCTGCCTGTAAGCGAACAGGCACTGTGGCGCCTCGTTGCACGGGTCTGCGTTCGCGCGGGTGTGCGAAGGCTCTCCCCTCACCAGCTGCGCCACGGTTTTGCGAACCGCTTCATCCGCGAGAGTGGCCGTGATTTCGTCGCGCTACAAAGCTTGATGGGCCATTCCCGGCCCGACACGACGCAGGCGTACACCGACGAGATCGATCTCGAAGAGTTGGAAGACGCCCTCGCTCGATGCAGCCGAGAACCGACATGCACAAGCGTCGTCAGAACTGGATACAGAACGAGACGAGGCCCCTGAGGGCCTCGAATCGCTTTCATGGAGGCGGCGGGAATCGAACCCGCGTCCGCGGACGCACCGGACAGAGCATCTACGAGCGTAGTTCGCCTTGAATCTCGCCCGACGGCCGGTGGCGAACGACCTACCGGCGGGCCAGTCAATCCTGCAGTGTCGCGCGTTGGGCGATTGACTCTCCCGCGGCGCCGAGCCCGATGGTTAGCGCCGGTCCTGGCCTCGGGCCCAGCCAGAACGGGCGTCGCTAGCTAGTCAGTGACTAGGCAGCGATTGCGAGATCAGAACGATTCGCATTTGTGTGTTTCCCGGTGGATTAACGAGGCCGACCGGGGACCTCGGCTCGCAACTCAGCCGGAGAACCGACCACGTCGAAACCAGGTCGCCCCCGTATGTCATCTCTACCTGATTCAGTGTACCGGCGGCGCACCGGCGGCGCTCGGACGAAGATCCCTTCGGCGCGGCCGGTAGGGGAGACAAACGAACATGACCCGAGTATCGTGTGCGCGAGAGGAAATACCGAGGAGGGAGAATCTTGTCATACGCAACACCGCGGCCGTACGAGAACCTGGTCGATCTCCGCGATCGCGCGCGCGAGGAGGTCGGAAAGGTCGTGATCGGGCAAGGTCCCGCCGTCGACCTCCTGCTCATCGCCGCGCTCGCCCAGGGGCACGTGTTGATCGAAGGACCGCCGGGAAGCGCGAAGACCCTCCTCGGCCGGGCGATGGCCCACGTCCTCGGCGCCAAGTTCAAGCGCATCCAATTCACGCCGGACACGACGCCCGATGAGATCACCGGCGTCCACACGACCAAGCTGGGGGAAACCGTCTTTCTCCCGGGTGCGGTGTTCACCAACATTCTCCTCGCCGACGAGATCAACCGGTCGCCGCCGCGGACACAGGCCGCCTTGCTCGAGGCCATGCAAGAGCGGACCGTTACGATCGAGGCGAAATCCCACAGGCTTCCCGATCCGTTTCTCGTGATCGCGACGCAGAATCCGTTCGAGAACGAGGGAATCTTCCCGCTGCCCGAATCCCAGCTCGATCGCTTCCTCTTCAAGATCGACCTGGACTACTGCGACGTCGAGAGCGAGATCGAGATGCTTCGGCTTCCCCACACGGGCGTGACGCCCGACATGCTCGGCGAGATCCGATCGCTTCTCGGCGTCGTCGGACTCGACCACGCGCGCCACGAACTGGACGAGACCGACGTTCCCCGGGAGGTGGCGATGTACATCGTGGCGGTCGTCCGCAGAACGCGCAGCAACCCGCAGCTCGAGCTCGGAGCGAGCTCACGCGCAGCGATTCACCTCCTCAGCGCGTCGAAGGCACAGGCGCGGCTCTCGGGAAGGAGTCAGGTCCTCTGTCGAGGACGTACGCGCACTTGCTCCCTTCGTCTTGCGCCACAGGCTCATCTGTCGCGCAGGGACGACCCCGGACGAGGCCTTGGAAGCCGCTCTCGACGGCTAGAGCGTCGGCCAGTACCTTTCTCCGCGGCAGTTCTGTGTAGCGGAACTGGTGCGATCAGCCGAGCGCCTCGTGCAGTGCCCGTTCGGTGAGGACGCGTGCGAGGTGCTTCCGGAACTCGGCCGACGCTGCCGTGTCGCCGGGTGGGTCGGTGCCTTCAGCCGCGCGACTGGCGGCCGTGGTCACGGACGAGCCGGATACGAGGGCTGCCTCGACGTCCCTGGCCCGGAGCGGTGTGCCACCCATGTTCGTGAGCGCGACGGCCGCTGACGTAACCGTGCCGTTGCTCCGCTCCAAGACGGCTGCAACCCCAACGGTGGCCCAGTCCTGCGCTCGGCGATGGTACTTGAGGTACGACCAGCCCGTGGAGTCCCCGAGCTTGGGGACGCGGATCTCCGTCAGCAGCTCCCCACGCGCGATCGCCGTCTGGAAGACGCCGACGAAGAACTCTGATGCGGGCACGACCCGCTCACCGCCTGCGCCCGTAATCACGAAGTCGGCGTCGAGCGCGAGCATGATCGCGGGAATGTCTGATGCAGGGTCGCCGTGCGCGAGCGAGCCGCCGATCGTGCCGCGGTGGCGAACCTGTGGATCGCCGACGCGACCCGCTGTCGACGAGACGAGCGGGCAGTGCTCCTGCAGGAGCGGATCCCGCTGCACGGTGTCGTGGGTCGTGAGCGCACCGATCGCGAGCATCTCTCCGGCGTCGCGCACGTACGCAAGGGCCGACAGCCTGCCGATGTCGACCAGCTTCGACGGCCGCGAGACCCGAAGCTTCATCGAGGGCACGAGCGAATGACCGCCCGCAAGGACCTTTGCCTCCGGATCGTCGGCGAGCAGCCCGAGGGCATGCTCGACGGACTCGGCTACCTCGTAGTCGAACGCTGCGGGGATCACGATTTCGCCTCCTGGATCGCGCGCCAGACTCTCTCCGGAGTCGCGGGCATCTGGATATCGGTCACACCGAGGTGCGAGAGGGCGTCGATCACGGCATTGATCACAGCCGGCGCCGACGCGATCGTGCCCGTCTCCCCCACGCCCTTGGCGCCGAACGGCTGGTCCGTCGACTTGCTCTCGGTGCGGTCGAGCTCGTAGGAGGGCAACTCTGCAGCCGACGGCACGAGATACATCGCCATCGTCCCGTTCGAGAGGTTGCCGTCCTCATCGTACAGCGCCTCCTCGTAGAGGGCGGCCGCGATGCCCTGGGTGATGCCGCCGTGCACCTGGCCCTCGACGATCAGCGGGTTGACGACCGTGCCGACGTCGTCGATCGCGACGTAACGGATCAGCCGCGCATCGCCCGTGCCCGTATCGACCTCCACAACCGCGGCATGTGCTCCCCCCGGCCACGAGAAGTTGGGCGGGTCGTACGTCGTCGTCGCCTCGAGGGTCGGCTCCATCCCGTCGGGCAGGTTGTGCGCCGTAAACGCAGCCCACGCGGCGCCCTTCACCGTCATCTCCTTGTCCGGTGAGCCCTTGACAGTGAACGTGCCGGCCGCGTACTCGAGGTCGTCGGCCGAGACCTCGAGCTGGTGCGCGACGATCTCGCGCGCCTTCTCGATGATCTTCTCGCCCGCCGACCAGAGAGCCGCACCGCCGACAGGAAGGCTCCGGCTCCCGTACGTGTCGAGCCCGTAGGGAGAGATGCTCGTGTCCCCGTGCAGCACCTCCACCTCCGACGGGTCGCACCCGAGCTGGTCGGCCACGATCTGCGACCACGCCGTCTCATGTCCCTGCCCGTGCGGCGAGGTGCCGGTGATGACCTGGAAGGTCCCGGTCGGCAGGCAGCGGATCGTCGCCGTCTCCCAGCCGCCCGCGGCATACCGGATCGCCCCGAGGATCCGTGACGGTGCGAGACCACACATCTCGTTGTAGGTCGAGAAGCCGATGCCGATCTGCTTCGCGTCACCCCGGTCGCGTCGTGCCTGCTGCTCGGCTTCGATCTCCCCGAGACCGAGATGCTCCAGCAGGCGATCGAGCGAGGCGACGTAGTCGCCGCTGTCGATCGTGAGGCCCGATGCGAGCGTGGCGGGAAACTCGGTGATGAAGTTCTTCCGCCGCAGCTCGATGCGGTCCATGCCGAGCTCCTTGGCGAGGAGATCCATCGTGCGCTCGAGCACGTAGGTCGCCTCCGGCCTCCCGGCCCCGCGGTAGGCGTCGGTCGGGGTCGTGTTCGTGAAGACACCCGTGAACGTGACGCTGTAGTTCGGGATCGCGTACGGCCCGGCGTAGATCCAGGCACCGAGGAGCGGGATCCCGGGCGTGACGAGCTGGAGATACGCACCCATCGAGGCGATGACGTTCGCCCGCAAGGCGGTGATCTTCCCCTCCTTCGTGGCGGCGAGCTCGAGCGTGGTCACGAAGTCGCGCCCGTGGATCGTCGAGAGGGCGTTCTCGGAGCGCTCCTCGGTCCACTTCACCGGCGCGCCGAGACGGCGCGTGAGGGCGACCGCGAGAAGCTCCTCGGCGTAGACGTCGAGCTTCGAGCCGAAGCCGCCGCCGACGTCGGGAGCGATCACGCGAAGCTTCGTCTCGGACATGCCGAGCGTGGCGGCCGTGAGGACCCGCAGGATGTGCGGGTACCTGGGTCGCCGACCACAGCGTGACGTCGCCACCCGGCTCGAGGCGCGCGACGACGCCGCGAGGCTCGATCGCGTTCGGGATCAGCGGCGGCTGGACGTAGCGGTGCTTCACGATCACGTCCGCGCCTTCGTCGAAATTGCCCGTGTCCAGCTTCCACACGTAGGAGACGTTGGTGCCGAGATCCTCGTGAACGAGCGTTGTGCCCTCCTGGGCGGCCGCCTCGACGTCGACGATCACCCCGAGCGGCTCGTACTCGACGTCGACGAGCTCGGCCGCGTCGACGGCGTGTGCGCGCGTGTCTGCGAGCACGACCGCGACGCCGTCACCCTGATAGTTCACTTCCGAGACGGCGAGCGGGAAGTGCTCGGGGTTCTTCATGTCCTCCGTCACCGGCCAGGCGCACGGCATCGCCGCCTTCCAGTCGTCACGCAGATCGGCGCCGGTGAAGACGGCGACGACCCCCGGCGCCGCTTTTGCTGCGGCGGCATCGATCGACGTGATCCTCGCGTGCGCGTAGGGGCTGCGGACGACGACCATCACGACCGCGCCCGGAACGTCGAGGTTGTCGACGTACGTCCCCCGGCCGCGGAGCAGCGGGTCGTCCTCCTTGCGCTTGAGCGGGGCGCCGATGCCCCGCGTCTCCGTGGCGCTCATGACGGCGCTCCCGCGACGTCGACGATCGCCTCGACGATGTTGTGGTAGCCGGTGCAGCGGCAGAGGTTGCCCTCGAGCCCGGCACGGATCGCTTCCCTGTCACCCGCTCCGCCGTTTTCGATCAACGAGACGGCGGCCATCACCATCCCTGGCGTGCAGTACCCGCACTGCAGCGCGTGATGATCGTGGAACGCCTGTTGCACGGGATGGAGCTCACCGTTCGGGGCGAGGCCCTCGATCGTGGTGATGCTGGCGCCGTCGGCCTGGACGCCGAGGACGGTGCACGACTTGACCGACAGGCCGTCGAGCAACACGGTGCAGGCGCCACACGACGAGGTGTCGCAGCCGACGTTCGTCCCCGTGAGCGACAGCTGCTCCCGCAGGACGTGGACGAGCAGGTCACGTGGCTCGAGCTCGAGCTCGAGCCGCTTTCCGTTGACGGTCAGGGCCACGGAGTGCAAGGTCGACCTCCTTCGATCAGTGGGACAGCGCTGAGCCTACTCCTCCGAGTGCGAGCGGCCAAGCAGAGGCGTATCGTTCTCCCTGATGATCGAAATCAGGGAAGTCGACGCAGACGAGCTCGAGCGCTGGCTGGCCATCGCTCCCACGGTCCGACCCGATCGCGCGGGGAGCGTGGCCGACTACGTCGACTGGAAGCGCCAGGCCGAGGACATGGCGTGGTTCCTCGCCTCCGTGGACGGCGAGGACGCCGCCGCAGCGCTCGCATATGTCGGCTGGCACTCGAAGCCGGGGACGGGCCGGGGCGAGGCGTTCGTGCTGCCCGGGCACCGAGGACGTGGTCTCGGCCTCGCGCTGTTCACCGAGCTCGCAGGCTGGGTGCAGGAGCGCGGTTGCGTCACGCTCGAGACAACCGTGGCCGAAGACGACGAGGCGAGCCTCGGGTGGGTCCAGCACCACGGGTTCCGCGAGGTCGGCCGCCAGTCCCTGCTCGTGCTCGATCTAACCGCCATCGAAGCTCCCGGCGTCGACCCGCCCGAGGGCGTCGAGATCGTGAGCTGGGCCGACCGGCCCGACCTGACGGCTGCCATCTACGAGGTCGCCTGCGACGCGTATCCGGATGTGCCGGGTCAGGAGGAGCACCGGATGAGCTCCTTCGAGACGTGGCTCTCGACCGACATGCGCGGCGAGAGCGACCGGCCGGAAGCAACGTTTATCGCCCTCGCCGACGGCGAGGTGGCGGGCTACGCGAAGCTGTCGCTCTCGAGCTCGGACTCGACGCGCGCGCACCACGACATCACGGCCGTCAAGCGTGCGTTCCGCGGACGCGGCATCGCCGGGGCACTGAAGCGCGCCGAGATCGCCTGGGCGAAGCAGGCCGGCTACGAGGCCCTGGAGACCGACAACGAGGTGCGAAACGAGCCGATCCGCCGCCTCAACGAACGGCACGGCTACGAGGTCCGGCCCGGTCTCGTCATCCTTCACGACTCCCTCGCCGGTATCGACTGACGGCATCCCGCCACGGGCAGGAGCCCCAGAGGCTCGCTACCGCCGCGCCTTCAGCTCCCGGTCCATCTGCCGCTTGGCGTCGCGATCGGCGATCGCGCGGCGCTTGTCGCCCTTGTCCTTCCCCCGGCCGAGTGCGATCTCGATCTTCACCTTGCCGTCCTTGAAGTAGAGCTTCGTGGGGACGAGCGTCAGCCCTTTCTCGCGCACCTTCGCCCAGAGGCTGTCGATCTCGTTCCGCTTCAGCAGGAGCTTGCGATCGCGATCCGTGATGTGGTTCGAGATGTTGCCGTGCGCGTACTCGGAGATCGAGGCGCCGATCAGCCACATCTCGCCGTCCCGCACGTCGGCGAATGCGTGCCCGAGCTGGGCGTGCCCGGCTCGCAGCGCCTTCACCTCCGTGCCGCTGAGCACGATGCCGGCCTCGACGCGCTCGAGGAGCTCGTAGTCGTGCCGCGAACGGCGGTTCTCCGCTATCAGCTTGGTCCCGGTTGGCCTGGCCACGGGCGGATTGTAGGTGCGAGCGGCGTCGCGACCGCTCGGCGCGTGTCCTCAGCGGCGGCCGAAACACCGGTCGCACATCGGGAACCACGGCGCGCACGTCTGGCCGCACTTCCGGCAACGACCGATGGTAGGCTCCCTGACCTCGACGTGAAGGCGAGCCACGACCCGGGCGGCTGCAGCCTCCTCGAGGGCCGCGGCGCGCTCGATCGAGACCCCGCCGACATCCGGGTACTGCAACGCGAACCAGCGAAGGATGCTTGCAGTTCGTCCAGCTTGCTCGGCGTCCTCGAGAGTTGCGTCGCGGAGGCGTGCGGGATCGAGGAGGAACGTGAGCAGCGAACGCTGGGTGGTGTCACCCGACACCGCGAGTGCGAGCGTCGCGAGGAGCTCCGCGTTGTCCTCGTCGACGGGAGCGTTGATCAGCTTCCAGGTGTCCTCGATCGTGAGCCGTCGATTTCGCTCTTGCAGGCGCTGCTGGATCGCAGCGAGACGCCCGCGCAGCGGCCCGAGGGACTCGACGGACAGCCAGCCCTCGTATGCCCACGTACGCGTCGCGACGCGATGCCACGCGGCGAGCGCTGCGTCGAGCCGGCGCGGATCGTCGGTCCCGAGATCGGAGAGCCGCGGCCGGATCCTGGCCTCATCGACGATCCGATAGCCGAGGTGGCCGGAGGGAAGCATCACGTGAGGCTGCAGCGCCTCCTCGACGATCGCAGGGTCGGCGTTCGCCCATGACACACCGGTGAGGACCCCGACGTGGCCGCGCTCGACGAGACCGAAGCGCCCGGCGCGCCCCGCGATCTGCGCGAGCTCCCACGGCAGGAGGTCGCGCCGCGACTCACCGTCGAACTTCGTCGTCTCCGCAAAGAGCAGCGTCTCGCAGGGAAGATTGACGCCGTGGCCGAGGACGTCCGTCGCGACGGTCACGTCCGACGTCCCACCGAGGAAGCGGTCGATCTCCTCCCGCCGTGAGCTGAGCGGCATCGCGCCGTAGAGGACCGAGACGCGGCTCGGATGAAGGCGGTTGATCTCACCCGCAAGGGCCAGCACCGCCTTGCGGCTGAAGGCGACGACGACGGTTCCCGGCCTCAGCCCGCGGAGAGCGCGTGCGCCGACGAACTCGAGCGGCAGCATCCGCTCGAAGACCTTGACCTCGGCCTCCGGAAACGCCTGCAGGACGAGCGGCTCGGCATCGAGCGCACCCAGCAGAAGGATGTGGCGGTAGTCACCCGCGAGCAAGAGGCGCGTCCAGGCCGACCCACGCTCGGGATCGTCGGCCCACTGCACCTCGTCGAGCACGAGAACCTCGCCGGACGTCGGCGCCATCTCGACCGTGCAGCAGATGATCGGAGCGTGCTCGTTGACGCGCTCCTCTCCGGTGACGAGCCCGACGGCGTCGGCGCCGATCTCCGCCGACAGCCGGCGATGGGCCTCCTGCGCAAGCATGCGCAACGGCCCCGCGTAGACGCCGCGACCGCGCTCCTTGAGCACCTCGAGCGCGTGGTAGGTCTTCCCGGAGTTCGTCGGGCCGAGATGCGCCACGACAGACTCGGGTTGGACCCGACGCTGCGGAAGCGTGATCTCGATCGCGCCCTCGGCGCGCTTGACGGCGGCCCGGCCGCCTGCGGCGCGAGCCCGCTCGTGACGTTCGGAGCGACTCGGCCGCTTACCCCGGCCGCGTCCCTGTCGGCGTCCGCCGGGCATGGTGTGAGCGTAGCGGCGGAACGCTGGCGACCGGCTGAAGCCGGCCACCGGCTCGCGGGCGAGCACCGGTCAAGGCCATCGCGGCTCGCGGGCGAGCCCCTTCAGGATCGCGCGAAGCGCGCAGAAAAATCGGAAGGTCTAGCGGCGCGGGTTTCCGCGATATGCTCTTCCATCGCGGAAACCCGCGCCGCTAGACCTTCAGGAAGCGGCGGAGCGTCATGCCGGAGCCGAGCGCACCGACGGCGAGGCCGACGACCACGAGGGCGAGCGCCGTGAGGCTGAACGACAACGCCTGAACGTCGTCCGTCGTGTCGATGTGACCGAGGATCGCGGGGAGCGCAACGTGCTTGCCGACGAAGAGCAGGACCACGGCGGCGATCGATCCGACGAGCCCGCACAACAGCCCTTCGAGCATGAACGGGCCGCGAACGAACCAGTTGGTGGCGCCGACGAGCTTCATGACCTCGATCTCTCGTCTGCGGGAGAAGATCGAGAGCCGGATCGTGTTCGCGATCAGGATCACCGACGCGACAAGGAGCACGATCACCATCACGATGAAGACGTACGAGATCCACTTCCCGACCTGCAGGATCCGCTTCGACGTCTGCTGCCCGTCCTTGATCTTCTCGACGCCGGCGAACTTCGCCTGACGGAGATCACGCGCGATCACCTTGACGTCCGCGGCATTCGCCGGCGTCACCTCGAAGGAGGCGGGCAGCGGATTCGAGGGGAGATTGGCGGTCAGCGCCGGGTACTTCTTCTTCATCCGCTTCAGCGCCTCCGTCTTCGAGACGAACTGGTAGTCGCTCACGCGCTGATCGCTCGCGAGCTTTGCACCGACGGCGTTCACCTGCTTCGGCGTCACGGCGTCGACGAAGAAGACCTGCACCTGGAGCTCCGACTTGACGTGGTTCGACCACGAGACGACCCAGCTTCCGAGCGCGATCGAGAGACCGAGGAGCAACATTCCGATCAGCACGGTCATCGTCGCTGCGATGGACGTCGAGAGGTTCGCGCCGATCGAGCGCACCGCCTCGGAGAAGACGAGCCTGAAACGCGTCATTCGGTCTCGTACCCCCCACGGCGCTCGTCGCGCATGAGCTTGCCCTGGTCGAGGGCGATCACGCGCTTGCGCATCTTGTCGACCATCTCGCGGTCGTGCGTGACCATGAGGATCGTCGTGCCGGCGGTGTTGATGCGGTGGAGGAGCTGCATGATCCCGACCGACGTATCCGGATCGAGATTCCCGGTGGGCTCGTCGCAGATCAGAAGCGGCGGGTGGTTGACGACGGCGCGCGCGATCGAGACGCGTTGCTGCTCACCGCCCGAGAGCTCCTCGGGCCTCGAGCCCATCTTGTGGGCCAGACCGACGAGATTCAGGACCTCGGGCACCTTGCGGCGGATCGAGGCGGCCGGCTCGCCTTGCACGCGAAGGGCGTACGCGACGTTCTCGGATGCGGTGCGATTCGGGAGGAGCTTGAAGTCCTGGAAGACGCAGCCGACGTTCCGGCGGAGCATCGGCACGCGCGAATGCTTGAGCCTGCCGAGATCACGTCCACCCACGAGAATGCGGCCCGCCGTGGGCTCCATCTCCTTGAGAAGCAGCCGGATGATCGTCGATTTGCCCGAGCCCGAGGCGCCGACGACGAACACGAACTCACCCTTGTCGATCACGAAGGAGACGCCGTCGAGTGCGACCACGTTCGGCTCGTAGACCTTCCGGACGTTCTCGAGCACGACCATCGACGACCCGCTGACGCCTGCCGCGCCGTCGACCCCGTCGGCGTAGGCGGGCGAAGGTTCGGCGAGGGCCGTGGCTGGGGCTGTCATCTGAAGATCGTCCTGCACCGGATCACGAGGAGAGGGCCGCGCTGGCCGCTCCGGGTCGGATTGAGTACCCAGTGTAGCGGACACGCCCTACACAACCTGTCCCGCGGCCTTGGCCAGGAGATAGGCGCGCACGAACCCGTCGAGCGCCCCGTCGAGCACTCCCTGGGCGTTTCCGGCCTCGAAGTCGGTGCGGTGGTCCTTCACCATCTGGTACGGATGCAGCACGTACGAGCGAATTTGACTCCCGAAGCCAATGTCCTGCGTCGCACCGCGCTCGCGCGCGATCTCGGCCTCCCGCTGCTCCTCCTGTTGCTCGACGAGCCGGGACTTGAGGATCCGCATCGCGGTCGCCTTGTTCGACGTCTGAGAACGCTCGTTCTGGCACTGGACGACGATGCCCGTCGGGATGTGGGTCAGCCTGACCGCGGAGTCGGTCTTGTTGACGTGCTGTCCACCGGCGCCGCTCGCGCGGTAGGTGTCGACGCGTAGGTCGCTCTCGTCGATCGCGACGTCGTCGTCGTCGGGCAGGAGGGGTGCGACGACGACCTGCGCGAAGGCGGTGTGGCGGCGGTGCGCCGAGTCGAACGGCGACTGGCGCACGAGGCGATGGACGCCACGCTCGGCCTTGTAGGCGCCGTAGGCGTTCTCCCCCTTCACCGTCATCGTGACGGACTTGAGACCGGCCTCCTCCCCCGGGCTCGCCTCGACGAGCTGGGTGTCGAAGCCACGGTCCGAAGACCAGCGGAGGTACATCCGTAGCATCATCTCGGCCCAGTCCTGCGCGTCCGTCCCCCCGGTTCCGGCGTTGATCGAGACAACGGCGTCACCCGCATCGTAGGTGCCGTTGAAGAGCGCGTCCTCCTGCAGCCGCGAGAGCTCGGCGGCGATCGGCGCGAGTTGCCCGCGCAGCTCGTCCTCGAGTGCCGGATCCATCTCGAACAGCTCGGCGGCCTCCTCGACCTCGCCGCTCAGGCGCCTGTAGCCGTCGAGACGGCGCGTCACGCGTGCGTGCTCGGTCGAGATCCGTGCGGCCTGCTGCTGGTCGTCCCAGAACCCCGGGGCGCCCATGGCTTCTTCGAGCTCCTGCTGGCGGGCCGTCAGCTGAACGGGGTCAAAGGTACTCACGAACCCAGTCGAGCTGGGCTCCGAGCTCCTCGAGCAGATGCGCGAGCGGTTGGTTCTCCTGGTCGGCCACCGGTCGATCCTAGCTGCGGCGCGTGACATTCCCCCCGACCGGGGGGAATGTCACGTCCCGCACGAGAGCGCAGCAACCGAGCCACGCGAGGCCGACCGCGAACCCGGCCGCCACGTCCGAGACGAAGTGAACGTTCAGGAGGATCCGGCTCGTCCCGATCGCGAACGCGACAAGTGCCGCCGTAGCGAGCCAACCGGCCGCCCGCGCCCTCGACGCCGCTCGCTCGGCGAGCAGGAGCCCGAGCGCGCCGTAGAGCACGACCGCTGTCGCGGCATGGCCACTCGGGAACGAGTACGAGTGCGGCAGCGGTATCGCGGCGCCGGTATCGGGCCGCGCCCTCTCGTAGAACGCCTTCAGCACGGCCACGAGGATCGTGATCCCCACGACCGAGAGCACGACGAACACGGCATCGTGACGCCGCCCGACACGAAGCAGAATGACCGCTGCGAGCCCCGCGATCGCCGCCGTGCCGACCGCACCACCGAGCCACGTGAAGAGCCGCGCGACCCACTCGACGCCCGAGGGCACGCTGTCCGCGACCCAGCGCGAGACGTCGTCGTCGAAGGCGACGACCTGGCCACCGCGCACGAAGGCCGCCGCAAGGGCGAGGAAGACGAGCGCCCCGAGGGCCGCGAGGCCGGCCTCGACGAGCAGCCGCGTCCTACGCGAGACGGTCTACGCCCCGTGACACTTCTTGTACTTCTTGCCCGACCCGCACCAGCACGGGTCGTTGCGACCGATGTCGCGCTCCTCGTCCTTGACGACCTGGCGCTGAACCGGCGCCTGCGTGGCGACTGCGGTCGCGGTACCGGCGCCGCCGGCCTCGGCAATGACATCGGCACCTGCGGAGACGTCGTGCTCGTAGGCAAGCGCCTGCGGCGCCTCGGCGTGCTGCAGCACCTGCTCGGCCTCGTTGAGCTGCACCTCGACGTGGAAGAGCGTCACCACGACCTCCTCGCGGATCGCGACGCTCAATTCCTCGAACATCGTGTGACCCTCGCCGCGGTACTCGACGAGCGGGTCCTTCTGCGCCATCGCACGCAGGTGCACGCCCTCGCGGAGGTAGTCCATCGACTCGAGGTGCTCGCGCCAGCGGGTGTCGACGACCTGCAGGATCACGAAGCGCTCGATCTCACGCGCGAGCTCCGGGCCGAAGTTCACCTCGCGGTCGTTGTACGTCTCGAGCGCATCCTCGACGTATTCCGCGATCAGCGCCGGACGCGACAGCTCGACCTCTTCGCGCAACTCGTCGCCGGTGATGTCGCTGCCGTACATCGCCGTCATCTGCGCCGCGAGGGCGTCGAGATCCCACTCGGTCGGGTCTTCGTTCTCGGTGAAGAGGATGACGTTCTGGGTCGCGACCTCCTCGATCCAGGCGCGGATCTCCTCGGATGTGTCGTCGCCGTTGAGGACGCGGCGGCGCTGCTCGTAGATGACCATGCGCTGCGTGTTCATGACGTCGTCGTACTTGAGGACGTTCTTGCGGGCGACGAAGTTCTGCTCCTCGACCTTCTTCTGCGCACCCTCGATCTGACGCGAGAGGATCGACGCCTCCATCGGCTGGTCGTCCGGGATCTTGAAGCGCTCCATGATCCCGTGGATCCGGTCGCCGGCGAAGAGCCGCACGAGGTCGTCCTGCGCGGAGAGGTAGAACCGGGTCTCGCCCGGGTCACCCTGTCGGCCCGAGCGGCCACGAAGCTGGTTGTCGATGCGCCTCGACTCGTGGCGCTCCGTGCCGAGCACGTACAGCCCGCCGAGGTCGCGCACCTCGTCGTCGATCTTGATGTCGACGCCGCGGCCGGCCATGTTCGTCGCAATCGTGACCGCAGCCTTCAACCCTGCGTCGACGATGATCTCGCTCTCTCGCTCGTGCTCCTTGGCGTTGAGGACGTTGTGTGGGATCCCCCGTCGCGTGAGCACCTCAGACAGGTACTCGGACGTCTCGACGGCGATCGTGCCGACGAGGACGGGCTGGCCCTTCTCGTGCCGTTCGACGAGATCCTCCGCGACGGCATTCCACTTCGCTTCCTTGCTCTTGAAGATGAAGTCGTTCTCGTCTCGGCGCTCGACCGGCACGTTCGTGGGGATCTCGATCACGTGGAGGTTGTAGATCTCGACGAACTCCTTCTCCTCCGTCTTCGCGGTTCCGGTCATCCCGCCGAGCTTCTCGTAGAGACGGAAGTAGTTCTGGAGGGTGATCGTGGCGAGCGTGACGTTCTCCTCGCGGATCTCGACACCTTCCTTTGCCTCGATCGCCTGGTGCAGGCCCTCGCTCCAGCGGCGCCCCTCCATGATCCGGCCGGTGTACTCGTCGACGATCTTCACCTCGCCGTCCTCGATCACGTAGTCGACGTCGCGCTTGTAGAGCGACTCGGCCTTGAGCGCCTGGCTGAGGTGGTTCACGAGCTGGACGTGCCGCGGGTCGTAGAGGTTCTCGACTCCGAGCGAGCGCTCCACGGCGTCGAGCGCCGTCTGGGCGGGCGAGACGGTCTTGTGCTTCTCGTCGTAGAGGTAGTCGGCGCCGGAGAGCTCGGTCTCGTCCTCGCCCTTCGCCGACTTCCGGGTCGCGGGCGCTCCGCGGAGGTCACGAACGATCCGCGCAAAGTCGTAGTAGGTGCTCGCCGCGGTCTCGGGCTCACCGGAGATGATCAGCGGCGTTCGTGCCTCGTCGATCAGGATCGAGTCGACCTCGTCGACGATCGCGAACGCGTGGCTGCGCTGCACGCAGTTCTCGAGGGACGTCGCCATGTTGTCGCGCAGGTAGTCGAACCCGAACTCGGAGTTCGTGCCGTACGTGACGTCGGCCGCGTACGCCTCCCTGCGCCGGTCGAAGGGCATCATGTTCTGGATCCAGCCGACCGTCATCCCGAGCCGCTCGAAGACGCCCCGGTTCCACTCGGCGTCGCGCTTGGCGAGGTAGTCGTTGACCGTGACGAGGTGGACGCCCGTCCCCGGGAGCCCGTTCAGATAGAGGGCCGTCGACGCGACGAACGTCTTTCCCTCACCGGTCTTCATCTCTGCGATATCACCCTCGTGCAGAACGATGCCACCCATCATCTGCACGTCGAACATCCGCTGCTCCGACTCGCGCCAGCGCGCCTCGCGCACGGCCGCGAACGCCTCGAAGAGCAGCTCCTCGAGCGATTCGCCGTTCTCGAGACGCTGCCGGAACTCGGCCGTCTTCGCCCGTAGCTCGTCGTCCGAGAGCGCTTGAAACTCCGGCTCGAGCGTCGCGATGTGCGCCGCCTGCTGCTTGAGCTTCTTCACGCGCCGCCCCTCGCCGAGGCGAAGGACCTTCTCGAACTTGCCGAAATCGGTAGCGGACATCGTGAGGAGAGCGTACCCTGAGGGGCCTACGCCCTGACTGATTCTTCAAACGTGACACGTACCCTTTTGAACATGCGATCTCTCGGAACGCGGACGCGCCGCACGCTGATCGTGCTCGGCGCGCTCGCGCTTCTCACCGCGGGGAGCGCCGGTGCGCTCCAGAAGCCCGGCCGCACCGTCGTCCGTGCAGGTCAGATACGCCTCGTGGCGCTCAACAACGCCTCGCTGGCGTTCATGGTCTACTCGCAAACGACGGTCGACTGCGATCACATCGAGCTGTGGGACACGAACAGCAAAGGCATCTGGCGCTTCGGCAAGCGGGGCCACTGCACCGACATCGGCAGCACCGGCAACGGGATCTCGGCCCTCGGCGTGAGCGGCAACCGTGCCCTCTGGATCCAGTACTCCGGGGGCAACCTCCGCGACTGGCAACTCATGACGGCGACGACGACCCGGAAGACACCGAAGCAGCTGCGATTCGTGGAGCAGGACGTCGACCTGCCCTCGCCGTTCGCCATCGGTGACTCGACCCGCGGGCTCGGTATTCCGTACGCGGCGGGCAAGGAGATCGTCCTCCTCAACACCAACGGCTCGGCCGCGTTCAAGTATCTCGACTCGTCACCCATCGTCCGGGTGACTGCCGGACGAGGGCCTGGCGGAGCGGTCGTCGCGGCTGTCCGGGAGACCGGCAACGTCGTGTTGCTGAGGGCCAACGGCACGGTCGCGAAGGTGTACCCGTACGGCGCAGGCAATGTCCGGGCGATAGCGCTCGCGCCCGGTGGGCTGGTCGTCCAGTTGGCGGACTCCGTCGAGATCCATGCTTCGACCGGGATCGAGACCGTGAATCTCCCTGCGGGGGCGGCGATGCTCGACTATGTTGAGGGACGGATTCTCTACGCCATCGGCAACGCGATCCACTCCCTCAAGGTCGCGACCGGCAGCGACACGCTTCTCCTGAAGGCCACCAAGGGCAGGCCCGTCTTCGCAACTCAGGACACGCATGGCCTCGGCTGGGCCGTCGGATCGAGGCTGATGTTCGCGTGCGGCGGCTGCGTCAGCTACACCCCGTAGACGACACCGCGCCAGACAGGGAGATGAGCGAGAGAATGACGAAGCGCAGCGCGTTCGTGGTCGTGGCCAATCGACTGCCGGTCGACGCGGAGATGACCGAGGACGGCCCGGTCTGGCGCCTGAGCCCCGGCGGCCTCGTCACTGCGCTCTCACCCGTCGTGCGTGCCCGCCGCGGAACCTGGGTGGGATGGGCAGGCGGCACCGGTGCTGCTCCTGCTCCGTTCGAGCTCGACGGCATCCATGCCCATCCGGTCGAGCTCAGCCCGAGCGACATCGAGAACTTCTACGAGGGAGAGTCGAACTCGACGATCTGGCCCCTCTACCACGATGCCGTCGAGCAACCGCTCTACGACCGGGTCTGGCGAGACGCCTACCGCGCCGTGAACGCGCGCTTCGCGGACGCGGCCGCCTCGGTGGCCCGCCGTAACGCGACGGTCTGGGTGCACGACTACCAGCTCCAGCTCGTCCCCGCGATGCTGCGGGAACGAAGGCCCGATCTGCGCATCGGCTTCTTCCTGCACATCCCGTTCCCGCCGATCGAGCTGTTCATGCAGATGCCACTACGGTCGGAGATCCTCACGGGCCTCCTGGGCGCCGATCTCGTCGGCTTCCAGCAGAAGCTCGCGGCGCAGAACTTCATCAGGCTCACCCGGCACCTCCTCGACCTGCGTTACCGAGGAAGGACGATCACAGTGAACGGTCGGCGCGTCACAGCGGGGGCGTTCCCGATCTCCATCGACCCCAAGGAGATGTCCGACCTCGCCGCCACCGAAGCAGTCCGCGTCCGCGCACGCCAGATCCGCGTCGAGCTCGGCAACCCGAAGACGGTGATCCTCGGCGTCGACCGGCTCGACTACACGAAGGGAATCGAGCTCCGGCTCCAGGCCTTCAGGGAGCTCCTCGAAGAAGGGACGCTCCGCGCTCCCGAGACGGTGCTCGTGCAGGTGGCGACGCCGAGCCGCGAGCGCGTCGAGCACTACGAGCTGCTGCGCACGCGAGTCGAGCGCGAGGTGGGCCGGATCAACGGTCAGTTCGCGAGTGTCGGTGAGCCGGCCGTTCACTACCTCAACCAGTCGTACGACAGAGCCGAGCTCGTGGCCCTGTACTGCGCCGCCGATGTGATGATGGTGACGCCGTACCGCGACGGGATGAACCTCGTCGCGAAGGAGTATGTTGCCGCGCGCATCGACAACGGCGGCGCACTCGTGCTGAGCGAGTTCGCGGGCGCAGCGAACGAGCTCCGACGGGCCTTCCTCTGCAATCCGCACGACCCGGACGGTGTCAAGAAAGCTCTGATGCAGGCCATCGAGGTCGATCCCGCCGAGGGGCGCCGTAGGATGCAGATCATGCAGCGGTACGTCCGCGCGCACGATGTCGATCGGTGGGCGCAATCCTTCCTCTCGATCCTTCAGGGGCCTGAGGGACGGGAGTGAGCACTCCAGCGGGCACGAACGATGACGACATGCTCGGCAGCGACCTTCGGGCCGCGCTCACGCGCGTCGCGCAGGTCCCGCAGCTCTTCATCGGCTGTGACTACGACGGCACGCTCGCACCCCTTGTCGACGATCCGGCAATGGCCGAGCCGGTTCCAGAAGCTGTCGTTGCAGTGCGATCTCTCGCACTGCTCCCCCAGACGACGGTGGCCGTCATCTCGGGGCGCTCGCTCCGCGATCTGGCAACCCTCTCCAGGCTTCCGAACGAGATTCATCTGATCGGAAGCCACGGGTCCGAGTTCGACCTCGGGTTCGTCCACCGACTCGCGCCGGATCTCGTCGAGCTGCACCAGCGCGTGGTCGTCGAGCTGACCGCGATCGCACGGGCGCACGAGGGGGTCGAAGTCGAGACCAAGCCGGCCAGCGTTGCCCTGCACGTCCGCCGTGTACTCGACCCTGAGACCGGTGCGCGGGCGCTCGATGCCGTCCGCAGCGGCCCGGCGAGATGGCTCGGAGTCCATGTCACCTACGGCCACGAGGTCGTGGAGCTGTCCGTCGTCGTCACGAACAAGGGCGAGGCGGTCACGACGCTGCGCGGGCAGACCTCCGCGAGCGCCGTCCTCTATCTCGGCGACGACATCACCGACGAAAACGTCTTCTCGCTTCTCCACGGCCCCGACGTGGGAATCAAGATCGGGCCAGGGCCGACGGCTGCAACACACCGCCTCGGCGAACCGGTCGACGCGGTTCGGGCACTCGCGTTCGTGCTCGAGCGGCGCCGGCTGTGGCTGTTCGGCGAGCACGCCGTTCCCATCGAGCGTCATTCGATGCTCTCGAACGGCTCCACCGTCGCGCTCCTGACACCCGATGCGAGAGTGAGCTGGCTCTGTCACCCTCGGCCCGATTCGGCAGCCGTGTTCGCCGACATCGTCGGAGGCGCCGGCGCCGGGCACTTCTCGGTCGCGCCGATCCGCGGCGGCCTGCCTCTCGGCCAGCGCTACCGCACAAGCACAATGACTGTCGAGACGCGGTGGTCCGGCATCACGGTGACCGATTGGCTCGAGGGCGAGGTGGTTCCTGGTGGCGGCAGGCCCCGTGAGCCCTGCTCGACACTCGTTCGCGTCCTGACCGGCACCGGCTCCGTTCGGGTGGAATTCGCCCCGCGGCCGGAGTTCGGACAGATCCCGATCACGCTGGAGCCCGTCGAGAGCGGCCTCCAGGTGATCGGCTCGAATGAGCCGATCACGTTGTACGCGGAGGGCGTCGCGTGGGAGATGGCGAGCGACGGCGCACACGAGACGGCGGTTGCCGAGATCGACCTCGATGCACACGGAGGACGAGTCGCGATCGAGCTCCGGTTCGGATCGGAGACGTGCGACCCCCATCCTCTCTCCCTCGAGGATCGTCAGGAGGCGTCGGAGCGCCCGTCGGTCGAATGGGCGGACGGTCTCGAGCTTCCGACGATCGCGCACAAGGAGGTGTTGCGGAGCGCGCTGACGCTGAAGGGGCTCTGCCACACGCCCACGGGCTCGATTATCGCGGCCGCGACGACCTCGCTGCCGGAGGATCTCGGCGGCGTCCGCAACTGGGACTACCGCTACTGCTGGCTCCGTGACGCGGCGATGGCGGCGCGCGCCCTCGTCAACCTCGGATCGCTGTCGGAGGCCGAAGCTCTGCTGGGCTGGGTAGACGGGTGCGTCGAACGCACCGGAGGGCACCCCGAGCGACTGCATCCGCTCTACACGGTCGACGGGCTGGAGCTCGGGCCCGAAGCCGTCATCGACACGCTGCCCGGGTACGCCGGCTCGAGGCCCGTCCGCGTCGGCAACGCCGCCAACCGCCAGGTCCAGCTCGACGTGTTCGGCCCGATCACCGACCTCGTCGCGGCGGTCACGGCACGACGCGGGACGGTTCGGAACCGGGAGTGGAGATGCGTCCAGGCGATGGTGAGGGCTGTCGGTCGGCGCTGGCGGGATCCCGATCACGGCATCTGGGAGGCTCGTCTCGCCCCCCGCCACTACGTCCACACGAAGGTGATGTGCTGGCTGACGGTGGATCGCGCGCTCCGCGTTCAGGAGGCGCGAGGCGAGGTTCTCGATGCCGCCTGGCTCGACCTGCGCGCGCGCATTCGCGACGACGTGCTCGAGCGCGGGTGGAACGAGGCGGCGGGAGCCTTCTCCGTCGCGTACGGCTGTCCCGAGATGGACGCGTCATCGCTCTGGGTAGGGCTGTCCGGCCTCCTCCCCGACGACGATCCGCGGTTCCTCGCGACGGTGTTGAAGGTCGAAGAGGAGCTCCGAAGTGGAGGGGTCGTCTACCGGTACCGGTGGGACGACGGGCTGTCCGGCGCAGAAGGAGGATTCCAGCTCTGCACCGCGTGGATGATCGAGGCGTACGTCCGCACCGGGCGCCGGCGCGACGCCGAGGAGCTGTTCCAGCAGATGCTCTCCACCGCGGGACCGACCGGCCTGCTTCCCGAGCAGTACGACCCGCTGGCCGAACGCGGCCTCGGGAACCACCCGCAGGCCTACAGCCACCTCGGGTTGATCCGCTGCGCCACCAACCTCGACGCCGGGAGCGACACCACGCCGTCGTGAGCGATCAGGCGGCGGGCTCGTCCGGCGTATCGGCCTCGACGTCCGGCGGGATCTCGTGCAGGGAGCCCGACCGGCGCCGCTTCTCGAGCGTCCGCTTGTCGCGATACCGCTCGACCTGACGCTCGAGCTTGTCCACGAGACGGTCGAGCGCTGCCTCGTAGCTCGGAGCGGCCTCGTGCGCGACGATCGACGGCCCCTTGGCGTGGATGACCGCGTCGACCGTGTGGTCGGCGGCGATCGACGGATTGGCCTCACGGAAGAACGTGACCTCGACGAGCGTCAGAGGGTTGAGGCGTCGCTCGAGCTTCGAGAGCTTCCGCTCGGCGTACTGGCGAACGGAATCATCCAGGTGCTCGTGACGGGCGGTGAGCTTGAGATCCATGGTCTCTCTCCCTCTCTTTGGCCTCGGGACGTGATTCTATCGGACGGCCCTCGCGAGGCAGATCACCCGGACGCTGCGAGCTCCGCTCGCGCGCAGAACGGCCGCGCACGCCGCAACCGTCGAACCGGTCGTGTAGACGTCGTCGACGAGGCAGACGCGACCCACGGCAGGTCGGATGGACGTGAAGGCAGAGGCGACATTTCGTCGCCGCTCCGAACGCGGCAGATTCCGCTGGCGCTCGATCCCCGGCCGGCGCCCGAGAAGGGCCGAAAACGGGATCGACCAGCGGGAGGCGAGCTCGGCTGCGAGCATCGCAGCAGGCACGTGGCCGCGCCGGAGCCCGCGGTCGCGATCGCCCGGAACGAACGTGATCCAGTCGACCTCCGGAACCGCGATCGAATCCCCAACGAGCTCGGCGGCGACAACCGAGAGATCGCGTCGCCCGCGCTCCTTCCAGGCCGCGACGAGGGCCTTCGCTCGGGGCTCATAGACGAGTGCGGCCCGCGCGCTCGAGAACGCAAGCCGCCTCCCTCCACACTCCGCACAGCGACGCACCGGCCAGGGGCCGGGGGCACCGCACCGCTCGCAGAGGGGCGGCGAGCACGGTACGAGAGACCCGCGGCAGCTGTCGCAGACAGGCTTCCCGACGACACCGCAGACGCCGCACCGACGCGGGAGGAAGACGCTCAGGAGCTCCATCGCACCGACGATAGGTACGGAAACGTGTCGAACGTGTGCCGGGTGGGCGCCGAATCCGTGACGGGGGCCTGTTCGGTCTCGACGTGACCCTCGGGAAGGTCTCGGGCTGACGCTTCCGGCCCTCGCGCTCCTAGCTCGCCGAGCCGGGCAGCACGGCAAGTATCTCCCGCAGGAGCGGTTGCACCTTGCCCAGATCGGCAGGCTCCTTGACGGGCAGGAACCGTCCGCCCGGGCCGGAGCGCGGAACGACGAGATACGTCGTCGGCACGTGGGCCGAGAGCTCGTGGTACAGCCGTTCGAACTGGATCACGGGCTCGCCGTCGACGTGCTTCTCGGCCACGAGCCAGGTGAGATCGCGCGGAGCGGCGAGCGCCTCGATCGTGATCAGCGCCGTGTTCGTGTTGTGGACGGGCACCCGCTCCTGATCGAAATCCGGTGGAAACTGCATCGCCTCGAGCAGCCGTGGCCGTCCGTCGACACGGGCCGGGGCGCCGCCCGTGTCGCGGTCTTTCGCAACGACCTCGACCGTGAGCGGGGTTCCCGCCTGCAGGTGCATGCCGACGATCAGCGGATCGACGCGGGCGGCCAGATTGTCGACGTTGGAGACCATCACCGAGCGAACTCCCGCCGCGACGAGCGAGTCGAGCGTCCCCGAGGCTCGAAGAGCGGAGAACAGGTCGCCGTGCCCCTGGCCATACGGCGACGGGAGCCCGTCCGGGCCGAGGAAGACGCTGCCGTCGGGACGGAGCCGCGGTGCCGCCGGCTGCACGAAGCGGACCGGTGCACCGAGGCGTCGCTCGGCGAGATGAGCCGCGACGGCATCGTCCGTCGCGAAGCTCGTCATCAGCGCCTCGGGGATCCGACCGTCGAGCGCAGCTGCGAGCCGCCTCGTCTCCTCGAGCTTGACCTGGAGGAAGCTCCGGCCGTCGATCACCTCGGCGGTCGCCTTGACGCCACCACCGAATCGCGTCGCCATCCCTCCCGCCAACACGACGATCGCGACCGATCCCGACCGGAGCGCCTCTGTGCCGAGCGCAACCGCCTCATCGAAGCCGGGCGCTCCGGGAACGAGCGCGTGCGTGAGGTCGCCGGGCTGCGGCGGCTCGACGGCTCCCGGAACCACGTTCGCGCCAGGGGCGAGCACCCCAGCGATCAGGTCGGCCCGGAGCCGGTCGAACGTCGCCGCATCGAAGGCGTACCGCTCGAGCAGCGCGCGCGTCCTCGGATCGACCTCGTCCAGGATCATCGCGACCGCACGGGGAGGGGGAGGGAATCGCCGTACGGCGCCTGATGGACGCCCTCCTCGGTCACGATCGCCGAGATCAGATCGGCCGGCGTCACGTCGAAGGCGGGGTTCCGGGCGCTGAAGCGGCTCGTCACCTCGGAGACGTCACGCTCCTCGATCGGGATCGCAGCCCCGTCCGCCGTCGCGGGATCGATCGTCGACGTCGGCGCAACGATCACGAATGGGACCCCGTGGTGGCGGGCGAGCACCGCGAGCCCGTACGTGCCGATCTTGTTCGCCGTGTCGCCGTTTCCGGCGATGCGGTCTGCTCCCGTGATCACGATGTCGACCTCCCCTCCTCCCATTCGCGCAGCCGCGGCTCCGTCGACGATCACCGCATACGGAATCCCGAGCACCTCGAGCTCGAACGCTGTCAGCCGGGCTCCCTGGAGCAGCGGCCTGGTCTCGTCCACCCAGACGTGGTCGACCTTGCCCCGCTCGAACGCCGCGCGAATCGCGCCGACCGCCGAGCCGTACCCCCCGGTCGCGAGTCCACCGGCGTTGCAGTGGGTCAGAACGCGGGCGCGACGACGGCACGAGCTCGGCGGCGAACGCGCCCATGCGACGGCAGCGATCGACCTCGTCCTCGTGGATCCGTCGTGCCCGCTCGCGCGTCGGGTCGAGCCTCATCTCGTCGAGTGCCCAGCGAAGGTTGATCGCCGTCGGCCGCGAGGCAGCGAGCACGGCGTACGCATCGTCGACGTCGTTTCCCGTGGCTGCCGCGAGGGCGATCCCGTACGCGGCAGCAATCCCGATCGCGGGGGCTCCGCGGACGGCGAGCGCTCCGATCGCGTCCGCGAGCTCGGCCGCATCGCGGCAACGGAGCTCGACGACCGCTTCCGGAAGCCGCCGCTGGTCGAGCACGACGACAGCATCGTCCTCGAGCCTGACGATCCGCTCGGGGTCGAGGACGGCGCTGAGCGGATCGGCCTTGTTCACCCTCCCCCACCCTCCGTCAACGGTCGCGTTCCGGCCGCCCGTAGCGGTCGTCGAGCCGCACGACGTCGTCGAGTTGCGGCGTCGACACCTCGAGGATCGTCGTGTCGTCGATCGCGGTCACCCGATGCACCGTACCGGGCCGGTACCGAAACGCATCACCCTCGCCGATCTCCAACACCGTCAGCTCTCCGCCTACTTCACCGAGCTCGAGAGACGCGCGACCGGACTGCACGAGCCACGACTCGTCCTTCTCCTCGTGGTACTGGAGGCTCAGCGCCTGGCCGGCCCGGACGAAGAGCACCTTGCCGACGTACCGGTCGGCGTGCGCCCAGATCAGCTCGTAACCCCAGGGCTTGTCGACACGACGCGGCTCGAAGGCGTACGGCGACGTCATGCGAGCCAATCCGGGTTCGCGGTCACGTGCTCGTCGGCTCTGCGCAGCTCCTTCGGCGTGTTCACGGTCAGCCAGAGCCCATCGTGGCGAAAGGCGTGAAGCGATCCCTCCGCGGCGAGCTCGGGGAAGATGGTCGTCTCGTGGTCGCCCTTTTCGGGAAACCGTGTCAGCGCATCGGCGGAGAGCACGTAGATCCCGCAGTTGACCCAGTACGGAACGGGTGCCACCTCGTTGAACCCGGTGACGACGTCGTCTTCACCGAGCTCGACCTGGCCGAACTGCGACAGGGGTTGTGCCACCGTCACGGTCGCGAGCGCACCCGTCGCGCGATGACGGGCGAGGAGGGCCTCGAAGTCGACGGCGACCAGCTCATCGCCGTTCAGGGCGAGCACGTCGCCACTCTCCCGACGGAACGAGGCCGCGAAGCGGATCGCCCCGCCGCGACCGAGTCGTTCGGGCTCACCGGCGCAGACGATCTCGACGACGGTATCGGCGAGATCCTGCTCGAAGTCGGCTTCCTGCCCCGCCGCGCAGCTGACGATCACGCGCGAGACGCCCGCGGCACGCAGGCGCCCGATCTGCCAGGCGACGAGGGGCTTGCCGCCGACAGAGACGAGCGACTTCGGCCGCCCTGCCGCGGCATCACCGAGCCTCTCCGCCTTGCCCCCCGCAAGCACGATCGCCTCCATCAGGCGCCGGGTGCCTCGGCGGCCCGCCCGATGCCCTCGTAGCGAAAGCCGGCGGACTCCATCTGCGCGGGATCGAGGAAGTTGCGGCCGTCGATCAGGACGGGCGTGCGCATCGAGCCCGCGACGGCCGCCCAGTCGACCTCCTTGAGCTCCGGCCACTCCGTCACGATGACGACGGCGTCCGCACCGGCGGCCGCGGCGGCCGGATCGGCAGCGATCTCGACGCCGTGGAGGTCGCTGCCGTCGACAATCGGGTCCCAGGCACGAACGTCCGCGCCCTCCGCGAGCAGCCGACCGGCGAGCACGATGCTCGGGGCCTCTCGCATGTCATCGGTATGCGGCTTGAACGCGAGCCCGAGCAACGCGACGCGGCGGTCACGGAGCGAGCCGAGGTGGCGGTGGAGCTTTCCGATCACGCGCCGCTTCTGAAGCTCGTTCACCTCGATCACGGCGTTCAGCAGCTGGAAGTGATAGCCCGAGTTCGCCGCGAGCTGCTTGAGCGCGAGTGAGTCCTTCGGGAAACACGAGCCTCCGAAGCCGATCCCTGCTCGCAGGAAGCTCGGCCCGATGCGCCGGTCGAGGCCGATTCCCTCGGCAACGCGAACGACATCGGCGCCCGTCGCCTCGCAGACGTTCGCGATCTCGTTGATGAACGAGATGCGCGTCATCAGCGCGGCGTTGGCGGCGAGCTTGATCATCTCCGCCGACGCGACGTCGCAGCGCACGACCGGACCGTCGATTCCTCGATGCAGCGCAACCACCGCGTCACCGTCCTCGCCCCGGAAGGAGCCGACGACGATTCGATCGGGATGACGGAAGTCGGCCACCGCGGTGCCCTCGGCGGTGAACTCCGGGTTGGACGCGTACCCGACCCCGGTGAGGCCACGCTCGTCCAGCCGCCGCCTGACCCTCGTCCCCGTGCCTACGGGAACAGTGCTCTTCATCACGACCACGCAGCCGTCGGCGGTCGCGGGCAACTCGTCGATCACGGTCCAGACAGCCGAGAGATCGGCGTCGCCCGAGTACATCGGCGGCGTCCCGACCGCGACGTACACGAAGTCGGCGCCGTCGATCGCCTCCGCGACGCTCGTCGTGAAGGTGAGTCGCTCGGAGTTCGCTCGGATGAGCTCCGCGAGACCGGGCTCGTAGATCGGGATCTCGCCGCGCTGTAGCGCCTCCACTCGATCGACCAGAACGTCACGAATGACGACGGTGTGACCGAGGTCGGCGAGACACGCCCCCGTGACGAGGCCGACGTATCCGGCGCCGAACATGGCGACACGTGAAGGAGTGGTGCTCACGACGGTCGGAGGGTAGCGGGACGACCCGATACTTGCTACGAGAGCCGGACCTTCGAGATCGGACGCAACCCCTTCGCGATCGCGAGCATGGTCTCGTTCGACAGGCGGTCGAGGAGCGAGTTGACGACCCAGTAGCTCGCACCGTTCTGGCGCAGGACGACCATGTGCAGGCGAGGCCCGTCGTAGAAGAGCTCGAAACGACGGCCCCCGATATTGCGCACGAAGTTACGACTGCCGAGCACGGGTGCGTCGTCCCAGTTGGACTCCTGGACACCCCAGTAGTCGTTCGAGCCCATCTTGTAGGTCAGTCGCACCGTTCTCTTGTTCTTGCCGTCGCTTTTGAACTTGTAGACGCGGATCGGCTTTTCCCGATCGATCCAGGACGAGCGTTCCAGGACCGTCGGCACCATCAGCGTGAAGTCGACCTTGGACTTGCGCTCGCGCAGGAGGTCGAGCGCCGCCGAGGCTCCCGGGGCGACGTTGGCCGGTGCGCGCTGCGGTGTCTGGTCGACGGGCGCGGCCGCGAGCGTTCCGTGGAAGGTCTGCCCCACCACGACGGTGAGCATCGCACCGTTGGCGAGCGCGGTGATGGCCGAGGACGCCGCCTTCACGTCCGCCGACCCGAACAGCGCCGCGACCTTGCGCGCAGCCTGCTTCGATCCCCTCTGCGCCGGATCGAAGTAGACGACCGTCCGGAAGAACGCGAAGTTCGGTGCGTTGGCGGGGATCCCGTTCGGCGGCGTCAGGATCGGGTATCCGCGCTGACCGAGGAGGTAGCTCGCGTTCGACGCGGATCCCGTGACGCCGTTCCCGTTGAGCACGGTCACCGGGCTCTCCTTGGCGGTCGGCGTCTTCGTCTTCACCTTCTCGCCGAGCGCGACTGCAGTGGCCTTCTTGGGCGACTCGACGTCGGGATTCGCCCATTCGCGGACGGCTGCCGAGATGTTCTCCTGCGACGTCGTGAGGTCGGAGAAGCCTTCGAGCCCGTCGATTCGCGACTGGAAGACGTGGCCCGGCGGCAACGAGTAGGCGAGCACCGCGTACGAGAGGACGGTCTTGGCGGTGACGTTCTTGCCTCCACCCTGCGCGACCTCGATGTTGCTCGTCAGGACCTTGATCACCTGCGGCAGCTTCCGCAGCGAGAAGCTCGACCGCACCTGCTCCTTGAGCGACCGCACGAAGAGCTGCTGCCGCGCGTTGCGGTACAGGTCGCTGTCGGTGTGCCGGAATCGAACGAAGTCGAGGGCCTGGTAGCCGCCGAGTCGCTGGTACCCGGGCTGGAGGTTGATCGTCGCGTAGCCGGTCGGGCCGCTGTGCGTGTTGAGGTAGCGACGGTCGATGTCCATCCAGATGCCACCGAGCTTGTCGACGAGCTGACGGAACCCGGAGAAGTTGACCGTGATCAGGTAGTTGATCGGGACGCCCGTGAGGTTCCGCACGGTCTCGAGGGCTCCCTGCGCGCCGCAGTTCGCGTAGGCGGCATTGATCTTCCCGACGGATGTCGACCCACCGGGGCAGATGAGATCGGCCCGCAGGTCACGCGGGAACGACAGGAGCGAGATCGTGTCGTTCTTCGGATTGACGCGGACGAGCATCAGCGTGTCCGAGCGCGAGGGCGCGTTCTTCGCCTCGTCGGCCCTGCGGTCGTAACCGATCACGAGCGCGGTCGCGGGCTGCCCTGCAACCGGGAGATCGAGCCGCCGCGCCGTCTTCTTCACGTCGGCGCTCTTCGGTGCCACGGCCGCCACGGTCTCGTGGAGATAGAGGTACGCCCCACCGGTGACGCCCGAGGCGGCGACTACGACGACCAGGAGCGCCCACCCGAGGATCGCGACGGCGAGTGACCGCCGACTCCGCCGGGGCGGATCGGGCTGGCGGTAGATCGCGATCGGCGCAGCGACCGCCGGCGGCAACTGCATCTTGCCGTTGCCGCTCTCGACGTGTCCTCGGCCTACGCCTCTCTTGAGTGTCGTCCGCATAGGGAAAAGGACGCCGAGCGCCCAGGACGCCAGGATAGCGGAGGGCCCGGCGGGATCGGCCCCGGTTTACCGACCCCTAACGCACGGTCGCGAGCGCGGCCCCGAGGGCCAGGTCGAGGCGACCGAGGTCGGAGGCCGACCCGGCCCCGATCCGGAGCGCCGTCGGCGCCCCGAACGGGCCTCCGACCTGGACGGCGACGTGATGTCCGAGAAGCGCGTCGGCGAGCGATTCGGCATCGGCACCGACGTCAACGAGAACGAAGTTCGTGGCGCTCCCGTCGAGCGGCTCCAGCCCGTGTGTGCGGAGCACGGCGGTCAGCGCCGCGACGGCCGCCCGGTTTGCGCCACGCCGACGCTCGATCTCTTCCGTGTCGCCGAGGCTCGCGAGCGCGGCCGCCTGCGCCAGCGACCCGACGTCGTACCCACGCTGGACTTTCCTCATTGCGGCGACGACGGCGGCCGGCCCCGCTGCATAGCCGACCCTGAGGCCCGCCAGGCCGAAGAGCTTCGAGAACGTCCGGAGGACGACCACGTCCTCGCCGGCGCGAACGAGCTCTGCGATCGAGTCGAGACGGGCTGCGGGGTCGAGATAGTCGAAGTACGCCTCGTCGATGACGGGCAGGACGTTCTCGGGCAGGTCACGAACGAAGCCGAGCAACGCGTCGCGAGGTGCAACGAGCCCCGTCGGGTTGTTCGGGGTTGCGACGAAGACGAGTCGCGTGCGGTCGGTGACCGCGGCGCTCATCGCGTCGAAGTCGACGGCAAAGTCCCGCAGCGGAACGAGCACCGGTTGCGCGTCACGCTTCTGCGTGTCACGGACGAAGCTCGGGAACGACGGCCACGCGATGACGACCTCGCCGCCGGGGTCGAGGACGGCCTGACAGACGTAGCCGATGCCGGCGTCGGCGCCCGCCGTGACGACGATCTGGGCCTCCGGAAGCCGGTTGAGCGCGGCAAGCGCCGCGACGAGAGCTTCCGAGCCGCGCCCGGGGTACCGGTTCAGCGTCGGTAGCGCCTCGGCGATCGCCGCAAGGGCCGCCGGGAAGGGCCCGTCGAGCCCTTCGTTGAGACCGAGCGAGGCATCCTCAGGGGCGGGCGGTGCGACCGGATCGCTCGGAGGCAGGCGCTCGAGCGAACGTCGGACGAACCGCGAGCCCTCGCTCACGTGCTGACGAGATCCGCCGGGTCCGACTCCGTGACCGGCGTCGAGCCCCCGTCCGGAGCCGACGGGGGATCCCCCGCTGGCCCCGCACCGGCCGGGTCGGGCTCGACCGGCATCGGCGCAACGGGTGCGACCGGAGCGACCGGCTCCCAGTCTCCCCAGTCGTCGCCCCCGCCCTGGCGCCTACGCCACCAGAACAGGCCGCCTGCGGAGACGAGCCCGATCACGACGAGCCAGCGGAGTGGATGGCGCTTCCGCGGCCGCCGCGCGAACGACAGGCCCTCACCCGCTGCGAACCCTGCCAGTGCGGCGGCTCCACGCTTGCGAATCATCCGCCGTAGGTACCACCAGCCGAACGACATCGCAAGAGCATTCCTTCGTGCATTGTTCGATTCGAACATCAGCGCCTCTTCGGTGGGAGATGGATGGCCCGGCCGAGTGCGACCAGACCGGCTTCCTTGATCGCTTCCGAGAGCGTTGGATGCGGGGCTATCCCGTCCGCAACGGTCTCCACGGTGGCCTCGGCATCGATAGCGACGACACCGACCTCGATCAGGTCGGTGGCGTGAGGCCCGACGATGACGAGGCCGAGGAGCTCGCCGTACGTCGTCTCGTGGATCGACTTGACCCAGCCTGCCGTCGTCCCGGACATCGCCGCCCGTGCGTTTGCGACCCACGGGAAGACCCCGACGGCGACAGCGTCGCCGTATCTCTCACGCGCCTGCTCCTCGGTCAGCCCGACACCCGCGATCTCCGGATCGGTGTAGATCGGACGCGGCACCGCCGGTGTGCCCAGCGCCGAATCGTGGCCCATCGCGTTCTCCGCCGCGATCTCGCCTTCGCGAAAGGCGGTGTGAGCGAGCTGCCAGCGCCCGGCGACATCGCCCGCGGCGAAGATCGTCGGAATCGCGGTACGCATGTGATCGTCCGTGGCGATCCCGCTTCGCGGGTCGGTCGGGATCCCGATCTCGTCGAGGCCGATGCCCTTGACGCTCGGAGCTCTCCCGACCGCGACCAGCATGAGGTCGGCCTCCACCGTCTCCTCGTCACCGATGTGTACGACGAGGTGACTTCCCATGTCGTCGACGCCGGTGCACTGCTTCTCGAGGTGCATCGCGATCCCGCGCCGCTTGAACGCCTTCTTCAGCTCCTTCGCGGCGTCGGCATCCTCCTGCGGGATGAGCGTCGGCAGCATCTCGACGATCGTCACCTCGCTTCCGAAGTGGGCGAAGATCGATGCGAACTCACAGCCGATGATGCCGCCACCGAGGACGACGAGCCTCGCCGGGACCTCCGTCTGGGAGAGGAGGCCGGTCGAGTCGACGCACTTCGTCGAGTCCAGGCCGGGGATCGGGGGATGCATGGCGTACGAGCCGGTCGCGACGATCGCGCTCCTGAAGGTCACGTCGTCGCCGCCTTCGACCGCGATCGTCGTCGGGCTCGTGAAGCGACCGGCGCCCCGAACCCACTCGACACCGTTCGCCTTCAGGAGCCCCGCGACACCGCCCGTCATCTGTGCGACGACGCCGTCCTTCCACGCTGCCGCCTGGGCGAAGTCGAGCTTCGGCTCCGAGACTCCGACCCCGAGCTTCGCGAACGTCTCGCGGGCGTCGTGGAGGGCGTGCGCGGTCTGAACCCACGCCTTGGTGGGAATGCAACCCACGCGGAGGCAGGTTCCACCGAGCTCGGGCTCCCGCTCGATGCAGACGACCTTGCCGCCGAGTTGGGCCGCGCGAATCGCTGCGGTATACCCGGCCGGACCGCCTCCGAGGACTGCGACGTCACACTCCACGCTTCACCTTTCGTCAGTGGCTTCCAGAACGATCGTACTCATGCGAGGTCGAGGCGGAGGGTGAAGGAGTCGGGAGCCTCGGCAACCTGCACGAAGCCGAACTGCCGGTAGAGCGCCATCGCCCCCTCGTTGTGGCGATCGACGGCCAGGCTGAGCGCCGCATAGCCGTCCTCCCGCGCAATGTCCAGCAGCCCGCGCAGCAACGAGCTGCCGACACCGAGACCGCGCGCGTTCGGCACGACCGCAACCGCCAGCTCGGGCGTGTCCGCATCGATGAATCCGTAGCCGGTCGGCTCGTTCGTAAAGAGCCTGTACCAGGCAGCACCGACGGGAAACCCGTCGAGCAGGGCAATGACCGCAGTGTCGCCCGGCCGACCCCACGCCTTGACGTAGAGCTGCACCGGGCCCGGGCCGGCGTCCGGCTGGCGCTCCTTCCAGTAGTACGCGTGGTGCAGCATGTCGCGGAGGAATCGCTTGTCCTGCGCTCCACCTCTGCGAACGACGGCCGGCATGTCCTTACAGCGCGAGCGCCGGTTGCTCGACGAGCGCGACGAGCGTGCGCAGGAACTCGGCGCCGTCTGCCCCGTCGATTGCGCGGTGGTCACACGTAAGGACGACGTGCATCATCGGCGCGATGTCGATCGTGCCGTCGACGACGACGGGAGTGTCCTTCACCGCTCCGACGGCGAGGATCGCAACCTGCGGCGGATTGAGCACTGCGACGAACTGCTCGACACCGAACATGCCGAGGTTCGAGATCGTGAACGTGCCGCCCTCCATGTCGGGCAGCGTCAGCTTTCCGTCGCGGGCGCGGCCGACAACGTCCGCGCGGGCGCGGGCGATCTCCTGCACGCTCCGGCGGTCGGCGTCGCGAATGACCGGGACGACGAGCCCGTTCGGGGCCGCGACCGCCATGCCGACATGCGCTGCGGGGTATCGGTGGATTTCGTCGCCGGCGAAGGTTGCGTTCAGCTCCCGGTGCTGCATGAGCGCGACACCGACGAGCTTGGTGAGAAGGTCGTTCACGGTCGGCTTGACGTCTCCCTCGAGAAGGCGCGCGACGAGCTGCTCACGCAGATGGAGCGTCTCGGACATGTCGATCGACACGCTCAGCTGAAACACCGGAGCCGCCCAGGCATCGGTCAGCCGGCGGGCGATCGTCTTGCGGGTCGTCGTGAGCCGGATGACCTCGACCTCCGCGGTCGGCGTCGACCGAGCGAGAGCGGCTGCAGCGGCCGGGGCAGGAGTGCCTGTGCCCGCCTGCTCGACGTCCTCCGCGAGGATCCGGCCGTCCGGGCCGGTACCAGTGACCGCGCTCAGCTCCAGCCCGCGCTCGCGCGCGATCCGCCGCGCAAGCGGCGAAGCCTTGACCCTGGCGCCGGTCGTCACCGTAGGGGCCGCGGGCGCGGCGTCGTTCCCGGCCGACCGAGCCGGCTGCGGCGCCGATCCGGCGGCCTCCGCGTCGCCGTTCGCTGCCTCCGCGTCGCCGTGCGCGGCCTCGCCTTGCGCGGCGTCGGCCGTCGGTGGAGCGCCGTCCGTCTCGATCATGGCGATGGTCGTTCCGACGTCCGTCTCACCCTCCTGGACGACGATCTCGAGCAGGACGCCGTCGACCTCGGACTCGACCTCCTGCGTGACCTTGTCGGTGTCCAGCTCGTACAGGGGCTCGCGCGCCTTGACCGGATCCCCTACCGCCTTGAGCCAGCGAACGATGGTGCCGGACTCCATGCCCTGCCCGAGCCGGGGCAGCTTGACCTCGGTCGCCACTAGGCGCCCACCGGACAGACGAGCGGGTCTTCTGCAACCGACAGCATCAACGCCATTATGCTGATCGGCGATGAAGCTCGTCGATCAATGGCACGCGTTGGAGGCCGACCTTCCGGCCGGCTGGGAGGACGTCCGACTGACGCTGACCGCGGAGCAGGGGGCCGATCTGCCGCGCGCGGCGCAGATCCTCGGCTCGCTCAACGCGGGTCGGGTCGGTGAGTCGCTCGTCTTCCACGTCAGGAGCGGTGCAGGCCCCGAGGGGAAGCAGAGCGTCCTGCGCGTGTTCGGGCGTCTCGATCGCGAGCGGATCTGGTGTCAGATCGACCGCACGGCGGTGGAGGTCGCTGCCGCCGGTCCCACGGCCGTGTCACCCGAGCCGGTGGGCCACGAAGAGTCGGTTGCCGAGAGCTGGGATCGAGCGCTTGCTCCGCTGCCCTCCGATTGGTCGGACCTCCTCTGCGAGCTCGAGATCGAGTCGAGCACGCTGCTCGATCGGGTCGCGCTTCTCTGCGCGCCGCTGAACCCGGCGCGCAGCGGCATGCGGCTCGTATTCACGTTCCGCTGCTCCGGGCGTTCCGGGTACGGCGTCTCCCCGTCGATGGCGAGACGGTGCTTCGAGCGGCTCGACAACGAGGGCATCGCCGGAACGGCGACCGTGCTGCGCGTGCTCTCCGAGACGGACAACGTCGACACCCAGGGGCCTGTGTGGCTCGTGGGCGGCAAGACCCTGTAGAAGGCCAGACCGAGCGCCGCGCCTGCGGGTGAGGCTGAAGCCTCACCCCCGTCTCCCTCTTCGGAGTGGATCGGGATCGAATCTCAGCCGCGCAACTCGGCCTCGAACTGCTCGCCGAGCGCCGCCACGACGCGGTCACGCACGACCGCCGCGTCCTCGTCGGAGAGCGTCCTGTCCGGCGCCTGGAGCGAGAGGTGGATCGCGACCGACTTGCGCCCCTCCCCCACCTGGTCGCCGTGGTAGACGTCGAAGACGTGCGCGGCGCGCAACTCGGGCGCGCCGGCCTCGAGAACCGCATCGACGAGCGCCGCCGCTTCGAGCTCGTCGGCAACCACGATCGCGATGTCTTGCCGCAGGGGCGGAAACGTGATCACGTCGTCGTAGAGGATGCGCTCGGGGATCGGCGCGGTCAGGTCGACGAGGTCGAGCTCGAAGATCCCCCACGTTCCCTCGAGCAGCGCCGGGTGGAGCTCGCCGAGCCACCCCGCCGGCGTCGCTGCCGCCTTGCCGGGGTGGAGGAACGACGAGGTCGTGCGCACGGGACGGAGCCCGAGATGCATGGCCTCGTAGAGGGCCTCGACCGCGCCACGCGCGGGCGCGAAGCCGCCTGTAACGATGCCGCCGACGCGCCACCGCTCGTCCGGGAGAGCGTCGCCGCTCGGCAGATAGACACGTGCGAGCTCGAACAGCGCGACGTCGTCGTTGCCCGCGTCGACGTTCTCGCGGGCGGCCGCGATCAACCCCTCGGCGAGCGTCGTGCGGAGAATCGCCTGCTCGCCGCTCATCGGGTCCGGCAGCCGGAGAGCGTCCGCGTCGGGATCGCCGGCGACGAGGCTCCACGTGTAGGCCTCGCTGAAGCCCGCCCCGACGAGCACGTCCTCGACGAGACGCCGCAGGCGCTGGTCGCGTGTGAGATGTCCCGCGACCGCACGGCGCAGCGGCATCGTGCGCGGCACGCGGTCGAGCACGACGCGGGCAACCTCCTCGACGAGATCGATCTCACGCGTGACGTCCCGCGCACGCCATGTCGGCACGGTGACCCCCCACGCGTCGTCGACGTCGAACCCGAGGCGCTCGAGAATCGCGCGCTGCTCCGAGGACGGCACGTCGAGGCCGACGATCCTGTCCGTGCGCTCCGGCCGCAGGTGCACGACCGGTCGCGCGGGCAGGCCGGAGTGGACGTCCGCCGCGCCCGTCAGCTCGGCTCCCGTGAGGTCGACGAGGAGACGACTTGCCAGCACCGCGGCGGCCTCGGCCGCGTAGGGGTCGACGCCCTTCTCCCATCGGTTCGACCCCTCCGTCCGCAGCCCGAGGCGCTCCGACGTCTGCAGGATCCCGATCGGCTCGAAGTTCGCCGCCTCGAGGAGCACCTCCGTCGTCGCGTCCGAGATCTCGGTCTCGAGCCCGCCCATGATCGCCGCGAGCGCGACGGCCCTCGCCCCGTCCGTGATCAGGAGATCGCGGTCGTCGAGCTTCCGCAGCGTGCCGTCCAGCGTTGTCAGCTCCTCGCCGGCCGTTGCGCGCCGAACGACGATGCGGCCTCCGTCGAGCGTCGTCTGATCGAACGCGTGCAACGGGCTCCCGTGGACGTGCATGACGTAGTTCGTCACGTCGACGACGTTCGAGATCGACCGCATGCCGGCCGCGTGCAGGCGGGCGCGAAGCCACATCGGCGAGGGCCCGATGGCGACGTTCTTGAAGACGCGGCCGATGTAGCGAGGGCAGCGCTCCGGGTCGTCGACCACGATCTCGACCCACTCGGGGTGGACGATCGCCGGGTCGTCGACGGTCGCGGGAAGCAACTCGCCGTCGAACAGCGTTGCGACCTCTCGGGCGAGCCCGACCATCGAGAGCAGGTCGACGCGGTTCATCGTCGTCGTGCAGTCGAGCACCTGCTCGTGCACAGGCAGCACGTCGGCGAGCGGCGTGCCCGGCTCGATCCCGTCCGGGAGAATCATGATCCCCGCATGGTCGGAGCCGAGCCCGATCTCGTCCTCGGCGAGGATCATGCCGCGTGAGATCTCTCCCCGCAGGGGCCGCTCGTCGAGGGGAGCCGGGAACCCGGGCAGCAGGACACCCGGCAGCCCGACGGCGACCGTCGCGCCGACGCCGAAGTTCCAGGCACCGCAAACGATCTGACGCAGATCGCCCTCGCCGACATCGAGCTGACAGAGCTGCAGCTTGTCGGCATTCGGGTGCTTCGCTGCCTCGACGACGCTGCCGACCCGCAGGTACGAGAGGTTGTCGCCCACATCGGCGACGCCGACGTCGATCACGCGCTCGACCTCGAGCGACGAGACGTTCAGCCTCCGGGCGATCTCGGCCGCCGTGGCGTCGACGCGCACGTACTCGCGCAGCCAGGAAAGGGGCGCGCGCATGCCTAGAACTGCCTCGAGAAGCGGAGATCGTTGCGCCAGAGCTCGCGCAGGTCGGGGAACTCGTGCCGCAGCATCGCGATTCGCTCGAGGCCCCAGCCGAATGCGAACCCGGAGTAGCGCTCGGGGTCGTAGCCGACCGCCTCGAAGACCTTCGGATCGACCATGCCCGCTCCGCCGACCTCGATCCAGCCGGAATGCCGGCAGACGGGGCAGCCGTCGCCGTCGCAGACGTGGCAGGAGACGTATGCCTCGATCGACGGCTCGGTGAACGGGAAATAGTGCGTGCGGAACTCCGTGCGCCGACTCTCGCCGAAGAGCTTGCGAAGCAGGAAGTCGAGCGTTCCGGTCAGGTCTGCGAGCGTGATCCCCTCGTCGACGGCGAGACCCTCGACCTGGTGGAAGATCGGCGAGTGGGTCGCGTCGGGTGTATCGCGCCGATACGTACGTCCGAGCGAGACGATGTAGACCGGCGGCTCCTGCGACTCCATCGTCCGTACCTGCGAGGGAGACGTCTCGGTGCGAAGCACCGTCTGCTCGTCGACGAAGAGCGTCGCCACCGGCGAGCGCGCCGGGTGGCCCGCCGGGAAGTTGAGCGCGTCGAAGTTGTAGTGCGTGGTCTCGACCTCGCGCCCGTCGACGACGCGGTACCCGAGGCCGAGGAAGATGTCCTCGACCTCGCGACGGATCTGGGTGATCAGGTGGAGGCGGCCGCGCGCGTAGCCGCCGACGGGGAGCGTCACGTCGACCCGCTCGGTCGTCAGCCGCGCGTCGAGCTCGGCGCGGGCGAGATCCGCCTCACGAAGGTCGATCGCGGCCTCCAGCCGCTCGCGCACCGCGTTCAGCGCCATCCCGGTCTCGCGGTCGCGCACCTCGCGGAGCGCCTGCTTGAGGGCGCTCTTTCGCCCGAGGTACTCGACCCGGACGGCCTCGATCGCGTCCGACGACGCGGCCGCTGCGGCGGCTGCCAGTCCCTCCTGCTCGAGCGCTTCGGCGTCCATGGATGGTCGAGCGTACCAACGCTGTCGTGCGGCCAACCCGTCCGTACACTCCTCGGCGTGGCCCTGTACGACGCGATAGCGGAGATCTACGACCCCTGGAGCGCCTCGGTCGTCGAGGACATCTCGTTCTACGTCGAGGAGGCAAGGCGGCACGGTGGGCCGGTCGTCGAGCTCGCGGTCGGCTCGGGTCGGATCGCGGTGCCGATCGCGAGCACCGGGATTCCCGTGATCGGCGTCGACCTCTCGCTGGGGATGCTGGGCGTCGCGCGCGCCCTCGCGGAGGAGCACGGCGTCTCCGATCGTGTCGACCTGCGCGTCGGCGATCTTCGCGAGCCTCCCGTCGACGAGAGCGTCCCCCTCGTGATCTGCCCGTTTCGGTCCCTGTTGCACATGCCCGACGAGGGCGAGAAGCTGCGGGCGCTACGGGCCGCGCACGGCCTCCTCGAGCCCGGCGGGCATCTCGTGTTCGACGTCTTCGCGCCGAGCAGCGAGGACATCGCGGCGACGAACGGTCTCTGGCTGGAGCGGGAAACGGACATCTTCGAGCGGGCGGACTGGGACGAGGCGAGCCGCACGCTGCGGCTGTCGGTGCGCTCGGGGGAGTCGGCCGCATCGATGGAGCTGCACTGGCTCTCCGCGATCGAGTGGCAACGCCTGATCGACGAGGCAGGGTTCGACGTCACCGGCCTCTACGGGTGGTTCGATCGGCGGCCCTACCGCGGCGACGAGGACATGGTGTGGGTCTGCCGGCGGAGGGAGACGCCCGGGACGGAGACCGGGGCCGTCACCCTCGCCGCGCGTTCGACTGTGTAGAGTTCCAGCCGTGATCGTCGTCTGGATCATCCTCGCGCTGGTCGTCCTGATCGGGATCTACCTGATCGCGCTCTACAACGGCCTCGTCAAGAAGCGGAACCGGGTCGACAACGCGTGGGCCCAGATCGAGGTCCAGCTCAAGCGGCGGCGCGACCTGATCCCGAACCTCGTCGAGACCGTCAAGGGCTATGCCGCCCACGAGCGCGGCACCTTCGAGGCGGTCACGCAGGCGCGCGCTGCGGCCGCGGGCGCCCAGGGGCCGGCCGCCACCGCGCAGGCCGAGGGCTTCCTGACCCAGGCGCTCGGCAAGCTCTTCGCGGTCGCCGAGGCATATCCCGACCTGAAGGCAAACACGAACTTCCTCGAGCTCCAGGCGCAACTCGCGGAGACGGAGAACAAGATCGCGATGTCGAGGCAGGTCTACAACGACACGGTGCTGACGTTCAACAACGCGATCCAGGTGTTCCCCGCCGTCCTCCTCGCCGGGCCGTTCGGCTTCACGAAGCGCGAGTTCTTCGAGGTCCAGGACGCGGCCGACCGCGCCGTGCCGGAGGTCAGCTTCCAGCCGCGGCCACCTGCGGCGCCGGCCGCTTCGTCAGCTCCCCCGGCCGGCGATGCACCGACGCCTCCGAGCGCCTAGCGCTCTCCTCGCCGCCGGGCTCGTAGCGCTCGCCCTCACGGGAAGCGCGAGCGCGAAGTCGTTCACCCTCCCCCAGGCCGAGGTCGCCGTGCAGGTGACGAGGGACGGGAGCCTCGTCGTCAACGAGTTCATCACGTACGCCTTCAACGGGTCGTTCAGCGGCGGCTATCGGGACATCCCCGTCCGGCAGGGCGAATCGGTCGATCAGGTGCGGGTCACCGAGAAAGGGACGGCCTACCTCCCGGGCGGCTGCACGGCGCTCGGCTGCAGTGATGCACCGGGAACCTTCGGCACCACCCTCACCGGCGGGAAGGTTCGCATCGTCTGGCACTACGACGCGAGCGACGAGCGACGCACGTTCGTCGTCCACTACCGCCTGCGCGGCCTTGCCGTGGCCTACGACGATGTCGTCGACGTCAACCTGCAGGTGTGGGGCTCCGAATGGAACGAGTCGCTCGGGCGGCTGATCGCGAGGGAGTCCGGCCCGGGCAGGATCATGCGTGCCTGGGGCCACCCGGTCTACGTCCGCGGTGACGTCCAGCTCGCGGGAAAGCGTGTCATCCTCCGCGCCGTCGATATCCCGGCGGGCCAGTTCGTCGAGCTCCGCACCGTCTTCCCCCGCGCGGCGTTCGCCTCGACGTTCGGCATGCGCGTCGCCAAGGGCAACGGGCTCCCGGGGATCATCGCTGCCGAGGCCGCCGATGCGACAGCGTTCGAGAAGGACAGCGATCGGATCGAGAACGCCAAGCAGCATCCGTGGCGCTACGTCGCGCTCCTGCTTCTCCTCGGCACCATTCCCGCGCTTCTCGTCGTCAGCGCCGTCTTCTGGTTCTACGGCCGCGAGCTGAAGAGCGGATACGACCGCGAATACGAGCAGGAGCCACCGACCGACACGGAGCCCGCCCTCGTCCCGACCCTCGTCCGCCAGGGCGGTGAGGCGGGATCGTTCGAGTTCACCGCAACCCTCTTCGACCTGATCCGTCGCGGCGTCTTCACGGCAACGCCTGTCGTCACCGAGCGGTCGACCTGGGGCGGGCTCCGGACGGAGACCATCTCCGACCTCGAGATCGGCCCGGGCACGAATGAAGGCTCCGTGCTGCGGCCGTGGGAGAATGCGGTCTCGCGCGTGGTCGAAGGCGTGATCGAGGATGGCCCGGAGCGGCTCTCGCTCTTCCGCAAGGCGATCGAGAAGGATCGGGTCACGATGAGCGGTCACTTCACGGCGTTCAAGGCGAACGTCGCAACGGCGGTCCGGAACCGCGGCTGGTTCATCTCGCGGGGCGCCGCCACGCTGGCGCTCGCGCTCGTCCTGTTCGTCGCGATCGGGGCTCTCCTCATCTACCTCGCGGCCGACGGCTGGCGCGACGTGTACCCGCGCTGGAGCGACGTCGTGCTCGTCGGCGTTGCCGTCGCGTCGCTTCTGAACTCGGCGATCGTGGTCGGCGCCCTCACCCAGCGGAAGCTGTGGCGGCGCCGTTCCCACGACGGCGAGGTGGAGGCAGAGCGCTGGGAGGCGTTCCGCCGCTATCTCACCGATTTTCCCCGTCTCCAGGAGGCGCCGCCCGCGACCCTCGCGCTCTGGGAGCGGCTCCTCGTCTACGGAATCGCCTTCGGGATCGCCGAGCGGGTCTTGCAGGCTGCCCATCTTGCTATGCCTGAGGAGCTCGCCAAGGAGTCGTCGATCTACTGGATCTCGACCGGGGGAGATCTCGGCTCGGGCGCGACGTCGATGGGGATCGGCGACCTCGCCTCGGGCTTCGGCTCGGCGCTCGCCCCGCCCTCGTCAGGGTCGGGCGGAGGCGGAGGTGGCTTCTCCGGCGGCGGCGGGGGAGGCGGCGGTGGTGGAGGCGGAGGGGCCTGGTAGAGCGCTTCAGCGCACGCGCCGCGAAAGCTCGTAGAGCGCGATCGCTCCGGCAGCGGCGACGTTGAGCGATTCCGCGTCGCCCGGCATCGGGATCGAAGCGACGAGATCGCACGCGGCCAGGATCTCGTCCGGAAGCCCTGCCCGCTCGGCGCCGAGCACGATCGTCACCGGCGGTACGAGATCGGTGTCGGCGAGCGAGACGCTGCCGCTCGTATCGAGCGCGACCAGGCGACCGGGACGGCTGTTCCAGGGCACGAGCGGAACCCGGAAGATCGCGCCGGCGCTCGCCCGCAGTGCCTTCTGCGAGAGCGGCTCGGCGCACGCGTCCGAGAGCGCCACCGCGGCTCCGAACGCGTCTGCCGAGCGGATCAGCGTCCCGACGTTGCCCGGGTCGCCGAGCCGCCACAGCGCAAGACACGTCGCGCGTTCACCGACGGGCAAGTCTGCGCGCCGGAAGACCCCGATCGCCCGTGACGGATGCGGCAGTGTCGAGACGGACGCGAGCAGCTCTGCTTCGACGTTCTCATCGGCGATCAGCAGGTCGACCGGCTCGATGCCCGCGGCGAGCGCCGCGTCGCAGAGATCCTCACCCTCGCACGCGAAGAGCCCCGTTTCCTCGCGCTCCTTCCTTCGCTGCAGCGCCCGCACGAGCTTCAGCCGCGGGTTGTCCTTCGAGGTGATCACGCTCCGTCGACCCAGTCGACCCAGTTGCCGTGGAAGTCGATCAGGGCGACGAGCCTCGCCGGCTCCGGCCAGAGGCGGAGCTCGAGCTCATACCGATCGTCCCCGTCGAGCTGGCGCTCCTCGCGCCGCCGCGACGAGACCCACGCAAGGGGCCGTCCGTCGGCCGCCGCTGTGTCGAGCGAGGCCAGCAACGCGTCGTATCGCTCCTGCGGCAGGTACCCCGTGGATGCGGTCTGGAAGACGACCGTGAGGACGTCTGCCGAGCGCCGCTCGAGGAGCTCGGGAAGAGCCGCCACGTAGTCGCCGCGAATCAGCTCGGGCCGCACCGGGCTCTCGAGCACCGTCTCGATGGCGGCGTCCAGTCGCGCTTCTCGCTCGGTCAGGCCCGGCCAGAGGAAGCTGTGGAGCAGGATGGCGCCCTCGACGGTGGAGACGTCGACCGGAGCGAGGTCGATCCCGCGACGGCCACGGATCTCGATCGGCGTCCGAAGGAGCGCTGCCGGCACGCGACCGCGCTCGTTCGCCGAGAACGAGAGGCGCGCGTCCGGGTCGCCGAACTCCCCCTCGGAGTAGGCGTAGCGGTACCGGTCGAAGGCGAGGTTGAGACCGGCGCTCGGCCCGAGCTCGACCAGATCGAGCGGCAGGCCGGACTCGCGGGCGAGGGTGAGAAAGGCGGGAACGAGCGCGATGCAGCGCTGCGTCTCGTTCGTCTGCACGCCCTGTTCCTCGACGAACCGGCGGAGCGACACCTCATGCGCTGCGAGCGCTACCGAGAAGTCACTCCACTCTCCCGAGAGCGCGGCGGGCGCGGCGCCGCTCAGGACGTGGTGGTGGACGGCCGCGAAGAGGCGGAGACCGAGATCCCAAGACGTGTCGTCACCGACGATCGGCCGGACGGGGGCCGGGTCGTCCGCGAGCTGCTCGGCAAGCCGTGCGTACACCGGCGATCCGAGCAGCGCGAAGTGCGCCGCCTGATCGCGGAACACCTTCGCCTGCCGGTCCTCCCGGGTCAGGCCGCCTCGGGCTCGGCTTTCGCCTGCTGCGCGAGCGCGGCTTTCGCCTGCTCGGCGACCGCGGCGAACGCCGCCGGGTCGGAGACCGCGATATCGGCCAGCGACTTCCGGTCGAGCTCGATGCCGGCCTTGTGCAGGCCGGAGATGAACTGGTTGTAGGAGAGCCCGTGGAGCCGCGCCGCAGCGTTGATCCGCACGATCCAGAGACGCCGGAACGTGCGCTTCTTGTTCTTGCGATCGCGGTAGGCGTAGGTGAGCGAGTGCTCGACCTGCTCCTTGGCGTAGGTGTAGTGGGAGTTCTTGAGGCCCCAGTAGCCCTTCGCCTGACCCAGGACCTTCCGGCGCTTCTTGCGCGCGGCAACGGATCGTTTCACGCGTGGCATCGGTTACCTCATCCCCAGAATGCGCTTGACCCTCGGAACATCGTTCGCCGCGACCGGCTGATCCTTGCGGAAGCCGCGCTTACGCTTCGACGTCTTGTGCTCCAGGTTGTGGCTCTTCATCGCGTGGCGGCGGATCAACTTGCCCGTTCCGCTCACCTTGAACCTCTTTTTCGCTCCGCTTCCCGTCTTTACTTTCGGCATCTGGGTTCACTCCTGCGTTCTTTGTCGGCCCGAAGACCATGATCATGTTGCGCCCGTCGATCAGAGGCGGCTGCTCGATCTGACCAACGTCCTTGATGTCCTCGGCAAGTCGCATCAAGAGGTCACGCCCGCGTTCGGGATGCAGGTTTTCCCTGCCCCGGAACATGATCGTGACCTTGACCTTCGCCCGCGTGTTGAGGAAGCGGACGACGTGGCCCTTCTTGGTCTCGTAATCGTGGATTCCGATCTTTGGTCTGAGCTTGATCTCCTTGACGTTGATCTGCGACTGGTGCTTCCGCGCAACCTTGGCCTTCTGTTCCTGCTCGTAGCGGTACTTCCCGTAGTCCATCACCCGGGCGACGGGTGGATCTGCCTGCGCTGCAACCTCGACGAGGTCGAGATTTCTGCTGTACGCGTACTCGCGAGCCTCGTCGGTGGACTTGATCCCGATCTGCTCTCCGTCCTCACCCACGAGCCTCACGTTGGGCACGCGGATCTGGTCGTTGATCCGTTCCGTCTGGACGACGGGCCGAGTCCTGTCTTCAGGACGGCGCCGGGGCCTCAAAAGCTTCTCACCAGGCTCTGTCTCTCTTCAAAACCGTGTTATTCCTTCCCTAAACGTCAAAACGCCGCTGACATGCAGCGGCACCGTTTCCCTCGTCGTTCGACTCGGTTGAACCCGCGCAGCTCGTGGCTGCGACAGACACGGCTCCGGAGGTGAGGGTAACGGCCCCTACTTTGCAGGGTCGAAGCGTAGCAGGGCCGACAGCCGCCCGTCGGGCAGTTCACGAAGCCTGCGCGACGGCCTCAGCGAGATCCGCGAGGAGCTCGTCGAGCGAACGGGTCGACTGCCCTTCGCCCCGCGTCCGCACGGCGAGGGTCGCTTCGGACTCGCGCTCGCCGAAGACGACCACAACCGGGATCTTCTCGAGCTCGCTGTCGCGAATCCGCTTGCCGAGCGTCTCGTCGCGGTCGTCGACGTCGACGCGGTATCCCGCCCCCGTGAGCCGGTCTGCGATCGCGTGCGCGCCGTCCCGATGCTGCTCGCTGACGGCGAGCACCCTGACCTGAACCGGCGCGAGCCAGACCGGGAAGGCACCGCCGAAGTGCTCGATGATGATCCCGATGAACCGCTCGTGCGAGCCGAAGAAGGCGCGGTGGACGACGAAGACGGGGTGCTCACGGTTGTCCGGCCCCATATAGGTGAGCCCGAAGCGCGCCGGCATCTGGGCGTCGAGCTGGATCGTCCCGAGCTGCCAGGAGCGGTCGAGGGCGTCGGTGATGTGGAGGTCGATCTTCGGGCCGTAGAACGACCCCTCGCCCTCGCCGACGAAGTACTCGATGCCGTGCCGGTCGAGCGCCTCGATCAGCTTCCCTTCGGTGAAGTCCCATTCCTCGTCGGCGCCGAGCTTGCTCTCCGGCCGGGTCGAGAGCTCGGCCCGGGGCTCGATGCCGAAGAGGCCGTAGAGGTAGCGGAGGTACTCGAGACAGGCGTCGAGCTCGGTGTCGATCTGCTCCCGCGAGCAGAAGATGTGGGCATCGTCCTGGGTGACGTGGCGCACGCGCGTGAGCCCATGGAGCGCACCCGCGAGCTCATTGCGGTGGAGCGGTGCTGCCTCGGCAAACCGGAGCGGTAGCTCGCGGTAGGACCGGAGCTGGCTGCCGAACAGCAGCATGTGCCCCGGGCAGTTCATCGGCTTGATCGCGTAGGTGTGCTCATCGTCGACCGGGATCAGGAACATGTTCTCCCGGAACTTGTCCCAGTGGCCCGAGGTGACCCAGAGCGCCTTGTCGTAGATCAGCGGGGTCTTCACCTCGTCGTATCCGCGCCGCGCGTTCTCGCGCCGGCGAAGATCCTCGAGCACGTTGAAGATCGCCATCCCCTTCGGGTGCCAGAACGGCGACCCGGGCGAGTGCTCGTCGAAATGGAACAGGTCGAGCTGTGTGCCGAGACGCCGGTGGTCGTTGGCGCGGGCGAGCTCGAGGTGCTCGAGGTGCGCGTCGAGATCCTTCTGGCTGAAGAATGCCGTCCCGTAGACGCGCGTCAGCTGGGCGTTCTTCTCGTCACCGCGCCAGTATGCGCCGGCGAGCGACGTGAGCTTGAACGCCTTGATCGGCGCGGAGGTCTGGAGGTGCGGCCCGCGGCAGAGATCGGTGAAATCGCCCTGGGTGTAGAGCGAGATCGCACCATCGGCCGCGTCCACGAGCTCGACCTTGTACTGCTCTCCCTCGTCCTCGAACCGGGCCCGGGCCCCGTCGGCCGAGACCTCCTCCCGCTCCCAGGAGCGTCCCTCGGCGAGCTCGCGCTGCACCTCGGCCTCTATCGCCTCGAGGTCGCCGTCGTTGATCGGCTCCGGAAACTCGAAGTCGTAGTAGAAGCCGTTGTCGATCGGAGGCCCGATCGCTACCTTGACGCCCGGGTACAGCCTTCGCACCGCCTCGGCGAGCAGGTGGGCGGCCGAGTGGCGGAGGACCGCGAGCGCGTTCGGGTCCTGGGTGTCCCTCGTCGTGAGGATCTGCAGCGAGGCGCCGTCGGCGAGGGGAAGCCGGAGATCCTGTGGGATTCCGTCCACCTTGACGAGCACGGCCTGCTCAGCGAGCTTCGGGCCGATGGCACGCGCGGCGTCGAGCCCCGAGGCGCCATCCGGCAGCTCGAGCTCGGTGGAATCGGGGAGAACGACCTTCACGGTCCCAGGATAGACGCGCAGGCACTCGACGTTCACCCGTTCGGGTGAATCGAGCGCCCGCGGCCCCCTGCCGACACACGATGCATGTCCCTGCCCGTGTATTCGGGTCCCTTTGGCCCCGCCCAGGCCGAGAGACTCCTCTGGCGAGCCGGATTCGGCCCGCGCCGCGGCCAGGCGGCCAGTCTCGCCCACCTCGGTCTCGACGGCGCCGTCAGGTCGCTCACACACCCGCGGGGCGAGCGATGGGTGGGGCCGCGCCCGCACGACGACAAGGGGCATCGCCTCGCACCCGGGGACGCCTGGGGTCACGATCACCTCTGGTGGCTCGACCGGATGGTCCGGACGAGCCGGCCGCTCGTCGAGCGAATGACGCTCGTCTGGCACGACTGGTTCGCAACGTCGAACGCCGGCGTGGGCTCGCAGAAGCTGATGCTGGCGCAGAATCGTCTCCTCCGGCGCCACGCGCTCGGCAGCTTCGACAAGCTCCTCAGGTCGATCACCGCGAACCCGGCGATGCTGATCTGGCTCTCGGGCACCGACAACCGGAAGGACGCTCCGAACGAGAACTACGGGCGCGAGCTGATGGAGCTCTTCACGCTGGGAGAGGGCAACGGGTACACCGAGCGCGACGTCCGCGAGCAGGCGCGCGCGCTGACCGGCTGGACGAGCACCTGGAAGCGCGGCAAGGGCCAGGTCGACTTCCACTTCGATCCAAAGCGCCACGACACCGGCATGAAGACGGTGTTCGGGAAGAAGGGCGACTACTCGTGGCGTGACTCGGTCTCGCTCTGCGTGCACCACCCGAAGCACGCGCCGTTCTTCGTGCAGAAGCTGTGGAGTTACTTCATCCCCGGCCGGCCAGACGCACGAACCCAGGCCGGCCTCGAGGCTCTCTACCGCGAGAGCTTCGGGGTGCGGCCGGTGCTCGACGCGATTCTCCGCCATCCCGCGCTGTACACCGGGCCTCGCATGGTGAAGCCCCCCGTCGTCTACATCGCCGGCCTGCTCCGCGGTCTCAACCGCGGCATCGACACGTCGGCCTGGGTCTGGCTCTCCGACGGCGCCGGGCAGCGTCTGTTCAACCCTCCGAACGTCGCGGGCTGGGACGATTCGCGGTGGCTCGACACGAATACCTTCCGCGGCCGCTGGTTCATCGCCAACACGGCGCTCGAGAAGGTCTCGCTCGGTGACAAGAAGGGGAAGAAGGGGCCGAAGGTCCCGAACGACCCCGACGCGATCGTCAAAGGGGCGCTCGCGGTGCTCGGGAACCCGACGATCCGCCCGGAGACCCGGAGGGAATTGGTCGCGTTCGCCAGCGGCTCGCTCAAGGGCGCCACCGGCTGGAAGGCCGAATCGTATCCGCCCCTCGTGGCAAACGCCGTGCGCCAGCTCCTCGCCGTCTCCCCCGACCTCCAGACCTGCTGATGGCCTGCTGCAACGAGCACTCTCGATCGGAGATCCTGCGCCGTGGGCTCGCAGAAGCGGGGCGCGGCCTTCCTGACATCGAGCCCGGGATGCCGGTGCCCGCGGGAACCGGCCTCGACCGGCGCACGTTCCTCTCGCGGGGGGCGGGCCTCGCCCTCGCCGTGTACGGAGGCACGGCGCTCGGACCGCGGGTGTTCGACGAGGGGATCGCGTCGGCCGCAGCCGCCAGCTCCAAGCAGAAGGTGCTGGTCTCGATCTTCCTCGACGGTGGCGCGGACTCGCTCTCGCTCCTCGCGCCAACCGGTGACCCTCTGTACCGCCAGCTTCGACCACGCCTCGCGATCGCCGCCGGCGCGGGACCGACGTTCACGGAAGATCCGGGCCTCACGTGGCATCCCTCGCTCGCCCCGCTCGCCCAGCTCCACGGCGAGGGCAAGGTGAACGTCATGCCCGGGATCGGCTACGACCACCCGAACCAATCGCACTTCACGTCGCGTCACTTCTGGGAGGTCGGTGCTGCAGACGAGCGCCTCTCGACGGGGTGGCTGGGTCGCTATCTCGATCGTGTCGGGAAGCCCGACAATCCTCTCCAGGGGCTCTCGCTCGATTGGAGCCTTCAGCCGTCGCTCGCCACTGCGAAGATGCCGGTCGCCGCGGTCGATGCGCCCGACCGGTACGACTTCTACGCCCGAGGTGTCTGGGGCGAGGTCTCCGAGAAGATGGTCGACGCGATCGGCCGTCTCGGGTCACTACCCACGCGGGGCGATCCCGCCCTCGCGGCCTCGAGCGACGCCGCACGCCAGTCCGCACAGCTCTACCGGCAGTTGACGCCGTTCCGGCCGAAGGACGATCGTAAGACGATCACGAGCCCCGTGGACTACCCCGCCGGCGACGATCGCTTCCCACGGCGCCTCGCGGGGCTCGCGGCGATGCTTGCAGCCGGGCTACCACTGCGCGTGGTGGCGCTCTCTGCTCCGGGTGGATACGACACCCACGACAATCAGGCGCAGGAGCTCGCGGACGACCTCAAGCTCACCGCCGATTCCCTGCTCGCCTTCCAGCGCGACCTCGAAGCGCGAGGGCTCGCCGATCGGGTTCTCGTTCACGTCTGGACGGAGTTCGGGCGTCGGGCAAAGGAGAACGGCTCGGGCGGCACCGATCACGGCGCCGCAGGAACCGGCTTCCTGATCGGATCTCAGGTCGCCGGGCAGATGATCGGTGAGTTCCCAGGCCTCGGAAAGCTCGACGAGCAGGGAAACCTCAGAGCGACTGCCGACTTCCGCGGGTTGTACGGGGCAATCCTGGAGGACTGGCTCGGAACCGACGCCGAGGCGATCATCCCGGGCGCGAAGAAGTTCACGCGGCCGAAGATCCTCCGATGAGACGACGACTGCTCGTCGGGGCGATCCTGGCCGCTGCCCTCGTGCCCGTTGCGACGGCCTCCGCTCCTCAGCCTGCGCGCCTGCAGATCTCGGCTGACGAGTTCAGCCTGGCCCTGTCCCGATCCTCGATCCGAAGAGGCCCGGCGATCATCGAGCTCGTCAACTACGGCGAGGACGACCACGATCTCGCTCTCCGTCGAATCGGAAGCAAGCGCGTCTACCGGATCGGGATCGTCCGGCCCGGGAAGACGGGATCGCTCGAGAAGCGCCTGCCGCCGGGCCGGTACCGCCTCTGGTGCACGCTCGCCGATCACAGGGGCCGCGGCATGCAGGCCACGCTTCGCGTGAAATAGTCGCCTGGCGCAGCTAGCTGCGGCCGCCGCCGAGCAGCGACAGCAGCAGAAGGAAGACGTTGAAGACGTCGAGGAAGATCGAGGCAGCGAGGAGCGGTGCCGCCTGGATCGACTCTGCCCGCCGTAGCCGCTGGAAGTCGTACATCGTGTACCCGGCAAAGATGACGAGCCCGACGACGGCGTAGATGACGTCTCCGCCCGGAATCGAGACGAACATCATCACGATGCCGAAGCCGATCAGCCCGAGCAGGGCGAAGAAGGCAGCGCGTGCGATCTTCGAGAGATCGCGGCGTGTCGCATAGCCGTACGCGCCGAAGCCGCCGATGAACAGCCCGGTCAGGCCTGCTGCCTGCCAGAGCGCCTGCGGCTGGACGTCGGCGTAGTAGGCGAGCGTTGGAGCGACGGCGATGCCGAGAAAGGCACCGAGGCCGAAGAGGAGACCGATCGCGAGTTGCTCGGAGCGGCGAATGGCGACGTTGAGGCCGATGATGCACGCGATCGCGCCGATGAACGCGACGATGCCCCATCCACGGGAGATGTCGCGACCGAGGTAGGCGCCGAGGGCGGCGACGAGACACGTCAGGGCGACGAGGCCCATCGTCTGGCCGAAGATGGCGCGGGAGCGGTCGCGGGTGACGGCGACCGACTGCTGGGAGACCTGCTCGAGGCTGCTCATGCCGGAATCGTACTCACGACGAACCGTCAGGTGCGCCGCTTCGCGACCGGGCCGTACGCGTCCGTGAACGCGATCAGGAGCCGGCGCAGGAGATCGTTCAGCTGGTCGCGCTCGTCGTCGTCGAGCGTCGCGGCGACGATCGACTCCTTCTCCATCAGCAGAGCCACCGACTGTTCCCAGAGGTCACGTCCGTGACCTGTGAGCTCGACGACGACCCCCGCCGGTCGTCGGGATCGCGGAGCCGTCGGATCAGATCGGCGGCCTCCATCTTGTCGAGACGGGCGGCGTCGCCGTCCGATTGCGCGTAAGGTGGTGGTGATGCCTCGCCTGTACGGAGACCGGATCAGCGACGACGAGAGTGCCGAGCTGATCGCCAGGCTCCGCGCCCGCGGTACGTCCGACGCGACGATTGCGGCCGACACGGTCGGCAGGGGGCCGGGCCGCGACACGACGGTGGCCACATCGCTGAAGGCCCGCGAGGCGATTCTCCTCGAGCTCCGCGACTGGCCGGATCTCGATACCCACGCGCCCGCCCTCGCAGCGATTCGCGACCGGCTCGGCGGCCAGCAACGGGGCCGGCGGATCATCTGACGCCGCATCGCGGCCGCCCGATCAGCGGACGCGTCTCAACCCGTGCGGCCGACGGCGGGGCGGTGGGGTACCGTCGGCCGAGCGCAGTTGTCGTCAGCTCGCGACCCAGGCGCGCGCAGCGTCGGCCTCGGAGAGCGAGAACGTCTTCACCTCGCCGGGGATCAGCCAGCCGAAGGCCTTGACGCCATCGACGTACGCCGTGCGGTCCGAGACGAAGGCAACCTTCTCGAAGTGGGTCCAGTTCTTGAGCCCGAGCTTCGCATCGCCCCACATGGCACCGCCGCTGTACCCGTCGAACTCCTCACCGAGCACGACCAGCAGGCGGATCTTGTCGTTCGCGGCGACAGCGGCATCGACGGCCGGATCGAGCACCGACTCGTAGTCGGCGGCCTCCACCTCCCCCACCGCCTCGAAGCCGATGACGTTGTCGGGAAGTCCTTCCAGAAGTCGAATCATGGTCACGTCCTTTCGGAGCCGAAACAGAGCCGTAGGCACTCTGCCACACGTCGCGACACGGTCGCCGACGTCAGCCGGACAGGCGGGCCAGCGCCTCGATTGCGGCGCGTCCCGCCACGCGGCCGGCTTCGACGGCGCGGTCGATCTGATGGAACTCGAGCAGTCCGATGCCGCGGCAGTCCGGCGTCACGACGACCGCCGCGTGCTCGCGCGCCGCTGCGGCCGCGGGGGCGCTCCCCATCAGCATGGAGCGCACGAGCGTCTCCGGGAGGCTCGGCATTCGCGGCTGCCCGGAGCGGTCCGACGACCCTCCCGCTGACGCGATGTTGACGGCGAGGATCGGGCCTTCGTCTTCGTCGAGCGCTCGAACGGGCAGGTTGTCGAGCACGCCTCCGTCGATGTGGAGCGAGCCGTCGAGTCGTGCCGGCGGGAAGAGGCCGGGCAGGGACAGCGACGCACGCACCGCGTCCTTGACGGGCCCGCGGCGGTGGACGACGACCCTTCGGGTGATCATGTCGGTACTGACGAGCGCGAGTTGCCGGGGCAGCTCCTCGAAATGCAGCTCGCCAAGGTGACGCTGGAGAGCGCTCTCGACGCGGCGGCCACGCGAGATCGCGAATCGCGGGATCGTGTAGTCGCGAAACGGGTTGCGCCGGACGAGCTCCTCGTAGCAGACGGCATCGACACCCGCGGCGTCCTCCCCCGACGCGTACAGGGTCGCGACGATGCTTCCGATGCTGCACCCCGAGATGCGGTCGACGAGCAGCCCCTCCGCTTCGAGCTCGTGAAGGACGCCGATCGCAGCGAGCGCCCGGGCACCGCCGCCTGCCAGTGCAACGCCGAGTGATCGCCCGGCGAGCCTCGCGGCGATGCCGTCGATCGCCGCATCGAGGCCTCCGCCCTCGGCCTGGCACAGAAAGACGCGGCGCGGAGAGAGCATGTCGTGCCACGCGACCAGGCGCTCCCGCGCGGGCGCCGCGCCGACGAGCACGAGGTAGCCGGGCCTGCTCGACGCGACCGCCGCCGGAGCGCCACTCGGATCCCCGACGAAGACCAACCGGTCTGCCTGCCGCAGGCAGAATCGGCCCCACTCCGCGTCGCCATCGAGTGAGGCAGCAAGGACGACATGGTCGTGGCCGGACTCAGCGCGGTCGAGGCCCTCGATGTCGACGTGCCCGGGAGACGCGACCTTCGCGTGCTTCGAGAGAGCTGCGACGAGCCGAGCTGCGGCCGCTTCGACCGGCACACCCGGCGACACGCCGATCACCGAGATGACACCGGGCTCGCCCGGAACGGCGTCGTCGCGATCGCGGCTGCGCTGAAGCTGAACCGCAAGCGCCGCGGTCACGGCCCGGTGTGCTCGCACGTCGGAGTCGAGCGCGTCACGAAACGCGTCGGCGGAGATGCACAGCAGGCTGCTGTCCCGCCGCGCCCGAATCGCGGCCGCGCGGGGCGTATCGGCGAGGACGCCGAGCTCGCCGACCACCTCTTCCGGGCCGACCTCGACCAGCACCTCGCCGGCAACGACGACTTCCAGCCTGCCGGCGCGAACGAGGTAGAGCTCGTTCGCCGGCGCGCCCGCGTCGAACAGCCACTCCCCCGCCGGGAGCGTCACCGGCTCGGCAGCCGCGAGGAGCCGCGCCCGCACGTCGTCCGGCAACCGGCTGAACAGCGACTGCGTTGCCACCCGCGGGTCGCGCACACGCGTCGACGGCTCACCGACCTCGACGCGTGGCTGCAACTCGGGCTCGTCGTGCTCGACGACGTGGTGTTCCCGACGCAGGAGCAACGAGCCGGCAGCTGCAACGGCGAAGCAGACGGCGGTGAAGATCCAGCCGTCGCGCAGGCGTGGCTCGATCGTCGTCGCCGCCGGCGCCCCGACGATCACGACGAGGATCGACACTCCGACGACACCGCCGAGCTGGCGTGCGCTCGAGACCACCGACGAGGCGGTTGCGAAACGTCCTCCCGGCACCGCCGCGACGGCGGCGCTGCCGAGGATCGGCAGCGTTGCCCCGACCCCGATCCCCGAGAGAACCTGGCCGGGGAGCCACTCGGAGAAGAAGGCGGGCTGCGTTCCCACCCGGGTCGCGTACCAGACGTAGGCGCCTGCCCAGATCAACGCGCCCGGAACGGCGATCACGCGATAGCCGTACCGGTCTGCGACCTTCCCGAGTCGCGCGGCCACGAGAGCCGCGACGACCGCGCCGGGCGCCACCGCGAGGCCCGCGAGCAGCAACGACCAGTGCCACACGTAGTAGAGCCAGAGGATGTTGTTGAGCATGTAGGCGTAGAACCCCATCCCCGCGATGAGGGTCATCGCGTTCGCGACCGCGAACGACCGGATCCGGAGCAACGTCGGGTCGAGGATCGGCACCGGATGGTGGCGCGAGCTGCCGACGAACAGCGCCGCCATCCCGACCGCGGCGACGAACGCGCCGATGACGGCAGGGCTCTGCCAGCCCCAGCTTCCGCCTTGCACGATCGCGAGCGTCAGCATCGCCATGCTGATCGCGAGCAGGATGGCGCCGCGGATGTCGGGGAGCCTTCGACGCCCGGGCGCCCTGCTCTCGACCAGGTAGCGCCGCCCGTAGACGAGCGCAGCGACACCGAGCGGAAGGTTGATCAGGAACGCCAATCGCCAGTCGTACGCTTCCACGAGCACCCCGCCGAGTGGTGGGCCGAGCCCGGCGGCGGCCGCCGCCGAGGCACCCCACAGCCCGACGGCATGCGCACGGCGCTCTGCGGGGAACGCCTCGACGACGAGCGCGAGCGATGCGGGGACGAGCAGAGCGGCGCCGGCAGCCTGCACCCCCCGCACCGCGATCAGCACGGTGAGCGACGGGGCTGCCGCGCACACCACCGACGCCGCCGTGAAGAGAACGACGCCGGTAGTGAAGATGCGCCGTCGACCGAAGACGTCCGCGAACCGCCCGGCCGCGACGAGGAACGCAGCGAAGACGATGTTGTAGACGTTGAGAACCCACGACAACGCTCCGATCGAGCTGTCCGGGAACGAGTCGCGGATGCTCGGAAACGCGACGTTGACGATCGTCGCGTCGAGGAACGCGAGCATCGCTCCGAACGACGCGACCAGCAAGGCGCCGTTGCGACTGATGCGCCGCGCGCTCAGTCGGGTATCGGGTGGCCTGACCGAGCCGGTGACGTCCATCTTGTGGCCGGCGCCTACGGTGTTTCCGGACGGGCGGGCATCGCCGATTGACGATATAGAACGACGCTGCACGTCGAGCGACCTACGGTCGCCACGCTCGGCAGCCACGGTCGACGACGTGAAGCGAACGGCGTTTCCGGACGAGTTGCAACTTCAGTTACGACGGTCGCGCCGTCGACGCCGAACCGGGAACCCGAACCCGCGAGGCCGCGGGAACCGCCGTGAAGACCAGCTGAGGAGTTCCGGGTTGCACCGGCATCCGCTCCGCGAAGCCGGCGGCCCGGCCGCGGTTGAGCGCTCACCCCCTTGTGGGTCGGCAGCGGCGGAGTGACGCCCTATCGGCCCGGGGCCTCATCGGACTGCTGCACGCGCCCGGGTGGGTCGGAAAGGAGGTCGAAGATACCCGCCTCGAGCTCCTTGGCAGAGCCGCAAGACGGAGCCTCTTCGCGGGCGGGAGGGTCTACGGGTGCAGGCGGTGTTCGCGCACCCTCCGACGACCATGTGATGATTTCGAAATGGTTACGCTCGAAGCAGAGCACTCAGTGCTCGAAGAAGAGCACCCGGTCGAGAATACGGGCCTGAACGTGGGATTCTTGGTTGCCGTAATCGCGTGTCTCGCGATCTGGGGCGTGATTATCGCCGTCATCCTCGGGATCAGCGAACACCTCGGCTAGGCAGCATCAAGAGCATCGGGGAATCGGCAACTAACGATTGGTGCCGCGTTCGGCGGCGACGCGTCTGCGGGCGTTCATGAGGCGTTGTCCCCACTCGCGCTCGAATCGCTGTCGCCAGAGCGGATTCGAGTGCGGTTTCGGCACACCGTACTCCCGGTCGTGGCGAGGCGGTGCGATCGTGGCGATGAGTGCCCATCTCCCGCCCCGAGCCTCCCACGTGTGCGTGATGCGGATCGCATCGATCGCCGCCTGTCTCTCGAGCGCATCGATCCAGGCTTCCTCGCTCGCGTTGAGCTCGAAGTGGCCGCTGGCCCACGCTGGGATACAGAAGCCGCGACCGAGTAGATCTCCGTAGTCCGCGAGAACGGCCTCGGGAGACAGGTCACATGTGCTCGCCGGGATAGGCTCCGGGGCCACCGCCTGGCTTGGCGTGCCATCGTTTGCGATCGCGATTGCGCGGATGAGATCACGGATTTCACCGTAGAGCTCCTGGCGTTCGCGCGAGATGCGGCGCTCGTTCTCCCTGTATGCCTGGAGGCTCGCGGAAACCTCAGGGTCGTCCGATGCCACCAGATCGAGGGAGTCGATCGTCTTGTGCAGGTTTCGCCGACGTTCGCACAGCAGAGAATGGGCCGCCTCGAGATCAGACAGGCGTTCTACGCTGGTCAGCTCTTTCGACACCTCGCTCCATCGTAAACCGTCGCCCGCACGCACCGCCTCGCCCGCTCATCAGGCTGCGCGCTCGGAGCGACATTTTGCTCTCGCGTTCGCCCCGATGCGGTCACACGATCACGTGTATCGTCATTTCGCAATCGACGCTCCCGGTGCCTTCATCTCGGAGAACGTCGAGGCGAATCACGGGGAGCGGTTCGGAGAGATTTTCCCGCGCCTACCCCGGCGAGGAGATCGGCTGGCACCCAACGGTGCCGTTCGAGGGCGTTCGGACGGACCGACCTTGTGATCGCGGTTCACGTCGTGCGACGAACGGGGAGGGGCAGAGCGTTCCGCCCCAACAGATCGAGCCACGTCCAGAACACCGAGAATCTCGTCATTCATTCGTCGTCGGCGCCAAGCCGATGAGACTGAATCCCCAGAACTGATGGACACCAGGGGAGCGTGCTCACTGCGCTCGAGCGTCAGCGAACAAGGTGCAGCGAAGGCTCGGTCTGCTTGGGGCCGCCGCCTCCGAAGTCACCCCGCAGGATGCAAACGAGATGTTGCGCAATCAGCCAATCTGAAGCGTCCTCTGCGCGGCCGTCGTTGAACGCCCGCATTTCCGCTTCCTTGAATCTCCGCACGAGTACGTCGAGGTCGTAGTCCTCGACTCGGTTGCCTTCCTCCATCTCTCTCCTATCGGCATCGCCGCGACAGAGGTTGAGGTTCCTGTCGCGGTGTGCTCGACCAGGTCTATCCAGCCGGCCGAGCTCGGCCGGCCCTCCATCCGCGAACACCTCTCGCACCGCCTCGTTCACGGCATCAGACGTGGCCCCGAGGCCGAGATAGGCGTCGGTGTCGGCATGCAGCACCAGCCACTCGCCGTCGCGGGCAACGGCAGGCATCCGCTCGATCCACGCGAGGTGGTGCGGCTCCAGCCTCTCGAGATCCCGGACGCTGCCGCCGTTCATCATCCAGATCTCCCTGAACGAGACACCCGACGCATCGACGGCATCGTCCGCGAAGCGGGCGGCAGCACGGATCAGCGCGTCGTGGTTCCCGAGCAGGCAGCGTACGTTCCCCGCCGCCTCTCGCTCGAGCCGCATCACGAGATCGATCACGCCGACGCCATCCGGCCCACGATCGGCCAGATCCCCCAGGAGCCATAGCCTCGCGTCCGCGCCCGACCAGCGCTCGTGACCGTCGACAAGGCCCGTGTCCCCCAACAGCCGCACGAGCGCATCGCGACAACCATGGACGTCACCGACGACAAACGAGGGCACAACCCGATCCTACGATGCCTCCCCAATGCGACGGTGGCGCCATCGACGCCGAACGCGTCAAGTACCTCCGAGGCGCAGGGATGTCCTCCGGGTCAGTGTGCGCCGGACACTCCGGCACGCTCGAGCGCCGCGGCGAACAACTCCGCCTGCGCCGCACCCAAGGCCTCGAGCTCTCCCACGGCAGCGGCTACCGCACCTTCCCCAAACCGCTGCCGTAGCGTCGCGCTGTCCTCTACCGCCGCATCGAGCAGTTCGATCACATCGGGCGGCCACATCTCGCCGGGCCGGTCGGTGTCCAGTACAGCGAGATACGCCGTCTCGACTCCGGTCACCAGCGAGGCACGCACATCGGCCTCAGAGCGCTCGTCCATCTTTTCCTCCGGGGAAGGGGCGGAAGCTCCTATTCACGAACCAGTCTACGTCCGGCTCCTGGTGATCCTCCCGCATTCGCACGCCGCGGAGCTCGACGAGCCCGTCCTGCGGATCCTCGAGGCATGCGAGTACGGCAGTCCGCTCCTGGCGCGTCAACCCGACCACGGCGCAAGGGCCGCTCGCTTTCCCACACCTGACCGGGCCCTGACCTGGACCCGAAAGAGGCCCCGGTGGCGACCTCTCTCACTCTCGAATATGGCTTGTTTCCTGGTGTTGCGGTGATGGGCGCTACGGGGCTCGAACCAGTGACCCCCAGCTTGTCGAGTGCCTTTGGGGGCCACCGTGAAGCACCGAGAACCTGTATCTCGCTGTGTTCAAGCTGCTCGGTTGCCTCTCGGACATCGCAGAGCACCATCTACGTACACACGGTTTCCGACCCAGCCGGGTCATTCACATCTACAGGGGAACGATTCACGGTGAGATTCAGCGGCATCCGCTTCTCGAGTAGCAGTCCTCCGAGCCACCAGAGAAGGCGCCGGCGACCTCGGTCGCGTCGTCACAGCCTTGCTTGTCGGCGGCTGCATCCTCACCAATGTCTGGTTCCCGAAGTACTTCGTTCGCGCGACCGAGACGCTCGACAGCGGATCAATCCTCCTCCTCGCGGCTCGAAACGCTCTACTCGTCGCAACCGCAGTCCTCCTCGCCCGCGCTGTCTGGCGGCTACCACAAGACCCCTGATCCAGAGCGCCGCCGCAGGAGTCCACCTCCGCGCGTCGCCGGAGTCGCAGCGTTCGGCCCGACGCTCCTCCTCATCATCCTGATGGGTTCCTGACCCCTAACTCCCGCTGCCAGCACTACGGGCAGAACACATGAAGCTTGCCCGTCCCGTCTGACTCGATGCGCCACTCGTCGCCCGGGCTCTCGCCGGGGCCCGGCGCACGACCGCAGTTCGCGCAACGCAGCTCTACGACTTCGAGTCGTTCACGCATCACCGGCGTTCCGGCGCAAACCAAAGCAAAACGACCCCCACGCCGACCAGGCATGCCCCCACCAAATCGCGCACATGGATGCCATGACTGCTGCGAAACGGAATGTCCCAGAACACGGGATCCCACCGGTTCGGATTGAGTCCGATGAGCACAACGCCCAACACGATGACGCCCACTCCCATCAGCCTCCGCGACACGCTCCCAACCTACTAGTTCGCGCCCTGCATGTTCGCGCCCTATGACCCCGACGACGGCAGCCCTAGCCTGCCAATCAGCCCGTTGCACCCTCCTTCACTCACCTCGCAAACGTTCCGTCCGGAAGCTCGAGGATTCCGTCACCGAGCTCTCTGAGTTCCCGTCCGGATAGTCCAAGACGTACCTGATGGTCACCGTCACGTTCTGATCGTCAGCCGCCTCTGTCGGCCAGCCCTTGCTCTGGCTCGGGAGAACCTCGTTTCCGCGCATTGTCGTGTTCGGCGATCTGGGCGGGGCCGACGAGCTCGCCGCGCCCGTTGCGTTTCGTTCGCACGCGCTGCTTCGAGGGTGGCACGTCGCCAATCATGGCGACAGGATCGAGTCTACATCGCACTCGGTGCGAGCATTTTGCGAGCACGGCTCGAAAGCCGTTGTCTCCTAAGACGACGAAAGCTCTGCATTTGCAGAGCTTTCGTGTGATGGGCGCTACTGGGCTCGAACCAGTGACCCCCAGCTTGTCGAGCTGGTGCTCTCCCAACTGAGCTAAGCGCCCGAAACATGCCTATTTGCAGGCATTTCATTCTTTTGTCTAGCTTTTCAGCTCTCCCAACAAATCGGAGAGACGGCAGCTTACCGTAGATCGCGATCCCGCGGTTCAACACGCAATACGCGTGGGCGAGAGCGGGAGTGACCGTCCCAGACGAACCCCGGCGATTCACAGCGCGGGGGCGGGTATTCTGGGGTGCCTGTACGGGTGGCCTTTGAAGCCGTTTGGGCGGCCGCATCCGGTGCGCGGCTATTTCAACGACCCGCGGATCTCGGGTACGTCGAGGGCGTTCCATTTCGGGATTGATATCTCGGCGGCAAACGGCACCCCGGTCTATGCGGTCCGGGCCGGTGTTGTGCATCTCGAAGGCGGCCGGTCGCTGTCGGTCGTCGACGGTGATCTCGGGTTCGGCTACTGGCACATCATTCCGGCCGTGAGCCACCGTCAGCACGTGAAGAAGCACCAGCTGTTGGGTCACGTCGAGGCGCCCTGGCTGCACCTCCACTTCGCAGAGCACCGCGCGGGCGGCTACCGCGACCCGCTGCGACCAGGAGCACTGACACCCTGGAAGGTCACGACAAAGCCGCAGGTGACGAAGATCATGCTCTCACGCAACGGCCGGCCCCTCGCACCAGCAGCGATCTCGGGGGCGGTCGACGTGATCGCCGAGGCACACCAGATGCCACCCCTCAAGGTTCCCGCACCATGGAACGGCCTTCCCGTAACCCCGGCTCGCCTCCGCTGGCGAGTCCGCCGTGGCAGCCACACCGTCGGCCCTGGCACACCCCGATCGACCTCCGCAAAGGACTGCAGCCACAAGAGAAGTTCCGGTCGATCTACGCGCCAGGCACCCGGCAGAACCGAGCTGGGAAACCGGGCCTCTACCGCTTCCACCTCGCCCACACCTGGACCACCAGCCTGCTCCCCGACGGCCCCTACCACCTCGAGGTCGAAGCAACCGACCTCCACGGCAACAAAGGCAACCGCCAACTCCCCTTCACGCTCACCAACGACCTCTAGCACAGCCCGCACGCCCGAGCATTCACGGATTCGGGTCTCGCAGAGGCTCGCCCACCCCGCCGGGCGACACCCCGTCCCGAGCTTTGGGACGCGTTCCGAGAGCCGTCCATTATCCGCACGGCGATACTCGCTGCTGCTGAGGTTCGGTTCGAACTCGGGGAGTTGGGTTCAGCGCGGCTTGACGGGCCGCTGCGAAGCCGCCGCCGACGACCACGACCCGGTGTCGCTGCCGTGTCTCGTTTGCTACCCCGGCGGCGTGGGCTCGCTCGATGTCGTGGGGTGTGTCGCCGACCGTGATCGCCTGGGCGGGCTCGACGGGCTCGCCGTAGACGAGTGCGGCACGCTCGAGCGCATCCTGGTCAGTTCACCGCGGTCCGTGGAGTCGGATCCGTAGCCGCCGAACCGGCATCACTCGAGCGACTCGAGGTACGCGACGAGCGCTTGTATGTCGGACTCGGAGACAGAGCCTGCTGGGATCGTGCCGCTCATCACGCCTTGGCTGTAGCCGTCGACGATGTCGGCGTCGGGTTGGCCGATCGCCCGCGAAAGGTACGCGTCGTCGGCGGTCACCGTGCTCCCGTCTGCGAGCTGAACGGTCGAGCCTGCGAGCCCCTTGAATGTCGGCCCGACGCTCTGCGAGCCATCGATCGAATGGCAGTTGGAGCAGCCCGCAGAGGAATACAGCGCCTCGCCGGCAGCTACGAGGGCTGAGTCCGGGGATGCGGTGGTCTCAGGCGTTGACGACGGCGAACTGGAGCTGCCGCCCCCGCCGCAGGCGGTGGAAAAAAGTGCCGCAGGACGACGAGCAGGGCGAGAGGAATCGAGATTCGTCGCACTTTCTACTCCTCCGTTGATGTTGGGCTGGGACGAGAGCTACCCGGTATCGCAGTAGATCTTCTCCACGAGGCCCGGCACTCTCGTGTACGTGTCGGCACGCTCCTCGAACCGGGCCTTGACGGCAGTGCCGGGAAGACTGGAAGCTAACCGGACAAGTACACCGATCACTCGATCACCTCCCAAGGTTGTTCCACCTCCAATACTTCCACATAGCGGAGGCAAACCGCTACCGCACACTCGCTCCCCTCAGCCTGCAGCGAGAAGACCGGCCTCCGCCGTCCGAGGTAAGAGCGTGAGGTCGGCGTCATCACAAGTGAACGTTGTCTCTTCAGACGAAATTCTAGCGTCGTTTTGAGACAGCTTTGGGACAGCTTCGGCTGACCGGCGGTGCCCGGGCAACTCGACCGCCGGTGCGAGAGCGCGGTGCCCGCCGACGCCCCGTCACGCGGAGCTGCCGGGCGAGCGCTGCACGCCGGTAGGCTGGAGCCCGTGAGAGAGTCGGCGTACACCGTCAAGGCTCTCGATGCGTCGACCTGGGCCGCTTTCGCCGCCCTCGTCGAGCGCAACAACGGCGTCTTCGGAGGCTGCTGGTGCATGGGGTTCCACCCGGAGGGGGTCGGCAAGGGAACCACACCCGATGTCAACCGCGAACGGAAGCGCGCTCGCGTCGGGGCGGGAACGGCCCATGCGGCGCTCGTCTTCGAGGGGGACGTCTGCGTCGGCTGGTGCCAGTTCGGAGCGCCCGACGAGGTACCGCGGATCAAGAGCCGCGCGGCGTACGAGAAGGGGCGGACGACCTCTCCGGACTGGCGGGTCGCATGTTGCTACGTCGGGAAGGGCCATCGGCGCCAGGGCGCGGCCACTGCCGCACTCGCCGGTGCCATCGATCTCATCGCGAGGCTCGGCGGAGGCACGGTCGAGGGGTACCCGGAGGACGCGACCTCGGTGCCTGCCGGCTTCCTCTACAACGGTGCGCTCTCGACCTACGAGAAGCTCGACTTCAGCCGCGACCGCAAGATCGGCAAGCACCGCTGGGTCGTGACGACGACCGTCGAGCCGAGGTCGTAAACCCTCCGGCCACCGTTGCAGGAGGCGCCGAGAGCACTCAGGCTCGCGCGTAGGCGTCCAGGTAGCGGAGACCGGCGATCGCGCGGCTCCCGTACCACGACGTCATCTCGCCGTCGATCAGGGTCACCCGGGCACCCGGCACGAGCTCCTCCACCTCGCCGATGTGCTTTTCCCGGAAGCGAAACGGCTCGCTCGACAGGAGCACGCGGTCGACGTGTCCCGCGGCGTCAGCGAGGTCGAGCTCGGGATACCGGGATTCGGAGACGGCCGGGAATGTCTCCCAGCCGGCGAGCGCGAGCGTTCGCGCGATGTATGTGTCGCGGGAGACGGTCATCCACGGATCGCGCCAGATCAGGTACAGGACACGCTGCAACGGATGCCCGGCCCGTATGAGCTCCCGGTGGGCGCGGTCGAAGGAGTCACACAGATCGTCGGCCACGGCATCGCGCCCGAAGATCCCGCCGAGCAGCCGGTAGAGACCCAGGTTGTCGAGCGGCCCGAGCGGGTGCGTGACGACGACCGACGGGACGAAGCGCGCGAGCTCCTCGACGGTCTCGCGCCGGTTCTCGTCGACGTTCACGACGATGTGGGTCGGGGCGAGCTCCCTGATCCGGTCGACCTTGACGTCCTTCGTACCACCGACCTTCGGGATCGCAGCGACGACCTGCTTCGGGTGGATGCAGAAGCCGGTGCGCCCGACGAGTTGCGCAGCGAGCCCGAGATCGCAGAGAAGCTCGGTGATGCTCGGTACGAGGGAGACGATCCTCGCTCCGTCGCCGGCGACTGCATGCTCGGCGCCGGCGGCGTCGACAGCTCGGACCATCACATGCTGCGCCGGTACTCGCCGCCGACCGTCGTAGAGCGCGGCGGAGTCTCGCCGAGCGATGCCGCCTTGGCCGCTCCATCAGCTCGCCGAACACGTTGCCGCGCGCACGCGCTACCTCCTGGAGCCGGGCCAGCGCCTCGCCCGCCGGTCGGCGTGCCGCGCGCTGAACAGCCTCGACCGACGCGATCTGCTCGCTCTTCTCGGCATCGGTGGAGCGGATCAGCTCCCGGTTCTCGTGGCCGGCCGATCCCTCCGGGCCGAGGAACGTGTTCACGCCGATGATCGGGAGGGTGCCGTCGTGCTTGAGCGTCTCGTAGTGGAGGCTCTCGTCCTGGATCTTGCTGCGCTGGTACATCGTGTCCATCGCCCCGAGCACGCCGCCCCGCTCCGACAGGCGCTCGAACTCCGCGTAGACCGCCTCCTCGACCAGGTCTGTCAGCTCGTCGACGATGAACGAGCCCTGCCACGGGTTCTCGCACCTGTTCAGCCCGAGCTCATGGTTGATGATCAGCTGGATCGCGACCGCACGCCGCACCGACTGCTCCGTCGGCGTCGTGATCGCCTCGTCGTACGCGTTCGTGTGGAGGCTGTTGCAGTTGTCGAAGAGCGCGTAGAGCGCCTGGAGGGTCGTCCGGATGTCGTTGAACTCGATCTCCTGCGCGTGCAGGCTCCGACCCGACGTCTGGATGTGGTACTTGAGCATCTGGCTTCGCGGGCCGGCGCCGTAGCGCTCCCGCATCGCGCGGGCCCAGATGCGGCGCGCAACCCGGCCGATGACCGCGTACTCGGATCCATCCCGTTGAGAAGAAGAAGCTGAGGTTCGGCGCGAAATCGTCGATCTCCATCCCGCGGGCCAGGTAGTACTCGACGATCGTGAACCCGTTCGCCAGCGTGAATGCAAGCTGGCTGATGGGATTGGCCCCCGCCTCCGCGATGTGGTAGCCGCTGATCGAGACGCTGTAGAAGTTCCGAACGCCCTTCGTCGATGAAGTACTGCTGGACGTCTCCCATCGTCTTCATCGCGAACTCGGTCGAGAAGATGCACGTGTTCTGAGCCTGATCCTCCTTGAGGATGTCGGCCTGAACGGTGCCGCGAACGCTCTCGAGCGTCTCGGCCTTGATCCGCTCGTAGGTCTCGCGCTCGACGACCTGGTCGCCCGGCGACGCCGAGAAGCCCGAGTCCGAGACCGTCGTGCCCCTCCGGCAGCTCGCCGCGGTAGTGCCGGCCGTGTTCCCGCGGTAGAATCTCGGCCGCGCTCGACTCGGTGCTCCCAGCGCCGGTCGCGCGGAGGTGCTTCTCCACCTGCTGGTCGATCGCAGCGTTCATGAAGAACGCCAGGATGATCGGGGCCGGGCCGTTGATCGTCATCGAGACCGACGTGGAGGGCGAGCAGAGATCGAACCCGGAGTAGAGCCGCTTCGCATCGTCGACGGTCGCGATCGAGACGCCCGAGTTCCCGACCTTGCCGTAGATGTCGGGGCGCTCGTGCGGGTCTTCGCCGTACAGCGTCACCGAGTCGAACGCGGTCGAGAGCCGGACGGCAGGCTGGCCGGCCGAAAGGTAGTGGAAGCGCCGGTTGGTGCGCTCCGGCGTTCCCTTCGCCCGCGAACATCCGGATCGGATCCTCGCCGCTCGCGCCGGTAGGGATAGACGCCGGCCGTGTACGGGATACGCAGCCGGGAAGGTTCTCACTCATTGCAGGAACCGGAGCAGGTCGCCCCAGCCCTGACCCCGTGGAGCCGCGACCTTCGGCACGCTGCAGGCCGCTCAACGTGTCGCGGTAGTTTCGGCCGGTGATCGTCGCTGCCGCGCACGTCGTAGGTGACGTCTCGCGCGTGACTCCCTGGCGCCGCGCCGGCCACATGCGCAGCAGCCTCGAAAGTGCCTCGGCGCCGAGCGCCTCGAGCGTCTCGTCGTACCGCGGCCGGAGCGGATCGAGCGCGGGGTCAGCGGCCGAGGCGCCGTACGGCTCGAGCGCCGCCGGGAGATCCGCATCGCCGAGTACCTCGAAGCGCCTCGTACAGGTGCTGGGCGCGATCCGCCAACGCCGCGAGCGCGTCGATCCGTCGCGTTCGCCTGCCGGCCGTCGGCCGCGATCTCGGCCGAGATAGCCGCTGCGCGCAACCGGGATCATCGCCGTCGCCGGCTCGACTCGACGAACGTCCAAGCCGGTCGGCCGCTCCTCGACGCAGCGCCTGCGGCGCTCCGATGTTCTCGGCGAGCTGGTCGCAGAGAGCGAGAAGAAGCGGTTGACGCCCGGATCGCCGAACTGGCTCGCGACCGTCGCGAAGACCGGGATCTCGGCGTCTGCCGCCTCGAAGGCGACGCGGTTCCGCCGCCACTGCTTGCGCACGTCGCGCAATGCATCGTCCGCGCCGCGCTTGTCGGCCTTGTTGACGACGATCACCGAGCGCGAGGTCGAGCATGTCGATCTTCTCGAGCTGGCTCGCGGCACCGTACTCGCTCGTCATCACGTAGACCGGGATGTCGGCCAGGTCGACGATCTCCGAATCACTCTGTCCGATTCCGGCTGTCTCGACGAGCATCGAGACCGAACCCCTGTGACCGCAGGAAGGAGACCGCCGACGCCAGCATCGCGTTCGTCGCCAGGTTCTGCCGGCGCGTCGCGATCGAGCGCATGAACACCCTCTCACTGCGCAGGCTGTTCATCCGGATGCGATCGCCGAGCAGTGCGCCACCGGTTCTACGGCGTGTCGGATCGACGGCCACGACGGCAACCCGAAGCGACGGGAAGTGCGTGAGAAAGCGGGCCAGAATCTCGTCCGTCACGGTGCTCTTGCCCGCCCCACCCGTGCCCGTGATTCCGACAACGGGCACGCCCGCCCCGACGCTCGGCCCATTTCGTCTCGAGGCGCCCGAGGTCCGCCGAGGCGATCGCGCCGTCTTCGAGCGCCGAGAGCATCTGCGCCACCGCAAGGTCGTCACCGGGCGCGGCGACGTCGGGTACGAGCGTCGCGCGTTGTGCGGCCCGCGAGCGCGCGACGAGGTCGTCGATCATCCCGGTCAGGCCGAGCTGAAGGCCGTCGGCCGGCGAGTAGAGCCGCTCGACGCCGTACGCCTCGAGGTCGGTGGCCTCGTCCGCGGTAATCGTGCCGCCGCCACCACCGAAGACGCGAATGTGGCTCGCCCCTGCCTCGCGGAGCATGTCGATCGCGTAGCGGAAGTACTCGACATGACCGCCCTGGTACGAGCTGATCGCGATCGCATCTGCATCCTCCTGGACCGCCGCTCGGACGACGTCGGCGACGCTGCGGTTGTGACCCAGGTGGATCACCTCCGCTCCCGCGGCCTGAATCAGCCTGCGCATCACGTTGATGGCGGCGTCGTGACCATCGAACAGAGAGGCTGCCGTGACGATGCGCAGCGGGGCAGTCGCGGCCTCGCTCTCGGCGGCGCTCTCGACGGCCGTCGTGGTGACAGTCATCCTCTCACCCAGTCGGACCCACGGCCGCACGATGTTCCTTCAGCATCTCGCGGGCGATCACGATTCGCTGGATTTCCTGGGTGCCCTCGTAGATCTGCGTGATCTTGGCGTCGCGCATGTAGCGCTCGACAGGGTACTCCTTGACATATCCGTAACCGCCGAGGATTTGCACGGCCTCCGAGGTGACCTCCACGGCGACGTCGCCGCAGATGAGTTTCGCCATCGCGGAGGCCTTCGTCAGCTCGGCGGGATCGGCGCCCTCGTCGCACATGAGGCCGAAGCGGTAGAGAACACCACGGGCAGCCTCGGTCTTCGTTTCCATGTCGGCGAGCTTGGCGGCGATCAGCTGGTGCTGCGCGATCGGCTTCCCCATCGTCTCGCGGGTACGGGCGTACTCGAGGGCGTAGTCGGTCGCGCCCTGGGCAATCCCGAGCGCCTGGGCGGCGACGCCGGGGCGGGAGCGGTCGAGGATGCGCATCGCGAGGCGGAAGCCTTCGCCCTCCTCACCGAGGAGGTTGTCGGCCGGGACACGACACTCGTCGAACAGGAGCTCGCCTGTGGTTGAGCCGCAGATGCCCATCTTCTCCTCGAGTCGGGTGACCGAGAACCCGGGTGCGTCACCCTCGAGGACGAAGGCGGAGATGCCGTCGTGACCGGCGTCGGGATCCGTCTTCGCGAAGATCGTGTAGAGGCCGGCGACTCCGGCGTTCGTGATGAAACGCTTCGTCCCGTTCAGGACGTAGTGGTCGCCCTCCCGCCAGGCCGTCGTCGCGAGACCGGCCGAGTCGGAGCCGGAGCCGGCCTCGGTCAGCGCGTAGGCGGCGAGCACCTCACCCGAGGCAAGCCGGGGCAACCACGTTCCCTGCTGCTCCTCGGAGCCTGCAAGCTTGAGACCGAGCGAGCCGAGCTCCTGGGCGGCCAGGATCAGGCTCGACGTGGCGCAGGCCTTCGCGACCTCCTCGATCGCGACGAGGGAGAGCAGCGTTCCCGTCCCGGTTCCGCCGACCTCCTCGGGGTAGAAGAGCCCGAAGAAGCCGTGCTCGCGAAAGACATCGACGACGTCCCAGGGGAACGCGTGCGTCGCGTCGATCTCCGCTGCTCGGGGCGCCACCCGATCGGCGGTGACGGCACGCACGAGATCGCGAATCTCGCGCTGCTCCGCCGTCAGGGGATCCCAGCTCATCGGCGGGGCACTCGATAGACGGCCAGATATTTCATCGTATCTCCTATAATTGCAATTCCTACTATTATCTGTCAAGCTCTTCCACGTCAGGCTCAACACACAGATGTCCGATCCCATCGACCCGATTGCAGAGGCACGCCGCCAGTGGATCAGCCACTGGGGGCCCGAGCCCACTTCCTCCATGACGGCAGTGACCTCGATCATGCGCGCACAGCAGATTCTCCTCACCCGGCTCAACGTGCTCCTCGCCCCCCACTCGCTGACGTTCCCCCGCTACGAGGCGCTGATGATCCTCTACCTCAGCAGCAGGGGCTCGATGCCCCTCGGCAAGATCGGCAAGCGCCTCCAAGTTCATCCCACGAGCGTCACGAGCGTGATCGACGGGCTCGAGAGGCACGGGTACGTCGTTCGTCACCCACACGAGACAGACCGGCGCACCGTGCTCGCGGCGATCACGCCGTTCGGCCGCGAAGCGGCCGAACGGGCGACAGCCGCCCTCAACGACGAGCGGTTCGCGACGTCTCCGCTGACAGAAGAGGCGCTCGACGAGCTCACCGCCGTCCTCCGGCCGCTCCGAGCCGACGAGGACGGCTTCTGAGCCCGGTGGGAGAACGCGGCCCGTCCGTCTAGCGGTCGGGCTCCCGGTCGACGAGAGCGTCGTGGACGAGGAGCTGGAAGTGCTGCAGGAGAGCCTCGCTCCCGAGGAGGAGGCGGCCCTGCTCGACGAGCCCGGAGCGCAATCCACGGTGCACCGATTCGACCAGGGCATTGTCCTCCTGGCCCACGACGGCGCCGAAGTCGGTGATCTCCGCCACGACGTCGTCCGGCGTGCCCGGCGCCCAGAACCCGTCGACGTAGGTGCGCGTGCGCTCCGGGCCACGCGGCTCGATCACGAGCACGCGCAGGTTGAGGGGGCCGGGGAACGTGTTGAGCGTCCAGTTCGGCCAGATGTAGTGGAACTGGCTCGACCTGATCGGCCCCTCAGGACGGTACGGGAGATCGCGCCCGTCGCGCACGTCGACCACGGGGTTGACGGGGCCGAATTGACTCGATGTCCACCGTCCCGTCGTGAGCGCATAGCTGTCTGGGTCGACGTCGATCAGGCGACTGAACCCCTTGTGCGCCACGGGGCAGTGGTAGCACTCGAGGTAGTTCTCGATCACGAGCTTCCAGTTCGCCTCGACCACCGTCTCCCGCGAGCGGCCGCGGTACTCGAGCCCCGACGGATCGAGTCCCCTCTGCGCCATCACCTCTGGGAGATCGCCGAGCATTTCGACGAGTGGCGCAGCGGTCGTGTCCGGGTTGACGAAGACCAGAGGGCCCCAGGTATCGACGAGAGCCGGGAGCAGGCTCCAGTCGGCGGCGTCGAAGTCCGGTTCACGATCCGATCGAGGCGCCCACAACAACGCTCCGTCCAGGCCGTAGGTCCACGCGTGGTAGGGGCACTGCAGCGTGTTCCGGCGCCCGCAGCCCTCGGCGATCTCGTGCCCGCGATGCCGGCAGACGTTCACGTAGGCGCGGAGCTCGCCCTGACGATCGCAGACGACGACGATCGGCACATCGCCGACCTGACACGCGAAGAACTGCCCCGGCTCGGCCACATCGGTGGCGACACCGACGTACTGCCACGTGCGCCTGAAGATCCTGTCCTGCTCGAGCTGCAGGATCGCCGGATCCGAGTACCACGACGCCGGAAGCGTTCGACCCCGCTCGAGTTGAGCGTGCAGATCGGGACGGTTCTGGATGCCGATGGACAGGCGTGTGAGTCTAATGGGAACCAGCGACCTGCGGTTGTCCCGCCGCGATCCTGCCTCGATCCTTCGGACGATCGCCCCACCATGGCGACCGTCAAGCGCTTCCCCCGTCGAGCGCGTGCAGCGCAGCCGCGGCCATCAGCGGCACTCCCTCGCGGAAGATCTCCGCGCTGTCGTCGCCCTCGGCGAGCTCGCCGCGCAGGTAGCGCCCGTAGATCGCCTCGCAGAACACCGCCGCCTTCCAGAGCGCGAAGCCGACGAACCAGTCGAGCTGCCCGAGATCGCGGCCGGTGAGCTCGACGTACCGGTCGACGAGATCGGCCCTCGACGGAAAGCCCTCCACGGCAGTCGCATCCGAGCCGACGACGAGGCTCGTCGCCGCGCCCGGCTCCCAGTAGGTCGCGAGCAGGTAGCCCACATCGGCCCGTGGGTCACCGATCGCACCCATCTCCCAGTCGAGTGCGGCCACGATCCTCGTCGGATCGTCCGCGTCGACGATCATGTTGCCGAGCCGGAAATCGCCGTGCACGACCGAAGGCGGCTCAGGCTCGGGCAGCTCGGCGGCGAGCCGGCGCGCCGCCTCGACGACGTCGGGGATCTCGCGCGTCGCGTTCCGCGGCCACAACTCGGTGAACCGGCGCACCTGCCGCTCGAGGTAGTTGCCGGGACGCACGAACGCCGCGAGGCCCGGGTCACCCACGTCACATCCGTGAATCTCGGCCAGCACGGCAATCAGGTCCTCCCCCAGCCCACGGCGGGCGCCGGAGTCGTGCGCCAGGAGGGGCGGCAGCCGGTCCGTGATCACCTCCCCGCAGATGAAGTCCATCAGGTAGAAGGGCACGCCGAGAACACCATCGTCCTCGCAGATCCCGCGCACGGTCGGGACGCGCATCCCGAGCGATCCGAGCGCGAGCTGCAGCCGCGCCTCGCGTGCGACATCGTGCGCGGACGGCGGGTACGGGGGGCGCGGCGGCCGGCGGAGGACGAACCGCTCGTCACCCCTCTCGATCAGGAACGTGAAGTTGGATCGCCCCTCGCCGATCACGGAGGCGCTGACAGGGCCGGCGCCGAGCCCGAGGTCGTCGAGGTACGCCCTCACGCTCTCCAGCACGAGCAACGGCGGCTGCTCGAGCGTGCGCGCCTCGGCGCTCGTCTCGACGATGTCCCTGGCGCTGCTCGGCGTCACGAGCGCCATTGTCGCACTGCCTCGACCTACGCGGGCCGCGCGATCCCGTGCAGGACGAGGTCGGCAGCCGTGTCGGCAACCTCCTCCGCGGAGACCCTGCCGCCCGGATCGAACCAGCTCGACAGGTGGTTGACCACCCCGAGCACGAGCCGCTCGGTGAGATCGATGTCGGAGATCGCGAACGCTCCGTCTGCGACGCCGCGCCGGAGCACGTCGGCGAGCATCTCCTCGAAGCTCCGCCGCTGGTCGCGCGCGCGGAGCCAACCGGCGTCCGATTCGATCAGGCGGCGCTCCTCGCTGAATACCGTCGTGTGCGCGCGGTGCGTGGCGACCTGCTCGACCCAGACGTGGATGAGCTGCCGGAGCTGCTCCTCGGGCGACCCGTGAGAACGGACGATCAGCTCGGCTCTCTCGAGCAGCGGCTCCATCAGCTCGTCGTGGATCATCAGCAGCAGCGCCTGCTTGCTCTCGATGTAGTGGTAGAGCCCCCCGCGTTGGAGGCCGGTCGCGGCGACCAGGTCGTCGATCGTCGTCTCCCGGTAGCCACGCTCCGCGAAAAGCTCCGCCGCGATGCCGATCACGCGGGCGCGGCGCTCGAGATACCGCCGTCGCAGCGTCGGGCGCTCCGGAGGCGCGCGCTCCGCGCGCACCTCGGACGACGTGCTAGGCGCCGAGCCCACGGGCGATCACGAGCTGCTGGATCTCGTCGGTGCCCTCGCCGATCGTGAGGATCTTCGCGTCGCGGTAGAACCGACAGACGGGGTACTCCTCCATGTAGCCGTACCCACCGTGGATCTGCACCGCCTCGCTCGCGACGAAGACCGCGAGCCGGCCGGACTTCAGCTTGGCCTGAGCCGCGACCAGAGCGAACGGCTCGCCCCTGTCCTTGAGCACGGCCGACTTGTACGTCAGCAGGCGCGTCGCCTCGATCTCGGTCGACATGTCGGCGAGCTTCGCCTGGATCGCCTGGAACGTCGAGATCGGCTTGCCGAACGCCTGGCGCTGCTTGGCGTAGGCGAGCGCCTCGTCGAGAGCCCCCTGCGCGAGGCCGACGCCGATCGCTGCCACCCCGATGCGCCCGATGTCGAGAACCTCGAGGAACTGCTTGAGACCGGCGCCCCTCGGGCCGAGGAGATTCGTCTCGGGCACGTGACAGTCGGTGAACGTCAGCGGTCGCGTGTCCGACGCGTGCCAGCCCATCTTCCGGTACGGAGGGCCCTGCTCGTACCCCCCGTCCCGTTCGCGACGAGGATGTTCGATATCTCGCGCGAGCCGTTGTCGGCGGTGACCGCGGTGATCGCGACGACCCCCGAGTTCGGCGCGCCGGCGTTCGTGATGAACTGCTTCGACCCGTTGATGACCCATTCGCCGCCCGAGAGCTCCGCTCGCGTGCGCGTGTTGCCGGCGTCCGAACCGGCGTCCGCCTCGGTGAGACCGAACGCGCCGAGGATCTCGCCACTCGTCAGGCGCGGCAGCCACTCGCTCTTCTGCTCGTCGCTCCCGAAGAGATAGATCGGCTGCGTCCCGAGCGAGGTGTGCGCGCACACCGTGATGGCCACGGAAGAGTCGATCCGGGCGAGCTCCTCGATCGCGATCGCATAGGCGAGGCTGTCGGCCCCGGCCCCGCCGACGCTCTCGGGAAACGGGATCCCCATCCAGCCGAGCTCGCCGAGCCTGCGCACGATGTCGGTCGGGAAGGCCTTCGTGCGGTCGAGCTCCTCGGCGACGGGTGCGATCTCGCGCTCGGCGAAATCACGCACGGTCTCACGGAGTGCGAGGTGCTCTTCGGTCTCGAACATCGTCTCACTATACCGACTGGTCGGTACAACTTCTGTCCCGATGGCACATCCTCCCGTCGGGGGCGACCTCGCCCTACCGCGGAGCTAGAAGATCTCGGGGCACCAGGGCTTCACGTCGACGCGATAGAGCGCATCGGCGCGGGCAATACCGCCGCGGGCGACCTCCTCGACCCGGCCGGCGCGTGCGAGCTCGGCGAACGTGAAGCCGCCGAGGTACGCCGATGCGAGCGCCTGCACGTCGAGCCGCACGTCCGCCCGCCGGCGCGAGCGACGCGCCTCCCCACCCTCGACCGTCCACCGGCCGACGTTGTCCGGGAAGGTCGGGTCGCTCGAGATGTCGAACGTGATCCGGCCGTCTCCCGCGACCGACCGAGCCGAGAGCGCGGCTCCGACGTCGATGAGGCGCAACCAGATCCCGTCGACGACACGCCAGTGGAGGCGGTTGGGTCGCTGCACGAGGAGGAACAGCGGGTGATCGACGCTCAGGAGCTCGCTGTGGATCTCGGCCACCCAGTCGATGCCGAGGAGGTAGCGCCAGAGCTCGCGCGTGGCCTCGGGCGAGACGCCGAGCGCCTCGATGACGTGGACCTCGCTCGTGTTGAGTGGCTGGTCGAACGAGAGCTTGATGCGATAGAGGGCGTACCCGACGGGGCGGCCGTCGATCTCGAGCAAGAGCCGGTTCAGCTCTCCGGCGCCCTGCCGCCGCTCCCGCCGGTCGTCGAGCTTCTTGACGTCCCACCAGTCGGCGGAGCGCGAGACGAAGCCGGGCGACTGCCGGCGAACGCGATCGTAGATTCGCGGCAGCGCCTTCGCTGCCTCGTCGTGGCCGATGAGTCGGGTCGTTCCGACCCTCGACGGAAGATCGGGGCGCAGGGCGGCCTCGGCGCGTGTCGCCCTGATCATCGCGTCCTGCGACGCCATCCCGTAGCCGAACCGACCGTAGATCGTCTCCTCGGACGCCCACAACGCCGCGAGGGCCTCCCCTCGCTCCCGGATGTCCGCGAGTTGGGCGCGCATCATCCGGCCGAGGATCCCTCGACGGCGGTGCGTCGGCAAGACGCCCACGACCGTCACCCCGCCGCAGGGAACCTGTGCACCCGGGATGCTCAGCTCCAGCGGGAACGCACCGGCGCCACCGACGACCTGCGGGCCGTCGAAGGCCGCATGCGTCCGATCGAACGGCAGCAGGCTATTGAAGCGCTCGAGGTCTTCGGGCTTCCAGTCGCCGCCGAAGTAGTGCCCGATCGAGCCGAGCGCGGCGCCGAACTCGGCGTGGTCGCGAACTGTGCGAATGCGAATCGTCATGCGATCTTCTCGAGGGGAGCGTACTCGAGCATCAGCTTTCGCTCACTCTGGTCTCTCGCGAACCGCACCGTGACGAGGCCACCCGGCTCGATGCGCGTGACGACGCCCTCGCCCAGCGAGCCGTGACGAACGGAGTCGCCCGTCTGCAGGGAGGGTATCTCGCTCTCGTCCCGGGTCGGCGCGGACGACGTCGACGCCTGACCCGCGCCGTAGCTCGACCACGACGCCGGGCGCAGGCGCTCGCGCTCCACGTCGGTGGGAAGCTCGTCGAGGAAGCGGGACGGCAGGTTGTACTCCCGACGGCCGTAGAGGGAGCGCGCCATCGCATGCGTGAGCGTCAGCCGCTCCATGGCGCGAGTCATCCCGACATAGGCGAGCCGCCGCTCCTCCTCGATCTCATTGTCCTCGATCGAGCGGGAGTGCGGGAAGATGCCGTCCTCCATCCCGATCAGGAAGACGCCGCGGTACTCGAGGCCCTTCGCGTTGTGGATCGTCATCAGCGTCACCAGAGACTGCTCGCCCGCGAGGCCGTCCTGGTCGGAGACGAGCGAGATCTCCTGGAGGAAGGCCGACAGCGTCGCCTCCTCGCGCTCTGCGCGGAACTCCTGTGAGACCCCGACGAGCTCCTCCAGGTTCTCGATCCGGCCCCGCGCCTCGATCGTCCGCTCGGCCTCGAGCGCCTCGATCGTGCCGCTGCGGGCGAGGACGGTCTCGAGGAGCTCGTCGATCTCGAGCTCCTGCGCCGCGGACTGGAGCGACTGGATCATCGTGTGGAAGCCACGAACCGCCTTGACCGCCGCCGTGCCGAGCCCCGCCGCCTCGGGGTCGGCCATCGCCTCGAGGAGGCTCACGCCGAGCACGTCGGCGTGCGTGACGAGGCGCTGCAACGACGTGTCGCCGATCCCCCGGCGCGGCCGGTTCGTGATCCGGAGGAGCGAGACGGCATCCGACGGGTTGTCGAGAACGGACAGGTAGGCGATCGCGTCCTTGATCTCGGCGCGCTCGTAGAAGCGTGGCCCGCCGATCACCTGATACGGGATCTGCTGGCGGACAAGGACGTCCTCGAGCACCCGGCTCTGCGCGTTCGTCCTGTAGAAGACGGCGAGCTCCGACGCCGACCAGCCATCGTCGACGAGCCGCGCGATCTCGGAGGCGACGAAGCGGGCTTCGGTGTGCTCGTCCTCGACCTCGACGACCTGAACCGGCTCGCCCTGCCCGAGCTCGGAGAAGAGGTGCTTCGGCTTCCGGTCGCGGTTGTTCTCGATCACCGCGTTGGCAGCGCCGAGGATCGCGTTCGTCGAGCGGTAGTTCTGCTCGAGCGCGACCGAGTGCGCACCGGGGAAGTCGCGCTCGAAGTCGAGGATGTTGTTGATATCGGCGCCTCTGAAGCCATAGACGGACTGGTCCGGATCACCCACCGCAAACACGTTCCGGTGCTCGCCCGCGAGTAGTTGCAGCAGCCGGTACTGCGCGTGGTTCGTGTCCTGGTACTCGTCGACGAGGATGTAGCGGAACGTGTGGCGCCAGTGCGCCGCGACCTCGGGGAAGCGCTCGAGCGCCTCAACGGTGAGCATCAGCATGTCGTCGAAGTCGACTGCGTTCGAGCCGATCAGCCGCTGCTGGTAGCGCTCGTACACCTCCGCCACGGTCTTGTCGTAGAACGAGGCGACGCGACTCATGTACTCGGCAGGTCCGATGAGCTGGTTCTTCGCGTTCGAGATCTGGTTGTGAATGCCGCGGGGCGTGAACCGCTTCGGGTCGACGCCGAGATCCTCGAGGCAGGCCCTGACGACCCGGATCTGGTCGGCCTGGTCGTAGATCGTGAACGTGGAGCGATAGCCGAGCCGCTCCGCGTCACGGCGGAGCATCCGTCCGCAGGCCGCGTGAAACGTGAGGATCCAGGCGGCGCGCGCCTGGCTCCCGAGCATCCGTTCGAGCCGCTCGCGCATCTCCCCCGCCGCCTTGTTGGTGAAGGTGATAGCGAGGATCTCGTTCGGCCTGACGCCGTGCGCGCGGATCAGATGGGCGACCCTGTGGGTGAGGACGCGAGTCTTCCCGGAGCCCGCTCCTGCGATCACGAGCAGCGGGCCGTCGACGTGCAGGACGGCCTCGCGCTGGGCCGGGTTGAGGTCGGCGAGGAGGTCTTCGTGGGGCGCGACGCTCATGCGTCGATGCTAGCGGCGGGTCCGGGCGGTCGACTCGACATGGCTCCGCGGTTCGGAACGACGGTTCGGAACGAACCTTGTATTCGCGGACCGGCCAGCGCTAGGCTCCTCCGCACACCATCAAAGGAGGGGCAGATGCCCGAATACGCACGCGTAGTGACCTTCGAGGCGGACGAAGCTGCGCTCGACGCGCTCGTCGCCGAGATCGGTGCCAGCGACGCCCCGCCGGAGGGCATTCCCGCTACCCGCGTCACCATCCTCGCCGACCGCGCAGCCGGCAGGGTCGTCGTGGCGACGCGCTTCGCCTCGGAGGCGGACCTGAAGGCGGGCGCGGCAACGCTCGCCGGCATGACCCCGCCCGAGGGCGGCAACATCCGTCGAGTCTCCGTCGACACGTACGAGGTCGCGCTCGAGCAAAACGCCACCTAGAACGGGAGCCCCACCGGCGACCCGGGTCAGCGCAGCGGGAACGGTCGCCCGGCGAGCGCCGGCACGACCTGCGCCGTGACCCACACCGGGGTGGCTCCGTACCGCACGGAGTAGCGATAGCTGCCGTCTCCCCGACGGAGGCGGGAGAGGTAGCGGAACGGCGGCTTGCCCGGCTTCACGCCGGCGCTGAGGAGCGCCTGGATCGCCCACGCCGTCGACTGCGCGTCGGACTCACGACCGTTCGTCAGCGCAAACCCGCCGTCGCGGTTCTGGAATCCCCGCAACGCCTTGACGGCCCGCTTGATCGACGCCGCCCGGATCCCGACGCCGGTTGCCCGGAGCGCCTGAATGGCTGCGGCCGTGTCGTTCGAGTCGGGCTTGCCGTCTCGAAGCCACGGGAATCCGCCGTTCTTCGCCTGCGCGGCGAGGATCGCCCTCACGAGCGACTGCGGCACCTGCTCGCCCACGGCACGCAGCGCAAGCACGGCCCACACCGTCTCGTTGACGAGCTCGTCGGGACGATGGCGCCGGAGCCTCCCCACGAGGCTCTCGTCGACGACGCCACCGAGAGCCGCGAGCGCAACGACGCGCAGTGCGAGGTCCGCGTCCGAGTCGCCGAGGGAGATGGGGAGCCCGCGGAGGAACTCGGCCGCCTTCGAGCGCTCGGCGGGGAACCCGCCGGCGGCGACGAGGCCGAGCGCCGCCCAGGCAGTGAGTGGGCCGTCCGGCGTCCTGCCCTGCTCCGCAAAGCCTCCGCTCGTGCTCTGGCGACTCGCGAGGAACGCCGCCGGCCCCGCGCTCGGGCCGGTCGCTCCGGCCGCCGCGCCCGCGAGGACGGCACACGCGAGCACGACGACGAGGCACCTCATGCCCACACCACCTCGGTGCGCGCCGTGCGCCCGTGCCGATCGAGCACACGCCGCAACTCGGGCCCGGCGACGAATGCCAGAACGACGTTCCCCGTAGCGTGCGCGACGTTGAACGCGACGCCGGCCGCGAGCACGGTGACGAGCGCGACCCACGTGTGCGGGTAGAAGGCGAACCAGAGCCACAGATCGAGCAGTGTCCCGAAGGCCATCCCGAGAACCGCGCAGAATGCCGCGAACGGCAAGCGCCGGCGCAGAGCCGGGCGTAGGGTTCCCGCGAGCGCGCCGCAGCCACCCCAGGCGAGCATCTGCCACGGCGTGTGTGCGCCCTGGCCGAGGAACATGTTGGACGCGATCGCGGCGAGCGCACCGACCGCGAAGCCCCGCCGTGGGCCGAGTGCAACCCCCGCCGCCGCGACGATGACGGTCACCGGCTGCACGCCCGGGAGCGGTGCGAACACGAGGCGCCCGGCAGCCGCGATGCCCCCGAGCGTCGCGACGAGCGTGAGGTCGCGGGCGGTGTCGCCGCCGCGCTCGAGCCACGCGAATCCACCCGCGACGAGAGCGAACGCGGCGAGCAGCGTCGCCAGCCCTCCGTGCGCCGGATCGACGGCGGCCCAGGCAAGGCCGACGACGCCGAGGCCGACGAAGGCGACGAGTGCGACGCTAGACCGCAACCGGCACCTCCGCCGGCCGCCCGAGACGCACGCGGCGGTGCGCGGGCAGGAGCGGATCATGCGTCGCGACGAGGACGCCGCGGCCCGCGGCGGCCTGCTCGAGCAGCCAGTCCGCGAGAGCCTCTTTCCGATCGGGGTCGATGCCGCGCGTCGGCTCGTCGAGCACGAGCAGGTCGGGATCCGAGACGGAGACGGCGGCGATCCCGAGACGCTCGCGCTCGCCGCTCGAGAGATCGCGGGGATGACGGCGGGCGGCGAACGACAGCCCGAAGCGCCCGAGCGCGCGAGCGGCCCGTGCCTCGTCGCCGCGCACACCGAGCGCGACCTCCTCGAGCGCGGTCTCCTTGACGAGATAGCGACCCGGATCCTGTGAGAGGTACGTCGCGGTGCCCTCCCGGGCGACCGCGCCGGCGGTCGGCTCGAGCAGACCGGCCGCGATCTTCGCGAGCGTCGTCTTGCCGCTTCCATTCGCGCCCTCGAGGGCGACGATCTCGCCCCGCCGGACGACGAGCGATCGGCCCGCGAGGATCTCGGGGCCCGAGCCGTACGAGAAGCGAACACCGTCGAGGCGGACGAGCGAGGAACCGACCACCGCAGATGCGGGCGGGTCGAACGGCTCCTGGCCGCCTCCGTAGCGCGGCCGCCACGTCGAGAGCCATCGTCGCGCGTCGCCCACGGGTGCGTCCAGAACGACGCGTCCCTCCTCCATCATGATCACCCTGTCGGCGATCGCGAGCGCGCGATCGACGCGCTGCTCGGAGAGCACGACCGCGCAGGAAGCCCGCTCGACGTGGTCGAGGAACGCCTCCGCCGAATCGACGTCGAGCTGGGAGGTCGGCTCGTCGAGCAGGAGCAGCCTCGGCTCGAGCGCGAGCGCAGCCGCGAGACAGACGCGCTGCAGCTCACCCCCGGAGAGCTCGACGGTTCGACGCTGGGCGAGATGCGCGGCGCCCACCTCGGCGAGGGCGGCATGCGCACGCGCCCAGATTCGCGCCGGCTCGACACCGAGGTTCTCGAGGCCGAACGCCACCTCGTTCTCGACTCGGGTCATCACGATCTGGTCCTCGGGATCCTGGAAGACGGACGCAACCGTACCTGCCAGCTCTTTCGGGCCGTGCGAACGCGTGTCCAGGCCCGCCATCTCGACGCGCCCCGAGAAGCTGCCTCCGTGGAAGTGCGGCACGAGACCCGCAAGCGCGCGAAGAAGCGTCGACTTGCCGCTCCCGGACGGACCGAGCAACGCCACGACCTCGCCTGGCGCGAGCTCGAGCGAGACGTCGCGGAGCGCCGGGAGGCTCCCGGGGTAGGCGAACGAGAGGCGATCGACCGACGCTAGAGCCACAGGGCACACACCCCCACGAGCACGACCGCAGCGCCCAGCGCGACATGATCGACCCACGTCCAGGTGGGTCTCGGCGCGCGCGTCGCCCCACTCCGTCCGAACCCACGCGCCTCCATCGCCTCGGCAAGACCGGACGCGCGCTCGAGCGAGCCCGCGACGAGCGGCGAGAGCAGCATCGCGTACCCGCGTGCGCCGTGAAGCTCGACGCCGCGTCCCCGCACGGACTCGGAGAGCCCCGCCGCGTCGCGCTCGAGGGTCGGAACGAGACGCGTCGCGAGCGCGACGGCGAGCGCCGAGCGGCGCGCGAAGCCGGCCGCCGACACGAGTCGGTCGTGGTCGACGAGGAGCGTGTACGCGCTGAACGCGAGCGCGACGACCGCGAGTCGGAGGCCGTTGACGAGCGCAATCTGGATCTCGTCGGTCGAGACGTCGAGCGGCCCGATGACGGGGAGCGTCGGCCCCTCCCACAGCAGCGTTCCGCCGCCGGACGACCACGTCAGCGGCGAGATCACGATCACGCCGACCGCGCTCGCGACCGCGCCGCTGACGTAGAGCCACCGGCGCCCGGCCGGAGCGCGCAGGCAGACGAGAAGCAACACGATCGTCATCGCAGCGAGAGCCCAGATCCGGTCGACGAGGAAGGCGGCGGTCGCGACGGCCGCGAGGAGTGCGGTTGCAGGACCGGGGCTCACGGGCTCTCGAACCTCCGCTCGTAGGCGCCCGCGAGTAGCTCGTCGACCGGCCCCGCAAACGAGACCCGGACAGCGCCGGACGGCCCCGCACCCGGCTCGCGGAGCACTGCCGCGAGGTGCGGTGCGCCGGTCACGAGCTCGAGGAGGTGCGCACCCGCCGGGGCGTCGGTTCCGAGCGGCGAGACGTCGTCGGTCCCGAGCGCGTCTCCGACACGGATCGCATCGCCACGCAGGCCCGTTGCGTACCGCACCGCCGCGGGCCTCGTCTTTCCGTCGTACCCGTGCAGGAACGGTTCGGGGAAGGCGCCGGCGACGACCTCCAGCGTGTCGGCATCGTGGGACCAGTCGCGATAGTCCCACCAGGCGACGTCGCCGTCCCGGAGACGGTAGGACGACGCGGCCCGGTTGCCCGCGAGGCCGTTGACGAACCAGAACCAGTCCTCATGGCGCCTCGCGCTTCCCGCGACGCCGTCGATCGACTGCACGTAGCCGCCGCCGTACCGGGTCTCGACGTCGGCCTCCGCCCGGAGGGCGCGCAGCAGGGACTGCCCCGCGGGCACTTCGACATCGACGAGCACGCTCGCGCCGCGGTCGCGCGTGACCCAGAGGCGGGCGGTGCCGTCGGCCGCCGACGGCCCCGCTCCCCCGCCGCAACCCGAGGCCACGAGCGTGACCGCGAGCGCGGCGAGGAGGAGCGCGGTACGGGCCGAATGGCTCACTTCACGGCGTTCGACCGAACGGCACCGACGGCGTACGCGCGGACGAGCCCGACGTGACGTCCGACACACACCTTTCCGGCGGCGTTCGCCTTGAACTTGCGTCCACGGGCGTTCACCTGGGCGCGGGCCGCGGGTGTTGCCTTGCCCGTGTCGTCGAAGGACGTGACCGCGTAACAGTTCGCCGTCGTCCTCGCGAGCGACAGGGTCGGAGGCCCACCAGCCGCGCCGAACGTCGCGTAGTACCAGAGCACCTCGTCGCCGTCCTTCAGCACCACCTGGTCGGCACCGACGGGCGGAGAGGCACCGTTGACCTTGAACACCCAGCCTGCCGCGCCCGCACCCGGATACCGGCCGATCTGGCTGACGTACGGTCCGAACGACGACTGCGTCACCTGAACGTAGAACTCGCCCAAGATGCTGGCGGCGTCGAGCGCCACCATTGCGTTCGACGCCTCGACCTTGACGGGGGTCGATCCGAAGATCGGCTGGGTCTTTCCTTCGACACGCACCGTGACGGACGCGCCGAGAGCCGCAGCGGCGAGCGAGAGAGCGAGACCGACGACGGTCACGAGAACGATCAAACGTCGTGCCACGAATCCTCCTTCCACGAGGGGTTCGGTATGGAGGAGGCGGCAGGTCTTCTGACTCGGGGCTCCCTCTCCCACCGCCTTCCCGGCACCGATGTCGGTGCCAGTGGCGCTTCGGCGGGCGAGCACTCCCCTCACAGCGGCGGGACCGTTCCGGATTCGCACCGGATTCCCTCACCGCGCTCCTTGTGAGGCTGGAGCGTATCATCGCCTGGTGTCGACAGCAGCCCTCCGCCTCTGGGCGCCCGTGGTCCTGGTGGCGGCCATCATCTTCGCGTTCTCCTCGGTGCCGAGCCTCGGCACGGGCCTCGGGACGTGGGATCTCGTCCTCCGGAAGCTCGCCCACCTGAGCGAGTACGCGGTGCTCGGCGCGCTCCTGCAGCGGGCGCTCTCGCGTTCCGGCCCCGCCATCGTGATCGGCGCCCTGTATGCAACCTCCGACGAGCTCCACCAGCATTTCGTCCGGGGCCGTCACGCCGCCTGGTACGACGTCGTCATCGACACCGTCGGCGTCACGATCGGGGTGCTCGCCTGGAACCGGCTCGGCCGCAGGCGACACCCTTGAGCGCGATCCCGAGGATCGCCGGGCGGTTCAGGACGTGAGACGGTAGATGTCGCCGTTGCCGGACACCGCGTACAGCTCGCCGGCGGTGTCCTCGCCGAACGACGACAGGTTCCTGACGACGAACGGCTCGCGCCTGAGCTGTCGGGCGACACCGTTGACGAGCCTGAGCGACCAGACGACACCCGAGCAGTAGTCGCCGTAGAAGTACCGGCCCTTCGCTGCCGGCACCTTCTTTCCCCGGTAGACGTAGCCGCCGGTGATCGAGCACCCCTGCGCGTGGCTGTACTCGGCGACGGGCTGCACGAGTCGCCCCGGGCCGAGCGCCGAGCTCTCGAAGCGATCCGTGCCCTCGTAGGCGTCCCAGCCGAAGTTGAGCAGCCCTTTCCACGGCCGGGCGACGTGATCGACCTCCTCGATCGAGCTCTGGCCGACGTCGCCGATCCAGAGATCTCCGTTCGCCCGGTCGAAGGAGAACCGCCAGGGGTTGCGGAGGCCGAGCGCGACGACGACCGGCTTGGCGCCGGGCCGCTTCGGGTCGAGCCGCAGCAGCTTCCCGAACCGCGATGCGGGGTTCTGCGCCCTCCCCTCCGGGTCGCCGCCCCCACCGCCGTCCCCCGTTCCGACGTACAGAAGGCCGTCCGGGCCGTAGGCGACCATCCCGCCGTTGTGGTTCCCGTACGGCTGGTCCAGGAACAGCAGCGTGCGGGCAGTCCGCGGTAGCGCCTTCACCCCGTCGGACGTGTATCGGACGACCCGCGTGTCGCCGTTCACGTCGGTGTAGTTGACGACGAATTGACGGCTCTTCGCATAGTCGGCTGCAAACGCGAGTCCGAGCAGGCCCTGCTCGCCTCCCGAGAGAACGCTGGAGCGGATGTCGAGGAACGGCTTCGGCCGAATCTTCCCGTTGCGAACGACGCGCACCAGCCCGGCCTGCTCGACGACGTAGAGGGTGCCGGCATTCCCGGGCGCGGCCGCGACCTGGGTCGGCGCCCGAAGCCCGCCGGCGACCTTCACGATCCGAAGTGACGATTGCGTCTGCATCACCGCCGAGGCACTCGAAACACAACCGAGGGTGACGACGGCGGTTGCAGCCGCGGCTGCTCGGAGACCCATCGTGACTCAAGATAGCCGACGGTGTATCGGCACGGCATCCCCTCCGGGGTGTACCCTGCGGCCGCCGTGAAGATCTTCGTTATCGGTGCAGGTCAGGTGGGCTCGACCGTCGTCGAGGCTCTGCACGGAGAGCACAACCTGACCGTGATCGACCTCGATCCGGCACGGCTCACACCGCTCGCATACCGGTACGACATCGCCACGGTGGAGGCGAACGGCGCCAGCCGCCGCTCGCTCGCCGACGCGGGAGTCCGGGATGCCGACCTCGTGATCGCCTGCACCTCACGCGACGAGGCGAACCTCGTCGCAGCCACGTTCGCCCGCATCGAGGCGCCGCGGGCGACGACCGTGATCCGCACGTCGAACGTCGAGTACATCGAGCTGTGGCGGGAAGGGCGCCTCGACGTCGACTTCGTCGTCTCGTCGGAGATCGAGACCGCACACGCCATCACGCGGGTGATCGGCGTGCCTGCAGCCCTGCAGACAGACGTCTTCGCCGACGGCCAGGTCCAGATGGTCGAGTACGAGGTCACGGAGCTCTCGAACCCCGACGTGATCGGGAAGCCGCTTCGGCAATGCGGCCTCGTGCCCCGCGACTCGCGTGTCGTCAGCAAGATCCGAGGGGATTCGATGACGATCCCGAACGGCGACACCGTGATCGCGTTCGGTGACCGGCTCGTCGTCGTCGGCTCACCGGAGGCGGCACAGGCCTGGGGCGAGCTCCTCTCGCCCGGTGAGGGCAGGGTCGAGGATGTCGTCGTGTTCGGCGGCGGCCAGGTCGGGGTCGCGATCACGCGGCAGCTGCTCGAGCAGCACATCGGCGTTCGCCTCATCGAGCCGGATCGCGAGCGCGCACGCCGGATCGCGGAGGAGCTTCCGAGCGCCCGCGTCTACCAGGCGACCGGCCTCGATCCGGACTTCCTCGAGCGCGAGCGCATCGGACAGGCCCAGGCCGCCGTGTTCGCCATGCGCGAAGACGCGCGAAACCACTACGCCGCGACGCTCGCACGCGTGCACGGCGTGGATTTCACGATCGCGATCATCCACGATCCCATCGCCCGCGAGGTGTACGAGCACTCCGGGATCGACGTCACCGTGAACCCGCGGCAGGTGACCGCCGAGGAGATCGTGCGGTTCGCACACGATCCGCGCACCCAGCAGGTCGCGATGATCGAGAACGACCGGTTCGAGGTGCTCGACATCACGACACGCCCGGAGAGCGAGTACGTCGGCCTGACGTTCAGGTCGATGCCGATGAGAGGGGCCGTCATCGGCGCGCTCGTGCGCGACGGCAAGGCAATCTTCCCCCATAGCGACGACGTCCTCCTGGCGGGCGACCGGGTGATCGTGTTCACCGAATCCACCAGGGTCGCGGAGGTAGAGCGCGTCTTGTGACGGGCACCAAGACGCACGGACGCCCGCATCCGACGCCTCGCCTGGCGGTCGAGCTTCGCGGCGCACTCGGCCTGATCGGCACGCTGACGAAGTACCTCGCGGTCGCACCGCTGTTTCCGGCGGTGCTTGCGATCGGGTATCGGGAGCCCCCCTGGCCGTTCCTCATCTCGGCCGCGGTCATGGCTGCCTTCGGGCTCGCCCTCGAGCGGCTCGGCCGGGGCGCTCCCCCGATCGGATTCCGCGAGGGCTTCGTCGTTGTCGCCTTCACGTGGCTCGCGGCCGCGACGCTCGGAGCGCTCCCCTACCTCCTCTCCGGCAATCCCCAGCTCGACCGTCCCGTCGACGCCTACTTCGAGGCGATGTCCGGCTTCACGACGACGGGCGCCTCGATCCTCACCGATATCAGCGCTCTCGACAACTCGATGCTCATGTGGCGCCAGTTCACGCAGTGGCTCGGGGGCATGGGGATCATCGTGCTGGCGCTCGCCGTGCTCCCGCGCCTCCGGGTCGGCGGCAGGCAGCTGCTCGAGTCGGAGATGCCGGGCCCGGAGGTCGACAACCTCGCAGACCGGATCCGCTCGACGGCCCAACGATTGTGGCTTCTGTACGTCATCCTGACCGCCGTTCTCGCAGGCATCCTGACCGTTTTCGGCCTGACCGGGATCGATCCCCGGATGACGCCGTTCAATGCCGTCGCGCATGCGTTCACGACGATGCCCACCGGTGGCTTCTCGCCGGAGCCGCGCTCCATGGAGTCGTTCGCCGCGGCAACGCAGTGGGTGACCGTGGTCTTCATGATCCTCGCGGGACTGAGCTTCACGCTGCTCTATCGCGCGTTCGTGCGCCGCCGTCCGCGCTCGCTCCTGCGTGACGAGGAAGCACGTCTCTACCTGGCGATCCTCGTCGCCGTCTCTGCGCTCGTGACGATCGAGTTGTGGCGGGAAGGCGTCCTCCGCGGCGAGGGCGCCATCCGCGCCTCCGTGTTCCAGGTCGTCTCGATGACGACGACGACGGGCTACGCGACCGTCGACTTCGTCGACTGGCCGACCCTGGCGCTCATGATCCTCGTGGCCGTGATGTTCATCGGCGGCTCGGCGGGGTCGACGGGCGGCTCGGTCAAGGTCGTGCGTCACCTCGTGCTCGGGAAGGCGATCCGCCGGGAACTGCGCCAGACGGTGCATCCGGAGGCGATCCTGCCGATCCGGCTCAACGGTGCCGTCGTCGACGAGCGGACGATTCGCGCGGTGACGACGTTCGTGCTGCTCTACATCGGCATCTTCGCGGTCGGCGCCGCGACGATCGCGCTCGACGCCGCCTTCCAGGGACCGAGCATCTCGGCACTCGACGCGATCGCGGTCTCCGCGACGACGCTCGGCAACGTCGGCCCGGGTCTCGGTCTCGCAGGGCCGATGGGGTCGTTCGCGCCCTTCAGCGACCTCTCCACCGTCGTCATGACCCTCCTCATGTGGTTGGGCCGCCTGGAGGTGATCCCGGTGATCGTTCTCCTGACCAGGGGATACTGGCGGGTGTGAGCCGACCGTGACGGGAGCCTCAGACCGCAAGCACCGGACCGGTGTCGACGTCCGCGGCACGCTCGGCCTCGTCGGCGTCCTCTGCCGCTACCTCGCACTGGCGGTCATCTTCCCGATCGCCGTCGCCCTCTACTACGGCGAGTCGATCTGGCCGTTCGTCGCCGCGGGTATCGGCCTCGCGGTCTTCGGCTCTGCCCTCCGGCTCTGGGGCGGGGACATCTCGCGCGTCGGAGCCCGCGAGGGCTTCCTGGTCGTGGCGCTCGTCTGGCTCGTGGCCGCCGTCTATGCAGCGACGCCGTATCTCCTGTCCGGCGAGCCCCAGCTCGCCGGCCCGGCGGACGCGCTGTTCGAGGGGATGTCCGGGTTCACGACGACGGGCGCGACGGTGCTGACCGACATCGAGGTTCTCCCCCGCTCGCTGCTGATGTGGCGGCAGTTCACCCAGTGGCTGGGGGGGATCGGGATCATCGTCCTCGCTCTCGCCGTCCTTCCCCGGCTGCGCATCGGCGGGCGACAGCTGCTCGAGTCCGAGCTCCCGGGCCCGGAGGTCGACCAGCTCGCCACCAGGATCCGCGACGCGACGATGCGGTTCTCGACGCTGTACCTGGCGCTGACCGCGCTCGAAGCCGTGATTCTCGGCTTCCTCGGGTGGACCGGCATCGACCCCGAGATGGATACGTTCAACGCGATCGCCCACGCGCTGACGACGATCCCGACCGGCGGCTTCTCCCCGCAGAATCGCTCCATCGAGCCGTTCGCGGTCGCCACGCAGTGGGTGATCGTCGTCTTCATGATCGCGGGCGGAATCAACTTCGCGCTCCTGTTCCAGGCCTTCGTCCGCCGCCGGCCACGCGCGGCACTGCGCGACGAGGAGCTCCGCGCCTACGCGCTCGCCCTGCTCGCGGCCGCGGTGATCCTCATCTCGGAGATCTGGACGAAGCGGCCCGAGATCGGCGAGGAGGCGATCAGGCTCGGCGTCTTCCAGGCGGCCTCGATCCTGACGACGACGGGCTACGCGACCGTCGACTTCGCGCTATGGCCGACGCTCGCGCTCGTGACGCTCGTCGGGTTGATGTTCGTCGGCGCGTCCGCCGGCTCGACGAGCGGATCCGTGAAGGTGCTCCGGCACGTCCTGATGGCGAGAATCCTCGGCCGTGAGCTGCGCCAGACCGTGCACCCGGAGCTGATCGCGCCGATCAGGCTGAACCGTGTCGTCGTCGACGAGCGCACGCTCCGCGCCGTCATGAGCTTCGTCCTCCTCTACATCGGCATCTTCGTCGCGGGCACGCTGGTGATCACGATCGACGCGGCCTACAACGGGTCGGGGGTGACACCGTTCGAGGCGATCGGTGTCGTGGCCGCAACCCTCGGCAATGTCGGGCCCGCAGTGGGCTTCGCCGGCCCGTTCGGGTCATACGCACCGTTCAGCGACGTCTCGACGCTCGTCCTCGCCGGCTTGATGTGGATCGGCCGGATCGAGGTGATCCCGGTCGTGGTGCTCCTGACGCGGAGCTACTGGCGTGCGTAGGAGAGAGGATGGGGCAGGTCGTGCCCCTACGTGCCGAGGAGCGCACGCCGGAGGGGATCCTCGCAGCCCGGCTTGAGGATTGCGATCACGCGGTCGCCCGGCCGGATGACGGTCTCTCCGACCGCTATCTCACCGACACCGTTCCGCGTCACCGAGACGATTCGCACGTCGGCCGGCAATGCGAGCCCGGCGATCCGCTTGCCGGCGGCCGGCGAGCCGCCCGTGACCTGGACCTCGACGACCTGAAGCCCCTCCTGCCGGAGCTCGAGCAGTCGTACGAGCCCGTGCTCGGGCACCTCGTGCTCGACGAGGCCGAGGATCGCGGAGGTCGCGCTCACGGTCAACCCGATCCCGAGAAGGTCGAAGTGCTGTTGGTTGCGCGGATCGTTGACGCGCGCGATCACTTTCGGGACACCGTACGCTTCCTTGGCGAGCTGCGCGATGACGAGATTGTCCTCGTCGTCTCCCGTCACGGCGAACACGATGTCGGGCGGCCGGTCGATCCCCGCCTGCTCGAGGACGTGCATCTCGGTTGCGTCACCGAGCAGTGCGATCGGCCCGAACTCCTGCTCGAGAGCCTCGAAGCGATCGCGGCGCTGCTCGACCAGGGTCACCTCGTGCCCCATGGCAAGGAGCGACGAGGCGACGTTCGCGCCGACCTTCCCGCCTCCCGCAACGATCAGGTACATCAGGCCTGCACCGACTCCGGAGGCTCGTCCGGCGAGACGCGGCACGCGCGCACCTCGTCGACGAGGAACGAGATCGCCGTCTGAGTGGGGCACACGGTGCGAAGTCCCCGCTTCGCGTAGAACTCGGCGCGACGCGGGTCGAGCACGCGTGCGACGACGCAGGTGATGCCGTACCGCTCCTGGAGCACCTGCCCGATCACGATGTTCGTGTTGTCGCCCGAGGTCGCGACGACGGCGGCGTCGGCCGACTCGATCCCGGCGCGCACGAGGACATCGGACTCCATCGCATGGCCGACGACGAAGCCGCCGCTCCACCCGCCCCCGAGTCGGGCGAGCGCCTCCTCGCTCTCGTCGACGGCAGTGACGTCCCATCCCTCGTCGGCGAGCTGCCTCGCGACGGCCGAGCCGACGCGGCCGCACCCGATCACGACGGCGTTCATGCGGTCACCATAGACGAGCCCCTCACGTCTCCGCCTCGAAGACGCCCGCCGGAAACGCGACGACGACGACCTCGCAGGGGGCGTGGCGGAGGATGTGATCCACGGTCGGTGAGAAGAAGCGTGACTGCCGGCGCCACCGCGGCGACGAGCCGAGCACGATGAGGTCGACGCTCTCTCGCGCGCCTCGGCCACGATCGCGTGACCGATGGAACGCGCCACGATCGTGCGGGTCGCGACCTCGACGCCGTTCTCCTCGCCGAGGATGCGCGCCTCTGCGAGCGATTCGCCGGCGCGGCGGCTCACGTCTTCGGGAAGGTCGCCCTCGAGCGGAAACGCTCGCGGCACCCGCACGACGAACACGGCCTCGACGGTCGCGTCGCGCTCCTTCGCAAGCGCGATCGCGGTTGCGACCATCTCCTCTCCGATGTCCCCGAGCTTCATGGGCACGAGCACCCGCCTGTACGCGGCGCCCGGTGGGAGCGTCGTCACCGGGTCGATGTCGTCGAGGACGCCCGCATCGAGTTGTCTCCGGACGAGGACGAAGATGACGAGCCCGAGGAGCAGCCACGCGGGACCGGCGTACCGTGCTCCAGGGTGCGTGATGAGGGCGAGCACCCAAACTGCGAACGTGATCGGCGCGCCGATCAGGGCCGGCACGGGAACGACGACACCCCGGAACGTCACCTCGGGCCGCGCCCTGAAGGGCCGCTCGAGATCGGGCTCCGTCTGCCGGAGGCGAATCACGGCAAGCTGCGCGGCCGTGAACGCGAACAGGACGCCGAACGAGTAGAGGCTGGCGAGGAACGCGACATTGTCTCCCGCGAGCACGCCCGTCGCGACGACGACCGCCACCGCGACCGCCCCGACCGCGATGATCGTCTTCCGTGAGACGAGCGCACGCCGGTCGGGGAGCCCGAGCTCCCGGGGAAGCATTCCGTGCTCCGCCATCGACCGTCCGAGGCGCGTGCACCCGCTGATCGCCGTCGTCGCCGCGGCGAACAGGATCATCGCGCCCGAGAGGCCGACGACGACCCGCACAACGTCGACGAGCCGCGCGGGCAAGTGGCCGTCGAGCGCAGTCACGATTCCCACCATCGGTGCTTCGAGCCAGTTGTCGGCGAGAGCGATCGAGCCATCCTCCGACGGGAACGCCGTGACGGCGACGACGGCGATTAGCGCGGTCATCACGACCACGAGGCCGATCGAGGAGAAGAGCGACCGCGGCAGCACCTTGCCGGGCTCTCTCGCCTCCTCCGCCAGGTTGGCGACGGTCTCGAGGCCCGTGTAGGCCAGCATCGCAAGCGGGAGCGCGAAGAGCAGGTCGTGCCAGCGCTGTCCGGCAGCGAGATCGAAGCCACGCGTGAGGACGTCCGGCGAGAAGAATGCCGCCAGCCCAAGCACGACGACGAGCATCTGAACCGAGATGTCGAGGACGGCGAGCGCGAGCGCTGCCGTCTGGACACGCGTCTGGCGGACGAGCCGCACGCCGACCACGGTCACGATCACGATGACCGCAACGATGACGTCCCACGGGCTCTCCCGGAGTGACGGCGCCGCGAACGCGGCTGCGAGGTAGTGCGGGAGGAACAGCGTCGAGAGGGCGATCACGATCAGGAAGTCGAGGAACAGCACCCAGCCGGTGGCAAAGCCGGCGAGATCGTTGAACGCACGCCGCGTGAACGTCGCGGCGCCGCCTGTCTGTGGGAGCGCCGCGGTTCCCTCCGCATACGAGAGCGAGACGATCAGGAAGAGGAGGCCGCTCGCGAGGAGGACGAGCGGCGTCAGCCCGAGTGCCTGCGCGGCGACGATGCCGAGGGCGAAGTAGATCGACGAGCCGATCTCGTCGTACGCAACCGCGAACAGGGACGGAGCGTCGAAGACCCGCTCGACCCCGCGGAGCTTACGCGCCACGCTTGCGCTCCAGCTGGATACGCCCCACGCCGAGCGCGACGAAGAGGCCCCCGAGCACGAATCCGACGAGGCCGCCGCCGTTCAACGCGGTGACGACGAGCAGGGCGACGCCGATCACGACGAAGCAGACCGAGAACGCGAGTATCGCCCGCCGGTACCAGATCATGCCGGCACGACCGCGTCTCGTGCCGCCGCGACCATCACCCGACACGGCGCGTGCCGCAGGACGTGGTCGACGGTCCGTCCGAAGACCGCCCGCTGCGCGGCCGTCAGGGACTTGCGTGGCGTCCCGATGACGATGATCTCGGTGCCACGGCGCTCCGCCTCCTCGACGATCGCTGTACCAGCGCTTCGCGCCCGGACGAGCCGGTCGAGCACACGAATGCCGTACGAGCTCCCGATCGCGACCGCCTCGTCGAGCTCGTCGTTCGCCGCCTCCTCGAGATCATCCATCGGATCATCGAGCGGCCTCCCGAGGGGGACCTCGAGGACGCTGAGCGCGACGATCCTGGCTCCGCGCTCGGCGGCGAGACTGCATGCGACGTCCAGTGCGTCGTCGGAGGGCTGGCCCGGGACGACCGGGACGAGGAGGCGCCGGTACTCGAGCGCGAGAGCGGGACCGAATGCGGGCGGGGCCTTGACGGTCTCCCGGAGCGAGGCTTTCACGAAGCGGCTGCGGTAGATCACGTAGAAGACGAGCCCGGAGACGATCCAGCCGATGCCGACCCAGCGCGTCGTCGGGTTCTGCGCGACGATGACGAGCAACGAGGCCCCCGTCGCAAGGCCGCCGACGATCGCGAAGAGAGGCCACTCGACGCCACGGAAGGCGAGATTCGGCCTCGCCCGGTAGAACGTCTCGGTCGACCCTCGCTGCTTCGTCCTCAGCCGGACGAGCGAGAAGTGCGCGACGGTGAACGACAACGTCGCGCCGAACGAGTACAGCGTCCCGACGAAGTTCACGTCACCGGGAAGCAGGATCAGGATCGGCGCGATCCCGGCGAAGAGGACGAGCGGCAACACGGGCGTCTTGAACCGCGGGTGGAGGCGGCGGAACGCCTCCGGGATCTGGCGGTAGCTCGCCATCGAGTAGGTCACGCGCGAGGCTCCGATCACGCCGGCGTTGGTTGCGATGAACAGGATGGTGGCGGCAAGGACGCCGACATACACCTCGAGGACGCGGAGGAGCAGCCCCGAAACGCCGAGATTCTCGACGAGACCGAGAATCGGGTCGTTCGCGTAGCCACCCTGCTCCGGCGGCAGGGCGAGCAGCGTGGTCAACTGGCCGTCGATCATCGTGACGGGCAGCGCCGAGAGCGCGATGAGCGGCAACGTCAGGTAGATCGCGAACACGGCCGCGGCGACGAGCTTGTAGGCGTCGGGCACCGTCCGCGAGGGCTCGCGCGCCTCCTCCGCGAGGTTGGAGACCGTCTCGACTCCGGTGTACGCGAGCATCGCAACCGGCACGGCGAGGGCGAGGTTCGACCACGTCGGCGCGACGCCCCAGTGGATGTTGTCGACCAGGATCGTCGGACTGAACACGAGGAAGAAGCCGAGCAGGACGAGGAGCACCTGGGTCGCGAAGTCGAGCACCGCGAGCACGATCGAGAGCTTCGCCGCTTCCTGGACTCCGACGATGTTCAGGCTGACGAGCACGACGATCACGATTGCGCCCGCGACGATGTCCCATGGATTCGTCTTCAGCGGCTCCCAGAAGACGGAGAGGTAGTGCGGCACGAAGAAGGCCGAGGTGGCGACCGTCACGACGTAGACGAGCATCTGCGCCCAGGCGGCCCCGAAGCTGATGATCTCGTCGAACGCATGCCGCGCGAAGCTCGACGACCCGCCCGCCTCGGGGTAGAGGACGGTGCCCTCGGCATACGTGGCGGCGGTCATCGCGAAGACGATCCCGGCGACGAGGAAGACGAGCGGCGTCAGGCCGAGCGCGTAGACCGCCGTGAGGCCGAGGGCGTAGTAGATCGACGAGCCGACGTTGCCGTATGCGGTTGCGAAGAGCGCGGGCGTTCCGAGAACTCGCTCGAGCTCGACCTCGCGTCGGCGTCGGCTTGGCACCGCAAGAGTGTAGGACACGAGGCAGCCGTCGGCCGCCTCGTCGGCGGGTGCGCGACAACGACGAGGGCCGGCTTGCGGCCGGCCCTCGTCGTCTCATGCCCTGCGCGGGGGAAGTTGCCCTCCCGCCCGGTCGAGGCGGGCGCGAACGGCTCCCTTCCTATCCGTGAATCGAGGCGAGCAGCGGGATGATCAGGATCGCGACGATGTTCGCGATCTTGATCATCGGGTTGATCGCCGGGCCGGCGGTGTCCTTGTACGGGTCACCGACCGTGTCACCCGTGATCGAGGCCGCGTGGGCCTCCGAGCCCTTGCCCCCGTAGGCCCCCTCCTCGATCAGCTTCTTCGCGTTGTCCCAGGCACCTCCGCCGGAGGTCATCGAGATCGCGAGGAAGAGACCGGTCACGATTGTCCCGATCAGCAACCCGCCGAGCATCTCCGGGCTGATGATGCCGACGGCGATCGGCACGAAGACCGGAATCGCGGCAGGGAGCATCATGCCCTTGAGCGCGGATGAAGTGACGATCCCGACGGCGCGCGAGTAATCGGGTCGCGACGTCCCCTCCATGATGCCCGGGTCGTCCCGGAACTGGCGACGAACCTCCTCGACGACCTCGCCGCCGACGCGGCCGACGGCCGTCATCGCGAGCGCCGCGAACAGGAACGGCATCATCCCGCCGATGAAGAGGCCGGCGATCACGTACGGATCGTCGAGCGCGAAGACCGTATCGATCCCGTTCTCGACGAGGCCGCGCGTGTACTCGTCGAAGAGGATCAGCGCGGCCAGGCCGGCCGAGCCGATGGCGTACCCCTTCGTGACGGCCTTCGTCGTGTTGCCGACGGCGTCGAGCTGATCCGTGATCGTGCGCACCGACTCCGGCATGTCCGCCATCTCGGCGATCCCGCCGGCGTTGTCGGTAACAGGGCCGAACGCGTCGAGCGCGACGATGAGCCCGGCCATCGAGAGTTGCGCCATGACTGCGACACCGATCCCGTAGATGCTGCCACCGGCGATCTCGTAGGCTGCGATGACACCTCCGGCGATCACGATCACGGGCAGGGTGGTCGCCTCCATGCCCTTGGCGAGGCCCGCGATGATGTTGGTCGCGTGACCGGTCGTCGAGGCGGCCGCGATCTTCTTCACCGGGCTCCACCGACTGCCGGTGTAGAACTCGGTGATCGCGACGAGCAGGAACGTGATCGCCAGGCCGACGAGCGCCGAGCCGTACAGCTGCCAGAACGAGAAGCGGCCGCCGTCGAACGCCTTCGTGACGGGAATGAACCCGATCGCCGAGAGCACCGTTGCAGCCACGACGCTCATGTAGAGCGCATTGATGATCGCGTTCGGTCCCGAGCCGACGCGGGCGAAGAACGTGCCGATCACGGATGCGAGGATCGACATGCCGCCGAGCGCGAGCGGGTAGAGCCAGAGGTCTCCTGCCGGGAAGGAGATGCCGAGCAGCATCACGGCGACCGCGGTCACGGCGTACGTCTCGAAGAGATCGGCGGCCATTCCGGCGCAGTCGCCGACGTTGTCGCCGACGTTGTCCGCGATGACGGCCGGATTGCGCGGATCGTCCTCGGGGATGCCGGCTTCGATCTTGCCGACGAGGTCGGCGCCGACATCCGCGGCCTTCGTGAAGATGCCGCCTCCGAGGCGGGCGAAGACCGAGATCAGCGAGCCTCCGAACGCGAGGCCGATGAGGTCGGTGACGGCCGACTCGGGCGAGTTGCCGAGCGCTCCGGTGAGGAACCAGTAGTAGCCGGCGACGCCGAGCAGGCCCAGGCCGACGACGAGGAGGCCCGTGACCGATCCGGCCCTGAACGCAACCTTGAAGGCGGGCGCAACGCCCTCCCGCGCGGCTTCGGCCGTGCGCAGGTTCGAGCGCACCGCCACGTTCATGCCGATGAAGCCGGCGGCGGCGGAGAGAATGGCTCCGATCACGAAGCCGAACGCTGCTCCCCAGCCGAGAGCGTTGTAGAAGCCGATCAGGAGGATCGGCAGGATCGCAACGACCGCGATCCACGTGTACTGCTTTTTCAGATACGCGGCGGCGCCTTCCTGCACGGCACCGGAGATCTCACGCATCCGCTCGTTGCCCTGCGGCTGCTTCAGCAGCCAGTAGGTCAGGTAGAGCCCAAACAGGACCGCCACACTCGCGCATACGAGCGCGAACGCCACAGCATGGTCATTGAAGAAGTCCATCAACCCTCCGGAGGCACGTCACAAGAAAGAGCCGAAACGGGATCGGCGCGCCCGATTATGCCGCACAAGCTCGGCCGCCGCTTGGCGAACCGCCCGCGACGCCGGCGGGCACCACCTCCTAGCCCACTCGCGTCGGGCTGAGCGTGAGGTCTCCGTAGATCCGAGGGAGGTCGTCGCCTTCCTCGAATCGGGCGATCTGACGCTCGGCCGCATTGGTCTCCGGGACCCGGAGCCATTCGGCAGCGCCGATCTCCGACGCGACCGGAAGAACCCACTCGATCAACCGCTCGATCCGCGCTCGCGCGGGCAGAACCTCGCGTCGCTCGAGGTCGATCAGCTCTCCCGAGAGCCCATAGCGAATCGCCCGCCACATGTTCTCCTCGATCAACCGGTGAGGCTGCTCCACGATCGGCTCGCCCTCGTCGATAGCCCGAGCGACCCGCGCGGTGAGCGCGACGCAGAGGGCCGCAAGCGACTGCGATTCCGCGAGGCAGGGCTGGCCGTCACAGATGCGGATCTCGACCGTCGGGAACGTGAGGTGGGGACGCACGCTCCACCACAGCTGCGTGTGCTCGGTGATCGAGCCCGTGTTGTAGAGAAAGCGGACGTACTCCTCGTACGCGTCCCACGTCGCGAATGCGTCCGGCACCCCGCAGCGCGGGAAGTACCGCGTGAAGATCTGCGTCCTGGCGGAGTGAAGCCCGGTATTGACGTTCTCGGTGAACGGCGAGCTCGCAGAGAGCGCAAGGAGCTCCGGGAGCCAGTTGCGGAGCGCGCTCGTCACCCGGATCGCGCGATCGGCGCCCCTGATGCCCACGTGCACGTGAAAGCCGAACGTGTTGTTCTTCCAGACGACGTATCGGAGCACCTCGTCGTTGCGACGGTAGTGCGGCGTGTCGATGATGCGCTGGTCCTTCCAGCTCGCCCAGGGGTGGGAGCCGGTGGCACCGAGCTCGAGGCCGAGCGGGTCGATGAGACCCACGAGCTCGGCGCGACGGGCGGCGATCGTCGCCGGGATGTCGGAGAAGGACTCCATCTTGCCCGTCTTGATCTCGACCTCCGAGGCGATCAGCTCTCCGGCGAGATGGTCCTCCGCGGGCGTGCCGGCGGCGGCCGCCTGAACGTCTTCGAAGCGGTTGACGAGGTCGAGCGAGCCCGGGTCGAGGAGCGCGAACTCCTCCTCCACGGCGATCGTCAGGTCGGTGGCGTCGTCGAAGCGCTCGCGCGCCTCGCGGAGGAGCTGGTCACTCGGAACACGCTGGTCATCTCCCACGGCGCGAAAAGCGTAGTCGATACTGCACTTTCGATAGCGACTGTCCCCTCGAGGCTAGGCAAACGGCTCGAGCAGCCGTCGCGACACGCCCGCCCAGCTCCAGCGGTCGACGACGGCCAGACGCGCAGCAGCCCGAATCGCAACCCGGTCGGCGGCGGGGAGAGCGAGAAGCGCGGACAGCCGGCGGGCGAGATCTGCCGAATCGCCGGGGTCGAACGAGGCGAGCCCCCGGAGCCCCGCCGGATAGGCGGCCTCCAGCCCGGCAGCGACCTCGGCAAGCCCCGAGTGGCGAGCCACGAGGGGCGGGCAGCCGGCCGACGCAGCTTCGGCGGCGACCATCCCGAAGGCCTCCGGGAAGATCGACGGCACCACGCACCCGTCCGCGAGCGCGAGGAGGTGGCGAAGATGGCGGTGCTCGAGCGGGCCGGTGAACAGTGCATCGACGCCGTGCTCGGCCGCACGGCGCTCGAGCGCAGCGCGTTCCGGCCCGAAGCCGACGACGACGAGGCGCGCCTCGATGCCGGCGAGCGCGTCGACGAGGACATGCACGCCCTTCTGTTCGATCAGCTTCCCGAAGTAGACGACGACGGGCGGGCCGGGCGCGCGCAGGCGTTCGAATCGCAGCACATTGCCTTCGTCGGCCAGCCGCTCCTCGGCATTTCCCGGGTTCGGTGGATCACGGCGCGCCTCTTCGATCAGCGCCGCGACGGCGTCGTCGCGCGGCGCGGGCGCCCACGCGTCGATGTCGACGCCGGGCGGAACCTCGACGACGTTCTCCGTGTGCCCGCAGACGTCGGCGAGAACCGCGCGGATGTGCTCCGAGCCGACGAACGTGGCCCGAGCGCCGGCGAGCACTTCCCTCCCCCACCTCGACAGCTCCTCGTTGCCGCGCATCGAGTACTCGAGCTCGGATCCGTGAGCCTTGACCGCGAAGGGGGCGCCCGTCGCCGCACCGACCGCGCCGCCGAGGAGAACGTGGTTGGTGAAGACGGCGTCCGCAGGCAGCAGCGCGCGCAGCGCCTGCGCGTTCGCCTCGACCCAGCGATCGAGCTCGTCGCGGGTGCAGTCCTGGAGACGCCGCACGTCGTAGCCGTCGTAGCGGTCGAGGACGAAGACCGGGAGGAGGCCGCCGACGTCCGGGCGTACGGTGCCCGCCGTTCCGAGGTCGTACGCTTCGGGGGTCGGCTCCTGCGAGAGCACGGTGACGTCGTGCCCCGCGTTGCTCCATTCCCGCGCCAGCATCCGCGTGTAGACGTTGGAGCCGGTCCCTCCGAGGAGGTATCCGTGCCAGAGGAGGATCCGCATGACGGCATCCTGCCCGACGTGCCGGGTGAGCCCGGCGACTACGTCAGATGGAAGTAGAGGGCGTAGAGCAGCTCGACCGCCGGATTCGACGCGTGCACCTGCACGTCCGCCGGCGTCGAGAGCAGCGCCTGCGAGTAGTTGAAGATGATCTTGACGCCGGCCGCGACGAGCGCATCGGCAGCCTGCTGAGCCGCGTCGGCCGGGACGGCGAGGACCCCGACGATGATGTTTCGCTCGCCGACGAGCTCGTCGAGCATCTCGAGCGGGCTGACCGTGACGCCGCCGATGACGCGACCCTCCTTGGCAGGATCGAGGTCGAACACGGCCGCGATCGTGATCCCGTGCTCGGCGAAGATCGGCGAGCTCGCGATCGCCCCACCCAGCCGACCGGCGCCGACGAGCGCGATGTTGTGCTGGCCCTGCGTGCGGAGGATCTTGCGAATCTCACCGAGCAGCGAGTCGATGTTGTACCCGACGCCGCGCTTCCCGAAGCGGCCGAAGTTGGAGAGGTCCCGACGAATCTGGGTCGCGTTGATGTTCGTGTACTCGGCGATCTCCTGCGACGAGATCCGGGCCTTGCCCATCTTCTTGGCCTGCGTCAGCACCTGCAGGTAGCGGCTCAGGCGCGCTGCGACACCAACTGTCAATCTCTCCGCCACGTAGCTCTCCTTCGACAACGACCTTGTGACAACTCGTCACATACTGCCTGCGGCTGTCGATCGTCGCGCCGGGGAACCATCCTCGTCCGATCCGGTCGAGAAGCGCCTCGACGGTGACGAAATAGGTAAACGCCCGGACGCCGTCGATCTCGATCACCGGCAGAAGCGTTCGATACGCGGCTTCGAGCGTCTCGTCGCCCGTGATGTCGACGACGTCGATCGCGAAGGCGCGGACCGCCTGCGCCTCGCGGACGACCTCCAGCGCTCGCTCACAGAGGTGACACCCGTCGGCCCCGAAGACGGTGACGAGCGGAAGCCGCTGGTCGGTCACCGCCCGCCCGTCGCTCGAGTGCGGCTCCCTGCAACGCGTGCGAGAGCCACTCTAGGGGTAGAGACCGCGGATCGTGGTGGCCTCCGCGACCCGCTGCACGGCAATGCCGTACGCAGCCATGCGCATGCTGGTCGCGTGCCGCTCCCGGGTCGACCACGTCTCCTCGAAGGCGCGCACGACGATGTCGTTCAGCTTCGCGTGCACCTCGTACTCCTTCCAGAAGTACTCCTGGAGGCCCTGGACCCACTCGAAGTAGGAGACGACGACACCCCCCGCGTTCGCCAGAACGTCCGGAAGGACGAGGATGCCGCGATCCTCGAGGATCTCGTCGGCATCGGGGGTGGTGGGGCCGTTGGCACCCTCGCAGATCATCTTCGCCCGCACCCGCGGCGCGTTGTCGCCGGTGATCACCTGCTCGAGCGCACAGGGTGTGAGCACGTCGCAGTCGATCTCGATCAACTCGTCGTTCGTGATCGCGTCGGCTCCGGGGAAGCCTTCAAGAACGCCGTGCTCGGACTTGTAGGCGATCGCAGCAGGAACGTCGAGGCCGTAGGGGTTGTGGATCCCACCGCGCGAGTCGGAGACGGCAATGACGCGCACGCCTTCGTCCGAGAGCAGTCGGGCGAGGTTGGAGCCGACGTTGCCGAAGCCCTGGATCGCGATGCGCGTGTCGTGGAGGCGTGACCCCTGCTTCTGGAGCGCAGTGCGGATGCAGTAGAGCGACCCGCGGGCCGTCGCCCCGTCGCGTCCTACCGATCCCCCCACGGAGAGCGGCTTGCCCGTGACGACGCCCAGCACGGAGTGCCCGACATTCATCGAGTAGGTGTCGAAGATCCAGGCCATGACCTGCGCGTCCGTACCGACATCGGGCGCGGGAATGTCCTTCTCGGGGCCGATCTCGTTGATGATCTCGCTCGTGTACCGCCGCGTCAGCCGCTCCTTCTCCCCCATCGAGAGCAGCTTCGGGTCACAGATAACGCCGCCCTTCGCACCGCCGAACGGCAGGCCCATGAGAGCGCACTTCCACGTCATCCACATCGCGAGCGCCTTCACCTCGTCCTGCGTCACGGCGGGGTGGTAGCGGATCCCGCCCTTCGCCGGCCCTCTCGTCATGTTGTGCACGACGCGGTAGCCCTGGAACGCGAAGACCGAGCCGTCGTCCATCTGGACGGGAACCGAGACCTCGACCCCCTTCTTGCACTCGGCGAGGACGTGGATCAGGTTCGGATCGACGTCGAAGATCTCGCCGACGCGCCGGAGCTGCGCCTGGGCCAGCTCGAAGGGATTCTCGCGGAGATGCGTCGGAAGTGGAGTGGCAGCGCTCATGCGTAGGCACCTTCGCTCACGGCGACCCGACTATAGCGCTGTGGTCGACGGGGCGAGAACGTCGCTCTCACCGGATGGTGAACGGGATCGTCTCCTCGTTCGGAAAACCGCCGCCGACGGGAAGTGCCGTGACGCGCACCGAGTAGGCGCCTGCAGGGAGCCGCTTGCCGTTGACGCCGCGCCCGGTGAGCCCGAACGAGTATCGGCCCGGCAGGAGGTCACGCACGAGCGCGAGCTGCCCGAGATTGCGATCGCCGCGATAGAGCTCGAGTGTGACCTCCTCGAGCGGGAGCAACTGCGGCCTCTCCGGGCTCCCGTCGACGCGGCCGAGCGTGAGCGTGAGGACGGCGGGCTGCGCGTCGGACGGCTCGAACGAGCGGCTCGACAGCTTCGCGTTCCGGATCAGGTCGAGGCCGACGACCGGAACCGTGATCGTCCACGGGATCCTCAGGATGCCGCCGTCACGCACCCTCACCGCCACAGCCCCCCGCAGCGCGGCCGGCGCGCGCGGGAGCAGGGGGACGCGGGCGGTGATCGCGACCTGCACTGTCCCACCCGGGCGGAGTCGCGCCTTCGCGGGCTCGACATCGACCTCGATATCGACCCCGTCCGCCGTCCCGGTGCCGATCGTCACATCGAGAGCGCGCCTGCTCGTGTTCCTCAGGGTGAAGACGCGACCGACCTGCGTGTCCGCGGCGAACACGGCCCCGAGCGAGACGAGCGGGGGATCCGAGACCACCTCGACGGCAGCCGCAGCGGACGGATCGACCGTGCCGACCACGGATCCCGGGATTCGCCGTGCGCTCGCGACGAGTGCCTGCTTGAGCCCCGCCGCATCGAGATCCGGACGCGCCTGCGCGAGCAGGGCCGCAGCACCCGCCGTCAGCGCCGCAGCGGCACTCGAGCCGCTCAACGTTCCGTACCGCGCTGCACCGTCCTCGTTCCGGCCGGGATCCGAGGTCGCGAGACCGATGCCCGCGGCATTCACCTCGGGCTTCTGAGCGCCGTCGTACGCGAGCCCGTCGGAGGAGAACGGCGCTTGGCCGCCGCGCTCCGAGTTGACGTCGAATGCCGCGGCGCCGACCGAGAAGCTGGCCGGAACACCCGCGCGAAGCGCGCTGCGAACAGCGTCGGCCGACCCGGACGACAGTCCGAGAATCGGAACCTCGATCGGGCCGTCGGTACCCAGCGAGCCGGCAGGGAGCGCCCCGTCGACGAGCACCGCGGTGGCACCCGCCGCGACGACCTCTCGGACGGCCTCGGGCGACGAAGTGCCACGCGGTAAGAGCACCGCGGCACCTCCGACACGGCTGTAGCCGTTGGCATCGAACAGCTTGGTGAAGCCTCCCGGCGCGCCCACGACCGCCTGCGCCGACTGCGCGAGTGCGACGACCGGGGCCGACACCGATATCCGCGGCGTGACGACCCCGCCGAGCGGCTGGTTTCCGGAGACGAGAACGCGGAGTCCGGCGAGGAGGAGCACGTGGCCGGTCGGTGTCCGGCGCCTCGTATCGAGCGCGCCGGCCGTCAGAACGGCAGGCGCGCCGCCCGGCGCGCCGATGCTGCCGTAGGTCGGCCCAGCAGGGCCGTCGTTACCGGCCGGGGCAACGACGAGCGTATCGAGCGTGGTGGCTCCCGCGGTCGCAAGCGCGAGAGGGCCGTCGACGAACGCTGCAAACGGCTCGACGACGCCGACGAGCGCCACGCGCGCCGCGTCGTGCGCATCCCCGTCCTCGTTCGGGTCGACGGCCAGCTCGAGCCCAGCGAGCACCTGGTCCGTTCTCCCGTAGATCGACACGCCGCCGGTCGCGTCCGGCTGCCAGCCCGCGACGCGGATCGGGAGCAACGAGGCGCCCGGCGCCGTCCCCTCGAGGTCGGCGGGGCCGTCGGCACCCACGACGAGCCCGGCCATCTCCGTTCCGTGGCGCTCCGGTCGGCCCGGTGCGGTCGGGTTCTGGCGCGCGCTCCCGTCGCCACCGGGGTCGAGGACGTCGAGGCCGGGCAAGAGCGACCGCCGGACGTACGGGTGCACGAAATCGACGCCCGTATCGAGCAGCGCAACGGTGACGCCCGCCCCCGAGAAGCCCGGGAGCTGAACGTCGGGGCGGCGGGCCCCGCCGCTCGCGAACAGCTGATCGACGGCGCCGGGCGCGACGGCGGCAGGCAGGGCGGCACGGACGGCGTACACCCCCCGCACGTCGGGCGACGTGACGACGACCGCGAGCGAGCGCGTGTCGAGCGGAGCTGCAAAGCCGTTGAATACGCGGTAGAAGGAGTGCTCTGGCTCGATCGGTGCGCCCTTCAAGGCGAGCCCGTTCAGCACCTCCTGCTGTGCCTGCCGCGCGCTCCGCGTCCAGCCCCGCTCCTGCACCTCGGTCGCCACGCCACCGGCCTTTGCAACGCGGCTCGCAAGCGAGGGACGATTGAGGACGACGATCCACCGTCCGCCGAGCTGGGGCGAGGGCCGGTCTCCGAGCAGGCTCTCCCAGCCGGCCGCGCCCGTGGTCGGCTCGTCCGCAGCCGCCGCGGCGCCACCCCCGAGCAGCGTGAGAGCGGCCGCGAGAACGACCGCCGACGTCACCCAGGAGCGGGGAGCCCTAGGCCGCCGACGCATACGCATCCACGACGAGCGCCTCGGCGGGCGACAGCGGGTCGGCGTACCGGGCCGCAGACGCGATCATGGCGGCGTTGTCGGTACAGAGCGACAGGGGGGCAACGTGGGCGTCGGGGAGCGCTGCGCGAAGCTCGGAGTTCGCGGCAACGCCACCGACGACCGCTATCCGCGCGAGACCTTCGGCCTCCGCGGCCTGACGGAGGCGCCGCGTCAAGGCAAGCACGATTGCTCGCTGGTAGGACGCGGCCAGGTCGGCACGGCGCTCGAGCGCCTCCGTCTCGCCCAGGTCGCGCACGGTGTAGAGGAGCGAGGTCTTGAGGCCCGAGAACGAGAAGTCGAGCCCGGGAACACGGGCCACGGGGAACGAGAACGCGTGAGGGTCACCCTCGCGCGCGAGCGCATCGATCTCGGCGCCCCCCGGGTAGGGCAGGCCGAGGAGCCTCGCGCCCTTGTCGAATGCCTCGCCCGCCGCGTCGTCGAGGGTCGTGCCGAGGCGCTCGAACGAGCCCTGGTCTCGCACCGCGAGCACCTGAGTGTGGCCGCCCGTGGCGAGCAGGCAGGCAAACGGAGGCTCGAGCGGGGTCCGGCCGAGATAGAGCGAAGCGACGTGGCCGCGGAGGTGGTCGACCGGGACGAGGGGGAGGTTCCGCGCCCAGGCGATCGCCTTCGCGGCCGACAGCCCGACGAGCAGCGCACCCATGAGCCCGGGGCCGCGCGTGACCCCGATGCGAGAGATGTCGGCGAGCGAGACCCCCGCCTCTCGTAGCGCCTCGCGGATGACGGGGCCGATCTGCTCGACGTGCCGCCGGGAGGCGACCTCGGGCACCACGCCGCCATAGCGCGCGTGGAGCGCGCTCTGGGAGGCCACGATCGAGGACAGGATCTCGCCGTCGTCGGTGACGACGGCCGCGGCCGTTTCGTCGCACGACGTCTCGATCCCGAGAATCACGCAGCACCTCCGTCCGGTTCGCCTTGCTCCATCCGTCCTCCGTCGTCGGTCGCCCGGTCCTGGCTCGGACGCTCGGGGTCTCTCCACATGATCAACGCATCTTCTCTGTTGTCAGTGTAGTAACCGCGTCGGATGCCACGCTGCACGAAGCCGAAACGCTCGTAGAGCCTGATCGCGGCGAGATTCGAGACACGCACCTCGAGCGTGTAGCCGCGCTCGGCCTCGTCCTTCGTCACGTCGAAGAGGCTCTGCAACATCGCCGACGCGATCCCGAGGCGACGGTGCTTCTCGGCGACGGCGACGTTCATCACGTGCCACGCGTCGACGTAGCGCGAGAGGATCAGGTACCCGGCAAGCGACCCGTCGTCGTGCACCGCTCCGATCGAGAGCGAGCTGGGCTTCGCGAGCTCGCTGACGAACATGGAGCGCGACCACGGCGTTGGATACGACGCGCGCTCGATCTGCTCGATTGCATCGAGATCGGCGAGCTCGAGGCGACGAATCGAGATGATGCTCACGCCGACCACACATCCGCATCGGGCGGCCGGACGTAGACCGGCTCGACCGTGTCGGCCGACGCGAAGCCGGACGCGAGCGAGGCGTGCAGGGCAGCGCGTGGGAGATGGAGCTCCGAGTCGTCGGCCGGCACGTCGGCACCTCTCTCGACGAGCACGTCACGGAACCTTCGTGCGCCGCTGCCGACACACGAGGCGCCGTCGGGTGGTGCGAGACTCTCGGGTGAAACGGCGGCCGGGCCGAGGACGAACACCTCTCCACGCCGAGCGTCGACCACCGGATACGCGTTCTCGGCCCCGGCCGCGAGGGCGTCGAGGGTCGAGACGCCCGCGACCGGGAGATCGAGCGCGAGACCGAGGCCTCGTGCGACCGACAGCCCAATCCGCATCCCCGTGAAGCTGCCCGGGCCCGTCCCGACGACGATGCCGGTGAGATCTGCAGCATCGAGCCCCACCACACGCAGCATCTCGTCGACGTCGGCGAGGAGAAGCTGCGGGCGGCTCACCCGCTCGGCGAGGGTCACGCCGTCGGCGACGATCGCGCTCGTGGCGACGTCAGTCGCAGTGTCGAACGCCAGGATCAGCACGCGCGAGGTCCTCGAGCATCGTTCCCGCGGCCGTCTCGGCCGAGATCCGGCGCTCGTCGGGGCCGACGTGCTCGAGCACCAGTGAGACGGTCGCCGGTGGGAGAGCTCCATGTCCAGCTTCCGGCCATTCGACGAACGCAATCGTACCGTCGAAGTACGGCTCCACGTCCCCCCACTCCGCGTCGCTCAGGCCGACGAAGCGGTAGAGGTCGAGATGCGCGACCGTGGCCGTCCCGTGGTACAGGTGCCCGATCGTGAACGTCGGGCTCGTGATCGGCTCCTCGATGCCGAACGACCGGCACGCCCCACGCACGAGCGTCGTCTTGCCGGCACCGAGCTCGCCTCGGAGGAGAACGACATCCCCGGGCCGGAGGAGCCCGGCGAGAGACGCACCGAACGCCTCCGTCTCGGCCGCCGATGCCGTCAGCCGCTCGATCACGGGTCAGAACAGCCCGAGCTGAGTCGCGCCGACCACGACGTCCTCGTCGTCGAGGAGCGGTGGCTCGCGCTCCGGAGGGACGGCGACCGGCGACAGCTCCTCCCGGCCGAGCAGAGCCGGAAGCCTTGCGAAATCGATCTCGAGCGCCTGCAACATCGACGGCGTGTACAGGGCGGCGGCGGGATGGTAGAGCGGGAACAGCACCACGGTCGTCGTGCCGAGCGAGACCTCGTGCTCCTGGCCGTGGACGCGGGTGATCCCGTGCTGGGCGTCCCGACAGCAGCTTGGTGGCGAAGTTGCCGAGCGTCGCAACGACCGTGGGCCGGACGAGGTCGATCTGCCGGAAGAGGTGCGGCTCGCAGGACGCGATCTCCGACTCGAGCGGGTCGCGGCTCTGTGGCGGACGGCACTTGAGGACGTTCGCGACGTAGACGTCGTCGCGCGTGAGCCCGATTCCCTCGAGCAGGTGCGCAAGGAGCGCGCCCGCCTGCCCCGCGAACCAGTCGCCGCCCTGATCTTCCTGGTAGCCAGGCGCTTCACCGACGAGCATCAGCTCGGCGTCGGGACCGCCCGAGCCGAAGACGACACGGCTCCGCGTCGCGGCGAGCGCACAGCGCTCACATCCGGCCGTCTCGGCCGCGTAGGTCGAGAGCGCGTCTGCTCGCGCGCGGGCATCCATTACCTGGCCAGTCTAGGAGCCTCGGCGGATGGCCGGAACGTGGCAGAAGGAATGCTGAAGCCCGAGCGCGAGACGCTCTTCGTTCGCAGCCCGACTCAGCTGCAACCGCAGCCGCCGCCGCAGCAGCCACCCGCGCCGCCGCCGAACGACGGCTTCGCGGCAGCTCCGTGGACGGCGAAGGCGGAGAGCTGCTTGAGGACGTCGGCCGCGCCACACTGGGGGCAGGTGACGACCTGCTCGTCACTCCGGACGAGCTCATCGAAGTGGTCCTCGCACTCCATGCACGCGTACTCGTATATCGGCATCGCACAAGTGTACTGTCCGGACGGTATGGAGCGATGGACGACACCGACCCTCACCGGCACGATCGTGCGACTCGAGCCTCTCGCTCTGCGCCACGCGGACGACCTCTACGAGGCGTCGCGCGACCCGCGCGTCTGGCGCTGGCTCCCGATCCTGCAGCCGCAGACGCGGGACGACTGGGATGAGTGGCTGAGCGATGCGCTCGAGCGGACGGCGACGGGCCACGAGCTCGCGTTCGCGACGGTCGCGCAGTCGACCGGCGCTGCGATCGGGTCGACGCGGTACCTCGCGCTCCGGCCGGAGCACCGGAGCCTCGAGATCGGCTGGACGTGGATCGCGCCGGACGCATGGGGCACCGGCGCGAACGCGGAGGCGAAGCTCCTGCAACTCGACCACGCGTTCGAGGTGCTCGGCTGCCGGCGCGTCGAGTTCAAGACCGATGCCCTGAACGAGCGGGCCCGTCCCGCTCTGGCCGGACTCCCGGCGGCCTTCGAAGGAATCCACCGGAACCACATGCTCGTCCGGAACGGCGTCAGCCGGGACTCCGCCTGGTACAGCGTCATCGACGACGAGTGGCCGGCCGTCCGCGATTCACTCCGACGTCGCATCGGCTGAGCCGTTCCCATCGGAGCGGGCGGCCGACAGGCAGGATGACCGGATGCCGGTTGCGCGCGCTTCGGACATCGTCAAGACGCACGGAGACGGCCGGGCGGCCTTGCGGATTCTCGACGGTCTCGATCTGGAGCTCGAGGCCGGCGAGGTCGTGGCCGTCGTGGGCCGGTCCGGCTCCGGCAAGTCGACGCTCCTTCACCTCCTCGGAGCGCTCGACCGACCGGACTCGGGCGAGATCGAGATCGGCGGTCGCCGCATCGATACCGCAACCGAGAAGGAGCTCTCTCGGCTGCGACGGACGAAGGTGGGCTTCGTGTTCCAGTCCTTCCACCTCCTTCCCGAGCTGACCGGGCTCGAGAACGTGCTCCTGCCGGCGCGCCTCGCGGGCGACGAGGGCGCACTCGACCGCGGACGAGAGCTGGTGGCCGCGCTCGGCCTCGCCGAGGTCGCGAGGCAGCTGCCGGCCGTCCTCTCCGGCGGCGAGCAACAGCGGCTCGCCGTCGCCCGCGCTCTCGTCAACGACCCACTTCTCGTGCTCGCCGACGAGCCGACGGGGAACCTCGACCCGGAGTCCGGCGCGGTCGTGCTCGAGCTCTTGCGAGAGGCCGCGTCGGCGGGGAAGGCCGTGCTGCTCGTGACACACCAGGAGGATGCGATCGGAATCGCAGATCGCGCCCTCCGCCTGAGCGACGGTCGCCTGCACGAATGAGAGCCGCGCTCCGCTATGCGGTGGCCCGGATGCGTGCCAGGCGCACCCGAACGCTGCTCGCCCTGCTCGGCATCACGGCCGCCGGGGCGATGCTCGGCGCTGCCGTCACCGTCTCGTATGCCCTCGGCACGGGCTTCGAGCGGACGGCGGAGCGCGCCGACCTGCCCGACATCGCGGCGACGTTCACGCCCATCGAGCAGGAGACGGTCGAGCGGATCGTTCGCTCGTTGCCAAACGTCGAGGACGTCTCCTTTCGAATCGATCGCTCGGTGATCTCTCTTGCCGCGGGCGGGCGAACGACCAACCGGGCGACCGCGATCGGCGTCCAGCGCGGCAGCCGGCACGGGTATGCGATCGTCGCCGGCCGGGACATCGAGCGACAGGGAGAAGCCGTCATCGAAGCAGGACTTGCCCGCTCCTGGCATCTCCGTCCAGGCGGGACACTCTTCGCCGAGGCGCGCAACGTCGACGTCCATCAGCGGCTCCGCATCGTCGGTGTCGCCGTCTCGCCCGACGCCGTTGCGTACCCACTCGCGTCGAGCCCGGTGTTCTATGCGGACTATCGCAACGTCTCGCGGATGATCGCGGCGCGGCCGGGAACGGTCGACACGGCCCAGGTCTGGCTCGCGAACGCAGGCCTGGTCGACGTCACGCTCGCACAGGCACGCGCCGCGAGCTTCGGGGTCGAACGGCTCCGTTTCGGGACGCGGATCTCGCTCCGTGTCTTGATCGGGCAGGCCGCCGGGCTCGTGATCGCCCTGCTGGTCGCGTACTCGGTGATCTCCCTGCTCGTCGCCGGAACGATGCTCGCAGCCTCGGCTTCTGCCGAGGTGCAACGCAGGGTGCAGGGGATCGGCGTGATGCGCTCGCTCGGCTTGTCGAGCGGCCAGGTCACTGCCGCGGCCGCCGCGGAGGGCGCCCTGATCGCGGCGCCTGCCGGCGCGCTCGGGGTTACGCTCGGCTGGCTCCTCGTGGGCGGGCCGACGTCGCGACTGCTCGCGTCGCTGAACCAGCTGGGACCGGGACCCGGTCTCGCCCTCCTGCTCGTTGCGTCGTTCGTCGGGCTCGTCGCGATCGTCGCCGCCTTCAGCGCCTGGCCGGCCTGGCGTGCGGCCCGGCGCCCCCCTGTGGAGACCCTCCGCGGAGGAGACGTCGCCGGAGCCGCACGGCGATTTCCGCTCCCCGCGGGCCCCGGTGGGCTCGGGGTGCGCCTCGTGCTCGCACGACCCGTGCGCGGGCTCTCCGCGGTGATCGTTCTCGGCCTCGCGGCGTCCCTGATTCTCCTCGTCCTCTCGATCGCTTCCGTCTTGCGGAGCCTCGACGAGAGGCCCCAGGCGCTCGGAACGCGGTACCAGCTGACGCTCCCGGCCGGGCAGCCCGCCGTCGAGGCGGCGCGCGCGACACCCGGCGTGGATGACGCCGCCACGCGGTACGAGACGCCTGCAGCAGACTCGTTTCGGCTCGATGAGCCGTTCACGATCGTCTCGTTCTCCTCCGATCACACCGCGTTCGAGGATCCGGTGCTCGAGAGCGGCCGGCATCTTCGCAGCGGCGGAGAGGCGGAGGTCGGGGTCGGCCTTGCGCAGGCGCTCGGCCTCCACCCGGGAAGCACCCTCGCCGCCCAACTGCCGAACGGAGCCGAGGTGAGGTTCACCGTCGTCGGCATCGTGCGCGCCTTCCAGGACCAGGGTCGGATCGCGTACGTCAGGCCCACACGCCTCCTCGCGGCCGACCCCCTTGCGCCGTCGACCGTCGCGGTTCGAGTCGCGCGCGGCGCAACCGTCGCCGCAGTGCAGCAGGCGCTGGGCGAGCGTGGGCTCTTCGCGATCGAGAGCGGAGGCCTCGCGGGCCAGAGCGTACAGGGCTTCGCGGCCCGCAGCAGTGGCTTCATCGACCTCGTGATCGCCTTGCTTCGCAGCGTCGCGATCGTCAGCGGCGTCGTTTGCCTGTACGCCGTTGCGCAGGTGCTTGCACTGACCGCCCACGAGCGACGGCGCTCTCTCGCGGTCGTGCGGTCATTCGGGGCCAGCCGCAACCAGATCACCCTGATCTTCGCCGGCGCCGCGGCGACGATCGGGCTCCTCGCACTCCCGCTCGGCATCCTCGTCGAGCGGTACGCGCTCGGACCGTTCGTTGCCTCGCTCGCGGCGTCGTACATCAGCCTTCCGCTCGCCGCCGGCCCCCTCGCGGTGCTCGTCACTGCGGTGCTCCTGGTCGCCGGCGCCGCTGCCGTCGCGCTGCTTCTCGGACGGGCGGCAACATCGCGACCGGTGGTGATCGACCTCACCGAGGAGTAGGCAGCCCGAGTCGCGCGTTCCGATCGCCGTGCCCGCCCGCGAACTGCTTCGCGCGCCCCCCTTGGTAGTCGAGGAACGAGAGGTCGAGCGACACCTTTGCGAGCGGCGTCGCCGCATGATCCAGCATCCACGTCTCGAGGACGAGGCCACCCGTGGCCGTCTCGGCGAGTCTGAAAGCCCGCGCCTGCTGGGGGTAGTCGACGAGCGAAGAGGTGCTGATCAGCCAGTAGCCGCCAACCGCTGTCCGGCGCGGCTCGATCCGGTTCCGATGCGTGTCGCCCGAAACGACAGCGATCACGTGCGGATCGTCGTCGAGCGCCGCGAGGGCGGCGGCCCCTCCCTCGGCACTCGCGATCGGCGAGTGAGAGAAGACCACGACGTGGTCGTCACCGGCCCTCGACAGCGCTCGCCGTAGCCACACCACCTGCTCGGCCCTGACGATCCCGGCCGCGCCACTTCGACGCCGGATCGTATCGAGCGCAATCCCGCGAACGCCGGGCGCGATCCGGAAGCTGTAGTCGAGCAACGAGCCGCGCCCCGGGACCCCGGCCGCCGCGCGCAGGCGCTCTACCACGGTACGGGCACCGAGCTCCCGCCGCCGCGCATCGGCCGTGACCGCGAATGTGGGCCCGGGGAATCCCGCTGCGAGGATGTCCTCGACGAGGCCAGGATGCAACTCGACAGCGCGGGCCTCGTCGACGATCCCCTGATCGATCCCGAGGAGCTTGCGTCCCGACACGGCGATCGCACGCGTGCTCGGGCCGGGCGCGACGTTGCCCTGGACCAGGAGGTCGTGGTTTCCGACGATGGGGAACCAGGGCGCCCGCAGCCCCGGCGATGCAAACGGGCGCTGGGCCGCGCCGAGAAGGCCGGGATGAGTCGGTGGATCGACATCGGGGCGGTAGATGAGCGGATCCGGGTTTGCGGCCCGCTGCAGGCCCTCGTAGGCCGGCGACCCGCTGCTCGGGTCGACTCGGCCACCATCGAGGACCGCGAGCGCGGTCGCGAGCTCGTTCTCCTGTGCGTTGTCGACCAGATCACCGGTGACGACGACGGCGTCCAGGTCGAGCCGGTTGAGCGATGTGACCGTCGCGAGCAGCACCTGTGCCGTCAGGGCCTCTTGTGGCCGGAACGCGGAGGTGAACGGATCGCCGAATCGATCGAGTGGCTCGAGGCGGGCCGGCGATTCCTCGTCGACGACATGCGCGTCTGTGATCTGGGCGAATCGCGCCAGCTCGCGCGTCGGCTCCGGCGCGGGAGCGAGCTCGTCACGCGCGAGGAGCGGCTCACCCGGCGCGCGCTCGAGGACGCCGTCGCCGTTGCTGTCGATCCACGTCGCGATCAGCGTCGACCCCGGAGGGGGCTTCGCGCTACCGTCGCTGCGTGCCAGCACCGCCGCGAGGGCGACGAGGGCGACGACCGCGGCGAGGACGCCGGCCACCCTGCGCATCAGCCGATCCACCCCCAGCGCACCCACTCGACCGTGGCGAGGGCGAGCGTCGCCCCGCTGACGCCGATGATCGCGACGTCGACGCGTGGGCGCCTCCCGACGACCGCGAGGGCGAGGAAGAACGGGAACACAACGAGGCCGAATCGTGGCAGCGAGAGGAGCGGCGAGGGCGTCGCCGGGAAGCTGAGAGGGAGCGCGAGGCTGAGCGCGGCAAAGAGGCCGTACGGCGCGCCCACGCGGCGCCAGGCAACAACCGTGAGGACGACGAACAGGACGAGGAACGCCGCGTTCAGGAGCTCGCTCGGCCAGAGGAGGTTCGGCCCGCCGCTGTCGCCGAGCGCGAGTGCCGTCGACCAGGCCTTCGCGACACCGTGCCCGATCCCACCGAGCGGGCCGGCGGGCGATAGATGCCGCTTCCAGAGCGCCTGCGCGCCGAAGAGATCGCCGAGCCCCCCGCGTGCGTCGGCGATGACGAGCAGGTGGACCGACGCGATCAACGGGGCCGCGGCGAGCGAGAGCAGGGCGCGGCGCCGGTCACCGGAGCGCCAGGCGATGAGCGCGAGCGCGGGCAAAAGAGCCACGCCGGCGACGCGGGTGAGGATTGCGAGCCCACAGACGACGCCGGCGGCCAGGAAGCGGCCACGCTCGGCGAGGAGGAACGCCCCGATGGCGAGGAGGAGATAGAGCGACTCGCTGTAGACGGCGCCGAGGAAGAACGCGGTCGGAAAGAGCGCGAGGTAGAGCACGGCGCGCCGGGCGGCGGACCCGTCGAGAAGGTGTGTCCCGAGGCGCTCGAGCAGTATCATCGCGCCGAGGAGCGAGACGAGCGAGACGAGCACGCCGGCCGCGAGGTCGTGCCCACCGAGAGCCGCGCCGAGCACGGCGATGAGCGCGGGATAGAGCGGCCAGAAGGCGAGCGTCTCGGCGGCCGCTTGATATCCGTGCTCGGCGATCGTCAGGTACCAGACGCTGTCCCAGCGGGCCCAGACGTCGATCGGGCGGCCGAGATCGTGAAGCAACGGGCTCGCCCCCTCGCGCTCGAGCCGCGCGTGCGTTGGCAGCGTCGTGGCGAGCATTGCGACGGCGGCGATCGCCGCCCGTGTCCAGAGGAACGTCCCGATGGCATACCACGAGCGCTCCACCGGCTCCGGCCGGGAGGTCGCCGGGATCGATTCGACGCCGGCGTTCACGGGCTCGGGCCGTGCTCGCGTCGGCGCCCGTCGAGATGCTCGGCGGCGAGCAGGATCGTGAGCGCCGTCTGTCCCTCGGCGAACCCTCCTCGCCGGGCCGTCTCCACCGCTTCCGTCATGTCCATGCGGACGAGCGTCACGCCCTCACCCTCATCGGGGCTCGCCTCGCCGACCGTAACGCCCGTTGCGAGCCATGCATCCGAGCGGAGGCTCAGGTGCGCGCTCGACGAGAAGAACGTCGACAGGTGGTGCCAGTCGGCCGTCACGCCGCCAACCTCTTCACGCAGCTCGCGGCGCGCGGCCTCGAGCGGCGACTCTCCGTCGGCCACCGAGCCGGCAGGCACCTCGAGCGTCCAGTCCCGTACCGGGTGGCGGTACTGGCGGACGAGGAGCATCTCGTCGGCGGCCGTGACCGCGGCCACGAAGACCGCCCGCGGAGAGCCGAGATAGGAGTACGACGTCTCGCGTCCGTCCCAGCGGAGCCGATCGACGATGTGATCGCGCCAAGGAGACGAGGCGAGAAGCTCGCTCGAGATGAGCTCGAGCGGCGGCGGCTCCGGCAACGAAGGCGCAAGGCGAGCGAAGAGCCGGGCCGACCGGACCGCGCTCCCGAACGCCGGGTCGTGCGCCGCGAGCGACAGGTCGACGAGCGTGTCGATATCCCGCCACGCAGCGACGTCGGCGACCCGCAGTCCGGCTTCCTCGCAACGCGCGCGCGTCACCGCATAGGCGGCGGGCGTCGACCACGGAATGTCCACAAACGGTTGGTCGTGCGCCTCCCGCATCGCGATGAGCCAGTAGCCACCGTCCATTGCCGGGCCGAGCACGACGTCCGCTCCGCCCGCAAGCGCCGAGAAGGCGGCGGTCAGGGCACCGGGAGGCACGCCGGGGATGTCCGACGAGACGAGCGCGACGGGGCCTTCGCACACGTGCCGGGCAACGCCGAGCCGCAGCGCGTCGGCGAGGCCCTGTCCCTCTTGCTGGACGAGCCGACCGCCGGGCAGCAACGCCTCGAGCGGCGCGCGGTCCGGCGCCGAGCCGAAGAGGACGCGGACGTCCGACGCCTCGCGACTGCATGCGTCGACGGTGTCGAGCAGGAGGCACTCTTGCAGGTCTGCTGCTTCGACCGGCGTCAGCGGCGGCACGAGCCGGGTCTTCGAGCGCCCGGCGGCCGGTGCCTTCGCGACGACGAGGACCACCCCGCGAAGCTGCGTCACGAGACCCTCCGGAGGCGCTCCGAGCGCCTGCTCCCGCCAGCGGAGATCGAGCGACCGGGCGGCGATACCTCGCCCTTCGAGGCGCCGCAGGAGGTGGATGCCGAGGAAGCCCGAGCCCCCGGTGACGAGCCAGGTCACGCAGGCCCCGCGAGGCGGTCAGTCATTCCTCGCCCCGGCCTCGATCCACGCCGCGATGGTCTCCCGGTCGTCCCGCGTCAGGACGCCGCGCAACGACGGATCGGGCGGGTGGACGAGGAGATACGAGAACTCGGGCTTCCCGGGAACGACGCGCTCGAAGGCAGGGCGGGTTGCGGCGGAGACGCGGACGAGATCGTCGTAGGCGTGACCACGCCGAAGGTCGAGGTACGGGTAGGCGACGGGATGGCAGGACACGCACTTGCCGTCGAAGATCGGCTGGATGTCCGCCGAGAAGCGCGGGGCGGATCCCCGCGTCCCCGCGGCAACAACGGCTGCCGCAAGCGCGAGCCCCGCAACGAGTGCAGAGACCGCGATCAGCCCTCGACGGTGAGGAAATCGGAGACGTTGCATTGCTTGTCGACGGCGAGGAAGACCCAGGGGCCGGGAAGCGCCGACGCGCTCGTGGCCGTCCACCGCCCGGGCGCGTTGTCGGCGTTGTGGAGCTCGACCGTGATGCCGGCCTTCGGGTTGACCGCCAGCGTGTAGTTGCCGTCCAGGTTCGAGCCCGCCACGTCCAGCGCCAGGCTCGTGCCGGAGACCGAAGGGCTCGAGATCGTCGGGTTCGGGACGTTTCGGGTCGGCAGCCCGAAGTTGACCGTCGCGGCCTCACCCTCACCGAGGGCGACGATGCGGGTGACGTAGATGGTCTGGGGAGCGTACGCCTTGAGCAGGAACCTCCCCGCCGGGGCGTCGCTGAGCGTGTACTTCCCGCTCGCATCGGTCTCCGCGACCCGGTAGTGCTCCTCACCGCCCTCCAGGGTGGCGCCCTGCAGGAGCAGGGTGACGAACGCACCCGCGATCGGCTTGCGAGCCTGGTCGATCACGGTCCCGGTGATCGTTCCCGAGCCCTTCTGCTCCGTGGAAGCTGCCGAGCCCTCGACGCTCGGTGGCGGGGTTCCGGGCGTCGTCACCTGTGGCCCGCCCGTCGTGCCGTCGTCACGCTTCGCCCCCTGCGCGATCCAGTCGTGGATGATCTTCATGTCCTCGGCGGAGATCGGAGGCGCTCCCGGCGGCATGCGCGCGCCGACCCCGGGGATATCCGCGATGACGGGATTCCCGCCGATCTTGAGATAGAGGAAGCTGTTGTCGGGGTCACCTGCGACCACGCGGTAGAGATCAGGGTCCTCGAGCGCCTTGATCCCGACGAGATCGTCGTAGGCAGCGTCGTCCTGGAGGTCGAGCGACGAGTTGACGCCGGGGTGACAGCCCTGACAGCCGTTCGACTGGAACACCCCCTGGACCTGCGAGAACGAGACGGGCTTGCCCGACCCCTCGTCGTCGCTCGCGCCACCGCAGGATGCCACGAGCAACCCCACCCCGGCAACGACCATGACCGCAGCGACGAGCGAGAGTGCTGGGCGACCCGTCATCGCTCCCCAGTGTCCCTGCTGCATCCGGCGGGCGTCAAGGGGCGAGTTCTCAACAACGTCTTACGCGCTCACGACAGCGCATCGAGGCCCGCCCTGGCGTCATCCATAGCGCACGACCACGTGCAACATCATCGTCCCGGCCTTCAGCGACGGCCCGAGCCTGCCGGAGACCTTCGACTCGCCGCCGCGTCGCGCCCGGGACGGGACCGCGATCTCCACGATCGGTAGCCCTGCGCGGGCCGTCTTGACGATCATCTCGGTCGGCCACCCGTAGGTCATCTCCGACATCCCGAGCCGGTCGAGGGTGTCTCTTCGGATCGCCCGCATCGGCGGGATGTCGTGGATCCGTGTGCCGTAACAGAGACGCACGAGGAGCGAGACGAGCGCGTTCCCGAGCCGCTGGTGCCCATGCTGCGCCCCTCGCTCGGGGTTGGCACGCGCACCGAGCACGAGCACCGCCTCTCCGGACCGGATCGGCTCGACGAGTGATGCGATCGCCGTGGGATCGTCACTACCGTCCCCGTCGAGGAAGACGATGATCTCGGCGTCCGTCGCGCGCGCCCCCTCGAGGCAGGCGCGACCGTACCCACGACGTGGCTCGACGACGACGTGCGCTCCTGCGGCCCGCGCGAGCTCGACCGTGCCATCCGTCGATCCGCCGTCCACGACGACGATCGTCTCGACTGATCCCGCGGGGAATTCCGCCAGCACGAACGGCAGCGAATCCGCCTCGTCGATCACCGGGATAACGGCGGCTAACCGGGAGCCTGCCGGCAGCGACGGCGGTAGCTCGCTCCGACCGCGGCGAGGCACGATCAAGCGCGCGAGCGCCAGGGCGACGAACGGAACGTAGACGACGACACGCACCCACCACGGCAGGCCGCCGTAGAGGGAGTAGACGTAGAGCAGCGGCAGTGTCCCGGTGAGCCAGAGCCACGCGGGAGCGGCGGTGACGACGAGGTACGGGAGCAGCCAGAGCATGTACCAGGGCTGCAGGTGGGCACTCGCGAGGAGAAGGCCACCGAGCACGAGCAGGCAGGTACGCGCGACCTGATCGATCGACGCGTGCTCACGAAGCCCGAGAAGGGCGACGACGACGAGCAACGCGACGAGCAGAACCCGGAGGGCGAGCATCCAGCCGAGGTACGGATGCAACGCGGTCCAGGCGAGCGAGCCCAGCTCCTCGCGACGAAGGAAGTGGGGCAAGCTCCCCACGACGCGCTTCCCCACGGATAGGTACGGGACGTACGCGAGTAGGCACGGGACGAGCGCTGCGAGCGCAAAGCGCCACCTTCCGCGTCGCACGAGCGCGGGGACGAGCAGGATCGGCCCGAGCTTGACGAGAGTGGCGAAGGCGACGGCGAGACCGGCGAGGGTGAACCGGCGCGCCTGCCAGGCCGCCAACAGGGCTGCACCGGCGAGCAGGGCGAGCGAGTCGACGTGCCCGTTCGCGGCGATCTCGCTGATCGCGATCGGATGCCACGCGACGAGCGCGATGCGCTCGAGCGGGGCGCCCATCCGCGCGAGCACGAGCACGAGCAATCCGATCGCCGCAGCCTCTGCGAGGACGAAGAGCCAGGTGGTGGCACGCACGCCGTTGCCGAACACCGTTCGCGCAGCCAGGAACGAGGCCTCCGCGGCGGGCGGGTAGATGGTCCGCCAGTCGCGGCGGTTGATGTTCGGCCAGATGACCGCGTCGCGGTACTTTCTGAGCGCACGGTCGTTCGGGGGGTATCGGTACGGGTTGACCCCGGCAGCCTGCAGGCGCGCGTCCCACGCGTACCGGTAGGTGTCGGTCGTCAACGGCGGCGGCGTCCCGGGATCGAGCGCGAACGCCCTCATCACGATCGCCAGGGCGAGGACGAGGACGACGCCCGCGCGTCCGATCCCGAGGCCTCGCCAGCAGAGCCAGGCGGCCGGAAGGAACAGCCCGAACGCGAGGAGCTGGCCTGCGACCTGGGTGCTCACGTCCGTCTCACCGCGCAACCGCAACTCGAGGAGCGCGATCGCGACTCCGAGCGCCGCGGCGACCACGGCCCTCCTCACGAGTTGCGTCTCGCGTCGAGCGACCATCGTCGGGCCTCCGGGACGAACGCGACCGCAAGCGCCACGACGGCCGGGAAGACGAGCGACCAGGCCCATTCACCGGGTGTGCCGATCTCGCTGATCCACAGTCCGAGGAGGAGTGCCCAGGCGAGCACTCCGACGACCCGCAGCCAGAGCCCGAGCACGAGCAGGACACCGAGTGCGAGCTCCCCCACGAGCTGGAGGCGCGCGAAGACCGAGGCGTGATCGGCGACGAAGCGCATGACGTCCTTCCAGGCCGCAGGTGCGTCGCCGCGCGCCGCGTAGCCGCGGATCAGGCCGGCGTAGTCGCCCGGGCCGTAGAGGCCCTTGTGCAGATTCGATCCCCAGACGCTGAGGAAGAGCACGCCGAGGAGAATCCGCAGGCCGGAGAGGGTGAGCTCGGCGCCCCGCGACCGCGGGGCCTGCATCACGCTCACCTGATGTTGCGGGCGACGTCCGTCCCGACCGGCTGGTCCGAGACGAGCCGCAGGAACCGTTCGGCCGCCCGCTCGAGCGGCAGCACCTGCCGGGAGACGAGAAGATCGAGATCGGTGACGCCGTTCCGCACCGTCGGCCCGAACGGATGTAAAAACGCACCGTCGGCGGTGATCGTGAGCTCGGGGAGGATGTCTGTCACCCCGGGGGTCACCCCCATCTCCAGGAGCTCCGCGCGCCCGCGGCGAACGACCCCGCGAACGATGTGATCCTCGTCGGGGATGCCCCAGCTGCGATGCAGGACGCAGAGCCGGGCGAGCTCGTCCTCGGTCTGCTCCTCGACCGTCGTCGCGATGCGCACGCTGATGCCGCGCTCGAGGAGAGCCGGGATCGCACGCTCGACCTTGGCGAAGTTCTCCGGGCCGCGGAACGCGTCGTTGCGGACGGGCTCGTCGGAGTCGAGGGAGATCTGCAGTGCGATGTCGAGGCCGGCGAGCGGCTCGATCCGCGCGAGGATGCGCTCGGTGAAGAGCGTCGCGTTGGTCAGCGCCACCGTCGGCAGGATCGAGGCGATCTCGGCGAGGGTCTCGGCTGCGTCCCGCAGCATGAAGATCTCCCCGCCCGTCACGCCGATCGCGCCGAATCCGAGCTCCCGCGCCTCCCGCGCCACGCGAATCATCGTCTCCGAGGGCAGCGTGCGCCGGTTCGCGATGGAGGGCATCGACTCCGTCAGGCAGTAGCCGCACGCGAGGTTGCAGTGGTAGGTCGCATAGAGCCAGAGCCGGTCTCCGCAGCGACCCTCGGCGACGGCGGCATCGAGCGTCTCGTTGGTGCTCATGCGGGCGGCGGCACGTCGAAGGCGGTGCAGTAGGAGTTCAGCATCTGGGTGGCTCCGATCAGGATCGCGAGCTCGACCATCTGGTCGTCACGGAGGTAGTCGAGAACCCGTGCGACGAGGTCGTCAGTGATCGCTGCAGGGTCGAGGACGTACCGGTCGGCCCATTCGACGATCGTCCGCTCGCGGTCGGCGAGCGCGTCGAGCGGAACCTCGTCGCAGATCGCGGCAAGCTGCTCCTCGCCGACGCCGAACTCGAGCGCGAGCGGGCGATGCGCGGCGAGGCAGTAGCGGCAACCATTGAGCTGCGAGACGCGCACGACGACGAGCTCCTTCGTCGCGAGATCGACAGCGCCTTCGTCGTAGATCTGGCCGAGAAACGGCAGGAGCGTCTCGAGGAGGTCCGGCGCGTTCGCGAGCGAGCGCTTCAACGGCGAGGCAGACCCGTCGGCCGCGTAGATCGAGCGCGCAGGGAGCGGCGCCTCGTCGCGTAGCAGGAGTCGGAGGCGGCTCATGATCCGTCTCTTTCTACCAGCCGTCCTGCGGCGCGGGCAAACGGTTGTAAGACTTCGATAATGGTTGTCGGCGGCTAGCGACGGCACATGGTGACGCGGATCAGCCGGCGCGGGAGTGCTCCCTCCTCGAACTCCTCGACCTCGAGGAGCTCGAAGGACGCCTCCCCGGTGCCGGAAGCGAGTCGCATGACGAGGTCGCGGTCGAAGAAGTGCACCACGAAGTCGTCGAGCTCGACCATGTCGTCACCGAGGGGCATGCCGCGGCCGTAGTCGCTGTCCTCCGTCGTCCGCGCCGTGTAGATGCACACGCCGCCGGGGCGGAGAACCCGCCAGATCTCCGCGGTGAGTGCCTGCAGCTCGGCTTCGTCGAGGGCCATGCAGAACAGCATGTGCGAGTAGCAGGCGTCGAAGCTCGCGGGCTCGAACGGGAGCGGCTTCCGAACGTCGCACTCGACCACCGCAACACGCTCGGCGACCCCTGCCGCCTCGGCCTTCTCGGCGACCGTCCGCACGGCGGCCCGGGTGAAGTCGACCGCCGTGACGACGAGCCCCGCTTCCGCGAAGTAGATCGCGTCGCGCCCCTGGCCACTCCCGAGCTCGACGAGATCGCGGTCACCACGCTGCCGGAGCAGCTCGAGCGACGCGCGCGCCGGCTCGCTTGCCGCCGCCCCGTATCGATCGGGCCGCGTCTCGAGCGCGGCCTCCCAATGGGACTGCTGGTCGACGCTCGGTCGACGTGGAGCGGGCCGCCCGAACGGCGGCCCCATGCCCGGAGTCTCGTTCGGGTCGGAGCGATCGCCGGAGACCGGAACGACGGGCAGACCGTCGTTCCGCCACTCCTCGAAGCCGCCGATCACGTCTCCGGCTCCCTCGTGCCCGAGCTGCCGGAGCGTCGCGGCGGCGAGGCTCGACGACCAGCCGTGGTCGCAGATCAGGATGAACGGCAGCTCGGTCCCGACGAGATACGGGTTTGCCCACGAGCCCGAGGCGTCGAGCCGCCACTCGAGAACGGTGCGTGGAACGTGTACCGATCCCGGGACGACACCGTCGCGCTCCCGCGCGGTGTCCGACCGGATGTCGACGACGATCGCTCCGGCGAGCTGGCGCTCGTGCGCCTCGGCGGGCGTGAGTCGGTCGATCTCGCGCCGCGCCTGTTCGAGAAGCTCGTTTGCCGTCGTCGGCCTCTGCTGCATCCCCACGGAGCCATCGAAGCACGATCGAGAGCTCCTTGCCACGCGAACTTCCTGTTACCCGGGCTGCGGAGTATCGTCCTCGACATGACACCGCGCGTCTCGTTCCGTACCTGTCCCCTCTGCGAGGCCACGTGTGGCCTGCGCATCGAGACGACGGATGGTCGGGTCACGAGCATTCGCGGCGACGCCGATGACCCGTTCTCCCGGGGTTTCATCTGCCCGAAAGGATCGACGCTCGGCGCGCTGCACGAGGATCCCGACCGCCTGCGAGGCCCCCTCGTGCGCCGCAACGGCACGCACGTCGAGGTGAGCTGGGAAGAGGCGTTCGTGGAGATCGAGCAGCGACTCACCGCAATCCTCTCCGAGCACGGCCGAGACGCGGTGGCCGTCTACGCGGGCAACCCGAACGCACACAACTTCGGCAGCACGCTCGCAATCCGCCCACTCGTGAAGTCGCTCGGGACGAAGAACATGTACTCCGCCTCGACCGTCGACCAGATGCCGAAGCACGTCGCCTGCGGCCTCGTCTTCGGGCATCCGCTCGCGATCCCCGTCCCCGATATCGACCGCACCGACTTCCTGCTCATGCTCGGCGCGAACCCGCTCGAATCGAACGGCAGCCTCGCCACCGCGCCCGATTGGCCCGGGCGGCTGCAGGCGATCCGCGACCGCGGCGGGCGTGTCGTCGTGGTCGACCCGCGACACACGCGGACGGCGGCCCGATCGGACCTGCACGTCCCGATCCGGCCCGGGACGGACGCGGCTCTGCTGGCGGGGATCGCGCGGACGCTCGTCGCCGAGGATCTGGTTGCACCCGGCCCGCTCGTCGACCTGACGAACGGGATCGACGAGGTCGAGCGAGCAGTCGGGAGCTTCACGCCAGAGCGAGTGTCGTCGCTGACCGGCATTCCCGTGGCGACGATCGTCTCGCTCGCCCACGATCTTGCCGCAGCCCCGACGGCCGTCGTCTACGGCCGCATCGGAACGCATACGACCGCGTACGGCACGCTCGCGGCCTGGCTCGTGGACGTCCTCAACGTCCTGACCGGGAATCTCGACCGGCCCGGCGGTGCGATGTTCCCCCACGCGGCCCATGAGGGGCCGTCACGCTCGCGGCGGTCGTTCCGCACGGGACGCTGGCAGAGCCGCGTGCGCGGGCTTCCCGAGACGATGGGCGAACTGCCGGTCGCGACCCTGTCGGACGAGATCGAGGCTCCCGGAGAAGGACAGGTGCGTGCGCTGATCACGATCGCCGGAAACCCGGCGCTCACGACCCCGGATTCGGGGCGACTCGCACGGCTGCTGGCCGATCTCGAGCTGGTCATCTCCGTGGATCCGTATCTCAACGCGACGACGCGACACGCACACGTGATCCTGCCGCCGCCGTCCGTGCTCGAGAAGTCGCATTACGATCTCGCGTTCTCTTCGCTGTCCGTCCGGAACGTCGCGCACTTCTCGCCGCCCGTCTTCGATCGCCCGTCCGGCTCACCGACCGAGTTCGAGATCCTCGTCCGGCTGGCTGCGATCGCAGGCGGCCTCGGGGCAGGCGCCGACGTCGCCGCGCTTGCCGAGGGCACGATTTCGGCCCGGGTAGCGCGCTCCGTCGACGCGCCCGGCTCTCCGATCCACGGGCGCGACCCGAACGAGATCGCTGCCGCGCTCGGCGACCGGCCGCCCGAGGAGAAGCTCCTCGACCTCATGCTCCGCACCGGCCATCGCGGGGACGCCTTCGGCGGCAGGCCGGACGGCCTCTCCCTGTCCGCCCTCGAGGCTCGGCCTCACGGCATCGACTTCGGGCCACTCGCCCCGCGACTGCCGGACGCCCTCGCCACGGAATCCGGCCGGATCGAGCTGGCGCCACCGCCGTTGATCGCCGATCTCGCACGACTCGACCGCGCGCTCGACGCTGCCGCTGCCAACGGCATGGTTCTCGTCGGGCGGCGGCAGCTGCGAACCGCGAACTCGTGGACGCAGAACGTGCCGGTGCTCGTGCGGGGGAAGGACACCTGCCTCGCGCAACTGCATCCGGACGACGGCTCGAGGCTCGGTCTCCGCGACGGCGCGCTGGCCGTCGTGCGCTCGGCCGCCGGCTCGATCGAGGTGCCGATCGAGCTGACGGACACCGTCATGCCGGGCGTCGTCTGCATCCCGTACGGCTGGGGACATGGCCTTCCGGGCACGCGGCAGGCGGTGGCTGCGACGGCTCCCGGCGTCAACGTCAACGTGCTCACCGATGCGACCGTCGTCGACCCGCTCTCGGGCAACGCCGTCCTCAACGGCATCCCCGTGACCGTCACCGCCGCCTGACGAACCCCGCAGCGCCACCACGCCGGGACGAAATCGGCGCCCCCGTTCGTTAGACTGCTGCGAAGCCCGGTATCCGAAGGAACTGGAGCAGGCAGCACTCATGATCGGAAGCGTCAACGTGATCGGTAGCGGCCGTGTCGGCTCGGCCGTCTCGGCGCGCCTCGCCGAGCGCGGGCTGGCGCTCGGCGGCGACCATCCCGGTCTCGTGCTCGTCTGCGTGCCCGACCGTGCGATCGGAGAGGTCGCGGCCTCTGTCGCGCCTGGCCCGTGGATCGCGCACGTCAGCGGAGCCACGCCGCTCGATTCGCTCGCGCCGCACGTGAGGCGCTTCGGCGTTCATCCGCTGCAGACGTTCACGCTGCGCCGTGGCCCGGAGCAACTCGACGGCGCCTGGGGCGCGGTGACGGCGGAGAGCGAAGAGGCACGCGCGGCCGGCCTGTGGCTCGCCGAGACGCTCGGGCTGCGTCCGTTCACGCTGCCGGATGCGAATCGGGCGATCTACCACGCCGGCGCCGCGATCGCCTCGAACTACCTCGTCACGCTCCGGCACGCCGCCGGGGCGCTGCTCGAAAGCGCAGGAGCGCCACCCGAGGCTCTCGACCCCCTCATGGCCCGCACGATCGAGAACGACTTCGAGCTCACCGGCCCGATCGAGCGCGGGGACTGGGAGACGGTCGAGCGCCATCTGGCGGCGATCGGCGCCACGCGCCCCGACCTCGAGGCGATGTACCGGGCGCTCGCAGACGTCACGGTGGCGTTCGCATGAGGCTCTGCCGAACGGTCGCGGGCGTTCGCGCGGCTCTCGAGCCGCTTCGCGGCGGCACCGTCGGCCTCGTCCCCACGATGGGCGCGCTACACGCCGGCCACCTGTCGCTCCTCACGGCCGCCCGTGAGGAGTGCGAGACGGTTGTCATGAGCCTCTTCGTCAACCCGGCGCAGTTCGGCGACGCCGGCGATCTGAACGGCTATCCCCGCGACGAGGCCTGCGACCTCTCTGCGGCCGCCGACGCGGGCGTCGACCTCGTGTTCGCGCCGTCCGCAGAGGAGATGTACCCACCGGGGTTCCAGACGTGGGTCGACGTCACCGAGCTCGGGGCGGTGCTCGAGGGAGAGCATCGGCCGGGTCACTTCCGCGGTGTGGCAACGGTCTGCCTCAAGCTGTTCACGATCGTTCGACCCGACGTCGCCTACTTCGGCCAGAAGGACGCCCAGCAGATCGCGGTGCTCCGGCGGATGATCGCCGACCTCTCCCTCGAGATCGAGCTCCGGGCGCTACCGACCGTACGCGATGCCGACGGGCTGGCGCTCTCCTCTCGCAATGCGCTCCTGTCGCCCGGAGAGCGCGAGGTCGCGCTCGCGCTCCCGCGGGCGCTCAGGACGCGCGACCCCGAGCGCGCGCATGCCCAGCTCGTCGATGTCGGCGTCGACGTCGACTACGTCTCGATCGCCCCGTTCGACCCTCCCGTCCTCGCCGCCGCGATTCGCGTCGGCGCAACCCGCCTGATCGACAACGTCCCTCTCGAGGAGGACCCATGAGCACCCGCCCACGCACCCCCGGCCCCGGCGCCCCGGCGCCCGGCAAGCTCCCGATCACCGACCTCGTCGGCATGAAGGAGAGCGGCTCCCCGATCGCGATGATCACCGCCTACGACGCTCCCTCCGGCCGGCTGGCCGACGCCGCCGACGCGGACATGATCCTCGTCGGAGACTCCGCAGCCATGACCGTGCTCGGTCACGACTCGACGGTTCCGGCAACGATGGAGGAAATGCTGGTGCTCACCCGCGCCGTGACGCGGGGCGCCCGGCGCCCGTTCGTCGTCGCCGACATGCCGTTCGGCTCCTTCCAGGTGTCGGACGAGATCGCGGTCACGAACGCAATCCGGTTCGTCAAGGAGTCCGGCGCCGACGCCGTCAAGATCGAAGGCGCCGGCGCGATGCTCCCACGCGTCCGCGCCATCGTGGGGGCAGGCGTCGCCGTGATGGGTCATATCGGCCTGACGCCGCAGTCGGCGACCGCGCTCGGCGGGTTCAAGGCACAGGGCCGCACCGCGGCGAAGGCAACCCAGCTCGTCCGCGACGCGCTCGCGCTCGAGGCGGCCGGTTGCTTCTCGCTCGTGCTCGAGGCCGTTCCCTCGCCGGTCGCCGCAAAGATCACCGAGCTTCTCATGATCCCGACGATCGGGATCGGCGCCGGCCCGGACGTCGACGGTCAGGTGCTCGTCTGGCACGACCTGCTCGGAATGTACGACGGGCACGCACCTCGCTTCGTGAAGCGATACGCAGACCTCGCCGTCACGATCCAGGCCGCCGTCGGGGCCTACGTCGACGACGTGCGAGAGCGCCGCTTCCCGGAGGACGTCCACACCTACGGCATGCCGGCCGAGGAGCTCGAGGCGTTCGAGGACGAGGTGGACGCAGCCGATGAGCGCCTCCGCGCGGATAGCGCGATGTCGGGCGAGTAGCGACTCAGAGCACCGACGGTACGACGGCGATCGTCGCCACGATCACGGCGGCGAGAGCCATCGCGCCGATCGCCCCGCGCCACGGAAGCCCGAAGGTCGTCCGCAGGCCGAGACCGAGGAGGCCGAGCGACCAGAGCACGAAGGCGAGGCCGACGCCGACGACGATGGCACGTCCCGCACCCTCGTCCGAGCCACCCGTGCGAAACCAGTCCGTCCCGAAAACAAGCACGATCGCCGGCACGATGACGACGATCGAGAGCGCGAACGGGACCGCCGCGAATGCCGCTACCTGCCGCGCCTTGCGTGCGGCCGTATCGACTCCGACTCCGCGCAGTCCGAGCCACACGACGAGACCGAGGACGAAGTACCCGAAGGCCCCGTAGAGGAGGCCGCCGATGAACGTGACCACGGCGAGGACGAGCCAGTCGAGCGACTCCTCGTCGAGCAGCCTCCCCCACGCCGGCGTCAACAGCATGGCCGCCATCCCGGCGAGGATCACGATCAGGAGAATCGGCTCCGAGCGCGCGTCGACGTCGGTCTCGTCGTCGTCCCGAAGGGCTCCGAAGACCTCCGTCGGTGCGGTCAGGACACGCGGCGTGAGGCGCCACCAGGCAACCACCCTCGTCTGAGCGGCGTCGGAGCCGCTGAGGGCCTCGGCGTCGGCGATCTCACCGCGCTTCGGAGGCGTCTCGCTCATTCGACGAGCCTACCGTGCGCTTCTCGACCGCCACGAGCGCGGGCCGGTCCAGTCGTCTCGTCTCGTGCCATTTCGTTCGGCTGCACGGCGAAGTAGAGTCGCATCATGCACTGTGACGCGTGCGGAACGGAGAATGCGGTCGGAGCCAAGTTCTGCTCCGAGTGTGGTGTGCCGCTCTCGCGTACCTGCCCGTCCTGCTCGACACCCGCCGCCGCAGGGGCGAAGTTCTGCGCCGAGTGCGGCACCGAGCTTGTGTTGAATCAACACAATCTTCCGGGCCCGCCGGCGGAGGCGCCGACCGCCGAGCGGAGGCTCGTCTCCGTCCTCTTCGCCGACCTCGTCGGGTTCACGACCGCGTCCGAGGGAAGGGACAGCGAGGACACGCGCGAGCTCCTGACCCGCTACTTCGACACCTGCCGCACGATCATCGAACGCTACGGGGGCAACGTCGAGAAGTTCATCGGCGACGCCGTCATGGCCGTCTGGGGCGCGCCCGTCGCGAACGAGGACGACGCCGAACGAGCCGTCCGCGCCGCACTCGAGCTCGTCGACGCCGTCCCCGGCCTCGACCCGGCCCTGCGCGCCCGAGCCGGCGTGCTGACGGGCGAAGCCGCGGTCACGCTCGGGGCCACCGATCAGGGCATGGTCGCCGGCGACCTCGTCAACACCGCGTCCCGCGTGCAGTCCGCGGCCGAGCCGGGAGCCGTCCTCGTCGGCGAGACGACGCGACGTGCGTCCGAGGCAGCGATCGCATTCGCGGATGCGGCGGCGCACGACCTCAAGGGCAAGGCCGCGCCGATGCTGCTGTCACGGGCAATCCGGGTCGCCGCACAGCGCCGCGGGGAGGGCCGTGCGGTGGGGGTCGAGGCACCGTTCGTCGGCCGCGATGCGGAGTTGCGCCTCGTCAAGGACCTCTTCAACGCATCGGCCGATCAGTCCCGGGCCAGGCTCGTGTCCGTGGTCGGTGTGGCGGGGATCGGCAAGTCGCGCCTGTCCTGGGAGTTCGAGAAGTACATCGACGGCGTGGCTGCCGACGTCTGGTGGCACCGTGGCCGCTGCCTCTCCTACGGCGAAGGCGTGGCGTACTGGGCACTCGCCGAGATGGTGCGTGGCCGGGCGAAGATCCTCGAAGACGAAGATGCGGAGTCGTCGGTTGCGAAGTTGCAGGCCGTCGTCGAAGAGCAGGTCACCGATCCCGAGGAGCGCGCCTGGATCGAGCCACGCCTCCTTCACCTCCTCGGCCTGACCGAGCGGGTCGCTGCTGACCGCGAAGATCTCTTCGCCGCGTGGCGCCGGTTCTTCGAGCTCCTCGCCGAGCAGGGGCCGCTCGTGCTCGTGTTCGAGGACATCCACTGGGCCGACGAGGGCCTCGTCGCGTTCATCGAGTACCTGCTCGACTGGGGACGCCACCATCCGCTGTTCGTCCTGACGTTGGCGCGGCCCGAGGTCGCCGACCGGCACCCCGGCTTCCCCGGCTCGACGAGGAGTGCGGCCACCCTCCCACTCGATCCGCTCACCGACGACGCCATGGACGAGCTCCTCGACGGCCTCGTACCGGGGCTCCCGGAGGCGCTTAGAACGAGGCTACGAGATGCGGCCGACGGGATTCCGCTGTACGCGGTCGAGACGGTGCGGATGCTGCGCGACCGCGGGGTGCTCGAACAGGCCGCCGGGGGTGTCGTCGTCACGGGCGATCTGAGCACGTTCGAGGTTCCCGAGACACTCCACGCCCTCATCGCGTCGCGGCTCGACGGCATCCCCGAGAGCGAGCGACGGCTCCTGCAGGACGCGTCGGTTCTCGGCAAGACGTTCACTCCGCGCGGGCTCGCTGCGCTCTCGGGACTCTCGGGGGCAGACGTCGACGGCCTGGTCGCGAGTCTCGTGCGGAAGGAGCTCCTTGCCTTCGAGACCGACCCGTTCTCACCCGAGCGCGGCCAGCTCGGGTTCCTGCAGGCACTCGTGCAACGCGTCACGTACGAGACGATCGCGCGCCGCGACAGGAGGGCTCGCCACCTCGCGGTCGCGCAGTACCTCGCGTCCGATTCCGGCATCGACGCCGACGAGATCGCAGAGGTGATCGCCATGCACTATCTCGACGCCCACGAAGCCGATCCGGGCGCAGCCGACGCCGACGAGGTCAAGGCGAACGCACGCTCGTGGTTCACGCGCGCCGCCGATCGGGCCGCGTCGCTCGCGGCATCGCTCGAGGCGCAGAGGGCGTTCGAGCGAGCGGCCGGGCTCACGGACGAAGGGGTCGAGCGTGGGCGCTCCCTCGCTCGCGCCGGGGAGCTCGCGATGATGGGCGGCCGGGTCGAGGAAGCAGAACCGCTGCTCGCAGAGGCGATTGCAATCCTCGAGGCCTGCGATCGCCGGGGAGAGGCAGCGAGCGCCCAGGCGCAACTCGGCGAGGTTCTCTTCGTGACCGGGCGCATCGAGGGCGGCGTCGCACAACTGGCGCAGGCACTCGACGCGAACGAGACTGCCGGGGACGAGCGGGCGATCGCAACGGTCTCGGCGCAACTCGGCCGGCTTCTGTTCTTCGAGAGTCGCGCCGACGAAGCGATGCCTCACATCGAGCGAGCGCTCGAGCTGGGAGAGCGCCTCCGCCTGTACGACGTCGTCGTCGAAGCGCTCAACACCAAGGGCCTCCTGCTCCAGGTCCGCCCGAACGAGAGCATCGGACTGATGCGTCAGGCGCTCGTGCTGGCCGAGGAGGCGGACATCCCTCGGGGAGCGCTGCGCGCGTACATGAACCTCAGCTACCTCCTGGCCCAGGCGGGTAAAGGAGAAGAGGGAGAGCACGTCGTCGAGCGAGGAATCGCCCTGGCGCGGCGTCGCGGTGATCGGGTCTGGGAGCTTGCCCTGACAACGAACCTCGTCGGCTCCTACTTCGTTACCGGCCGCTGGGAGGAGGTCGAGCAGGTCATCGCCGAACTCCCGGAGGAAGGACGTCTCTCCGACGATCCCGTCCAGGCGTCGATGGTGCTGATGGTGGCACAGATGGCTCTCCATCGAGGAGAGCACGAGCGCGTTCCCGAGCTCGCAGCCGGGTACACGGCCTGGGATGACAGCGAGTACATCTCAGCTGCCGGCGTCGCCATCTGGGCACGCGTGCTCATCGCGCAGGCAGAAGGCCGGCACGGTGACGCGTCATCCGAGTGCGCGAACGCCCTTCGGGACAGCGCGGAGAGCCCCGAGCCCGAGGCAGTCGGGGCCTATCTCGAGCGAGGCTGCGAGTCGGCCGCCCACGAAGGCGATGCCGAGACGCTCGCCGAGCTCATCACGCTCGCGACCTCCGTACCGATCGCGCGGTCTCCGTCGCTCGAGGCCCATTTGCTGTTGCAGCGCGCCCGACTCGCCGCTCTGCGCGGGGAGGTCGAGCCGCAGTTCCACGAGGCCGTGACAGCGCTCCGAGAGGTCGGAGAGCCGTACTGGGTCGCGACCGCGCTGCTCGAGCAGGCGGAATGGCTCGCCGCCAACGGACGCGGCGGGGAGATCGGCCCGCTGCTCGCGGAGGCGGGCGAGGTATTCGAGCGTCTGCGTGCGCAACCGCTGCTGGATCGGCTCGAGGCGATGCGGTCAGCGAAAACACCGGCGTGATCCCGTTCACACTCGCACTCCGAGACCAGCTGGCCGGCAACCTCGCACGACACACACGACGCGAGCACCCGCTCGACGGACGACGCCGTGCAGCCGTTGCGATCGTCGTCGTCGACAGTGACGCCGACGCGCGACGGCCACGACCCCTTCCCGGTCGAGCCGGACTATTTCGCCGGCGTTCCCTCCGACGTGGCGGGCCTCGACGGGCGCATGTCGGGTGTCGCAGGGGGCGCCGCGTTCCTGCTGTGTCGTCGAGCGGCGAAGCTCAGCGCACACGCCGGGCAGTGGGCGCTCCCGGGCGGCCGGTGCGACGACGGTGAGACACCGTCGCAGGCTGCGTTACGCGAGCTCGCCGAGGAGCTCGGGCTGGTACTCGGCGAGGACTCGATCCTCGGCCTGCTCGACGATTACCCCACGCGCTCGGGGTACGTGATCACGCCGGTGGTCGCCTGGGGCGGCGGCGACGTCGACCTCATTCCCGATCCCGCAGAGGTCGCGCATGCCTATCGCATCGGGTTGCACGAGCTTTGTCGCACCGATTCCCCCCGTTTTGCGACGATCGCCGAGAGCTGCCGACCGGTTGTGGGTGTCCCGCTAGGCGGGGATCTGATCCACGCACCGACCGGTGCCGTGCTCGTTCAGTTTCGCTGGGTTGCCGTCGAGGGTCGAATCGACGAACGCGTCGACGGCTTCGAGCAACCCGTGTTCGCGTGGAGGTAGCCCGACGTTTCGAGCGGTAGGCGAGGGAACGGTGACTGCGGCCCGAGCCCGGCTCAGGCCGCGGCGACCGCCGCTTCCTGGCCGGCGAGCACGCCCCGCAGGAACTGACCCGTGTACGACCCGTTCACCGCTGCGACCTCCTCGGGCGTGCCGGCGGCGATCAGCTCGCCACCCGCCTCCCCGCCCTCCGGCCCGAGGTCGACGACCCAGTCGGCCTGCTTGATCACGTCGAGGTTGTGCTCGATCACGAGCACGGTGTTGCCGGTGTCGACGAGCCGCTGTAGCACCTCGAGCAGCTTCTCGATGTCGGCGAAGTGGAGGCCCGTGGTCGGCTCGTCGAGGATGTAGAGCGTCCTCCCCGTGGCGACCTTCGACAGCTCCGAGGCGAGCTTCACGCGCTGCGCCTCGCCGCCCGACAGCGTCGTCGCCGGCTGGCCGAGGCGGATGTAGTCGAGCCCCACGTCGTGCAGGGTCTGCAGGCGGCGGCGGATCTTCGGGATGCGCGCGAAGAACTCGAGCGCCTCCTCGACGGACATCTCGAGCACGTCGGAGATCGACTTGCCCTTGAAGCGCACCTCGAGCGTCTCCTTGTTGTAGCGCTTGCCGTGGCACGTCTCGCACGGCACGTAGACGTCGGGCAGGAAGTGCATCTCGATCTTGATCTGGCCGTCGCCCTTGCACGTCTCGCAGCGGCCCGCCGCGCACGTTGAAGGAGAAGCGCCCGGGCTTGTAGCCGCGCACCTTCGCCTCGGGCGTGAGCGAGTAGAGGTCGCGCACGTGCGTGAAGAGGTCGGTGTACGTGGCCGGGTTCGAGCGCGGCGTACGGCCGATCGGCGTCTGGTCGATGTCGATCACCTTGTCGAAGACCTCGATCCCCTCGACGTCGTCGTGTGCCCCGGGCTTGACCCGCACCTTGTTGAGCTGGTTCGCGAGCGCCTTGTAGACGATCTCGTTGACGAGCGTCGACTTGCCCGAGCCGGAGACGCCCGTGACGCAGACGAACTTGCCGACGGGGAAGTCGACGTCGATCCCCTTGAGGTTGTGCTGGGCCGCGCCGCGGATCGTGAAGACGCCGCGGTCGTCCTCCCGCCTGGGTGGGACCGCGATCGTGCGCCGGCCGGAGAGGAACTCGCCCGTGACCGAGCCCTTCGTGCGCATCACCTGCTTCGCCGTGCCCTCGGCGACGACGTACCCACCGTGCTCCCCGGCACCGGGGCCCATGTCGACGACCCAGTCGGCGACGCGCATCATCTGCTCGTCGTGCTCGACGACGAGCACCGTGTTACCGAGCGCCTTCAGGCGTTGCAGCGTCTGGATGAGCCGGTCGTTGTCGCGCTGGTGCAGCCCGATCGAGGGCTCGTCGAGGATGTAGAGGACGCCGACGAGTTGCGAGCCGATCTGGGTCGCGAGCCGCAGGCGCTGCGCCTCACCGCCCGACAGGGTCTTGGCGGCGCGATCGAGCTGAAGGTAGCCCACACCGACGTCCGAGAGGAAGGTGAGGCGCTCGCGGATCTCTTTCACGATCCGATGGCCGATCAGCTCCTCGGTGGGCGTCAGGCCGAGATCGTCGAGGAAGCGCAACGCGCCGGTGACCGAGAGGCACGCGAACTCGTTGATCGAGCGCTCACCGACGGTCACCGCCAGAACGGCCGGCTTGAGCCGTGCCCCGTTGCAGTCCGGGCAGGGCCGGAAGGACATGTACTCCTCGATCCGCTCGCGCTGCTGGGCCGACTCCGTCTCGCGGTAGCGCCGCTCCAGGTTGCGCAGGATGCCCTCGAACGCCATCGCGTACTGGCGCTTGCGGCCCATCCGGTTCCTGTACTGGACGAGGATGCGGTCGCCGTTCGTGCCGTAGAGGAACCAGCTCCGCTGCTCGTCGGTGAGATCGCGCCACGGCAGGTCGACGTCGACCTCGTAGCGGTCGGCGATCGCCTGGATCACACCCTCGTAGAAGCTCGAGCTGCCGACCGACCAGGGCACGAGCGCGCCGTCGGCGATCGAGAGCGACGTGTCGGGAACGAGCATGTCCGGATCGATCTCGAGCTGGGCGCCGAGCCCGGTGCAGCGCGGGCAGGCACCGTGGGGGGCGTTGAACGAGAAGATGCGCGGCTCGAGCTCCGGCAACGAGACGCCGTGCTCGGGGCAGGCGAAGTTCTCGGAGTAGAGGAAGGTCTCGCCGTCGACGACGTCGATCCCGACGAGGCCCTCGGCGAGCGAGGTGGCCGTCTCGACCGACTGGGTCAGCCGTTGCCGCAGATCGGCCTTCAGCACGAGGCGGTCGACGACGACCTCGATCGTGTGCTTGAACTTCTTGTCGAGGAGGATCTCCTCCTCGAGCAGCCGCTGCTCCCCGTCGACCTTGACCCGGGTGAAGCCGTCACGGCGAAGCTCCTCCAGCACGTCCCGAAACTCGCCCTTGCGATCGCGCACGATCGGCGCATTGACGGTGAACCGCGTGCCCTCGGGTAGCGCGAGGATCTGCTCGACGATCTGGTCGAGGCTCTGACCGGCGATCGGCCGCCCGCAGACCGGGCAGTGCGGCCGCCCCACCCGCGCGTAGAGGAGACGCAGGTAGTCGTAGATCTCCGTCACGGTGCCGACCGTCGAGCGCGGGTTGCGCGACGTCGTCTTCTGGTCGATCGAGATCGCAGGCGAGAGGCCGTCGATCGAGTCGACGTCGGGCTTCTCCATCATCTGCAGGAACTGGCGCGCGTACGCCGAGAGCGACTCGACGTAGCGGCGCTGCCCCTCGGCGTAGATCGTGTCGAACGCGAGCGAGGACTTGCCCGAACCGGACAGGCCGGTGATGCAGATCAGCGCATTGCGCGGAAGGTGGACGGTGACGTCTTTGAGATTGTGCTCCCGGGCGCCGTGGACGACGAGCTCTTCGATCGGCATGTGAGCCAGCTTACCGCGTCGAGGGTGATCGAACAAGTGTTCGCTCTGACGCACCCCCGCCGCCGATCCAGAAGGGGAGGGGCCACGGGGAACCGTAGGTTCCCGGCTTCAGGATCACGCGAAGCGTGCAGCGAAGTGGACGCTCAGCGCGTCGGGCGCCAACGGCCGAAGATCAGGCCGCCGAGGGTGAAGCCGAGGCCGAACGTCCCGACCGCGAACGCACCCACTGCCAGGACCTTGCGCCAGACCGAGAGCCGCTGCCAGTGGCCGAGCGCAGCCGCTTCCTGCTCGGTCAGCTCCTCGCCGCGCCGCTGCTTGCGCAGCGCCCCTCCGGCCTGCAGGCCGAGGTAGAGGTCGTCGAAGATCTCGGGAGACTGTTCCGACATGCTTCGAGTGTATAGCCTCGTTCGACGGTGACCGCGCGCCTCATCCATATCTCGGACCTCCATCGCGGCGGCCGCGCGGCGCCGGCCCTCGACGATGCTCTCGTCGCGCTCTGCGACGAGCTCTCTCCGACCGTCGTGATCGCGAGCGGCGACCTCGCGAACCGCGGCCGTACCGTCGAGCTCGAGCAAGCCCGCGCGCTCCTCGAACGGCTCCAGGCACCGACGCTTGCGGTACCGGGGAACCACGACCTTCCCTACAGCGTGCCGGCGCGGTTCACGAGGCCGTGGGATCGGTTCACCAACGTCTTCGGGACAACGGAGCCCGTGCTCCGCTCCGACGACGTCGTCGTCTGTGGGCTCAACTCCGCCCAGCCCTGGCGCCATCAGGGCGGCCGCGTGCGTGCGTCTGCCCTCGCCGCCACGGCGACGGCGCTGCGCGACCCGCCGCCCGGGGCGCTGCGCGTCGTCGTCCTCCATCACCACCTGGCGGGCGCTCCGTGGCGCGCCTCGCGCAAGTTTCCCCTCGAGCGGCGAGACGACGTGCTGCGCTCGCTCGTAGATGCGGGGGCGGAGCTCGTGCTCGGCGGCCACATCCACCAGAGCACGGCGGTCGGGCGGCGCGCATTCGAGGCGCTGGACGCGGGCGACCGCTCGCTCGTGCTGTCGACGGCACCCGGCTTCGGCCGTCCGCGGCCGCACCGTCTCGGCGAGGCGAACGGCCTGCACGTCGTCCGCTGGTCGCGCACGGAACTCGTGATCGAGAGTAGGATCTGGCGCGGCCGGGAGTTCGAGCTCGTCGGCAGCTTTCGTGTCCTGCGCTGAGAACAGTCTATTTCCAGGGATCTTTCTCGAGCACGGCTTGTTGTTTCCGGCAAACCGTGGCACCATGGGTGATGAATGCAGACGGTTCGGGCAAGCACAGGCTCCTCAAGACGCCGTCATTCTCGCCCGCCTGGTCGCCGAAGGGCGACAAGATCGCGTACGTGCGCGATGCCGACGGCGACAGCGAGATCTACACGGTGGGCGTCGACGGCAAGGGCATCACGAAGCTGACCGACAACAAGGGGATCGACGACGATAGCCCCGCGTGGTCTCCCGACGGGTCGATGATCGCGTTCGCGAGCGATCGTGACGGTGACGGCGACATCTTCCGGATGAACGCCGACGGCAGCGGCGTGCACGTGCTCACGAGCGGCGTGTGGACGGACCAGTCGCCCGCCTGGCGTCCGTAAGCTGTCTTCCTGACGTCACGACGGCAACGACAGCGGGAGGAGCACACATGAGGGAGCAGCTCTCGGAGCTGAAGATGCGCCTGGGCGAGGTCTCCGATCTGCGCTCGGCTTCGGCAATGCTCGACTGGGACCAGATGGTGATGATGCCGCCCGCCGGAGCAGCCGTTCGCGCCCACCGGCAGGCGACGCTCGAGCGTGTTGCTCACGAGCGATTCAGCGACGAGCGCATCGGCGAGCTCCTGGACGACCTCCGTGGGCTCGAAGCGTCGCTCCCCTACGACTCCGACGACGCCAGCCTGATTCGCGTCACGCGGCGAGACTGGGAGAAGGCACGCCGCGTCCCTGCGGATCTCGCTGCGCGACTCACGCAGACGGCGTCCGAGGCGATGGAGGCATGGGTCGCTGCCCGCGCCGGCAACGACTACGCCGCGTTCCGTCCCTGGCTCGATCGACAGCTCGACCTCAAGCAGGAGTACATCGCCTGCTTCGAGGCGACCACCGACCCGTACGACCACCTCCTCGACGACTTCGAGCCGGGGAGGAGCGCCGCGGAGGTGACGGCCGTGTTCTCTCGCCTGAAGGAGGTGCTCGTCCCGCTGATCTCCGAGGTGAGAGTGGCCGGCGACGGCGGAGGTCTCGGCAGCGGCCCGTTTCCGGAGGAGGGTCAGCGGGCGATCGGGCTCGCCGCAATGACCGCCTTCGGCTTCGACCCCGAATCGTTCCGGCTCGATACGACCGTTCACCCGTTCTGCTCGTCGTTTGCGATCTCCGACATCAGGGTTACGACCCGCTATCACGAGGACGACCTCGAGTCGCTCTTCAGCTGCATGCACGAGATCGGACACGGGCTCTACGAGCGTGGCGTCAGCCCGTCGCTCGAGCGCACGCCGCTTGCCCACGGCTGCCACTCCGGCCTGCACGAGAGCCAGAGCAGGCTGTGGGAGAACATCGTCGGCCGCTCGCTCCCGTTCTGTCGCTGGCTGCATCCGCAGCTCGTGTCGACGTTCCCGGAGGCGCTCGGGAGCCTTTCCGTGGAGCAGGTCCACCGCGCCGTCAACCGCGTCGAGCCGTCGTTCATCCGCGTCGACGCGGACGAGGTGACCTACGGGATGCACATCATCCTGCGCTACGAGCTGGAGCGAGAGCTGATCGCAGGGACGCTCTCGACCGCCGATCTGCCCGATGCATGGAACACCCGCTTCGAGGAGTACCTCGGCCTCGAGGTACCGGAAGATCGCCTCGGCGTCCTCCAGGACGTCCACTGGTCGTGCGGCCTCTTCGGCTACTTCCCGACCTACCAGCTCGGCAACGTGATGAGCGTGCAGATCTGGGAAGCGGCGCAGGCCGCGCTGCCGGGTCTCGACGAGCAGTTCGAGCAGGGTGACTTCTCCGCCCTCGGAACATGGCTGCGAGAGAGCCTCTACTCGCTCGGCCGCAAGCTGACCCCGAAGGAGACCCTCGAACGCGTCGCCGGCGGCCCCCTCGACTCCGAGCCGTATCTCCGCTACCTTCGCGAGAAGCACGCGCCGGGAAGGAGCGCCGCCTGATCGCGGCGTCGTGCAGCGCCTTCTCGCATCGGTCAGGAGCGCCTTCGCGAGCTTTTGGCTGCTCCCGTCGCTGATCGCGGTCGGCTTCGCGCTCGCTGCTGCGCTTCTTCTCTGGGTCGATCATCGCGCGACCGTCGGCGTCGGCTTCAGCGGGAACGCCGCTGCGGCGCGCAGCATCCTCACGGTCGTCGCAGGCTCCCTCATCACCGTGACGGGTGTGACGTTCTCGCTCACCATCGTCACGCTGCAACTCGTCTCGGGACAGTTCACGCCGCGCGCGCTTCACGACCTCCTCTCGGACCGGGTGACCCAGGTGCTGGCAGGCACCTTCGT
>CAVSGN010000005.1:0-681889 GCA_963727515.1 uncultured Thermoleophilia bacterium | reverse complement strand
AGCGTCGGCGTGCGGCCGTGAAGTCGCGGCGCCCGGGCCGATCGGACGTGCGAGGCCGTCCGGGCGTCCGGCTGGTCGCAGGAGCGGCGGCATGACCGGTCTTGCGGGCGAGATCGCCGTCGTCGTCGGTGGCAGCCAGGGCATCGGCGAGGCGATCGCGCGCGCGCTCGCCGCCGAAGGTGCCCGCGTCGCCGTCACGTCTCGCGATGGCAGCGTCGCGCAGCGGGTTGCGGCATCGCTCGGCCCCGAGCACCTCGGCGTCGCACTCGATGTCCGGTCGACGTCGTCTGTCGACGCAGCAGCAGCCGCGGTCACGTCCGCGCTTGGCGTGCCTACGATTCTCGTCAACAACGCGGGGATCAACCACATCGGTCCTGCGGAGACGTTCCCGGACGGCGAGTGGGACGATGTTCTCGACGTCAACCTCACGGGCGTCTTCCGCTCCTGTCGTGCGTTCGGCCGGCTGATGCTCGAGGCGGGCCGGGGCTCGATAGTCAACATCTCCTCGTTGAGTGCGTCCATGGGGCTACCCGGCCGAGCGCCCTACGCCGCGAGCAAGGCCGGTGTCGTCGGGCTCACTCACACTCTCGGTGCCGAATGGGCAGGGCGCGGCGTCCGGGTCAACGCCGTCCTCCCGGGCCCGGTGCGCACGCCGATGGTGGCGGACGCCATCGCCCGCGGCGTCTTGAACGAGCAGGAGATCGTGGAGCGCACGCCTGCCGGACGACTCGGGATGCCCGAGGACGTCGCCGGTGCCGTCGTTCTGCTGTGTCTTCCCGGGGCCGAGTTCATCACGGCGCAGACGGTCGCCGTCGACGGCGGCTACACGAGGTACGGCTCGGCGCACGGCGCCTCCGAGATCGTCGGGCGGGTTTCCGGCGCAGCCAGAAAGGACGACTGATGCCCTATCTCTACGGGAAGGACCTCACGCGCAGGGAGTTGCAGCGACGTGTCGGCAGGCTCGAACAGGTTGCGGGTATCCGCCTGCTCACGCTCGGAGACGCGGGCGCCCGCGGCGTCCGCGTGCTCGAATTCCGCACAGGAAGCGGTTTGACGTTCGACGTGGTCGTCGATCGCGCCTTCGACATCGGGCGCTGCGAGCTCCGAGGCATGCCGCTCGCGTGGCAGTCCGCGGTCGGCGTCGAGGGGCCCTGGTACTACGAGCCCGAGGGCCTGGGATTCTTCCGTGGCTTCGGCGGCGGCCTGTTGACGACCTGTGGCATCGACCACGCCCTCTTCATGGCCGAGGACACTGCGGCGCAGTACCACTACCCACCCAAGCAGACCGAGGTCTTCGGCCTCCACGGCCGCGTCTCGAACCGGCCGGCGCGCCTCGCGGGCTACGGCGAGCACTGGAACGAGGACACGTGCACGCTCTGGGCAGAGGGCGAGACCCTGCAGGCGACCGTCTTCGGTGAGCAGCTCGTGCTGCGCCGCCGGATCGAAGCGGTCGTCGGCGAGTCGCGCCTGCGCGTCCACGATGTCGTCGAAAACGTGGGCCACGACCGGACCCCGCACATGCTGCTCTACCACGTGAACGCCGGCTTTCCCGTCGTCGACGAGGGATCGGAGATTCTCGTCGCGGCGATCGGAGTCGCAGCTCGCGGCGAACATCCGGTGGAGGGCTACCGGCAGCTGGCCGCGCCCGAGGCCGGTTTCGTCGAGCAGGTGTTCGAGCACGAGCTCGGTGGCGAGCCGGACGGCAGCGTTCCGGCTGCCGTCGTCAACCGACGGCTCGGCGTCGGGCTCTACCAGGTGTTCAACCGCCGGCAGCTTCCCAATCACTTCGTCTGGCGGACACTGGGGGAAGGGACGTACGTGGTCGGCATCGAGCCGTGCACGAACCGCACCGCTGGGCGTCTCGACGCACGAGACCGGGGCGAGCTGATCGAGCTGGCCGCCGGTGAAAGCCGGAGCTACGATCTGGAGCTCGGCGCCCTGGACGGTGAAGAAGCGATCGGTGCTTTCGCGGCTCGCGTCGAGCAGGCGAGCCACTGAGCCCCCGTCGCCCCGGATGGCGCAGACGCTACCCGGTGACGAACGGGCTGCCGCCGGCAGCTTTGGTCACGGCGTAGCCGCCGTCGACCGCTATCACGGTGCCGGTCAGATACGAGGCGGAAGAGCCGGCGACCATCACGCAGGCCGCGCCGATGTCCGCAGGGCGCGTGAGTCGGCCCAGCGGAACCGCCTCGGCGGCCCGCGGGTCGGTCTCATCCTCGAGCGGCCCGACCGCAAGCACGTTGACGCGGATGCCCCTGGAGCCGAGCTCGACAGCGGCCACCTGAGCGGCAGTAGCGAGGAACGAGCCGACGACGGCGTCAAGGCCGCAGCCCTGCGAGGTACGGAGGGCATGAACCGGCACGACGACGATGATGCAACCGCCGCTGTCCTCGGCGACGATGGAGCGCGCCGCCTGCTGCATGGCGAAGAAGGCTGTGCGGGCGCCGGCGATCGCCGCATCCCAGGTCGCGGGCGCCAGATCGAGCAGCTCGACCCCGGGTGCAGACGCGACACCGACGACCACGGTCTCGGCCGGCTCGCCGGGCTCGTGCGCGTCGGCCTCGAACGCATCGGCGATGGCGGCCGCGACGGCCGGGCTCAGTCCGCAGACGGAGAATCGCATCAGTATTTCCCCACGACGAAGCCACCGTCGACGCGCAGGTACTCGCCGGTCACGTAGTCGCCGTCGGCAGAGGTCAGATAGACCACCGCCCGTCCTATCTCGCGCGGATCCGCCGGACGGCCCGCCGGGATGAGCTCCAGCGTCGATCGCAGGTCCTCCTCCGTCTGGAGCGACGGAGACGAGTCGTTGATGAACGAGCGAACCCAGCCCGGGCCGATGTGGTTGACGGTGATCCCGTGCGGAGCCAGCTCGATCGCCATGGTCTCGACCATGCCCTTCAGGCCCGCTTTCGTTGCGCCGTACACGGACATCTCGGCGAACGGCATCTGAACGTGCACGGACGACGTGACAACGATCTTGCCGGGCCGACCGGCGGCCACCATCGTGGCCGCCGCGGCCGTGCACACGTTGAACGCTCCCGTCAGGTTGACGGCAACGAGACGATCGAAGCTCTCCGCGGTCACGTCGAGGAAACCCTGCCAGTCGGCAACCCCTGCGTTCGAGCAGGCGATGTCGATCGGGCCCAACTCGGACTCGACTGCGGCGATCATCTCGTCCACGGCCGTGCGGTCGCTGACGTCGGCCGGGAAGAATCCGGCGCGGCGGCCGAGCCTCTGTAGCTCTGCTACGAGAGCGGCTGCCTCGTCTTCCGCACCGACGTCGTTGATCGCCACGTCGCAACCCTCGTCGGCCAGGCACTCTGCGATGCCGCGACCGATGCCGCGCTCGCGCGCGGCACCGGTCACGAGTGCCACCTTGCCAGCGAGCCTGCTCAGGGCGTGATCACCGTCTTGAGCACGCCGTCTTCCCTGTTCACGACCCGTTCGATCGCCGCTCCGATCCCGTCGAGCGGAGCCGAGTGGGTGATGATCGGGCCGGTGTCGACGCTGGCGTGGGTCAGCATGCTGATCGTCCGCGGCCACTGGAACGGATACCAGAGTGAGAACCTGATCGTCTTGTCCTGGATCAAGCTCGTCAACATTGGCACGTTGACCGCATCCTCGGGTCCCGTTACGCCCATGTAGATGACGGTCGAGCCGGGGCCGGAGATCTCGAGGGCCTGCTGGTTCGCACCCATCGACCCCGTGGCCACGATCACGCGGTCGGCGAGATTGCCGCCGTTCGCCTCCCGCACCTTGTCGGCCAGATCGTCGCCGCTCTCGAACACGAAGTCGGCGCCGAGTTGCGTCGCGATGTCGAGACGGTAACCGCCGGTACCGACGACCGCGACGCGTGCGCCTTCGTTCCGGAGCAGCTGCACCATCGAAAGCCCCACCGGTCCCGGCCCGTAGACGACGGCGAAGTCGTCGGGCTCGATCTCGGCCTTGGCCACGGCATTGACCGCGGCTGCGAGCATCTCGACGAACGCCCCCTGCGCATCGGTGAGCGTGTCTGGCAGCTTGTACGCATGGGCTGCCTTCGTCTTCGCGAACTGAGCGAAGCCACCATCCGTGGTGACGCCGAGCACTGCCAGGTTGGCGCAGAACTGCGGCTTGCCGCCACGACACGGGTTGCAGGCGCCACAGCTCTGGATCGGGCAGACGGCAACCCGATCGCCCTCCTGTAGACCGTAGGTACCGGCGATCTTGCCGAGCCCGACGACCTTGCCGGAGAACTCGTGGCCGAGCACGAGCGGCCCCTTACCCGTGGCCGTCCCGACCGGGCTCTTGCCGTAGTAGTACTCGACGTCCGAGCCGCAGAAGCCGCATGCCGACACCTCGACGAGAACCTCGTCCTCGGCAATCGTCGGCTCCGGCACCTCTTCGACGCGGATATCCTGGGGCTCGTAGAAGACTGCTGCTTTCATGACATGCTCCTTTCAGCGTGAGCGAACGTGCTTGTCGAGCAGGGCATCGAGCGCCAGGCGGTCGCTCCACGTGTCGGCCCACGATTCTGCCGTCATCGGAATCGCGTCGACGGACCACCACTTGCTCGAATAGCCGGCATCCACGACGGCCGGAATCAGGGCGTCGAAGTCGATCACGCCCTTGCCGATCCCGAGGTGCGTGCCGAACGCGTTGTGCCACGTGTTCGAGTCCGTGTCGCAGACGTGCATGTGACCGATCTTGCCCTTCATCATCTCGATGAACTCGAGCTGGCCGCCCTCCAGAGTCTCATGTGGCTGCACCTGGTTGTGGGCCAGGACGGCACACGCCTCGACGTGTCCAACGTCGTACATGAGCGTGAGGTTGTCGTCCCCGACGTCGTTCAGGAGCTTCACCGCCTCGGAGGGCTTGACGAAGATCTGACCCGACTCGAGCTCCCACAACATCATCACGCCCTCTTCGCGTCCGCGCTGGGCGTGCTTCTGGAACATCGACACGACGCGGTCCCAGGTCTTGCCATAGTCGGCCTCGCGCGCGAGCGGCCCGAAATTGCCGGGGTCGACCCGCATCGAGGGGATCCCGCAGTCGACACAGAACTTCAGGTACTCCTCGAAGCACTTCTCGTATTCCGCCACGACGGAGTCGTCTCCGGTGGCCCACGGGAGCCGGCCGAAGTCGCCGTACGGGCCCGGTGCGTAGCCGACCAGCTCGAGACCGTGCTCGTCCGTGATCCATCGGGCGAGTTGCTTGCGGCTGGCCTCGTCCGGGTACTTCTCGACCGTTGCGTGATCGAAGAAGCCCGCCAACTCGATCCCGTCGTAGCCAAAGGCAGACAGCACCTTCACCACCTGTTCGAGCGTCGGCATCGGATCGAACCCGAATGCCAGGCACCAACTTCCTCTGCAGATCTTCGCTTCCATCGTGTTCTTCCTCCTTTCCTGCACGGCGTGACGCCGATCGGCGTCACGCCATCAGCAGGCCGCCGTTGACGTCTAGCTGCGCACCCGTGACGAAGCTGGAGGCATCGGAGGCCAGCCAGAGAACAGCCTCCGCCACCTCCTCCGCTGTACCAGCGCGTCCCAGCGGGGTCGCCGCGATCGTTCGTTCACGGTCCTCTGCTGACTTCTCGAGGCCCATGCCCGACTCGATAAAGCCTGGGTTGACACAGTTCACTCTGACCCCGTGAGGGCCGCCGTACCGGGCGAGTGCCTTGGTCATGCCGATCACGGCCGCCTTCGACGTCGCGTAACCGGCTCCCGACTGCACTCCCCCCACCTGCCCGGCGATCGAGCCGAGCATCACCACCGCTCCCGTGCCGCGAGGGATCATCGCGCGCAGCGCCGCCCTGGCGGCGACGAACGCTCCCCGGACATTGACGGTCTGAACGCTGTCCCATTCATCGATCTCGATCGCGTCGACGGCGGTCGTTTGGTGGAGACCGGCGGCAGCGACGAGCACGTCGATGCGGCCGAACTCCTCGACCGTTCGGGCAACGAGCCGGGCGTTATCGGCCTCGCTCGTCACGTCGGCTGCGATCGCAAGGTGACCATCGCCCTCCGCGAGCGCTCGCTCGAGGGCGCGCGGGTCGAGGTCGGAGAGGGCCATCCGGGCGCCCTCGGCGGCAAACAGACGACAGCAGGCGAGCCCGATCCCGCCGCCCGCGCCGGAGACCAGGACCACCTTGTCGTCGAGGCGGCCCGTCACACCGACACCCCGGGCGCCACCTGCACGACCTCGACGGCATTCCCGTCCGGGTCTTCGATGTAGATACCGCGCCCACCCTTGTTCGGGCCGCTCGTGGTGACGACCGGAAACGACCGAAACGTCACGGCGGCTGCCTGCAATCGGGCCACCTCGGCGTCGAGATCGTCGGTGATGAAGCAGACGTGAGCGCTGCCCGCGTCCTGCAACGCGCGGGCGTGCGTCTCCCCGCGAGGCGCCTTGTACTCGAGCAACTCGAGGCGCTGGCCGTAGCCCGAGAGATGCACGAGCCGGGAGTGGGCGCCCGGGATGCCGGTGATCTTTTCGATGTAGTCACCCTGGACCTCCCGATCCGAGGCGACCTCGAGGCCGAAGAGACCGGTGTAGAACGCGAGCGAGCGGTCCATGTCAGAGACCGTCAACGCGAAGTGGTGGATGCCCGTGATCATGCGCTCAGACGAGGAGGCGGTAGGGATGCTGGAGAAGCCGTACGACCGTCGCGAAGAACCGGCCCGCCTCCTCGTGGCCGATCTCGGAAACGTTGCCGGGGGAGTGCAGCGCGAGCTCGAGCGAATCGACCCCGGCCCATTCGACCACCAGCACGACATCCGAGCGTGTCTCGCGGGCGACCCGGGCCGGGTCGAGCGGGTACTCGCACACCGTCACCGCGGCCCCGCCGACGTCTGCTGCCGACAGGGCGCCATCCCTGGCTGCTGCGACGAGCGCCGTGACTTCCGCCTGTACCGCCGGGAGTGGGCCGCTCGCTGCATTGCGGACCACGGGAATGGAGAGGCCGCTGTCGGTGTCGACGGCAACCCCGATCCCGGTGCCTGTCCGTCGTGCAAGGCCGTCAGGCTCCGGCGTGGCCAGAAGCGCCCGGCCGCTCGCCGCAACGACGACATCGATCACGCTGCCACGGAGGTCACGGCAGAAGAGCAGCAGCTCGGCGGCCGGGATCGAAACAGCCGGCGCGGTCTGCTCCGAGCGGTGCGGCCGCGGTTCGGTGATCCTCGTACTCATGCGCGCGCCTTTCGTCTCGATGCCGGAGCGGCAGAGCTACCCCTTGCCTCGAACGTCGTCGGTAGGACGACCTGCCGCGGCCGTCGCCGTGGTGCTTCCAGGCGCTCGAGCAGGAGCTCGGCGGCCGATCTGCCGAGCTCCTCCATATCGCGACGGACGACGTCGAGGGGAGGGTTGTGGAGGACCGTCAGTTCGGTCTCCTCACACGCCACGACCGAGAGGTCGACTGGAATGCGAACTCCGAGATCGCGGATCGCCGCGAAGAGCCCGGCGAAGAGCTGGTTGTTTCCGGCGATGATCGCGGTCGGGGGATCGGCCAGCGCGAGGACTTCACCCACGGCGCGGTATCCGTCCTCGACGGTCATCTCGTCGGAACGGCAGAGCGCCGGGTCGCGGGCGATCTGCAACCGTGAGAGCTCCTCGTCGTACGTCTGGATCCGCACGCGGCTTCCGCGCTGATCGGGCGTGCCGGCTATGAGCGCGATGCGGCGGTGGCCGAGGCCGACGAGGTGGCGGATGGCCTCGCGCAGGCCCGCCCCGTGATCGGAGAGCACGGCATCGGTACGTGCTCCCGGCACCTCTCGGTCGAGCAGCACCGACGCCTGGAAGGAAGCAACGCGGTCGCTGAGGCCGGGGGCCCCTTCGTTCGCCGTTGCGATGATCAGCCCGTCGAGGCGCCGCTGCCGGAAGGCAGCGATCAACTCCGCCTCGTGGTCGGGGTCGTTCGCGGAATTGGCGATCATGAGCGCGTACCCTCGCGGGCTGAGCGTAAAGTCAGCGGCCTTCGCGATGGCGGAGAACAGTGGGTTCGAGATGTCGCTGACCACGAGGCCTACCGCGCCGGTCGTCCCGGTGCGCATGCTGCGGGCAGCGACGTTGGGTCGGTAGTCGAGCGACCGGCTCGCCAGGAGCACGCGATCGCGTACCTCGGCACGCACGAACGGTTGCCCGTTGAGCACACGCGAGACCGTCGACACGGACACCCCGGCTTCGCGGGCGACGTCGTGGAGGGTTGCTGTCTTCGTCGACAGGGTCATCTGTTGGGAACGTTCTTTGAGAACGTTTCCAACGTTACGCCAGTACCGCGTTGGCTGTCAAGCCGAAGCCGTGGCGGACGCGTCCTCGCGTCGAAAGGCGATGCGGCCCGCGGCCGCATCGAGCACCTGTCCGATCGCCTCGTGCGTCGTAGACGCAGCCACCCCAGAGCCCACCGCTTACCGATTGCAACCGCGCCCACACGGCGTGTCCGGGGGTAGGTCGGGGTCGGGGACGATGTCTGTCCGCAGCGGGCGCCGTTCGAGCTCGTCAGCGGCCTCCTCGGCCGTCCACCGCTCGCCACCGTGACCGACGAGGTCGATGGACGCCTCGAGTCGCTCCCGGTCGACGACGATCCGGACGACATCGCCGTCGCTGCAGTCGGCCGATCGGCCCTCCCTCGAGTGCCTCCGGGCTGACGTGCCCGACGCAGGCGCCGGTCGAGACACCCGAGAAGCGCGCGTCCGTGATCAGGGCCACCTCGCGCCCGAAGGGAAGGAACTTCAGCGCTGAGGTGAGCTGGTAGGTCTCCTCCATCCCCGAGCCGAGCGGGCCGCGACCCGCGAGGACGATGACGTCTCCCGGCTGGATGGGCGCACCGGCGATGCCCTTGATCGCAGCGATCGACGTCCCGCTCGCTCGTGAACACGCGCGCAGGGCCGGTGAGCCGGTAGATCCCGTCGTCGTCGAGCACCCGCGGATCGATCGCGGTGCTCTTGATCACGCTACCCGCCCGGGGCGAGATTCCCCTCGGGGAAGCAGACGGTCGACGTCATGCCCTTGGCAGCGTGCCCTGTCCGGGCGAGCGAGATGACATCGTCGGGGTCGACGCCGTCGGCCTCGAGCGAGACGGGCGCGCAGGAGCGCCGCGCCGCTCGCTGCTCTCCCACTCGTCGAGCACGTCGTTCCAGCGTGCTGCCGGTGATCGTCCTGCGCGTCGCAGTGCAGAAGACCGAGGCGCCGGAGGTGCAGCATCACCTCGGGCACGCCGCCGGCGAGGAACACGCGGACCGTGACGTGGTTCGCCGGCCCGTTCGGTAGGGCATCCACGAGACGCGGCACGGAGCGATTGATCCTGCGCCAGTCCTCCACCGTCGGCCGTCGCAGGCCCGCGGCGTGGGCGATCGCCGGAATGTGGAGCAGAAGGTTCGTCGATCCTCCGAAGGCAGCGTGGACGAGCATCGCGTTCTCGATCGCTTCGTCGGTCAGCACGTCTCGAGCGTGCGCCCGGCCTGCCACTGGTCGTGGACGGCGGCGGCGGTGCGTCGCGCCATGTCCAGCCAGATCGGCTGACCCGAAGGGCGAAAGCGCCGCATGTGGCACGGTAAGCCCGAGCGCCTCGGCGACCACCTGCGCCGTGGCGGCCGTGCCGAGGAACTGGCAGCCGCCGCCCGGAGAAGCGCACGCGCGGCAACCGAGGTCGGCGGCCTCGTCGAGCGTGACGAGCTCGATGCGCGAAGCGCGCTCCGAGCGTCTGGACGGCGCCGGCGTCCTCGCCGCGCCGGGGAGGCAGCGTCACGCCGCCCGGGATGACTGCGCCCGGCGAGGTTCGCGAAACGAGGCGACCGCCATCATCATCGCGGGCAGGCCCTTGTCGCAGGTACCGACGCCGATGACGCCGCGGCGGTTCGGCAGGCTGCGCACGAGCCGGCGCAGCACGACCGCGGCGTCGTTGCGATACGGCAAGCGAGTCGAACATCCCGGTCGTGCCCTGCGTCCGTCCGTCGCACGGATCGGAGACGTGCGCGGCGAACGGGAGCGCACCGAGGCGATCGAGCTCCTCCGCGGCTTCGCGGACGAGCAGTCCGACCTCCCAGTGACCGGTGTGGTACCCGAGCGCGACGGGCGTGCCGTCGTCGGCGCGGATTCCGCCGAGCGTGGAGAGGATCAGGAACTGGTCGCGGCCGACCTTCGACGGCTTCCCAGCCCATGCCGGCGTTCTGCGACAGCCCGAAGACGTCGCCCGAGGGGCGTTCCTTCAGGAACGCATCCGGGTCAGCGGCAGAGCCCCCGCGGGCCCTGCCGCCGTCGTCTCGACGTCGGAAGAGGTCGGCTTCGCTCATCGCAGGCTGATCCGACTGCTCAGTTGTAGCGGCCGTACTCGCGAGCGCGTCTCGCACATGAGCTCGATCAGCCCGGGCTTCGCGTCGAAGATCTGGCCGGTCGACCGCAGGACGTAGCCGCCGCCCTCCATCGCCGCGTCGAGGCAACGTCGAACCTCGTCCCTGACCGCATCCTCATCCGCCTCGTGCAGAAGGTGCTCGTTGAAGCCGCCGAACAGGCATACGCGATCGCCGATTCGCCGCTTCGCGTCTGCGAGGTCGACGTCGCCGGACGAGCGGTCGGACGTCAGCGTCTCGATCGCATCGGGGCCGGTGTCGGCGATGTCCTCGAGCAGGAGCGTCGCACGACCGCAGTTGTGGAAGCTGACGAGGTAGCCCGCGTCGTGAGCGGCCTGCACGCACTCCGCCTCGTACGGCTTCATGAACTCGACGAAATGGTCGCGCGCGACGCCGACGCCCGTCCACGTCTCGTTCATCGAGATCGAGTGGATGCCCGTCTCGCCGAGCCGGCGGTAGAAGCCCTTGAGCCAGTCGGTGCAGACGCGCATCAGCTCGTGAACGAACTGCGGGCCGGTCGTAGATGTCCATCGAGAGGTCGACGAGCCCGCGGATCTCGGCTGCCATGTCCCACGGGCCGATCACGTGATGCAGCCACCACGCCTCGTCGCCGACCTTCTCGACCATGCCCGTCAGGACGGACATGTCGTAGAGATCGGCGGAAGGGAAGTGCCGGAGCGCGGGCAGCTTCGACTCCGGCTCGTCGCCCTTGAGCAGGAAATCGTGGCACGAGGTGCCGAAGCCGTCCTCGGTGCGGTACGAGTAGTCGAGATCGCCGTCGGGCGTGTGGATGTGTGGGAGTGCTCGCGCCAGCCCTCGCCCTGACCCGACACCTCGAACGTCTCGACCCAGGTGTCGGTCTCGTAGGGGCGCGGGAACAGCATTCGCGGCCAGATCTCGTGCTCGCCGATGTGCTGGCTGTACGTCGTGATCATCGGGTCGAGCCCCAGATCCTGCTGCATCTTCACGATCGACCCCATCGGGTCGTCGATCCACCAGTGGAGCATGTCGAGTCGTCGACTTGTCGGCCGGACGGAGCTTCTTGATCAGCGGTAGCCCGAGCCAGCAGTGGACGGGAACACGATCCGGCGTTCCTCGCTCGAAGGCGATGCGCGTGCGCTCGGCGGTCTTCACGGTCGATCTCCTTTTCTTGGCGTTATCTCCAGCATGCCTGCCCTCGCCGTCAGAGGGAGGGGTACCGCTGTGTCGCCGAACACGAATATGCAACGCAGCTCTGCCGCAACCCACTCCTCGTCGTCGCGTCAACGTTGTCGGGGGTTGCTCCCGGGCCTCACGGGGCACAACGCGGTCGGCTGAGTCCCATGAGTCGGCACCACTGATGGAATGATAGACCATTGAAGCCGTTTTGTCACTTGACGTTGTCCAATTTTGGTGCCATGATACGGCACCATGAGCAGTAGTTCAAACGGAGCTCAGGCAATCGACCGCGCGGCCCGGATCCTCGTGCAGCTCGTCGAGAGCGACCACGTGGTGACGCTTTCCGGTGTCATGCAGGACACGCAGCTTCCCAAGTCGACCGCCGCACGCCTGCTGCGAGCACTCGAGCGGAACGGGCTCGCGCAGCGTCGCACCGGCGGCGGGTTCCGCCCCGGTCCCGTGCTCGTCGAGTACGCGCGGCGCGACTCGAGCGTGGGTGACCTCGCGACGCTTGCGTGGCCGTTCCTCGAGCGGCTCGGACGAGAGACCGGCGAGACGGCGAACGTCGCGATCCCGACCCCGCGGGGCGTCGCGCGGCTGGCGCAGGTCGACAGCGCACCATCCGCTCGGAGCGGGCAACTGGGTCGGCAGCCGGATCCCGGTCCACGCATCGTCGCATGGGCAAGGTGTTCATGGCGTTCGGGGCTGCGCAGCCGCCGTTCGGCCGGCTCGCGCAGCTCGGCCCGAGCACGATCACCGACATGGGCGACCTGCTCGCCGATCTCGACGAGGTCCGGCGGGCACGGCTTCGCCACGACGTGGGAGGAGCTCGATGCGGGTCTCTGCTCCACCGCCGCACCCGTTCGCGGCTCGCGCGGCACGGTGATCGCGGCCATCTCGGTCTCGGCCCCGACCGTCCGCACGTCTCGCGAGCGCCTGGCCGAGCTGTCAGCGCACGTCGTCGTCGGAGGCAGACGCCCTATCCGCCGCTATCGACCCCTACCCAGGAGAACGAGGAGCATGACGAACGACGAGATCCTTCACCAAGATCTACGACGAGACACTCGTCGGCAACAAGCCCGCAGTCGTCGAGCTGACGGCCCCGGGATCGAGCGGAGATCCCGCCGAATGACCATGCTGTTCGAGGCGCTGATCCCAGCGCTCGAGGAGGTCGGCGCCCGCTTCGAGCGCGGCGACTTCTTCGTGCCCGAGATGCTGATCGCGGGTCGGGCGATGACGGGCGCGCTCGAGTTCCTGCGCCCACTGCTCGCCGATTCGGACGCGGAGACGATCGGCACGTTCTTGATGGGCACGGTCAAGGGTGACGTCCACGACATCGGCAAGAACCTCGTCAACATCATGCTCGAGGGCGCCGGCTTCAAGGTGATCGACATCGGCGTCCAGGTGCGGCCGGAGACGTTCGTCGAGGCGATCCAGGAGCACAAGCCCGACGTCGTCGGCTTCTCGGCGTTCCTGACGACCACGATGCCAATGTTCAAGGTGAACATCGAGGCGATCGACAAGGCGGGCCTGCGCGACGACGTGATCATCCTCGTCGGGGGTGCGCCCGTGACACAGGAGTACGCAGACGTCGTCGGCGCCGACGGCTACGCGGCCGACGCCTCCAGCGCCACCAAGCGCGCGAAAGAGCTGCTCCAACAGCGGCGAAACCTCGCCTCGGTCTGATCGGCGAACCGGAGATGGGTGTCGTCACCGCCATCGAGCACGCGCTCAAGAAGCCGGTCTTCGGGTGCCGGATGTGCGGCCAGTGCGTCCTGCACGACACCGGGATGACCTGCCCGATGACGTGCCCCAAGACGCTCCGCAACGGACCGTGCGGCGGGGTGCGAGAGGACGGTGGCTGTGAGGTCGAGTCCGGGATGCGCTGCGTCTGGGTGAAGGCAGAGGAGCGATCGCGGACGCTGCCGCTCCTGCCGGCATCGTGGCGACAGCACTTCAACGAGCTTCGGCCCCCGGTGGACAATCGTCTGTCGGGCACCTCGTCGTGGCGCAACCTGCTCAACGGTCGCGACAAGGTGAGGCCGACCGGCTGGCAGACCGAGGGCGCGGACAGGCCCTCATGACGAGCTTCCGCGAAATCGTCGAGGCGGGCGATCGGCTCGTGCTCACCGGGGAGGCGCCGGCGATCGACGGAGGGACGCTCGAGAGCTTCGGCGAGCGAATCGCGGAGATGGCGGAGTGGGTCGACGCGATGAACGCGACCGACAACACGGCCGCACACGCCCATGCGTCCAATGTCGCCTGCGCGATCGCCATCTCGCAGGCGGGCGTCGAGCCGATCATTCAGGTTGTGTGCCGCGACAAGAACCGGATCGCCTGCCAGGCGGACATCGTCGGAGCGGCGCTCCACGGCGTGCACAACGTGTGCTGCCTGACGGGCGACGACGTCACGGCCGGGGACGAGCCCGAGGCGCGCCGCGTCTTCGATCTCGACGGCCCTCAGCTGATCCGCGTCGCTGCCGGGCTCGCCGAGGGCCGCTACCTGTCGGGACGGAAGCTCGATCCCGCTCCGCCGCTCTTCGTTGGAGCGGTCGAGAACCCCGGTGCGCCGCCGCTCGACTATCGCGCGCGGCGGGCGGCCAACAAGATCGCCGCCGGGGCGCGCTTTCTGCAGCTGCAGATCTGTTACCACCCGGAACGCCTGGAGGCGTTCGTTGACGAGCTCGAGCTGCACGAGCTGACGGCGAAGGCTGCGATCCTGCCGACGATCTTGCTCGTGCGCGGAGCGAAGGCCCTCGCATTCATCGACCGCGAGGTACCGGGCATCGACGTGCCCGCAGCGACGATCGCCCGGATCGAGCTGGCGGACGACGAGCTCGAGGCCGCCTACCAGCTGTGCCTCGAGCAGGCACGCCACGCGCTCGCGCTCCCCGGCGTGCGCGGCCTGCACCTGACCGACTTCCGCCACGACGGCGCCCTCTCGCGGCTCTGCCGCGATCTCGATATCCCACTCAAGGAGGAAAGACGCGCGCATGCACACCGTCCTCAGCTCACGGTCTAAAGAGGTCATGATTGGCCCGGACCAGTCCTTTTGCATCATCGGCGAGCGCATCAACCCGACCGGGAGGAAGGCGTTCGCGGCGGCGTTGCGCGAGGGTGACCTCTCCGAGATCGTCAAGGACGTCGAGGCTCAGGTCGTGGGCGGCGCGCACGTGCTCGACGTCAACATGGGCGTGCCACTGACCGACGAGGCAGATCTGCTCGCCCGCGCGGTCAGGCTCGTGCAGGAGCACACCGATCTTCCGATCTGCATCGACTCCTCCGTTGTCGAAGCGCTCGAGGCGGGATTGGCCGCCTACGAGGGCAAGGCGCTCGTCAACTCGGTCACCTGTGAGAAGGATCGGCTCGACCGCGTGCTGCCGATGGTGAAGGAGCACGGAGCCGCGATCATCTGTCTCGTCAACGACGAAACCGGGATTCCGCAGACCGCCGACGAGCGCCTGGACGTCTGCGCCCGTCTCGTCGACATCGTGCACGGACAGTACGAGATCCCCCTCGAGGACATCGTCATCGACCCGCTGGCGATGACGGTCGGCGCGGACCCGCAGGCGGTGCTCGTCACGCTCGAGACGATCAGCCGCATCCGCGACACCTATGGGCTCAACATGACCCTCGGCGCCTCGAACACGTCGTTTGGCCTCCCCGGGCGGCATGCCCTGAACGCGGCGTTCCTCGTTTTGGCATCGTACGCGGGCCTCACGAGCGCAATCATGGACGGGCGCACACCGCAGACCGTCGATGCGTGCAGGGCCGCAGATCTGCTGCTCGGTCGCGATGAGTGGGGCACGAACTGGATCGCTGAACACCGCAAGACTCAGGCTGCGACGGCGTGACGATCGCGATCGACCGAGCCGAGTCCGACGAGGGAGTACCGGTGGAGCCACCTGCGAGAGTCGGTCTGCGGTTCGAGCCGTCGGGCACGAGCGTGCGGGTCCCTCCCGGTGTCACGCTCTTCGACGCCGCCTCGTGGAACGGGATCGCGATCGACTCGACGTGCGGTGGCCACGGTACGTGCAAGAAGTGCAAGGTTCGCGTTGCCGTCGGATCGGTGCCGATCTCCAAGCTCGATGTGCGCGCGTTCGACCAGGGCGACCTCGAGAACGGCTGGCGGCTCGCGTGCCGGGCCGAGGCGCACGGCGATCTCGTCGTCGACGTGCCGCCGCTCGTCACGCGTCCGAAGGCGGCGACCGTCGGGGTCGGCCGCCAGGTGATCCTGCACCCGGCGATCCAGAAGCGGTACGTGGAGCTCGAGCCGCCGACGCTGCAGGATCAACGCACGGATTTGGAGCGGCTGTTCGATGCCGTCGACGACCTGGAGCTGCGTGTCGAGACCGGCGTGCTGCGACGCCTCCCGACCGTGTTGCGTGAGAGCAACTATCGCGTCACGTGTGTCGTGGTCGACGATCTCCTGATCGACATCGAACCGGGCGACACGAGCGAGCGGATGCACGGGATCGCGTTCGACCTCGGCACGACGACAGTCGTTGCCACCCTCCTCGACATCGGCACCGGCACACCCGTCGCCGTACGGTCGATGCTCAACCGGCAACAGCCTTTCGGCGCCGACGTGATCTCGCGGATCTCGGCGACGATGCTCGACCCGAAGGCGCTCGAGCGGTTGCGCGGGCTCGCCTGCGAGACGCTGCAAGAGCTCGCGGAGGAGGTCTGCACGCAGGGAGACGTCAACCCGTCGGACGTCTACGAGGTCGCCCTCGCGGGGAACGCGACCATGACCCAGCTCGCGCTCGGCATCGACCCCGAGCCGATCGGGGTGGCCCCGTTCATCATGGCCGCTCCGTCGTACCCCGACATGCCGGCGACGGAGCTCGGGCTAAGCCTGCACCCCCGGGCGCGGGCGACGATCTTCCCGGCCCTGGGCGCCTACGTCGGCGGCGACATCGTCGCCGGCCTGCTCGCGACCGGGATGACTCGCGACAAGCGCCTGCGACTGTTCATCGACGTGGGCACGAACTGCGAGATCGCGCTCGGCTCGGCCGAACGCCTCGTCTGCACGGCAGCACCGGCGGGGCCTGCCTTCGAGGCCGCGCAGATCCGCTGTGGCATGCGCGCGGCAGAGGGTGCCATCGAGGTGGTCAGAATCAGGGACGACGCCGTGGAGCTCGGGGTGATCGGCGAGACGGCCCCGGTGGGCGTCTGTGGTTCGGGGCTCGTCGACGCGGCCGCCGAGCTCGTCGCCGCCGGCCTCTTGGACCTCTCGGGCCGCTTCGTCCCGAACGAACGCGCGGCGGAGATCGCACCGGCCCTTTCGCGCCGCCTCCTCGAACGTCCCGACGGGGAGCGTATATTTGTCCTCCACTGGATCGGCGAGGAGGGCGACATCGAGAACGCCGTCTACCTGTCGCAGCGAGACGTCCGCGAGCTCCAGTTCGCGAAAGCGGCTATCGCAACCGGCTGGCAGATCCTCGTCGAGGAGCTCGGAATCGACGTCTCCGAGATTCAGCAAGTTCTCCTCGCCGGCTCGTTCGGCTCGTACCTGTCACCCGCGAGCGCAGTGCGCATCGGCCTCGTGCCGGAGCTGGCCCTCCCGCGGATCGTGTCGGCCGGCAACGTCGCTGGCGAAGGCGCAAAAATGGCGCTGCTGTCGATCCAGGAGCGCCACGCGGCGACCGCCATGTTCGACGAGGTCGAGTATGTGGAGCTGTCCGACCGCGAGGACTTCAACGACCGCTTCGTCGAGCAACTCGGCTTCCCGGAGAGCAGATGAGCTCCATGCTGACCGTCATCTCATGGCGAGGCATCCCCGCCCAGGTCACCGCGAGGAGCGAGACGGCGACCGCGCGCGCCGAGCTCTCCGACCGGTTCCAGAAGGCGATCGACGCCGCCGCGATGAAAGCCGGCCTCGTGGACATGGACCTCTACCTCGAGGAGTGGCGGCAGGAGACACGTCCTTGTGGAGACGACCTCGAGGCCGAGGTGGCGGCCGAGGTAAAGCGCCTCGAGACGGCGTTCAGCCGGGACATTCTCCTCCAGCTCACGCGCTCGGGCGGCATGCCGGTGGAGTGAGTCTTGGGGACCCGACGCCCGTGACGGGTGGCTCGGCAGTGCACGGGTGGAAAGCAAGCCGGCCTCGAGTCCCGATCCTCGTCCCGCGGCCCGAGATCGGCGTCCCGTCCCCACCATCGCAGCCCGGACGTCGTTCGTGAAGAGTGGCATAGTATCGTCGCGGGTGCGCTCTCGAGCCCGAGAGCCGACGCCAAAGGAGGAGGTAGCTGTTGTTCACGGCGACGAAGGACCTGATGCTCCCTGCGACGGTAACGGGATCGTGGCCGCGCCCTCGCTGGTACACGGCGAACATGTGGGGCCGTCCGCTCGACACCGCGATGATGGATCCCTGGTTCCGCGAGCAATTCACCGATGCGCACGCTGTCGTCGTGTCCGACCAGGAGCGCGCCGGCCTCGACATCCTGACGACCGGGGACTACCACCTCGACGAGGACGTCGGCGGGCGCTCGTGGCACCACTACCCTCTCCAACGGTGGAAGGGTTTCGAGCACGAGGAGCTGCAAACGCGTAACACGCGATCGCCCCTACTCGCCTATCCGGTCGGCACGATGCTCGACTCCATCTACAAGACCTGGCGCTGGCCCCGTGTCGTCGACAAGGTCGAGCACGACCCGAAGAACCCGCTCGAGTACGCCAAGATCTGGCGCGTCGCACAGCAGAGCGCCGCCTCCGGGAAGCAGATCAAGTTCGGTTCGTGCTCCGCGCAGGTGCTTGCGTTCTTCCTCGACAGCCACACCGAGCACTACGACCTCGACGACAAGATGCAGGTGACCTGGGACATGGCCGAGGCGATGAATCTCGAGTTGCGGCAGCTGGCCGCCTCCGGGTGCAAGGTGATCCAGATCGAGGAGCCCACCCTCCATTTCATGGCCTGCTACTACCCGAACGAGACGAAGCTGCTGGACTTTCTCGTGGACTGCTTCAATCGCGAGATCGAGGGGCTCGACGATGTCGAGGTCTGGATCCACACCTGTTGGGGCAACCCAAACATGCAGAAGGTGTTCAGCGACGAGTCGTATGCAAACTCCGTCGAGATCTACCTCGAACGGCTCAAGGGGGACGTCTGGACGGTCGAGGCGACCGAGAACGATCTCAAGGAGCTGTCGCTCTTCGCCCCCTACAAGGACTCGCTGAAGAAGAAGGTCGCCGTGGGCGTCGTCAGCCACCGGACACTGCAGGCGGATTTCCCCGACGTCGTCGCCGATCGCGTCCGGCGGGCGCTCGAGCACATCCCGGCCGACAAGCTGATCCTCTCCACCGACTGCGGCTTCGGGCGCCAGGGATTCAACCGGCATCTCGCCTTCTACAAGGCGAGTGCCATCCCGCAGGCGCGCAACATCGTTCTCGAGGAGCTCGGGATCGAGCCGCGCTACATCGCCGCCCAGGACGAGGGTCTGGCCTGGGATCAGCTCCCAGACGACGAGCCGTTCACGCACCTCAAGCCTCTGCGCTGAGAAGCCGCGGTGCTCGGCACGGCTTCAGGAGGGATTCGGCCGCGATCCGGCCGAATCCCTCTGGCGTGCCGCGGCATGGATCGCCAGGCCGAGGGTGGGATGGGTCACGGTGTGATCCGGGCTGCGGCAGTCCAAGGATTCGTGATGGGCTCTGCAGGCCGAAGGGTCCGGCAGCGAGCGGCTCCGGACGCTAGGCGTGACGAGACGGAATGGTTCCGGCAGATGACGGTGTCGCGGCAGAGCCGATGCTCGTAGGGGCAGCGAGCGTGAGCCGTTGAAGCCGGCCATCCCCCGGGCACGCATTCGCTCGGAGGCATACAGGCGACTGGCGGAGATGATCGCGGCAGAGAGCTGCGTCGCGCTCGACGGGGGGTCGCGACCGAGATCGAGCGTCTTGCCGGACTCGACCGCGCCGACCCCGATCTCTGGGGCACCTGGGCTCTCTACCGTGATCCGCAGACGGTGCTCGACGTGCACCGCTCGTACGTCGAGGCGGGCTGCAACGTGATCTCCACCGGCACGTGGGATCCTGTCGACCCCCGACGTTGCCCGGAGGAAGCAAGGTGCCCGGCCACAACCCGGCAGTCACTGGATGGACGCGGCGAGGCTCGGTGTGAAGTTGGCGCGCAAGGCAGTCGCCGAAGGCGGCCGCACCGACAGCTGCGTCGTTGGCTTCTCGATCTCGGACGAGATCAACTCGACCGATCGCCTGGCAACGATCGATCTGCTCCAGCACGCGCTCGAGGACGAGCCGCCCGACCTGATTCTGCTCGAGACGATGACGCTGGTTCGCGACCCGGAGACCTACGAGTACCTGATGCAGCTCTCGATCGCCGGGCAGCAGGAAACGACCCGACTTCTCACCGAGGCGGGCCTGCAGGCCAAGGTCCTCGACTTCACGTTCTTCCCCTTCGGCACGGTGTTCGACCAGAACCGGGCTCAGATCACCCGTGTCGAGGAATCCTCCGATGCCTACCACCTGAGGTTCGGCAGCGAGGACGTTGATGGTCGCCTACCTCCTCGAAGTGCGATGATCGATGACGGGATGAGAGCATGCTCGCGACCGACGAGATATCGAGTGCCGTCACGGATGATCTCGTGGCGTCGCGCACCAGGGGCGGCGGAACGGCAAGGGTCGTAGGATCGAGTCTCACCCACGAGCGAAGGAGGCTGTCGTGCCCCTGATCCGCGTCGAGCTATTCGACTACCGCGTCACGCCGGAGGTGAGCGAGAAGCTCATCGCCGGGATGACGGACGCACTCTGCGAGGCCGTCCACCCCGACCTGCGCGACCACACCTGGGTGATCGTCGAGGGCCACAACCCGAAGAACTGGGGCGTCGGCGGCAAGCCGTGGCCCGTCGGCGAGATGCCGCCCGGCCCTTCCTGACCGGGAACCTGCGGGGAAGCTCAGACTGACGCCTGACCTCACCGTCTCTACTATCCTGACCACATGGTCAGGAAGAAAGCGGACGTCGTCGTCGTCGGTGCGGGGGTCGCCGGCCTCGTCGCCGCGTCCGACCTCGCCGCCGGCGGCCGCGACGTCGTCGTTCTCGAGGCACGCGACCGGGTCGGGGGGCGCCTGCTGAACATCGAGGTCGGCGGCGAGCCGAACGAGCTCGGCGGCCAGTGGATCGCGCCCTACCAGAGCGAGATGCACGCGCTCCTCGCCGAGCTCGGGATCGATCTCTTCCCTGCCTACCGCGAGGGGGATCACCTCACGATCGACGCCGACGGAGCGCTCCACCGCTACCACGGCGCCGACGATCCTCTCCCGGCTGCGTCCTCGAGGGCGTATGACGCTGCCGTCGCGAAGCTCGACGCGCTCGTCGCCGAGCTCGACCCCGAGGCTCCCTGGGAGCATCCGCGCGCCGCCGAGCTCGATGCGATCACCTTCGAGCAGTGGCTCGCCGACGAGGTCGACGACGCGCTCGCGCGAGACCTGTTGCGTGCCTTCATGGCAGGCGGCTACATGACGAAGCCGGCCGACACCTTCTCGCTGCTGAGCGCTCTCGCGACCGTCGCCGGCGCCGGCAGCGTCGCGAACCTGTTCGAGCCCGATCTGTGCCTCAACGCACGGGTCGTCGGTGGCTCGCAGCTGATCCCCCTCCGTCTCGCCGAGCGCCTCGGCGACCGGGTCGTGCTCGATGCTCCCGCTCGCACGTTGCGCTGGGACGACGAGGGCGTCGAGGTCGAGGCGGGCTCCCACCACGTCAGCGCGCGGAGGGCGATCGTCGCCGTACCGCCGAACGTCGCCGGCCTGATCCGGTTCGAGCCGGCCCTCCCCGGCTGGCGGATGCGCCTCCATCAGGCGATGACCCAGGGCGACGTGATCAAGGTGCTCGCCGTCTACGACGAGCCGTTCTGGCGTGCCGACGGTCTCGCCGGAGAGGGGTTCGCCCCGTACGCGTTCGTGCGCGAGGTCTACGACAACACGCCGCCTGCCGGCAGGCCCGGCGTCCTGTGCACGTTCCTCGCGGGCGAGCGAGCAACGACGGCCGAGCGGCTCGAGCCCGGTGAGCGCCGGCGGCTCGTGCTCGAGGGCCTTGCGCACTTCTTCGGCCCGCGCGCGCTCGATGCGGTCGACGTCATCGAGCGAGACTGGTCGCAGGAGGAATGGACGCGCGGCGCGTATGCGGCCACGTTCGGGATCGGAGGGCTGTCGCGCCACGGGGCCGACCTGACCCGCCCGGTCGGGCCGATCCTCTGGGCCTGTACCGACCTCGCGGGCATCGGCCACATGCACATGGAAGGTGCTGTCCGCTCCGGCCGGGCCGCGGCACGCTCCATCCTTGCGTCCGGCTGACTCGCGCTAGCCTGATCGCGTGGGTGCACTGCTCGCGAGCGAGAACCTGTGGCGGGCCTGGTCGTTCCAGCCGCTCGTGATCGGCGGCGGTCTCGTCGCGATCGGGTTCTTCCTCCACGGCTGGTCTCGCCTCCATCGCCGCCGAGCCGACCTCGCGCCGTGGACGCGAATCCCGCTCTTCGTCGCCGGTGTCGCCGTGACCGTTCTCGCCATCGTCTCGCCGATCGACCGGATCGGCGAGGCCTACCTCCAGAGCGTCCACATGCTCCAGCACGTCTTCATCGCCGACCTCGGAATCGCCCTCACCGTCGTCGCCGTCCGCGGGCCACTGACGGTGTTCCTTCTCCCTCGCGATCTGCTCGTGCCACTCGCACGGACGAGGTGGCTTCGCTCGACGCTGCGCTTCCTCCTCCGGCCCGGCATCAGCTATGCGGTGTGGGTCACCGCGCTCATGACCTGGCACGTGCCGCGCTTCTACGAGGCGGCGCTGCATCACTGGATCTGGCACGACGTCATGCACCTCAGCTTCGTCGTCGGAGGCATTCTCATCTGGACGCAGATCGTCGATCCGGCCAGGCATCAGCGGCTGACACTCGGCGAGCGCCTCGGATACACCGCGCTCGTCTTCTGGACGGGACAGATCCTCGCCTACGTCATCCTGTTCGCCTACGAGCCTCTGTTTTCGACGTACGTCGATCAGCCCGTGCGCCTCCTCGGGCTGTCGCCGCTGACCGATCAGAAGATTGCCGGCGTCGTGATGATGGTCGAGCAGGTCTTCACCGTCGGGCTCGCCTTCGTCATCCTCCTCCGTGCGAACCAGCGCCAGCGCGCCGAGGACGTCGCCCTCCCCGGTGAGGCGGCGTGACCTCTCCCTGGTCGCCGACGTTCGAGCCACTGTTCGTCGTCGCCGGTGGCGTCTGTCTCTGGGCGTACGCGCGGGCCGCGCGACGCGATCCGCCCGGACGAGCCCGGATCGCCGGCTTCGGCGCCGGGGTCGCGCTGATCGTGCTCGCGCTCAACTCACCGCTCGAGACGATCGCCGCGGACTACCTCCTGCTGTTCCACCTGCTCCAGAACGTGATCATCGCCGACTGGGCGCCGCCGCTCCTGATCCTCGGGTTGACGCCCGCCATGCAGGCCACGATCGCTGCCCGCGGCGGCCGCCCCTTCGCATTCGCGACGCGCCCGACGATCGCGCTTCCGGTGTGGCTCGTCGGGTGGTACGCCGTCCACCTCGGGGGCGTCTACGACACCGCGCTCCGCCACCCCCAGCTGCTCAACCTCGAGCACCTGTTCATGATCACGATCGGGCTCCTCTTCTGGTGGCCGGTGCTCAGCGATGCCCCGCGCTCGGTTCCGACACTCGGCCGGATCGCCTACATCTTCGCCGCCTTCGTCGGCTCGGCGTTCCTCGGCCTGGCGCTGACCTTCGCACCGCCGCTGTACGGCTACTACGAGAGCCTGCCGACGCGCCTCTGGGGCATCGGCGTGGCACAGGATCAGAATCTCGGCGGGATCCTGATGACGACCGAGCAGGCGATCGTCTTCTTCGCCGTAATCGTCTGGTTGCTCGCGCGCCTCTTCCGCGAGGAGGACGAGGCCGAGCGCGAGCTTCAGGCGAGGCAGCGCGCCCAGGGGCTCCTGTAGCGCGGGACGGATCCCCGCCTACGACGAGCGCGGTGTCGCGACGGGCCTTGAGGCCAGCGCGAGCTCGACCGGCGCCGCTCCTCGTTCGACGGCCCGCGTCTCGCGGGCATGGAGCAACGTCGTTCGCACGATCAGCTTTGCCCGGGCGAAGTTGTCGAGCTCGGTGGGCACGGGGCCGACGCGATGACCCAGGGCGTAGCCTGCGGCGTTTCGACCCATCGCGCGATAGCTCTCGAGCGAGTAGAGCGGCGACATCCCGAACAGCTCGAGGTTGTCGAGCGGCTGCAGGTCGGCACGGTGGATGACGGCCGTGCCCTTGGACTGGATGCCGAGCGCGATCCCCGAGCCGGAGAGGCAGGCGCCGTCGTGGGCGATGAACGCGACGTCTGCCACCCGGCGAACGCGGACGATGCGGGGCGTTGCTCCTTCCTCGCCGACACCGTCGGCGATCGCCGCCAGGACGTCGCCGTGGGCGAGCCCGTTGATCGTCTCCCGGATCGTGTCGGCAAAGGCGGGCCCGACCGCGATCACGACCTCGAGCAGGGTCCGTCCCCGCCGCCGCCTCGCCCACGACGACGACGATCGCGCCGGCCCCCCCGCCACCCGCTCCGAGGTGCGCCGCATCGACGACGTGGGGAAGCGCCTGCAGCGCCTCCCAGCGCGCCCCCTCGAGCCGATAGCCGGTGCCGGGCCCGGTGTACAGGTTCGGGTCGTTCACCGCCGAGCGCACGTAGCCGTCCTCGTCCATCACCGCCGAGGTCTGGAGATAGTCGGCCGAGACGCGCTGACGCTGCATCTCGACAACCGCTCGCGCAACGTCGTCGAATCCGGCCGGTCGAGCGCGAGCGCGACGTCGAGCCCGGAGACACGGCGCTCGAGAGCAGCGTCAGCAGCATCGACGTCCGCTGCCCGATCGCGATCCGGCATGTCGCTCGCGTCGTAGCCGACCGTCGCCGCGCGTACCTCGGCGTCGCTCACCTCGGGCAGGTCGAGTGCTGCGAACACGGCCTGGATCGCGTGAGCTGCACGATCGCGAACGCGCGTCACCTCCGCCTCGTCGACGGGCTCGATCCCGCCGTCGATCTGCCAGTCGCGCTGGATCGTCATCCACTCGTCGAGGTCGTCGGCGTCGTAGTTGCCACCGCCGAAGGTGTTGTCGTGGCGGGGCATCACCGAGTAGCCGGACGTGACGAAATCGGTGCCGGGGAGGAACTGCCCCATCAGCTTGGCCGTCTTCCGGATCGCGGAGTGCGAGGCGATGGCATCGTTTCCCGACGCGACCTCCAGGTCGAGCCACGCGGCGATCACGTTCTCGGCGAGGATCGCGCGCGTCCCGCCGGGAAGCGAGAGCACGAGCGCGACGCACGAGATCGAGCCGTTCTGCACGCCCTGCGAGCCGGCGGCGCGGACGACCGAGATGCACCGCGCCTCGAGGTAGAGCATCGACATTCCCTGCGCCTGCCCCATGAGCGCCTCCGAGCCGGTGCCCGACGTGAATCGGACCTTGACGCCGCGCGAGGCGTACGCGGCGCCGAGGAACGACTTCGACCAGGGAGTGTCGTCACCGTCGACGAAGACCTCCTCCGTGCCGTAGACCGACAGCGTCTCGGCGTACGTGACGAGGCCGTTCACGGCGAGCTCGAGGTTGCGACGCTCCTCGACGGCGCACTGGGTCATCACGCCCGGGCGTCCCGTCTGCGAGCCCACGAGCAGCGCGATCGCGTTGAGCGGGGCGTACCGCGCCACCCCGACCGTCGTCTCGAGCTCCGCAAACCCCCGCGCTGCGGCTTCGGCGGCATCGGCGGCGAGCAGGGCCGGGCTCTCCTTCAGGTTCGTGACATGAGCCTGATTCGCCGGCGCCCGCCTCGCGCGGAGCTTCTTGAGCGCGAACATCAGCTCGACCGGATCGAGCAGGCCGGCCACGCGCGCGAGCTTGGCCGGTGTGAGACCGCGCGCAAGCCTCACGACCTCGTCCCGCGGGACGTCGACGTCCACCAGCATGCGCGCGAGATCGAGATCGGAGAGCGCCATCGCCTCGACGGCGACGTCGAGGTCGAGGCCGTGCGCGACGAGGAAGCGGTCGATCACGTCGAACTCGGAAGCGGCGCGCCCGTCCAGGCGGAGGACGACGCCGTTCTCGACGACGAGCTCGGGCTCCGGGTCGTTCGGGCCGTTCGCCGCCACGAGACCGAGCTCGGGCAAGGGGGTCACGAGCAGCTCGCGGCGGAGCTCCTTCTCGGCCCGGGAGGCGAAGCGAGCGGAGCTCTCAGCCACCGACGAGCCCCCTGCTCGACGTAGGCGGCCGCGGCCTCGCGGATGAAGGCGGCGGTCAGGGGCGCGTCCCCGGCGTCGAGCCGGCGCGCCCATTCCTCGAGCTCGCCTGCGGTCGAGCGCCCAGGGCGCAGCGCGGTGTAGATCTCGAGCAGCTCGTCGTCCGGGACGCGGGTCAGCTCGGCGGCCCTGTCGAGGTTGTCGGCGAGCTGGGCGCGCCCCGCCGCCCGGGCCACCTCGGCCTGCCGGCGAAGCGTCGCCGGCGTCGCCCTGACGTCGGAGGCGACCAGCGACCCCGCCCGCGCGGCCTCGAGCGTCACGTCGTCGAGCGAGAGCCCCGAGGGCGTCTCGACGAGATCGGGGCGCCGCGAGCCGAGCGGGTAGTCGACGGTTGGATCGAAGTCCATGGGCTCAAACTTTATAGGCTGTGCCTCATGACAAACGATCATCGATTCTTTGGGCGGGTCGCATTCGTCACCGGCGCCGCCGGCGGTATCGGCGCCGCGACCGCCGCGCGCCTCCTCCGCGAAGGGGCGAAGGTGGCTGCATTCGACCTCCGGGCGCCGGAGATCGAGAGTGCGCTGTCCGTTGCCGGGGACGTCTCGGCCTCGGCCGACGTCGACGCCGCGGTCGCCACGGCCACCGCCGAGCTCGGCCCGATCGACATCCTCGTCTGCTCGGCAGGTGTCTCCGGGAGCTCGCTGCGCACGCAGGACGTCGGCGACGAGGAGTGGAAGCGGGTGATGGCGATCAACGCCGACGGCGTCTTCTGGTGCAATCGCGCCGTCGCCGCGGGCATGGCCGACCGTGGCTACGGCCGAATCGTCAACATCGCGTCGATCGCCGGCAAGGAGGGGAACCCGATGGCGGCCGCCTACTCGGCGTCGAAGGCCGCCGTGATCGCGCTGACGAAGGCCGTCGGCAAGGACCTCGCCCGCAAAGGTGTGCTCGTGAACTGCATCGCCCCGGCCGTGATCGAGACCGCGATGCTCGCCGACATGACCCAGGAGCACGTCGACTACATGGTCGAGAAGATCCCGATGGGCCGGATGGGCAAGGCCGAGGAGGTCGCGGCGCTCGCATGCTGGCTCTCGAGCGAGGAGTGCTCGTTCTCGACCGGCGCGACCTACGACATCTCCGGCGGCCGCGCCGTCTACTGATGGGCTCGACCCACCCCACGACCCCATCCCGACCGTGAGGCACGTTCGCTTCACGACGGACGACGGCACGATCCACGACGGCGCAATCGTCCGTCTCGCCGACGGGCTGTACGCCGAATCGAGGCAAGGATTGCGAGCGCGCGTCGCCGACGAGCGCTCGCTCGCGCTCGAGCCGCCCTGGAGGCTCGTGCGCCCCGGCGATCCGCCCGAGGTGTGGTGCTCGGGCGTCACCTACGAGCGCAGTCGCGACGCCCGCATCGAGGAGTCCGGCAGTGACGTCTACGCCCTGGTCTACGACGCCGACCGGCCCGAGCTCTTCCTCAAGGATGCGCAGTGCCGCCGCACGGTCGGCCCGGACGACCCGATCGCGATCCGCTCCGATGCGACGTGGAACGTGCCCGAGCCCGAGATCGGGGTCGTGCTCGGCGACGACCTCACGATCGTCGGCTACACGATCGGGAACGATGTCTCGTCCCGCGACATCGAGGGCACAAACCCCCTCTATCTCCCCCAGGCGAAGGTGTTCGCGGGCGCCTGCGCGATCGGCCCCGCGATCTACGTGCCGGCGGACTGGCATGCGCCCCTCGCGATCGAGCTGACGATTCGCGACGCACAGGGGGTCACGCTCTTCGACGGGGCAACGACGACGGCGCGAATGAAGCGGAGCTTCCCCGACCTCGTCAGCTGGCTCGTGCGGGACAACCCGGTGCCTCCGGGCAGCGTCCTCCTGACCGGCACCGGGCTCGTCCCTCCGGACGACTTCACCCTGCTTCCGGGGCACGTGGTCGAGATTCACGTGCCCGAGATCGGCACGCTGACGAATCCCGTCGTACGTGCCGGCGACCTCCTCGAAAGGACACCCGAATGACCGAGACCCTGTCCGCCACGGCGGCACGCAACTTCATCGGCGGCGAGTGGAGCGAGAGCGCCTCCGGAGAGACCTACGAGAAGCGAAGCCCATGGAGGCCCTCCGAGGTGACCGGCGTCCACGCCGCCTCCGGCGCCGATGACGCCCGTGCGGCAGTCGCCGCCGCGCGAGCGGCGTTCGCGGGTTGGGCAGCCCTGCCCGCGCCGGCACGCGCGGCGTTCTTCTTCAAAGCGGCGGACGCGATCGAGGCACGCGTCGAGCAGATCGCACAGGATATGACCGCCGAGATGGGCAAGCCACTGCGCGAGGCCAGGATGGAGGCAGCGCGCGCGGCAGCGATCCTCCGCTACTCCGCGGGTGAGGCGTACCGTCCCGCCGGCGAGGTGTACGAGCCGTCCGTCGGGAACCAGACCCTCTACACGCGGCGGCGCCCGCTCGGCGTCGTCGCCCTGATCACCCCGTGGAACTTCCCGATCGCGATTCCCGTCTGGAAGCTCGCGCCGGCGCTGATCTACGGCAACACGGTCGTGCTCAAGCTCGGCTACGAGGCGCCCCGAACCGGCCTCCACGTCGCGGAGTGCTTCGCCGAGGCGGGACTCCCGGCCGGCGTTCTCAACGTCGTCACCGGCGCCGGGTCGAAGGTCGGCGCCGAGCTCGTCTCGAACCGCGACGTGCGGGCGCTTTCCTTCACCGGCTCGGTTCCCGTCGGCCACGCGGTTCGGAACGAGGCAACCGACCGCAACTGCCGCGTCCAGCTCGAGCTCGGCGGTCACAACCCCTTCATCGTGATGGCGGACGCAGAGCTCGAACGCGCGGCAGACGCGGCCTTCGCAGGAGCCTTCTGGTCTGCCGGGCAGAAGTGCACCGCCACGCGCCGGATTCTCGTTCAGGACACGGTCTACGACGCGTTCCGCGAGGTGTTCCTCGCCCGGATTGCGGCCGGGAAGATCGGAGACCCCTCCGACCCGGCGATCGAGGTCGGCCCCGTGGTCGCGTCCGGGCCGTTCGACGAGGTCATGGCAGCGATCGAGCGTGGCAAGGCAGAAGGCGGCACCATCGCCGCCGGGGGCACGCGGGCGGATGCGGAGGCGTACCTGATCGCGCCGACCGTGTTCGAGAACGTTCGCGACGATGCGTTCCTCTCGTGCGAGGAGGTCTTCGGCCCCGTCACGTCTCTGTACCGCTTCTCGACCCTCGACGAGGCGCTCGAACGGGCGAACGCGGTCGAGTTCGGCCTCTCCGCCGCGATCTTCACCCGCGACCTCCACGCGACGCAGAGGTTCGCGAACGAGCTGCAGGCCGGCATCCTCCACGTCAACTCGCAGACCGCGGGCGCCGACGTGCACGTGCCGTTCGGTGGCCTCAAGAGCTCCGCCTGGGGCCCCCACGAGCAGGGCCGGGCCGCCATGGAGTTCTACACGGAGACGGTCACCGTCTACCAGGACGCGCCCCTTGCCTGAGCGCGTGCTCATCACGGGCGCGCTCGGCTGCCTGGGCGCCTGGGTCGCCCGCTGCGTGATCGACGACGGCGACGAGGTCATCGGCTTCGACCTCGGAGACGACCGCAGCCGCGCTCGAGCTCGTCCTCGGTGACGACGAGGTCGGCGGTGACGATGGTCAAGGGCGACATCACCGATCTCGCCGCCGTCGAGCGCGCCCTCGACGAGCACGCGATCACGAGGGTCGTCCACCTCGCGGCCCTTCAGGTGCCGTTCGTGCGGGCCAACCCCCCGCTCGGCATGCACGTGAACGTCGCCGGCACCGTGAACGTCTTCGACGCCGTCTCGCGCCGGCTCGACCGCATCCCCGGTCTCGCGTACGCGAGCTCGGCGGCCGTCTACAACCCGGCCGACCCGTCGCCCGCGCCCGAGTCGGGCGGGACGGCGCCCGCGACCCTCTACGGTGTCTCGAAGCTCGCGGACGAGGGCGTTGCCCGCGTCTACCGCGCCGAGTCGGGCGTCGCGTCGATCGGCCTGCGCCCCTACGTGGTCTACGGCCCGGGGCGGGATCAGGGAATGACCTCGGGGCCGACGATGGCGATGCTCGCGGCGGTGCGTGGCGAACCGTTCCACATCGGCTTCTCGGGTACTGCCGTCTACGACTTCGTTCCCGACGTCGCGCGCGCAGCGGTCGTGGCAGCGCAGGTGACCGACGGGACGACAGGCGTCTACAACACTCCGGGCGCCCTGGCAGACGTCGCGGACGTGGTCGCGTGCATCGAGGCCGAGGCTCCGGGCGCCGCGATCACGTGGAGCGGCGAGCGCCTCCCGTTCCCGGAGGCGATGGAGGCAGGCGGGTTCGACCGCGATGTCGGCGCGTTTCCGCGCACGTCGCTCGCGGACGGCGTCGCGCGCACGGTGGCGCACTTCCGCCGCACCCTGGCGACCGGCTGAAGCCGGCCACCGCCACCTCTCACGCGGCGGGCGACGACGGGTGCATCCGCGTCAGCGCGAAGAGCGCGAAGAACTGCCCGACCAGGAACGCTGCCGCAACCCAGAGCACCGCGTCGAAGGAGCCCGTCACGTCGCGGATCGCACCGAGGAAGAACGGCGAGATCGCCGCGATCGTGTACCCGAGGCCGAGCATCATCGCGACGAGCGCCCCGACCTTCGACGGCGTGTGCTCGAAGTCGAGCGGCAGCGTCATCACGAGCGCGAACAGGCCGCCCTGCGCGATACCCGCCAGGAGCGCGCCCGCATAGGCAAGGCCCGGTGCGGCGACGAGGATGACCGAGCCGGTGATGAAGCAGCCGCTCAATCGCGAGCAGGAACGGGCTGCGCCCCCCGCTCCGGTCGGACCCCCACGGGATGAGGAACGAGGCCGGGATCGCCGTCAGGTTCATCATCGCGAGGAGCACGCCCGCCTCCCCCGCGCTCCACCCGCGCTCGGCGTAGGCATCGGGGAGCCACGCGTTGAGCCCGTAGTACGGCGGAGCCCATCAGCGCGAAGATCGCGACGAGGAGCCACGCCGTGCGACTGCGCCAGGGAAGGCGCGGCACCGTCGCGGCGGGCGCAGCGTGAGGCTCGTCCCCCCACGTCAGCACGACCCAGGCGACGAGCGAGAGCAGAGCGATGCACGAGAACGCGATCAGCGGCGCCGCGCCAGCCTCCGAACCAGCCCGCGAGCGGCACTGCGAGCGCGGCCGAGCTGGCCGAGCCGATCTGGATCCCGGTCGTGTACACGCCGGTGCCCGTCGCCGGGCGCTTCGCGAAGCGCTCCTTGACGGCGATCGGCGCGAGCGCGTTCCCGAGACCCATCCCGATCCCGACCGGCCACGTGAGCAGCACGAGCGAGCCACGCCGGAGGGCATGGTTGCCCGGAGCAACGCCGAACGCCCCGATCAGCGCGAGGCCGATCGTCATCGCCCGCCGCGTCCCGACTCGCGAGGCCAGGTAGGCGGCGACCGGGGCGAACAGCCCCATGCAGAGCACGGGAATCGTCCCGAGCAGGCCGACGACGGCGTGCGACGAGCCGAAGCATCCTGAATCTCGGGAAGAGCGGGCCGACGCCGACGATCTGCGGCCGCAGCGTCAACGCTGCCAGGAAGAGCGCGGCGAGCGTCGCGGTCGCGCGATTCGTCACGTCAGGCGAGCGGCGTCAATACGTGCCGCTCTCGCGAGGCGAGGAGTGGCAGCGCCTGATCGAGCACGAGCTCCTGAAAATGGGAGCTCGCTGCATGCGCCTCGAGCGCCGCCTGATCGGCGTAGCGCTCGAAGCAGGAAGAACGTGCTCGGATCGCCGGGGTCGCGATGGGCGTCGTACTGCAGGCACCCCGGCTCGGCGCGCGAGAGCGGCTCGAGCCGGCGCAAGAGGTCGGCAACGGCGTCGCTCTTGCCGTCCCGCGCTACCCACGTCACTGCGAGAACAACCGTCATTTCCGGGCCGCGTCGAAATGACTGCGCATCAGCCTGGCGGACTCCTCGACGTGCTTGCGAGCCTCGCGGCCCGCGCGGCCGCGGCGTTGCCCGAGCGAATCGCGTCGATGAGCTGCGCGTGCCGCTCGGCCGCCTGCTCGGGGTCGATGTAGATGCCGTACAGCGAGATCGTGATCCTGCTCTCGACACCGAGCGACTCCCAGCACTGCCCGAGGACAGAGTTGCCGGCGGCCTCGACGATCAACCGGTGGAACGCAATGTCGTGCTCGACGAGCGCCTTAGTGTCCTCCCGCTTGACCGCGCGCTTCATCGCGTCCAGCTCGACCTCGAGCGCCTTCACGTCCCCGTCGAGATTGACGGTCGCGAGCCTCGCAGCGAGCTCCTCGAGCGCGGCGCGCACCGGATACACCTCGACCATCTCCGCCTCGCCGAACACGCTGACGCGCGAGCCACGGAACGGCTCGGACTCGACGAGCCGCAGCAACTCGAGATCGCGAAGCGCCTCGCGCACCGGCGCCTGGCTCGTGCCGAGCTCCTGTGCGATGCGTGTCTCGACGAGTCGCTCTCCCGGCTGGAGCTCGCCCGCTGACGATCCGCTGAAGGAGAATGTCCTTGACCTGTTCTCGGCGAGATGACGCACGTTGCGCAGAGATGACCGCCATCCGGTCGCCCCTCTCAGCCGGCGATCACCGGGTTGGTGATCTCGCCGATCGCCGTCGATCTGGATCGTGACCGTGTCGCCCGGCTGGAGCAGGCGCTTGGGATTCGCGGAAGACGCCCACCCCGGCCGGCGTGCCGGTGAGGATCAGGTCTCCGGCCTCGAGAGTCGAGGTCGGGAGGCGTAGCTGATGATCTCGTCGATCCCGAAGATCAGGTTGGCGGTCGTCGAGTCCTGCAGCGTCTCGCCGGAAACGATGGCGCGGATCGCCGAGCGCGTGCGGGTCGGGCACGTCGGAGGCGGGCACGAGCGGCCCGACGGGGCAGAACGTGTCCGGCGACTTGCCGCGCGTCCACTGACCGTCTGCGAACTGGAGATCGCGGGCCGATACGTCGTTCGCGACGAGGTACCCGCGGACGGCCTCGAACGCGCTTTCCTTCGAGATGTTCTTCACGGTCTGTCCGATGACGACGCCGAGCTCGGCCTCGTAGTCGCACTGCTCGACGACCGGCGGGATCACGATCGCATCGCCGGGGCCGATGAGGCACGTCGTGTATTTCGCGAAGAAGAGAGGAGCCTTCGGGAGATCGACTCCCTGCTCCTCGGCGTGGTCCTTGTAGTTGAGGCCGACGCAGATGATCTTTCCGGGACGCTCGATGGGAATCATGGGACCGATCCTACGCGACCGTCACGCGGGACGCAGCACGAACCCGCGATAATCGATCATTGATTCGTCGTCTTCCCGGCGCTGAGTAGACTCGCAGCAATGCCGCTCCCCGTCACCGTTCGCGCCGAGCTCGAGAACGTCGTCGGCGCGCGCCACGTGATCTCGGAGCCCGAGCAGCTCCGCGTCTACGACTGCGACGGCCTGACCGGCTGGCGTGCGATGCCCGAGCTCGTCGTCCTCGCAGGGTCGACGGCCGAGGTGCAGGCGATCGTGCAGATCTGCGCTCGCGAGCGCATCCCGTTCGTCGCCCGCGGCGCGGGCACCGGGCTCTCCGGCGGGGCGCTTCCCGTCGCTGAGGGCATCGTCATCTCGCTGGCGCGGATGAACCGGATTCTGGAGATCGATCTCGCGGGGCAACGCGTGGTCGTCGAGCCCGGCGTCGCCAACCTCGACGTGAGCAAGGCGGTCGCGGCCGACGGGTACTTCTACGCACCCGATCCCTCGAGCCAGCAGGTCTGCACGATCGGCGGCAACGTGGCGGAGAACTCCGGCGGCGCGCACTGCCTCAAGAACGGCTTCACGGTGAACCACGTCACAGGGCTGACGGTCGTGCTTCCCGACGGCGAGATCGTCGAGCTCGGCGGGAAGGCGCTCGACCCCGACGGGCCCGACCTCCTCGGTGCCTTCATCGGCTCGGAGGGGACGCTCGGGATCGCGACCGAGATCACGCTGCGCATCCTCCGCAAGCCCGAGGCAGTGACGACACAGCTGGCTGCGTTCCGGTCGATCGACGCGGCCGGCGAGGCGGTCTCCGCGATCATCTCGAACCGCATTCTCCCCGCGGCCATCGAGATGATGGACCGGCTGACGATCGTCGCCGCCGAGCAGGCCTACCACCCGGATTATCCCGAGGGCGCCGAGGCATTGCTCCTCGTCGAGCTCGACGGCATCGCCGTCCAGGTCGAGGAGGACGCCCGAGCGGTCGATCGGATCTGCAAGGAGTGCGGCGCCTTCGAGGTGCGCGCCGCCCGGGACGACGCCGAGCGCGCACTTCTCTGGCTCGGTCGCAAGGGCGCATTTCCCGCCATGGGCCGGATGTCGCCCGACTACTACGTGCAGGACGGTGTCGTGCCGCGGACGAAGCTGCCGGAGGTGCTGCGACGGATCGGGGAGCTCTCGCGGGAGCACGGCCTCCAGGTCGGCAACGTCTTCCATGCAGGCGACGGCAACCTGCACCCACTCGTTCTCTACGACGCGGCCAAGGGAGAGACGGAGGCGGCAAAGATCCTGGCCGAAGCGATCCTCGGCGCCTGCCTCGACGCGGGCGGATCGCTCACGGGCGAGCACGGCGTCGGCGTGGACAAGGCGTGCTCGATGCCGAAGATGTTCTCCGAGCGCGACCTCGAGGCATTCGAGCGGCTGCGTCGAGCGTTCGACCCCGACGGGATCGCGAACCCCGGCAAGGTGATCCCGACGCCGCGCCTCTGCGGTGAGGTGCCAGGCCCGTACCGGCAGCATCCACTGGAGATGATAGGGCTTGGCGAGCGTTTCTAGCCTCGACGAGGCGGCACGCGTCCTGCAGGCGGCTGCGGCCGAGGGCGGCCGCATCCGCCTCGGCGACGACCTCGACGCGGGCGGGATGCGCCGCGTCCTCGAGCACGAGGCCGGGGATCTCACGTGCACGGTCGAGGCCGGCATCCGGCTGTCGGAGCTCGCCGCAGCGCTCGCGCCGTCCGGGCAGCGCCTCTCGCTCGATCCGCCCGGCGACCCGACGATCGGCGCCTGCCTCGCGGAGAGCCTCTCCGGTCCTCTGCGGCACCGCTTCGGCGCCCCACGCGACCTCGTCCTCGGCGTCACGCTCGTTCTCGCAGACGGCACGATCGTGAACGCGGGCGGGAAGGTCGTGAAGAACGTCGCCGGCTACGACCTCGGCAAGCTCGTCTGCGGCTCGCGCGGCCGTCTCGCGTTCATCGGCCGGGTCAGCCTTCGCCTCCACCCCGCGCCGGTCACGGCGACGACCGTCGTCGTCGAGACCGAGGACGCTGCCTCGGTCGTGGCCGAGCTGCTCGGCTCGCAGCTCGTCCCGAGCGCGCTCGACGTCCTTCACCCGGGCCGGGTCGCCGTCCTGTTCGAGGGCGGAGCGGCGGCGGTGGCCGCCCAGGTCGAGGCGACGAAGGCCCTGGTCGGGGGTGCAGAGACAGACGATTCGGTCTGGGCGGAATCCAGGGAACGCCAGGCGGCTGCTCGCGGCGGCGCGAGGTTCTCGCCGGGAGAGCTGCGTGCGTTCCTGACCGATCTGCCTGCGGCCGTGATCAGGCCCGCCGCGGGAGTCGCATTCCTCCCGACGTCGACGCAGACCACGTCGCCCGCCGCCGTCCTGCTCCTCCAGGAGAGGATCCGTGAGCGCTTCGACCCGCAGAAGGTGCTCGCGTGAGTGAGCCGCAACCCCGGCCACCGGCTGAAGCCGACGACCAGCCTGGCGGCCGGCTTCAGCCGGCCGCCCACGACGACGTCCTCCGCTCGCTGACGAGCGACTGCGTCCACTGCGGCTTCTGCCTACCGACGTGCCCGACGTACCTGCTCTGGAGCGAGGAGATGGACTCGCCGCGCGGCCGGATCCAGCTGATCGAATCGCACCTCGACGGCACGGTCTCGCTCTCGACGACGGTGACCGGGCACTTCGACGCCTGCCTGGGCTGCATGGCGTGCGTGACCGCGTGCCCCTCGGGCGTCCAGTACGGGAAGCTGATCGAGGCGACGCGCGAGACGATCGAGACGGAGACGCGCCGCCCGTTCGGCGACCGCTTCGTCCGCGGCGCGCTCTTCAAGCTCCTCCCCTACCCGAAGCGGATGGGGCCGGCGCTGCGTCTCGCTCCGGTGGGGCGCAAGCTCCCGTTGCCCGGCCGACTCGGGGCCATGACGGAGATCGCGCCACCGTGGCGCTCGACCGAGAAACCGGAGAAGAGTACGCCCGCGCGTGGCGAGACGCGCGGGCGTGTCGGCATTCTCACAGGTTGCGTGCAATCCGTGGTGTTCGGAACCGTCAACGCCGCGACGGCGAGAGTGCTCGCAGCCGACGGCTACGACGTCGTGGCGCCCCCGCAGGGATGCTGTGGGGCTCTCTCGATGCACGCCGGACGCGGCGACGAGGGGCGCGCGTTCGCGCGCAGGATCATCGAGTCCTTCGACGGTGTCGAGACCGTGATCGTCAACACCTCGGGCTGCGGCTCGCACCTGAAGGAGCTCGGACACGTCCTCGGGAACGACCCGGAATGGTCGGAGCGGGCAGCGGAGTTCTCGGAGCGCGTGCGCGACCTCGGCGAGTTCCTCACGAGCGTCGAGCCCCGGGCGCCGCGGCATCCGCTCAACCTGACCGTGGCGATGCAGGACTCGTGCCATCTCCGCCACGCGCAGCGGCTCCCACTCTCGTCCGCGGTGTCGCTCCGGCGGATCCCCGGCCTGAGGGTGATCGAGCCGGCCGAGCAGGACATCTGCTGCGGTAGCGCCGGGATCTACAACATCACGCAGCCCGACGCGGCGCGCGAGCTCGGCGACCGCAAGGCAGCGCACGTGCTCGCGACCGGGGCCCAGGTCTACGCAAGCGCGAACCCGGGCTGCCTCGTTCAGGTGGCGACCGCGCTCAAGCGAGCGGGCAACCCGCTCCCCGCGCTCCATCCGATCGAGATCGTCGACGCCTCGATCCGGAACGCCGGCGCAGCGGGACTGATCCGCGGCGCTCGCCGCTGAACCGACGGCTACGTCGACTGCGGACTCGAAAGCGCGAGCCCGGGGAACGGTACCTTCCCTGTGTGAGCTCGCCACCGGATAGCCCAATTCTTCGTCGGATACGGGAGTCGGTGATCGGCGACGACCAGGTGATGTTCGGCCCGTTCGGCGCGCGGCGCGTCACCTACGCCGACTACACCGCGAGCGGGCGCTCGCTCACGTTCATCGAGGACGTGATCCGGAACGAAGTCCTGCCCCGCTACGCGAACACCCATACCGAGTCCTCGGGCACCGGCCTGCAGACGAGCCGACTGCGCGACGACGCACGGCAGATCATCCACGAGGCGGTCGGCGGCAGCGATGAGACCTGCGTCATCTTCTGCGGCTCGGGCGCGACCGGAGCGGTCGACAAGCTGATCGGCATCCTGGGATTGCGGATCCCCTCGCAGCTCGAGGATCGGTACGCCCTCTCCGCCGGTATTCCCGCCGACGAGCGGCCGGTCGTCTTCGTCGGCCCGTTCGAGCATCACTCGAACGAGCTGCCCTGGCGCGAGTCGATCGCGGACGTCGTCGTGATCCCCGAGGACGGAGACGGCCACGTCGACCTGGCCGCCCTCGAGGCCGAGCTCGTCCGCCACGCCGATCGCCCGCTCAAGATCGGCTCGTTCTCCGCAGCGTCGAACGTGACCGGCATCATCTCCAACAGCTGCGCAATCGCAGACCTGCTCCACCGCCACGGCGCGCTCTCGTTCTGGGACTTCGCTGCGGCGGCGCCCTACGTCGAGATCGAGATGCACCCGCAATGCCCGGAGCACCCGCTGGCGGACAAGGATGCGGTCTTCCTCAGCCCCCACAAGTTCGTCGGCGGCCCGGGGACGCCCGGCGTGCTCGTCGTCCGGCGCGAGCTCCTCGCAAACCGAGTGCCCGACGTGGTAGGCGGCGGCACCGTTGCCTATGTCGCGCCGACCGAGCACCGCTACCTCGACGACCCCGTCACCCGCGAGGAGGGTGGCACCCCCGCGATCGTCGAGGCAATCCGGGCCGGGCTCGTCTTCCAGTTGAAGGAGTCGGTCGGCATCGACGTGATCAGAGCGCACGAGGAGGACTTCTGGCGCCGAGCCGTCGATCGCTGGACCGGCAATCCGAACATCCGGATTCTCGGAAACCTCGAGGCGGGGCGACTCTCGATCGTGTCGTTCGTCGTCACCCGGCCGACGGGGCGCTACCTCCACCACAACTACGTCGTCGCGCTGCTCAACGACCTGTTCGGGATCCAGTCCCGCGGCGGCTGCTCCTGCGCAGGTCCGTACGGCCACCGGCTCCTCGGGATCGGCCTCGAGCGATCGCAGGAGTATCGCCAGATCGTGAGTCGTGGCTGCGAGGGGATCAAGCCCGGCTGGACGCGCGTGTCCTTCAACTACTTCATCTCCGAGGCGGTCTTCGAGTACATCGTTGCGGCGGTCGACCTGGTCGCGACGGACGGGTGGCGCCTCCTGCCCGCGTATCGGTTCGAGCCGCTCACCGGGCTGTGGCGCCACCGGGCCGGCCACGTCGAGCCTCCGTTGCGCTTGACCTCGCTCTCCTATGACCCGGCCTCGGGCGCGCTCGTCGTTCCCGACCTGCCGCACGACCGTGCCCCCGAGTCGGCGCTCGCCGGATATCTCGAGGAAGCCCGACAGATCCTCGCCGACGCAACCGCACCGACGGCGGTCGATGCGTGGGTCAGCGACGACTTCGAGCACCTGCGCTGGTTCGAGCTGCCCGAGACCTGCCTCGCCTGAGCCGCCTACTGCGCCGGCCGCAGGTCGTCGAGCCGGTCGACTCGCGCAAGAGCCGGGAAGAACCGCGTCCACGAGACCGCGATCGCGATCGTGACGACACCGCCGATCAAGACGGCTGGCACTGCGCCCACAAGCGCGGCCGCGAGCCCCGACTCGAACGCGCCGAGCTCGTTCGAAGCACTGATGAAGACCATCTCGACGGCGTTCACACGTCCGAGCAGGTCATCCGGAGTGACGAGTGGCAGGATCGTCTGCGCGGAGCACGACGCTGACCATGTCGACGGCGCCTCCGGCGACGAGCGCGAGGAGCGACAACCACATCGTCTGCGAGAGGCCGAAGACCACGATCGTGACGCCGTAGAGCGCGACGACGGTCAGCAGGGTGCGGCCGGCCCGCCTCCGAACCGGCCAGCGCGTCATGACGAGCGCAGCGCTGAGCGCGCCAACGGCGGGGGCGGCCCGCAGCACGCCCAGGCCGGCCGGCCCGACCTCGAGGATGTCCTTCGCGAACACGGGAAGCAGGGCGACGGCGCCGCCGAACAGGACCGCGAACAGATCGAGCGAGATCGCTCCGAACAGCACGGGCGTGCGACGGACGAGACGCACACCGCCGAGAACGCTGGCGAGATCGGGAGACGAGCCGCCCATCGCGTCGCGACCTGCACGAAGAAGCAGCGCTCCGACGAGCGCCGAACGCGCTCAGGCCCACGGCGACGCCGTACACGAGCTGGGAGTGGACGGCGAACAGGAGACCGCCGACCGCCGGGCCGGCGATGACCGAGACCTGGAAGACCACGGACCGAAAGGCGAGCGCTCGCACGAGGATGTCGCGCGGCACGAGTGACGGCGTCAGGGCGCGTGAGGCCGGAGCCCCCAGCGCCGCCGCGACACCCGTCCCGAAGGCGAGCAGGAAGAACGGCCAGGTCGATCCGGCGCCGGCACGCGTGACGGCAAGAAGGCCGAGCATGATCGTCGCCTCGAGGCCGATCGCCACCGCGAGCAGGGTCCGCCGCGGGAACCGGTCGGCCAGGTGGCCGGCCGGGAGCGCGAGCAACGGCAACGGGATGAACATCGCGAGCCCCACGAGCCCGAGGTCGAGCGGATTGCTACGGACCGCGTACACCTGCCACCCGATGGCGACGAACGACATCTCGATCGCGAGGCCCGACGCGAGCATGACGCCGAGGAAGAGGACGAAGTCGCGGTGCCGGAGAGGCGAGTCCCCGGGGGCGGCGGTCGATCCGGTGCGGTCTACGCCGCCTCGCCTTCCTCGTCGTCGGTCTCGGGTGCCGGCAGGAACTCCACCTCGAGGCGCTGAATGCGCGAGCCCTCGACCCCGAGCACCGCGATCCTGAGGCCGTCCGTCAGCACCTCGTCGCCGGGCTCTGCCGCCCGGCCGATGAGATCGAAGACGTAGCCCGCGACGGTGTTGTAGTCCTCGTGCTCGAGCGCCGTCCCGAACTCCTCGTTGAAGTCGTCGATCGGAAACGTGCCGTCGATCCTGATCGTCGCCTCGTCCACCCTTTCGACCGACTCGTTCGGCAGGTCGAACTCGTCCTCGATCTCGCCGACGATCTCCTCGAGAAGATCCTCGAGCGTGACGACTCCCACCATCGACCCGTACTCGTCGACGACAACGGACATGTGCTGGTTCGTGCGTCGGAACTCGGCGAGCAACGCTGCCAGGTCCTTCGTCTCGGGCACGACGTACGCCGGACGGAGCAGGGCCTCGAGCTCGACCTCGGCGATGGCGCTGTCGTGGAGCGCAGACACGAGGTCGCGAACGTGCAGGATCCCGATGATCTCGTCGAGCGACTCGCGATAGACGGGGTAGCGGGTATACGGCGACTCGAGCACGGCCCGAAGCGCGTCCTCGGGGTCGAGCTCGAACGAGATGGCGACGACGTCGGGGCGCGGGACCATGACGTCCGATGCCTCCTTGTCGGCGAAGTCGAAGACCTTGTAGAGCATCTCCCGCTCGCCCTGTTCGATCTCGCCGTGCTCGCTCGAAACCTCGAGCAGCATCCGGAGCTCCGCCTCCGAGTGCGCTTCTCCCTCGACGTTCTTCGGGTCGATGCCGATCGCGCGCTGGGCGTTCTCGCTCGACAGCTGCAGCAACCAGATCACCGGCTTGAAGACGAAGAAGAAAGTGCGGACCGGAACCGAGACGCCGAGCGCGATGCGCTCGGAGTAGCTGAGGGCAAGGCCCTTGGGCACGAGCTCGCCGACGACGACGTGCATGAAGGTGATGATCAGGAAGGCGAGCAGCACAGCGAGGAACGTGCCGAGCCAGATCCCGAACAGCTCCGAGAGCACGTGCTCGCCGATCGCACCGATGGCGAGGGACGTGAGCGTGACGCCGAGCTGCATCGCCGCGATGAAGTGCGGCGGGTCGCTCGTGATCTTCATCACGGAGCGTGCGGTTCGACTGCCCTCGTCCGCGAGCTCCTGCAGCCTCGTGCGACGAACGGTGACGAGCGAGTACTCGGCAGCAACGAAGAACCCGTTGAGCAGGATCAGCAGGGCAACGCCGAGCAGTTCGAGAGAAACCGTCATGCCCCGGGCCTCGGGGCCTCGGTACTGGAGGGTAGGTCGCCCACTACTGCGCGGCAGTATAGGAGACGGCGGCGACGTGGTCGCTGCCGACGACGTCGAGTCGCTCTGCCCTCCCGTCGAGAACGAGGCGCTCGAGATGCGAAAGGGTCTCCGCGACCGCAAACCGACGCGCGGCAGGCCCGAGGTCGTCGCCGAACAGCGGGAACGACACCTCGTAGCCGGTCAACGGCTCGGGGCCGAGCGCGGCGGCAGCCACCCGCAACCGGTCGTCGTGGTGCGCGATCAGCTCGCGGGCGCGCCCGACGGGGTCGGGCATCGCATCTCCGTGCCCACCGTAGGCGACCGAAGGCGCGAGCTCGATCGTCTGTTCGAGCGCGTCCAGGTAGTCGCCGAGCGGGTCGGGGCGACTCTCGGGCCAGAGGCCGACCGTCGGCGTGATCCGCGCGAGAAGGTGGTCGGCGGCGAGAAGCACGCCGTCGCGAAGCAGGGTGAGCTGGCCGTCGGCGTGCCCCGGGGCGGCGACGAGATCCCATCCGTGCAGCGTGTCGCCGGCTTCGACGACCTCCGGATCGGGGACTGTTCGCACGAACGGCTTGAAGCGAACTCCCTGTCCGATCAGCTCCTCGGTGACGTTCTCGGGCACGCCGTTGCGATGGAACCAGTCGGCGAGGTGGTCCGTCCAGCCATCGTTCGCCCACACGGTGTGCGCCTGTTGCGCGTCGAGCCGCCCCTGGACGACGCGCGCGCCCGTGAGATCACGAACGTCCGCCGCGGCGCCGAGGTGGTCGGGATGGAAGTGCGTCAGGAACACCGTCACGACGGGCGCGCCGAGGTCACCCAGAGCTTCCGCCCACTGCTCCCGGGCGTCGGGCAGCCCGAGACCGGTGTCGACGAGCATGAGCCCTCCGTCGACCGGCACGAGATAGCAATGGATATGCCCCGGCCGCGTCGGCAACGGCATTGTCACACGCAGGAGACCTCCGGGCAGCTCGTCCACGGAACGACTCTATCCTGCCGACCATCAACTGCGATTTGACTTATGCAACGAATAAACAGTCCTCATCAACTGATACTGTCTTGACGATGGAGACGGACATCAGGACGCTCGTCGGGTTGGCCGATGCCGAGTCGCTCACCGCACCCGAGGTTCTCGGCGTGATGGTCGAGCACTTCCACCCGAACCTGTCCCTCGCCTGCTCGTTCCAGAGGGAAGAGTCGGTGCTCCTCGACATGCTCCTCGCAATCGAGCCGGACGCCCGCGTCTTCGCCCTCGACACGCACGTGCTCTTTCCCGAGACCTACGACGTCTGGCGCCAGGTCGAACGGCGCTACGGGATCGAGGTCGAGGTGTACGAGGGCCCGTCGCTCGGTCGCCAGGCGGCGATCCACGGCGACGCGCTGTGGGCATCCAATCCGTCTCTCTGTTGCGCGGTGCGCAAGGTCGGGCCACTCGGCCACGCCCTCGGCGGCCTGGAGGGGTGGATCACCGGCCTGCGCCGCGAGCATTCGACGACCCGCGCCGGCACGCGGAAGATCGGCTGGGACGAGCGGCACGAGCTGTGGCAGGCCAATCCACTCGCCGACTGGTCCGAGGCGGCGGTCGACGCGTACATCGAGGAACGCGAGCTGCCGGTGAATGCACTCCACGCGCGCGGCTATGCTTCGATCGGATGCACCCACTGCACCGCTCCCGGCACGGGCCGAATGGGTCGTTGGGCGGGGAGCGACAAGGTCGAATGCGGGATCCACGCCGACGCATGAGCACGAATCTCTATCGATCCCACATCGACGAGCTCGAGGACGAGGCCGTCCACATCATGCGCGAGGTAGCAGCGGAGCTCGAACGGCAGGTGCTGCTCTTCTCCGGCGGCAAGGACTCGATCGTGCTCCTCCGCCTCGCCGAGAAGGCGTTTCGCCCAGGGCGCTTTCCCTTCCCCCTCATGCATGTCGACACGGGGCACAATTTCCCAGAGGTGATCGAGTACCGCGACCGGCGGGTCGCGGAGCTCGGGGAGCGCCTCGTGATCGCCTCGGTCCAGGAGTCGATCGACCGGGGGCGGGTGGTCGAGCAAACCGGTCCCCGTGCTTCTCGCAACCAGCTACAGACGACGACGCTGCTGGACGCAATGCACGAGCACCGGTTCGACGCCGCGATCGGTGGCGCCCGGCGCGACGAGGAGCGCTCGCGGGCGAAGGAGCGCATCTTCTCGTTCCGCGACGACTTCGGGCAGTGGGATCCGCGCGCCCAGCGACCCGAGCTCTGGAACCTCTACAACGGGAAGATCCGAATGGGCGAGCAGGTTCGCGTCTTCCCGATCTCGAACTGGACGGAGCTGGACGTCTGGCAGTACGTGGCCCGCGAGGGCCTCGAGCTGCCGTCGATCTACTACGCGCACGAGCGTGAGGTGTTCGAGCGCGACGGGATGCTCTACGCCACGTCAGAGGTGATCGAGCGGAGCGACGACGAGGTCCCCTTCCGCGAATGGGTGCGCTTCCGCACCGTCGGAGACATGAGCTGCACGGGTGCCGTGCGCTCGCACGCAACCTCCTTCGACGACGTCGTTGCGGAGATCGCCGCCACCCGGGTCACCGAGCGCGGCGAGACCCGCGCCGACGATCGCGCCTCCGAGGCCGCGATGGAAGACAGGAAACGTGTCGGATACTTCTGATCTCGCGACGCCGGCCGCTCGCACCGCGGCGACGTCCGGCCTGCTTCGCCTCGTCACCTGCGGCTCGGTCGACGACGGCAAGTCGACCCTCATCGGCCGGCTCCTCTTCGACACGAAGCAGGTCTTCGTCGATCAGATGGAAGCGGTCGAGGAGACGAGCGAGCGACGCGGCGACGGCTACGTCAACCTGGCGCTCCTCACGGACGGCCTACGAGCCGAGCGCGAGCAGGGGATCACGATCGACGTCGCCTACCGCGGTTTCGTCACGCCGCGACGGCGCTTCCAGCTCGCGGACGCCCCGGGGCACGTGCAGTACACCCGCAACATGGTCACCGGCGCCTCGACGGCCGATGCGGCCGTCGTCCTCGTCGACGCGCGCAAGGGCGTGATCGAGCAGACCCGCCGCCACACGCTGATCACCTCGCTGCTCGCCGTCCCCCACCTCGTCTTCGCCGTCAACAAGATGGATCTCGTCGGCTTCGACGAGCAGCGCTTCGGCGAGATCACCCGCGAGCTCGGCGAGCTCACGGCGCTCCTCGGTGTCAAGGACGCCGTCGCGATCCCGATTGCGGCGCTCCACGGCGACAACGTCGTCGACCCGTCCGACCGGATGTCGTGGTGGCAGGGCGGAACGCTGCTCCATCACCTCGAGGAGATCGAGCTCGCCGGCGACCGCAATCTCGTCGACCGCCGCTTCCCCGTCCAGTGGGTGATCCGACCGATGGCCGAGGAATACCACGACTACCGCGGCTACGCCGGCCAGGTCGCGGGTGGCGTCTGGCGCGCCGGCGACGACGTCCTCGTGCTGCCGTCAGGGCTGACCACGCGCGTTGCGTCCGTCGAGACCTCCGACGGCCCGATCGAGCAGGCAACGCCGGGAATGTCGGTCACGATCAGGCTCGAGCACGATGTCGACGTCCCCCGAGGCGACATGCTCGTCGATCCCGACGACCAGCCGGTCGCGGCGCGCTCGCTCGAGGCGACCGTCTGCTGGATGAGCGAGCGACCGCTCACGGTGGGAGCGAGACTCGGCGTCAAGCACACGACGCGCACGGTCCGCGCAGTCGTCGAGGGCATCGACGGTGTCGTGGACATGGACACGCTCGAGTACCGCGACGCGACCGAGATGACACTGAACGACATCGGCACCGTGCGCCTGCGCCTCTCCGGCCCTCTCATGGTCGACCCGTACGCGGAGAATCGCGCGACAGGCGCGTTCATCCTCCTGGGCGAGGCGACGAACGACACGGTCGCGGCCGGCATGGTGCGCTCAGCGACCTCATAACGGGTACGAGCACCGACTACCTCGAGCGAAGGCACGCTGGCGCAGGGCTTGCTGCTCTCTGTTGGAAGCTCGTCCTGCCGATGCGGGTCGCGGTGCGTCATGGTGGGAGAAGGCGGGAGGGGCCTCACGGTCGAGCGCGTCTATTGGCGTGTCAGACGGTTACGACGAGCTTGCCGGTGGCCTTGCCCGACTCCATGTAGGCGTGCGCCTCCTGGATCTCACTGATATCGAATCGACGGTGCACAGGCACGCTGATCTGCCCTTCTGTCACGGCATCGAGAAAGTCTTGAAGCACGGCGGGAGGGAGGTCACCGGAGTCGCCGCCATAGGCGGTAAGACGCACGCCTCGCGGGAGGTAATCGATTGGATAGAAGTCTCTCACGGTCCACTCGTTCGACAACATCCCGGTGAAACACACGACACCGTGCACCCGTGCGGATCGGAGGGTGTCAGGCAACGTTGGAGTGCCGATGAGCTCGAGTGCGGTGTCGACGCCATCAGGTACAACGGCACGGACCTTGTCGGCGACGTTGCCGTCGTCGATGATCACGTGATCGACGCCGATGTCGTGGAGCGCTTCAGCCTTTGCGGCATTGCGGGTCGTGGAGAAGACGATCATGTCGCGCTGCTTGGCCAGCACCGCGGTCGTCATTCCGATCGAGGATGTGCCGCCGCGGACCAGAATCGACTGACCAGGCTGGACATCGAGTCCGACGGTCAGTGAGCCGTAGGAGGTTTGCAACATCTCTGGCACCGCTCCGAGGATCGACCAGTCCAAGGTGCTGGTGAACGCGATGACCTGACTCGCCGGGACCGAGGTGTACTCGGCATATCCGCCGTCGAAGACTCGGCCCATGCCGCCCATCATCGCGACAACCTGCTCGCCGACCGCAAACTCGCCCCCAGGGCACGCCGCGACCAGGCCGGTAGCCTCGATGCCAAGGACACGGGGGAACGTCACACCGACGGCCAGGCCAAGTCGGGTATGGAGCTCGGAACGGTTGAGGCCGAACGCTTTCACTGCAATCAGTACGTCGCCCGCCGCCGGCGTTGGGATCGGGATCTCACGGATCGTGAGAGCATCAGGTGGCCCCGGGGCATCGAGCACCACCGCTCGCATCGTCTCGGTCACCGTCACCTCGACCACTCCTCTCCTGCTGAATCTCGGACTCTCAGCTCTCGAGTCATCCTGCCTGCTTGTCCTCGAGCGTGCAGCCGGGCTCCTCCCGGCTGGCGACCCCGCTCGAATATCTACGGCGCGGGCATAGCTGGCTCGTCCAAGCGCCCCGGAGTCCAAAAGACGTCCTCGTTCATGGTTCGGCTATCCGTACCTCAAAACATTCTGAGGGCTGTCGCATACCGGTGGTTCGGGCTGGATCGGTGACTCATCGCGGGTGGTACGCCGGAATCAACGCTTATCCACATTACTCGACGGAGAATGCTGATACTTCGAGCGGTTCCTCTCCGCGGTTTGGTGGGCTGGTTGCGGTGGATGGGGCCGGTCGTTTTCAGTGCGGCGTGGCTTGTCGGATGAGGCAGTCCAGAGTCCTACAGCCCACGTCGCGAGGACGTCAGCGCGCTCGTCGCGCTCGACGCTGAACGTCCGTGGATCATGATCGTCGGGTTTCTTGCGCTCGCGGTCGGTGATGGTCGGTGGGCGAATCGGTGCCGCCTTGGGTGGCGGGGTAGCGGGAGTCGCAAGTCGGCTTGAGGTCGAGTTTAGCCGAGGTGGTCATCCGCCGGCGGCACGCGGTCAGGGCGTCGCGCGCGGACCGACTGCAGGGCTGCGAGGTGGCGGCGGCAAGGTACGTCTCGACGCGCGGCGACGTGTCCTGGCACCACAACGTGCATGACGGTGTCAGCGGTCTCGTGTTCCCGGCATGGTCGTTGCGCAACTTCATGGCCGCCGCGCCCAACGAGTTCCAGTGCTATCCGTGCTTCTAAGTGCCGCCGTATTCGCGTTTCCAGTGGTGACGCTCACCGGTGCTCGCTTGTGCTCTTCCACGGGACGCAGAGCGACGGAGTTCGTGCGGCCGCTGCGCGAGTTGGACGAACCGATCCTCGATGTCGTTGGGTCAGCCCGATATGTCGACGTTCAGAAGACCTTCGACCCGAATATGCCGAAGGGACTCCGCTATCTCTCCAAAGCGCACGATCTCGATTCGCTCTCCGACGGGGCGATCGACACGATGGTCGATTTCGTACCCAGCACGGTCGGTGCGCTGACGGCCGCGTACTTCGACCCCGTCGGAGGAGCGATCGGCGAGGTCGACCCGTCCGCCACACCATATGCCGGCAGGCAGACCACCTTCGGCTTCCACCTCATCGCCGGTTGGATCGACGCCTCCGAGGACGAGTCAGTCTTGGAATGGGCGTCCGGGTTCAGCGAGGCCGTGGCAACACACGCCAACGGCGGCGTGTACGTCAACCTCATCGCCGACGACGAGACCGACCGCGTGTCGGCAGCGTACCGCGAAAACCTCGAGCGACTGACCCAGCTGAAACATCACTGGGACCCCGACAACGTGTTCAGCGGGAACTACAACATTCCACCCGGGTGACGCCGAGACCTGTACCTGTCTCCGAGAATTGGCCAAACCGGACGCAGCCGTCGTTGCACCCGACTTTGATAGCGGTGTCGCAGCCGTACACCGAGCGCTTCCGCGCATCTGAACCGTCAACCCTCGCTCAGGGAACATCCGGAACGCTGCCGTAGGCAAGAGTGCTGCCGTTGCGTCCGCTGATCAGAGAAAAGCACTGCAAACGCGGGCGAGGCTGTCCGGCGCCGATGCGAACGCCGGCGCATACGCACGGAGCGTCCCCGTACCCGTTCAGAGTGGAACCAGAACTCCTTGAAGTCGACCCGCGGAGTCACCCGTCATAGAGGTCGCCTGCGAGGTATTTCAGGCCCGTGTCGACGGCGACCGTCACGACCGTCTTTCCAGGGCCGAGCTCGAGGGCGAGACCGACCGCCCCCGCCACGTTCAATCCCGTCGATGTGCCTGAAAGGAGTCCTTCCTCGACAGCGAGGCGGCGGGCCATCGCGCGGGCATCGGCCTCTTCGATCGCCCGCGCCTCGTCGTAGCGGGCCGGATCGAGCAACGGCGGGAGAAAGCCAACTCCTATCCCCTCCACATGATGCGAGCCGGCTTCCCCTTTCGTGATCACCGGGGTCGATGCCGGCTCGAAGATCACGACTCTCGCGCGGAACCGCCGTCCGCGAGCGCGGCGGACACCCCCATCGCGAGGCCGGCGGTGCCGACGGCCGAACAGAACACGTCGATCGGTCGGTCCATCTGTTCCAGTAGCTCGACACCGACGGTCCGGTAGCCGATGATCGAGTCGGTGTTGTTGAACTGGTCGGTGGGGTACGCGTCGGGCTCCGCCGCATATTCCCGTGCCTTCTCGACCATGCGCGGGATCAGGTCGGGCGTGATCTGCCCGCCGACGCTCGGGACAATCGTCACGTCGGCACCGAACGCCTTCATCGTCTTCAGCTTCTCTACCGCGAAGGCGTCTGACGAGACAACCTTGAATCGGTAGCCCTTGACGGCGCAGACGTACGCCAACGAGGAACCGGTGCTCCCACCCGTGTACTCCACCACCGTCATCCCCGGTCGCAAGTCACCGCGCCGCTCGGCCTCCTCGACCATCGCGAGCGCCATCCGGTCCTTGTACGAGCCCGTCGGGTTGAACCACTCCAGTTTCACGAACACGTCGGCCGCGCCCTCCGGCACGACCTTGTTCAGCTTGACCACCGGCGTCCTGCCGACCACGTCGGTCATCGATGACCCCACCCTCACCGGACGCTCCTCGTCTGACACGAAACACCAGACCGACCCACCATCATCGACCGCCTCCTTGCTCGCTCGTTCACGCCAGAGATCATCTCAGACACCGCCGTACGCAGCCTCGCATGAAGCGACAGCCTGACTCGCCACCACGGGCGTCGCGGGATACGCTACCGAGTGTGGGTAGCCACCACGGAGCTTTCGACTTCACCGCGTACGCGGCTGCGGTCGAGCGCAAGGACGTGCCGGCGTGGAGTGGGTTCTTCGCCGAGGATGCGGAATGGTACGAGTATCGCGAGCGGAATCCGCCTCGCTCTCCGAACGTGATGCGCGGCCTCGGCCAGATCCGCTCGTTCCTCGAAGGCGTCGCCGCGTCCCCCGTCGAGCTGAGCATCTCGCACGAGGTGATCGGGCCGTCGCGGGCGGCCTACCGGCTCACGGTGTGCTTCGAGGACGGCCGTCGGATCATCGAGCACATCATTCTCGAGCTCGCCGACGGCCAGATCACGTCGGAGGTCGACGTGGAGGCGTGGGACTAGCGACCAACGAGGTCGTTTCGCGTTAGCGTTGCGGCTGTGACCAAGACGCCGCTCGCCGGCCTGCTGGGTATCGAGCATCCGATCGTGCAGGCGCCGATCGGTTCGGCAGCCGTGCCGCGGCTCGCCGCGGCGGTCTCGAACGCGGGCGCCCTGGGCATGCTCGGGCTCACGTGGGTCTCGGACGTTGCCCGTGTCGTGCGACAGACGGCTGAGTTGACGAGTCGACCGTTCGGCGGCAATGTCGTGCTCGAGTGGGATCAACAGAGGCGGCTGGAAGAGGCGCTCGAGGCCGGTTTGCGGGTGGTCTCGCTCACCTGGGGTGATCCGGGGCCGTACGTCGAGATGGTTCACGCAGCCGGGGGCCTTGTCCTGCATACGGTCGAAAGCGCCGAGGAGGCTCGGCGCGCCGTCGCGGCGGGGGTCGACGTCGTCGTGGCGCAGGGTTGGGAGGCGGGTGGTCACGTCAGTAGTCGAGTGGCGACACTTCCGCTCGTGCCGGCGGTCGTCGATGCCGTCGCTCCGATCCCGGTGATTGCGGCCGGTGGAATCGGCGACGCACGCGGGGTCGCCGCGGTACTCGCGCTCGGCGCGCAGGCGGCGTGGCTCGGGACGCGCTTCCTGCTCGCAGAGGAGGCGCCGGTGCACCCCGCCTACCGAAAGAGGCTCGCGGCGGCGGTCGAGACGGACGCAGAGTGGTATCCGGACCTCTACGACGTGGGCTGGGCAAACGCGCCGCACCGCGCTCTGACCAATCTGACCTCGGAACGGTGGGAGGCGGCTGGTCGACCCAAGGCGGGCGACCGACCCGGCGAGGGCGAGCCGATCGCAACCGACCCCTCCGGAAACCCAATCGTCCGCTACGCCTCGGCGCTGCCACTCGAGAACGCAACCGGTGATATCGAGGCACTGTCGCTCTGGGCGGGCCAGAGCGTTGCTCTCGCGCAGCGCGTTCAGCCGGCAGCTGAGATCGTGGCGGGTCTCGTCTCGCGCATCTAGGGCCCGCTCGGCGGTCACGACCGCTCCAGCGGCTACCGACGACCACCATCACAAGCGGTTCGCGCCGCTGAAGGATCTACTGCTTCAGCGTCTTGATGTAGGCGACGAGGCTCGCGAGGTCGGTGTCGGAGATGATCCCGCCCCAGTGGGGCATTGCGACGAGAGCGGGGCCGCCGAGCACGCTGCCGCTGTTGATGAAGTCGATGATCTTCGCATCGGTGTTGAACTCGTCGCGGAAGTCGGCTCCGGCAAGCGGCGGGATCGTCTTGTCCTCGGCAGCCGGGTTCGGCACCCCTCCGAGCCCGTTCGGGCCGTGGCAGTTGATGCAGCCGTAATGCACGTAGAGGGCAGCGCCCGCGACCGCGGCTCCCTGGCCGGCGGGAATCGCGACCGGGGTCGCGTCAGGGACGTCCGGCAGGCCGGCCCGGATGTAGGCAACGAGGTCGCTCACCTGCTTCGCCGACATCAGCGGCCCCCAGACCGGCATGAACGGCTTGGTCGGATCGGCCGACTCGCCGAGCCCGTTGTTGATGATCGTCCGCAGCTCGGCAACGCTCAGCGTCTTCGAGGCGTCGGTCAGAGCGGGCACGTCGGGATTGACGCCGCCTCTCCCGTTGAGCCCGTGGCACTGGGCGCACGCGAAGTCGACGAACGTGTGCGCTCCCGCCGCAACCGCCGGATCAATCGCAACCGTCGTTGTCGTCAATGCGGTCGTTGTCATCGATGCCGCCGAGGCCCCGCTCGAGCCGGAGTCGGCCGTGATACGGCCGATGTAGCCGCCGAGCAGTCCGGCGGCGACGAGCAAGACCAGAACGGCGATGACGATGATCGCCTCGGTCGTCGCTATGTCCCGCTTCCCGTTCTTCATGCCCTCACACCTCCATGATGTCAGGCTTGGAGAGGGAACTGCAACATTTCACCCGGCTAGCCCGCGACCGCAACCACGAGAAGGACGACACCGCTCAAAGGCAACAGCCGCTGCAACTCATAACTGTCTTGTTCGGTAGCAGGAGTGGAATCACACACAGCCTGTCGCTTGTCGGCGCCGCGCCGACGTGAGATCGTCCCGTCATGCCGGAGACCGAGAGTTGGCAGGTCAGTGGGTCGGCGGCGGCCGTGTACGAGGCCGCGCTGGTGCCGGCGTTGTTCGTGCAGTGGGTGGAGCATGTCCTCGACGCCGCGGCCGTCTCCGATGGCGACGTGGTGCTGGACGCCGGGTGTGGAACCGGTGTGCTCGCCCGGGGCGCTCGGGAGCGCGTGGGCGGCTCGGGCCGAGTGGTCGGGCTCGACCTCAACGACGGGATGCTCGCGGTCGCGGAAGGTATGGCTCCGGACGTCGATTGGGTCGCGGGGGACCGCGGCGCTTCCGTTCGAGGATGGCGTGTTCGACGCGGTCGTGAGCCAGTTCGCGCTCATGTACTTCCCCGATCGTGTGACGGCGCTCGCGAACGCTGTCCGAGTGCTTGCCCCGGGTGGCCGCGCGGCGTTCGCGGTGTGGGGGACTATCGATCGCTGCGCCGGATACCGGTCGACCGCTCGTGACCTGGGGAGAGACCGGAGTCTCTCCCCAGCTCTTCGGCGGCGGTCAGAGCCTGGGGGGCCCCTCGAAGTTCGAGGGCGAGGGCCCAGTGCCGCCCCCGTCTGATCGCACGCGTAGAATCGCGGCGTGGCCGAGACTCCCGAGATCACCGTCCTCCTCGCCGACGACCACGAGGTCGTCCGCGAGGGCCTGCGGCTCGCACTCCTGCGCTCGCCGCACATCCGCGTCGTCGGTGAGGCCGCAGACGGCGAGACGGCCGTGTCCCTCACCGAGAGACGCCGTCCGGACGTGATCGTGATGGACCTGCGGATGCCCGGCATGGACGGGATCGAGGCGACCGAGGAGATCATGCGTCGTGTCCCGGACGCCAAGGTGTTGATCTTCACCGCCTACTCGGAGAAGGCGCTGCTCCAGCGCGGCCTCGAATCGGGCGCCCGCGGCTACATCCTCAAGGAAGCGCCTCACGAGACGTTGCTCCGGGCAATCGAGAAGGTCGCGGCGGGCGAGACGTTCGTCGACCCGGCGCTGATGTCGGCCCTGACGCAGAGCCGGGGAAGCACCGACGTCCTCACCGCGCGAGAGCGCGAGATCCTGCAGCTTCTCGCCGACGGGCTCTCGAACGCCGATGTCGCCGCTCAGCTCTTCATCTCCCAGGAGACCGTGAAGAGCCATGTGCGACACATCCTCACGAAGCTCGAAGCCGACACGCGTACGCAGGCGGTCGCAATCGCACTGCGTGACGCGATGATCGATTGACCGACGAGCCCGACGGCCGGGTTCTCGTCGAGCGGCTACGGGCCGAACGAGACGAGCGACGCCGGCTCGCCGAGCTGATCCACGACGGGCCGGTTCAGCTGGTCGCCGCGATCGCTCAGATGCTCGATGCCGCCCAAAATGCGCTCGAGGCCGGCGATGTCACGAGCGGCAGCGCCATCGTCGAACGGTCACTGGCCGTTGCACGCGAGGCCGGCGTCGACCTGCGGGAGATCGTCAGCGGGATCGAGCCCGACGCCCTGCGGGATCTCGGGCTCGCGGCCGCGCTCGCCGAGCTCGCGGAGCGCCACACGGTGCGGCGCGGCGTCGCGTTCGACCTCGACGTCTCCGCCGGCGACGATCTCGGGGAGGGCGCCCAGTCGGGGCTCTACCAGATCGTCCGCGATGCGCTCGACCAGGCCTTGCGACGAGGCCCGCCGGGGCGCGTTCGGATCTCGATCCTCGCCGCCGATCCTGGTGTCGAGCTGCGGATCGAGGACAACGGCGCGGAGGAGCGGCGGACAACGGTTCTCGCCGCGCTCGCCGAGCGCGCCGGCGAGCTGAACGGGACGTTCACGAGCGAGACGGACGCCGCGGGCACGAGGATCTCGATCCGGCTGCCGCCGTCGGCGGCACGATTGTAGAGGCCCGCATCGCCCGGTCGGGAGGGATCGGCCTACGGGAGAGGTTCGTTCTGAACGTTGTGCTCGGTGGCGTACGCGTCGACGAGCGGGTCGATCGTGGCCGCTCCCTCGGGGAAGGCGTAGTTGATCTTCACGAACGGCTCCCACTTGTCCGGCAGCGCATCTTCCGGGAAGATCGCCTCGACCGGGCACTCGGGCTCACACGCGCCGCAGTCGATGCACTCCTCCGGATCGATCACGAGGACGCGCGCCATCTCGTGGATGCAATCGACCGGGCAGACATCGACGCAGGACTTGTCCTGAATGTCGATGCAGGGCTCGGCAATGATGTAGGTCACTGTCGCCGCAATCCTAGCGAGGACGTTCGAGCGGATGCCGGGGGAACCCGCTTCCTACTCGGCGACGAGCTCGGAGACGATCGCCGGTGCGCGTTCGACGAGCGCCGACTTGACGATCACCTGATCGAAGCCGGCCTCGTTCGCCGCTCTCAGACCGGCGGTATCCGTGTGATTGGCATAGCCGAGGATCGGCGTTTCCGGCCAGTTGTCGGCGACATCGGCAGGCTCGACACGCGCGATGTCGCAGAGGACGAGATCGGGTGGATCGGCCGAATCCTTCGTGACGAGCTGGTGCTCGGGAAGAAGCCCCTCCAGCTTGCCACGGAAGAACAGATCGACCCCCACGAGCAGGATCGTCGCCATGCCCTCAACGTAGCACCACGGGAGGACGGCCCCGCCATCGCTCCCTAGAGGAAGCCGTCGACGCCGAGCCACTCGAGCGCGCGATTCAGGTAGATCCGGAGGATGTAGAAGCGACCGAAGAAGAGCAGGAGCCCGAGGGCGACCATGATCGCGCCGCTGACGATCTGAATCGCTGCGTAGTGATCGCGCAGCCATCGAAACGCTCCCATCGCACGCGTGAAGATCGCACCGGCGAGCACGAAGGGGATCGCGAGCCCGAGCGAGTAGCAGGTGAGCAGGAACGCCCCTTGCAGCGCGGTGTCGGACGTTCCCGCAAGAACGAGGGTGGCCGCAAGGACAGGCCCGATACACGGGGCCGCGCAGACCGCGAAGGCGCCGCCGAGAAGCACCCGTGAGCCCCGGCTCCGGGCGCCCTGGACGAGCCCCGCTCCGACGAGGCGCTCCGGCCACGGCAGGAGACCCATGAAGGCGAGCCCGAAGACGACGAGGACGAACCCTGCGATGCGCTCGAGCAGGAACTGGTCCTGGAACAGCCCCGCTCCGATCAGCTGCGCCCCGATGCCGAGCAGCACGAACACGATCGTGAAGCCGAGCACGAACGGGATGCTCGCGAGCATCACGCGCCGCGCCGAGCCCTTGTCTCCGAGTCGGTTCGCCTCGACCGCCGAGATAGCGGAGAGGTAGCCGGGGACGAGCGGCAGGACGCACGGGGCGAGGAACGAGACGAAGCCCGCGACGAGCGCGACGAGCGGTTCCGTGGGTCGCATGCCCGTCAGTCCTCGAACCGGTCGAGTTCCTCGTCCAGCCGCCGTTCGAGATCGGGATCGAGGGCCACCATGGCGGGATCGCCTCGCTCGTCCCGCCGTCGCGTCCAGGTCAGCGCCAGCGCTCCGACGACCACTGCGCCTACCGCGACGGCTCCGAGTGGAAGCAGCCAGGCAAGGAGATCGAATCCACGCTTCGGTGGCTCTGCGAGGACGGCGGGGCCGAACTGGTCGACGAGCTGGGACTTGATCTCGGAGGCGCTGTCCCCGGCGGCGATACGCGCCCGGATGTACTGCTTCATGCGGATCGCGATCGGGGCGTTCGACTGGTCGAGCGTCGTCTTGCACGTCGGGCAGACGATCTCGGCCTCGAGGTCGGCCTGGACGGGACGACCTCCCGCCTCGGCCGCCGCGACGAGCACGAGCGCGGCGACGACGACGAGGGCGAGGCGGATCACTTCGCGTTGCCGAGTGCGAGTCGGATCCCCTCGTCGTAGCGCTCGCGGTTGCGCTCGAGGTCGACCCCGCCCTGGATGCCCTCACCGACGAGCCGGCCCTCGCGATCGACGAAGTACGTCTCGGGGAACCCTCCCACGCCCCACTTGCCGAGCGTCGATCCCTTGCCGTCGTCGACGACCGGATACGTGAGACCGAAGCGCTTGATGAATCGCGTGCCGTCCTGTCGGAAATCCTTGGCGTCGACCCCGAGCACGACGAGACCCTGGTCCTTGTACTTCTCGTAGGTCTTCTGCAGCTCCGGCGCCTCGTCCTTGCACGGGATGCACCACGAGGCCCAGAAGTTCACGACGACGGCCTTGCCCTTGAGCGACGAGAGCGTCAGGTCTCCGCCCTCCGCGTCGATCCGGGGCAGCGTGAAGTCGGGTGCGACCGGGTGCTGTCCGCTCGCGAGCGCCTGGGAGGCGCCGCCGCCATTACCGAACGCGAGCTTCCAGCCGAGGAGAGCCAGAAGGCCAGCGACGGCGGCAACGGCGATGACCTGTCCGACGGTCTTCGCTCGCCCGGTCATGTCGCGACGATGAAGACCGGCGTGCCGAGATCGACCTTCGTGAAGAGCCACTCGACCTGAGGAATCAACATCCTGACGCAACCGTGGGAGGCCGAGTAGCCGATCGAGGCCGCGTTCGGCGTGCCGTGGATTCCGACGTAGGGCGCGGAGATGCCCATCCATCGCGTTCCGAGTGGGTTGCTCGGCCCGGGTGGAATCGGCTTCGAATCCTTCGCCCAGTCGGAGGCCGGCGGATACCACCACGGGTTGGCCTGCTTATTGACGACCTCGAACCTCCCGAGCGGCGTCGGATACTCGGAGCGACCCGTCGCGACCTTGAACGAACGGACGAGCTTGGTCTTGGCTCCGACCTTGTAGAAGAGCAGCTTGTTGGACCCACGCTCGATCACGATCGCGTGGCCGAGATCGCCGCTCGCGACCGAAGGCTTGATCGTCTGGAACGGTAGGTCGAGCGGGTCACGCTTCTGCGTCTTCAGCGCGAGCACGATCATTCGCGTTGCGACGACGGACTTGAGTCGTCGTCCCATGACGTCCTTCTTCGCGACCGGCTTCAGGTTCCGGAGGCGAAGGGTCGCATCGACCGGCTTTCGCTCGAAGCGCCTGCCGAGTGCAGCCACGTAACGCTCGACCTTCGGCATCGAGACGTCGACCTTGAGCGGCACGCGATAGCCGGAGCGCCTGACCCGCGACGCGAGACCCACTGCAGCCGCGATGTCCGGCACTGCCCCGAGCTGCTTCGGGGTCACCTTGAGTCGGGAGCCCGGGCCACCGGTCAGTCGCAGTGGGCGCTTGAACCGCGACACCACGATCTTTCGGGCCTCGGCCGCCGTCAGGCCTCCGACGAGGGTGCCACCGATCGTGACGCCGGCCGTGATCACCTTCGGCTGCGGCGGCGTCGGAGCCGTCGTCTCGGTCGGGGTCGTCGGGGTCGTCGTCTCGGTCGCCGTCGTCGTGGAGGGCGTCGTTCCCTCGTCGGCGCCCGCGCGTGGTGCCGCGACGAGCACGACCGCGACTGCGAACCCTGCGGCGGCGCACGCAGAGAACGCTGCTATCGACACCCCGCGCTTCACGTTGCCAGTGTAGCCACGAAGAGCCGTGGATCATTCGATATCACGCCGTCGACACCGGCCGTTACGACACGCTTAAGGTCTTCCGGGTCATCGACCGTCCAGGCGAGAACGGGGAGCCCGACGGCGTGCGCCTTCGCGACGGATGCGTCGGTCACGAGACGCCGCTCGAGCATGACGGCGGTCGCCCCCGCCCGGCGCGCGAGGCGCGGCAGCCGCAGAGGCACCGATGCCCGCATCCCGGCGAGCCCGAGCGAGACGATCGGCCAGAGGTACGGCTTCCGGGAGATCGAGAGCTTGTCCTCCGGGTACGTGAGCCCGATCCTGATCCGCGAGGACGCCCGTGCGACCGCGAGCAAGCTCGGGATGTGGTGGCCACTGACCACGGTTCGGTCCTCGAGCCCGTGCCTCTGGATCGCGGCTGTCAGCTCGTCGAGCCTGGCTTTCAGCTTCAGATCGACGTGGAGACCGGTTTCGGGCGCCTCCTCCGTGAAGAACGCGAGCGCCTCGTCGAGGGTCGGGACGTTGGGCGCGACCTCGCGCAGCGCGTCGAGCGAGAGGCTCCGGACGCGTCCTGACGCTGCCCCGTGGCTCACCTCGTCCAGATGATCGGAGTGAGCGATGATCAGAGGCCCGTCGCTGAGATCGAGCACGTCGAACTCGATCAGGTCGACTCCGACGCCGACGGCCGCCCGAAACGATTCGAGCGTGTTCTCCGGCGCGAGCGTCGCTGCGCCGCGATGACCGATCCGAACGTATCGCTCTCCGTCGCGCCGGAGCTCGATCACGACACGACCTCGGGCCGGCCGAGCCTGCGCAGCCAGAGCGCCGCGACGACCGTCACGACGACCGCCTGGGCGACGACCATCGCGGACGCGAACTGCGCCGTGTCCTGCCAGAACGTCTCGGGATAGAGGCGGAGGAGCGTGTCGGTGTTCGAGAAGCGCCAGCTGTCACCGCTGAAGAACACCTCGTGGAAGCGGAGGAAGAACCCGTCGAACCCGAGCAGAATGGTGGGAACGGCGAGCAGGGCGATGGCAAACGTGGCGAGCGCTCCCGCGAGCAGGCCACGGGGCACGACCGCGCGCCAGCGCTCCGAGCGCCGAAGAGTCAGTCCGAGCGTGACGAGGGCGACGACGACGACGAGTTGAGCGCGGAATGCGATCCCGAGGCGCTCGCGAACGTCCCTCATGTGCCGGAGCTCTCGGCTGTCGAAGGCGCTCGATCCGTCCGGTAGCTTCGCCCGCTCGAGCAGCGCGATCCCCTCCCCTCCGGGCTCGATCGAGCGAAGGCCGACGATGGCGAGCGCGAGCCGATCGGTGTCGTCGAGCCCATAGCGGTCGACGGGGAAGTCGTCACGACCGAGCTCGTAGCGCACGAACCAGTCGTTGGAAAGTACGCGGAAGGCGTTGACGACGAACACCGGCGTCACGGTGAGCGCGATGAGAACCACCACGAGCCCCGTCATGACGGACGGATGTCCAGTCGAGCGTGTCAGAGCCCGAAGAGTTTCTGGATCTCGTGCCAGATGATGATCGACAGGGCGACGCTGGCGACGAGAAGGAGCAGCAGCACGACCCAGAACCTGACGCCTGCCTGCCGCGTCCGCTTGCGATGCTCGATTCGCGCCCTCCGGCGCGCGCGGTGGAGGCGTACCGTGTCCCGGACGGCCTCGTGATCGACCATCGGGATGTCGTCTGTCGATACGTCGTGTGTCTGCCGAGCCACGTCCTGAAGTGTAGGCGCCATCTCCATCGGCGCGATGCTCCATACTATGACCCCGATGGCCCTTCCAGACCGCGACAGCTACGGCGGCTCGTTCATCGAGCGAGGCATCATCGGGATCGGAGACCGGCTCGGCTTCCTCGCCGGGGTCGTTCTCGCCGTCTCGGCGTTCACCGGCTGGTACTCGGGTGACGGAGAGGGAGTACGCGTCTCGGTCATCGGCTGGGACACGGGGATCGCGGGCAAGGTCGTCTTCTTCCTCGGCGTCGCCACGGTCCTCGTCGTCGCGCTCCGCGAGGCCGGCGTCGAGCCACCGCCGTCGGTGCCACAGAGCCTCGTGATGATCTTCGTCGGCGCGGTCGCGACGATCATCGTGCTCGTGCGCGCGATCTCCATTCCCGACGACTTCTTCTTCGCCGGGCGAGGCGTTGGGATCTGGATCAGCCTCGCCGCTGCGATCGGCGTGATCGTCGCCGGGCTCCTGCAGGCATCCGAGGAGCTCTGAGGACCGCTCTCTCAGGGGCCGGACGTTCCCGTCTCGTCGGTGAGCGTCGTCAACGTGCGAACGTAGGTTTCGGTGGCGGGCCTCGGCGGGCCGTCGTTCAACGCCTTCCCGATCGCGATCCCGAGGACGAACGCGAGCACCACGAGCGCGGTGACGAGCACGAGGCGCGGCCAGGGGGTACGCCGCCTGGCGCGGCGCGAGGCGGCGCGAGGCTCGCTCACGGGGTGTAGTCCACTGCGCCACGCGCATAGATATGGAAGGTCGCGTCCTCGACCATCGCGATCGTCCTTGCCCACCCGGGCACCGGCGCCTGCTCCTCGATCGCCTGTCGCACCCACACGTCCGCATCGGCGTACGCGACGGCCAGCGTCTCGAGCGTGAACGTGCTCCCGACGCGGCGCCGGAGCTCTGCCGAGACGATCTCGACCTGCACGGCGAGCAGGGCGGCCTTGCGCTCGTCACGCGACTCGAGCTCGAGACGCCGGTGACCCGCTTCCCAGTCGTCGCGAACGAGATCGAGGTTGGCGATCACCTCGCGCCCTCATCGGCGGGGATGCAGCAGGCGTCGACGGGCCACGGCTCGACGACCTCGGCCAGGATCGCCTCGCCGAGCAGATAGCCGGGCTGCGCGAGCGCGAACGCGACGTGCGCATGAAGGCACTTGAGCTGGGCCGGGTTGCGAGAGCCCCCGATGCCGGTATCGAGCGACGCGCCGTCGTCCGTGCCGAGGCTCGCTCCCGCGAGCGCATGGCGGATCTGGCGCTGGCGCTCGGTCGCCCGCTCCAGATCGGCTGTCAGGCGAGCGCTCGCCGCCACCGCATCGCTCCATCGTTCCACTCCCCCGGCGGCCTCGAGTCGCGAGACCGCGGCGATCGCATGGCGGCACGTGAGGTAGTACGTCGTCGGGAAGGGCGCTCCGGTCGTGTCGTAGGGCTCCTGCTCGGTCACGGCGGGCATGCCGAAGGGGCAGCGCGCGGCCACCCGGCGGAGGGCGCGGGGACGGCGTCCGATCTGGCGCTCGACGAGGTCGCGGTCGTCCACGGCCGACACGGTAGCGACGGCTCTAGGGCGCGGGAGCGCGGTGGGTGCGTTGCCAGGAGGCGATCCCCTTGACGATGAACAGCCGCTCGCCGGGCCTGACGTAGCCGATCCGCCTTGCGTCGCGGGCGAGCGCGGCGGCGCTCGTCGCCCGCTCGAGCCGCCGCTCGAGCCGCTGCTTCTCGGCACGAAGGGCGACGACCTGCTCCATGCGTGCCTCGCGCTCGCTCCGTGTCGCGAGGTAGGTCGAGATCGGCCTGTAGTAGAGGAAGCCCATCACGATCATGACGGCGAGCGGAATGAGGAGCCGCGTTCGCCGGCGCCTGCGCCGCTCCGTCTTGACTGGTTGCCTCGCCACCACTCCAGGTTCGCGGCCGCCCACCGTCTTTCCTCCGCAATCCGCGCCCGGCCACCGCCTCGAGGTCACGCGAAGTGCTGTCTAGGCGATATCGACCTTGATCACATTCGTCGTGCCGGGAATGTTGACGGCGGTGCCGGCCGTGATCACGACGCGGTCGCCGGTGTCGATCAGCCCGCTCGCGCGCGCTGCGCCGAGGGCGCGGTTCCAGAGGTCCTCGACGTCGTCGGTCTCGGCGATCTCGACCGGGGTCACGCCCCACTCGAGCGCCATGTGTCGCAGCGAATGGGACTGATGCGTGATCGCGATGATGGGCCGCCGCGGTCGCAGCCTGGCGACGCCCGACGCGGTACGCCCGGTGAAGGTCGGGACGAGGATCGCCTTTGCCTCGAGCGCCTCGGCGATGTCGCACGCGGCGTTCGACATGGCCTGGCCGATGGTCGGGGCATCCTCGGCGCGCGGGATCTCGTGGCGGTAGTTGAGGCTCGGCTCGACCGCGCAGGCGATACGGTTCATGACCTCGACGGCTTCGATCGGGAAGTCCCCGACCGCCGTCTCGCCGGAGAGCATGATCGCGGAGGTCCCGTCGAGGATCGCGTTCGCGATATCCGAAGCTTCGGCCCGGGTGGGCTCCGTCTGGTGGATCATCGACTCCAGCATCTGCGTCGCGGTGATGACCGGACGACCGCGTTCGAGGGCTCTGATGATGATTCTCTTTTGCAGCAGAGGCACATCGGCGGTGCCGATCTCGACGCCGAGGTCGCCGCGTGCGACCATGACCGCGTCCGACTCGGCGAGGATCTCGTCGAGCGCTGCGATCGCCTCGGCCTTCTCGATCTTCGCGATCACCCGCGCCGTCGAGTCTCGCGCTTCGATGAGCGTCCGCAGGGCTCGCACGTCGGAGGCGGAGCGTACGAACGAGAGGGCCACGAAGTCGACGCCGAGCTCGAGAGCGAACTCGAGGTCGTCGAGGTCCTTGCGCGTGATGGAGGGAATCGGGAGCGGAACGCCGGGGAGGTTGACGCCCTTGTGCGACGAGACGAGACCCGCGACCGCGACGGTGCATCGGACTCTCCCTCTCTCGACGGCGTCGACGCGTAGCTTGACGTGACCGTCGTCGATCAGCACGTCGTTGCCGGCCCGCAGGACCGTGCCGAGCACGGCGGGGCTGACCGGAATGTCGTCCTCGCGCGCGACGTCCTCGCCGGCGATCACCACGGTCTCGTCACGCTCGAGCATGACCGGCTCGGCGAGATCCCCGATCCGCAGCTTCGGCCCCTGGAGGTCGGCGATCAGCGCGATCGGCCGTCCCGCCGCTGCCTCGGCGTCCCGCACGCGCTGCGCGACCGTGCGGTGGTCGTCATGCGTTCCGTGCGACATGTTCAAGCGGGCGCCGTCCATGCCGGCGGCGATCAACGCCGTGACGCCCTCCGGGGACGACGAGGCCGGGCCGATCGTCGCGACGATCTTGGTGCGCCGTACGTGCGCGCTCATGCAGGCTTCGACGTCGACGAGAAGGCGTCCCAGCCGGGATAAACGGCCTCCTCCCCGAGCTGGTCCTCGATCCGAAGCAGCTGGTTGTACTTGGCCGTGCGATCGGAACGGGCTGGAGCTCCCGTCTTGATCTGGCCGCTTCCCGTGGCGACGGCGATATCGGCGATCGTGGCGTCCTCGGTCTCGCCGGAGCGATGCGAGATGACGGTGGCATAGCCGTTGCGCTGGGCGAGCGCAATCGCGTCGAGCGTCTCTGTGAGCGATCCGATCTGGTTGACCTTGACGAGGATGGCGTTACCGACCTTCTCGGCGATTCCACGCCGGAGGAACTCGACGTTCGTCACGAAGAGGTCGTCACCGACGAGTTGCAGGCGGCTCCCGAGGCGGTCGGTGAGCGTCTGCCAGCCGGCCCAGTCGTTCTCGGCCAGCCCGTCCTCGATCGACACGATCGGGAAGCGGTCGGCGAGATCGGCCCAGAGGTCGGTCATGCCGTTCCCGTCGAGCGTGCCGCCTTGCCGCTCGAGGACGTAGGCGCCGTCACGGTAGAGCTCACTCGTCGCAGGATCGAGGGCGATCGCGACCCTGTCCCGGTGACCCGCACGCTCGGCCGCCTCGAGGATCACCTCGCACACCTCGTACGCCGAGCCGAGGTCTGGCGCGAACCCGCCCTCGTCGCCGACGCTCGTCGAGAGACCGCGCTCGCTCAGGAGCGCCTTGAGCGAGTGATAGCACTCGACGCCGACGCGGAGCGCCTCGCCGAACGAGTCGGCTCCCGCGGGGACCAGCATGAACTCCTGGAAGTCGAGCGAGTTCTGCGCGTGTGCGCCACCGTTGATCACGTTCATCATCGGGACCGGCAGGACGTGGGCGTTCGTGCCGCCGAGCCAGCGGTACAGCGGCAGCTCTGCGTCTGCTGCAGCGGCCTTCGCTACCGCGAGCGAAACGCCGAGGATGGCGTTGGCGCCGAGGCGCGACTTCGTCGGCGTTCCGTCGAGCTCGATCATGGCTCCGTCGACCTCACGCTGCTCGCGCGCGTCCAGTCCGGTCACACGGTCGGCGATCTCACCGTTGACATGAGCGACGGCCCGCGTCACGCCCTTCCCGAGCCAGGCGTCGCCGCCGTCACGCAGCTCGACGGCTTCGTGCTCACCCGTCGAGGCACCCGAGGGGACGGCGGCGGCCCCGAAGGCGCCCGAATCGAGGCCGATCTCGACCTCGACCGTGGGGTTCCCGCGGGAGTCGAGCACCTGCCGCGCATGCACGTGGACGATCTCGCTCACCCGAACAGAGTAGCCGCGTGCGCCCGAACGCCCGGCGGGAGAGGGCTCCTACGCTTCGTCGGCCTGGCCGAGGCGCTCCTTGGCGCGAACGTACCACGCCTCCTGCGCATCGAGGGGGAGCTCGCTCCAGGCGTCGCCATTGTCGGCCGCGAGCTGCTCGGCTGTCACCACGCGCTCGACGAAGCGCGCGGTCGTGGCGCGAAGCGCCAGCTCGGGATCCACGTTGACGACGCGCGCGAGGTTGACGATCGTGAACAGGAGATCTCCGATCTCGGAGAAGACGTGCGGATCGGGCTCCGTCTCGGGCGCCGGCCGCCCCGCCCGGGCCAGCTCGACCTCGACCTCGGCAACCTCCTCGCGCACCTTGGCGAGCGGACCGTCGAGATCGGGCCAGTCGAAGCCGACGGCAGCGGCGCGGCGTTGCACCTTGCGGGCGTGCAGCAGTCCGGGGAGCGCTTCCGGAACGTCGTGAAAGACGCCCGCGCGTCCCTCTTGCTCGGTCTTGATCTCCTCCCAGCGCTCCCGTACCCGCCCAGGCGAGTCTGCCTCACCGTCGCCGAACACGTGCGGGTGTCGTCGCACGAGCTTGGCATGCACGCCTCGCGCCACGGTCTCGAGGTCGCCCTCGCCCTGCTCCTCGAGCAGGAGGGCGAGAAAGTACGTCTGGAAGAGCAGGTCGCCGAGCTCGTCGAGAAGCTTCGCCGGGTCACCACCGTACGCAGCATCGGCGACCTCGTACGCCTCCTCCACCGTGTGCGGAACGATGGTCCGCGCGGTCTGCTCACGATCCCAGGGGCACTCCTGCCGTAGCCGCCGTGTCAGCGCCTGGAGCTCGACGAGGGCTGCTACGAGCCCGGCCCCGTCAGCGGCAACCGGCATGGATCAGCCGGTCGTCGTGGTGTCGGTCGCGGCCGCGGGAGGCTCGAAGCCGACGGCGTAGATGACCTTCTTGTCGAGCTCCTTCTTGTTCTCGTTCGTCCACTTGGTGAGCGCGTCGTTCTTGGCCTGGTCGAGAAGGAGCGCCTTGATCTGGGCGGTCGCGGCCTTCTGGGTGAGCGTCTTGGCAGGCCGGACGTTCGACAGTGGCTGGATGAGGTGGAAGCCGAACTGCGTCTTGACCGGCCGCGAGAGAGCGTTGGTCGGCAGCAGGAACGCGGTCTGGTCGAACTCTGCGACCGTGTCGCCGCGCTTGATCGTCATCTTGCCGCCGCTCGCCTTGGATGCCTCGTCGAGCGAGTACTTGTTGACGAGCGTCGCGAAGTCCGCGCCGCCCTTCAGCTCGTCGTAGATCTTGTTGGCCTCGGCCTTCGACTTGACGAGGATGTGACGGACGTCGCGGCTCTCCGGCGTGTAGATCGGCGGCTGCTTCTTGTTGGCGACGTAGTAGGCCGTGACCTGCGCGTCGGTGACCTTCGCGTCCTTCGTCACGGCGACGTAGATCTTCTCGGACAGGATCCGGGCCTTGATGTCTTCGCGGAAAGAGTCGTTCGTGTAGCCCTGATCCTTGACCTGCTTGTCGAGCTTCGCCTGGCTGCCGTCGAAGTACTGCGTCTTGAGCTGATCGATCCTGTCGTCGATCTCCTTGTCGGTAACGACGATCTTCAGGTTGGCGGCCTCGACGTCGTACTCGGCGCGCTGCACGAGATAGGCGACGGCCTGGGTCTGCAGGCTCTGGTATTCCGCGGTGCCGGCCTTCGGGAAGGCCCGCTTCTGCGCCACATACGTTTTCTTCGCCCGCCCGAGCAGGTCGTCCATCTCCGCCTTCGTGATGGGCGTGCCGTCGACGACGGCGACGGCGTTGTCCGGAACGCTCTGGCTACTGCCTCCGCAGGCGGTCGAGACCACCACGACGAGCGCAACGAGGAGGGAGACAATGAGGCGAGCTGGTTTCATGGGGCGGCAATCTTTCTCGTAGGGGCAGCGTGACAAGGACTCTGAAGGTATAGACGAGGATGCGTTAATTCCTAGTTGCGATCTGTTCGGGTCCGACATGCCCAGTGCGAGTGCAGGGCCATTAGGCGGCCGAACGCGCCGCGATAATAGCATCGGCGAGTCCCAGCGCCCCCTTGAGATCGTCCGTACGCAGCGATACTTCTCGCTTTGCCTGCGTGTAGACGACCGTGTCCGCAGCGGTTCGGAGCGCCCTGAGCTCGTCCGATCCGAGAGCGAGCGGGCCGACGGTCGCGCGCCCTCCGCGGAAGACGAGGTAGTCGGCCCCGATCCGGACGAGCGAGAGCTTCGCCTCCTGGATCGCGAAGAGGTTCTCGACCGGCTCGGGCACGGGCCCGTAGCGATCCTCGACGCTCGCGCGCAGCTCACGGAGCTCGTCATCGTGCTCGACGAGGGCGAGGCGCCGGTGGAGGTCGATCTTGAGCGCCTCGGACGCAACGTACGAGGCGGGGATGAACGCGTCGACGCGCGCGTCGACCCGCACGGGGCGGACGGCGGTGCGTGCCTGACCGGAGAGCTCGGCAACCGCCTCGTTCAGCATCTCGACGTAGAGCTCGAATCCCATCGCGGCAACGTGCCCGGACTGCTCGGCTCCGAGGAGATCGCCGGCTCCGCGGATCTCGAGGTCGCGCATCGCGATCTGGAAGCCGGCACCGAGCTCCGTGTGATCCGCGAGCGTCGCGAGCCGCGCCCGAGCCTCGGCGGTCAGCTCGCTCGCGTCCGGGTAGAAAAGGAAGGCGTGGGCCGTGACGTCCGAGCGACCCACGCGACCTCGGATCTGATACAGCTGGCTGAGACCGAGGGTGTCGGCGCGCTCGACGACGAGCGTGTTGGCCTGCGGGATATCGATGCCGGATTCGATGATCGTCGTCGAGACGAGCACGTCGGCGTCGCCCGCGAGAAAGGCGTGCATCCGCTCCTCGAGCTCGACCTCACGCATCTGCCCGTGGGCGACGAGAAACCGCAACCCAGGGCACAGCTGGCGCAGCTTCTCGCCCATCTCGTCGATCGTCTCGACCCGGTTGTGCAGGTAGAACGACTGGCCGCCGCGCGCGTGCTCCCTCTCGAGAGCGGTCTTGATCAGCACCTCGTCGTACTCCCCCACGGTCGTTCTGATCGGACGTCGTCCCTCGGGCGGCGTCTCGATGATCGAGATGTCCCGGAGCCCCGCAAGCGACATGTGAAGCGTCCGCGGAATCGGCGTCGCCGAGAGGGCGAGGACGTCGACCTCGAGGCGCAGCGAGCGGATCAGCTCCTTCTGGGCGACGCCGAAGCGCTGCTCCTCGTCGAGGATGACGAGGCCGAGGGCGCTCGGGATGACGTCGCGCGAGAGGATGCGGTGCGTGCCGACGAGGACATCGACCTTGCCGGCCGCGAAGTCGGCGATCACCTTCTTCGTCTCGGCCGGCTTGCGGAAGCGTGACACCATCTCGACGTTGAGCGGGAAGTCGCGGAAGCGGTCGCGGAAGGTGTTCCAGTGCTGCTCGGCGAGGATCGTCGTCGGGCAGAGGACGAGAACCTGCCGGCTGTTGACGGCGACGGCGAACGCCGCGCGGACGGCGACCTCCGTCTTTCCGAACCCGACGTCGCCGCAGACGAGCCGGTCCATGGGCCGGGGCGATTCGAGGTCCTCCTTGACGGCTTCGATGGCGCGCGCCTGATCGTCCGTCTCGCGATACGGGAACGACGCCTCGAGACGCTCGAGCCATTCGTTCGAGAGGTCGAAGCTCGCACCCTCGGCACGCTGCCGCTGGGCGTAGAGCGCGAGCAGCTCGCCCGCGAGCTCGCGAACGGACTCGCGCGCGCGACTCTTGAGGTTCTGCCACGCCTTGCCACCGAGCTTCGACAGCGCCGGAGACTTCGCATCGGCGCCGATGTACCGCGAGAGCTTGCCGAGCTGCTCGTGCGGCACGTAGAGCCGGTCGTCGCCACGGAACGCGAGGAAGAGGTAGTCGCGCGTGACTCCGGCGACCTCCTTCGTCTCGAACCCGAGAAGCTTGCCGACGCCGTGATCCTCGTGCACGACGTGATCGCCGACGCGGAGGTCTGCGAAGGTCGCGAGCGCGCGGCCGAGCCGCGCGTCTGCACGTGGTGGCCGCTTCCGAAAGACCTGCGTGTCGGGGAGAAGGACGAGGCGGAGATCGCGCCAGACGAAGCCGCGACGTGCGGGCGAGACGGCGAAGCGCACCGACGCGTCTCGTGGGAGTGCCGCGCCGTCCGGATGGATCGTGCTCTCGACCTTCCGCAGGAGACCGCCCTGCCGCAGCGCCTCGCCGCGGTGGGGGAAGGTGACGACGACGCGGTTGTCCGAGCGGACGAAGCCTGCGAGCTCGTTCTCGGCCTCCGCAAGGCCGCGCGCGGCGATCGCCGGCCGCTGCGCCTCGAACTGGAACGCCTGGCCGCGCGGGAAGGGATCCAGCTCCGTCGCATCGTCGAGCGAGACGGGCGCGAGACCCTCCTCCTCCCAGACCGCGCGAACCTCGTCCGGCTGCCAGACGAAGTCCGGGGCTCGGTCGACGGTGGGAACGAGATCCTCGGGCGCCGAGTGGCCCGCGCCGTCGTCGTCCTTCGTCTCCCACGCGTGGGCCATGGCCTCGAGATCGACCTCTTCGCTACGGCGCTCCGCCGCCGGGTAGACGCGCGCCGAGCTGACGCTGTGGAGCGCGCGTTGCGTGAAGGGCGAAAAGGCGCGAACCTGCTCGATCTCGTCACCGAAGAACTCGACACGCAGCGGCTCGCGGCCGGTCGCAGGGAAGACGTCGACGATGCCTCCCCGGACGGCGAACTGACCGCGCTGATCGACACGCTCGACGCGCTCGTAGCCGGCGCTCGCGAGTGCCTCCGAGAGGCCGTCGAGGCCCGGCTCCTCTCCGACGACGAGAGTGACCGGGGCCGGCCTGTCCTCGGGCGGGGGCATCCCTTCAGCGAGCGCCGCCGCAGACGCGCAGACCAGCCCGCCGCGCGCGAGCACGTCGAGCCCCCGCGCGCGCTCGCCGACGAGATGGGGCGGCGGAGCGAGCCCCGAGGCGTGTGAGACCCCACGGCCCGGAAGCAACGCGACGAGATCCGCGCCGAGAAACCACGACGCACCCTCGGCAGCATCGCGCGCGTCCGCGTCTTCGGGCAGGAGCACGAGGAGGCCGCGTCCGAGCTCGGTGTGGAGCGTGGCAAGCACGAGTGGCAGCGCCGGCTCCGACACCCGTGCGCGACCCGGAAGCGACTTCGTGAACGCCTGGAAGCGCTCGCTGCCCGCGAGCTCCGCGATGAAGGCGTGAAGGGGTGTCTGGTCCATGCAGAAACGCGGGAAATCGCCCGCGCGGGGCCTATCCTAGCGCTGCCGAGCGACGTTCCGCGGTCACCTTTCCGACGATCACGTTCGCCCGCGAGGCCACCACCCCGACGCTCGAGGGCTCTCGCGAGGTTTGCAGGGCCCCGTCTGCGGTCAGGCTGTCAACGGCACGGCGAGGCGGCCGCGGCCATGCCCGGCGCGGGAGCGTCTTCGGCCGAACGTCGGCAGGTCAGCCCGTCGGCTCGCTCGGCCGCTCCTCGCCAGGCCGCCGGTCGTTGAACCGCTGCCGGGTCTCCTCGAGACCTCGCTCGAGCAGCGACTCGACCGCATCCGCGGCCCGGCCGACGAGGGCCGCGGCGTCGTCCTCGGGCGCGAACGGCGCCAACACGAAGTCCGCCACGTCGCGAGGATCACCCCTCCCGGGGCGGCCGACACCGACGCGGAGACGGAGGAACTCGGGACTCCCGAGCCGTCCCGCGAGTGAGCGGAGCCCGTTGTGCCCCGCGAGGCCGCCGCCGAGACGAACCTGGAGGCGCCCATGATCGAGATCGACCTCGTCATGGATGACGAGCAATGCGTCCAACGGCATCTTGTAGAACGCGACCGCCGGCTGCACCGACCGCCCCGAGTCGTTCATGAACGTGTCCGGCTTGAGCAGCGCGACCTTCCACGAGCCGACACGCACCTCGCCGATCTGGCCGCTGAACTTCTGCCTGAATGTCCCGCCGAAACGGCGTGCAAGCTCGTCGACGACCATGAAGCCGACGTTGTGCCGGTCGCGTTCGTGTCGGCGGCCGGGGTTGCCGAGGCCGACGACGAGGAGGTCGAGCGTCGAGGCCGAATCGGCACGACGGAAGAGCGGCAACCGCTATTCCGCGTCTGGTTCGGGCTCCGCCTCGGCCTCGGGCTCGCCGGCTGCCGCCGCGGACTCCGCGGACGCCTCGGCGGCGAGCTCTGCCTCGGCTGCCTCCTCGGCCTCGGTGAGACCGCGCGGGCTCGAGCAGTTTGCGATCACCATCTCGGGATCGTCGAGGAACGTGACGCCCGATACCGGCGCGACATCCTGCAACCGGAGCGTATCACCGAGCTCGAGCGTCGCGATGTCCACGTCGATGTGCTCCGGGACGTCCGACGGCAGGGCCTCGACCTGGAGCTCGCGCGCGACCTGCTGCACGACTCCACCGACCTTCGAGCCGGGCGCTTCGCCGACGAGCTGGACGCCGACCGCGGCCTGAATCGGCTGATCGAGCCGAACTTCGTGGAAGTCGACGTGCGTGATCGTGCCCCGAACGGGATGCTGCTGATAGTCCTTGAGGACGGCGTGGTGGGGTGTCTTCGTTCCTCCGATGACCACGTCGACGATCGCGTGGAGCCCGGACGGGCCGGTGAGGGCAACGCGCAGCTCACGCTCACCCACGACGAAGGCCTTGTTCGCCTTGCCGTAGAGAACGCCGGGAATCAGCCCCTGACGCCGCAGGCGCTTGACGTTGCGGGTACCGAGCTGATCGGCGCCGCGCTCCTGAACCTCGAGTGTGATCCTGTCCCCAGACACGGCGGCGAAGTGTAGCGGACTCCCACCGACGCGCTCCGACGACGCGGTTGCAACCAGGCGACCGGGCCGGCAGCAATCGTGCACCCCTCAGGGGAGGAAAGGTGCCGACGCCCGGCCGACCCGGCCACCATTTCGTTCGCCGGTCGCGGGGCTCTCCCTTCCGCGGCCCCGAGGAAGGGAGGGGCTTCCCCATCACTTCGACGACCCGTTCCCCACGGTCGAGCACTTCACCGCGATCGCAGGCCTCGAACGGGAGTAGGCGAGGAAGTCCGGCGGCACCCCCTGAGAGTGCCGCCGGCTCACCAGGGTTATCGGCAGTTCTGGGGGGCACCATGAGCTGGTGGGCTGATGTAGGGTCGCGCACATGGCAGGCCGGGGTTGACTGCGGAGTCCGGACACGATCGGAGGACAAAACCAGGAACCGCCCACGACGCGACGGCGCGGATACCCGGCGGCGTTCGGTGCGCCCTGGCGTCTCTCCTACCGGTACGTCGCAAACATCTTCGCGGAGCAGCAGGCTCAGGGGCTTTTCGGGATCGGCCAGCCACATCTGTTCGGAACAGAGCGGGTGTTCGCCGGCAGCGGCGGATTGCTGATCGTTTCGCCGGTCCTTCTCATGGCCGCCTACGGACTCACAAAGCTGGGCCGGGAGCGTCGAGCCGAGGCGCTCGTGGCGGCGACCGTGGCTGCTCTTTTCCTCCTCCTCAACTCCTCCTACTTTCTCCCACATGGGGGCGACTCGCCGGGGCCGCGGTTCCTCGTCCCCGCGCTTCCTTTCCTCGCCCTCGGGCTCGGACCCGCGCTCTCTCGCTATCCCCTCGTCACCCTGGTACTCGGCGCGGTGTCCGTCGCGGCCACGACGGCGCTTAGTCTCGTGTGGTCGAACGGAAGTCCGCTGCAGGGCGGCGTGTGGGGAGAACTCGCGCGGTGCCGACGCAACTCGGTTCATCCCACTTCGTCGGGAGCCTCTCCGACAACGTGCTCTCCCTTGTCGGCCCCGGGGATGTTTGGGGAGCGTCGCTCGTTATCGCGTGTGTCACGGTCGCGTTCGTCGTCGGGGCGCGCGGCATTCCACGCACGAGGCCAACGGCGGCCCGTACGAGAGCCTCCCTCCCCGCTGTCCTGTTCGCAGTTGCGGTCGGCTACCTGGTCGTCGCAGCGAACGTCTTCGCGCTCACGGGCTACCCGTACGGCAATGACCCGGAGAACCTGGTCAGAGTCCGCACGTCGATATCCGGAACGCCCACCACGCTCCGGCCCGGCGACCAGGTGGGCGTGAGGGTCTCGGTAGAGAACGGCAAGTACCTCGGAGTCGGCGGTGTCACGCTGACGATCGTGCTCCCCCCGGCTTGCGCCTGGTCGGGCAACCCGCCTTCACCCGCGGCTCCGGTTGTACCGGCTCCTCGACTCTCGTCTGTAACCTCGACTCGCTGAGCCCCGCGGCCTCTACCGAGATCGGTCTCACCGCAGAGTTTGCCGCGTCGGAGCCGCAGAGGATCACGGCGGCAACGACGGTCGATGGGGGCGTGGAGTCGAACCAGGCGACGCTCACACTCCGCCCCGCTCCGTGACATCTCAGCGCAACCGTCGCTGTCTGTGACGCGAAACCACATCCCTCCGGGGCCTCGGTTGCTGTGGCTGAGGCTGCAGCCTCAGCCACCAACGACCACAACTGCGGCAGCGTTGGGACAGGCCTCCGCACTACTCACAGTTCGGGAGATGTCCCGCGGCAGTGTTGGAGCTCTCATTCGATAGGCTCGACGCTGATGGCCGCTTCTTTCTTGCTCGCTGTCGACGAGGATCAGGACGGTCGCGCGGATCTCGAGGCTCAGCTCGTGCGACGGTACGGCCTGGACTATCGAGTGGAGTGCCTTGCCGATCCGGCCGAGGCGCTGCGCCTGCTGACGAAGCTCGCGGATGACGGTGAGGAGGTAGCGTTGCTCCTGGTGCGCAACGCACCCTCGCTGACCACGGCCTCGGACCTGTTCGACCATGTGCGGCAACTCCACCCGCACGCCAAGCGAGCGCTTCTGGTTCCGTCGGGCGCGTGGTCGGATCAGTCCAGCGCGGAGGCGATCCGGACATCGTTGGCTCTGGGGCGGATCGACTATTACATCCCCAGCCCGGAGCAGTTGGTCGACGAGGTCTTTCACGAAGCCGTCTCGAGCTTCTTGCTCGAGTGGGCACACGATCGAAGCTTCGTCCCCCAGTGCGTCCACATCATCGGCGAGACGTGGACGGGCCGCGCCTACGAGTTGAGGAAGGTGTTCGAGCAGTGCTCTGTCCCGCACAGCTTCTGCCTGGCCGATTCGGATCGGGGGCGTGAGTTGCTTGTCGGCGCAGGGGGCGACCTGAGGCTCCCCGCAATGGTGCTTCCCGACGGCCGTATCCTTGCCGACCCCTCGAACGCGGAGATCGCCGAGGCCGCAGGAGCCCCGCCCGGTCTCGAAGGGCACGCCTTCGACGTGGTGATCATCGGTGCTGGACCGGCGGGCCTGTCGGCGGCCGTCTACGGCGCATCGGAAGGTCTGAGCGTCCTCGTGATCGACGAGGGCGGTATCGGTGGGCAGGCGCGGTCGAGCTCACTGATTCGTAACTACCTGGGCTTCGCCAAGGGCGTCAGCGGCAGCCGGCTTGCCGAGCAGGCCTACGATCAGGCATCAGCTTTTGGAGCGAGTTTTGTACTGATGCATCGAGCTGTCGCCCTCACGCGCTCGGGGAACGAGCTCACGGTGTCCCTTGCTGATGGCCGAGACATCACCGCAGGCGTGGTCATCCTCGCGACCGGAGCGGCGTACCGCCGCTTGAACGTTCCCTCGCTCGACGCGCTGCACGGAGCAGGCGTGTTCTACGGCGGCGCACTCTCGGAGGCACCGGCACTGAGCGGAAAGGACGCTTTCCTCGCCGGTGGCGGCAACTCGGCCGGCCAAGCGGCCCTGCACATGGCGCGCTTTGCCCGGAGAGTCACCCTTGTCGTGCGCTCGTCGTCGCTCGAGAAGGGAATGTCGCATTACCTGGTGCGAGCGATCGAGGCAGCGCCGAACGTCGATGTCCGCGTCGACACCGAGGTCGTCGGCGGGGGAGGCGAAGGCCACCTGCAGCACCTGGAGCTTCGCAGCCGCATCACCGATGAGGATGAGACGGTCGCGGCCGACGCCCTCTTCGTCATGATCGGAGCGCACCCCCACAGCGACTGGCTGCCCGTAGACATTGCCAAGGACGCACACGGGTTCCTGCTCACCGGTAGCGACATTCCAGACGGCGCCGGCTGGTCGCTGAAACGCCGTCCGCTCGCGCTCGAAACCAGCATGCCCGGCGTCCTCGCAGCAGGCGACGTCCGACACGGCTCCGTCAAGCGCGTTGCATCAGCCGTCGGAGACGGCGCGATCGCCGTACAACTCCTCCACAGCCTGCTCGAGGACGAACTGCTCCAGGGCCGGCAACCGACCGGCCGAGCAGCCGACGTTTCGAGGGTGTAACGCACCAGGGCTCAACCAACGTGCGGCGCTTTGTAGCCTCAAGTCGTTGCGAGCGGCGTCAGACTGCATCGAAAGCTGCGGCATAGCGGAAGCGACCGACGATGCCGGGGTGGTAGCTCGCAAGCGTCCGGACTTGGAAATGATCGCCCCAGGCAGGATCGGGCGCTTCAATACCGAGGAGGGCCGAAGGGACGAACCCGTAGCGCGAGTAGTACTCGGTGGAACCGAGCAGCCCGACCAACGGAATCCCCAGGGCGTCCGCAGCTGCCAGCACTGCGTGCATCAACGCGAGCCCCACGCCTGACCGCTGATCCCGGGGAAGCACTCCGATCGGCCCGAGACCCACGGCCTTATGCGGTCCCACCGCTGCCCAGCTGCAGACCACGTGTCCGACCGGCCGCGCATTGCGCACCGCCAACAGCGAAAGCTCAGCGACGACGTCGTCAGCCTCGATCAGGTCGTCCACCAAGCGAACCTCGACCGGGATCCCGTCTCCGTCGGGCCGGCGGAACGCCTCGGCGTGAATCAGCCGAACGGCGTCACGATCGTCGGAACTGCACCGCCGAATCACCACGAGGACATTCTCCCACTCGAGGCTTCCGACCATCCAGTGGCAGACCCCCCGGCTGGGCCGGTGCGCGCAATGTTCCCTGACTTCCCCACGTGCTGCCGCGCACGCAACCCTGGTCAGAGACTCTCGTTTGCCCTTGTGGCCGCCGGTTGGCTGAGCGAGCGGCGTTGGAGAAGCGCGCGGCGGGTTTCGCTCATATGTCGCCTGGGCCAGCGTTCAGAATGTTGCTCGAGGGGCGCGAGTTCTGGTCAGACTGGATCTGAGACTGCAAGCGGCGGACCGAGAACAGTCATCCCGACGTCTCGCCCGAGGCTTGCGAAGACCGTCGCGTCGATCGGGCCCGAAGGCAACTCGGCGAACCGGTCGAAGAACGTCTCCATCCCCGCCGGGGAGAACAGAACGAGGATGCGTGCCGCAGCGTCGCCAATGTTCTGGAAGCAATGCGCTACTCCCGGGGGGACGTACACGAACGAGCCGGCTGGAGCTTGGCGGATCTCCCCATCGAGCTTGAACCGCAGGGCCCCCTCGAGGACGTACCACGACTCGCCTTCCCGCTCATGCGTGTGCAGCGGGGGACCATCCCCGGGAGCGATCACGTTCTCGAAGGCGGTCAGCGCACCTCCGGTCTGAGAACCACGCACTTTGAACGTCAGCGGGCCCCCGGCAGGACCCTCGATCGTCGTCCCCTCGCCCTGCGCCAGGACGACGGTTCCATCGTCAAGCGGCACTCGGTCCCCTCCATTCGATTCGAGTCCAGATCGGATTCAAGAGCCTAGTACATCGCTTGGCCACGCATGAGGACGAGCCCTGTCAGCCACGAAACCGACGGAGCCCGACGCGACCGAGAAGACTGCTCTGACCCGGGCCAGCGATCCGGAATGTTCCCTGAGCGTTCAACGGTGTGGGCGGGGTGCTCGTCAGTGTGCGATCAGGGTCGCTCTCTGGCAGAGGTTCTGCACCGTGTTGGCTGGATCGGCGATGAGAGTGCCAAGGTCGTAGGGCTCGGTTGGCCTGCGGCCGCCGACCCGACGTGCGCTGCGTTTCACATCCGGTTCGCTCTAGCGTCGAGGAGTGCTTCGGTGAGCCGGTCGATGTCGTCTTCGTGGTTGTAGAAGTGGACCGCGAAGCGCAGGTTGCCGTCGCGGGCAGAGCACGTGACGCGGTGCTGTTTCAGCTCGGCCAGGAGTTGGCCGGGGTCTGCACCGTCGAGTGGCACCGCGACGATCGTGCTGTGATTCGCCGCTGGTAGTTCAACGGGCGGCCAGCCGGCTCGTGCCGAGCGCCTCCCTTAGTTTCGTCGCGAGCTCGACGTTGCGGGCGAAGATCGCATCGGTCCCGAAAGCTGTCGAAGGCCGAGAGCGCCGCCTCGTTCGCCGATCGCTGCCAGCCAGCTGATCGAGTTGTCGAATCGAGACGCCGTCTCTGAAAGATCCATCGTCGGTCCGAAGAAGCTCTCGACCGGGACGCGTCCGGCCTTCCATCCGGCATTCGTCGGCGTGAAGCGAGACTGGAGCTCGGGAGAGAGATAGCAATAGCCGAGACCGCGGCCGGCGTTCAACAGGAACTTGTGATCAGCGGCTGCCAGAACATCGATGTGATCGGAGGGCGGCTGCGACCGGTAGCGCACCGACGAGTCTGGGAGCCGTCGACGAAGACGATTGCTCCGACCTCGCGTGCCAGCTGCGCTGATCGCCGGCAATGTCGGACCGATGCCCGGTGGCAGTCTGGACGCCACTGAACGCGACGAGCTACAGTGCTTCGGTCGACGTAGCGGGCGATATCGTCAGGTTCGAGGCCTCCGTTTCGGAACGGGACCTGCCGGATCTCGTAGCCCTTCTCGCGAGCAGCCGCCACGGGAAGTGATTCGAGCTGTACTCCCGCTCGCCGATCACAACATTGTGTCCACGGCGACGCGGGACCGAACTGCGCCGCCACGAGTCCCGCGGCCGCCGACACCGACGCGATCAGCGACACATCCGAGGCTCAGCGCCCATCAGGCCCGCTGCCGCGGCGCGGGCATTCTCACCGGCAGCCTCGCCGCGGACAAAATCGAGCCCGCTCTCCGACCACTCGTCCACGAACCGGTGGTACGCCGCGGACAGCGCCCGGCTCGCCAAGCCCACCGCAGCAGTATTCAGGTAGGCCGTGCGCGCAGTCGCCGGGAACAAGCGCCTCGCCTCACGAACGTCGCCCGCCGAACTCCCCGCCACCTCGGAACCCGACATCATCGGCGTGATCCTAGCCAAGAGAATCGAACGCTCAGTCAGCATCACATGGGCCAGCGCTCGATAACGTCCCGCCGAGCGACGGCAACGATCGGCTGGGTTTGGTGTGGGACAATCGCGGCGGTGAGTGCTGACTGCGAGATTCGTCGCCTGCTCGCATACCTCGCGGTCGCGGCTGGAGTTGCGGTCGTTCTCGCAGCCCTCTGGGCGCTTCTTCACGGTGGCCCGTTCCGGCACTCGGTCGAGGTCGGGTTCTCCGTTGTGGGTGCTCTGGCGTTCGTACTCGCTGCCGCCGGCGGTTCTCCAGCGCGTCGAGATGCATCGAGCACTGGGCGTATTGCGGAACGTTCGCTGTGAACCCCGACAATCCGCCCGACCGGGCACTCGGGCCAGTCGTCATGCCCGGGCTGGTCGGTGTCCTCTCTATCGCGCTCGGGTGGGCTATCTCGTAACGGGAGCGAATCCCGGAGAGATCCCATGGGCTGCGCCAGCACGAGGGAATGTCCCCGAGGACGCAACGCTGGTTCGATCAACTTCTTGGTGGTGTGCCAGTCTCTACGCGTACGGTCTAAGCGTCTCGCGTGCAGCGATGACTTCAGGAGGCACTATGAGGATTCTTCTCACATCCAGCGGCATCAGGAACGCGAGCATCCACGATGCGCTGGTCGCGTTGCTGGGAAAACCGATTGCCGAGTCCAACGCGCTCTGCATTCCCACCGGGGTGCAGCCTTTCCCCGGCGGACCGTCACACGTCTACGGGTTCATCAACGGGTCGGTCGGCGGGCCGATGTGCGGCTTGGGTTGGAAGTCGCTGGGAGTGCTGGAGTTGACCGCGTTGCCCAGCGTTAGAGAGGAGTACTGGGTTCCGGCGGTACAGGAAGCCGACGCTCTGCTGGTTTGGGGCGGCAGTCCCTTGCATCTGTGTTACTGGATGCGGCAGTCCGGGCTGGCCGACCTCTTGCCGTCGTTACGGCCCGAGACGGTCTACGTCGGCACGAGCGGCGGTGCGATGGTGGCGACGCCCGACTTCGGAGGAGAGACCTACGACGACAGCGATCCACTCACTGGCAGCGATAAGGCGCTGGGGCTCGTCGATTTCTCGGTGTTTCCACACCTTCATCGTGAGGATGGCCTTCCGGCTACCCCTCTGGCCGAGATCGAAGCATGGGCCGCCGGGCTGTCAGTGCCTGCCTACGCGATTGACGATCAAACCGCGATCAAGGTGGTCGACGGCACGGTCGAAATCGTCTCCGAGGGGCACTGGAAGCTGCTTGCCTCCAGCCCGGCCGCACGCTAGGTCGGCCCGGAAGACACGCGAGCCGAAGGAGGGCGGCGTATGCGTCGGACTCGTCATCGTAGTGGATGACGCGTTCGACGTCCCACCCCGTTTGGTCGGAAATCTCGGCGAGTCGTTGGGGCGTGGCGTTCAGCCACTCGGACCACGGTGTGACTCGGCCGCGCTAGGAGCCTTCCATCAGCCGCGCTCGTTAGCCGAAGAGTTGGATGAACGCAGGCTCGTTCCGGAGGGGATCGAGATCACTGTCTTCCATGGCGATCTCGCGAAGGCTGGGCCGCCGCTCGAACGCAACGCGTAGGTGCTCGATCGCGTCCTCGGTCTGACCAGTGAATGCCTCGCAACAAGCAAGATTGTAGAGCGGTGTCGCGTAGCCGCTCGCTTCGAGGGAGCTCCGCCCCCGTTCAACCACGCCGACGTAGTCGCCGGCTTCGTAGGCTGGATGGAACTCGGCCCACACCTCCCAGCCACCAGCCTCATACGGCTTCCCGACGGTGCTGCCGACCGCGAGCACGACTGTTTGCGGCTCATCCGCGTAGGCGGTGCGGTTCGCCAACGGCTGGACGAACACGAGCGTTCCCTGCGGTGCGTCAACGGTGTTTCCGTCAATCTCGAATCGAGCGCGGCCGCGAAGCACGATGTAGAGCTCTTCACTGCCCTCGTCCTCCTCGTGTTCGGGCATCAGCCGATCCCCCACGTTTGCAGCCGTCCACGCGTTCGCCCCGAAAGCGGTGATCCCGAAGTGGTGACGCACTGGACGCATATGCGTGTCCTGCCGGTAGTCGATGTCCTGCAACGCGTCGACACTCGCCACTTCATAGCTCACAGCAGCCTCCCCAGTCGATTTGATCCAGCTGTACGCACCAGAACGATAGGACATCGACGGAATTGCAGCGAACCCCAAGAAATAGTGGACAACACTGGCAGGCGCCGAAGAGCACCGGCACCACCCTGGCAACAACCCCAGGCAGGGACCCCACACACTCACAGTTCAGGAATGATGCTTGAGCCAGGGACGTCGCCCGCGCCTTGGTTGTCATTCAGGATTCGGCGGTCGGTACCGATGGGACGTCAATGCGCGCTCTGTTTATGCGTCCGGCAGGACTCTGGGCAGCTACAGCTTTGAGCTGCGTCGTCTCTCTTGCGTTACTCATCGCGGTGGACGCCCGGGCATACGGGCTGCCGACCCTGATCTATGTTCCGTTGATACTCGCGGCCCTCGCGGGAGGGAAGCGTGCCGGATTCATCGCTGCGACGCTGCTGACGGCCGCATACGTCACCTCGGTCGCGCTCACCTCAGCGTACGCGTCGATACCGGAGCTCCTTGCCTTGGGGACGATCCGACTCGCGGTGTCCGTCATGATCGGATTCCTGGTCGGATCTCACGTCGACTACAACCGCCAGCTCATCCAGTCGGCGCTCGGACGCGCCAACCTTGACCACCTCACCGGACTCGGGACACGGCACGCGCTCGATGAGCGATGGGCCAAACGTCGGCGCACGGCCTCGCGAGGTTTCGGGGTTGTGATGATCGACATGGACGGCCTTAAGGTGATCAACGACACCGCCGGGCACGCCGCCGGAGATGCCGCCCTGCAGATGCTTGCGACGTCCATACGCCGTGGTTCACGATCGCACGATCTCCTCGCCAGGCTCGGCGGAGACGAATTCGTCGTGGTCGCTGAGGTTGACAGCAGTTCAGAACTCGAGCTCCTTGCGGCGCGTATCGAACAGAACGCCGGCGAGCGCAGCGTTGAGGCGAGCATCGGCGTAGCGTTCTCGCCACACGATGGGGAGGAACTCGCGGATCTGATCCACGTCGCTGACCACCGGATGTACGCGCAGAAGTTCGAGAAGCGGGCCGCAAATGCCTCCGCCAGCTAGGTCGTCCCTAGCCGAGCGATCGCCCTCCCCGCCTTGGTCGGCTCGACCGATCCGGGCCTTCTCGCCCTTCCCGTGTTCGACGGGTCGCACGATCTTGGGCACGCACGGGGTGCGGCCTCCCGTCCGACCGGTCTACGCCGGCGACCGGCCGGTCGTCGGGAATTCCTTGATCGCCCCCTTGCTCGTCGTCTCGGGCGTTGCCAACCTCGTACTCGGCTTGCAGCCATTCGACGGCGGAGCCATAGCCCCGTAGCGCTCGCCTGCGCCAGCGTGCTCACCCGCTACGAGCCGGTCCGTGCGACTCGATAGCGCACGGGGCACTCGCACACGCCCCCGTTGAATCGACCTAGAACAGCTGATTTTCGCCGGCGAAGATCGCCGAGACCGAGTCGTCGGCGAAGACGTTCGAGATCGTCTCGGCGAGGATGCCGGCGATCGAGAGAACCTGCACGTTGGCCGGCTGCGTGAGGGGATCGAGCGGAACGGTGTCGGTGACGACGAGCTTGTGGATATCGCTTGCCGCGATCCGATCGAGCGCGGCACCGTTGAACAGGCCGTGCGTCGCACAGGCGTAGACCTTCGTGGCGCCGGCGTCCTTCAGCGCCTCGGCACCTGCAACGAGCGTCCCGGCGGTATCGACGATGTCGTCGATGATCACGGCGACCTTCCCTTCGACGTCGCCGATCACGGTGGTGATCTTCGCCTGATTGTGCGCCGGCCGCACCTTGTTGAGGATGACCAGGTCTCCGGCGACCATCTCGGCGAACTTGCCGGCGATCTTGGCGTGGCCGGTATCGGGCGAGACGACCGCGACCTCTTCGCCGAGATTCAGGTCACGCACGTACTGGGCGAACATCGGCACTGCGGTCATGTGATCGACGGGGATCTCGAAGAAGCCCTGCACCTGGCCCGCGTGGAGATCCATCGTCAGAACGCGGTCGGCGCCGGCTGTCTGGAGGAGGTCGGCGACGAGCTTCGCGGTGATCGGCTCCCGCGGGCGCGACTTCTTGTCCTGGCGGACGTAGAAGTACCACGGAATCACGGCAGTGATGCGCTTGGCGGACGCGAGCTTGGCGGCGTTTATCATGATCAGCAGCTCCATCAGGTGCTGGTCGACCGGCATCGACGCGGTCTGGACGACGAACAGGTCGGCCCCGCGAATCGAGTCCTCGTAGCGGCAGTACGTCTCGCCGCTCGCAAACGTGTTCAGCTTCACCTCACCGAGCTCGCAACCAATCTTGGCGCCGATGTCTTCGGCCAGCGTGGGATGCGAGCGGCCGGAGACGACCATGAGTCGCTTGCTCGACGTCAAGCCGATGGTGCGACCGACGACGGGAACACTTCCCGGCACCTCGGGCGCGCCGAGCCCCGGGAGCGTCTGCTCAACCGTTCCGCTTTCCACCCCGACCCTCCTTGATCGTCTGCCTCGGCGGGAATCCGACGAGTGCGTTATCCGGAACATCGTCGGAGACGACAGTGCCGGCTGCCGTCCAGACATCGTCGCCCACGGTCACGGGGGCGACGAACATCGTGTCGACGGCAACGCGCACGTCCTTGCCTATCACCGTTCGCTTCTTGGGCACGCCGGGCCGATGATCGAGGTTCGCCGTGATCGATCCTGCGCCGACATTCGTCCCCTCACCAACCTCCGCGTCACCGAAGTAGCTCAGATGCGGGATCTTTGCGCCGTCGTCCAGTTGGGTGTTCTTGAGCTCCACGAAGGTCCCCGCTCTCGATCGCGCGCCGAGTCTCGTCCCTGGCCGAACGTAACAGAACGGCCCAACGGTCGCAGAGGGTCCGATCTCCGCGTCGATCACGACCGCGTGCGGGCCGATCTCGGCTCCCGCCGCAACCGCCGTCGCGCCCCGAAGCATCGTGAACGGATGAACGACCGCGTCCGGCTCGAGCGTCACCGTCGGCTCGATCCAGGTCGAGGCGGGATCCGCGATCGTGACGCCCGCGAGCATGTGCTCGGTGTTGATCCGGTCACGGAGGAGCGCCGCCGCGGAGGCCAGCTCGACCCGTGTGTTCACGCCCTCCGTCTCGCGAGCATCGGCCGCGACGTGAACGGCGACTGGGTGACCCCCGGCGACGAGATCACGGACCGCGTCCGTCAGATAGAGCTCACCCTGTGCGTTCACCGGCTCCAGCCGGTCGAGCGCCGGCCAGAGGAGCTCCCCTTGGAACACGTAGATGGACGAGTTCGCCTCGGTAATCGCGAGCTGGGCCGGCGTCGCGTCGACCGCTTCGACGATCGACTGGAGACGGCCACCGGCATCGCGAACGATGCGCCCGTAGCTCCGGATGTCGTCCGGCACGAACGAGAGCACCGTCGCCCCGACGTCGGACGAACGGTGCGTCGCGACGAGGTCCTCGAGAAGCGCCGTTGTCAGAAGCGGCGTGTCGCCGGAGAGAATGAGGACCTCGGCGGCGCCTGCGAGCGCCTCTCGAGCGCGCCGAATTGCATCTCCCGTCCCGAGCGACTGCTCCTGCACTGCGACCGTCAGATCCGGGAACTGGTCTGCCGTCTCGGGTGAGGCAACGACCACGAGCGGTGCGGGCTCGAGCGGAGCCGCAGCTTCGACGATCCAGTCAACCATCCGTCGGCCGAGAAGTAGGTGGAGGTGCTTCGGGACCGTGGAGCGCATGCGGGTGCCACGGCCTCCGGCCATGACGACGGCTGCGAGCTGGGAGCGTGATGGGGGCATGATCGGCACGTTGGCTGGGGCGCCAGGATTCGAACCTGGGATCACGGGACCAAAGCCCGTTGCCTTACCGCTTGGCTACGCCCCAGTGAATCGGGAAGTCGAGTGTACCCCGTCGCCCGGTTGCACACGGTGCTGGAGGTGCCGCCTCTCATCGTCGGTCGAGTAGGAGGACGGTCAGCGCGATCGCCGCCAGAAGGACGAGGCCGACAAGAGCGAGAAGCCCGATCAGCACGATCGCGACGGGAACGAGGACGACGACGAGTTGCGAGGCGGCTCCGATCCAGGAGACCGAGCGAATGACGGGAGCCCGCTGCTCCCGCGCCCATCCCACGTACACGGCGACGGCAACGAAGGCGGCGATGATCGTGGCCCACCACGGGACGACACCCGCCAGCACGAGGATCGCCTCGAGTCCGGCGATGATGCCTGCGACCAGAAACCGTCGCCGCCGGAGGCGCCGCGCGAACGAGCTTTCACCGTACTCGACGACGAGATTGGACACGATCGCAGCGTAGAGGTAGCCCGCTTCAGACCGGCGTGGTCACCCACACGCTCCCGGCCGACTGCAGCTCGAGCCCGACCTCGCGGGCGGTCACCGGGTCGTCGAACAACCCGTACACGCACGGGCCCGCTCCGCTGACATCCGCTCGGATCGCTCCGGCGTCACGGAGGCGATCGGCATGCGGCGAGCGGGCGAGATCGTTCGAGGGCAGCGCCGCGAGGTCACGGGCCACTCCGCACGCCGCGAGCGCGGACTCGAGCACCGCGCGCCTCCGGTCGAAACCCTCCGCCCCACGTCGTCGGTCGAACGCGGCGTAGACGGCCGCCGTCGACTCCTTGTGCACGTCGTCCGGGAGGAGGAGGACGACGGTGAAGTCTCTTGGGAGATCGACCTGCATTAGCCGCGACCCGTCGCCGGTCCCGAGCTGCGGGCCTCGGCGGAGGAAGAACGGCACGTCGGCACCGATCGCCGCAGCGACCCCCTCGAGCGTCTCGGCGTCGAGCGGGCTGTCGAGCGTCTCGTTCGCGAGTAACAGCGCCGCTGCCGCGTCAGAGCTTCCGCCGCCGAGGCCTGCCGCCACGGGAACGTTCTTCGTGATGTGGACGCTCCAGCGCGGTTCGACGCGCGCCTCGGCCGCGAGCGCGGTGAGCGCAGCTGCGACGATCGTGTCACCGTCGAAGCCCGTGACGGACAGGCCCGCGCCGGCCGACAGCTCGATGACGTCCGCGAGCGCAACCCGCTGCAGGATCGTGACGACCGCGTGCTTCCCGTCGTCGCGCACGGGGCCGACGACGAGCGCGAGGTTGATCTTTGCGTGTGCCTCGAGGCGTCTCACGCGAGTCTCCGTGTCAGTTCGGCGAATACCGGCGGAGCGAGTGCCTCGGCGCGAACAATCGGGTCGATGCCGAGGCCGGCGAGGGCAGCGACGGCGCTCTCTCTCGAGGCGATGCCGGCGAGCTGAAGCGAGTTGGCCAGTGTCTTTCGGCGATGGGCGAACGCCCCCTCGACGACACGGCGGATGCTGGCGAAGTCGTCGGGCAGGGGGATGCGCCCGAACGCGACGAGCGCCGAGTCGACATTCGGGGGCGGCCGGAACACGCTGCGCGAGACGGGATGGAAGCCGGTTCGGACGGCGGCGAGCTGAATGAGCACGGAGACCGCGCCGTAGGCCTTGGTCGACGGAACCGCGAAGAAGCGATCCGCTACCTCGCGCTGCACCATCACGCACCACCGGTCGATCGTCGGAAGCCGATCGAGGCTCTCGGCGACGATCGGCGTGGCGATGTTGTAGGGCAGATTGGCGACGAGCTTCGTCGGCGGAGGGTCGAGCCCCGCCAGATCGAGCTTGAGCGCGTCACCCCAGTGCAGGGAGACTCCGGGTTGGGCGGCGATCGCCCGCAGGTGTGGCTCGAGTCGATGGTCAAGCTCCACCGTGTGCACGTGCGAGCATCGCGCCGCGAGAACAGTCGTCAGCGCGCCGAGGCCGGGCCCGATCTCGAGCACGATGTCCTCGCGGTCGAGCTCGGCGAGCCGATCGATCACGCCGAGGATGTTGTCGTCGACGAGGAAGTGCTGGCCGAGCGACTTCTTGGGCGGAGGGGCGGTCACGGCATCGGAAGGCCGAACGCGGCGCTCGCGTTGCGGTCGATCTGCGCCTCGAGCGTCGCGACCTCCTCGCCGCGGACCTCGGCAAGCACGGCGAGCGTGTGGAGCACGTTGGCGGGCTCGTTTCGCTTGCCCCGGAGGGCCTGTGGCGCCAGATATGGGCTGTCGGTCTCCGCGAGCAGTCGATCGACCGGTACGCCGGCGGCTGCGTCGCGAAGGGCGGACGCCTTCGGGTAGGTCACATTCCCCGCAAAGGAGACGTAGTAGCCCCGCTCGAGCGCGGTCTCGAGCAGCCCCGGGGCCGAGAAGCAGTGGAGCACGACCCGACCGGTGAACGACGCAAGTGCGGCGGCGGTGTCGTCGTCGGCGTCGCGCGTGTGGATGACGACCGGGAGATCGAGAGACGAGGCTATCTCGAGCTGGCGCTCGAACACCGCAAGCTGAGCGTCGCGCGGGGCGTGATCATGGAAGTAGTCGAGCCCGATCTCACCGACCGCGACCGCCGAAGGGTGCGCGAGCAGCTCGACGAGCTCGGGAATCCGTTCGGCGTCAGGGCCGGCCGCCTGGTGCGGGTCGATCCCGAGCGCCGCGACGACGCCCTCCTGCGCACTCGCGATCGCGAGTGCCTCCCGGGAGGATGCGATCCCCGTCCCGATCGTGACGATACGAGAGACGCCGACGGCCCGTGCCCGCTCGACAAGAAAGGCCGCCGGCTCGTCGCACCCGTCGAGGTGTGCGTGCGTGTCGATCATCCCACCGTCCTATTCCACAAGCGGGTCGAGCACCACGGGTGCCTCGAGCCGCGGGAACAGCGGGGGAGCTGCCACGATGCCGTGCGTCTCGCCGGTCACCCCGTATGCGACGTTCTCCCAGTCGACCGTGGGAGGCTGGCCGAGAGCCGCGAGGATCCCGGCAGCCGTCGTCGGGATGTACGCCGCGAGCGCGACGGCGACGGCCCTGAGCCCGTCGACGAGATCGTAGAGCACGCGGTCGAGGTCGTCGGCGCGGAGCGGATCCTTGGCGAGTTGCCACGGCGCCGTCGTCTCGACCTCACGGTTGAGAATGCGCACGACGTCCCAGATGCGGTCGAGGGCTCCCGTGATGTCGAACTCGTCGAGACGGGCGGCGAGGTCGCCGGCCAGCGGTGCGAGCGCCCCGGCGACGACCCCGTCCGGCGACGGGACAGCGCGGAGCGTTCCGTCGCGATAGCGCGCCACCATCGCAGTCGTGCGGGACAGGAGATTGCCGAGGTCGTTGCCGAGCTCTCGTTCGTAGCGCTCGTGGATACCGACGATCGATGCCGCGCCGTCCTGCCCGAACGAGACCGCCCGCGCGCACCAGAAGCGCACGGGGTCGGCGCCGTAGACGTCGATCAGGTCGAGGGGGTCGACGACGTTCCCGAGTGACTTCGAGATCTTCCGGTCGTCGAGCAGGAGGTATCCGTGCACGAACAGCTGTCGTGGCGGCTCGTACCCTGCGCCGAGGAGGAGCGCCGGCCAGTAGACGCAGTGGAATCGCAGGATGTCCTTCGCGAGGAGATGCCGTACCTGCGGCCAGAAGGTCGGCACGAGGTCCGTGCCCGGCCTCGCGTAGGTCAGCGCGCTGACGTAGTTGACGAGCGCGTCCGCCCAGACGTAGGCGACCGAATCCGGATCCCACGGGATCGGGATGCCCCACGTCTGCCCCGCCCGGCTGATCGAGAAGTCCTGCAGGCCACCCTCGATGAAGCTCGTTGCCTCGTTGGCCCGGAATCCCGGCAGCACGAAGTCGGAGCGCTCGTAGAGCTCGAGGAGCTCCTTCTCGAACGACGAGAGCTTGAAGAACCAGTTACGCTCCTCGATCCAGTCGGGCTCGCGGTCGTGCTCGGGGCACTTTCCGTCGACGAGGTCGGCCTCGGTCTTGAAGGCCTCACACCCGACGCAGTACAGGCCCGCGTAAACGTCCTGATAGACGTGCCCGTTGTCATGGAGGCGCTGGAGGAACCCTTGCACGAAGAGCTTGTGCTCCGGGTCGCTCGTCCGGATGAAGAAGTCGTTGGAGACATTGAGTCGCTGTGGCAGGTCACGCCAGACGACTGCGATCTGATCTGCGTACTCCTGTGGCGAGAGGCCCTGTTCGGCTGCGACCCGGGCGACTTTCGCCGCGTGCTCGTCGACGCCGGTCAGGAAGAACGTCTCGGCGCCGCGCTGTCGCTGGTTTCGCGCCAGGATGTCTGCCGCGATCGTCGTGTAGGCATGCCCGATGTGCGGGGTCGAGTTCACGTAGTAGATCGGGGTCGTGACGTAGAACGGCTCCATGACGACCAATTCTACGGCGGCGCGCTGGCAGCGCCGCGAGGACGCTCGCGACGAGAAGGATCACGACCAGAATCGCAGCGAGGAGGAGCCTGCGATGGAGCACGAGCGCCCGCACGGGCTCGGCGGGCGCGGCACCTCTCCCCGCGGACGGGCCATGCAATGCACGGCGAGCCTTCCCTGAACGGATCGGCGTCCCACGCGACGCGCCCGCTCTCCCGGTCGCAACGGGTTCCGGCTCGGGTGTGATCGCGCGTGTTGCATCGTGGAGCACGCGGGGTGCGGGTACGGACGCCAACACGGCCGGCGCTCTCCTCGTCTCCCCTCCGGAGAGACGCACGACGGGATCGGCGGCAATCCTGGATGCCGGCGGGTCGAGCGTCGCGCGTGGCCGGTTCGGCGCGACACGCTGGGCGGCCACGCGAGCGCGAGGCTTCGAGGGCGCCGGGGATCCGATGTCGGCCGACCGCGGTGCCGCGGCCGAGGCCACGACGGGCACAGCAGCCGCGACGGGTACCGCAGGGGCCTGGACCGCGGCTGCCGCGCTCGCGGTCGGTGCCGAGAGCGTCGGGGTCGGCGTCGCGGTCGCCGCCTCCACCGTCGTCGCGCCCGTAGCACCGGCGGGCACGATCACCGGCTCTGTCGGGACAGCTTCCGGCACCTGGCCGACCGGCTCGGGAGCCGGGGACGGAGCACCGCCGCCCGGAGCAGGGGCAACGGCCCGCGGCGGTAGGAGCGTCATCGGGTCGACATACGCGCCGGCGGCGGACGAGATCCTGATTCCGAGATGGACGTACGGCGTCGACCACTCCGCCTCTCCGCTCGTCCCTGCGAGGCCCACGGCATCGCCTTCGGCAACCCGGGCTCCCTTGCTCACCGCGATCTCCCCGAGGTGTGTCACCGTGACGGCGTACCCGTCGGCCTGGATGGTCACTGTCCGGCCCGACCCTGGAACGACGCCGGCAAACGTCACGGTTCCCGCCGCTGACGCGCGGACTGCGTCGCCCGCGCCTCCGCCGACGTCGACGCCACGGTGCTGCCCCGCTGCATATGGGTCCGGTCCGAGGGAGTACGGTCGCAGGACGTCGCCGGGGAGAGGCCACGTCCAGCTCCAACCGGACGGGGTTGCGACGAGGGCGACGAGGACTGCGAGCCCGACCGTGAGACGACGCACCGTTCCACCTCCTGTGGCACTGCCACCGGTTGCTTGTTGCTCCAGATTTGCCGCTGTCCTCACCATGTATTCGATTCAGACAACGCAGGTTACAAGAGTACCGCGCGAGCCGGACGTTGTCAAGTTGGGCTACAGTGAGGTATCGTACAGGGTGTTCCGCGGCACGCCGGTGAGCCGCGCAACCACGGTTGCCGCGACACCCCTCGGAGCGCCCGCCGCGACGAGCTCGACCACGGCGGCGAGTGCTGCGTCGGCGTCGGCACCCCGGGTCGACGGCCCGATGACGAGCGTCACCTCTCCGCGTGGGGCCTCGCGAAAGCGCTCGGCGACGACGGCCGCTTCGCCGCGGACGATCTCCTCGAACACCTTCGTCAGCTCCCGGCAGACGGCGACGTGTCTCGCGGGCTCGACCGCCGCGAGGCTCGCAAGGGACGCAGGCAGCCTCCTCGCGGACTCGAAAGCGACCACCGGGTGCGGCCAGTCACCGAGCTCTCGCCAGAGCCGAGCCCGCTCTTGCGCCCGACGCGGGAGGTAACCGATGAACCGATACTGCTCGCCCGCGAGCCCGCTCGCGACAAGCGCCGTCTCGACGGCCGAGGGGCCGGGCAACACGCTCACCGGAACGCCTGCTTCGAGTGCAGCGGCGACGATCCTGGCGCCGGGGTCGTTGATACCCGGCAACCCCGCATCCGACGCGAGGGCCATCCGTTCGCCCGCGAGCAGCCGTGGCACGAGCTCGGCGACCCGGGCCGCCTCGTTGTGCTGGTGATACGAGACGAGGCGCGCGCGAATCCCGTGGCGGTCGAGGAGAACGCGGGTCTGGCGGGTGTCCTCGCAGAGAACCACGTCCGCCGCTGCGAGCTCCTCGAGCACGCGCAGCGTCACGTCTGCGAGATTCCCGATCGGCGTCGCACAGACAGCGAGCGCCACGCTCACCTCACTCCGTCGAGCGCCTCGAAGCCGACGAGGGCGGCGCCGATCAGACCCGCCTCGTCGCCCAGCTCTGCCTGGACGATCCGGAGCGTCTCGTCCGCGGGCTCGATCGCTTCCGCGCGGGACGCCCTGAGCGCCGGCTCGAGGATGAGGTCGCCTGCTGCGGCGCCGAACCCGCCGCCGACGATGACGACATCGGGATCGAAGATGTTCGTGAGCGATCCGATCGCAATCCCGAGCAGCCGCCCGATCTCGGCGAGTGCCTCGATCGCGCGCGCCTCACCGCTCCGTGCGCGCTCGACGAGCAGCGGCGCATCGCCCCCCGGCCCGTAGAGGTGCACCGCAGCACGATCGGCCGCATGCCCGGATGCGACCGCCTCGAGGTGACCTCGCCCATGACAGTTCCCCTGACAGGGTGGCCCGTCCGCGACCACGACGGTGTGACCGAGCTCGGCCCAGCCGCGGTAGAGATGGCCGTCGACGACGAGGCCGCCACCGACGCCCGTCCCGAGCGTGAGCATGATCACGTCGTTCGCGCCCCGGCCGGCACCGAGGCGCCACTCCGCGAGCGCGGCTGCGTTCCCATCGTTCTCGACACCCGCCGGAAGCGCATAGCGCTCACGAGCGCGATCGGGGAAATGCACCTCGTGCACAGGGAGGTTGACGGCCCGCAGGGCAACCCCGGTTCGACGATCGATGTTGAGCGGCACCCCGTAGCCGATCGCAGCCGCGCCGTCCTCGAGGAGGTCGTCGACGACACCGTCGACCGCTCGCAGGACGTCCGCCGCGGTGCCGCCCGGCGTCGGGATCTCGACCGTTCGGCCGATCGACCCGTCACGCGCGACGAGACCCGCGAGAATCTTCGTTCCCCCGAGGTCGACCCCGATAACACGCTCTTCATGCATCGCGCGGCTACGATAACCGCCCGGATGCCCGAACAAGAGAAGCCCTATCGGGTGTACAAGGGTGGTAGGGCAAAGGGCAAGGTCCCGTTGCAGCGTCCACCACGTACACGGGACGGCAAGTCCAGCCCGAAAAGCAAACCAGGGAAGCCAGGCAAGCCCCGGCGAAAGCGGGTCGGTCGCTGGATTACGCTCACCCTCGGCGCACTGCTCGTCCTCGGCCTCGTGTGGCTCGGTGCGAGCTACCTGTCGTTCTCCCACGGCATCGCCGCGGCGAACGACCGCGTCCCCACCCCTGTCCTCGCGGAGCTGACCAAGCAGAGCGGCCTCCTCACGTCGAAGCCGACCACGATTCTCGTTCTCGGAACCGACGGCGGCACCCAATCGGGCCGGGGCGACGCGCACCGCTCCGACTCGGTGATGTTGATCCGCACCGATCCGCGGAAGCACCGGCTCGCATTCCTGTCGATCCCCCGGGACCTCCGCGTCGAGGTCCCGGGCTACGGCGCCGAGAAGATCAACGCTGCCTTCCAGTACGGCGGGCCGACGCTCGCGCTCCGGACGGTGAAGAACCTGACCGGGATCGAGGTCAACCATGTGGCGTTCGTCGACTTCGATCGCTTCCGAGAGCTGATCGACTCGGTCGGCGGGATCGACGTCGACGTCCCCAAGCCGATCCTCTCGAATCGCTTCGATTGCCCGTATTCGACATCCGCGCGCTGCCAGGCGTGGAAGGGGTGGCGCTTCGAAAAGGGGAGGCAGCACATGAACGGGTCTCGCGCGCTCGTCTACTCGAGGATCCGCGAGAACAGCCTGGACCCGTCGGAGACCGACCTCGATCGCGCCCGTCGCCAGCAGCAGGTCATCCAGGCGACCGCCGACAAGGTCACCTCCGTGGGTACCGCGGCGAAGCTCCCGTTTCGCGGAGGCTCGATCGTCGAGCCCCTGGCCACCGACCTGACGGCCGGACAGGTACTCCAGCTCGGGTGGATCTACTTTCGCGCGGATACGAAGAACGCGCTGCACTGCCGCCTCGGGGGCGAGCCTGGAAGCGCGGACGGCCAGTCCGTCATCTTCGGCTCCGAGGACAACGTCGCAACCGTCTCCATGTTCACCGGGCGGTCTGCGCCGCTGCGGCCCCCGAAGGGCCTGCCCTACGCTCCCGGCTGCGTCGTCGGGGATCGCAAGCTATGAGCTCGCGTCAGTCGCTCGCGGCCGGCTTCTTGTCGCTCGAGCCCGAGCCCTTCGGCGCATCCTTCTTTTCCGACGTGTCCGACGACGCGGTCTTGTCGCTCGAGCCGCCGCCGTCGCCCGAGCCCGCTTCCCCTTCTTTGCCGGCAGCCTTGCGCGACCCGCGGCCGTAATCCGTCGAATAGAAGCCGGAGCCCTTGTAATGGACAGCCACGGGAAAGAGGATCTTCTCGACCGGGCTCGCCCCACACGTCTCGCAGCTCTCCGCAGGAGCGTCGCTCATCTTCTGGAACATCTCGAAGGTATGCCCGTTCGGGCACCGGTACTCGTAGATCGGCATCAGGCGGAGAATCTACCAGCGACGCTTTGGCGTGAATGCGGATGACAGAGCACGCCACGACCCGTTCCGAGGCTCGAACATCTCTCGTCGCGGTACGGGCGCTCGCGTCGACGCACGGCTTCTGGCTCGCCGTCGGAGCGATCGCCGTCGCTGCGGGAGCGTTCCTCGGCCACCAGTTGATGGCCTGGCCGCCGCACGAGGACGAGACGCTCGCGCTCTTTGTCGGACGCGACAGCCTTCCCGGGGTGATCGAGCACGTCACCCGCGACCGCGGCGGAGCGCCACTCCACTTTCTCTTCGCCTGGGCGGTCGCACATCTCGGTTTCGGTCTCGGCACGATGAGGCTCGTGTCGGCCGGCTTCGCGATCGCGAGCCTGCCGCTCGTCGCGCTTCTCGGCAGGCGAATCGCCGATCGGCGCAGCGCGCTGCTCGCGACGGCTCTGGTGGCCGGGAGCTGGGTCTTCCTCTTCCACGGCGTGTACGCGCGGATGTACAGCCTGTTCCTGTTCCTCTCGCTTCTCTCGTTCCTGCTCCTCCTGCGCGCCCTCGACCGTCGCGCGTGGGCCCCCTGGAGCGTCTGGGCGGCGGCGATCCTCCTCACGGTCGCCGCGCACCCCTACGGCTCCCTCGTCCTCGCATCGCAGGCCGCGTTCGTCCTCCTCGCGCGCCGGGATCAGCTGCGGCGTGCGACGGTCGCCTTCGTGGCCGTCGGCGTGGCCGGGATCCCGTTCTGGGCGACCGACCTCGTGCTCGCGAACCGCTTCGACGTCGGTGTCGGCGGCCGAGGGTCGAAGCTCGGCGGGCCGTGGGCGATCGTCACGTACCTCTGGCAGACGGCCGGGGACTTCAGCACCGGACGGTGGCCCGTTCTCGTCGTCGTCCTGCTCCTCGGCCTCGTCGGTCTCGTGACGGGACGGAGCGAGACGCGCGTCCTCGTCCTGAGCGTCGTCGGGGTTCCCGTCGTCGCCTTTCTCGCGGCGCGGCTCGGCGGCTCTGCCTCACCCGAGTCGCGCCATCTCATCTTCGTGCTTCCGTTCTTCGCGATCATGGTCGCCGCGGGGCTCGTGCGTACGACGCGACGACATCCTCCCGCCGCGCTCGCCCTCACCGCGGTGCTCGTCGTGCTCGAGGTCGGTTGGGCATGGCAACGAACACCGCCTCTGTTCGAGTGGGAGCCGAACAAGCGACAGGCGACCCGCGCCCGGGCCGAGGCATTCCTCGCCGCGACGAGCCGCCCCGACGACGTGCTGTTCGGATACGAGCCTCTGTATCTCGGTGCCTGGGAGCGCAACCACGACTTTCCGGACACCGTGCTCCCGCGCGCCGACTCGACGCTCGCCCTCCGCGTCCTCGGGCGGCAGCCCCGGCCTCTCGGCCGTGGTGTCTGGGTGCTGGACGCGAGCGAGCGCAACAATCTCCGGCCCCGTCTCGAGATCGAGAACCGCGATCCCGGGCCGGCCGGGATGTTCGAGACGCACGTCTTCGGGCCGTTCCTCGTGATTCGCACGATCCGGCCGGTGGTGGGAGAGCGCGCGTACTTCGAAGCCGCCGGGCGGGCGATGCTGGTCGGACGGGCACTCGGGATCGGCGACGCCGACATCAACCTGCGCACGATCGAGCAGGCCGACCGCGTGCTCCGGGGCTACGGGCCGTCTGCGTGGTTGCGCTCGGACAACTCGCGGTAGCAGGGCGCGCTCTCGAAGGCGCCGAGGCCGGACGGCGCCTCGACCCGCGGGCGTCGCGGCCGCAGGCGCCGCGCGACCGCCGCAGCCGACGCCCCGAGGAGGCCGCCGATCAGGAGCGAGCGCATCCCCTTGCCCTTGAGCCCTCGGCCCTGCATCAGGTGCCCGACCTGGGGGCGGCAGCGCCGCGACGCGAGCATCGCCTTTCCATGCGAGGATCGTATGCGATGACGATCTGCTGCCTCGGGGACCTCGTGCTGGACGTGATCGTCCGGCTCGAGCAGCCACTCGCGACGGGGGCCGACGCGCGGTCGCGCATCGTGCTCAGCCCCGGCGGGCAGGCCGCCAACGTCGCCGCCTGGATCGCCGAGCTCGGCGGACGCGCCCGCTTCATCGGCAAGCGCGGCGGAGACGACGCCGGGTCGCTCGCCGCCGCACGACTGCGCGAGCTCGGTGTCGAGCTCGTCGGCCCGGTCGCGGGGGAGGGCAACGGGGTCATCGTCGCACTCGTCGACCCGTCGGGCGAGCGCACGATGTGCTCCGACCGCGGCGTCGCGACCGATCTCCGGCCCGACGAGATCGAGGGTGCCTGGTTCGAGGGCTGCACGCATCTCCACGTCTCGGGCTACGCGTTGCTCCGCGAGCCGGTCGGCACGTCCGCCGTCATCGCGGTCGAGGCAGCACGTGCCCGCGGAGCACGCATCAGCGTCGACCTCTCCTCGTGGAGCGCGATCCGCGACTACGGCGCGGCGCGGCTTCCGCGCGCTTCTCGAGGAGATCGCACCCGACATCGTCTTCGCCAACGAGGACGAGGATCGCATCGTCGCGGGCCCGATCGCCGGAGTGACCTGGATCGTCAAGCGCGGCGCGGCCGGTGCGTCGTTCGGCGACGACGAGCGCCCGGCGCTCCCGGCCGAGACGGTCGTCGACTCGACCGGTGCCGGAGACGCGTTCGCCGCCGGCTGGCTCGTCGGTGGCCCGGAGCTGGCACTCGCCGCAGGAGCGAGGTGCGTCCAGCACGTCGGCTCGATGCCCGCTCCCGCGCGCTAGGCTCGATCACTCATGCACGACCTGATCCACGTCAGCGACGAGGTGCAGACGGCGCTCACCGAGGACCGCGCTGTCGTGGCACTCGAGACGACGCTCGTCGCCCATGGGTTTCCGGCGCCGGACGGCGTTGCCACGGGCGTCGCGAGTGAGGCCGCCGTTCGCGCGGCCGGCGCCGTGCCGGCCACGATCGGCGTGCTCGACGGTCGAATCCGGATCGGGCTCACGGGCTCCGAGCTCGAGCGCTTCCAGCCGGATGCGCGCAAGCTCGGCCCGCGCGACCTCGCGGCCTGCGCCGTGCAGGGAGCCGTCGGCGCGACCACGGTCGGCGGCACGCTCACCGCCGCGGCGGCGGTCGGGATCCGGTTCCTGGGAACCGGAGGGCTCGGAGGCGTGCATCGCGGCTTTCCCACGCCTCCCGACGTCTCGGCCGATCTCGCGGCGGCAGCCCGGATCCCCGCTGTCATCGCGTCCTCGGGGATCAAGTCCCTGCTCGACGTGCCCGCGACGGTGGAGCTGCTCGAGACGCTCGGCGTTCCCGTGATCGGCTTCCGCACCGACACGCTGCCGCTCTTCTACCAGGCTGCCGGCGGCCCGCCGGTGTCCGCACGCGTCGAGACGTCACCGACCTCGCGCGCATCGCCGACGCCCACTGGCGCCTCGGCGGTAACGCGATCCTGGTCGGCCGCGCACCGAACGAGAGCCTCGACGTCACGTCGCTGATCGAGGACGCCGTCGCCGAGGCAGCACGCCTGGGCGTCGCGGGCCAGGCCGTGACGCCGTTCGTCCTCGCCTATCTCCACGAGCACTCCGACGGCGAGACACGGCGCGTCAACCGCGACCTGATCGTCGACAACGCCGGTCTCGCCGGCGCGATCGCCACCGCCCACGCCAACCTCTAAGGGAGCATCATCCATGAGCCTCTACGACACCGTCCGCAATCTCCCCCTCATCGTCGAACGCTACGAGCTCGAGGGCCTCGAGCAACAGGTCTCGAGCGGCTTCCTCCGCAAGTCGACGGTGATCCATCTCCACGGGGCCGGTGAGGCGGGCCTCGGCGAAGATGTCACCTACGACGCCGCCGAGCACGATCTCGCGCAGGCACAAGGCCCGATCCACGAGCTCGCCGGAGAGTGGACGCTCGACACGTTCTCGCGCCACCTCGCGACTCCTCGAGCTCTTCGACCACGAGCCCGGCCAGCACGCGTACCTCGACTACAGGCGCTGGGGGTACGAGAGCGCCGCGCTCGATCTCGCGCTCCGCCAGGCGGGCAGCTCGCTCGGCAACGCCGTCGGCCGCAGCGCCGAGCCGCTGACCTTCGTCGTCTCGATGCGGCTCGGCGAGCCGGCAACGACCGATCGGCTGAACGCCTGGCTCGCCCTCTACCCCACGCTCCGGTTCAAGCTCGACGCGACGACGGACTGGTCCGGCGGAGCTGATCGCCGAGCTCGCGGCGACGGGCGCCGTCGACTCGGTGGATTTCAAGGGCCAGTATCACGGAACCGGAGTCGACACGGCGCCGGACGCCGAGCTCTACGAGCGGGTCGTCGTCGGGCTCCCCGACGCCTGGCTCGAGGATCCTGCGCTCACGCCGGAGACGCTGCCGGTGCTCGAGCCCGAGAGCTCACGGGTCACCTGGGACGCGGTGATCCACTCGGTCGCGGATATCGAGGCGCTCCACTGGCCGCCGCGCACGGTCAACATCAAGCCGTCGCGCTTCGGATCCGTGGAGAGGCTCTTCGGCGCCTACGACTACTGCGCCGAGAAGGGGATCGGGGCGTACGGCGGTGGTCAGTTCGAGCTCGGCGTCGGCCGCGACCAGATCCAGCTGCTCGCGGCCCTCTTCCACCCGGAGACACCGAACGACGTCGCCCCGGGCGGATTCAACGTGGACCCGGCACCCGGTCTCCCGGCGAGCCCGCTGATCGTGCGGGAGCGGGCGACCGGGTTCGCGTCCGCCTGAGCGCGCCTACTCGAGCGAGGCCAGCAGGTCGTCGACCGAGACGAGCGGAAGTGACTCGATCTTCGAGCTCCCTCGCGCGCCGAGCGCGACCGAGACCCGCGCGATCGTCAGGTCGTCGGGCGCCTCGACGACGTTGACGAAGTCGTACGCACCGAGCGAAGCCCACTGGTGGAGGATCTTCGCGCCGAGCTCCTCGACGTCGCGGTTCACCTCGCGCACGCGGGCGGGATTCGAGTTCAGGGTCTGCACGCCCTTCTCGGTCAGGGTCGTGAGCATCAGGTACAGCGCCATCGCGTCCTCCTCGGTCGTCGGTTCGTGGAGAGCCTACTTCGCCGCGCCGTGCTCGGCGCGCCGCGTGGCGAGACGCTCCTCGCGTGTCGTCCCGACGCGGGCGCGGAGATCGAGGAACAGGATCGCTGCCCCGAGGAAGAGCACCGGCCCGAGAACCGTATCGGCCAGGAAGATCGCGACGCGCAGCGTCGCGTCCGCCTGCTGGCGGAGCAGGAAGCCCATCGCCAGCCGGGCGATACCGAACATGATGACGAGCGTCGCGAGCCCGGCGAGCGCGTGCACGAGATCGGCGCGCGCAACCTCGACCGACCGCCTCACGGCCGTGAGTGCCCCGTGCCCCTCCATCACGACGGCGGGAACCGCGTTCCCGAAGAGCGCGAGGACGACGACGGCCGCGAGAGCGAACCACGGGAACAGGAAGGCCGCGGGGAGGAAGACGATCGTGCCGACGACGATCGCGACGGCCCAGTTCGCCCTCGACGGCCGCTGCTCCGATGCGAGAGCGGACGCGGCGGCGTAGGCGGCGCTGAAGAACGGCGCCCCGACGAGCAGGACCGCGATCCGTCCCGGGAGCTCCAGCCCGAGTGAGGCCTGGTCGGCGATCGCGACCACGAGCCCGAGCGGCAGGGCGACGAAGAAGTGGCGCCCGTAGAGGTGCAGGGTTTCCGCCACGAGCTGCCCGACCGTGCGGGCAGCGGGGGACAGCGGGGCCGGCAGGGGACCACTCGATTTCGGGTAGCCGCGGCGCGCCATGGGCGAGACGGTAGCGGCGGAATGAGGTTAGGCTGTCGGTACTGCAGCGACCGGCAATCACGTTGAAAGGAGCAGGGTGGACGCGCATCGCCCCGTGATCGCAGCCGATGTCGCGGCCGGGGCCGACGGCGGCCTGACCGCCGGCTACGACCTCGGACCGTTCTTCGACGAGATGTTCGAGGATCCCGAGCGCCCGCGGCCCCACTACCGGCTCCTCGCCGAGCGCCTGCAGGCCATGAGCGCCGACCACCTGGAGGAGCGCATCCGCGTCGCGAACGCATTCTTCCTCAGCCAGGGGATCGGCTTCACCGTGTACGGGGACGACGCCGGGACGGACCGGATCTTCCCGTTCGACCTGATCCCGCGCATCATTCCCGCCGACGAGTGGGAGATCATCGAGCGTGGGCTCGTTCAGCGGCTTCGCGCGCTCAACCTCTTTCTGGCCGACATCTACGAGCGCCAGCGCATCCTCGACGAAGGGGTCGTTCCCGCCGACCTCGTCTTCGGCTCCCGCAACTTCCGCCGCGAGATGATCGGCCTCGACGTCCCCGGTGGGATCTATGCCCACGTCGGCGGCGTCGACCTCGTCCGTGACGGCGACGGCCGCTACCTCGTGCTCGAGGACAACCTCCGCACGCCGTCGGGGGTCAGCTACATGCTCGAGAGCCGCGACGCGCTGAAGCGCATCTTCGCGGCGCTGTTCGATCAATACGGCGTTCGGCCCGTCAACCAGTATCCGCGGCAGCTGTTCGCGACCCTCCGCTCGGTCGCCCCACGCGCGACGGGCAGCGAGCCCAGCATCGTCCTCCTCACGCCGGGCGCGCACAACTCGGCCTACTTCGAGCACTCGTTCCTCGCGCGACAGATGGGAATCGAGATCGTCGAGGCCCGCGACCTCGTCGTCCACCGCAATCGGGTCTTCAATCGCACGACGAGGGGGATGCAGCGCGTCGACGTCATCTACCGGCGGATCGACGACGACTTCCTCGACCCCCTCTCCTTCAGGGAGGACAGCCTGCTCGGCGTCCCGGGGCTCGTCAACGCCTACCGGGCGGGCAACGTGACGCTCGCCAACGCGATCGGCACCGGCGTCGCAGACGACAAGGCGATCTACCCGTACGTCCCCGACATGATCCGCTTCTACCTCGGTGAGGAGGCGATCCTCGACAACGTCCCCACGTATCACGCAACGGACGAGTCCGACCTCACCTACGTGCTCGATCACCTGGAGGAGCTCGTCGTCAAGGCGGTCGACCAGTCCGGCGGCTACGGGATGCTCATCGGCCCCGCCTCGACGGCGGACGAGCGGGAGGAGTTCCGTCGCCTCATCGTCGCCGACCCGCGGAACTACATCGCGCAGCCGACGATCGCGCTCTCTCGACATCCCACGTTCGTCGACGGCGACCTGCGCGGCTGCCACATCGATCTCCGCCCCTTCGTGCTCTCGGGCGCCGACACGACCCGGATCGTGCCCGGGGGCCTGACCCGAACCGCGCTTCGGCCCGGATCGCTCGTCGTCAACTCGTCGCAGGGCGGCGGCAGCAAGGACACGTGGGTGCTCGCCTGATGTTGAGCCGGGTCGCGGAATCGCTGTACTGGACGGCGCGCTACGTCGAACGGGCGGAGGACGTCACGCGCATCCTCGACGTCAACTTCCACGCCCTGCTCGACACGCAGGTCGAGGATCGCGGCCGCGCGTGGCTGCAGATCGTGAACCTCCTCGGTGACGAGGAGGCGTTCGCCGAGCACTTCGACGAGCCGACGGCCGTCAACGTGAGTGACTGGGTGCTGTGGCACGACGGGAACCCGAACGCGGTCGCGAACTGCATCACGCTCGCGCGGGAGAACGCACGCTCGGTGCGGGAGCAGATTTCCGGGGAGATGTGGGAGGCGATCAACAACCTCTTCCTGCTCGTCCGGAGCGCGAACCGCCGCGCGGTCTCACGCGGCCCGCACGCGTTCTTCGAACGGCTCCGAAACGGCGCCCACCTCTTCCAGGGGACGGCCGATGCGACGATGACGCACGGCGACCCCTACGAGTTCATCCGCCTGGGCCTCCAGCTCGAGCGGGCAGCGACGACCGTGCGGATCGTTGCCTCGCGCTATCCCGTCGCCCAGGCGCTCGAGCCGAGCGACGCGGCGCGCGCCCGGCAGTTGATCGCGCTGCTCGAGTCGTGCAGCGCGTTCGAGGCCTTCGTCAAGCGCCATGGCACGCTGCTCGAGCCGCCCGCGATCGCCGAGCACCTGATCCGCTCGGCCGAGTTCCCTCGGGCGGTGCTCTACTGCCTCGGCAGCGGCCTCGACGCCGTCTCGCGGATCTCGAGCGACCAGGGAGCGCCGCACCGGATCCTCGGGCGCCTCGTCTCCGGCCTCGAATACGGCGAGGCCGGCGATATCTCGGGGCCGATGATGAGCCAGACGCTCCAGGAGCTGCTGGCGGGGATTCACGCCGCCGGCGAGGCCGTCACGACGGCCTACTTCTCGAGTCGCGCCATCCCGGCGGGTGGCCTGATGATGCAGGAGGCGCAGCAGCAGCAATGTGGCTGAGCGTCGAGCACGTGACCCGCTTCTCCTACGACGACTCGATCAACGAGGCGTACACGGAGATCCGCCTGAAGCCTGCGCACCGCGACGGTCAGCGGTGCTCGTCGTTCGCGCTCGCGACGGAGCCGCGTGGCGTGTCCGTCGCGGAGTACCGAGACCGGTTCGGCAACGCCGTGCACCACTTCGACATCCTCGAGCCACACGAGACGCTCAGCGTCACCGCGCGCAGCGAGGTGTGGACGCCGGAGGCGTTCGTCGACGACGAGGCGGCGCCGTCACTTCTCGACCGATGGGATCTCCTCCGGGCGAGCCGTTACGTGCCTCTCGACGGAGCGATCGCGGATCTCGCCGCTGCGGTGCCGGCCGCCGGGCCGACGCTCGAGACGGCGCATGCGCTGATGGCGGCCGTTCGCGGCAGGATGGCGTACGAGACGGGGTCGACACACGTCGGCACCCTCGCCGACGAGGCGCTCACCGCGGGCCACGGGGTCTGTCAGGACTTCGCGCACGTCATGATCGGCGTCTGCCGGCTCCACGGCATCCCGACCCGCTACGTCAGCGGCTACCTGTCCGACCCCGACGCAACGGCCAACGGGAACTCGGCCTCACACGCGTGGATCGACATCTGGGATCCCGAGCGAGGCTGGGTCTCGCTCGATCCGACGCATGATCGGGAGCAGAGCAGCCGGTACGTGCGCGTCGGCGTCGGCCGGGACTACGCCGACGTCCCGCCGACGCGCGGCGTCTACAAAGGGGCGGCGAACGAGGATCTCGACGTGGCCGTCCGGATCAACGAGCTCTGAGCTGCTCGAGCAGCGCCGGCGCCACGCGCGAAAGCTCGTCGATCGCAGTGCCGATATTCCAGCGCCCGCGGTCGGGCTCGCCGATCTCGTTCGAGATCGCACGGATCTCGAGCGCCGGAACCCCGGCGAGCGCCGCTGCGCGGAGCACGCCGAACCCTTCCATCGCCTCGACCGGGAGCCCGCTTTCGGCGCCGCCGACGGCGGCACTCGTCCCGATCGGCAGCACGTGGGCGCCGGGAAGGGCGCGCCGCGCTCCTTCGAGCAGGGCGGGATCGGGGACGAGCCGGTCGACGAGCGGGATCGCAGCGTCGAGGTCGCAGTACACGGCCTCGCTGCCGATCACGAGCGAGCCGATGTCGAGCCCACGCCCGCCGGCGACGCCGATGTGCAGCACCGCCTCCCACCGGCGCTCCGCCAGCGCCCGTGCGGTCGCGGCCGCCGCCTCGACCGGGCCGATGCCACATGCAAGCCCGTCGCGCCCGCCGAGCTCACGCTCGGTCGCGGCGACGAGGAGGACGTCAGGCATCACCCCGCCTCGACGGCAGCGACCTCGGCGATCTCGAACCGGATCGCGTCCCCGTCGACGACCGCCCGCAGGGCCGAGCCCTCGTCGAAGCGGCCCTCGAGAAGCTCGAGCGCGAGGGGATTCTCGACGAGTCGCTGGATCGCCCGCTTCAGCGGCCGCGCACCAAAGGCGGGATCCCAGCCGGTCTCGGCGATGAGCTCGACGGCCTCGTCGGAGAGCTCGAGCGTGATCTTCCGCTCGCGAAGCCGCGTGCGGAGCCGCTCGAGCTGGAGGCCGACGATCGCGGCGATCTGCTCCCGATCGAGCGGTGCGAACACGACGATCTCGTCGACGCGGTTGACGAACTCGGGCCGGAAGTGCTCGAGCAGCTGCGCGTCCGAGCGGATGTTCGAGGTCATGATGACGACGGTGTTCCTGAAGTCGACTGTTCGCCCCTGACCGTCCGTGAGCCGGCCGTCGTCCAGCAACTGCAGGAGGACGTTGAACACGTCGGCATGGGCCTTCTCGATCTCGTCGAGCAGGATCACGCAGTAGGGTCGCCGCCGGACCGCCTCGGTCAGCTGGCCGCCCTCGTCGTAGCCGACGTAGCCGGGCGGCGCGCCGAGGAGGCGCGAGACGGTGTGTTTCTCCATGTACTCGGACATGTCGAGCCGGACGATCGCGCGCTCGTCGTCGAACATGAACTCGGCGAGCGCCTTGGCGAGCTCGGTCTTCCCCACCCCGGTCGGGCCGAGGAAGATGAACGAGCCGATCGGGCGATTCGGATCCTGCAGCCCGGAGCGGGCCCGGCGGAGGGCGTTCGAGACTGCGTCGATCGCAGCCTCTTGCCCGACGACGCGCTCGTGCAGCCGCGACTCCATCTGGACGAGCTTCTGTACCTCGCCCTCGAGCAACCGGTCGACCGGGATCTTCGTCCAGGAGGCGACGACGGCCGCGATGTCGTCCTCGTCCACCTCCTCCTTCACCATCGGCTCCGTCGCGCTGACGGCCTCGCCGCGGACGGCGAGCTCCTGCTCGAGCGCGGGCAGGAGCCCGTAACGGATCTCCGCCACGCGCTGGAGGTCGCCGTGCCGCTCGGCGCGCTCGGCCTCCATCCTGAGCTCGTCGATCTCCCTCGTGATCTCCTTGACGCGGTCGAGGATGTCCTTCTCGCCGGCCCAGCGGGCGGCGAGCTCGTCACGACGCGTCTTCGCCTCGGCGAGCTCCCGCTCGACGGGCTCACGGGCGGCGGGCGTCTCCTTCGCCATGGCGGTCAACTCGATCTCGAGCTGCGTCACACGCCGCTCTGCCTCGTCGAGCTCGACGGGCGAGCTGTCGATCTCCATCCGCAGCCGGGACGCAGCCTCGTCGACGAGGTCGATCGCCTTGTCGGGGAGGAAGCGGTCGGTGATGTAGCGCTCCGAGAGCACGGCGGCGGCATTGAGGGCCGCGTCGCGGATCCGCACGCCGTGGTGCGCCTCGTAGCGCTCCTTGAGGCCGCGGAGGATCGCGATCGTGTCGGCGACCGAGGGCTCTCCGACGAGCACGGGCTGGAAGCGCCGCTCGAGCGCCGGGTCCTTCTCGATGTGCTTGCGGTACTCGTCGAGCGTCGTTGCACCCACCGCCCGCAGCTCGCCGCGGGCGAGCATCGGCTTGAGGAGGTTGCCGGCAGACACGGCGCCCTCGGCCGCTCCCGCCCCGACGATCGTGTGGAGCTCGTCGATGAAGAGGACGATCTCTCCCTCGGCCGCGGTGATCTCTGCGAGAACGGCCTTCAGCCGCTCCTCGAACTCGCCGCGATACTTCGCACCCGCGATGAGGGCGCCGACGTCGAGCGCCCAGACGCGCTTGCCCTTCAGCCCCTCGGGGACGTCGCCGGCGACGATGCGCTGGGCGAGCCCCTCCGCGATCGCCGTCTTGCCGACACCGGGCTCGCCGATGAGGACGGGGTTGTTCTTCGTCCGTCGCGAGAGCACCTGGATCGTGCGCCGGATCTCCTCGTCGCGCCCGATCACGGGGTCGAGCTTGCCCGCCTCGGCCGCTGCGGTGAGGTCGCGGCCGAACTTCGTCAGCGCCTCGTAGGTGCCCTCGGGATCCTGCGTCGTCACGCGCTGGCCGCCGCGCACGTCCTTGAGGGCGCCGAGGAGCGCCTCGCGGGGCACGAGGTCGAGTGCGAGGACGAGGTGCTCGACGGAGACGAAGTCGTCGTCCAGCTTGCGTGCTTCGTCGAAGGCATCGTCGAGCACCTTCCGGAACGATCCGCCCGCCTGGGGCTGCGCGTTCGATCCGGAGACGGACGGGAGAGCACGAACGCGCGCCTCGGTCTCGGCCAGGATCGATGCGGGATCGGCGCCCGCTCGCTGCACGAGCGTTCGGGGCAGCTCCTGCTCGAGGAGCGCGGCCGCGAGGTGATCGCGTGTCAGCTCGGGGTTGCCGGCGTGGCGCGCGAGCTCCTGCGCGCGGGCGACCGCCTCACCGGACTTGATCGTCAGCTTGTTGAAATCCATGGTGTGCTCCTTCGTACTTTGTGTTGAATCAACACAAAGATTTCGATCGTCGGCCCTGCTCGGCTCGAGGCGGCGGGCCGTGTGGTGGCTTGTGTTGAATCACCACAAAGGTGGTTGTCATGGTCGCTTGGCGGGTGGTTGAGGGCGATAGAGGACGACCTCGCGGCGGTACTGCCGGTGGGTCTCATGGATCTCGGTTCGCAGCTGGGCCTCGAGCCGCTCCATCCGGTTGCGCAGCCGACGGAGCTCGTCCTCGAGACGGAGCACGTGCTCGACGCCTGCGAGGTTGAGACCCAGCTTGGTCGTCAGCGGCTGGATCAGCCTCAGCCGCTCGCAGGTCGTCCTCCGAGTAGAGCCGCGTGCCGCCCGGCGTGCGCCCGGGTGCGACGAGCCCCTTCGCCTCGTACATGCGCAGCGTCTGCGGGTGCATGCCGACGAGCTCGGCCGCGACCGAGATCATGTATTGCGGCCGGCTGCTCATTCGGCGAACGCCTTGTCACGGGGCCGCTCGCGCAGTACCTTGCCGTACCCCTCGAGGGCCTCGCTGCTCGGCCTTCGTCAGCTTCCGCGGCACCGTGACCCGCATGCGCGCGAGCAAGTCCCCCTTGCCGCCGCCCTTCAGCTTCGGTGCGCCGTGGCCCTTGACGCGCAGAAGCTTGCCGTTCTCTGGCGCCGGCCGGAACCTTCAGGTTGACGGGGCCGTCGGGTGTCGGAATCTCGACCGTCGCGCCCAGCGTGGCCTCGGGGTAGGTGACGGGCACGTCGAGCACGAGGTCGGCGCCGCGCCGCTCGTACAGCGGCGAGGCTGCGACCTCGACGCCGACGAACAGATCTCCGGGCGGGCCGCCGTTCGCCCCGGGCTCGCCCTTGCCCTTGAGCCGAACCTTCGTCCCATCCTTCGCGCCGGCCGGGATCTTCACCGAGTAGCCGCTTCGTCACCCGCTCCCGGCCCGTCCCACGGCAGGTCTTGCACGGGTTCTCGACGATGAGGCCGTTCCCGCGGCAGCGGGGGCAGGGCTGCGAGAGCGCGAACAGCCCGTGGCAGTCGGAGACGGTGCCCGACCCGCCGCATTGCGGGCAGGTGATCGGAGAGGTGCCGGGCTCGGCGCCCGATCCGTTGCACGTTCGACAGGGAGCGTCGACGTCGACCGGCACCCTGACCTGAGCACCCGAGAGCGCATCCTCGAACGAGAGGCGAACGCGAGACTCGAGGTCGGCGCCACGCTCCGGCTGTGGGCGGCCGCGACGCCCGCCGCCACGGCCGAAGATCCCGCCGAACTGCCCGAGCAGGTCGGAGAGGTCGATGTTCTCGTACCCGAACCCTCCGCCTGCCCGGCCCGGCGCCCCGCGGCCCCGCTGCCCCGAACGAGTCGTACTGCTTGCGCTTCTCGGCATCCGACAGCAGGTCGTAGGCACCCTGGACCTCCTTGAAGCGATCCTCGGCCTCCACGTCGCCCTGATTGGCGTCCGGATGGCTCTCGCGGGCGAGCTTGCGATACGCCTTCTTGATCTCGTCGTCGGTCGCGTTCTTCGCGACGCCGAGGACCTCGTACGGGCTGCGCGCCATGGTTCACTCCGCCACGATCACGCGGGCAGGACGAAGCACTGCGTCCCCGAGCCTGTACCCGCGTTGCACGACCTGCACGATCGAGCCGGCGCTCGACGCCCTCGGCAGGCTGGGCGAGCAGCGCCTCGTGGACATGAGGATCGAAGGGCCCTCGGCCTCGATCTCCTCCAGCCCCTCCGAGGCGAGTGCTGCCGCGAGCGCCGACTTCGTCATCCCGACGCCCTCGATCACCTTCGCCTCCTCGTGCTCGGCGGCGGCCACGAGCGCGCGCTCGAGGTCGTCGAGCACGGGCAAGAGCTTGGTCACGAGCCGCTCGGAAGCGCGTGCGGCGTACGCGTGCTGGTCGCGGAGTGCCCTCTTGCGGTAGTTGTCGAAGTCGGCAGCGAGCCGCTGCAGGTCGGCGAGATACTCGTCCCGCTGAGCTTCTGCCTGCGCGAGTGGATCCACGGCCGACGCACCCTGGGGTGAGGCTTCAGCCTCACCCGCAGGGCCGTCAGCTGCAGTCACGTCGCTCCACGGCTCCTCGACCTCGATGTGCAGGTCGTCCGTCACGCCTTCGCCGCAGTCTCGTCGTCCTCGATCACCTCGAAGTCGGCGTCCTCGACGACCTCGTCGTCGGAGACCGAGGAGCTCTCGCCCTCGGCGCCACCCGGCGTCGATGCCGCCTGGGCATCCGTCGTACAGCGCCTGCGCGAGCGGCTGAGCCGCCTGGTTGAGCGCCTCGGTCTTCTCGCGGATCGTCGCGAGATCGCCGCTCTCGAGCACCTGCTTGAGCTCCATGACACGGCCCTCGAGCGTCGAGGCATCGGAGGGCTCGAGCTTGTCGCGGTGCTCCTCGAGCGACTTCTCGGTCTGGTAGGCGAGCGTCTCCGCCATGTTCTTCGCGTCGGCGAGCTCCCGCAGGCCGTGTGCCTCCTCGGCGTGTGCCTCGGCGTCCTTGACCATCCGCTGCACCTCGTCCTCCGATAGGCCCGAGCCGCCCTCGATCTTGATCTGCTGCTCGTTGCCGGTGCCGTTGTCCTTCGCAGTGACATGGATGATCCCGTTCGCGTCGATGTCGAACGACACGTCGATCTGGGGCATCCCGCGCGGCGCCGGCGCGATCCCGACGAGCTGGAACTTGCCGAGGGTCTTGTTGAAGCCCGCCATCTCGGACTCGCCCTGGAGCACATGGATCTCGACCGACGGCTGGTTGTCCTCGGCGGTCGAGAACACCTCCGACTTGCGCGTCGGGATCGTCGTGTTGCGCTCGATCAGCTTCGTCATCACGCCGCCCTTGGTCTCGATCCCGAGCGAGAGCGGAGTGACGTCGAGGAGCAACACGTCCTTGACCTCGCCCTTGAGCACGCCGCCCTGGATGGCGGCGCCGATCGCGACGACCTCGTCGGGGTTGACGCCCTTGTGGGGCTCCTTGCCGAGCAGCTCGGTGACGCGCTCCTGCACCGCCGGCATCCGGGTCATGCCGCCGACGAGGACGACGTGGTCGATGCCGGAGGCGTCGATGCCCGCGTCGGCGAGGGCCTGCTTGGTCGGGCCGACGGTGCGCGCGAGAAGCTCGCTCGTCAGCTCGGTCAGCTTCGCCCGCGTCAGCTGCAGGTCGAGGTGCTTGGGGCCCTCGGCCGTCGCGGTGATGAACGGCAGGTTGATCTGCGTCGTCATCGTCGAGCTGAGCTCGATCTTCGCCTTCTCTGCGGCCTCGTAGAGCCGCTGGAGCGCCATCTTGTCGGCGGCCAGGTCGATCCCCTGGTCTTTCTTGAACTCGGCGGTCATCCAGTCGACGATCACCTTGTCGAAGTTGTCGCCCCCGAGGTGATTGTCGCCGTTCGTCGACTTGACCTCGAAGACGCCGTCACCGAGCTCGAGCACGGACACGTCGAACGTGCCGCCGCCGAGATCGAAGACGAGGATCGTCTGATCGGCGCCTTCCTTGTCGAGCCCGTACGCGAGCGCCGCCGCCGTCGGCTCGTTGATGATCCGGACGACGTTGAGCCCCGCGATCTTGCCGGCGTCCTTGGTCGCCTCGCGTTGTGCGTTGTTGAAGTACGCCGGAACGGTGACGACGACGTCGGTGATCGGCTCGCCGAGAAACGCCTCGGCGTCCGTCTTCAGCTTCTGGAGGATCATCGCGCTGATCTCGGGCGGGGCCGACTGCCTGTCGTCGGCAACGACGCGAGCGTCGCCGTTCTCGCCCTCGACGACCTCGTAGGGGACGATCGTCATCTCGTCCGAGACCTCTTCCCACTTGCGTCCCATGAAGCGCTTGATCGAGGAGATCGTGTTCTGGGGGTTCGTGACCTGCTGGCGCCGCGCGGGCGCGCCGACGAGCCGCTGACCGTCCTTCGCGAACGCCACGACGGAAGGCGTCGTGCGCCCTCCCTCGGCGTTCGGGATCACGGTCGGCTCGCCGCCCTCGAGCACCGCCATGCAGCTGTTCGTGGTGCCGAGATCGATTCCGATGGTCTTTGCCATGTGATTGTCCTTCCGTTTCTCGTATGAGTCTGAATGACTGAGATAAATCTGAGTCTAATGGTATCAGATACGCAACACCCTCGACTGTCTTCGCGCCGGCGATCGTGGCGAGGCGCCGGATGGCGTATCATGGATCGGATGGGCTCAGTCCTCCCCGACCGGCTTCCGAGCCGCCGCAGCGGCGACACCGCCTGCGCGGAACGGGTCGAGGACTTCGCCAACCGACTCGTCGAAGGGGACGGCCGCGGGGCAGAAGAGATCGTCGAGCAACTGCTCGCCGCCGGCGTCGAGCCCGTGACCGTGCTTGCCCAGCTCGTCCAACCCGCGATGGAGCACGTCGGCGACAAATGGGAATGTGCAGAGCTGACGGTCGCCGACGAGCATCTTGCGACGACGATCGCCCACCAGGTGCTCTCGACGGTCTACGAGCGCCTGCTCGTTGCCCCGATCGACTCCCGCGGGCGCGTGCTACTGGCGACCGCCGAGGCCGACCACCACGCGCTCGGGCTGCGGATGGTGGCCGATGTCCTCGAGGGAGCCGGGTACCAGGTCATCCACCTGGGAGCGGATGTCCCGACCGCGGCGCTCCTCGATGCCGTCGCCCGCCACCGGCCGTCGGTCGTCGGCCTCTCCGCGACGCTGTCGACGTCCGTCCCCGCGGTCGACTACCTCGTGGCGGAGCTCGCCGAGCGGGCTCCTGACGTGCACGTGATCGTGGGCGGCGACGCGGCGGGTCTCGTCCGGGCCGGGCGGGCAACACTCCACATCGTCTCCGACGTCACGGAGGTGCGACCGATCGTCGACGCCATCGCGTCGGCTGCCGGCCGGGCCCCCGAGCGGACGAGCATGGTCCGGCAAGACGCGCGCGAGAGCGCCGGTGACGTCGAAACCGACCGCCACGCGCTCTACGAGGACGCGGTGGTCCGCGCCGGCGAGCTCACACGAGTCCATGCGCGGCGCGCCCGTCAGTTCCAGGTCGTGTCGCTCGAGGACGCACTGACCGGGCTCTGGAACCGTCGTGCATTCGACGATCGAGTCCTCGAGCTGATCGGGAACGTCTCGATGCTTCCCCTCGCGATGCTGATGCTCGACGTCGACAGCTTCAAGGAGGTCAACGACGTCTACGGGCACCAGATCGGCGACGCGGCGCTCCAGCAGGTTGCGCAGAGCATCCAAAAGGAGCTCCGCACGGGCGACTTCGCGGCGCGGCTCGGCGGCGACGAGTTCGTGGTGCTGTTGCCGTCGACCCCGCTCGATCAGGCGACCGCCGTTGCCGAGCGTATCCGCGCTTCCATCGAGCAGAGCGCCGACCCGCCCTTCACGGTGAGCATCGGCGTCAGGCAGTGCGGGGATGACGTCCGTGCGAGCATCCTCGACGCGGACACGAGCCTGTACAACGCGAAGGGAAACGGACGGAACGTCGTCTGCGCGGTCGTCTAGGTTCCGACGACTTCGTAGCTCTGAACGTGCTCGAGCCGCTCGAGCGTGATCTCCTCGATCAGGTCGGCGTCGATCCGCTCGTGCGAAACGCGATGGTCGGCGCTCTTCATGTACTGCTTGAAGCACTCCCGGCTCTCCCAGTGGCTGACCATCAGGATCTCGCCGGCCTCCCGGTCGGACTGCCAGACCTCGAGTCGCACGAAGCCCGGAAACGCGTCGACGAGCCCGGCGCGCCCGCGAAACGCATCGAGCAACCGTGGTGCGCTCGAGGGCTCGATCCTGAGCCGTGACACCGAGACGTACACGACAAGAGCATAGACGCGTGGGCGAGAACGTGGTATGACCGGGCCCATGGATGGAACCGAACGGACGCTGCAGCCGCCTGGCGGCGGCGCCCCGGTCGAGGCGCTCTTCCCCGGGGGAGCAACCGTGCGGCTCGAGCCTCTCGCGCACGCCGTGTGCGAGGCGTACTACGCGGTGTACGGCGACGAAGACCTCCGCTACGGAGCAGCGGGACGTGCCTGGTGCCAGCACGACAACCAGTACCTCATCGCCTGGGCAGCGCAGGAGGCCGTCCGGAACGACGGCAGCCTCGACGGCAATATCGACTGGCTGTGCCGCGTGCTTTCGGCGAGGGACTTCCCGCTCGACCGCCTGGAGCACGACCTCCTGCTCGCCGCTGCGGAGGTAGAGGCGGTCAGCGGTGGCCCGGCGGTGGCTGACGAGCTTCGCGAGAGCGCGGCCAGAGTCGCGCGGGTGGCAGGCGTCTCCGAGGGAGAGGGCTAGCGGGAGAGCCCGATCAGGATCCCGCCGGCAACGACGAAGCAGGCGCCGAGCGCCAATCGGCGTCCGACGCCCTCGGTGTGACGCAGGAAGACCGCCGACAGCCCGACGCCCCAGAGCGACTCGGTTGCGACGAGCGGCGCGACGACGCTGAGGCGGCCACGGAAGAACGCCTCGTAGAGCGAGACGTACGAGAGCCCGAAGAGAATTCCCGCCGGAACGAACGCCGGCCAGGAGTGCGGCGCCAACCGGCGCCGGGCGACGATCACGGCAACGAGGATCGTGACCGCACCGGCGAGGAGCGTCGCGCTGATCGCGAGCTCCGGTGACACGTCCGCGTCGACGGCGAGCCAGCGTGCGAACGTGTCACGGGAGGCGAAGGCGCACGCGGCCGCAAGGGCGAAGACGAGACCGATCGTCTTGACGTGCTCCGGTCGTCCACTCTCGCCCGCGAGCAGAATCCCTCCGGTGACGATGAGCACGGCGCCGAACAGGATCCCAGCCACGAGAGGCTCGCCGAGCAGAACGACGGCGAACGTCACGGCGAAGAGCGGAGCCATTCCCACCGTGGCCGAGGCACGCGACGGGCCGGCGTCCCTGATCGCCAGCGTGAAGAAGACCTGGGACACCCCCGGCCCGAGAATGCCTGCCAGGGCAAACGGCCACACTGCCGCGATGTCCCAGTCTCCTGCAATCGCTGCCGCAACGAGCGCAACGCCCACCGCCGGCAGCACGGTGAAGAACGCGCCCACGAGGGGGTCGTCCCCGCGCGAGAGCGCGGGCCGAAGCGCGACCGTCATCCCCCCGAACAGCGCAGCCGAGCAGAGTGCCAGGAGGACCGCGTCCATCCGGGCAGGCTACTCCGGCGCGGCTCCCATGGCCGCGGTACCCGGTGAGTGTGCGTTGCTGGCTACGCTGGCTCGAGGATGAGCACGCCCGCCGCGACTCTCGACACGCTCGGCCGACCGGTCCGCGACCTGCGGATCTCGGTCACCGACCGGTGCAATTTTCGCTGTGTCTACTGCATGCCGAAGGAGGTCTTCGGCCGCGGCTACCGGTTCATGGACCGCAAGGAGCTGCTGTCGTTCGAGGAGATCGAGCGCCTGGCGCACGCGTTCGTGGCTCACGGCGTCGAGAAGATCCGGATCACGGGCGGCGAGCCCCTCCTCCGGCGTGACCTGGAGCTCCTGATCGATCGTCTCACGGACCTCGGCGGCCTCGACGTCGCGCTGACGACGAACGGCGCCGTCCTGCCGCAGAAGGCGGAGGCGCTCGCCGCCGCCGGTCTCGACCGCGTCACCGTCAGCCTGGATTCTCTCGACGACGACACGTTCCGGGCCATGAACGACGTCGGCTTCCCGGTCTCCCGCGTGCTCGACGGCATCGACGCTGCCGCTGCGGCCGGCTTGCGCGTGAAGGTGAACGCGGTGGTCAAGCGCGGCGTCAACGACGACCAGGTGGTCGCGCTCGCCCGTCATTTCCGTGGCAGCGGTCACATCCTCCGCTTCATCGAGTACATGGATGTCGGCGCGACGAACGGCTGGCGCCTCGACGACGTCGTCCCCGCAGCAGAGATCGTCTCGCTGATCTCGGCCGAGCTCCCGCTCGAGCCCGCCGAGGAGAACTACCGCGGCGAGGTCGCCCGCAGATGGCGCTACGCCGACGGCAGCGGCGAGATCGGCGTCATCGCCTCCGTCACGCAGCCGTTCTGCGGCGACTGCACGCGCTCGCGCATCTCGGCCGAGGGTCGGCTCTACACGTGCCTGTTCGCAACGAAGGGACATGACCTCCGCGCGCTCGTCCGCGGGGGCGCCGACGACGCCGAGATCCACGCCACCATCAGGGCGGATCTGGGGCCGCCGCACCGATCGCTACTCCGAGGAGCGCTCGTCCCGGACAGCAGATCTCCCGAAGGTGGAGATGTCCTACATCGGAGGCTGACCGCCTCGTCGAGGGTGCGGGAAGACCGAACCACAGTCGGGGGCGCCCCCGATGCCGTGCGCGCCAGTCTCGAACAGGCTGTATCGATGCCCACTCGAGCAACGATCGACGGCAACGAGGCGGCCGCCTGGGTCGCGTACCGCGCGAGCGAGGTGATCGCGATCTATCCGATCACGCCCGCCTCGCCGATGGGCGAGCTGTCGGACACCTGGTCTGCGGCCGGAATCCCGAACGTCTGGGGGGCGGTCCCGCACGTGATCGAAATGCAGAGCGAGGGCGGCGCGGCGGGCGCAGTCCACGGCGCGCTCCAGGCCGGGGCGCTCTCGACGACGTTCACGTCGTCGCAGGGCCTCCTCCTGATGCTGCCGAACATGTACCGGATCGCAGGGGAGCTGACCCCTGCCGTGATCCACGTGGCCGCGCGTGCGATCGCGACGCACGCGCTCTCCATCTTCGGCGATCACTCCGACGTGATGGCCGCCCGCTCTACGGGGTTTGCGCTCCTCGCCTCCTCGTCCCCGCAGGAGGCACAGGACATGGCGTTGATCGCCCACGCGGCGACACTCGAAGGCCGCGTCCCCTTCCTCCATTTCTTCGACGGCTTCCGCACGTCCCACGAGCTCAACACCGTCGAGCGCCTGGACGAGGACGACGTCCGCGCGCTGCTCGACGAGCGGCTCGTCGTGGCGCACCGCAGCCGATCGTTGTCTCCGGACCATCCGGTGCTCCGGGGCACGGCTCAGAACCCGGATGTCTTCTTCCAGGCCCGCGAGGCGGCGAACCCGTACTACGACGCCTTGCCGGGCATCGTGCAGCGGCGCATGGACGAGCTGGGCTCGCGCACGGGGCGCAGCTACCGCCTGTTCGACTACACGGGGGCGCCGGACGCCGAGCGGGTCATCGTCCTCATGGGGTCGGGGAGCACGGCAGCGGCCGAAGCCGCAGAGAAACTGGTCGCCGAGGGGCAGAAGGTCGGGATCCTCACCGTGCGGCTGTACCGGCCGTTTGCGGCCGACGCGTTCGTCGCGGCCCTCCCCGCGACGACACAGCGGATCGCCGTGCTCGACCGGTGCAAGGAGCCGGGCTCGCTCGGCGAGCCTCTCTTCCTCGATGTGGTCGCATCCCTCGCCGAGCGTGAAGGGCCGATGCCGCTCGTCACCGGCGGACGCTACGGGCTCGGCTCGAAGGAGTTCACGCCGGCGATGGTCAAGTCGGTCTTCGATCACCTGACCGAGACCGACCCCAGGCGCCGATTCACGGTCGGGATCGTCGATGACGTGTCGCGCCTCTCGCTGCCGACCGACGACTCCTTCACGACCGAGCCCGACGACGTCGTTCGGGCCGTCTTCTTCGGGCTCGGCGCCGACGGCACCGTCGGAGCGAACAAGAACTCGATCGCGATCATCGGAGCAGCGGCCGGAGGGTACGCGCAGGCGTACTTCGTCTACGACTCCAAGAAGTCCGGCTCGACGACGGTCTCGCACCTCCGTTTCGGGCCGCGGCCGATCCGGTCGTCGTACCTCGTCGATCGTGCCGACTTCGTCGCCTGCCACCAGTTCGGGCTGCTCGAGAAGGTCGATGTCCTCGGCGTTGCCGCCGAGGGCGCGACGTTCCTCCTCAACGCGCCGTACGGCCCCCGGGACATCTGGGAGCACCTCCCGCCGGCCGTCCAGGAGGACATCGCGACGAAGCGACTCCGGTTCTTCGTCGTCGACGCAACGAGGGTCGCTCAGGAGGCCGGGATGGGCCGCCGGGTCAACACGGTGCTCCAGACGTGCTTCTTCGCACTGGCGGACGTCCTGCCGCTCGACGACGCGATCATCGCGATCAAGTCGGCGATCCGGCACACCTACGGCAAGCGCGGCCAGGCGGTCGTCGACCGCAACGAGGCAGCGGTGGACTCGGCCCTCGACGGGCTCGGCGAAGTCACCGTTCCGGCCACGTTCGCGCCGGTCGGGGCGACGGCTCCTCCGGTCGCCGCCGGGCTCGACCTCGCGGGCTATGCCACGTCGGCGATGCTGGCGGGGCGCGGAAACCTGCTTCCCGTCAGCGCCCTCCCCGTCGACGGGACGTTTGCGGTCGGCACCGCCCGTTACGAGAAGCGCTCGATCGCAGACGAGATCCCGATCTGGGATCCCTCCATCTGCATCGACTGCGCCAAGTGCGCGATCGTCTGTCCCCACGCGGCGATCCGCATGAAGGTGTTCCCTCCTGAGGACCTCGCTGGGGCGCCCGAGGGATTCCCGGTCAAGGAGTGGCGCGACCGGCACCTTCCGGGCATGTTGATGACGATCCAGGTCGCACCCGACGACTGCACGGGGTGCGGCATCTGCGTCGACACCTGCCCGGCGCATGCCAAGGAGGCAGTGGGGCACCGCTCGATCAATCTCGAGCCGAAGCTCGACCATCTCGACATCGAGCGCGAGCGCTTCGACTTCTTCCTCTCGATCCCGGAGATCGATCGCACAGTCGTCGATCCGGCGACGATCAAGGGGTCACAGGCGCTCGAGCCGCTCTTCGAGTTCTCGGGCGCCTGCGAGGGCTGCGGGGAGACGCCGTATCTCAAGGTGCTCACCCAGTTGTTCGGAGACAGGATGCTGGTCGCGAACGCAACCGGGTGCTCGTCGATCTACGGTGGCAACCTCCCGACGACGCCCTGGAGCGCGAATCGCGAGGGGCTCGGCCCGGCCTGGTCGAACTCGCTGTTCGAGGACAACGCCGAATTCGGCCTCGGGATGCGGCTGGCACTCGACGCACAGGCAGACCAGGCCCGAGCGATCGTCGCCGAGCTCGCCCCCGACCTCGCGGCGGCCATCGCCGCCGCCGACCCACACACCGAGGTGGGAGTCGCCGAGCAGAGGCATCTCGTCGAGGCGCTCCTCGAGCGCCTCGGCTCGCTCGACAGCCCGGAGGCGCGCCGGCTCGAGACGCTTGCGGCCTCCCTCGTGCGCAAGAGCGTCTGGATCGTGGGAGGCGACGGCTGGGCCTACGACATCGGCTTCGGCGGTCTCGACCACGTGCTCGCCTCCGGCCGCGACGTCAACGTGCTCGTGCTCGACACCGAGGTGTACTCGAACACGGGAGGGCAGGCATCCAAGGCGACGCCCCGCGGAGCCGTAGCCAAGTTCGCTGCGGGAGGGAAGCAGAGCGGCAAGAAGGATCTCGGGCTCCTCGCGACGGCGTACGGAAACGTCTACGTCGCCCACATCGCACTCGGCGCCGACAACGCGCAGACCGTCAAGGCACTCGCGGAGGCCGACGCGTGGCAGGGACCGTCGCTCGTGATCGCCTACAGCCATTGCATCGCACACGGGATCGACATGACGAACGGCATGCGACAGCAGAAGCTCGCGGTCGACACCGGGTACTGGCCACTCTGGCGCTACGACCCGCGACATGCGGGGCCGGGCGAGCACCCTCTCCAGCTCGATTCCCGTCGGGCAAAGCTGCCCTTGACGGCCTTTACCGCCAACGAGGCCCGATTCTCGATGCTCCGTCGCTCGCGACCCGAGGAGGCCGAGCGGCTCGGCGCCCTCGCACAACACGACGTCGACGAACGCCGGCTCGTGTACGAGCAACTCGCGCAGATCGAGCACGAGCCCGACGAGCAGGCGCCCGACCATCGGCCGACTGACGACCTCCCAACGAAGGAGAAGCGCGAATGATCCCCGACCTGCGCAGCACCTATCTCGGCCTCGAGCTCAGAAGCCCTCTGGTCGCGTCGGCATCCCCGCTGACCGGCAATATCGACTCGTTGAGGAGGCTCGAAGAGGCAGGCGCCGCAGCTGTCGTGCTTCCGTCGCTCTTCGAGGAGCAGATCGAGCACGACCAGACAGTCGTCGACCTCGTCCTCGAGCGCGGAGCGGAGAGCTTCGGGGAGGCGCTCACCTACTTCCCCGAGATGGACGACTACAACACCGGGCCCGATTCCTACGTCGAGCATGTCGCCCTCGCGAAGACCGCCCTCTCGATCCCGGTCATCGCGTCCATCAACGGCGTCACACCGGGCGGCTGGGTCCAGTACGCCGAGCTCCTGCAGCAGGCCGGAGCCGACGCGATCGAGCTCAACGTGTATGCGGTCGAGACCGATCCCTACGCGTCGGCCGCGAGCGTCGAGGACCGAACGCTCCGGCTCGTCAGCAGGGTCGAGAGCGCACTCACCGTCCCGCTCGCCGTCAAGGTCGGGCCGTACTACACCGCGTTCGCAAACACCGCGGCGCGCCTCGCGGACGCAGGCGCCGCAGGGCTCGTTCTCTTCAATCGCTTTCTCCAGCCCGACATCGATCTCGAGACGATGACCGTGAAGCCCGAGTTGCACCTGTCCAGCAATGAGGAGATGCAACTGCCGCTGCGGTGGATCGCGATTCTCCGGGGTCGGGTCGCCGCCAGCCTGGCAGCGACGAGCGGCGTCCAGTCCGGCGAGGACGTCGTGAAGCTGCTGCTCGCGGGAGCCGACGCCGTGATGCTCGCCTCCGCGCTTCTGCGGCAGGGACCGGACCTGCTGGTAGAGCTGACCGGAGCGCTGTCGACGTGGATGTCGGAGAACGACTACAGCTCGGTCGAGCAGCTCAAGGGCAGCATGAGCCAGGAGACATGCGGAGATCCGCGTGCGTTCGAGCGCTCCCAGTACGTCCGCGCGCTCGTCGACTATCAGTCCCGCACCCAATCGTAGAGCGGCACGACCAGACAACCGCCCCGGGCGGTTAGAATGGGTGTGATGACCAGCTACACCCAGACGGTCAGCCGGCGGTTGCCGCGCGGCTGGTTGCATCTCCTGGCCCAGTTCGCGTTCTGGCTCGGGTTCTACGTCGTCTACCAGATCGTCCGTGGATTCGCGGATCGCGACGTCGGTGCGGCGTTCTGGAACGGCATCCACGTGATTCACATCGAGGACTGGTCAGGGACGCTCTTCGAGCCGACGTTGCAGGAGCTCGTCGATTCGTCGTCGCTGCTGATCACCGCAACGACCTACACCTACTGGCTCTCCCAGTTCGCTGTCGTCGGCCTGACGCTCCTCTGGGTCTACTTCAGGCATCACGAGCAGTTCGCGGGGTTCCGGAACTGGCTCATCGGGGCAAATCTGATCGGGCTCGTCTGCTACGTCATCGTCCCGACCGCCCCGCCGCGCCTGTTCCCCGAATGGGGGTTCGTCGACACGCTGGCGCAGCACTCCAGCCTCAACCACGAGTCCGGCCTGGTCGCTCTCACCGCGAACCCGTATGCCGCCATGCCCAGCCTCCACTCGATGGACGCGTTCATCGTCGGTGTGGTCATGTTCGGCGTCTGCCGCCATCTCGTCGCGCGGATCCTCTGGCTGCTCTGGCCCGTGTGGGTCTGGTTCTCCGTCATGGCGACGGGGAATCACTACTGGCTCGACGTCTTCGCCGGCGTCGCCCTCGCAGTCGCGGCGGGTCTCGTCCTGTTCCGGCGCGCGGTCTTCTCGCGCTGGAGGCCGGCCGCCGCTCCGTGAGCGAAGAAGGCAGTAGCAACGACGGGCCACGCGTCAGCGAGCTCGATCGGGTCAAGCAGGAGTACACCCAGGCGGCACGACAGATCCTGCAGCGCTCGATGCAGGGCGTGGCGAAGACGAAGCTGACACCCGACATGCTGACGATGGTCGGCGTGACGCTCTGTCTCGCCGGCGCGGTCCTCGTCGGGTTCGAGGAGCGCAACCCGAAGCTGTACTTCTGGGTCGGCGGGGTCCTGTTCGTCGTCGGATCGGTGGCCGACATCCTCGACGGCGCCCTCGCCAGGGCAGCGAGCAAAGGCACCGTCTTCGGCGCCTTCCTCGACTCGACGTTCGACCGGCTCGGCGAAGCCGCCATGCTGGCGGCGATCGGCCTCGTGTTCGCGCGCGAGGGGAACGACATCGCCCTCGTCGCGGCCTTCGCCGCGGTGATCGGCTCGTTCCTCGTCTCCTACACGCGGGCCAAGGCGGAGGCGCTCGGTCTCCGCGGCGACGTCGGTTTCGGATCGCGCGTGGAGCGCGTCGTCCTGATCTCGATCGGCCTCGGCCTCGCCCCGTGGGGCTGGCTGCAGTGGCCGATCTACATCCTCGCGGCAACGGCCTGGATCACGGTGATCCAGCGTATCCTCTTCGTGCGGCGCCAGCTGCGCGAGCTCGCGGGCCCCTGACGCAATAGCGGGTGGCAGATGGCAGGCTTCAGCCGGTCGTCAGGCTGCCACGCGTTGGCGCACCCAAACACCGTTAACGCTATACTGCTAGCAGTTTGTCTGCTAGCACTTCATCCCGGAAGGGCGTCCTCGTCCGAGCCCCAACCTCCCTCAAGGAGGCGCTCGTGCGCGAGACCGCCCGACGGGGCGCCAGCCTGAACGACGTCGCTGTCGGCATCCTCGCCGACACGTTCGGCGTCGACTACACACCGACGAAGCGCAGGAGCCCGTTGCCGGGCTCGAGCCCCGTCGTGCTACTCCGCATGCCGGGAGAGCTGAAAGAGACCATCCAGGCCGAGGCATTCCGGATCGGCTCGAACACGAACGACGTCATCCTCGCCGCGCTCTCCGATGAGCTCGGCGTCCCCTTCCAATCGAATCGCAGCAGGTCCGTCCCATTCGGGGGCGGCCGCGGAAAGGACACACCCATGGCCGCTACCAACGGCTCTGCAAACGGCAACGCTCGCTCCAAGGACAAGGTGCGCGTCGCCATCATCGGCGTCGGCAACTGCGCCAACTCCCTCCTCCAGGGCGTCGAGTACTACAAGGACGCCGATCGTGACGCCTTCGTCCCGGGCCTGATGCACGTCGACCTCGGCGGCTACCACATCTCGGACATCGAGTTCGTGGCCGCGTTCGACGTCGTCAAGGGCAAGGTCGGCGACGACCTCGCCGACGCGATCTGGGCGCACCCGAACGACACGATCAAGTTCGCGGACGTGCCGAAGACCGGGATCAAGGTGTCGCGCGGGCATGACCCACGACGGCATCGGCAAGTACCTCTCGCGAGGTCGTCGAGAAGGCTCCCGGCGAGACCGCCGACGTCGTCGGGATCCTCAAGGAGACGGGCACGGACGTCGTCGTCAACTACCTCCCGGTCGGCTCGGAGGCGGCGGCGAAGTGGTACGCCGAGCAGATCCTCGAGGCCGGCGTCGCGATGGTGAACTGCATGCCGGTGTTCATCGCCCGCGAGCCGTACTGGCAGAAGCGCTTCGAGCAGGCCGGCGTCCCGATCATCGGTGACGACATCAAGTCGCAGGTCGGCGCCACGATCACGCACCGCGTGCTCACGAGCCTCTTCCGGCGAGCGCGGCGTGCATCTCGACCGGACGATGCAGCTGAACGTCGGCGGCAACTCCGACTTCCGCAACATGCTCGAGCGCGAGCGCCTCGAGTCGAAGAAGATCTCGAAGACGAACGCGGTCACGTCGATGCTCGACTACGACCTCGGCGAGGGCAACGTCCACGTCGGCCCGTCGGACTACGTGCCGTGGCTGACCGACCGCAAGTGGGCGTACATCCGCATGGAGGGCACGGCGTTCGGCGACGTGCCGCTCAACCTGGAGCTGAAGCTCGAGGTCTGGGACTCGCCCAACTCGGCCGGCATCGTCATCGACGCCGTCCGGATGGCGAAGCTCGCGCTCAACAACGGCATCTCCGGCGCCCTCGAGGCTCCGTCGAGCTACCTGATGAAGTCGCCGCCCGTGCAGATCGTGGACGACGAGGCGCACGAGAACACGGAGAAGTTCATCAAGCAGTACGGCCTCAAGGCCGAGAAGACGGCCAAGGCGTCGGCGAAGGCGTAACCCCGAGACCTCGGAGCGGGCGGCCACCGGTCGTGGCTGCTCGCTCTGCCGTCTTTACTACGTGGCGCGGGGCGCGGTGTCATCGTCCGCTTCGAAGCCGATCTCGCGGTGCGTCGTGTCGCAGAAGGGCTTGTTCTTGGAGTGCCCGCAGCGACAGAGCACGATCGAGCTCCCTTGCGGCAGCTCGAAAGGGACGCCCTCGCCATCGACGATCGTAATCGGGCCTGTCACCTTCAACGGCCCGTTCGGCCGCACCTGGATCGTGACATCGGTCATGCGTCGACTCTACCTGTGAACGGCCGAGGCTAGAATCCGCCGGCCATGGTCCTTCGCATCTGTCTCGTGACGCCGTTCTCCTGGTCGCAGCCTCACGACGTGAACGAGCATGTCAGCGGGGTGGCGGCGGCACTGCGACGCCGAGGCCACACGGTCACGGTCGTCGCGCCTTCGACGCGCGCTGCCGACCTGCTCGCGGGTCGGCGCGCGCTCCAGCGCGGCATCGTCGGCGACGTCGTCGCGATCGGTGCCGCCGTCCCGACCTCGTTGAGCGAGCGGATGGCGCTTCCGGTTGGCCTGCGTGCGAATCTCGCAACGGCGCTTGCGGTCGGGACGTTCGACGTCGTGCACGGGTTCGAGCCGGGCACGTCGAGCCTCTCGTCGGCCGCGCTCCTCGAAGCCCACACGGCGACAGCCGCGACGTTCTTCTCGCGCGAGCGCATTGCCGTGGCACCGCGCAAGAACAAGCGCGCGAAGCTGCTCGCGCGCGTCGACGTGCTGCTCGGAACCTCCGACGACGCGATCGCACACGCCTCCGACCGCTTCCCGGGCGACTACGAGATGGTCTCGATCGGCGTCGATTCCTCGTTCTTCGCACCGACCTCGAAGCGGAAGGTCGTCGTCGTCGAGCTCGCTCCGGGGCAGAGCGCGATCGCACGGACGGTGTTGCGACTCCTCCCCACGCTTCCCGGCTGGGAGGTCGTGCTGGCACGGACGGCGCCGCTCACGCGACGGCCGGCGATACCTGTCAAGCTGCGTGATCGCGCGCGCGTGCGCTCTCTCGTGAAGCCGGACGCGCGCCGCGACGCGCTGGCCGAGGCCGCCGTCTTCGTCCCCGTTCCGGGAGGTAGCGGTCGCCTCCTGCTCGAAGCGCGGTCGTGCGGGTGTGCGATCGCCGATCCAGCGGGCGTCGCCGAACAGCCCGAACTGGCTTCGGCGGCGGTGGCGCGGCTCGCCGAGGACCCTGCCCTCCGCGCGCGCGAGGGCGAGAGCGCGCGGGCGCTCGCAGTCGCGTCGGACTTCGACGGGCTCGGCAAGCACCTCGAGACCGTCTACCTGAGGGCGACCGGCCGTCGGCGCCCATCCGCACCGGCCCGGGCGGGCGACGTGGATCTCCTCGCGGATCGTGAGTGGATAACCGTCGATCTCCACATGCACACGAGCTGGTCGCATGACTGCTCGATCGATCCACGGATGCTCGTCGCGCACGCCGAGGCCGAGGGTCTCGGGGCGATCGCCGTCACCGACCACAACGTCTTCGGCGGTGCCCTCGAGGTCGTCGAGATCGCGCGCCGCCACAAGCTGATCGTGATCCCGGGCGAGGAGGTCAAGACCGACGATCAGGGTGAGATCATCGGCCTCTTCCTCACGGAGGAGATCCCGCGTGGAATGACCTTCGCCGAGACGATCGCGGCCATCCGCGCGCAGGACGGCATCGTCTACGTTCCCCACCCGTTCGACCGAATGCACGCGATCCCGTCGGCCGCGACCCTGCAGCGCCACATCGCCGACATCGACGTGCTCGAGGTCTACAACGCACGCCTCCTCTTCGAGGCCTACAACGACGAGGCTCTCCGCTTCCAGCGCAAGTACGGCCTCCTCGCCGGCGCCGGCTCCGACGCACACGTCCTCCAGGGCGTCGGCACCGGAGCGCTCCGCATGCGCCGATTCGACGGTCCGGAGGAGTTCCTCCTCTCCCTTCGCAGCGCCGAAGTGCTTCGCCGACCGAAGTCGCTCGCCTACCTGCAGTCGCTGAAGTGGGCCGCCCAGGTCAAGGAGAAGGTCCGCTAGAGCAGAAGGTGATCGGGATACCCGTGCCAAGCGCCCCGCCCACCGACGAGATCTACGAACGCTACCTCCGCAAGGCGATCGGTGAGATCAACGAGTTGCAGCAGGAGCTCCTTGCGATCGCCGACGAGACGCACGTTCCGGTGCTCGGGTCCGGGCACCCGCTGGCCGACATCTTCCTGCTCAAGTACTCCCCGCAGCCCGCCGAGATCGCCGAGGGCGTCGCCTTCTTCGGCCGCTCCGGGAACGCGCTCCTCAAATCGCTGCAGCGGCTCGACGTCGACCCGCTCGCGATCTACGGGACGAACTGCCTCAAGTTCGGCACCGAGGACGAGGCGCAGGCGAAGCCCTGGCTGACACGCGAGCTGCACATCGTCCAGCCAAAGCTCGTGATCGTCATGGGCGAGGTAGCGACCGGGTTCCTGGACGGGCTCGAGTTCCCGCTCGCGGACGCGGTCGGCGGGGCAGAGCCGGGCGTCCTCCGTCGCTTCACGCCGACGATCGAGGTGATCGTCACCCCCGACATCGACGGGGCACTCGACGACCGGGAGGCCAAGACGGCGTTCTGGAACGCGTTCAAGGCGCTCGGGCCGTGGTGGGCGGAGCTGCCGCCGTACTGACCACGCGGCGAGCCGGAGCGCTCGCCGCCGCCGTCGCCGTTCTCGTCGCCTGGGACGCCGGGGCCGGCGTGCTGCCCGACGTCGGGCACCAGGCAGACGTCCTCGTGATCGCGCTCCTCGTGCTCCCCGTCACGTTCGCCGTCCCGTGGCTCGTGCTGCCGGCGGCAGCATCGCGATGGCTCCCCCACGTCGCGGCGGCTCTCGTCGCACTCTCGTTCCTGCTCTACCTCGCCGGCTTCGGCGCGCTCTTCAACGTGACGAAGCTGCTCGCACTGACGGCGATCGGCTTCTGGTTCATGACCGTCTTCGAGGCGCTCTCATGGGTCGTCCTCATCTCTCTGATCATCCCGTGGGTCGACGTCTTCTCGGTCTGGCGCGGGCCGACCGAGTACATCGTCTCCGAACAGCCGAGCCTCTTCGACCGGGTCTCGATCGCCTTCCGCGTGCCGGGCGAGGAGGGATCGGCCAACATCGGCCCTCCCGACATCCTGTTCTTCGCCCTCTTCCTCGCTGCCGCCGACCGATTTGCTCTCAGGCTGCGCTGGACGTGGATCTCGATGGTCGGCCTGCTCGCCTTGACGCTGATCGCAACCGACGCGTTCGACCTCACCGGCCTGCCCGCGCTCCCCGCGATCTGCCTCGGCTTCCTCATCCCGAACGCCGACCGCCTCTGGCAGGCCTGGCGCGCGCGCGGGCTCGAGGTCTCGTAGGGGCGGAGCCGTCCCTCCCGGCGTCACGCTGCGGCGCGGCGCTCGAGCAGGTTGACCGTCTCGATGTGCGGTGTATGCGGGAACATGTCGACCGGACGACAGCGAACGAGGTCGTAACCGAAGTCCTCGCGGAGCGTCTTCAGGTCGGAGGCAAGCGTCGTCGGGTTACACGACACGTAGACGATCCGCGGCGCCTCGAGACGACCGAGCCGCCGGAGCGCCTTGCCCGCGAGGCCTGCACGCGGCGGGTCGACGACGACGAGGTCGGGAGCGCCGGCGCGCTCGTGCAACTCCTCGAGCGCGAGCGAGACGTTGCCGGCGAAGAACGCCGCGTTGGTGATCCCGTTCAGCTCCGCGTTCTCGATCGCGCACGCAACCGACTCCTCGGAGATCTCGACGCCCCACACCGTCAGCGCGTCCGGGGCGAACGTGAGCCCGATCGTGCCGATGCCGCAGTAGAGGTCGTACACCGTCTCCGTTCCCGTCAAGCCCGCGAACTCGCGGGCGATCGAGTACAGCGTCTCCGCCATCTCGGTGTTCGTCTGCAGGAACGCATTCGGCCGCACGCGGAACCGGAGGCCGAGGATCTCCTCCTCGATCGCGTCCTCACCCCAGAGCAGCACCGTCGGCAGGTTCGTGACCTCGGCGGGCGTGTCGTTGATCGCCCAGTGGATCGAGCGCACCTCCGGAAAGCGCCGCAGCACCTCGACGAGGTAGCCCTCCTCGAACTTCTTCCCCTTCGCCGTCACGAGCTGAACGAGCACCTGGCCCGTGTTCCGCCCCTCGCGGAAGACGAGGTGGCGAAGGTACCCCTTCTGGTCCGCCTGGTCGTAGGCGACGAGCTTCTCCTCGCGCGCCCAGCCCTGAACCGCGTCGCGAATCGCGTTCCCGAGGTCGCTCGTCAGAAGGCACACGTCGAGCGGCAACACCTCGTCCCAGCGCCCAGCACGGTGAAAGCCGAGCGCCGGCCCGTCGGGCGTCTGTGTGAACGAGTACTCGAGCTTGTTGCGGTAGTGAAGTACTGCGAGGCGGCGGGGACGATCGGGTCGATCGGCGGCTCGACGATTCCGCCCAGCCGGACGAGCGCGTCGCGTACCTGCGCGGCCTTCGACTCGAGCTGACGCGTCGTACGCGTAGTCCTGGAAGCGGCAACCGCCGCACGCACCGAAATGCGGGCACGGCGCCACGACGCGGTCCGGCCCCGGCGCGAGGACCTCGATCGTCGTCGCCTCGGCGAAGCCGCGCTTGACCTTGGTGACCCGCGCCCGCACCGTGTCACCGGGGAGGCCGCGCCGGACGAAGACGACGAATCCGTTCAGGCGCGCGACACCGTTGCCGCCGAAGGCGAGCGAGTCGACGTGGAGCTCGAGCTCCTCACCGTTCGAGACTGGGGCGGCCATGAGCAGCGGAGCGTAGCGGCGATCCCGGGGCGGCTACTGAAGGACGGTGACGAGCACCGAACGCTGCCGCGGTCCGTCGAACTCGCAGAAGAAGATGCCCTGCCACTGCCCCAGGGCGAGCGAACCGTCCTCGCGCAGGGGAATCACGACGCTCGGCCCCATGAATGCGGCCCGGATGTGGGTTGGAGCGTTCTCCTCCCCCTCCTCGACGTGCTGCCACCGCCATTCGGCCGGGACGATCCGCTCGAGCGCCGTCTCGAAGTCCCGTGCGACGGCGGGGTCGGCGTGCTCGTTGATCGTTACGCCCGCCGTCGTGTGCGGGACGTAGACGAGTGCAGCCGAGCCGCGCGACTGCCCCGAGAGCGCGTCTCGCACGTGCTGCGTGATGTCGACGAGCTGGCTCTGCCGCTCGGTCTCGACCCTGAGCTCGACCACGCGGAGGCTAGAGCGCCCCGCCGGCAGCGGGGGGCGCCCCTGCCTCGAGGGGATTCGCTCCACCCGACTCGCGCGCGAGGTAGTCCTCGACCAGCATCACGTTGTCGCGGAGCCGCTCGACGACCTGGAGCAGCGCCGACATGGACGAGACCTCCTCGCGCTGCTCCTGGAGGAACCAGTGCATGAACTGCTCGGCGACGAGGTTTCCGTCCTCCCTTGCCGTTACGGCCAGGGCGGAGATCTGCGCCGTGACCCGCTTCTCCTGATCGAGAGCGAGTGCGACGGGGGCGACATCGTCGGCGAAGGTCGTCTGGGGCGCGGCGACGGCCGGAACGACGACCTCGTCGTCCGAGTCGAGGAGGTACTGCACCATCATCATCGCGTGGTTTCGCTCTTCGATCGACTGCCGGTAGAAGTGCGCCGCGAGCTGCGGCAGCGTCTGCGCGTCGTAGTGCACTGCGATCGCGATGTACTGCTGCGAAGCGGCGAACTCGTACGCGATCTGCTCGTTGAGTTGCTCCTGAAAGGTTGGCATGCGAGGCAATCTAGCGACCCGGGCTAGCATCCACGCATGGCAGGCATCCCTGACAGCCTCAAAGGCCGGAATTACACGCGCGTCTCCGACTGGTCCCGTGACGAGCTCCAGCTCGCGCTCGACCTCGCGGACGAGCTGAAGCACGAGCGGCTGATCCGCAAGGAGCTCCGCGTGCTGCCCGGCCGCACGATCGGGATGATCTTCCACAAGCCGTCGACGCGCACGCGGGTCGGGTTCGAGGTCGGCATCGCGGAGCTCGGCGGGATGGCGCTCTACCTTCCGGCGGGCGACCTCCAGCTCGCTCGAGGCGAGAGCTATCGCGACACGGCGCTCGTTCTCTCACGCTTCGTCAGCGCGCTGCTGATCCGCACGTTCGAGCAGGAGGAGGTCGACGTCTTCGCGGAGCACGCATCGATCCCGGTGATCAACGGCCTCACCGACCTCGCGCACCCCCTGCAGGCGCTCGCAGACGCGATGACGATTCGCGAGCGGCTCGGCGGGCTCGAGGGCGTGCGCCTCACCTACCTCGGGGACGGGAACAACGTCTGCCATTCACTGATGCGGCTCGCCGCGCGGTTCGGGATGCACTTCACCGCAGCCTGCCCCGCCGGGTACGAGCCGTCGGTGACCGTCATTGCGGCAGCGCAGGCGGACGCGCTCGAAAGTGGAGGGTCGGTGAGGACGACCACCGATCCGCTCGACGGCTCCGACGCCGCCGACATCCTCTACACCGACGTCTGGACGAGCATGGGCCAGGAGGCGGAACGCGAGCAGCGCCTCCTCGACCTCGAGCGGTTCTGCCTCGACGGGGAGCTTCTGTCGGTCGCGAGCCGCGAGGCCGTGGCGATGCACTGCCTTCCCGCCCACGTCGGCGAGGAGATCACGGATGACGTGCTCTACGGCCCGCGGTCGCTCGTGTGGGACCAGGCCGAGAATCGCCTCCACACCCAGAAGGCGATCATGGCGCTCGTGATCCGCTAGCGGAGCGGCGGTGAGCTTCGACGATCACGTCCGCGCGGCCCTCGACTCGCTGCCCGGCGACCTCGCCGCGGCGCTCGAGAACATCGTCGTCGTCGTCCAGGACGAGCATCCCGAGGACCCGGACCTCTTCGGGCTCTACGAGGGGACTCCCCTCCCCGAGAGGGGCGACATGGCCGGCGCGCTCCCCGACCAGATCACGATCTTCCGCCTACCGCTCGAGGACGAGTTCGACGATCCCTCGGAGCTCGAGCGCGAGATCAGAATCACCGTCCTCCACGAGCTCGGGCACTACTTCGGGCTCGACGAGGAGCGGCTCGCCGATCTCGGCTACGACTGACCTTCCTCGCATCCCCGGCTGGTCGGTTCGGCGACGTTGCGTTTCTGTTGCGTTGCGAGACGCCGCGGAATGTCGAGATTCGGTCCAGCGTTGGATGGAGCATGAACACCATCGCGACCATTCACGCAGAGATCGACGAGGTCAGCGAGCGCCGGGCAGAGCTCTGGCACCGGCTCTCGGAGGGCCGCAATCCCGACATCGTCGAGGAGATCAAGGCTCTCGACGAGAAGCTCGCTTCCCTCTGGAACGAGCACCGCGCGCTTCGCGCCCGCATCCGGTTCGGCGAGCCCGAGCAGATCGTCAAGCGAGCCCGGGCGGAAGAGCGGCTGGAGCGCGCAGCCTGACGACTTTCGGTGGGGGTGCGGCAGGGTTGTGCCCGCCCCCACCGTACAATCCGGGCAATGCCGTTCAAGCGCCGCGAAGAGCCGACCTCGATCGATGAAGAACGCGACGCGCTTCGCGCGCAGCATGCCGCTCTGGATGATCTGAAGCGCCAGCTCAACGAGCGCATCGACGCCGTCCGCGAGCGCGAGCTCGAGCTCCACCATGCGCTGGCGGATGCCGGCCGCTCCGGCGACGGCCCGCGCCCAGGGGCGGTGGCGCTTCCCCGGGGCGCGACGCTCGAGTCGGATGCAGAGGCGACCACCGGTGAGAACGCCCTCGCGGTCGCGCGGCGCGAGAAGGAGCTCGCCGACCGAGAACGGGCGCTGGTGGCACGTGAGGCGCAGCTCGACGCCCGCGCTCGGGAGCTCGAGGCAACCGCAGACCGAGCGCTCGCCGGCCCACCGGCCGAGCCCGACGCCGACCGGCTCGCCCAGATCGAGGCCCGGCTGGCGGAGCTTCGAGACGCCGAGAAGCTCTTTCTGCGCACGCGTGACGAACTGGCTGCTCGAAGCGAGGCGGTCTCCGCCAGGGAGCGCCTCGTCGGCCAGAAGGAACGCGAGCTCGACGACCGCGAGGACTCCGCCGACGGTCGCCTGCCTTCACCGGCGATCTCCGAGATGGAGGAGCGACTGCGAAAGCTCGAGCAACAGCAGGACCCCGGCAGCCAGACCCTCGGGTTCTCGGGCGGACTGCGGCGACTCGAGCAGGGCACCCGGCAGAAGCGACCGGGCTGAAGCGCGCTGCCGCAGCCCGCGGCCCCGGCACGCCGAGGCGTACCGGGATCGCGGGTGCCTGCTGCTAGTTGGCGCTCGCCTCGAGATCGGCCGGAGCCGATCCGAGCGGAATCCGTCGCGGCTTCTGCTCAGCGGGCTTCGGGACGTGAATCTCGACCACGCCCTCGCGGTAGACGGCCGTGATCATGGACTCGTCGGCTCCCTGCGGCAGCCCAACCGCCCGGCTGAACGCGCCGAACCGGCGCTCGAAGCGGTAGAAGCGGTCGTCGGAACGCTCGTCGGTCCGCATTCGCTGACCCGAGATCGTCAGCGTCTCGTCCGAGACCTCGATCTGGATCGCATCCTCCGGCACGCCGGGCAGGTCGAACGCGTAGACGAGCTCGGCGTCCGTCTCCCAGACGTCGAGCGGCGGCGCCCACGTCGACTGGCCGGCACGGCCCTGTCCTTCGACGATCCCGTTCATCAGCCTGCCCATCTCGCTCTGCAGCGAGGCAAGCTCCCGGAACGGCTCCCAGCGAACAACGGTTGCCATGGTCTTACCTCCTTCGGTGGATTGATGACATGTACCGAAAGCATACAATCTGAGTCGATCCATAGCAAGTAAATCTGCGCTACTAAGACTCATATTCCCGATAGGGCAAACCGGTACCCTGTCCACGCTCGGGGCGTTAGCTCAGCTGGGAGAGCGCCGCCTTTGCAAGGCGGAGGTCGCCGGTTCGATCCCGGCACGCTCCATACCCGTCGCTCACTCGGTGCGGCGGGAGGCCCCTCCCGAGCGGCTACGCTCGACGAGATGACCGCTCCCGCACTCAAGGCTCCCGCCGACGGCTTCATATCGGCCCTCCCCGAGACACGCTTCGACGCGATCCTCGTCGTCTCGTTCGGCGGGCCGGAGGGCATGGACGACGTGATCCCGTTCCTCGAGAACGTGACCCGCGGCCGCAACGTGCCCCGCGAGCGCCTCGAGGAGGTCGCCCATCACTACGAGCTGTTCGGCGGTGTCAGCCCCATCAACGCCCAGAACAGGGCACTCATCGCCGCGCTGCGGGCCGATCTCGACGCCCACGGGATCGGGCTCCCGATCTACTTCGGCAATCGCAACTGGGACCCGTTCCTCGCGGACACGTTGCGGGAGATGGCCAACGCGGGGATCGAGCGCGCGCTCGCGTTCTTCACGTCGGCCTACTCGTCGTACTCCGGTTGCCGCCAGTATCGCGAGGACATCTTCAACGCCCAGCAGGCGGTCGGCCCCACGGCGCCCGAGGTCCTGCGCACCCGTGCGTTCTACAACCACCCGGGCTGGATCGAGGCGAACGCCGATCACGTGCGTACCGCGCTCTCCTCCTTTCCGGACGGGCGGAGCCCCCATCTGGCCTTCACCGCTCACTCGATCCCGACGACGATGGCACAAGCCTGCCGCTACGAGGACCAGCTGCGCGAGTCCGCCCGGCTCGTGGCCGACGCCCTCGGCATCACGAACAGCGCAGTCGTGTACCAGAGCCGAAGTGGCCCTCCTCATGTCCCATGGCTCGAGCCGGACATCCTCGACCACCTCGATTCGCTCGCGCGACAAGGCGTGCGCGACGTGGTCATCTCACCGATCGGGTTCGTCTCGGACCATCTCGAGGTGCTCTACGACCTCGATGTCGAGGCGCAGGATCGCGCACGCGAGCTCGGCCTCAACCTCGTCCGTGCCTCGAGCGCCTCGACGCATCCCGCATTCGTCGGGATGATCCGGTCGCTGATCGAGGAACGGCTCACCGCCGGGACGAGCCGACCCGCCGTCGGGCGCTACGCGGCGAGTCACGACGTGTGCCCGCCGGACTGCTGCCTTCCCGGCAGCGGGCGCCCGAGCCCGTGGGACGATCTCGCCCCTACGCCGTCACTTCCCGCGGCCGAACGCTGAAGGCGAGACGCCAGTCGTCATCGCCCTCGCCGTTGATCGAGAGGCGCCACTCGTACCTCCCGCCCGGCTCGAGCGGCAGCGGCCCGGAGTTGACCGCGAGCGGCACTTCGAGCGGGGTCCCCGGCTTGATGCCCGCAGGCCGTCCGACCTCGAACTCGACGTCGTCGAGAAAGACGATCGGCGACTCCTCGCCGTCCTCCCCGTCCTGAGCCGGCATCATCACGGCCATCCCGTCCGCATCGATGAGCTCGAGACGAAGCGTGTGACGGCGGTTCGCGAGATCCCAGGGAACGTGCACGAGGATCGCAATCCCGAACGGCGCCGGGTCCGGCCCGGTCAGCGACCACCCACCACCGATGACCGTGAGCTTCCCGTCGGAGACCTGGACGTAGTCGGCGAGAAGCATCGTTACCTTCATGCCGTGCACTCTTGCACAGCGGCGGAGCGACGGCAGCGAGGGAGCGGTGACAAGCGGTCAGCGGTATTCGGCAACGAGCCTCTCGAAGGAGCCGCGGTCGGCGAGGGAGACCGGGAACATTGGCGAGAACACGACCGCAACGGCCTCCTCAGCCCGGGCTGCCGCGGACGCGACGGCGCCTGCGAGGTCGTCCACCTCGTAGAGATCCATGCCGCGCCCGGCGAGTAGCGCCCCGAGGCGGCCACCTCCTTCCCCGAAAAGGATCACCGATCGCGCCGCCCGGGCGATGTCGTCGCAGGCGCGCTCGAGCAGCGCCTCCTCCTCGGGCGTTGCGTGGACGCGACCACCGCCGGCGTCGTCCAGCCCTCCCGCGATCAGCACGACCGAGCGATCCGGGTAGCGCGCGAGAAGCGCGGCGGTCTTGCCGGGGGTCGCGGCCATGCCGTCGTCGATACACGCGACGCCGGCGAGCGTGCCGATCTCGCGCGCGCGGAACGCCAGCGGAGTCGCCGCGGCGATGCCCGCTTCGACGGCGTCGGGCGAGGCGCCTGCGGCCGCGGCGACCGCAGCCGCCGCCGCGACGTTGCCCGGGTGCGTCGGCACGTCGGTCCAGGGGCGGCAGCGGTGCTCGACGCCGGCCGGGCCGACGAGCACGAGAGTCGACTCGTGGCGCACGTACGCGCCGGGGCCGACCGGCCCGCAGATTGAGAATGCCCGTACCTCCCCTCGGGAGTCGGCTGCGAACGTGGCGGCGGCATCGTCCCGGTTGACCACGAGCACGTCATCCGGGCGCTGGTGCCGTGCGATCGTCGCCTTCGCCGCCCGGTACCGCGCGAGGCTCCCGTGCAGCTCGAGGTGGTCGGGCCAGAACGAGACGACCGCCGCGATCGCCGGGCTCCGGTGCATGAAGCAGAGGTGAGAGCTCGTCAGCTCCAGCACGAGAACGCCCTGCGAGGCGTCGTCGTCGTCCAGGGCTGCGAGAAGGCCCGCCGTCGGCCAGAGGTTGCCCGAAGCCGTGCCGGCACTGGCCGCGACGCTCATCCCTTCCGCCCGGAGCATCGAGGTGACGAGAGCGGTCGTCGTCGTCTTGCCCGCCGTCCCGGTGACGCCGATGGTGAGACCGCGCCAACGCTCGAGGAGAAGATCGCCGAGGCACGAGATTCGAGTTCCCTGGGCGCGAAGCCGACCGACCCGGGGCGCCGTCTCCGGCGTCCAGACATCGAGGAACGCGATATCCGCCGCTCCCGGGTCGCGATCCAGATCGGCGAGCGGCTCGACCCTGACCCCGAGGGCGCGAAGCTCGTCGGCCGACGGCGTCGCCGGCGCCCCGCCCGCGAGCCGTACCTCGAAGCCATCGGTCGCGAGGTAGCGGGCGAGGGCCACCGCGTCGACATCGAATCCCTCGACGAGCGCGATCATCTCACGCGCTCCCCCGGTGCCGTCCTGCGGCCCGACGCCGGGCTGTGCTCGCGCTACCGCGTCTGCGGGAAGCCGAGGTCGACCTTGCGCGTGGCCGGATCCGGCCAGCGCGAGCGTGACGACCTTCCCGCGGGTGTAGAAGTCGATCCCCTCGGGCCCGTAGATGTGGCGGTCGCCGAAGAGCGACGCTTTCCAGCCGCCGAAGGAGTAGTAGGCGACCGGCACCGGGATCGGCACGTTGATCCCGACCATGCCCGACCTTGACGTCGAACTGGAACTGGCGGGCGACGCCGCCGTCGCGGGTGAAGATCGCGGTCCCGTTGCCGTACGGGTTCTCGTTCACGAGCCCGACGCGCCTCGTCGTAGGTGCCGACGCGCGTGATCGCCGAGCACCGGGCCGAAGATCTCGTCCCGGTAGGCGTCCATCTCCGGGCGTGACGTCGTCGAGCAGCGACGGGCCGAGGAAGAAGCCGTCGCCCTCGGGCACGCCCTCGCGGCCGTCGACGACGACCGTCGCGCCCTCGCCCGGCGCCCGCTCGACGTAGGAGGCGACCTTGTCGCGATGCTCGCGCGTGACGAGCGGGCCCATCTCCGAGGTCGGGTCCATGCCGTCGCCGACCTTCACCTTCGGGATCCGCTCCTTGATCGCCGCGACGCAGCGGGTCGGCCGCTCGCCGACGGCGACCACCATCGAGACGGCCATGCAGCGCTCGCCCGCCGAGCCGTAGGCGGCCGAGACCGCCGCGTCGGCGGCCATGTCGATGTCGGCGTCCGGGAGCACGATCATGTGGTTCTTCGCGCCGCCGAGCGCCTGGCAGCGCTTCCCGTGCGCCGTCGCCGTCTCGTAGACGTAGCGCGCGATCGGCGTCGAGCCGACGAACGAGACCGCGGCGACGTCCGGGATGCTCGAGCAGCGCGTCGACCGCGACCTTGTCGCCGTGGACGACGTTGAAGACGCCGTCCGGAAGCCCGGCCTCCTTCAGCAGCTCGGCCGTCGAAGAGCGACGCCGACGGGTCCTTCTCGGACGGCTTGAGCACGAACGTGTTGCCGCAGGCGATCGCGGGCGCCCACATCCACATCGGCACCATCGCCGGGAAGTTGAACGGCGTGATCCCCGCCACGACGCCGAGCGGCTGCCGGATCGAGTAGACGTCGATCCCGGTCGAGGCCTGCTCCGAGAACTCGCCCTTCAGCAGCGTCGGGATGCCGCAGCAGAACTCGATCACCTCGAGCCCGCGCGTCACCTCGCCGAGCGCGTCCGACAACACCTTGCCGTGCTCGGCCACGAGCAGCTTCGCGACCTCGTCGCGCGCGCGCGTGCACGAGCTCGCGGATGCGGAAGAACAGCTCCGCCCGCTTCGCGAGCGAGATCGCCCGCCACGCCGGCGAACGCCTGCCGCGCGGCCTCCACCGCGCAGCGACCTCCTCGACGGTCGCCAGATCGACCGCGCCGGTCTGGCGGCCCGTCGCCGGGTTGTAGACCGGGCCCGTCCGGCCCGATGCACCCACAACGACGCGTCCACCGACCCAATGATGAATCTCCACGACCCCGTCGTCCACCGTCCCTGCCCCGCTCTCGCCCGGCGCCGATGCCAGCTCTGTCATGTCTGCCTCCTGAAGGTGTTCCCTCAGGATATCTCCTTCAGGCCGTCGCCCGCGATGCTTCACGCGTACGCCCGTTTCAGCGTGAGGATGCGCTCGTAGCTCGTTCGCAACTCCTCCGCGGCTATCCGCCCACGCTGCGCGGCCCGCACGACCTGCTCGAATGCAGCCGCGCTCGCGGCCTCGCTTCCTGTCAGGAGGAGGAGATCGATCCCCGCCCGGGCGGCAGCACCGGCAACGTTCGGGACCGATCGTCCACGTGTGGCGGCCGCCGCCTCGAGAGCATCGGTGATCGTGACGCCCGCGAATCCGAGGTCTGCCCGAAGCAGTGCCTGGATCTTTGCCGACCAGGGAGCGGGCTTCGTGTCGAGCGCCGGGTACGACGCGTTCGAGATCATCACGAGCGGAACGCGGGCGGCGACTGCCCTGCGAAACGGGACGAGATCGCGCCCTTCGAGCGTCTTCAGCGCGATGGGGATCGAGACCGCGGTGCGATCCGTGTTCTGAGTCGCCCGCCCGATGCCGGGAAAGTGCTTGACCGCTGCGGCGACCCGCGCCTCGGCAAGGCCGCGCGCGAACCCCATCCCCGCGACCGAGACACGATCTGCACTCGTGCCAAACGTGCGCTGCTCGAGCGCCATGAAGGAGCCGGCCGTAGGGACGTCCAGGACGGGGGCGAGGTCGACGTTGACCCCGGCGGCGCGAAGCTTCCTCCCGGCCGCAAGCGCCTCCGAGCGGGCACGCGCCGCCCCCAGGCGACCGAGCTCGGTCGTCGACGGAAGCGGCCCGGCCCACGGCAGCCTCCGGATTCGGCCGCCCTCCTGGTCGGTTGCGATCAGGAGCGACGGACGCCCCGCGGCACGCGCGGCGCGCTGCATGGCGGCTGCGGCGCGGGCCAGCTGTGACCGGCTCTGGATGTTGCCGCCGAAGAGGATCACCCCTCCGATCTCTCCCTTCCTGATGCGCGCGAGCAGGCTTGCCGAGGGTGTGGTTCCAGCCATCGCGACGATGAACCTCTGGCCGACGAGCTCGCGAATCGATAGACCAGGAGCCGTGAGTCGGAGAAGCGAATCCGCCCGGTCCGGATGCGGAATCCCCGCCGATCGCGCTGTCGGCAGCCCCGGAACGTCGCCGGGCCGAGCCGATACCTCCGCCTGCGCAAGCGAAGCTGCAACCGCCAGCGCTCCTGCGAGAGTGACGGCGAGCCGTGAAACAAGCGACCGCGGCGCCTTCGCCGTCCGAGGCGAACGCCGCGAGACTCGGGCTTTCACAGCCCCAACCTCCGTCAGCCCTCCGCGCGGAAGGGCCCCAGGGGGAGAAGCGTCCCTGATCGAAAGGTTAGCTCGCAGCACGTCACGACACTGTGCCGGAAGTGCGACCCCTGCGTGACGAGCGATCAGAACGAGAGCAGGCCCGCTTCGGCAAGGGGTCGCCGCGCCCAGGCGAATGTCTTCGTGTACCAGCCCTCGAGGGGCTGCAACGTGACCCCGGCGCCCGACGAGTGCACGAACCAGCCGTCCCCGACGTAGATGCCGGAGTGCCCGACCTCCGCCGGCTTCGAACGGACGCCCTTGCTTCCGAAGAAGAGGATATCGCCTGGCTCGAGCGCTTCGAGACGGACGCGTGCGGGCTGCTTCACCTCGCCGCTCATCGCGTAGGTCGTCCTGCCCTTCAGCATGTCTCCGAGCTGCGGCGCATCGGGGAACGGCTTGGTCTTGTACACCCGCCAGACGAAACCCGAGCAGTCGAATCCTCCCGGAGCCGTGACCGTCCCACCCGGCGCGGTGCTACTCCACAGCTTCTGCGTGGTCTCCGACGTCCCGGCCCAGACGTAGGGGTACCCGACAAACCGCAGCGCGCGCGAGAGGACCGCGCTCTGCCACTCGCTCAGATCGGGAAGGACGAACGTCTGGCTGAGCTGGTCGAGCCACGAGAGCTGACCCGGGGACAGCGCCATCGCCCGCGCAAACGAGTAGGCGGCCTCCGCCCGCGTCGCCGGTTGGCTCGGAAGCAACTCGAGCTCATCCTGATCCTGCGGATGATTCAGGCGAAGACCGAGAAGGCGGGCGACCGTCTCGGTGCCCAGCATCGACGTCGGTGCCAGGCCGGCCGCCTGCGCCGACGTCCGGATCCGCCGAGCGGCGTCACGCAATCCAAGCGCGCCGACGAGCTGCGCATCGAGCTCTCGCATCGTCACGAGCCGACCCGGATCAGCCGCAACCGTCGCCCGCTTGCCCCAGGCGGAGAGCGCCTCCACAAGCTCTCCGCGCGTCAACGGGTCCGTCGGCCGGAACGTCTGGGGGTCGGTTCCGAGGATCCCGGCGGCCGCGACGATCTCGATCTGCGTAGCCGCCCACGATCGGGCGACCGGGGCTGACGGCCGGGGGGCTGCGATCGCCTGCGACAGGCCAGGCACTGGGGCGGTGAGTGCCCCGGCCGCGGCGAGCGCAAGGAGGATGGTTGCCGTGAGCGCGAGAAGGCGCCGCATTCCTTCTCTATCGGCCCTTTCCTCGCCCGGCTTGAACGAGTACCGGCGCCCCCGCGGCGGGTTCTTAACAGATTCGAACGCAAGGCAATCAGCGGCTACCGTGACGGCGTGTCGCCGCGCACACCCGCACGTCTGTTCCTGCCCGCCGTCGTCGCCTGCGTTGCGCTCGTCGCAATCGCGACGGCGCCCGCAGCGCCGCGCAAGCCGGCGCCGGCGACCGCGGGCCGAACCGTCACGGGCGGCAAGGCATCGCTCGCCGCGCTACGCGGCAAGCCGGTCTTCATCAACGTCTGGTCATCGTGGTGAAGCACGTGTCAGAGCGAGGCAGTTGCCTACGCGCGCTGGGTGAAGAAGCAGGGAAAGGGATACCGGTTCCTCGGGCTCAACACCGATGACACGAACGCGGACGCGCGCGTCTTCCTGAAGAAGTACGGCTGGAAGTGGCCGTCGATCGCCGACCCGAAGAGAACGCTGGCACGCCGTTTCGGCGCCACCTATCAGCCCGCCGTGATCCTGGTCGATGCAAAGGGCCGATTCGTCGGCGGCTTCCAGGGGCGCGGCACGCCCGCACGCTGGAACGCCCTGAAGCGCCAGCTCCGTTCACCCTGAGGCGTCACGCACGCCGACCGTTCCGCGATGACCCCTGACGACGCGATCCTCGATGCTCTCCGCCACGCGGAGTCGGCCGCGGAGGACGATCGACTCGTCCTCCTCTGCCTCGTCGCGAGCCGCCACGTCGCCCTCGCCGAAGAGGACGTGAACGCCGCCCTCCGTCGCTCCGAGCTCCTCCTCGCTGCCGGCGGTGACCCTCGGCGCCCGCTCGAGCTTCACGGGCGGGCAGTGACCGCTCTCGCCGACGACCTCGACGAGCCCGAGCGTCGCGCCGAGCTCGCCACGGGCCTGGCATCGCTGAGCATGGTGGCCGAACGGCTTCCCGCAGCGACGGAGGCACTGGCGGCGCTCCGTCGCGACGCCGACCTCGCCTGGCAGTGCTTCGCGATGGCGCTCCTCGCCGAGGCGCTCGCGGAGGCGGACTAGAGCCCGTCAGACGGCCACGGGAGTACCGCGGAGAATCAGGAGGTCGCCGCTGACCGTTCGGACGCGAAGCTCGTGGACCGGCCCTTCGCGCTCGACCGGTGGATCGTCGCCCATGTCGAGCTCCGAACGCATCTTTCCGCTGACCGAGCTTGCGTCGATGAAGAGGCGCTCGCCGGGCATGATGGCAAGGCGAACATCGCCCGAGACCGACTGCACTCTCATCTCGCCCCCGCCGGCGGCCTCGAAGCTGACATCGCCCGAGACCGTCGTCACCGAGAGACCGGCCGACGCGACTCCTACCGACAGGTCACCCGAGACGAGGCTCGCGTCCAGGAGCCCGCCGCTGCAACGGATCCTCACATCACCCGACGCCGTGCGACAGTCGATCGGCCCCGCGATCTCGTCGGCACGGAGATCGCCGCTTGCCGTCGTGCAGCGCAGCCGCTCCGCTCGCTCGACCGAGACGTCGCCGGAGGATGCCTTGACGGCGACCACGCCGAGGTCACCCGTCGCCTCGAGATCGGCCGAGCCGGAACGGAGATCGAGGTCACTGCCGTGCGGGCAGCGAATCCGAACGCCGACCTTGACGCCAAAGCCGCCCAGGAGCCCCGCCTTCTTCTGCACCTGCACCACGATCTCGTGGCCGTCTCCCCTCCCGGTCATCTCGACCCGTGCGTCCGCGATCGCCTGGCGTGTCGCGTCGTTGTCGCGAAGCGGGATCAGGTCGATCTCGACTCCAGAGTCGCTCCTCGCATCGACGGAGACCTCCCCTGCGCCGAGGCTGACGCTGAGCGACACGTGCCCGGTCGTGGCAAAGTGAGTCATGACCGGCCGCCGGGTCGCAGCTGCGGTGGCCGCCGGACGACGCGAACGCCGTCAGGGCGATGGCGTGGCGGTCGACCTTCGTCGAACGCCGGAAGATCGACGTTGCCGAAGAGTGATGGGTAGAGCGTCATTCTCGGACTCCTCTCGTGAATCTTGCGGATCAAGTCTCTAGCTGCGGGCAAAGCCTCGTAGGCGGTTACCGCTCTGCCCCGGGCTTCTGCGAGGCTCAACGGCACGAGCGAGGGCACGCACGATCCAGGCGTTCGCCGACACGCCCTCGCCGCTCGCGACGAGTTCGACCTGGACTTTCAGCGCCTCGGGAAGGCGCAGGGTGATGCGCGCGCTGAGATCATCGCCCGGTGTCGGCGGCGACTCGGGCTCGGGCGCCCGCTCTTCGATGAAGACGAGCTCCGGATCACGGCCGGCGAGGCGAACCTCGACGTGGCCAGAGGAAAGCTGGTCGTTGAGTGCGAGCGACGCCTCGGTGAGGACGTCGAGCAGCCGCAGTTGAAGAGCCGAGCCGACGGCGGCCACGAGCCGCTCGCCGGCGGCGACCGACGCCTCGTCTCCGAGCGCGGCTGCGGCAGCGAGGTCGGCCTGGATCGCCTGCACGTGTCGTTCGATGTCCATGTGACCATCATATGACATCAAAATGATGTCTGTCAAGGCCAATATGACATCTCATCGCTGTCGGAGCCGATGAGGCTGGTAGAGTGCGCCGGCCGACCGCCTCGGAGCCCCGCTCCGGGCGGTGCGTCGCTCGCCGCCGATCGAAGCGACAGATCATGTCCCAACCAGATGCGTGCGTCACAGCGACACGCAACGAGGAGTCCCGCGCGTGCAAGACGTCGACCCAACCGACCTGACCCTGTGGCCGACGCTGCGCCACCTCTTCCCGCTGTGGCGGGAACAGTGGCGTCAGGTCGCGATCGGACTCGCGTGCGCTCTCGCCTTCACCGGGCTGTCACTCGCGATCCCGATCCTCATCCAGCGCACGATCGACAACGCGATCGACGGCGGTGACAGCGCGCTCCTGCTCCCGTACCTCGGCCTCATCGTCCTCCTGGCCGCGCTTCGGTTCGGGTTCAACTTCGTCCGCCGCTTCATGACAGCGCGTGTCGGCATCGCCGTCGAGGCACGGCTGCGCGGGATGATGTACGACGCGTACCTTCGGTTTCCCCGCGCCTTCTACGACCGTCATGCAACCGGAGAGGTGATCTCGCGAGCGACGAACGACATCTACCCGGTGCGCTACTTCATCGGCTGGGGTGTCGTCCAGGCGATCCAGAGCGTCATGATGCTCGTCGGCGCGGCGATCGTCCTACTCTCGGTCAACGCCCGTCTGACGCTGTTCGCAGCTCTCGCGATGCCACCCATCGCCGTCCTCACCTTCGTCTTCGCGCACAAGGTCTTTCCCATCTCGCGCGTCGTCCAGGCGCGCAAGGGAAATCTGACGGAAGCCACCGACGAGGCGGTGATCGGGATCGAGATGGTGCAGGCGTTCGGACGCGAGGACGACGTCCGCGACCGGTTCGGCGATCGCGCCGAGGCGGTCCGCCACGAGACGATGCGGCAGGCGGGGATCGAGGCGCACTTCCTCCCCGGCCTGATCTTCCTCCCCTCTCTCGGGATCGCGGCCGTCCTCTACTTCGGCGGCAAGGAGGCGATCGACGGGACGCTGACGATCGGCCAGTTCACCCTGTTCATCACGCTGTTGCTGCAGCTCGTCTGGCCGCTCGAGGCGCTCGGCTGGATCATCAACCTCGGGCAACGGGCGACTGCGGCCGCGTCGCGCTCGTTCGCGTGGCTCGGCTCGATCAAGGCGCTCCCCGAGCCGGACGATCCGGTAGCGCTGCCGGACGGGCCGCTGACGATCCGGCTCGAAGGCGTTCACTTCAGCTACGGCGTCGGCAGCGAGGTGCTGTCGGGGGTCGACCTCGAGGTCGCTCCCGGGGAGATCGTCGCCGTCTGCGGCGCAACGGGATCCGGGAAGACGTCGCTCCTCAACCTGTTGCCACGCTTCTACGACCCGACCGCGGGGCGCGTTCTCATCGGCGGCGTCGACAGCCGCGAGATCGCGTTGAGCGAGCTACGCGACTCAGTCGCACTCGTGACGCAGAAGCCCGTCCTCTTCTCCGTGCCGCTGCGAGACAACCTCCTCGCCGGCCGGCCCGACGCCGACTGGAGCGACGTGCTCGCCGCGTGCGAGGCCGCCGGAGTGGCCGCGTTCGTCGACGGGTTGCCAAACGGCTACGACACGCTCATCGGAGAGCGGGGAGTCAACCTCTCGGGTGGCCAACGTCAGCGGGTCGCACTCGCGCGCGCGCTCGTGGCTCGCTCGCGCGTGATCGTGCTCGACGATCCCATGTCCGCCGTCGACACCGAAACGGAACGCCATCTCGTCGCCACGCTCCGCCCCGCAGTGGCAGGCCGAACGGTGCTCATCGCGGGTCAGCGGCTCTCGACGATCCTCGTCGCCGACCGGGCCGTCGTCCTGAAGGACGGTCGCATCGTCGAGAGTGGCTTGCCGCAGGATCTCATCCGCCTCGGTGGGGCCTTCACCGACCTCTTCGGAGACGAAGCGCTTGCCGCATAGCCCCCGCACCGGACTGTCCCGTCTCGGGCGCTACACCGGCGGCCGCCGTAAGAGGCTGACCGGCGTGATGCTGATCGCCGCCGTCTCGGCGGCGGCGCCGGTCGCCGGCTGGGCGATCGTCGGCGACGCAATCGACAACGGGATCAAGGCCGGCGACGCGACGCGTCTGACGGCTGACGTCGCGCTCTACATCGGCGTCGGCCTGACCGCCTGGATCCTCGGGACGACGACGTGGCTGATGTTGGCCGGGATCGGGCAGCAGATCGTGTTGGACCTGCGCCGAGACCTGTTCCAGCACCTCACCTCGCTGTCTCTCCGGTACTTCTCGCAGCAGAAGGCGGGCTGGATCATCGCGCGGTTGACGAGCGACGTCGATGCGCTCTCCGATGTCCTGAACCAGGGGCTGACGACGCTCGTCGTCAACTCGATGACCCTGGTGGCGGCGATCGTCGGGCTCTTCGTGCTCGACTGGCGCCTCGGCGTCGTCGCGCTGATCATCCTGCCGCCCGGCATCGTGGTCACGCGCTGGTTCCAGACCACCTCGCACGTCGCATTCGCCGACGTCCGGACGCGCATCGCGGCCGTCACCGCCCAGCTCGCCGAGTCGGTCTCGGGGATGGCCGTGGTTCAGGCGTTCGGCCGCGAGCGCGCCTTCCAGTCCGAGTTCGCCGACCTGAACGAGGCGAACCGCGTCTCGAACGTCTACGCCCAGAGGCTGTCGTCGTTCTTCTTCCCCGCGATCGAGTTCCTGGGCGCTATCGCCATGGTCGGCGTGCTCTTCGCGGGCGCAAAGATGATCGACTCCGGCTCGCTCGAGATCGGAACGCTGATCGCTGCCATGGGAATGCTGCAGCTCATCTTTCAGCCGTTGCAGGAGCTCTCGGAGCTCTACGGGCAGGTACAGGCGGCTAGCGCGGCGATGACGAAGATCTCGACCGTCCTCGACGCCGAGCAGGACATCACCGATCGCGAAGGTGCTCCCGAGATCGGCCGGATCGCCGGGCATCTGCAACTCGACAACGTGGTCTTCGCCTACGGCGACGAGCCCGTCATCCACGGCATCTCGATCGACGTGCCCGCGGGCGGCTGCGTCGCGCTCGTCGGCGAGTCGGGCGGCGGCAAGTCGACGACCGCCAAGCTGATCGCGCGCTTCTACGATCCGCTCGAGGGCTCGGTCAAGATCGACGGCGTCGACCTCAGGGAGATCCAGCTACGGTCGCTACGCAGACAGCTCGGCGTCGTCCTCCAGGATCCGTTCCTCTTCAGCGGCACGATCGCCGACAACATCCGCTTCGGCCGCCCGGAGGCGACGGACGACGAGGTCGTCGCCGCCGCACACGCGATCGGGGTCGACAGGATCACGGCCAGGTTCGAGGGCGGTCTCGATCACATCGTTCGAGAGGGCGGATCCGGGCTCTCGGCCGGCGAACGACAGCTGATCTCGATCGCGAGAGCGCTGCTCGCTGACCCCCGGATCCTGATCCTGGACGAGGCGACGTCGAACATCGACCGGCCGAGCGAGATCCTGATCGAGAAGGCGTTCGACACGCTCTTACGACGGGCGGACGTCGGTGATCATCGCCCACCGCCTTGCCACCGTGCGACGGGCGGACGAGATCCTCGTGATCGAGAAGGGCTCTATCACGCAGCGAGGCACCGAGGCGGCACTGCTCGCCGAAGACGGGCCGTTCCGGCGGCTTGCCGAGACGATGCACGGGATGCCCTCCCGCGACCTCGCCTCGTAGCCGCCGCTAGAGAAGGAAGACGTCGTCGCGCATGATGGGCGTCGCGTTCCCGTCCCGATCGAGGCCGTCGACATCGACCTCGGGGCCACCGATCATGAAGTCCGTGTGGTGCGCGCAGACGTTGACGCCCATGGCAATCAGCTCCTCGGGAGACAGCCCGTCGGTGCCGTCCACTGCCATGGGCAGGCCCGACCCGTACGCGATGTGGCAGGTTGCGTTCTCGTCGAAGAGCGTGTCGAAGAAGACGAGCCCGGTCTGCCCGACGGCCGACGCCCCGTCGACGAGCGCCACCTCACCGAGGAAGGGCGACTGCGGGTCTGCCTCGAGTTGGCCGCGGACGATGTCGGCGCCCTGCGACGCCCGAACGTCCACCACGCGGCCGGCCTCGAAGCGAAGCTCGAGGTCTCGGATGATCGTGCCCCTGGACGGCAAGGGGGTACGTCGAACGCACGGTTCCCTCGGTTCGGCGCCAGGTCAGGCGTCGTGAACACCTCCTCCGTCGGAATGTTCGGGATGTGCTCGATCCCGTCCTGCGTCGTGAACGTGGCACCATCCAGCGCGAAGCGGAAAGAAGGCCGACGGTGAGGTCCGTGCCCGGCCCGCGGAAGCGAACCGCGTCGAAGCGGTGGTCGTTGAGCGCAGCAGCACGCCGCTTGAGCGCGGCGTCGTGCTCGCGCCAGGCGAGCACGGGATCGTCCGCGTCGAGTCGGATTGCGGTCGCGACCGCGTGCCAGAGCGCTTCGATGTCCGGCTCCCCGAAGACGGTGTTCGCCCAGCCTGCGTTCGGGGCGGAGACGATCACCCAGTTCGCGAGGCGCTCGGAGACGACCGGGAGGTAGACGGCCCGGAGATCCGACGGCTCCGAGCGGGCCACGAGCGACGGATCGAGATCGGCGAAGAGCTCGGGCTCGCGTCTCCGCTGAGCTGAATGATCGCCGGCTTTTCCGTCCGCCAGGCAGCCGTGGCATCGAGGAGGTACTGCGGCGTCTTGCCGAGCATGTCGTGGGGGCCGAGCTCGATCGCGGCCCGTCGGAAGTGCTGGTCACCGTATCGGGGCGTCACCCGTGTGGCGCCGGCACGGTACGCCTCGCGTGCGATCGCGCGTGCGACGGGCGCGTGCTCGATCTGGCAGACGACGACGGCCTCCTGCCCGGCCTGGACGTTCGCGCCGACTCGGACCGCGAGCTCCGCGTAACGACGGAGGCGCTCGTCGGCGTCGACGAGCGGGTCGGCGGCGAGGCTCATCGGAGGCCCTAGTGGATCGATGGTCCGTCGGTGACGGGAATGCTCAGTCGGCCGTGCACGGGAGGTCTACTCGCCCCAGTCGAAATCGCGCGAGCGGTCCCCAGAGGTCGTCTTCGAGCGCGGGCTCACCGGGGACAGCGGCGTTCTCGGCAGTGTCCTCACCGGGCCACGGCAACGCACGCGAATGCAGACCGCCGGCGGGCTCACCATCGAGGGTCTCCTCGATACGGGCCTGTTCCTCGGACTTGAAAAGTGGATGGTTCTCGAACGGATCCTCGATCTGATAGCGATCGAGCGGCATCTCGCCGTCGAGCTCTGCATTCTGCTTCTTCAGCTCGAGATGATCCTGGATCACGCTTGCGAACGGTGATTCAACGACATTCGTTTCGGAGTCAACGGGCATAGAAACCTCCCGGTTCGGGGACAGGGCTGGGAACCACACACGTCGGCTCCGTCTGGAATCGTAGCCGACCCGGGCACGTCGGGAAACCCCCTGCAACCGCTCGCGAGTACCGGTGCCCGGCCGTCTGGCACGATGTGCAGATGCCGCCGCGCCTGCCCCGGAACCCTGTGTCTGCGGGTCTCGTCGCGTACGACCTCTGGCGCAAGCTTCCACCGGCGCAGCGCCGCCTTCTGCTCGACGCAGCGCGTGCACACGGCCCCCGGGTTGCAGCAGCAGCCGTTGCGGCGGCCAAGGCACGCAGGCGCGCCTGACGGGTCGCCGGTAAGGCGCGTCACGCCGGGCCAGCGCTGGATGTCCTCGCTCAGTCGGGCTGAACGCCGAGCGCGACGCGGACGATTCGATCCTGCTCGTTCTGGTGGGCGGTCGGATAGCCCTCACTCGGGGACGCTTTCCACGAGCGACCGACATACGTGACGCTGGCGCCGGACGAGCACGACCTGGCCGCTTCGTCGAGCCGGTGCCGAATCGACCGCCAGGCACCCATGTTCTGCGGCTCCTCCTGCGCCCAGACGATTTCCTCGACGTGCGGCATGCCGGCGATGAGCTCCGCGACACCGTCGAGGGGGAACGGGTAGAGCTGCTCGATGCGTGCGACCGCGACGTCGAGTGCGTTCGCGCGCTCGTCGTGACCGACGATGTCGTAGTAGATCTTGCCACTGCAGAGGATGAGCCTCGTCGCGTCGAAACGGCCATCCTCGTCGGCGATGATGGGCCGGAACGCGCCCGTGGCGAGGTCGGCCAGCGTCGACGAGGCCTGCTTGAGCCGTAGCAAGCCTTTTGGGGTCATGACGATCAGCGGACGGGCCGTTGCGTCGAGTGCCTGCCGACGAAGCAGGTGGAAGAACTGTGCGGCCGTCGTGCAGTTCGCGATGCGAATGTTGTCCTGTGCCCCCTGCTGCAGGAACCGCTCGAGCCGGGCGCTCGAGTGCTCGGGCCCGTTCCCCTCGTAGCCGTGCGGCAGCAGAAGCGTCAGGCGTGACGTCTGACCCCACTTCGACCGACCGGCGACGAGGAACTGGTCGATCACGATCTGCGCGCCGTTGACGAAGTCGCCGTACTGCGCCTCCCAGAGCACGAGCGCGTCCGGCGCGGCGACGGAGTAGCCATATTCGAATCCGAGCGCTGCGTACTCGGAGAGCGGCGAGTTGTACACCTCGAACGACGCCGCCGCACCCGGGAGGTTCTGGATCGGCGCGTACGTCTCGCCGGTATACGGATCGTGGAACACGAGGTGACGATGCGCGAACGTCCCGCGCTCGGCATCCTGCCCGGAGAGCCGCACCGGGATCCCGTCCTCGAGGAGCGTCGCATAGGCGAGGGCCTCGCTCTGGCCCCAGTCGATGCCACCCTGCTCGATCCTCTCGTACCGCCGATCGAGCTGCTTCGAGAGCTTGGCATTGATCGTGAACCCGTCCGGAACGGCGAGCAGGTGCTCGTTCAAGGCACGCAGCCGGTCGCCCGCGACCGCCGTGACGACGGCGTCGCCGGTCGTCGCAACGCGGACGACTTCGGTGGGCGGTGCAGCAGGCGTTGCCGCGGCAATCGCCGTGACGAGTTGCTCGTGGGCGCGCCGGAGAGTCGCCGTGACGTCGGCGACGTACTCCTCGGCCTCCTCGCTCGTGACGACGCCCTCCGCCACGAGTCGCTCTGCGTAGAGATCGCGTACTGTCGGCTGTCGCAGGATCCGCTCGACCATCAGCGGCTGGGTGTACGACGCATCGTCCTGCTCGTTGTGGCCGAACCGCCGGTACCCGACGAGATCGATGACGAAGTCGTGCCCGAACTCGGCCCGGTAGGCGAGCGCCAGTCGTACGGCCGAGACCGCCGCCTCGGGATCGTCGGCGTTGACGTGCACGATCGGGACGTCGAAGCCCTTCGCGAGATCGCTCGAGTACCGCGTCGACCGGCTCTCGGTCGGGTCTGTCGTATACCCGACCTGGTTGTTGGTGATCAGATGAAGCGTCCCGCCGGTCGAATACCCCTCGAGCGACTGGAGATTCAGCGTCTCGGCGACGACGCCTTGTCCGGGGAAGGCGGCATCGCCGTGGATGAGAACCGGAAGCGCAACCGATGGATCGTGAATACCCGCACCGCTCGACCTGTCCGTTTGCTCGGCTCGCGCGCGCCCCTCGACGACGGGGTCGGCGGCCTCGAGGTGACTCGGGTTCGGCACGATGACGACGTCGATCTCTCCGAATTCGGTCAGACGGGTACCCGTCGCCGGGAGGTGGTACTTCACGTCGCCGGAGCCTCCCTCGGGATCGACGACGAGCGCATCCGCCGAGCGCTCCCCTTCGAACTCGCGGAGGATTTCCTGATAGGAGCGGCCGACCGTATGCACGAGAGCGTTCAACCGCCCTCGGTGGGCCATGCCGATCACGACCTCGTGCGCTCCACCGGCCGCCGCGAGCGCTACCGCCGCGTCGAGCATCGGGATGAGCGACTCGAGCCCCTCGAGCGAGAACTGCTTCAGCCCGAGAAACGACCGGCGCAGATACTGCTCGAAGCCCTCGGCCTCGGAGAGGCGGCGGAGAAGCGCACGCTGTTCCTCCGGGTCGAGCGGCTGCCGGAACCGGCCGGACTCGATCGCCTGGCGGAGCCAGACGCGCTCAGCGTGATCCGAGATGTACTCGATCTCGTAGGCCATCGAACCGGTGTACACGTCTCGAAGTCGCGGGAGTGCCTCCAGGAGGCTCTCTCCGTCGACGTACAGGCGGAGGAGTGACGCCGGTATCCCTGCCTGGAGCTCGGGGGTCAGCGATGGGACGAGACGCGATTCGTCGAGCGCCGGGTCACCGATCGGCTCCGATCCGAGTGGATCGAGGCGCGCCGCGAGATGCCCGTGCATCCTGTAGGCCTTGACGAGGGCCATCGCTGCCGCGACGCCGCCGAGAAGCGTCTCGTCGACCCGCGCGGGAGCCTCGGGGGCTGCCGGACTAAGCCCGTCGGTCGGGGGTTCGGCCGGCGACGGCGAGGCGTCGATCGCCGGGAGCGGGACGGGAGCGGCGTCGATCGCCGTCCTGACGCTCGCCTCGGCGGGCGGACGCGCCACGTCCGTTCCGTTCGACGCATGGTGAAGAATGTCCGGGAGCCCCGGGAGCGCGTCGGAGACGGCATTGGGATCGCCTTCGAAGAGCTCGCGCCACTCGTCGGGCACGCTCCCGGGAGCATCGAGGTAGAGCTCGAGCATCTCGGCGACGTATCCCGCATTGAGACTGCTGAGATCCACGCGGCTCATCCCACGCGTCGTACCGGTCCCGGTGGGCTCGGCAACACCTAGATCAGCGGGTTCTCGGTGAGCACGGCGATCGTCATGCCAACCACCCAGGCGGCCATTGCGACGAGCGTGGCCTTGAGTGCGAGCGACTGGTAGCGCTGGCTCAGCCGAGCCGAGACGAGGGCGAGCACGATCGCGGCAAAGGCGGTGCGGCCCGGTCGCGCATCGAGCTCGAGAAGGAGCCCGAACCCCATCGCGATTCCCGACAGGATGATCGAGGAAACGGCGAGGAGACCGGCCACGACGTCGGCTGAGGAATGTCGATCGTTCGATGTTTCGAGCGTGCTCATGGCCGAACCGTACCCCTTTGCACGGCTGGAGCGGCGCCGGTACCGCGCCCCGGTGTGTGCGGACGGACTGGGCGTCGTGCGCTCGGACGCCGACGACGGGGAGTGTTGCCGGACGGCGGGGTATCCGAGAGCACGGTGACGCCCTCGAGGTCACCCGGCTCGGGCTCGGCTTTGATCGCCCACCAGATCACGACCGCGATGTAGATGATCGGGATCTTCAGAATCACCAGCATGAAGATGATCTCCCACGCCATGGGCCTTCAGTCTACGTCACGCGACCGACCTTCCGCCCTCTTTCGGATCAGCCGTGCCGCGACGAGGTTCAGCAGCCCACCGGCAAGAGCAACCGCGAGCAGGCCCGCGCCGAACGTGGTGGAAGCCGCCGTCGCATCGGTCTCGACCGAGACGACGACGATCGGGCCGACCCCCATCCGGAGAGAGCCGCCGGCGGCCTGTGTTGCGACCGCGAGAGACGCTGCGGCCGCATAGGCGAGGATCCCCACGGCCATGGCCCCGAGAAGGAACGCTTTCAGATCCCGCATGCCGTCCTCCCGTCTCCTCCGAGAGCCGAGAGCGAGACGGCGTGCGCGACGAGCGGCAAGCCGAGAATCACGAGCGACGGCGAAACCAGGACGTTCCCTGTGATGACCAGCGCAAGACCGACGGCCACCGTCGTTGCCGGCCCCGAGATCGCCACGAGCGACCGCCGCCCCGCCTCGAGGGGGGCGTGCATCACGAACGTCCGGCGGCCGCGGAGGACGAGGGCGCTCGGCACGCCGCGGAGCGTCACGACGTGGCCGGCCTCGTGAAGCCCCACCCCGATCCCCGTCCCGACGCCGAGGCCGAGCGCGACGAGCACGGCGCCGACTCGTCCGCCGAGCGCCACGGCGAGCGGGAGCAGGGCGATCGCCGCCGCACTCGAGACCGAGAGGACACGTGAGCCGGAAGCCCGACACACGCTCGCAACGGCGCCGGGGACGGTTCCCGTGTCGAGTCCCCGTCGAACAGTGACCGGAGCAGGGAGCGTGGCTGCCGGGATCAGGCGGGCGGCGAGGCCAAGCCAATCCATCCATCTCCGCAGGCGAGAGCCGTCGTGGCCGATGTTGACGATCGCAAGTGCGTTCAACGTCCAGGTGAACTGCAGGACATCGCGCCTTGCGACTTCGAGCGGGAGGCAGTATGTGTCCGCGAGCTCCCGGACGACCGCATCGATCCGTGTCCCCACACGCCCGAGAACGAAGCCACCGGTGTCGTTCAGCGGCCAGCGGCACCCGCGGACGCTGTCCTCCACGTGACCGCCACCGACCGAGACTCCTGCAGGGAGCACGACATGATCGCTGTCGACGATCATCGTCCCTCCCCCTCGAGGCGGCGAACGAGTGTCACGACCGCCAGCCCCGAGACGAGGAGGCAGAGAACGGCGGCCGTCACCGGATCGGGAACCCCCGCGCCTGCGAGCCGTGGTGCCACGACCCCGACCCCGAGCGAGGTGCCGATGGCCAAGGCAGCGAACGCGGAGAGGGAGCTGACCTGATCCCCGAGCCCGTCCCCCCGCCACGGTACGAGAGAGCCTGCGAACGTCGCGACGGCCGCACCGGTCACCGTGAGGACGCTCACGACACCGACGGTCTGCCTGTCGACCCCTGACCAAGCGGCGGCAGCCGCACCGACAAGGGCGACCGGGGTTGCCACCGCGACCAGGCCCGCGAGCCATGTTGTCGTCGCGATCGTTCGGCGCCCTCGAGGGGCACCGCGCCAGAGCCAGAGCCCGCAGGCGAGCCCACCCCACCCCACAAGAGCTGCCACGAGCGCGCCGAGCAGGGTCGTGGTCGTCGCGAGAAGGAGCGGTCCAGGAGGAGCCGCGCTCGACGCAACGGCGGCCGCAGCACCCGCCGCCCCAAAGCACGCCGATGCGACGGCGCCGCGCCGAACATCCTTCCGCCGCCAGACGAGAGCGACAACGGCGGCGCGAATCGGGCGCCGCCAGAAGGCTCCGACATGACGACGGGGGGTGGCACGAGAGCGCGGCTCGCGCCGCTGCGCTGCCAGCACGATCCACGCGCCGGCCAGGACGATCGTGGCGAGCCCCGAGACCACGAGCGCCACCCATACGGACCCGGCACTCCTCAGCGCGAGGGCGGCCGGGGCAAGGGGACCGAGCGCGATCACGCCCGCCACGCTCCCAATGACGAGCCACGCGGCGAGACCGGCGCCAAACGGCACGAGCCGGACCCGGGGTCCTCGCCACGCGATCTGCACTCCTTCGACGGCGACGGCACCAACAGGAGCTGCGCTCAGGATCGCAGCCACGAGAGCCAGCCCGGAAGCCCGACCTCCGGGAAGCGAGCTCGCGAGGGTCAGCGAGAGCGCGAGGAGGGGCGGAAGGACGACGAGCGCCGCGAGCGTCGCCGGCAGCAGCAGGCTCGCCGCAAGCGCCGCGCGGGCGTCGACGGGGCCGGCCGCGATCTGCTGTCCGAGCGCAGCCCGCGGTGGCAGCGACGCGGCAACGACCGCACCCGCCGCCGCGGCCGCGAGGCACGGGCCGAGCACGAGTGCGCTCGCGAGCTCGGGAGAGATGACGCTCGATGCGAGCTCGGCACCAAGCGCCCGCCCCACGCGCGCGAGCACGAACGGCGCGCACACGACGAGACCGAAAACGACGGCGGCCGGGAGCGGAGCGGTCGAGGCGATGGCCGACAACCGACGCGTCTGGCAACGCGCGACGGCCCTAGAGAGCGCGAAACGCATCTCTCGTCCTCGCGCGCAGAGAGCTGTCCCCGAGGGCAGCCAGGAACACGTCTTCGAGCGAGTCGGCGTCGTGGTGGGCGCGAAGGGTTGCCGGCACTCCGCGATCGAGCACCTTCCCTCGGTGGAGCAGGACGACGACATCGCAGACCGTTCCTGCGAAGTGCAGGTCCTGGGTTGCGAGCACGATCGCCGACCCCCGGGCCGAGAGCGCCGCGAGCGCCTCTCCCAGAACGACGACCGCCTCGGGGTCGAGCGTCGCCGTGGCCTCGTCGACGAGGACGAGGGGTGTACCGAGCGACAGCGCGGCGACCGCACTGACCTGCCGACGAAGCCCTCGAGAGAGCGTGCCGACCGGCTGGTCGAGACGTCGACCGAGCGCGAACGCGCTCGCGAGAACCCGCGCTCGCGCCGCAGCCTCGGCGCCCGCACCCCAGAGCGCGTGGGTCAGGTCGATAAGCTCGCCTCCCGTCAGCTCGTCGAAACCTGCGGGCTCGTCCGGCACAAGAGCCGTCGACGACCGCGCTCTCGTCGACCCTGCCGGGGCACCGCCGACGAGAATGTGGCCGGCGTCGATCGAGCCGAGCCCCGCCACCGATCGGAGGAGCGTCGTCTTGCCCGAGCCGTTCGGCCCGACCAATCCTACGATCGATCCCGCTTCGACGTGGAGATCGACGTCGGCAAGAGCTACCGTCTCGCCGAACCGCTTCGACGCAGCAATCACGGAGAGGGGCAGCGGCGGCGAAGCCGAGGCGGAAGGGCGGCGCCCGGCCGCCCTCCCGCCCGCGTCGTTCGCGCAGCCCGTCCTACTTGCTACGGCAGACAACCTTGAACCCCGTCCAGCCGAACGAGATCTCGGCACTGCCGCCGCCGTGACGGCACCACGTCGCCCACGCGAGGGCGACGGCGTAGGCGAATCCGACGACGACGGCCCACCAGATCACGTCCTCCTGCTCGGCGGGATCGCCCGCGAACGCAAGGGTGGGCGCGGCGTAGGTGCCTGCAAGCACAACCGGTGTGTCCATGCTGCCTCCTTTATTGGTGCTTCGTGGATGACGTCTACGCTAGGGAGGAAACACGCGCAGGTGTGTGCCAGTTGCGTGTCGAAACTGTGACGGCGAGGGCGTTTTCTTACAGATGCCTCACAGCCCCTCGCTAGGTTCTCGTCAGACCCCGATCAACAAGGAGGAAGCTCGTGCGCCACATCCCACTCATCGCTGCCGTCCTCGCCGCAGCCGTACTCGCGCCGATCGCGGCATCCGCTGACCGGATGTGGGTCGGATTCCACGACGACCCGATCCTGCGCTACGACACCGACCGACAGAACGCCATGGAGGCTGCGACCATCACGAACAACGCATCGGTCGTCAGGTCGCTCGTCACCTGGGCCAAGATCGCGCCGACGAGGCCGCAGAACGCAGCCAACCCGTTCGACGGCGCGTACCGCTTCGACGACCTCGATGATTTCGTCCGCTCCGCGCAGAAGAACAATGCCGAGGTGCTGCTCACACTCTGGGGCACGCCGGGATGGGCGAACGGCAATAAGGCGATGAAGTTCCTGCCGAAGAGGATGGCCGACTTCCAGAACTTTGCGAGGGCGGTCGCGACCCGGTATTCGGGGCGCATCTCCGGGTACCCGTTCGTCCGGTTCTACGGCATCTGGAACGAATCGAACCTCGGACAGTTCCTGAGCCCCCAGTTCAATGCGAAGGGCAAGATCGTCAGCCCGGCCGCGTACGCAAAGCTCGCCGCAGCCGGGTACAAGGGGATCAAGTCCGGGAACAAGAAGGCTCTCGTCGCGATCGGAGAGACATCGTCTGCCGGGCGCGACAAGAAGGTGGTCGGCGCAAGCGACGCTGTCCGGCCCGGGACGTTCGCCATGCTCGTCGCGAAGGCGAACAAGAGGCTCAAGTTCGACGCGTGGGCCCAACATCCGTACCCGGTGCCCGTGAGTCAGAAGCCGACCCAGAGGGTCAAGTGGCCGAACGTCTCGCTCAAGTCATTGCCGCAGTTCGAGAAGTCCCTCGATACGTGGTTCAAGCGCAAGAACATTCCGATCTGGATCACCGAGTACGGCAGCGAGACGAAGCCGGGCGAGCCGAAGGGCGTGACGGAGGCCCAGCAGGCCAAGTACGTCCCCCAGGCGCTCGCGATCGCAAAGAATGATCCCCGTGTCCAGATGTTCATCTGGTTCGTGTTGAGGGATTCGCCAGGCAGTCCGTGGCAGAGCGGGGTCTACCGCGACGACGGAGGCGCAAAGCCGTCTCAGCGGAGATGGGCCGCCGCGACGGCATCCCTCAGCCCGATCAACGGGAAGGTCATGGTCAAGGGCGGAACCAAGAACCCGCTCCTGACGATCTACCTGCGTTCGTTCTGTAACAACAACCCGATCGGCTCGACGATCGGTGTCACGGCAAGGGCGACGCTCGGAGGCCGCCTGGTGGCGGTGTCCCAATCCGAGGGGTCACTCAGAGTGGACTGCACGGCGGCAACCCGCGTGAGCGGCCTGACGGTCACGAAGGGTAAGACGTATTCGGTGTCGATCGATGCTGATACGAAGAACGGCGACGCCGCCCAGCGCACGATCACGCTCATCGGCGTCTGATCGACTGTTCGACCTCCAGGGGTGAGACTCCGGTCTCGCCCCTGGAGCGCTCTTGCCGAGACGTCGCCGCCGGCTTCCGAACCGCTCCAGCCGGACGCGCGGGCTAACGCTTCCGTGCAATTCGCTCGAGTGCGGGACCCTCGACGCGGCCGCCGGAGAGGTCCGTCATGAACGGGAGTTGGCGCGTTCCAGGAGGAAGAACAGTCGCGCGACAGCCCCGAACGGTAGCTGTCAGGCCCACTCGGTACTTGTAAGGAGAAGGAAAAGTCCTACTTTGAGGGAATTACAACGGCTGGGAAACGTTATACACTGTGACGACATCGTTCCCCGCGGGAACGCGTTTGACGGGGCCGCGCGCTGCGGGCACCGAAGCGGACGATGGAACGTGACTTACAGAACCATGGAAGCGCCCCAGGCACGCGTGCGCACGACGACTTCAGAGCGAAAGGATTCACCCTGACCACCACGATCGACATCCCTGCAATTGACGCCTTTCTGACCGACGCCCAGGAGCGCGGCCGCGTGGAGACCTCCGAGCTCGAGGCTCTCGCCCTCGAGCTGGACCTCAGCGAGCCCGCACTCGAAGAGGTTCGCGCCGCGCTCGCCGACCGGGCCATCCCCGTCGACGCCGCGGACGATGCGGACGAGACGGATGCCGTTACCGCGGCCGAGGAGGCTGCCTGGACCGCGGACACCTCGCAGGTGCTGACCGACTCGCTGCAGCTCTTCCTACAGGACGTCGGCAAGCACAAGCTGCTGACCGCTGCCGAGGAGGTCGCTCTCGCGAAGCGTGTCGAGCGGGGCGACAAGACCGCCAAGGAGCGGATGATCAACGCGAACCTACGGCTCGTCGTCTCGATCGCCAAGAAGTATCGCGGCCACGGCGTCCCGTTCCTCGACCTGATCCAGGACGGCGTGATCGGGCTCAACCGTGCCGTCGAGAAGTTCGACTGGCGCAAGGGCTACAAGTTCTCCACGTATGCAACCTGGTGGATTCGCCAGGCGTGCCAGCGCGCAATCTCGAATCAGGGCGCGACGATCCGCGTGCCGGTGCACGTGCAGGAGCGGCAGCAGAAGCTCGCCCGGGCGCGCCAGCGCCTCGAGGTGAAGCTCGAGCGCGAGCCGACGATCGAGGAGCTCGCCAAGGAGACAGGGCTCAAGGAGTCCCACATCGAGGAGGCGCTCTCGACGGCGGACGCGTCGGTCTCGCTGAACCAGTCGGTCGGATCGGACGGCGACGGCGAGCTCGGTGACCTATTCGCCGACCGCAGCGCGGTCGACCCGGCCGACGAGGCCGACGAGACACTCCAGCGGCTCGAGGTCCGGCGTGCTGTCGAAGCGCTGCAGGAGCCCGATCGCCGCGTTCTCGAGCTGCGGTTCGGCTTCACGGGCGAGCAGTGGACGCTCGAGGCGATCGGCAAGGAGCTCGGCCTCACGCGCGAGCGTGTGCGTCAGATCGAGTCTCGCGCGCTGACACGCCTCCAGCACCAGCTGAAGGACGTCGTTCGCGTCGAGGGCGGCGAGGTCGTCGCTGGCCGCCTAAAGGACGGGCTCCTACCGCTTGACGGTGGGCACCACCTGATCGAGACGAGAGGCCCGCGAAAGCGGGCCTCTCGTCGTTTCTAACCGGTGTTACGCAGTGCGGCGGCGATGCCGGCGATCGAGCGGAGCAACGGTCGCCGGGCGGCCTCGTCACCGGCGCGCCAGGCGCGCAGGAGCTCGACCTGGATCGCGTTCATCGGATCGACGTAGGGATTCCGGAGCCCGATCGATCGCTGCACGACAGGATGGCGATCGAGCAGCTCGTCTGCCTCGACGATCGCGAGGACCGCGTCGACCGTCCGCCGGTGCTCGACGGAGAGCGCGTTCCAGAACCTCTCGGGCTCCGCGCTCGACGGCACGAGCGAGACGTATGCCTCGGCGATCTCGAAGCTGGACTTGGCCAGAGTCATCTCGAGGTTCTCGACGAGCGCCCGGAAGAACGGCCACTCGACGTAGAGCCGGCGCAGCCAGGCGAGCCGCTCGCCTTCGAGGCCGTAGGCGTGGAAGGCGACACCGCTGCCGAACCACGCGGGGAGCAGGCAGCGGTTCTGCGTCCACGCAAACACCCACGGTATCGCTCGGAGTGCCTCGAGCTCGCCGGTCGCCGCAGCCTCCGGGCGCGACGCGGGGCGTGAGCCTATCTCGAGCAACGCCAGCTCGTCCACAGGCGTAAAGCTCCGGAAGAACGCCGGGAAGAGCGGGTCGTCCCAGACGAGGCCTCGGTACGCCGTGTGGGCGACAGCAGCAAGCTCGTCCATCGTGTCTCGGGCACCCGCGTTCGGTGGCTCGAGGCCGACGAGGTCGGGGAACGTGGTCAGGAGGGTCGCAGCAACGGCGGCCTCGAGGTTTCGCTCCGCGAGGCCTGGCAACCCGTACTTGAAGGAGATCGTCTCGCCCTGCTCGGTCAGCTTCAGGCGGCCGCCGACGGCGCCCCGGGGCTGCGCGAGGATCCCCGCGTGCGTCGGCCCGCCGCCGCGCCCGGCCGAGCCTCCGCGCCCGTGAAAGACCGTCACCTCGACACCGCGCGCCTCTGCGATGCGCGTGAGCTCCTCCTGAGCCTTGTAGATCTCCCACTGTGCGGCCAGATAGCCGCCGTCCTTGCCCGAGTCGGAGTACCCGACCATGACCTCGAGGCTCTGCCGAGGGCTGCGCGCAAGGATCTCTTCGACGAGCGGACCGGCCGCACGGAGGTCGGCGATCGTCTCGAGCAGGGGAACGCCGACGAGCTCGGCACCGGACCGACGCGCGAGAGCCTCGGCGTGCAGGACGTCGTCGGCCGTTCGCGTCATCGAGACGATCAACCGGTCGACGGCGGCCGTCCCGTGCCGCGCCTGCGCAGCTGCGACCGCGGCGAGCGTGCGATGAAGCCGCTCGTCGGGCTCGCGGACAGCGGACGCGTGCACGCGGATGTCGAGCTTTGCGACATGAAGGCCGAACGTCCGTGCCCGCGCCCGGAGATCCGCGAACCGGCCGTCGGCAACCCGCGTCCCCCGATGCGCCCGAAGCAGGGCATCGAGCTCGTCCAGATCGGCCAGGAGCGCCGCCCCATCGGCGTAGTCGTCGGCTCCCAGCCGCTCGAAGATCGAGACCAGTGCGGCACGGAACGGCTCATCGGCATCGCCGAGCTCGGGCACCGCGCCGATGACGGACGTCGACATCCCCCACGCCGCGCCGAGCGCGGTCAACTCGGCTCGAAACAGCTGCCGCGCGAGCCGTCGAGCCCTTTCGAGCGCGTCCTCGATCGTCTCCGGGCCGACGTGCGGGTTTCCGTCCAGGTCGCCACCGATCCAGCTGCCGAAGCGCAAGGCGTCGCCGGCGTCGGGGAGCCGTGCGCCGAGAGCGCGCTCGAGATCGGGAACGGCATTCCAGAAGGACTGCTCGAAGAACCAGAGTCCGAGCCGGATCTCGTCGACCACGCGTGGACGCTTGGAACGGATCTCGTCGGTCTGCCATAGCAGGGTGATCTCTTCGGCAAGCCCGTCCTCCACCCGCCCGCGCTCGGATTGGGGGATACCGTCGTCATCGAGGCGGGCGAGGTGCGCAGCCACGCGGCGGTGTGCCTCGAGGACCGTGCGCCGCGTTGCCTCGGTCGGGTGAGCGGTGAGGACGAGCTCGACGCGCAGCCGGCCTCCGGCCGCCCGGAGCGTCCGGTCGTCGACACCGGCGGCGTCGAGCAGTGCGAATGCCTCTGCGAGAGACTCCCGCGGGATCCGACCCTCCGCTTCGTACTCGCGCCGGCGTCGGACGCGGTGGTGCTGCTCGGCGATGTTGACGAGCTGGAAGAAGAGAGCGAACGCACGCAACACCGCCCCCTGCCGGTCGTGGTCGAGCGCGGCGACGGCCCCGCCGAGCTGATCGCGCGCCCCTCCCGAGCGCGCCTGGCGTGCAAGCGCCCGGATGTGCTCCTCGTCGTCGATGAGGCCCTGGCCTCCTTGCTCGACGAGAACCCGCCCGAGCAGGTCACCGAGCAGTCGGACGTTTGCGCGAAGGGCAGAGTCGGCAGACACGCTCCCACCCTAGAGAACACGAAACCCGCCTCGGTGGGCGGGTTTCGGATGGAGCCGAGGGGGCTCGAACCCCTGACCTTCTGGCTGCCAGCCAGACGCTCTCCCAGCTGAGCTACGGCCCCAGAGGCCCGATTGTAGATGCACTTCAGGCCGAAGCGGCGGCTTCGAGCTTCGGCACGTCGTTCCAGAGATCCTCGAGCCGGTAGAACGCGCGTGTCTCCTCGGTGAAGACGTGGAGGACCGCGTCCGTGTAGTCCGCGATGATCCACGTGCCCTCGCGCTCACCTGCGACGGCGCGCGGCAGCAGCGCGTGATCGCGCTTCAGCACGAAGTGCACCTCGTCGCTGATCGCCTTCGTCTGACGCGCGTTTGCCCCGGTGACGATGACGAAGAAATCGGTGTAGTCGCACACCGTCCGCATGTCGAGGATCGTGATGTCGGTCGCGAGCTTCTCCGCGGCGATGGCAGCGAGACGGCGAGCTTGCTCGAGCGATGTCAGGTCGGTCAGCTTCCTCGGTCGGATGAGGTCCCGTGCGATACCCCGGGCCGGTGGGGCGCAGTGTACCGTCGTTCGGCGCCTGTCAGGGCCTTCGGTACAGATCGAGCCGTTCGATCTCCGCTGCCACTGCAGCAGGGACGAGGCCGTCGATCGGCCGGCCCCCGGCAACTCGATCGCGGATATCGGTCGACGAGATGGAGAGGGGCGTGATCGGGAAGAGCTCCACCCGATCGGGGTGCGGGAGCCCTGCAATGACACGTTCGAGCTCCTGCAGATCCGTTCCCGGCCGTGTCGCCGCTCCGATACGGGCGAGCTCCAGCACGCGCTCCGGACGGGACCATGCTCCGAAGGAAGCGAGCTCGTCCGCGCCGATCAGAAACACCGGATCCACGAATCCGAGTGCCTCCAGGGAGTCGACGGTGCGCGCAAACAGGTCGAGCGAGACGTCCGCCTCCTCCACCGGCGCGAACGCGAGCTCGGCCAGCAGGAGCCTGATCTGTGGTGCCGTCTCGACAGTCCTTGTGCCCGGGGTCGGCGACGACGCGGACGAGCAGGCGGGAGAGCTCGAAGTGCGCGATCGCCTCGCGCGCCAGCTCGACGTGCCCGTCGTGTGGAGGGTCGAAGGCACCACCGAAGATCCCGACACCGCCCGTCATTCCCACACGACGACCTCGTCGCCGATCTCGACCTCCGAGCCACGCCGAACGCCGGCATCCCTCAGGGCCGCCTCGAGCTCTTCACCTTCGGGGACGACGCCGACCACGCGGAACCCCTGCCCGGTGCGGAGGACGCGAAACTGTCGCCGCTCGGGCGGCCGCGGCCGGTACTCGAGGAACGCAGGAACCTCCTCGGGAGCAGGGATCTCCTCGGGGGGGCTCTGCTCGCAGAATCCGAACAGCAACGACCTCAGCTCGGCGATACCCGCCCCGGTGGCGCAGGAGATGCGATGCACGGCGACGATGCGCTCGTCCTCGACGGTGAAGGGTGCGGGATCGGGATCGAGATCCGACTTGTTGAGGACGACGAGCTGCGGACGCTCGTCGAGGCCCGCACCGTAGGCTGCGAGCTCGCGGTCGATCACGCCGAAGCGATCGTCCGCGTCCCCCTCGGAGGCGTCGATCACGTGCAGCAGAAGGCGCGCGCGCTCGAGGTGCGCGAGGAACTCGTGGCCGAGGCCGACGCCGTCGCTCGCACCCTCGATCAGGCCGGGCACGTCGGCAACCGTCAGCTGGCGGCCGTCCGGCCCGTCGACCGTCCCGAGCATCGGTGTCAGCGTCGTGAACGGGTAGTCGGCCACCTTCGGCTTCGCGTTCGAGATTCGCCGCAGCAGCGACGACTTGCCCGCATTCGGAAGCCCGGCGCAGGCAGCATCGGCCATCAGCTTGAGGTGAAGCTCGAGCTCGACGGACTCCCCGGGCATCCCCGTCTCGGCGAAGCGCGGCGTCTGCCGTGTCGGCGTCGCAAAGTTCGAGTTCCCGCGGCCGCCCCCACCTCCCCGCGCCGCGACGATCCTCGCTCCATCCTCTCTCAGATCGGCCACCGGCGACCCGTCCTCGGCGTTCGCGATCTGCGTCCCGACGGGAACGGTGAGCACGATGTCGGAGCCATCGGCTCCATGCTTGCGCGAGCTGCTTCCGTTGCCTCCGCGTCTCGCATCGAACACGACTTGGCCCGAAACGCGGAGAGGTCGCGCAGGTCGGCGTCGGCGACGACGACGATGTCGCCCCCGCGGCCACCGTCACCGCCATCCGGGCCACCCTTGGGGACGAACTTCTCCCGCCGGAAGCTGAGTCCCCCGTCGCCGCCGCGGCCGGCCTTGACGCGGATGCGTGCACGATCGTGGAACATGCTCATCCGCTCATCCGCGTCTCTGCGAATGATGCCGGGCCGGGCGTGCGCGCGCCGAGGCGCGGCGTGCCCTAGCTCGAGAGCTCGTTGACCGAGATGAAGCGCTTGTCGCCCGAGCGACGAAACTCGACGACGCCCTCGCGCTTCGCGAAGATCGTGTGGTCGCGCCCGAGGCCGACGCCATCGCCCGGACGAAAACGTGTGCCGCGCTGGCGCACGATGATCATCCCGGCCTTCACTTCCTGGCCGGCGAAGATCTTCACGCCGAGGCGCTGCTTTCCGAGTCGCGACCGTTCCTGGAGGAGCCGAGCCCCTTCTTGTGTGCCATCTAGCTCTCATCCTCCTTGGGGGTCTCTGAGCGCGACATCGGGCCCTTCGCGGTTCGCGTGCTCCGGCTTACTCAGCCGCCCTCGAGCTTCGGCGCGGCCTTCGGCTTCGCGACTGCGGACCTCAGCTTCGACTCGCCCTTCGACGATCGCTGTGGCCGGCGCCGTCTCGACCTCCGGCGACGTGGCAGCCTTCGGCTTGGCCGCAGCTTTCGGCTTCGCCGGTGCCTTCTTGGCGCCGCCGATCGACTCGATCTCGATCTGTGTCAGGGCCGAGCGGAATCCCGTGTGGCGCTTGTAGCCGGTGCGCTTCCTGTACTTCCCGATCCGGATCTTCGGCCCACGCTGCTGGCCGAGGACCTTGACGGTCACGGTGACATCCTTGGGCGCGACAGAGGGCGCCCCGTCGCCACCGACGAGGAGGACGTCGCGGCGCGAAGGTCGCGCCGTCCTCGGTCGGGAGACGATCGACGAGCAGCCGCTCGCCCTCGCTGACGCGATACTGCTTGCCACCGAGGGAAATGATTGCGTAGCTCATGGGATTCGGGTCTCCGACGCGGAAAACGCGGGCAGGTGCCCGCGAGCCGATGGCAGTGTAGCGAACGGACGACATCATCTGCGGTCGAATGTCGTCGAGCCACTCCGACATCGGTACGTAGCCCGCCTCTTCGTCGCCAGACGGTGCGTCCGGAGACGTCGGATCGGCTTTCCACGGCCGGGTCGGCCGTCGGTGGCGCCGGTCGGCTCGGACTCGGCACGCGACCTCGGCCGCTTCCGGCGCCGATCCGTCACGTCTCGCCCTCGGTCGCGGCCGCGCCGTTCGGCTCGCCTCTCCCCGGCCGAGCTCGTCCTCGCACGGCTGCGACCTTCTTGCGGTGCGCTCTTGCCTCCACGACTTCCGCGACGGGTCTTGCGCTTGGCGACGGGGGGCGCCTCGCCGTCGTCGGCTCGTTCGCACCGGCGTCGTCCGCGACACCCTCATCCGCAGCGCCTCTGCATGCGCGTCGGGGTCGGCGCCGTTCGGCGCCGCAGCGGCGACACTCGACGTTTCCGGCACGCCGGCTGCATCGTCTGCCGGCTCCTTCTCGGTCGGGCCACCGGGGACGTGAATCCGTGACGCACGGCGTCGATTCGCCGCCTTCACGGGCACGCGCCTTCGACGGCTCTGCGGCAGCGTCGCTCGACGCCTGCTTCTGTCGCGTCGGCGCAGCCGCGCCGTCTGCCGCGGGATCCGTGATCACCCTCGGAATCGCTCTCGCCACGGTGTCGGCGCCCGCGGCGGCGGCGCCGGCGGCTTCTTGCGGCGGCGCGGCCACCGCGTGAGCCGCGACGCGTTCTCTTCTTGCGGCGCCGGCTCGTCGCCGTCGCGGTCGTGCTGGCCGTCAGCGACGTCGTCCACCGATTCGGCGATCGCGTCCTCGCCCGAGGGCGCTTCGACGACGGTGTCGCCGGGGGTCGGCTGCTCCGCGGCCCCCTCGTCGGAGACGGCCGCATCGGCCGGCTCGCTCGCGGCTGGAGCCCTCCGCTTGGCGGGGGCCCGGGTCGGCTTCTCGGCCTCGCTCTCGAACGTGATCGGGTCGGCGCCGGCGCCGCACCGCCGAGACGAGCGTCGCGTAGGCGTGCCCGTCGAGGACGCGGCCGATGCTGACTTCGCCTTCTTGCCGACGAGCTTCGCCGCATCGGCGACGAGGATGTCGAGGCCGTCGAGCTTTCCCGCCGCCGCGGTGGCGTCGTAGCGACCGACCTCGCCGAGCTTGATCTCGACCGTCGTCCCCTCGGCGGCGTCGACCGGCTGCAGGTCGACGAGCTTCCCCTCGGCGAGGACGGAGAAGTGATCGATGTGCACATGCCCTTCCGCCGCAACGAGGAAGAACCGGCGACGCGTCGCTTCCTCGATCGCTGCCAGCCGGGCGCCGCCCGGCCCGACCACGAGCTCGAGGACGCGGGGGTGCAGGGCGACCTGATAGGCCTGGACGCGACTCCCGGGCGCGACAGCGCCCGGAGCTTGCGCTCGACCTGCATCGCGACCGTGTGATCGGAGACCACGATCCCGTCGCCGGCGCAGGTGGGGCACTTCCGCGTGAGAATCTCGCGCGGCCCGTCGGTGACGTTCTGGCGCGTCATCTCGACCAGACCGAGCGGCGAGATCTCGACGACGTAGGTCTTCGTCCGGTCGCGCTCCAGCTCGTCGCGCAGCGCGTCCTCGACGGATGCGCGATTCTTCGGATTCGCCATGTCGATGAAATCGATCACGATGATCCCGCCGATGTCGCGCAGCCGAAGCTGGCGGACGACCTCCTTCACCGCTTCGAGATTGTTCTTCGTGATCGTGTCCTCGAGCCGCTGATTCGAGTTCTTCGAGCGAGAGCCGACGAAGCGGCCCGTGTTGACGTCGACCACCGTGAACGCTTCTGCGTAGTCGAAGATCAAGTAGCCGCCCGACGGAAGGTCGACACGCCGGTCGAGGGTCGAGGCGATCTCCTTCTCGACACCCGAGGTCTCGAACAGGGATTCCTTCTCCTTGTAGCGGTGGACACGCTCGATCATGTGCGGCGAGGTCTTCTTGAGATAGCTCACGATCCGCTTGTGGGTGCGCTCGTTGTCCACCTGCGCCGAGACGAAGTCACCCGCGAAGAGATCGCGCACGATCCGGAGAGGCAGCTCGGCCTCCTGGTAGACGAGGGTCGGAGCGGCCGCGCCCTTCGCGCGCGCCTGGATCGTCTTCCAGAGGCGCTGCAGGAACACGAGGTCGCGCTCGACATCCTCCGCCGAGGCGCCCTCGGCGGCCGTCCGCACGATGACGCCGCCCTCCTTGACGTCGAGGCCCTTGATGATGTCCTTGAGCCGCGCGCGCTCGGCGTCCTCGAGCCTGCGGGAGACACCGAGTCCTTCCCCGTTCGGGACGTAGACGAGGAAGCGGCCGGGGAGCGAGATCTCGGTCGTCAGCCTGGCGCCCTTCGTCTTCATCGGGTCCTTCACCGCCTGCACGAGCAGCTGCTCGCCACGGGAGATCAGGTCCTGGATCTTCTTGCCGTGCCGCTTCCCCTCGAGCTCGGGCACGACGATCTCGTCGACGTAGAGAAAGCCGTTCTTCTCGAGCCCGATCTCGACGAATGCGGCTTCCATCCCCGGCAGGACGTTGTCGACGGTGCCGAGATAGATGTTCCCCGCAATCGAGCGGCGCTCGGGCCGCTCGAGGTACACCTCGGCGACGCGATCGTCCTCGATCACGGCGACGCGCTGCTCGCCGATGTCCACCGAAATCAGGAGCTCACGCTTCGCAGCGGGAAGCGGGGCGCGGCGCGGGGGCTGGCGCCGCCGCTGGCCGGAGCCCGAACCGCCCTGGCCGCCCGTGCGCCGGCGATCTGCGTTCCGCTCGGCGCGCTGGCTGCGCTCGGGCTTCTCCCGCGCGGGATCCTTCGCCTGCTTGCCTGCGGCCGCCGTCGCACCGGGTGCAGTGGTGTCCGCCGCCGTACCGTCGGCTGCCGGACGCTTGCGTCCCCGCCCGCCGCGGCTCCCACGACGTCGCTTGGCGCGCTGTGCCTCTGAATCGGATCCCGCCCCGGGGGCGTCGCGCGGAGATGGTACGGCCGCTACAGCGGCCACCGGCTCAGCCGGTGCCGGCGGAACCTCTGTTGTCGCGCCCTGGGGCGCTGTCTGCTCGTTCTTCTTGTTCTTCCATCGAAACCAGGGCAAGGGTTGCCTCTCTCTGTTGTAGCGCGCGCGGGCGCACAGAACCCCACCGGGGTGCCGGCCTCGCGCAGCGGATGTCAAAAACCGTGGCCATAGTCAGTTGGGCCTCGCGTCCCAGGGTATCAGTGCAGGCCTCTCACGGCCGCGGGACGAGCGGGAGCGCCTGCTCAGGCTGCAGCCGGCCGAAGCCGCGTACGGCGAGCCCGAACGGCCCGGAGGCGCTGATTGAGGCGGGCCCACGCCCACGGCTCGACCTCGGCATAGCGCTTCTCCGACTGGGCGCGGGTCGCCTCGAGGTACTCGAACCACGCATCGGCCTCTTCGATCTGGAGCAGTTCTTCCGCGAGCTCGACGTCCGGCACCGTCACTCCCTTCGGATCTCGTTTGCACCCTGAGTGTCGGTGCGATCCTAGGACCCGGTCCGGACGGACAACCCTCCCTCACGGCGGAGCAGCGTCGTGCCGAGCGCTCGCGTGGCCCCGTAGGCGACCGCGGCCCGTACGAGCGGGCCTCCCATCGGCAGGCGCCGCACGCAGGCGCGCGCGCCGAGGCCGGCTCCGAGGGCGACGGCGAGAGATGGGCCGGCCGCGAGTGCAAGAGCCTGCGGATCGCGTGGGAGCGTCTCGCCCCGGGCAACCCCGAGAAGAAGCAGCATGCGGGCCTGCGCCAGTGCGAGCAGCGGGAGTTGCGGCTCCGCGAGGCGGGACGATGCAGCGAGCGCCGCATTGGTGATGGCCGTCGTGGCGATCAGGCGCCGAGACACCGCGGGGCGCAGCACCGGCAGGCGCGCCGCCAGTGATGGGCCCTCGCCCGCAGCCGCACGAGCAATTGCGGCAGCGATCGCGTCGATGTCGAGCTCGTCCCCGCTCTCGACGACATCATCGGCGAGTACGTGAGGGATCCGTCCGGAGCCGCCACGCCGAACGACGATCACCGGCGCCTGCTCTCTCGCGAGCCGACGCAGTGTCAGGCGCTCTTCGGGCGTCGGCTCGCCTTCGACCAGCCGGATCGTGACGGCTTGACCGACAGCCGTCTCGGTGACGGTGACGGCGCGCGCATCACCCCCAGCCAGGAGGGCGGTTGCAAGCTCCCGCGCACCGGAGCCCGAGACGGTGATCCGCGCCAACGCCTCCTCGCTCCCGCGCACGTCGCGCACGAGCCCGAGGAGCTGGCCGATCCCGATCCCGGCCGGCATCAGCCGAACCTCGTCGCTGTCCCGCGAGCATGGATCGACTGCAGCACGCCGATCGCGAGAAGATTCGCGACCATCGACGAGCCGCCGACCGTGACGAACGGGAGCGGAATGCCGGTCACCGGCGCGATGCCCATCGTCATCCCGACGTTCACGAACACCTGGAACAGGAACGCGGTGACGATGCCTCCGGCCACGACCGCCCCGTAGAGATCGCCCGGCGACCGTGACGACGCGCAGCCCCCGCCAGACGACGAGCAGGTAGAGGAGCAGCAGGATCGACGTCCCGACGAACCCGCGTTGCTCGGCGAGGGACGCGAACACGAAGTCGGTGGCGTGCTCGGGCAGGTAGTCGAGACGCGTCTGGCTCGCGCCCTCGACGCCACGCCCGGAGAGGCCGCCCGCTCCGACCGCCGTTCGCGACTGCGTCACGTTGTAGGTCAGGTCGCCCGGGTCGCTGTCGGGGTTCGTGAATCCGGTCAGGCGGGCGGTCTGATACGGCTTCAACACCTGGACACCCGCCGAGGGCAGGAACCACAGCACGCTCGCGACGACGAAGAGCGCCGCGCACCCGAGCACGGCGAGGTGCAGCCAGCGCACGCCCGAGAGAAACAGCACGCCCGCGAGTGCGCCGACGTAGACGAGCGCGCTCCCGAGGTCGGGCTGCAGGAAGACGAGGACCATCGGCATGAGCCCGAGCCCGATTGCGGTCAGCACGGTCGAGATCTCGCCGACACGACGGCCGCGCTCGACCATGAAGCCGGCGATCGCAAGGACGAACAGCAGCTTGCCGAACTCGGACGGCTGGAACTGGAACGGCCCCAGGTCGATCCACCGCTTCGAGCCGCGGACCGCCTCCGCGAACACGAAGACGAAGACCATGGCGCCGATCGTGCCGCCGTAGAGGAAGCGCCAGTGCCGCTGGTAGACCGACGGCGGGATCGCGATCGCGACGAGCATCCCTCCAACGCCGAGAGCGGCGGCGATCGCCTGCCGCACGACGTAGTAGTCCGGGTTTCCCCGGACATCGAACCGGGTGATTCCCCCTATCGCCCAGAGGCCGTAGGCCACGAGCGTGGCGGCGGCGACGAGCAACACCCAGTCGAGCCGGCGCAGGACCGGACCAACGTCGAGGACGCCGAGAGACGACGAGCGGAAGGACGATGGCCGGGGTCGGGTGTCGACGATCAATCGACGTTCACCACGCTCACCGGCGGGGCCGTGCGGCCGAAGTACTTCTCGAACACCCGCAGAGCGGCGGGAGCCGCCGCGGACGAGCCGTGGCCGCCGTTCTCGATCACGGCGCACACGACGAGCTCCGGGTTGTCGGAGGGCCCGTAGCCGCACCACCACGACTGATCCTCCAGGTGGCCGATCGGGTAGCCCGGGAGGTTGACGACCTTCTCGGCCGTTCCCGTCTTGCCGGAGATCGAGACCGGGAAGCTGGAGAACACGGAGGACGACGTCCCGTTCGCCGAATGGGTTGCTGCCCACAGCCCCTCCTGCACGGCCTGGAGAGCCGCAGGATCGACGCCGGCGTCCGTCGGCGGGGCGGGCGGGAACTGCTGGAGCGTCAGCGACTGCTCGCCCGTCGTCCCCCGCTGCTCCGCACCCGAGACGAGGTACGGCGTGACGAGCTTGCCACCGTTCGCGACCATGGCGTAGAAGCGCGCCATCTGCAGCGGCGTCACGGTGACGTCCTTCTGACCGATCGCGAGCTGGATCGAGTCGCCCGGGTTCCACGCCTTGTCCCAGTCGCTCGTGAAGGTTCGCTTGCGCCACGCGGGCGTCGGCACCACGGTCTGCGACGAGGGCGCCTCATTGCCGATATCGAGCCCGGTCGGTGCCCCGAAGCCGAACTTCCGCGCCCACTGCTGCAGGCGGCTCCGCTCGGCGGATCCACCCTCGTAGAAGCGGTTGCCGACGGTGTAGAAGTAGGTGTCACACGACGTCGCGAGCGCCTCCGGCAGGTTCATCGGCCGATTGACGTACGGATCCCAGTTCTTGAACTTCTGCTTGTCGATCCCGTATTCCGCGAACGGCGTGCACTGGATCGACGAGTACGGCGAGAGGAGATGCTCCTGCATCGCCGCAAGCGCCGTGACCGGCTTCCAGACGGAGCCGGGCGGGTAGGCGACCTGCGTGACGCGATTGAGGCCGGGGAAGTCTGCCGCCTTCGCGGCGGCGTCGTTCACGAGGGGGGCCAGCTTCTTTGGGTCGATGCGCCCCACGTAGACCGACGGCTTGTACGTCGGGTACGAGGCCATCGCGCGCACCGCCCCGTCGCGCGGATCGAGGGCGATGATCGCCCCGCCTGCCACGTTGTACTGCTTGTTGGCCTTCGCAAGCGCGATGCCCTCCCGGATCGCACGCTCCGCAGCGCGTTGCACGTCGATGTCGATCGTCAGGCGCACCGCCGTTCCGGGCTCTGCATCGCGGCGCAACTCGACCGGGCTCTGCTGCCGCCCCCGGGAGTCGACCCGGATCTGCGCGGCACCCGAGATACCGCGGAGATACTCGTCGAACTTTGCCTCGACACCGGACTTGCCGATCTTGTCGCCGCCGCGGTAGTCCTTCCCCCCGGCCTGCTTGCGCTTGAGCTCCTCGGGCGAGACTTCGCCGATGTAGCCGAGGAACTGCGCGCCGAGCGACTGGTACGGGTAGTTCCGCAGATAGGTCTGCTGAATCTGGACGCCGGGGAACTCGGCGGCGTGCTCCTGGAGGTAGAAGACCTGATCGTCGTGGACGGCGGTCTTCACCGTGATCGGCGTCAACGGGTCGCCGCCGCGTGCGTCGACCTCGCGCGCAAGGCTCTGCGCCGGGACACCGAGAACGGCGGCGAGCCTCTGGATCATCCGGTAGCGGCCCTCCTTCTTCGGCATGTCTCCGACCCAGAGCTTGACCGCGGTTCCGGGGACGTTCCCGACGACCACACGCCCCTTGCGGTCGAGGATCGGTCCGCGCGGCGCCTCGACGCGAATCGTTCGGAGCTGGTTGTTCTGCGCCGCGTCGAGGTACTTCGCGCCGGAGAGGACCTGCAACGACCAGAGGCGGAAGAACAGGACCGCGAAGACCGCGAGGGCGACGACTCCGAGGACACCGACCCGGAGCGCGAGCCCGGGAGTGAGCCGATAGGGCGCCGACACCGAGGGATCGGGTGGCAAGAAGCGCGGGGACGTCGTCCGCCGCTCGCCGTAGGGAGCGTCAGACAAGGAGCTCCACCTCCCGCGAGCGCTGGACTCGCTCGGGCGTCCCCACGACGCGACGCACGAGCCCGAAGATCGGATACGTCAGGAGCGCGTTCCAGACCAGCGCCGAGGGGAGCGAGACGAGCGCCACGCGGGCGGAGATCGCCTCGCCGAGCATGACCTGCAGGCCGTATCCGCCGAACCCGACGAAGATCGTCGCCGCGACCGTGGCAAGGATCGGTGCGTGCGTTCGCCCACGGCCGGTCGTCTCGCCGTAGCGCCCGGCCCAGTAGCCGACGAGCGTGAGCAGGAGGGCCGTCAGGCCGAGCGTGCCGAGCGTCGTGATATCGACGATCAGGCCCGCGCAGAAGCCGGCGACTGCGCCGGTCACCGATCCTCGGAGCAATGCGACGGCGACCAGCGTCACGAGGAGGACGTCCGGGCCGCCGCCCCCGATCGTCACCGACGAGAAGGCCGACACCTGGAGGATCGTGACGGGGAAGATGATCAGTGCGACGCGCAGGCCGTTCACCGGGCTCACTTCCGGGGGTCCTTCTGCACGAGCACGAGAACCGCATCGATGCGATCGAAGTCGGCGAACGGCTCGACCTGGATCTGCTTCCACAGGTCCGTGTCTGCCTGGCCGACGCTCGTGACGCGCCCGATCGGGATGCCCTTCGGATACAGCGACGCGAGCTTGCTGGAACGCCAGCCGGCGGTCACGATCGTGTCTCCGACGCTGACCTTGGCCTTCTTCGGGACGCGATCGAAGATCAGGGTGGCCGCCGAGCTCCGCCCGTGCTTGACGATTCCGGACGCACCCGACTTGACGTCGAGCGCAGAGACCGCGAGCTCCTCGTCGCTGAGGAGCGTGACGCGCGAGGAGCGCGTGTAGACCCGCGTCACGCGACCGAGGAAGCCGTCTGCCGTGACGACCGGCGCGTCGATCGAGACCCCGTCGTTCGAGCCCGCAGCGACAACGACATCCTGCGCGAAGCTTCCGATCGGCCGGGCAATGACCGCCGCCGCGAGACCGGTGTAGTCGTCAGGGAACCGCGGGCCGTCTCGGAAGGCGAGGAGCGCCTTCAGCCGGGCGTTCTCGTTCGCCGCGAACTGGTTCTGGATCACCTGCTGCCGAAGGGCTTCCGTCTCCCCCTTGAGCCGCTTCGCGTCGGAGCGCGCGGTCAGGAGCGAGTCCGCCCACCCGTAGACGTCGCGGAAGGGCTGCGCCACCCTCTCGCCCGCGATCGTGAAGGGCCGGAGCGCAGCGGCGGCGCTGCTCTCGACGGACGCGATGGGCCCGTCGTCGGGCCGGCGGAACGAGAACGTGATGAGGACGAGCGCGAGAACGATGAGGAGCCCCACCACGAACCGTCGCCTGACGGCGGAAGTCGATCGGGAGGGGTGCTGGCCGGTGGCAGGACGCCGGACGTTGACGCCCAGCACCGCCGTGCGTGCGGTGCGATGACGGGGCACAGGGGCCGATTGTACCGGCCCTCACGGCCTCCCGGGAAGGCGGAAAGCAGGCCCTCTGCGCTTCACGGCGCGGTACAGCACCGGCGCGCGGTAGCCACCACCGGCGGTCGCACCCGGAGCGAGCTTGCCGACCTCAGCGCCGATAGCTGTTTCGCCGCTTGCGCGACCGCTCCGACCGAACGATCGTGTCGAACTCCTCGAGGGAGCGTCCGGAGCCGACCGCAACACACGTCAGCGGGCTCTCGGCGAGGTGCACCGGCATCTGCGTCTCGTGTCGGAGCCGCTCGTCGAGGCCCTGGAGCAGCGCCCCGCCGCCTGCGAGCACGATCCCACGATCCATGATGTCCGCCGCGAGCTCGGGAGGCGTCTTGTCGAGAGTGGACTTGATCGCGTCGATGATCTGGGAGACCGGCTCGTCGAGAGCCCTTCGCACCTCTTCGGAGGAGATGACGACGGTCTTCGGAAGTCCCGTCAGCATGTCGCGCCCGCGAACCTCGGCCTGCACCTCCTCGGGCAGCCGGTAACCGGAGCCGACCTCGAGCTTGATCTCCTCCGCTGTCTGCTGCCCGACGAGCAGCTTGTACTCCTTCTTGATGTGGTTGACGATTGCATCGTCCATCTCGTCGCCACCGACCCGCAGCGACTGGGAGACGACGATGCCGCCGAGCGAGATCACGGCGACCTCGGTCGTCCCGCCGCCGATGTCGACGATCATGTTCCCCGTCGGCTCACCGACCGGCAGCCCGGCGCCGATCGCGGCGGCCATCGGCTCCTCGATCAGGTACGCCTGTCGTGCGCCCGCCGCGAGGGTCGCGTCCTCGACGGCTCGCTTCTCGACGCCCGTGACGCCCGACGGGACGCAGACGATGACGCGCGGGTGGGCGAAGCGGTGCTGGTGCACCTTCTGGATGAAGTGCCGCAGCATCTGCTCCGTCACGTCGAAGTCGGCGATGACGCCGTCCTTGAGCGGGCGAATCGCGGAGATCGTCCCGGGCGTGCGCCCGAGCATGCGTTTCGCCTCGACGCCGACGGCGTGGACGTCGCCGGTGCGCTGGTCGATTGCGACGACCGACGGCTCCGAGAGCACGATGCCGCGACCCCGCACGTAGACGAGAGTGTTGGCGGTGCCGAGGTCGACCGCCATGTCGCGGCCACCGAAGCCCGTAAGAGCGTTGAACCAGCTCATGGACGGAGCAGTCTAGCCTGGATTTCCAGCACGTTCCCGCGTCGTCAATCGCCGACCGACGCGAACAGGCGCCACGCGTCCGGCACCCCCTTGAGCACGTGCTCTCCCCGATCCGAGAACACGAGCCCTGAGCCGACGACGAGGTCCTTCACCGTCGATGAGACGAGCACCTCACCGCCACTCGCAAGCGCCCCGACACGGGCGCCGATCGCGACGGCGACGCCCGAGATATCGCCGCCGCGGATCTCGATCTCGCCGGTGTGCAGCCCCGCGCGAACGTCGATCCCGAGCGACTCGACGGAGCTGCAGATCGCCCGCGCGCAACGAACCCCGCGTGCGGGCCCATCAAACGTGGCAAGGAATCCGTCACCCATCGTCTTCACCTCCACTCCACGGTGTCGCGCGAGCTGACCGCGGATCATGCGGTCGTGCTGCTCTCGCACTTCACGCCAGCGGCGATCGCCGAGCGCCGCCGCCTGCGCAGTCGAGTTCACGATGTCGGTGAAGAGCACGGTCGCAAGGACGTGGTTCTGCTCGAACTCCTCGTCCTCGCGCAGCTCCGTCACGAAGCGCTCGATCTCGCGAACGAGCGCCCCGTGGTCGCCCGCCCACGGCCAGTGGTCGGCGCCTTCGAGCTCGACGTACCGCGCGCCGGGAATGGACTGCGCAACGTAGCGGCCCGCCCCGACCGGCTCGACCTGGTCGCCTTCCCGATGGAGGACCAGCGTCGGAACTCCGATCGCCGGCAAGAGGCGCCGGATGTCCATCTCGCGGAAGACCTTCTCCTGCGCGAGGTTCGCGCCGGGGCTCGTGCCCACGCGCTGGAGTCGCATCCACCAGGCGAGCTGCCGCTCGTCTCCGACGAACGACGGCGCGAACAGGCCGAGCGTCTCTTCGCTGTACGACTGGGTGCCCCAGCCGCTTCGCGCCGCACCGAGGTACGCGTCCCACTCGCGCTCGGTCCATTGCCAGGGGTAGTCAGGCGCCTGGGTGCCGCGGGCGGCGACGGCGTTGAGAACGAGCCCGCAGACGCGATCGGGAGACCTGGCGGCCAGCATTGCGCACATCGCACCCGTGTCCGAGAAGCCGAAGAGGACTGCCCGTTCGGAGCCGACGGCATCGAGAACGGCAACGAGGTCGTCGGCCAGGTCCTCGAACGGCGGTACGTCGTCGGACGAGTACCTGTCCGAGACCCCGACTCCTCGGCGGTCGACGACGATCAGCCGGGCAAACGAGGAGAGACGACGGACGAAAGCGGCATAGGGTTCGCTCTCGAGCATGACTTCGAGATTGTTGAAGACGGGGACGAAGACGATGTCCATCGGCCCGTCGCCGAAGACGGCGTAGCCGATCGAGATCTCACCGTTGCGCGCATACCGAACGTGGATTGGCTCTCTCACGCCGTGATCATCTCGCAATCATCCCCACGATGCACGGTCTCAGGACGAGAGGATCGCGGGTGCGTGATCGGCGAGGAGGCCCACGAGCATCGCTCCCGGGAGCCCGACGACGTTGAGGTAGTCGCCGTCGATCCGGGCGACGAGTCGCCCCCCGAGGCCCTGGATCGCATAGCTCCCCGCCCGGCCGCTCCACTCGCCCGAGTCGAGGTATGCCTCGATCTCCGTGGCCGAGAGAGCGCGGAACGTCACATCCGTCGCGGCATGCTCGACGACCGCGAAGCCGTCGCCGAGGAGGCAGAGGCCGGAGAGGACTCGATGGGTGCGCCCTGCGAGGTCGGTGAGCATGGCGCGGGCGTCATCGCGGTCGGTCGCCTTGCCGTAGATGCGCCCGTCGAGGTGCACCGTCGTGTCGACGCCGAGCGTGACGGTTCCGTCGGCGTGTACGGATCGCGCCTTGCCCTCGGCATGATCACGCACGAGCGCCACCGGCTCGGCGTCCGGCGGGTCGTGCTCGACGAACGAGGGCACCACGACGGTGAACGGGATTCGCAGCTGCTCGAGGATCGCCCGCCGCTGCGGCGACGTCGAGGCGAGGACGAGGGCACGGTCAGGGTTGGCCACGAAAGTTCCTTCCGAGCTCGGACCGGTAGCGCCGGCCGAGCGTCGGCGCATTCGCCTGGAGCCAGTCGTCGAGGCGATCGTGTCCCCGGGCCTGCTCACCGGAGACGAGCAACCCGGCCATGAGGCTCTCGAGCTCGTCCCTCGTCAGCACGACATCGCGCACGAGCACGCCGAAGATCCTCGAGCCGCCGAGCGCGATCCGCGCCGGAGCAGCATGGAACCGCGCCCGGCTCCCCACGGCCGCTGCGATCCGCCTGAGAAGGCTCTCGAACGAGACGCGCTCGGGCCCCGCGGCGTCGAGGGTCAGGTCTCCGTCTTCCGTCCCCGCCTCGACGCAGATCCTCGCGGTGTCCTCGACCGAGACGGGCTGCACCTCGTACGTGCCGTCGCCGGGCACGAGGAAGAGCGGCGTCCGGCGCAGGATCCACGCGATGTTGTTGATCAGGATGTCTTCGGCGCCGAAGACGAGCGTCGGCCGCACGATCGCGTGAGAGATCCCGGAGGCGCGGACGAGCTCCTCCACCTGCGCCTTGCCGCGGAAGTAGGGGAACGGGGAGTCGCTCGTGGGGTTCGAGACGCTCACGTGCACGAGGCGGCGAACACCTGCGCGCGCGGCTGCCTCGAGGAGTCGACCGGTGTTCGCGACCGTTGCGTCGAAGGTGGTCTCGCCGCGCTCGAAGCGGACCCAGTACGTGGTGTAGAGCGTGTCTGCTCCGCGCAGGCTCCCGACGAGCGAGTCGTCGAACAGAAGCGGCGCCGCGTCGACCCGCACCGCCAGTGGGTGGGTCGGATGGGGACGGCGCGTCAGCGTTCGGACAGAGCGGCCGCGGCCGAGGAGCTCCTCGGCGATGTGGCGCCCGATGTACGAGAACGCTCCGGTGACGACGTCGAGCTCACTCACGGACGGTCAGCCACGTCTCGCCGCAACCCAGATCTCCTCCACCGGCCACTTCCGCGACCACGCGGCCGAGAACGTGTCGTAGTACTCGTGGTCGACGGCGTCGTCGGGTGCGTAGAGCTCGACGAGGTCGATCACGTCGAAGCCCGTGTCGCGCAGGAGCCGGAAGAGCTCGCCGTGCGGCAGCTGCCATTCGACGCCGAGCTCGCCGGGCCACTCGAGCCTCCCGAGCCCGCGCTGCGGTCGGAGGAGCGCCTCTCCCGGCCGGCCCTCGTCGGGAGCGCAGAGGATCGAGATCGTGCTGTTGCGGAGGAACCAGAGCCGTCCGCCCGGGCGCAGGAGCCGGTGGGCCTCGGGAATCCAGCGGTGGGGATCGCACCAGATGCTCGCCCCGTACTCCGACACGGCGAGGTCGAAGCTCTCGGACGGAAGCGGCACGTCTTCTGCGCTGGCCTCGACGAGGGGGAACTCGATCCCGAGCTCCGCCTGGCAGCGGCGCGCCGTCGCGAGCTGGGCCGGAGTCACGTCGACGCCTACAGGGCGGGCGCCACGCCGGGCGAGCCAGGCAGACACATAGGCCGTCCCGCAGCCGAGCTCGACGACGTCGAGCCCCTCGACGGGACCGAGGGTGCCGAGCGGCTCCTCCGGGATCCCGAACACGCCCCACGTGATCTCATCGGCAGCCCAGGTCGAGCTCGCGCTCGCGTCGGTGTACTCGGCGTTCGCGTTCGTCCAGCTCTCGCGGTTACGCCGTGCGTCGTCGGAGATCTCGGTCATGTGCGAAAGGGTAGTGCTCCCCCGTGGCGCCGGCCCCGGGGGAGCGGGGTCAGACGAGGCCGTCCGGGAAGAAGAGCGCGAGCTCGCGCTTGGCGCTCGCCTTCGAGTCCGAGCCGTGGACGATGTTCTCCGAGAGCAACGTGGCGAAGTCGCCGCGGATCGTGCCCGGCGCCGAGTCGGCCGGGTTCGTCGCGCCCATCATCCCACGCACGCCGAGGATGGCGTTCTCGCCGCGAACGGCGAGTGCGAGGACGGGGCCGGACGTGATGAACGAGACGAGCTCCCCAAAGAACGGCTTGCCCTTGTGCTCGGCGTAGTGCTGTTGCGCGGTGGCCTTCGGGATCTTCAACAGACGGGCGCCGCGGAGCTCGTAGCCGCGACGCTCGAAGCGGGAGACGATCTCGCCGCAGAGTGCGCGACGGACGCCGTCCGGCTTGACGAGGACGAGTGTGGTTTCAGTAGCCATAGGCGCGGAAGCCTAGCCGCACCGCCGTATCGACCGACAGGGGATCAGCTCGAGCGACGCGCGCGGAGCGGCTGCAGCGGCTCGTCGCCGAAGGCGGCCGCCGGCGGCACCGGCTCCGCGCAGAACGGACATGCCTGCCAGATCGCCTCCAGGGGCGCGCCGCACGAGCCGCACGCCTGCTTGAGGCGCGTCGTACACACCGGGCAGACGAGGTACGACGCGTCGACCTGGCCGCGGCAGACCGGGCAGCGGAGATCGCTCTCCGCCAGCCGCTCCTCCAGGGCGCGGTTGTCGAGCTCCCGGTCACGCCGCTCCTCGATCGAGTCCGGCGGGCGCAGGAAGAGGTAGACGATCGGCCCGACGAACGGTGGCACGAGCCCGAGCGCGGCAGCCATGGCGACGAGCCACGGGTCGTCGATCCGGCGGCGCGCGTCCTTGAAGACCCACAGGGCCGTTGTCAACCAGAAGACGACGACGAGGAACCCGCTCAGGTTGCGGGCCAGGATCCACGTGTTCGAGTCGAAGAAGGTGTCGGCAATCATCGGCAGCATCACGCTCTCAGAGAAGAGCCTTGCCGAGGATATACCCGAGAGCGAACGCTCCACCAACGATGACCGCAACCACGACGAGTGCGACCGTCAGCGCCGTCAAGCGCTCCCGCATGCGTGAGCGGCGCTTCACCCTCGTTCCACCTTCCCGAGATCGGCCAGGAGGTAGAGGGATCCCGTCACGAGCACGGGCTCCCCGAGTGCGTGCGCGCGGAGAACCGCGGCAGTCGGATCATCGACCTGCTCCACGACGTCGAACCTCGCCCGGGCGAACTCGGCGAGCTTCGCCGCCGGCAGGGAGCGTGCGTTCGTCGACGCAGTCGCAACGAACCTCCTCCCCACCGTCGCGAGTCGGCGCAGCATCAGATCGACGTCCTTGTCTGCCAGGATCGATGCGCAGATCGTGTAGTCGGCGCGCGCGAGGTGGTCGACGAGCCAGATGACCCCGTCGGGGTTGTGCGCACCGTCTCGCACCTCACCCGGCCGGTGCTCGAGCCGCCCGGGCAGTGAAACCGGCGTCGGAGAAGCTACGGGATGCCCGACGAAGGCAGCCGCCGCTTCCCGCGCCCCGCCGATGCGGACGTCTCCCCGGGGGACGAGCTTCCTGAACGTGTCGTCCGGCAAGATCACTACCGTGTCGTCTGTATGGACAACAGCAAGCTTCTCCGTTGCGATGGCTTCGACCGTATCGCCGAGAACGTCGGTGTGCTCGAGGCCGACGCTCGTGAGCACGACCACGCGCGAGCGCAGGACGTTCGTCGCGTCGTGGCGCCCTCCGAGGCCTGCCTCGACGACGACGGCGTCGACTCGGGCGTCGGCGAACGCCCACAGCGCCGCTGCCGTGATCGTCTCGAACTGGGTTGCCGCGAGCCGGGTCGCCTCCGGTCGGACGTGGCGCAACGCCACCTCGAGGTCGCCTCGCACACCACCGATCCGCAGTCGCTCGGCCCAGTCGCAAACGTGCGGCGAGATCGTCGCGCCGACCGCGAGGCCTTCCCCGAGAAGCAGCTGCTCGATCGTGACGGTCGTGGTCGACTTCCCGTTCGTGCCGACGACATGAACCGCCGGATACTCCCGTTCCGGGTTGCCGAGCGCGTCGAGCAACGCGTGCATCCTCTCGAGCCCGAAGCCGTCCTCGGGCCAGGGGCTGAGGCTCTCGAGCCAGGCGACGGCGTCGCTCACGAAGGCTCACGCTCCGGTGTCGGAGAGCGCCTCGAGCTCACGCCTGAACCGGTCGAGCTTCGCGCGCTCACCTTCGACGACGTCGGGACGGGGCGCTCGCGACGAATCGCTCGTTTGCGAGCATCTTCTCGGCCCGCGCGATCTCCTTCTGCAGGCGCGCCACCTCGGCCCCGACGTCACCCGCGACCTTCTGGCGCTCGGGTCGGACGACCGCCGCAAAGATGCGGCGCTCGTCGGCGGTGTCGAGCGACACCTGGACGCCGCTGCGCCGGAACGTGACCGCGGCATCCTGGACGCGATCGAGCGCAGCCGCGTCTGCGCGGAAGCGGTCGTCGCCGTCCAGCCACGCGGACACGATCAACCGGCTCCGCGCACCGGGAAGGTACGACCAGATCTCCTCGGTCACGTGGGGCAGCATCGGGTGCAGCAACGTGAGGAGCCGCTCGAGCGCGGCGAGGGCGGTCGCGGCCACCGTCGACTCGTGCTCGTACAGACGTGGCTTGACCGCTTCCGCGTACCAGTCGCAGAAGTCGTCGAAGGTGAGGTGATAGAGCACGTTGGCGGCTGTGGCGAAGTCGAACGCGGCCCAGGCCCCCTCGACTTCCTCCCGCGCCGCATCGATCCGGGCGAGGATCCAGCGCTCCTCGAGCGATGTCGGCTCGACGGCCGGCGCCGCGTCCTCGACGTGCTGCAGGATCAGGCGCGCGACGTTCCAGAGCTTGTTCGCGAGCTTGCGACCTTCCTCGATCGCGCCGGGCGCGAAGCGCACATCCTGCGTCGACGAGATCTTGAGCAGCCCGTAGCGCGTCGCATCTGCGCCGTGGGCGTCGATCATCCCGATCGGGTCGACCCCGGTTCCCAGGCTCTTCGACATCCGGCGCCCGTCGGTCGCGAGGACCGTCGAGTGGATGATGACGTCGGTGAAGGGCACCTCGCCCAACGCCTCGAGGCCCGCCCAGATCATGCGGTTCTCCCACAGGCGGATGATCTCGCGCGCCGTCGAGCTCACGTTTCCCGGATAGTAGGCCGCGAGCTCCGGTGTCTCGTCGGGCCAACCCAGCGTCGCGAACGGCCAGAGCGCGGACGAGAACCACGTGTCGAGAACGTCCGGGTCGCGCGTCAACTCGACGCCGGCACCGGCACGCTCCTGCGCCTCCTCTTCGGTCACCGCACAAATCGTCTCGCCGTCCGGCGTCGTCCAGATCGGCAGCTGGTGCCCCCACCAGAGCTGGCGCGAGAGGCACCAGTCGGGGATCTCCTCGAGCGAGGCGATCGCGAACCGGTGCTGCGACTCGGGGTGGAAGCGGATCCGCCGCTCCTCGAGCGCCGCAATCGCGGGACGCGCCGGCTCCTCCATCTTGCACCACCACTGGAGCGAGATGAGCGGCTCGATCCGGGTGTGACAGCGCTCGCACGTCCCGACCGAATGCCGGTAGTTCTCTCTCTTCTCGAGACGGCCGTTGTCCTTGAGCCACGCGATCACGGCGGCATCGGCCTCGGCCTGTGTGAGCCCGGCCAGGTCGCCCGCACGCTCGTTCATCCTGCCGTCGAGCCCGATGACCATCGGCTCGGGGAGCTCGTGGTCGCGGCCGATCGCGAAGTCGGTCGGATCGTGCCCGGGCGTGATCTTGAGGGCGCCGGTACCGAACGACGGATCAACGCGCTCGTCCGCGATCACCGGCACCGGACGCTCGACGTAGGGAACGAGAACAGAGCGCCCGATCGCGTCCCTGTATCGATCGTCGTCGGGATGGACGGCGACGGCGACATCGCCGAGGATCGTCGACGGACGGACCGTCGCGATGACGATCCCGTCCTTCCCGTCACCACCCTCGAACGGGTAGCGCGCAAACGTCAGCACGTCGTCCATCTCCTCGTGAACGACCTCGAGGTCCGAGATCGCCGTCTGGTGGAACGGGCACCAGTTCACGATCCTGTTCGCCCGATAGATCCAGCCGCGATCCCAGAGGCGCACGAAGAACGTCATCACCGCCCGCGAATACCCCTCGTCGAGGGTGAAGCGCTCTCGGCCGTAGTCGAGCGACGCGCCGAGTCGCCGGTACTGCCCCATGATCGTCCGGCCGGTCTCCTCGAGCCACTCCCAGGTTCGAGCGACGAATGCTTCCCGCCCGAGGTCGTGTCGCGTCAGCCCTTCCGCGACGAGCTGCTTCTCGACGACGTTCTGCGTCGAGATTCCCGCATGGTCGTAGCCCGGCTGCCAGAGCGTGCGGAAGCCGCGCATCCGGTGCCAGCGCACGAGGACGTCCTGGATCGAGCCGTTGAGTGCGTGTCCGAGATGGAGGTCGCCGGTGACGTTCGGTGGCGGTACGCAGATGACGTAGCTGTCTTCATGGCGTGCTCCGGCGCCCGCCGCGTACAACCCCTCGCCCTCCCAGGTGCTCTGCCAGCGAGCCTCGACACCGTCGGGCCTGTAAAGAGATTCCATCGAGCTGCGGGACGCCATCGGATGCGGCGACTCTATCGACACGCACGACCGTCCGGCGCGAACCAGCGACCCGCGCCCTACGCCCGAGACGGGCTCTCAGCCGCCCACGATGAGGAGCGTGCTCGTCCCGTGCGCGTAGAGCTTCCCGGCGCCGTCGACGATACGACCCTCTGCGGTCGCAACCGTCCGACCGGCGTGAACGACCGTGCCCGTGCACCGGATTGGACCGGTGGACGAGGTAAGCGGGCGCACGAGGTTGGCCTTCACCTCGAGCGTCGTGTACGCGACGCCCGCCGCCAGCGTCGAGTGCACCGCGCATCCCATCGCGGAGTCGAGCAGCGCCAGCGCCAGCCCTCCGTGCACGACGCCCATCGCGTTGTAATGGAACTCCGAGGGCTCGACCGTGAACGTGGCCCGCCCCTCCTCCACCTCGACCGCGCCAAAACCGAGCGTCTCCGCAATCGGTGGAGGCGGCATCTCGCCGGCGGCGATCAGCTGCAGCGCCTCGAGCCCCGATAGCCCTGCCGTGCGCGAGAGAATGTTCTCGGGTGGGTCCCAGGAGTAGGTGCGACTTTGCCTAGCCAACCGGACCGCCACCGAGGAGAGCGACTGCAAGCCCATCGGGGTCGTCGACGGCAACGCGCAGTCGGCGCACGTGAACGGGCACCATCAGTACCCGCCCGGTCATCGGCGGATCGAAGATCACCTCGACGAGCCCGTCGCCGGCGCCGTTGACGAGCCAGTCACCACGCCAGCCGTGGACGCCGCGGCTGATGACGGTCTGCGTCAGCGTCCGCGCCGACCTCACCGCCGACCGCGGGGCGCGGCCGCGGAAGCTCATGCCCATCGAGACCGACAGGCCCGCATCGTCGAGCGAGACCCCCGACCGACCCGGCCCGGAGGCGAGCGCCGTCATCAGGAGCCGCGAGAACCGTCCGTATCGAAGCGGGAACCGCATCTCCGCCGATCACGAGCGCTCTACGAGGCAGCGTTGCCCGCAGCGGCGCCGAAGTCGTCGCCCGCGTCGCCCGAGCTCGCGGCGCCGCTCGTGACGAGCGTCGGGCTGAGTCCCTTCGAGATCGTCTCCTTGGTGATGACGCACTTGGAGACATCCTTGCGGGACGGCAGCTCGAACATGACGTCGAGGAGCGCGGCCTCGATGATCGAGCGAAGGCCCCGTGCGCCCGTTTCCCGCTTCAGCGCCTTCTCCGCGATCTCGAACAGAGCGTCGTCCGTGAAGACGAGCTCGATCGTGTCGTACCCGAAGAACCGCTGGTATTGGCGGGTTAGTGCGTTCTTCGGCTCGGTGAGGATCTGCACGAGGTCGTCGCGCCGGAGCTGGTGCACTGCGGAGACGACCGGCAGCCGTCCGATGAACTCCGGGATGAGACCGAAGTTGACGAGATCCTCGGGCATCACGGCGGAGAGCAGCTCAGCGCCCTCCCCCGAGTGCTTCGAGCGGACGTTCGCTCCGAAGCCGACCGAGTTCGCGCCGATCCGCCGCTCGACGATCCGATCGAGGCCGGCGAACGCACCGCCGCAGATGAAGAGGATGTTCGTCGTGTCGATCGAGAGGAACTCCTGGTGCGGATGCTTCCGCCCTCCCTGCGGTGGCACGGACGCGACCGTTCCCTCGAGGATCTTGAGGAGCGCCTGCTGGACGCCCTCGCCGGACACGTCGCGCGTGATCGACGGGTTGTCCGCCTTGCGCGCGATCTTGTCGACCTCGTCGATGTAGATGATCCCCGTCTCGGCCTTCTTGATGTCGAAGTCGGCCGCCTGGATCAGCTTGAGGAGGATGTTCTCGACGTCCTCGCCGACGTACCCCGCTTCGGTCAGCGCCGTTGCATCCGCGATCGCGAACGGGACATTGAGAATCCGGGCGAGCGTCTGTGCGAGCAGCGTCTTCCCGCACCCGGTCGGGCCGAGGAGCAGGATGTTCGACTTCTGGAGCTCGACCTCGCCCTCCTCGACCTGCCCCATGCGCACGCGCTTGTAGTGGTTGTAGACCGCCACCGCCAGCGTTCGTTTCGCCTCTTCCTGCGAGACGACGTAGTCGTTCAAGACCGCGTAGATGTCCTTCGGACGAGGCAGATTGTCGAGATCGAGAGAGACCGGGGCGGTCAGCTCCTCGTCGATGATCTCGTTACAGAGGTCGATGCACTCGTCGCAGATGTACACGCCGGGTCCGGCGATCAACTTCTTCACCTGCCGCTGACTCTTGCCGCAGAAGCTGCAGAGCAGTTGCTCGTTTCCGTCGCTCGCTCGGGCCACGTCTCTCCTTTTACTCCGAAATCGCCTGTCTGGCTATCCCGTCAGGTTTAGCGGTGCGCGATAACGCGATCGATCAGACCGTACTCGACGGCCTCGGTCGAGGTCATGAAGTAGTCGCGATCCATGTCCTGTTTGACCTTCTCGACATCCTGTCCCGTGTGGTCGGCCATGATCTCCTCGAGCTTGCGCTTCAGCGCAATCGTCTCTCTCGCGTGAATCTCGATATCGGACGCCTGCCCCTGATAGCCACCCCAGACCTGATGGATCAGGATTCTCGAATTCGGCAGCGCCATCCGCTTCCCTTTCGCGCCGCCGGTCAGAAGGAGAGCACCCATGCTCATCGCAATCCCGACGCAGATCGTCGAGACGTCCGGCTTGATGAACTGCATCGTGTCGTAGATCGAGAGCCCGTCGTACACCGAGCCGCCCGGCGAGTTGATGTACAGCGAGATGTCCTTGTCGGGGTCCTCCGACTCGAGATGCAGCAACTGCGCGTTGATCAGGTTCGCGATCTGCGAGTCGACCTGCGTGCCGAGAAAGATGATCCGCTCGTTCAGCAGTCGTGAGTAGATGTCGAACGAGCGCTCGCCACGCGAGGTCTGCTCGATCACCATGGGAATCAACGGGCTCATTCGGGCTCCTTGCTGCCGGGTGTCCACAACTTCTTCTCCGGCTCGGTGTTTTCCTTGTCGGGCGTCCACATCTTGTCGCGCGCCTCCGCGAGCTCCGGCGCGATCGGCTTGACGTCGGCGACGAGGCGATCGAGCGCCTCGCGCAGGCGCAGGTCCTCGCGCAGCGACTCCTGGTGTCCGTGAGCCCAGATGCCGTCGATCACCTCGTCGGGATCGTCTCCCGACTCCTCCGCCTGCTCGCGAATCAGTGCCTTGACGTCGTCATCCGAAGCCTCGATGCCGGCCCGATCGGCGAGAGCCTCGAGCGCGAGCTCGCGGGCAACGGACTGCGCCGCCTCCCCCTGCATCTGCGCGATCAACACCTCCGGAGACTGGCCCGTCACCTCGAAATACGTCTCGGGCGTGATCCCGCGGCGACCGAGGGAGCGGACGAACCCGTCGAGCAACTCACGGGCCCGCGTATCCACGAGCGGGCCGGCCGCCTTGACGTCCGAAGCCTTCACGAGCGCGTCGACCGCAGCGGCTCGGAAGGCAGAGTCGATCTCCGCCTCGACCGCTGCCCGAACCCGGCCCTCGATCTCGGCGCGCAACTCGGCCAGCGTGTCGAACTCGCTCGCCGAGCGCGCGAGGTCGTCGTCGATCTCCGGCAGAACCTTCTCGTTGATGTGCTTCACCGTGATCGAGACATTCGACTCCGTCTCGTCGGCGAGCTCGTACGCCACGTCCTTGGTCTCGCCGACACTCGCGCCGATCAGCGCCGCCTCGATCTCCTCCATGAGCCGACCCGATCCGAGCTCGACCACCGTGTCCGACTGGGTCTCACCCGAGTCGCCGGCGAGATCGACGACGAGCGTGTCGCCCTCCTTCGCAGGGCGCTCGTCGGCAGGAACGAGCTCCGCGACGGTCTGACGGAGGGCTTCGAGCTCCTGCTCGACGAGCTCCTGCGGCACCTCCGCCTCCGGGCGCGGCACCTCGAGCGTCGTCCAGTCGACGATCTCGGGGGTCGGCTGCACCTCGATCGTGGCCGCAAACGACCACGCCTCCTTGTCGGTCGTGGGAAGGTCGAACTCGTACTCGGGCGCCGAGATCGGGCGCAGGCGCGTGCGCGACGCAGCCGCCCAGAACCAGCCGCCGATGTGCGACTCGACCGCCTCGACCCAGATCCTGTCGCGGCCGATCTTGGAGACGAGCACCGGCGTCGGGACCTTGCCCTTGCGGAATCCCGGAATCTTGACGGACTCGGAGAGGTCGTTGGTCGCGTGCTCGACCGCGTGCTCGAGCTCGTGCACGGAGACATCCACCGTCAGGCGGACGCGGTTTTCGCCAAGCTCCTCCACCTGCGACGACATCAGATGGCCATTCAAGCAGAGACGGTACGGCCCCCCGTCGGGTTGACTGTCGGTCCAGTCCGTCCGACCCGGTCCTACCCTCGGACCATGCTGATCGGAATCGTCGTCTTCGGCGCCGTCTTCCTCGTCGGGCTCGCGCTCGGAACCAAGACGCGGAGACCGCTCGCGACCGCATCGTTTGTCGTCGCCGCATTCGTCAGTGTGCTCGTCGTCCAGACGCACGAGCCGCTCGCAGGCTTCGCGGCATTCGCACTGATCGCGCTCGCCGGTCTCGTGGTCGACTCGGTGCGCGAAACCGTCGGGCTCCTCCTCGGTCGCTAGATTTCGCCCACCACGCGGGCGTGGCGGAACTGGTAGACGCGGCGGGTTTAGGTCCCGTTGGGCTTCGGCTCTTGGAGGTTCAAGTCCTCTCGCCCGCATCTGCCGGCTCGGGAGAGGCTATGTCCCGAGCTTCACGACCATCATGAAGACCACGACGAACAGCAGGACGAGCTCGATCCTCGAGTAGCGCAGGACGTTGCCGATCAGCTCCTGGGCTCGTGGCGTCGCGCCACCCGCCTCCATCTCCTTCTTGATCCGCCCGGACGTCGGCCCGAGGTAGGCGACGCCGGCCGCGAACGAGATCACCCAGACGAGCAGGCCGATCCCGACGAACGGCTCGCTCCAGTCCCAGTTGCCGTTGAGCACGAGACCGATGCCGGTCAGTACAGCGGCCGGCATGCAGATCTGGCCGGCAAGAAGGTTGCCCACCTGTTCGGCCGCGTGGCGCTAGCCAGGGAGCGTCGTGATCTGACCGGACGCGTCAACGGCGACGATCATCCGCTCACCTGCACGCTGCAAGACCGCCGAATCCAGTGTCCGACTCTCGATCGCCCACCCCTGCGCCGCCCACGTACTGACGGCGTTGTCGAGCCGACGGCCGCGCTCCTCCGGCGAGAGCGAACCGTGGCTGCCGCGCCGCGCGAGCAACGCGATGACCGCCGCGAGAGCAACGACGAGGATCGCAAGCAGCCCCCAGACCCACACCGGCGTTCCGTCGCCAGACGACGCATCGGCCGTCGTCGTCGGAACCGTCTCCGGGGTCGTCGTGGTGGCGACCGTCACCGTCGTCGTCTCCACCGGCGTCGTCGTCTCCACGGAGGTCGTCGTTTCCACAGAGGCCGTCGTGTCGACGGGCGTCGAGTCGGCTGCCCTTCCACCGACGGCGAGAAGACCGGCCGCCGCAATGCCCGCCACGAAGCACGTCACGAACCCGAGAGTCTTTCCGCGGCGTCCCATCACTCGCGATCCTACGCGAAACGTCGACGGCGGAGCGTCCGGCCCCATCCTGCGACCCGGACTCGCGGGCCTAGTCTCTCGCGAAGCTCTTCTCGCCGCGAGTGCGCCGTCTCCGCAAGCCTCCGCTATCTAGGGAAGGTGAGTGGGGCCGGGGCGTACACCCGTCGGTGTCGAATCGCGTTTGTATCGGGGTCGAGCGCGTCGCCCGAGGACACCAATGTCGTAGAGGATCTCGGCCCGCAGTCGCGCATCGGCAACGACGGTCGGCCAGTCGATGGCCTGGTCGAGTTCGCCGACGAGTGTCTCGGTGTAGTAGCCGAGGCCTCGCCTCCCTGAGCCTACGGAGACGGCGGAGAGGTCGCGGCGCACCTGTGCCGAGCTGGTGAGCGCCTGCTCGCCGAGCTCGGCTGATGAGATGACCTCGCTGCCCTCCGCGGCGGCGCGGTGGGCGACGACTCGATAGGCGGCGAGGCGTAACTGCCGCCCTACCATGCGACCATCGTAACAACCCGGAGCGGATGCCACCGTTAAGCCGGAATCGGCCCGCCCTGACGCGGCCATGTAATCCTCGGTCATCTGCCGCCTTGGCCAAACCGTTTTTCCGCGGAGTTTTTCTCGCCACGTCGGGCATTACCTCCGGGGTCCCTGCCCGTGGGGGGAGGGGGAGTCCCCCCTGGGTCTGCGAGACTTACCTCGATGGTCATCGCCGGTCTCATCCTCAACGCCGCAGGCACGTTCGTGCTCTTCTTCTTCGCCTTGCCGCAGCCGCCCCGCGACGAGGGCGTCTCCCTCTCGTTGGACGACGAGACTCCCTTCGAGGGCGGCACCGTCAAGGAGGTCAAAGACCGTGCGCGGCGCAGCATGGCCTGGAATCGACGGGTCGCGTTCCTCGGGCTGGAATTGCTGTTCACTGGCTTCGTGCTGCAACTCATCGCCGCGCTCCGCTAGAGCGACGACTCGTGCTCGTCTCGAAGGTGGATCGGTACGGCCAGCCCGACTTGGGGGCGCTCATGGCCGGGTAGCCGGTGGAGCTGGAACGTTCGGCCGCCGCGCTCGACGAGTTCAACGGGGGCGGCAATTATCCGCCGTGCTTCTTCGCGTTCGGCGCGGAGGCGGTCGCTGTCGAGGGCGCCGTGGCACGCTGGGTGTGGTTCGGGTTCGGCGCGCGGGGGCTTTCGCCACGCCGCCAATGATGGCGACGTGCTCGAGCCTAGTCGTCGATTCTCGAGGTACGGACCTAGGTACGGACCAAGTGCGCTTTCGGGGCATATCCAACACGCCTGAACCGCCGTTTCAAGCGGTTTCCGTAGGTGCAGATGGCCCCGGGAGGAATCGAACCTCCGCGCGTGGATTCGAAGTCCACCGCTCTATCCACTGAGCTACGGGGCCGTGCTCGGATGCACGGTATCCTGTGCGACGCACGTGGTGGCGGTAGCTCAGTTGGTAGAGCCCCGGGTTGTGATCCCGGTGGTCGCGGGTTCAAGTCCCGTCCGCCACCCTCTCGAAAGGAACTTGCGCAGCGCGTCGAGCGGGCACCGTAGGATCCGCTGATGCGGCACACCCGCTACGGCTACTGGCTCGAAGAAGCTGGTCCCGTGGAGCCGACGGAGCCCCTCTCCGGCGACACCACCGCCGACGTCGTCGTCGTCGGCGCGGGTTACCTGGGGCTCTGGACCGCCTGGCAGCTGAAGGCACTCGAGCCCGAGCTCGACGTCGTCGCGCTCGAGGCGGGGCTCGCCGGGCACGGCCCGAGCGGGCGCAACGGCGGCTTCGTCTCGACGCTCTGGGACGATCTGCCGATCCTGCGCGAGGCCGTCGGCGACACGCGCGCCGTCGAGGTATGCCGGGCCTCGGAGAGCGCGGTTCGCGGGATCGGCGCCTGGTGCGACGCGCAAGGCGTCGACGCGTCGTACCGCTTCGGAGGCACGCTCCAGGTCGCGACGAGCGAGGCGCAGATGGGTGACTGGGACGAAGTCGTCGACGCGTGTCGCGCGGTCGGCGCGGCCGAGGAGGCCGTCCCCCTCTCGAGTGAGGAAGTTGCGGCCCGGTGCGCGTCGCCGGCGTTCCTCGGCGGCATGTTCCTCCCGACGGCCGCGAACGTCCAGCCGGCGCGCCTCTCGCTCGGCCTGAGGCGCAAGGTCGTCGAGGCAGGCGTCCGCCTCCACGAGCGCACGAGCGTCCGCTCGCTGTCGCGCGAAGGCACCGCCGTGACGACGGACGGAACGGTTACGGCCGGTGCGGCCGTGCTCGCCGTGAACAGCGCGACCGTCGGCTTCGGCGGCTACCGCCTCGCGCTCGGAGTCGCCTCGAGCCACATGGTCATCTCGGAGCCGGTCCCCGACGTGATCGACGAGGCCGGCTGGACGGCCGGCGAGAACATCCACGACTGCCGCACGCTCCTCCACTACTTCCGCACGACCGCCGACGGCCGAATCGCGCTCGGGTGGGGCGGTGGTCACATGGGAGTCGGCGGCCGGCACCGCGAGCGCCTCGACATCGATGCGTCCGCGGCCGCCCATGCCACTGCGGCGCTGCGACGCTTCTTCCCCCGGCTCGCCGACCGGCAGATCACGCATGCGTGGGGCGGCCCGATCGACGTCTCCCCCACCCACCTGCCGATCTTCGGGTCGCGCGGCAGCGTGCACCACGGGTTCGGGTTCACCGGAAACGGCGTCGGCCCAACGTATCTCGGTGGCGAGATCCTCGCCCGCCTCGCGCTCGACCGGCGGGACGAGATCACCGGCCTCGCGATCGTCGAGCCGGATCGCAAGCTGATGCCGCCCGAGCCGCTGCGGTGGGCGGGAGGCTCGGCGATCCGCGCCGCACTCATCAGGCGCGACGCCGCCCACGACAGGGGGAACGAGCCCGACGCACTCACCGGCTTCGTGGCCTCGCTCCCCCGACGCCTCGGCCTCCGGCTGCCCCGCTAGTCCCGTTGGGCGTCGAGGCTCGTGAGAACGTCCTCGAGCGTCGCGCCCGCGTCCGCCTCCTCGGGTGCGCGAGTCGCCGCCTCGGTGCGGCTGAGCTCGCCGAAGACCTTCGCGAGGGCTGCAAAGAGCTCGGGCGGCAGGCCCGCGGCCTGCTGGGACGCGGCGATCTCCTCCATCTCGGCCACGTAGCGGCCCGACTTCGCCGCAATGCTCTGCAGCATCCGCGGGGCGTCGTCGACGAGGTCGGGGTAGTGCCGTCCGAGGTCGTCGAGCACGAGCTCGAGCACGCCGTTCGCACGCGCTGCCCGGAGCGCCTGGGCGAAGATCGCGGTCTGGCCCTTGTAGAACGACGCCGTCGACATCTTGATCGCAGATGCCGTGCCGACCGTGTCTCCGACGACCCGGAGCGCGAGGCCCGGTGTATCGAGACTCGCGACCTGTGCTGCCCGCGGACCGGAGAGGTAGACCACGGTCGTACCGGCGACGCGCGGCGGCGGACCCGAGATCGAACCGTCGACGACGTCGAGGCCCGCAATCGCGAGGCAACGTGCGATGGTCGTCATCGTCGTGGGCGCAACGGCGTTGAGATCCGCAACAAGAGGACCCGCGCCAGTACGGGCCGCGGCATCCGCGATCGCGATCGCGGCCTCGCGAGCTGCGGCGGGTGGCACGACCGACAAAACGACGTCCGATCCACCGACAACGTCGTCGACGGTTGGTAGGAGCGTGATCCCGCGTGCAAGCATCCGGGTGCGGTCACTCCGGCCGGCGACGGTCGCGACGACCCTCGAGCCTCCGCTCGAAAGAATGCGTCCGACCGCGCTGCCCATCGCACCCGGGCTGACGATGCCGATCGTGGCCACGCCGCGAGCCTACTGCCAACACGTCTCGGAGACACCGCGAACGGCCCCGCGAGAGCGCGACCGGGCAGAGAGGCCAACTTCGATCGGCGATGGCCGTCGAAGCGAGAGGGCGACCGACTTGCGTCCCCCGTTCGAGGCAGTAGGATCCAATTGACAACTGGGCCTGCGGGAGCGCGTGGTCGGCTTCGAACGGTGCTCGTGCGCGACGACGGCCGCGATCGGAATGTGACGCGGCGGCGGCCAGAGAGCGCAAACGACAATGGAGACGGGGGAACAATGACGAAGCAGATCGGAAGGGCGTACAGGGGAAACAGGCGGAGGAGCTGGCTGCTCGCCATCGCGGTCGTCGTGATAGTCGCGGTCGCGATTCCCCTGACGAGCGCACTTGCAGGATCCGGCGCCCAGAAGTACTACACGCTCGGGTTCGACGCGAACGGTGCAACGGCGGCCAAGTCGATCTGCGTCGGCGACACGGTCGACGTGACGATGCGGCTCAGCAACGTCGCGAAGTCGCAGACTCTTGGCTCGGCCAGGGTGATCTTCCCGTCGTTCGTCACCGCCCAGGAGACGCCCTCGACCACACAAGGGTCGATTACGAGGTCGGGCAACGAGGTCGTGGTGCAAGGAATGGACCTAAGCGCGAAGACCGGCTACGCGACGTTCACGGTCACGTTGCGGGCCGATAGCGCGGGCACGTTGACGTTCAGCGACGGCGGGTCCGGCACGGTCACCGTCAAGCAGGCAAACCAGTTCAACGACTCGAGCGGCGACGCCAACCTGTTCGAGGTCAAGCCTGGAACCTCGCTGCCGACGCTGACCGCCGAGGTGTGTACGGGAACGATCTCGGGCACCATCTGGCAGGACACAGACGAAAACGGCGCCCCTGGACCGACGGCGAGCGAGCCTCGCCAACCCTTCAACGTCTTCCTGTACGCGAAGAGCGGCTCGACATACAGTGTCCCCCGGACGACGCAAGCAGCCGCGGACGGCACCTACACCTTCCCCAACGTGCCACTCAACAAGACGTACCTCGTCTGCGAGAGCGACAACAACCCGGGCAGCCCGCCGCGCGTCTGGGCGCAGACCACGCCCACCGCGACGCAACAAAAGTGCAAGACGGACGGCAGAGAGAGCAGCGGCTGGGAGTTCCTGTTCACAGCGAGCGTCAGCGACAAGCACTTCGGCAACGTGCCGGCGGTCGACGCGCAATGCACGAGCCCGTTCCAGGGCGGCGTGGAGGGCAACTTCGAGTACAAGGCCAAGCTCTACACCGTCGGCGGCAACTGCAAGGTCGGCGAGCTCGTGATGTTGACGTACACATCGCAGCAGAACGCTCTCGTCGCGACGCTCCATCCGACGAGCGCGACCACTGGAACCACGTTCCCGGTCATCGAGTGGATCAAGTGGACGGGCCTGCCCGGTAGTCAGAATCCGGTCACGCTGCGCTACGACGATGTGGCGCCGTACGGGGACGTAACGCGCGAGATGCCTATGTGCCTCTACGACCCCCGCCCGAAACCGATTACTGATCCATTCGGGCTCACCGAGGTGGACGAGGCGACGAACCCGATCTTCCCTGCCGCGGATCCCGCCCACACCTCGTGCATGATCGTAAGCACGGACTCGGCGGGCGGCACGTACGAGGCGTACGTCTACTCGAAGGTCGACGGCTACCGGTCGACCGGCTAGCCCGACGAGCGCGGAGACGACCGCGGAATAGAGAGGAGCTGCAGGAGGCGATCGACCTCCCGCAGCTCCTCTCGGTCAGCCTGTCGGCCCGTGCAGCGCGCAAGGTCGGCACGGGCTCGAAGGAGCTGGAGCTCCTCGTAGAGTTGGCCCTGCCTGCGAGCGAGCGCGAGCGCCGCTGAGACCTCATCGGATGCTTCGTCGAGCCGGCGAAGCGCCATGAGTGCCGTCGCGCGGACACGACCCAGAGGAACCATCAGCGCGACCGCCTCGTCCCCCGCGGCCGTCTTCCCTGCGTCGAGCAATGCGAGCCCGCGTTCGGGATCAGCGGCGCCGATGCATGCCGCTGCGAGGTGGATCGTGACGTCCAGGATCAGCTGTGGATGCCCGATCGACGCCGCCTCGTCGACCGACCGCTCGAGCATCGCGACCGCCTCGATCGGCCGCGAGCGCTCCGAAGCGAGACGCGCGAGCTGGATATCCGCGAAGATCGCCCCCAGAGTGAAGTGGGATGCTCTGAGCGCGCGTCGGGCCTCGAGCAACACCGTCTCGGCATGGCCGAAGGCACGCCTGCTGACGAGGAGCTCGCCGAGGTTCGCTCCGGCGAACCCGGCGTGCGCCGGATCGCCCACACGCTGCAGATCCTCCTGAGCAGTCGCGTAGCGCTGGGCCGCCTCGTCCCACCGTCCCTCGGCGTATGCCTTTACGCCGAGGTTCATCTCGGTTATCGCAGCGATGCGAAGCTCACCCAGCTCGCGCCAGATCTCGAGCGCGCGAAGCTCGTAGACGGCCTTTTCGGGCTCCCCGAGCAGGTCATAGCCGCCGTCGAGGACAACGTACGCGCGGGCGAGCGCACGGCGGGCGCCTGCTTTCTCGGCGTCGGCAGCCGCCCGCTCGGCAAGTGCGAGAGCTTCCCGTGCCCGACCCTGTTGAAGGCGGATGTTCGCCCGAAGCGCGGACAGCCCCGCCCGCACCTCGGCCTCGGCCGCCGAGCGCGGGGGCTCGACGAGCCGAAGTCCCGACGTGGTCTCCCGTAGAGCGCGACGGTAGGCACCGACTCGCAGTCGCACCATTGCACGCTTCTCGTAGATCTCGGCCTGGGCAACCTGATCGTCGAGCAACCTGGTCGCCGCGCGAAGAGCGTCGAACGCCTGGTCGAACTCTCCCGCTGCCTCCCGCACGACGCCGAGCGAACGCCACAGCTCCGCGACATCCGAATCGCTCGCCGTGCCGAGCCGAGCGCTCGCCGTCAGCGCACGCTCGTAGAAGCGTGCCGCCTCGATGTTGGCGAACACCGCACGCGCGCCGTCTCCGGCGACGCGCGAATACGTGTACGCCTCCTGCCAGCGTCGCGCGTACGAGTAGTGGAGCGACAGAAGCTCTGAGGCGGCGTCGGGATCGTCGCCGGCCGCGACGAGGATCGAGTCGCCAACCTCGGCGTGCAGCTGCTGACGCCGCTGGAACGGGAGCCCCTCGTAGGCCGCGTCGCGAATCAGTGCGTGGCGGAACTGGACCCACCCCGTCGGGTCGAGGGAGAGAAAGTCGCCGAGCTCGCGGAGCACAGCGGAAACGCTGGTCGAGCCTCGCCCCGCGAGGACGACCGGAGCGTTCTCGACCCGAAAACCGACCCCGAGGACGGCGAGCGCACGCAGTCGGCGACGCGCGGCGGTCGGAAGCCTGTCGATTCGTGCGTGGATGAGACCCTCGACGGAGCGCGGCAGCGACTCGACGTCGTCGCCTCGTCGAAGGGCGTCGAGCAGCTCGATCAGGAAAAGCGGGTTCCCCGCCGCGCGCTCGGCGAGCTCGAGAGCCTGCCGGGACATGAGCGGTGTGTCGGGCGTGGCGGTGTGAATCAGCGCGACCGCTTGCTCGACGCAAAGCGGCTCGAGCTCGAGGCGAAGAAGCGCGTCTCCTTGGTTCGCTGTCAACGGGCTGTCCGGCCCGGGGCGCGAGGTGAGAACGAGAAGCCACGGGCGGTCTCGAAGCTCCAGTGTGATCCGAGCCAGAAGCCCCCACGAGGGCTCGTCCATCCAGTGTGTGTCCTCCACCACCACGATGGCGGGCTCGCTCGCGACCTCGACGACGAGCGCTGCGACGACCTCCTCGAGTCGTGCCCTTCGAAACTTGTCATCGAGCGCCCGCACATCTGGCGACGGCTCGACGGCAAGGTCGAGGGGCGTCGCGAGGAGGGACAGCCACGGTCCGAGGGTCGGCGTGCGCTCTTCCACGAGCTCCGCCAGCGCAGATACGCTCGCGGCATCATCGAGCCCCTCGAGGCCGAGGACCGAGCGCAGGATCGCTCGGAACGGGAAGTACGGCGTGCCCGACTGGTAGAGCCGGCAGCCGGCCCTGACCACCTTCGAGGCCTCGGCCCGGGTGAGGAACTCGTCGAGGAGCCGGCTCTTGCCCATGCCCGGGTCGGCAGAGATCTCGACGATTCGACCGGCGCCGCTCCGAGCCGATTCCCACGCCTCGTGGAGCGCGGCCAGCTCGTCGTCGCGACCGAGGAGCGGGAGTCCCGCCTCGGCGATCGTCGTTCGACTCCCGATTGCGTGCCCGACGGTGAACGCCGTTATCGGATGTTTCTTGCCCTTGACGAGGAACGGCTCGAGCTCGGACGTCTCGAACGTCGTTCGCGAGGCGTCGAGGACGGCCGGTGCGGCCACGATCTCGCCAACGCCCGCCCGGGCCATCAACCGAGCAGCGAGGTTGACGTCGTCGCCCATCACGGTGTAGGTCCGCCGGTACGGAGGGCCGATAGCGCCGGCGAAGACCGGCCCCTTGTTCACACCGATGTGCAGGGGGAGGCCGGAGGCGTCGGCGACGATCTCGCGCGCCGCGAGCAGCATCTGCTCCTCATCGGCACCCGTCACCACCGGCGCGCCCGCCGTGAGAATGATCTTGCCGCCATCGGGGGCGATGTCCGACGCGAGGAACGCAACGCCGTGGGCGCCGGCCGCCTCCTGGACAGAGCGAACGAGAGTGTCCAGCGAAGCCGCGGCGATGTCGCCGCCCTTCGTCTCGATGAGGTCGTCGAACCCGCCGTAGTGAACGAACGCGATGGTCACCGAGCGATGCTCCGGCTCGACTTCACCGGCGAGCACGGTCTCACGCAACGCGACCGACACAAACGGCTGGAGACCGAAATCGACTGTCTGCGTGACGATCTCTGTCCGCTCGACGCTTGGAGCATTACCGGCGAGCAGCACGCCGGGGCCAAGGACACGCCCGCGGTTCTTCGTCGGAACCGCCGCGGCGAGCGCTGGGCTGAGCAGAACCTGGCCGGCGGAAGCAGCCCCCTCCATCGTCACTGTCTCGGTCGCGGCCGGCCCGGCAACGATCAGCTCCCGATGCGAGCCGCCGACGAGGAAGAAGTGGAAGCGCCCCGTGTGGGCGCCCACGGACATCCTGAGGGTGACCTTCCCCGAGGTGGTCGAGAACGTTCCCGACCGGCGCAACTCTGCCCGCATCCCATGTGCGGCCGCGACGGCGCGAAGCGCGTGCCTGTCGCCCTGGAAGAAGATGAGCAACGCGTCCCCGCCGAACTTGATCAGGCTTCCGCCGCAGGCGTACGCCTCCGCGAGCAGCGCCCCAAACGTTGCGCCGATGACGTCCGAGACCTCCTCGGCGCCGACCTTCCCCTGCCGGGCAAGACGTTCGGACATCTTCGTGAAGCCCGAGACGTCGACGAAGACCATCGACCCGTCGATCTCGCGCACGAGGGCGTCGGGCGTCGTTCGCTGCCAGTCGAGAACGAGCCGGGGCAGGTAGGGCTGCAGCGGCGAGACCACGCCCTCCGTCACCGAGGTGCTGCCCTTCCGTTCGCCCAATTGCTGCCGCAGACGATTCCGGTCACAGAACGCGCGCCCGCGATGCCGACCTTGATCACACGACGAGCTTACTCGGCGCCTCACGCCGAGGCCCCGGTCGGCCGATTACCCTACGAGGACGCGCCCGTAGCTCAGTGGACAGAGCGGCGGACTTCTAATCCGCGGGTCGGAGGTTCGAATCCTCCCGGGCGCATCCGAACGAGCTGCGAACCGATAGAGATCGATCGACTATCGTGGAGTGCCAGAACTGCCGGTAACGAGACGCTGAGAGCGAAGGTTTGCGAGAGCGATGATCGAGGTCGAGGGGAAGCAGGTCTTCACCGAGCTCCACGAGCTCGTCGACCCGTCGTATACCGCGCTCGTCGTGGTGGACATGCAGCGCGATTTCTGCACTCCCGGCTGGGCGTTCGACCGTCTGGGAGTCGATATCTCGATGTATTCGCCGATGATCCCGAGGCTCGCGCGGCTGATCGACGGGGCGCGTGCGGCGGGAGTCCGTGTCGTGTTCGTCCAGATGACGGTACTTCCGGGGCGGGTGAGCGAGTCGCCGGCCCAGATCCGTTTCAACCTCCGCCTCCACCTCGAGAGCCACGGTGAGGGCGTCCCCCTGCAGTACACGGTGGACGGGTCGGAGGGACAGGCGATTGTCGACGAGCTTGCCCCCGAGCCGGGTGACCTGATCGTGAAGAAGTACAGATCGAGCGGCTTCTGGGGCACGAACCTCGACCTTCTGCTGCGCAGCAACGGGATCAAGTCGGTGGTGATGACCGGCGCGACGACCGAGGGGTGCGTCGAGTCGACGGCGCGCGACGCCTTGTTCAACGACTACTACGTCGTGATCGCGGAGGACTGCGTCGCAAGCGACGACCCCGCCCAGCACGAGGCGTCACTTCTCCTGATGCGCCACCGGTTCGACTTCGCAACGGCCGAGGAGATCGTTGCCTTGTGGCCGGCACGGAAGGCCTCCGGCGCCGCCACGGTCCGGGCATGAGCCTGCTGCCCGAGGAGAACGTGATCTCGTTCGCGCGCGGGATCCCCTCGCCCGAGATGTTCCCGCTAGCGCAGCTCGCCGAGAGCGCGAAGCGGGCGGTCGAGAAAGACGGTCACGTCGCGCTCAACTACGGGCCGCCTGCCGGTTTCGGGCCGTTGCGCGACTGGCTCGGCGAGCGCCACGGCGTCGAACGTGACCGCGTGGTCGTGCTTCCCGGGTCGCTGATCGGGCTCAACTTCGTCGTCTGGCACCTCCTGAGCAAGGGCGGCAGGGCGATCGTCGAGGCGCCGACATACGACCGGATGCTGCACACGCTGTCGGCTGCCGGCGCCGGCGTCGTCACGGTCGATCACGACGCGGACGGGCTCGACCTCGACCGACTCCGCACTCTCGCGGCCGGCAGCCCGCGGCCGAAGCTGCTCTACCTGCTGCCCACGTTCCACAACCCGACCGGCAGGACTCTGACCCTCGAGCAGCGGCACGCCCTCGTCGAGCTCGCGCTCGAGTACGAGCTGACCGTCTTCGAGGACGACCCCTACGGGCTGCTTCGCTTCGAAGGCGAGGCGCTGCCGCACGTGCACGAGCTCCTCCGCGCCCGGGGCGGCGACGACCTCGCGGTCTTCTCGTCATCGTTCTCGAAGGTCGTCGCCCCTGGCCTTCGGGTCGGCTACCTCCTGTTGCCGAAACGCCTCGTCGCCCCAGTCGAGGTGCTCGCCACGCGGACGTACGTCTCGCCGGCGCTGCTGCCGCAGGCGCAGCTGCTCGACTTCCTGGCGGCGAGCATGCTGGAGTCGCACCTCGAGCTCCTCCGCTCGTTCCTGCTCCGGCGCCGAGACGCACTCCTCGACGTGCTGAACGAGCAGATGCCCGGGCGTGCGACGTGGACGCACCCGGAGGGCGGCTACTTCCTCTGGCTCGAGCTGCCGCAGGAGATCGACGCAGCAGCCCTGAACGAGCGCGCCCGCGCCAGCGGGGTGGCGTTCGTGCCTGGAGCTGGGTTCTTCCACGGCGACCGCGGGCACAACACCGCCCGGCTCTCGTTCAGCTACCCGTCTGTGGACGAGATCCGCACCGGGGCCGGCCGGCTCGCGTCGCTCGTACGCGAGGAGCTCGACCGTTGACCATCAGCCCAAGAGAGCCGGAGAGGGAGTCATGACACCCGACCCACAGTTCTTCGTGCAGGACGACGTCCCCGTCGAGGGCCCGCCGCGCGACCTCATCGGTTACGGCGAGCACCCGCCGCACGTGCGCTGGGAGAACGACGCAAAGGTGGCGGTGCAGATCGTCGTCAACTACGAAGAGGGCTCTGAGAAGACCTTCGCCATGGGAGACGGCGAGAACGACATCCTCTACGAGCTGCCGTTCAAGCTCGAGGGACAGCGCGACCTGGCCGTCGAGTCGATGTACGAGTACGGCACGCGCGCCGGGATCTGGCGCATGTTCCGCGTCTTCGACACCGCAGCCATCCCCGTCACGTTCTTCGCCGCCGCCGTCGCGCTCGAGCGAAACCCCGCTGTGGCAGAGAAGCTCGCACGCCGGGGAGACGAGGCGGCCGGGCACGGCTTCCGCTGGAGCAACCACTTCGAGATGACACGCGACGAGGAACGCGAGGCGATCCGGCGCGCGGTCGAATCGATCACGCGCACGACAGGCTCACGTCCGCTCGGTTGGTACTGCCGCGAGATGAGCACCAACACACGAGAGCTCGTCGTCGAGGAAGGCGGGTTCACGTACGACTCCGACTGCTACAGCGACGACCTCCCCTACTGGACGCGGGTCCTCGACCGCCCACACCTCGTCGTCCCCTACGGCCTGGTCGTCAACGACGCCCGCTACGTCGTGCCGCAAGGCTTCGGCAGCCCTGAGCACTTCCTCGAGATGGCGAAGGCGCACCTCGACCGCCTCCGCGATGACGGCGACGACGTGCCGCGCATGATGTCCGTCGGCCTGCACCCACGCATCAGCGGCAACCCCGGCCGCTCGGACGCGCTCGCCCGCTTCATCGACTACGGTCAATCGCTCGGCGACGTCTGGTTCGCGCGGCGAATCGACATCGCGAACCGGTTCATCGAACAGGAGCCCGCCGAGAACTGGCTCTAAGGCCGACTTTGCAGTAAACGCTCGCGGCCAGGGCCTGCAACCGCGTGTGCGGGCGCCGTGTGGTCGTCGTGTTCAGCGCACCCTGTAGGTGTAGAGGCGTGTGGTGGTCTTGCCGGACGCGGTGATCTCGATACTGAGCTTGAGCAGCTTGCCTTTCGCGGTCCTGGGCACTCGGAATGTGAGCCGGGCCTTGCCTTTCTTGAACGACTCGGCATGCGTGATCAGCTTGCCGGCCACTCTCGGGCTCGCGGTCATCTTGCCCACCCTCAGGGGGGCTCCGGTGTCGCTCCGTTTCACCGGCAGCGTGAACGTGAACCGCCGGCCCGCGAAGGGCAATCGCCGGAGCTTCAGCGGCTTCCCGAAATGCCTGGTCAGCGGCTTCCCGAATACCGGCCTCGGCTTGGCCCGAACAATGACAAACGGCGCAAACGGTGCCGACACGACCGGCGCCGGCGTGCTCGCCTTCAAGGTGAGCGTGTTGTCGGCCGGGTTCTCGTCCGCCCGCGCATGCGCGATCGTGGCGCCCAAGACGAGCTCACCGGACGCGACCACCTTCGTGACGATCACGATGTTCCCGTAGGGCACATCCGAGGAGAGCCAGTCCAGGTCGCAGCGCATCGTCCCGGCGCCGCTGCTCGCACAACCCGGCCCACGATCCGCCTGCACCAAGGCGACCTGAACCCCCGCCGGCAGCGTCACATCGACGTAGACGCCCGTCGCCGGCCGGTAGTTCTTGTCGTCCAACGCCCGCAGACGCCACGTCAGCGTCCCACCCACCGGCACCGACACCGGCCCGACGGAACCCGTCAGATACAGGTCGGCGGCACCCGAACCACCACCACCACCACCACCAGAAGGCGGAGGTGGACTGAGGGCGTTCACCTGCACGGTGAAAGACCCGGACGAGGAATTGCCCGACTCATCCGTCGCCGTACACGAAACCGTCGTCGCACCGACGGCGAAGAGGCTGCCGGAAGGCGGCGCACACGTCACCACCGGTTGCGGGTCGAGGTTGTCGGTTGCGGAGACCGAGTACGACACGAGCGCACCCGAGGCGCTCGTCGCGGCGACCGTCAGCGTGCTGGGCAGCGACAGTACAGGCGGGGTCACGTCACCTCCGCCGGTCCCGGCCGTGGTCGCGGTCACCACGTTCGAATAGCCGGAGGCACCGACGCTGTTCGTCGCTCTGACCCGATACCAGTAGCTCGTCGACGGAGAGGCGCTGCTGTCGGTATAGGCAGTGCTGTTCGCCGCCAACGTCGAGGTCAAGATCGTGAAGGCCGCGCCGTTGGTACTACGCTCGACCGTATAGGCGGCCTCGTCGTCAGCGTTATCGACCCAAACAAGACTGACGCTCGTCGACGAGACACCAGCCGTCGCAAGACCCGTCGGGTCAGCGGGTGCAGTGGCGCCGCCGCCATCTCCGCTGCACGAGGGATACGCAAACGAGCCGATCCTCGTGTGCCAGTCGTTTCCGTCGGTGTTGTAGATCTCGCTCGTGAACCAGAACGTGCAGCCGTCGGGGTCGAGCGTCATTGTCGCGTAGTCGCCCCAGCGGTTCGTGTAGGTCTGAGAGCCGCCGCCGTCGGCCAGTGTGGCCTCCCCCTGCCCGAGGGTGCTCGCCGGGTCGCCGACGAGACGGCCCGCGTAGCGGATGCCCGGATCGAGCGACGACGACGAGACCGAATAGCCGACCGCCATGTCGCCGACCTTGTCGACGGCGAGGCTCGGCATGAACCGATGGGTTGAGTCGGCGCCCCACGTCGACTGCTGCGCCGGTGAGCTCGCAACGGTGCCGCCGTCGACACGCAGCTGATACCAGCGGACGCGTGCGATGTTGGAGGAGCCGACGGTGTGGGTGAGCCAGAGCGACTCCGCGCCGCCGATGTTCGTGTACTGGTTCTGCATCATCAGCCGGTAGGAGAGCGTGTCCAGGCTGTTCCTGGGCGAGGGCACGTCCGGGGGGCCGACGCTGAACGTCGCGACCGACGCGTTGGTGGGGCCGCTGAACGTCGAAGACGACGGCGTCGCCCAGTTCGGCGTGAACTTCCACACCCGCAGCTGGTATGAGCCCCAGATCGACGTGAACAGGTTCGGCCGCCCGGCCGGCGGAGTACCCGTCTGCTTCCGTGCGTTGCTCGGAAGCAGGCTGAAGACCGTCGTGCCGCCGGACGACTGAGGGAGATCGAACGTGACGGCCCGCGGGCTCGTCGAGCCGCTGTAGAAGTCGTCCTTGTTGAACGCCCAGACGCGGACGTTCTTGAAGGCCGACGGCCCGAACACGTTCGCGGACATGTAGATCCCGTCCGGCCAGACGCCGAGCTTCGGGTAATCGGCGATGTCGCCGCCCGCCGCGACCTTGAAGGCGTAAAGCCACCAGCCCCCGTTCACGGGGTCGCCGGACTTCGAGACCGCGAAGCACTGGTAGTTGTCGGAGGTGACGGTACCGCCTGCGTCGGTCGTGAACGCGAAGTCGCTGATCACCCAACGGTCCCTGAACGTGTCGTAGAGGACGACCGGGTCACCGTAGTTGTCGGTGTCACAGAGCGTTCCCGTCCCGCCGTTCGCCCCGAAGAGCGCGTCGAACGAGAACGCCGAGATCTTCGCGCCACCCTTCGAGTAGATCCCGATCGACGTGTTCACCGACTGGATGAAGTGATTCGGGCCAACGTCGCCGTTCGTGTCCGGCGGCCAGCCTGCTCCATTGCTGGTGCGGTTGAGGCCCTCGAACACCGCGCTCGGCGAAGGAGCGGGCGCAGCGGGTGCCGGCACCTGGCCACCGGGGTCGTTCGCCTGTGAAGAGATGCCAGGTTCGGGCTGTCCCTGCTCCGACCGCGGGCCACGGTCGCGCGGCTTCTTGCCGTCGAGCGAGCGGACGCTGCCGTCGAACTGCCCCTTCTTCCCCTTGAGCTGACCGGGCGGCGAGACTTCCCCGGCCCCGCCTGGATCAAGGCCGACCGGACGGCCGTCGCCACCCTGCGCATCCGACTCGATTCCTGCTGCCTCGAGCGCCGCTTCGCTCGGACTCTCACCGGAGCGACTCACCGCGACGGTCGCCGCGGTCAACGCGACGACAGCGGCGACAGCGATGGCCGCGCCAATGACGATGCCTCTGTGCATCACGCTCCCCCTGACGGAGGGTGATCGACGCGGGCGCTCGCCCCTTCCGCACCCATCATCATCAGCGGCTCCTCCACCGGCCACAATCGTAGCCGCCGCCGGGCGCCGAGTCGATCGACTTCGTCGACGTCCTGAGGAATCGGTGCGCCGCTAGCCGCGCCCGGCAGTGAAGACGGGCGGCGGCGCGAGGGTAGCGTGGCGCACCGCGACGAGCACGGCGCCGGCCGCGAGGCAGCCGACGCCGAGCAGGACGGCAGCCCGCCAGCCGGAGGCGTCGATCAACCAGCCGCCCGCGACACTCCCTCCCGCGATTCCGATCGAGATCGACGTCCCGAACCACGAGAACGCCTCGGCGACCGACCCCGCAGCTGCCACCTCGCCGATCTGCCCGTACATGGCCGCGGCGACCGGCGCGATCGGGAGCCCCGCGGCGAAGAGGAGGAGGGTCATCGTGACCATGGATCCTGCGAGGAGCGGAAGGAGCATCAGGAGCACGAGGGCGCACAAGCCGAGTACGATCCTGCGCCGCTCGTCACGTGACGGTCGCAGAGCCGCGACGAGGCCGCCGGCGAGCGACCCGAGCGAGAATCCGGCGAGTGCCACGCCGGCGAGCGCGCGGTTGCCCTGGATCTCGGCGAAAGCAGGGACCGCGATCTCGACCGAGCCGAAGCCGAGCCCGAGGCAGAGCGACACGAGGGTGAGCGTCCTCACGCCGACCGAGGAGAGAGCGCCGAGGCGCGAGCGGTGGCTGTCCTCGGCCGGCCCGGCCGCGCGGATCGGCGGCAACCTCGCGTACGCGAACGTCCCCACGAGGGCGATCGCCGAAGCGCCGGCGACGGCGGCGGCCGGGTCGATCGTCGCGAGCAGCGCAACGAGGAGCGGCCCGCCGACGAAGATCACCTCTTGGAGAGCCGCGTCGAGCGCGTAGGCGGTCTTCGCTCCGTCCTCGCCGGCGACCGTCGGCCAGATCGACCGCAGCACCGACGAGACCGGAGCCGTCGTGAGGCCCGTCGCCGCAGCGACCAGCGCGATGACCGCGATCGGCGCGTCGAGCTCACCGAGGAGCGCGACAGCGGCGAGGAGCGCGGAGTACAGCACCATGCGGACGCGCAGGACACGGTAGGCGCCGCGCCGGTCGATCTGCCGGCCGCCGTACGGCGCACCGACCGCGACCGCGACGCCGTAGGCGGCGGCGACGAGGCCCGCCTCGCCGTACCCGGCACCCGTCGCCCGAACGAGGAGGACGAGCGCGAGCGCCGCCATCCCGGTCGGGAGCCGCGCGACGATGCTCCACCCGAGGAGCGCACCCGCATACGGGTTCGCGAAGAGCTCGCGGTAGCGGGCGACGCCGCGCGTTTCCTCTCCGGCGGGCACTACGCTCCGGAGACTCGTGCAGCGTGGTGGGCAGGCATCAGCCGAGGATAGGGGCTGCGCTCGGCCGTCGTACGGTGCTGCGACCGGTAGCGAGCGAACAACCTGCGCGGTCCGTCGCGCGGGACCGCTTCAATACCAGAGCGCGGGTGTAGCTCAATGGTAGAGCCCCAGCCTTCCAAGCTGATTACGAGGGTTCGATTCCCTCCACCCGCTCTTTTTTTGTCTGAATCGGCAAGAACGTCGGCGGATACACCACGAGTCGTAGGGGTGTCGGGCGGGACGGCGTCAGGGTGGTGGCTCTGGTCGAAGCGGAGCGAGAGGTGAGCGCGCGCTACACGTGCTCGAGCTTCTTGCGGTTGATGAGGATCGTCTCGCCAACGGGGGCGCCCATCGTCCAGTAGAAGTGGTCCTCGATGTCCAGCTGGATGTACGGGCGTCCCTCGAACGACGTCTCGTACCCGGCTTCGCGGATGAGCTGCACCGCGTCGGCGAACCCGTCGTCGTCGCCCACCCACCGTCGTCGCAGGCAGTACTCGTGCGGGTTGTCCGGCATCGTCTTGGCGAAGATCCACTCCTGCCGAGCGAGGCTCGCGGCCACGGATGCCAGCCGTCCCTCGAAAGCCATCGGCACCACACCCCCTCGATCTCGAAACCCCGATCATCCGTCCTCGCGCCTTCGCGCACATCGGTACTTTCCCGCGCGGGCCCCGAGAGTGTCGCCTACGCGCTCCGTCCCGCGAACCGCAGTGACTCCGGGTAGGGGAAGAAGTCGACGATCTCGCCGTCCTCGACGCGCCGCTGGGCACTCCTGCCAGAACTCCGGCTCGAGCAGATCGCCGTGGTGGCGCATGAACAGCTCGCGCAGCCTCGGGTCGCCGAGCAGGAACGTCGCGAACTCCTCGGGGAAGACGTCGTGCGGGAGAACGCCGTACCACGGCTCGGCTCGCGAGCTCGGCCTCCGGGTTGGGCGGCTGGCGGGATCCGGCGGAACGTGACGTCGGTGAGGTACTCGATCTCGTCGTAGTCGTAGAAGACGACCCGGCCGTGCGCGGTGACGCCGAAGTTCCGCCAGAGCATGTCGCCCGGGAAGATGTTCGCCGATCGCAAGGTCGCGGATCGCGTTCCCGTATTCGATCGACGGCGGCCTCGAGCTCGTCCGGCGAGGCGCGGTCGAGGTAGATGTTGAGCGGCACCATGCGCCGCTCGACGTAGCAGTGGCGGATCACGAGCGGGTCGCCGTCGACCTCGACCATCGACGGCGCGAGCGCGTGCAGCTGCTCGAGCAGCTCGGGCGAGAAGCGGTCGCGCGGCAGCGCGAGGTCGGTGAACTCGAGCGTGTCGGCGATCCGCCCGACGCGGTCGACGTGCTTGACCATCGCGAACTTCGAGCGGACGGTCTCCCGGTCGGTGTCCTTCCCCGGCCCGAACGACGTCGCGGATCACCTTGAACACGTAGGGGTACGAGGGGAGCGTGAAGACGAGCATCACCTTGCCGCGAATCCCGGGCGCCTCGACGAACGCGTCCGCGGAGTGGTGCGAGGTGCTGGCAGCAGTTCGCGGAAGAAGAGCGTCTTGCCCTGCTTGCCGAGCCCGAGCATCGTGTAGAGCTCGGAGCGCGGTCGCGGTGCGGCGCCATCGACCGCAGGAACTCGACGTAGCCGGACGGGACCTCCATGTCGACCATGAAGTAGGCGCGCGAGAGCGAGAAGAGGATGTTGATCTGGTCGCGGGTCGAGCAGGATCGTGTCGAGCTCGAGCAGGCCCGGCCTCGTCGTGGAGGATCGGGACGGCGAACGGCAGCTCGCCTCGTGGCCGTTGACGAGCTTGCCGAACACGTACGCGGCCTTGTTGCGGTAGAACGGCCGAGCCCAGCACCTGGATCTGGTGGTTCGGCTCGAGGTGCGTCCACGCGCGCTCCGTCCGGCCGCTCGGCGAGCGCGCGCGACGAGCCGCTCGACGTCGCGCTCGAGGTCGGCGAACGGCCGGCGCCAGCCGAAGTCGCGGAACACGCGCTCGAAGCACGCCTGCGGTTCCCGTCGACTTCGGGTAGTAGCTGCGGTAGATCGGCGGGTCGGACTCGATGTACTCGGTCGAGATGGCCGCGCGGACGAAGATCAGGTCGTTGTCGTAGTAGCTGCGGTGCAGGATCCGCGTGATCACCGAGTTGAAGAAGGTCTCGGCGAGCTCCGGCTGGCGGTGCTCGACGAGCAGGCCGATGTAGTAGAGCTTCGCGTCGCGCCAGGTCGCGTCGTCGAGCCGCCTCGACGTCGAACTCGGCCCGGAGCCGGTCGACGCACTCGCGGACGCGCTCGTCGTAGAAGCGGATCCGCTCCTGCACCGCGTGCCTGCCTGCTCCGTCCAGGCGCCGACCTCGAACCGCTCCTTGGCGCGCCGCGCTCGCGGCGCGGAAGAGCCGGTAGTGCCTGTCGAACCCCTCGATCAGGACGGTCGGCGATCCGTCGCGCCGCCCCCGTCCGGGAGGGCTGCGGTAGCCTGAGTCCTCCTTCGTCCTCACGAGCAACACGGTAGGTCAATGAGCGCAACGACGCACATCGAGGTCCCGGCAGAAGGCGCAAGATCGTCCCCGGCGAGCCGACACCCGACAACCCGATCATCCCGTTCATCGAGGGCGACGGCATCGGCGTCGACATCACCCCGGTGATGAAGGCCGTCGTCGACGCCGCCGTCGAGAAGGCATACGGCGGCGCGCGGCAGATCCACTGGATGGAGATCTACGCCGGCGAGAAGGCGACGCGCCTCTACGGCAGCGACGTCTGGCTCCCGGACGAGACGCTCGAGGCGGCGCGCGAGTTACTCGGTCTCGATCAAGGGGCCGATGACGACGCCCGTCGGCGGCGGCATCCGCTCGCTCAACGTCGCGCTGCGCCAGCAGCTCGACCTCTACGTCTGCCTGCGCCCGGTGCGCCACTTCCCCGGCGTGCCGAGCCCGCTCAAGGACCCGTCGAAGACCGACATGGTCATCTTCCGCGAGAACACCGAGGACATCTACGCGGGCATCGAGTGGGAGGCCGAGACGGACGGCGCGCCGAAGGTGATCGCGTTCCTCCAGGACGAGATGGGCGTGACGCAAGATCCGCTTCCCCGAGACGTCGGCGATCGGGATCAAGCCGGTCTCGCGCGAGGGCACCGAGCGGCTCGTCCGCAAGGCGATCCGAGTACGCGCTCGACGAACGGGCGCGACGTCGGTCACGCTCGTGCACAAGGGCAACATCATGAAGTTCACCGAGGGCGGCTTCCGCGACTGGGGCTACGCGCTCGCGGCGAACGAGTTCGGCGCGACGCCGATCGACGGCGGCCCGTGGCTTCAGCTCGAGCACGAGGGGCCGCACGATCACGATCAAGGACGTGATCGCCGACGCGTTCCTGCAGCAGATCCTGACGCCGCCCGGCCGAGTACGACGTGATCGCGACGCTGAACCTGAACGGCGACTACATCTCCGACGCGCTCGCCGCACAGGTCGGCGGGCATCGGGATCGCGCCGGGCGGCAACCTCTCCGACGAGGTCGCGATGTTCGAGGCGACCCACGGCACCGCGCCGAAGTACGCCGGCCAGGACAAGGTCAACCCGGGCTCGCTGATCCTCTCGGCCGAGATGATGCTGCGCCACCTCGGCTGGATCGAGGCGGCCGACCTGATCATCGACGTCGCTCGGCGGCGCGATCTCCGACAAGCAGGTCACCTACGACTTCGCCCGGCTGATGGAGGGCGCGAACGAGGTCTCGCTGCTCGGCGTTCGGGCAGGCGATGATCGACCGGATGTAGCGTTCGCCCTTCAGTGGCCGGAGGCGGAGAAGTGCTGGTAGTCCTTCGCGCCCGACCAGCGCCCTCCCCAGCCCCAGCCGATCGCGTCGAACGCGCGGACGAGCGCGTGGCCCTCTGCCGCCATGCCGGGGCGGAACGGCGCTCTTCGCAGGTGCGGCCGGCTCGCCGGATGTGACGTGGTGCCCGTGCGTGTGACGTACGGGTTCTCGATCGGGTTGACGTCGATCGCGCGACCGTATGCGTGCTCCGAGTAGCGCGTCGTGCCGTCGACAAAGCGGCAGTTGAACGCCGACGTGTTGTCGGCCTCGATCGAGCGAAAGTCGCTGCCGCCGTAACGGTCGACCGGCACCATCCGCCTGATCGGGAAGCCATCGGCATAGAGCCGCCGCAGGACGCCGAGGATGCGCGAGGCGACGTCTCGGTGGACGACCAGGCGCCCGCGACGGTCGCGACCGTCGAAGCCGTGGTGGGTCGAAGTGACGACGCGGAGGTCGCGCAGCGGCACCGGGCAGCCTGGTCGCCAGGAGACGCCGGTCATCTGCCGTGCGAGTGCCGGCGAGATCGGAGCGATGCTGCCGCGGAAGGCCGAAGGCGCGCCGCGCGCCCCGGACGCAAGGACGCCCGCAGCGATCGCGATCGTCAGGACGGCAGCGGTGATCGGGAGGCGCGCGCCGGCGATCATCCGGGGCCGCCGGCCGCACCCTCGACGACCGAGCCGTCGAGGTCGAGCCTCTCGGCGAGCCAGTCGAGCTGATCGGCGAGCGCCTTGTCCGAGGGGGCATGCCCCTGGTCGTACCACCGCCACGTCGCCGCCGGCCCCGCGGCCTCGGCGAGCGCCTGCAGGGCCGCCTTCGGGACGACCTCGTCGTCTCGCCCGTCCTGGAGGAGGATCGAGTCGGGTGGCGCGAGCGCGATCCAGCGGAGAGGATCGACTGCGCCGAGCTCGTCCCTGATTATGGGCCGCAGCTCCTCGGGTGCCTGATCTGCGTACTCGGCGACCGGGGTCGATCCGGCCGAGAGGAGCCCGAAGGACCCGATCCTCGGCTCGACGCCCGCGAGGATCGCTCCGATCCGGGCGCCGCCACTCCAGCCGACGAGCGCGATCCTCTCGGGGTCGACGCGCGGGAGCGTCTCGAGCAGGTCGACGCCACGCCGAGCGGCCACCACCGTCTCGACGACCGCCTCGCGCTGTGCCTGCGCGCGCTCCTCGGGTGACGCTCCGCTGGAATCGACCTCCTGCGGCATCGTGATCGTGAGCGCGACCACACCACGGGCCGAGAGCCACGTCGCGGGCACGAGGAGCTGCGTCCGATCACCGGGCGAGCCGTGGAGGTAGACGACGCCCGGGAAAGGCCCCTTCCCGGGCGGGACGACGAGCATCGCATCGATCCGGTTCCCTGCGGGCGTCGAGTACGACACGTCGTGGACGGCGATCGGGTACTCCCTGTTGACGACACCACGGTCGACGTAGCCGAGCGGCGCGGTCGCGTCGTAGGCGAACGGCGACTCGGCGGCTTGCTTCTCGCCGCCTCCGCCGCAGCCCACTGCGCTCACGATCGCGACGGCGAGGATGGCGACCGAGACTCTCATCACGAAATCGGGACGGCGAGATTCGAACTCGCGACTTCTCGCTCCCAAAGCGAGCGCGCTACCAGGCTGCGCCACGTCCCGTCGCGGACAGTGTAGAGGCGGTCACGTCGCAACGATGACGACGAGGCGCCTTGGCCCGTGGACGCCCTCGACCCGGGTCAGCTCGATGTCGCTCGTCGCCGACGGGCCGGAGACGAGGACGATCGGATGACCGGCCCTTGCGCTCGGCTCGAGGGCCGCGATCAGCTCGGGCACGGTTTCGACGATCGCCTCGCCACGAACGATGCAGACGTGGAGGTCGGGGACGAGGCTCAGCGCGCGGCGCCCCTGCCCCGGCCCGCCGTCGAGGGCGATCGTGCCCGTCTCCGCGCACGCCCCGAGGCATGTCGTGAGGGCTCCGTCGAGTGCGTCGAGGTCGCGGGGCGAGAGACCCGTCGTCCTCGACGAGCTCGACTCCGCGCGGCCGCAGGGAGCAGCTCGCGAGATCCGGTGCGACCCCTATGCGACGCGCTCCCGCGGCTCGCGAGCGCCTCGGCAGCGCGCTCGCACAGGGTCGTCCGTGACGACGACTGTCGCCTCGTAGTCGCGCACGCGCTCGACGAAGAGCGTCGCACGACGGCCGCGCGATCGCGCGCGCCCTTCAGGTCGTATGCCCGCGGCACGGCGCCCGCCGGAGGACGGTCGGCGAGCGAGGCTCGAACCCGCGCCAGGATCGCCTCACGTGCGGTCGGCACGGCTCTCCCACCACTCGCGGAACGTCTGGGCGGGAAGCGCCGGGAGATCGCGCGACCGCCCCCAGGCACCGAGCGGCCCCGGCGGGAAGTGCGTGATCCAGCCGTCGCGTGCGACGGGGCGCTGGAACGTGCGCCCCAGTCGCTGCGCCCGCTCGTATCCCGCACGCGACGCGAACGCTCGGCCGAGCAGCTTCAGCGACCTCCCTTCGACCCCCGCGCGCTCGCGGGCGACCGCCTTCCCGCGCTCGTGGACGAGGATCGAGGGAATGTCGATCAGGACTGGGCAGACGTCGTAGCAGGCGCCGCAGAGCGAGGACGCGAACGGGAGTGACGCCACGGGCCCCGTCTCTCCTGCGAGCTGGGGAGCGAGGATCGCGCCGATCGGGCCCGCGTAGGGCGAGTGGTACGCGTGCCCGCCGGTCTGCCGGTAGACGGGGCACGTGTTGATGCAGGCCGAGCAGCGGATGCACCGCAGCGCCGGGCGCCCGGCCGGGTCGCCGAGCACGCGCGTCCGCCCTGCGTCGAGAAGCACGAGGTGGAATGCCCGTGGCCCGTCACCCGCCCGTACCCCGGTCCACAGCGACGTGTACGGGTTCATGCGCTCGCCGGTCGACGAACGCGGCAGCAGCTGCAGGAAGACCTCGAGGTCGCCGAAAGCGCGGGATCGCCTTCTCGATCCCCATCACGGTGATCAACATCTCGGGCAGCGTGGTGCACATGCGACCGTTGCCCTCGGACTCGACTACGCAGATCGTGCCGGTGTCGGCGGCCGCGAAGTTTGCGCCCGAGATCGCGACCCGCGCCCGCAGGAACGCCTCGCGAAGATGCAGCCGTGCCGCCTCGGCCAGCTCGGCCGGCTCGTCGCTGAGCGCCGGCAGGCCGAGGCGGTCGCGAAAGAGATCGCGGATCTCGACCCGGTTCTTGTGGATCGCGGGCACGAGCAGGTGGCTCGGCCGCTCACCGGCCAGCTGGATGATCAGCTCGGCGAGATCCGTTTCGATCGGCCTGATTCCGGTCGCTTCGAGAGCGTCGTTGAGCGCGATCTCGTCCGTCGCGAGCGACTTCACCTTGACGACCTCGTCGACGCCCTCCGCCTGCACGAGGCCGATCACGATCTCGTTCGCCTCGGCTGCATCGCGCGCCCAGTGCACCGTCCCGCCGGCCGCCTGGACGGAGGCCTCGAGCATCACGAGCACGTGGTCGAGAGAGGCGAGCGTCTCGTCCTTGATCGCTGCAGCGGCCTCGCGCAGGAGATCCCAGTCCGGCACCTCTGCGACGACACCCGCGCGCTTGCTGCGGATCGCCGTCGTCGCATGGCGGATGTTTGCGCGCACGTGCGGGTTCGCAAGTGCCGCGGTCGCCGCGTGGGGAAAGCTCTCGGGTCGAGCGTCCCTCGCACCTGCGGCGGAGTTCTGGCTGCCCGGGCCCCGGGCTACCACGCGAGGATCTCCGCCAGATGGAGAGGCCGGACATCGATGCTGCGGCGGCGCAGGCCGCCGCCGATGTGCATCAGGCAGGAGCTGTCGCACGCGCAGACCGCCTCGGCGCCGGATGCGGTGATCGCCTCGATCTTCTCGTCGAGCATCGCCGTCGAGACGTCGGCGTTCTTGACCGCGAACGTCCCACCGAAGCCACAGCATTCCTCGGCGTCGGGGAGGTCGACGAGCCGGAGACCGGGCACCGCCTCGAGCAGGCGGCGAGGCGCATCACCGACGCGCAGCAGCCGAAGCGAGTGGCACGTCGGGTGGTAGGCGACCGCTCCCTCGAAACCGGAACCGACGTCCTCCACCCCGAGAACGCCCGTCAGGAACTGCGAGAGCTCCCACGTGCGCGCGGGCACCCCGCGATCGTCGCCGCCGAGCAGGCCACCAAAGTGCTCGCGCACCTGCGCGGCGCACGAGCCGGACGGGGTCACGACGGCGTCGAACTCCTCGAACACCTCCACGAACCTGGAGGCGAGAGCAGCCGCCTCGGCCGGATAGCCCGAGTTCGCGTGCATCTGGCCGCAGCAGGTCTGCTCGAGCGGAAACACGACCTCGATCCCGAGGCGCTCGAGGACGGTGACGGTTGCCTTGCCGACGTCGGGGAACAGCGTGTCGGCGAGACAGGTCACGAACAGTGCGACGCGATCGATCATCACTCCCGACCCTAACGCGCCGGAGGCCGCAGGACGACGCGGTACGGATACCCTGTCGGCATGGTCGAACGCGTCCTCCTGGCATCACCGCGCGGCTACTGCGCCGGGGTCGAGCGTGCCGTCGAAACGGTCGAGAAGGCGCTCGACCACTACGGGGCGCCGGTCTACGTCCGCAAGCAGATCGTCCACAACATCCACGTCGTGCGTGACCTCGAGGCCCGCGGAGCGATCTTCGTCGACGAGGAGACAGAAGTGCCCGAGAGCGCGACGGTCGTCTACTCCGCCCACGGGGTCGCGCCGAGCGTGCACGCGAATTCCGCCACCCTCGGCCACAACGTGATAGACGCGACCTGCCCCCTCGTCACGAAGGTGCACGTCCAGGCGCGACGGTACGCAGCCGATGGCTACACGGTGATCCTGATCGGGCACGAGGGGCACGAGGAGGTCGTCGGGACGATGGGCGAGGCACCCGAAGCCACCGTGCTCGTCCAGGACGTCGCCGAGGCCGAGGCGCTGTCGCTGCCCGCGGACGCCCGCCTCGCCTACATCACTCAGACGACGCTCTCCGTCGACGAGACCTCCGAGATCATCGCCGTCCTGCGCCGGCGCTTCCCCCAGATCTACGCACCACGCAAGGAAGACATCTGTTACGCCACGTCGAACCGCCAGTGGGCCGTCAAGGAGATGCTCGCCGAGATCGACCTGCTCCTCGTCCTCGGCTCCAAGAACTCGTCGAACTCGAACCGGCTCGTCGATGTGGCCCGAGCCTCCGGCGTGGCCGGCTACCTCATCGACGACGAAACCGAGATCGACGAGCGGTGGCTCGACGGAGTACGCACGGTCGGCATCTCGTCAGGGGCCTCGGCACCCGAGCGCCTCGTCTCGCGGCTCTGCGACTGGTTCCGGGAACGTGGCGTGGATCGGATCGAGCCGTTTCAGCTCGTTGCAGAGGACGTGACGTTCAAGCTCCCCGTCGAATTGCGCCGCGAGTTGATCCTCGCCGAGACGCAGCGCTGACCGGGGTGCCGCCGACGCTGGCCGTCGTCGTCCCGGCGACCGACGACTCGCCGACGCTCGACCGATGCCTCGCAGCGATCGCTGCCGCCGCCGACCCGCCCACCGAGGTAGTCGTCGTCACGGCCCCGCCAGGCTCGGGCCCCGCAGAGGCGCGGAACGCGGGCGTCGCAAGCACGGGCGCGGAGGTCGTCGTCTTCGTCGACTCGGACGTCGTCGTCCAGAAAGACGTCTTCACGCGCATCCGGGACGCCTTCGTCGCCGACGCCGGCCTGGTGGCGGTCTTCGGCTCGTACGACGATGTCGTCGCGACGAGCGAGCTGGTCACCGGTTTCCGCAACCTGCTCCATCACGTCGTCCATCAGCGCTCGGGCGGGGACGTATGGACGTTCTGGGCCGGGCTCGGAGCCGTCCGGCGCGGCGTGTTCGAAGAGGTCGGGGGGTTCGACGCGGAGCGGTATCCGCGCCCGTCGATCGAAGACATCGAGCTCGGCGCGCGCCTCGCCGAGAAGGGACGCATCCTCCTCGACCCCGACCTGCGAGGGACACACCTGAAGCGGTGGACGCTCTCTTCGATGGTGCGGACCGACTTCAGCAGCCGGGGTGTGCCGTGGGTCACCCTCCTCGTCGAGCAACGGCGGCTGCCTGCGACACTCAACCTCGGCGCCCGCGAGCGGGCGAGTGCTGTTGCGGCCGTGGCGGTCGCCTACGGGCTCGTCCGGCGGCGACCAGGCGTCGTCGCTTCGGGACTGGTCGCGGGTGCCGCACTCAACCGCGATCTCTTCTCGCTCCTCCATCTGCGTCTCGGCGTGCGTGGTGCGGTCGCGGGTGCGGGCCTCCACGCGATCCATCAGCTGACAGCGGTCGCGGCCGTCCCCGCGGGGGTCGTCGCCTTCAGGCGACGGTAGCGACCGGGGCGTCCCGCCCCAGTGGATCGAGCAGCTCGCCCTCTTCGTGATACTCGGCGTCGGCGTTCACCGCCCACACGTCGTGGTCCGAGCCGTCGATGAGGTTGAGCGTCCCGAGCACGGCCGTCCACATCGAGTGATCCTGGTTGTTGTACCGGTGGAGCCCGTTCCTGCCGACGGTCTGGAGATTGGGGATCGCCTCGAGGAAGGCACGCAGCGTCACCACCGCGTCGTCGTACCCCTTGTCGTACATCGGATACGCCCGCGGTATACGGATCGCGACGCCGTCGACGACGCTCGCCGGATCGATCAGGCCGATCTGCCCCAATTCGCGCTTGGCCAGCTCGATCAGCGCGTGATCCGGAAGTGACCAGGTCTCGTCGCCCTGGAAGCAGAAGTACTCGGCTCCGAGGCTCGTATACCCGGGACGGGTCATCCCTGGGCTCCAGGCACCGAAATTCTGCACGCGACCGGCCCGGGTGCCGGGGTCGTGGAGATAGATCCAGTTGTCCGGGAACGGCTCGGGGTCCGTCGAGATCAGCCCGACGACGAGGAGATCCCGGTATCGCAACCGGCGCGCGGCCGCGACCACCCGATCCGGCGGGAGGGGATCGAGTGAAAGGACCAGCTCGGAAAGCGGAATGCTCGAGATGACCCCGTCGACATCGATCAGCTCCGCAGGGCCGCCACCGCGGCTCACCTCGATCGCGCACACCCCGCTCGCGTCGTGAATGACCCGGTTGACGCGCTCACCGAGCCGCACGGGCACACCCGCCGCCTCGGAGCGGGCCGCCAGGGTCTCCCACATCTGTCCAGGCCCGAGCCGCGGATAGTGGAACTCCTCGATCAGGCTCGTCACGTGACGCCGCTTGATCCGCAGCGCCGAGACCAACGCCGTCCAGAACGAGAGGTTGCGAATGCGCTGAGCCGCCCATTCGGCCTGGATCTCGCTGCCGGGAATGCCCCACACCTTCTCGGTGTACTCGCGGAAGAACGCCTCGTACAGACGCCGTCCGAACCGCGACGTCACCCAGTCCTCGAAGGTCGCCGGCGGCTCCGATCGCCGCATCTTGGCGGCGACGTACGAACCGAGGCAGCGCACGGTCTCGACGACACCGAGGCGGCGAACGACATCCTCGGCGCGGAGCGGATAGGCGAAGAAGTCGCCGCGGTAGTAGATGCGCGAGAGACGCGGCCTGACGAGGAACTCGTCTCCGAGTGCCTGCTCCCACATCGCCATGACCCACGGCACCTTCGTGAAGAAGCGATGGCCGCCGAGGTCGAAGCGGAACCCGTCGTGCTCGACCGTCTTCGCGATCCCGCCGACCTGGGAATCGGCCTCGAAGACGATGCCGTGCTTGCCCCGAACCGCGAGGACATGCGCCGCGGTCAGGCCGGCCGGCCCGGCCCCGAGCACGGCGATGCCGGCTGACGATGTCACGCCCATGTCGCCGCTCACCCTATAGCGCCCCGGTGCGCTTTCCACTCCAGGAGGTAACCCGTGGCGGCAAAGGCGTGGCCGGAGAGCATCGCAAGGCCGACGGCCGGGCTCTCGCGGAGACCTGACACGACACCGCCGAGCACGGCGCGCGAGGGTACCCGCGCGTGTGTCCCCCGGGAAAGCAGGTGGCGGGCCGCGCGGCCATATCGCAGCTGCTGCGCGACGAACGACCGTCCGTCGAGAGCCGAACGGTGATCGACGGCCGCCTCCGGAACGCGCTTGAGCACGACCCCCGCTCGCGCCGCCCGCACGCACCAGTCCCTGTCCTCTCCACCGGCTGTCCGGAAGGTCTCGTCGAACGGCAACTCGGCGAGCAGCTCGCGCCTGCAGCCCAGGTTCATCGTGCGGAAGAAGGCCGATGCGACTTCGGCTTGCACGGCGATCCGCTCGCTCGCGCGGAGCCAGACATTGGCGTCGGCGGGCGTGCGGACAGAACCGGCTGCGACGACACGATCGCCGGTTGCCACTTCCTCGAAGAGCTTCTCGGCCCAACCGGGGGCGACGACGCAGTCGTCGTCGAGGAGGAGGACGATCTCGCCGCGCGCGGCCGCCACTCCCGCATTCCGCGCTGCGGCCGGCCCGAGGCCTTCGAGCCGCACGATCCTCGCATCGAACTCGTCGGCCACAGCCGTGACGCCCTCCGGGACGCGGCCGCCGTCGTCGACCACGACGAGGTCGAGCGGCAACGCACCCTGCCGGCCGATCGAGGCGAGGCACCGCCTGAGCGCAAGCGGGCGGTCACGACTCGGGATCACAACGGACACGCTCATCACGAATCGATCAGCGGGCTGCCTGCGCTCTCGAGGCCGAAGCGGGAAAACGCGGTTGCGGCGATGTCGACGATGTCGGCTCGCTGCCGCCCCGTCGCGCGACCCGATGTCGGTCGGACGAGCGCCCAGGCGTCTTCGGTGTGGTTGCCGGAGCGACCGCTTGCGCCGCCGCTTCGACGGATCGAGCCGTAGCGTTGAGAGTGGAGCACCTCGCCACGACGCGACGGCCGGTCGCTCCACCGCACGACGAGGTCCGGAAGAAGGCAAGAGCCCTGCCCTCCGCCGAACAGCTCCGCGACGACATCCACCCCGGCGATCGCGGGCGCCCCGTCCTCGAACCCGAAGCTCTGCAGACCAGTCGCTACCTCCGCTGCGAGCGCCGGGACGTCGTCGGGGCCGACGATCCCGTCGCGCTCGCGCCCACGGACGTTGAACCGAATCATGCCTCCCACGTCTGCCGGCACGGTGAATGCCCGCGTCGCCGACCAGTCGGTGCCCCTCAGCTCCAGTCGAGAAGCGACCTCGATCGCGACCCGGTCGGGCAACGCAGCTGCAACGCGAGCACGGAGCGAGGTCGGCACCGCAGCCCGGAACCCCCAGGATCCTTCGACCTTGTCGCCGCTCAGGCGAGTGCCGTCGATCACCGCAGTGAGAAGGTTGCCGAGCACATCCGTCCGGCTCGAGTCGGCCGCCATCCCGATCGGCGAGAAGACGACAACATCTGCGTCGCCGGGTAGTGCGTCGATGATCCTTCCCATTGCCGCATCGGCCGCGACGACGATCTCCGTCAACGCTCGACGGAGCTCCGCCGCCGCCCGAGGGGAGATCCCCTCGACCACCGCGGCCGGATCATAGAGCCGGTGCCCGCCGAGATGAATCGAAGGGAAGCACGCGACTAGCACATCCGGTCGAACATCGGGCAGCGCGGCGATCACGAGATCGGCGACGCGGGGCGGCCCCGCCAGAAGCCGGGCTGCAAGCTGTCGCAGGCTGCGCTCGTCCGTCTCGCCGAACACCTCCTCCACTCTGGGAGCCGGCGTGAAGCGACGCTCCCAGCGACGTCGGGCTCCGCCGGGCACGGAGAACGGTCGCAGCACGACGCGGTTCGTGAACTGCCAGCCCGCGACGACGAGGCCCACGCTGCCGGTCGACCGCGCGGCCTCGTACGGGTCGACGACGAGCACCCGCCCGCCGGCGCGGGACACCCGATCCCAGAGCGTCTCGGGATACGCGAACCAGTCGACGTACCGCACCCGCTGCCCTGCCGCATCCCACATGAACGGGTAGTGCAGGCCATGCTCCTCGAGTGGTACACCGCTCCACATCGTCGGGAAGACCCCTGCAGGAAACTGCGCGGCGGGAGTCGTGAGCTCGAGAAGAGTCGACTCTCGCCGCACCTCGGCAAGGCGCGGAAGCCGCCCCTCGCCCTCGAGCTCGTCGAGGAGCGATGCGGGCATCGCGTCGAGCACGATCAGCGCCAGCACGCGGTTCTCCGTCCTCTCACAGCGAAGCCCACTCCGGACCGTGTGCAGCCGCCACCGCATCGAGCACGCTCATCGCCGCAATGCCCTGCTCGGCGGTGGCCAGCCGCTCGTCGACGACCCCGTGGCGGATGGCCGTCGCCGCGGCCGTCAGCTGAGCCGCGAGTGAGCCGACGAGGGGGTCTGCGGCCCCGCGCCGCACACGTGCCATCACTCGGCGAGCAAGGCCGCCACGGTCGAGCCGGGCGACCACCTTCCCGTGCACGTCACGGCAGACGAGACGCTCGCGCCAGGCCTGGCCGTGCGAGACGTGTACCCGTGCCGTGATGCCGTCGAGGTCGATCTCGAACGTTGCCTCGGCAGCACTCACGCGCGCGACGCGCACGCGCTCGGGAGCCCTTCCGGTGAGCCAGAGCGTCAGATCGACGAGATGCGGCCCCAGGTCGAGCAGGACACCCTCGGAGCCGTCCCGGGCGCCCCACCTCGCCGGCAGCATCGAGAACGCGAGCTCGAGACGTGCGGGTGGGCCGTCGAGCCGGGAGCGCAAGCTTGCGAGGGCGGGCTCGAAACGGCGGTTGAAACCGAGCCACGCCGGTGGATCGAGCCCTGCCAGCCCCTCGGCCTCCGCCGCTGTCCGGGCAGGGGGCTTCTCGACGAGGGACGACACGCCCGCAGCGGCCGCTGCACGCGCATCCGCCACGTGCGCCTCGACAGCATGTGCGAGCACGAGCAGGTCGACCTCGGCGGCAGCCAGGAGCTCTGAGGCCGAGCCGTAGGCACGGTACCCGGGCGCAACGGCACTGCAGCGTGCCTCCTCACGGTCGGCGACGGCCACGAGCTCGACGCCTTCGGCGTGCGCGAGCGCCGGAACGTACCCCCGCGCTGCAAGCCGGCCGCATCCCACGAGGCCGACGCGAACGAGCTCCGTCACGCCTTCTCGATGGCAGGGCCATCGAGCGGACCGGTGACGACCGACAGCGCGAGCGTCTCCCGCGCGATCCACTCCGAGTGCGCGAGTACGTCACCGTCGGCCTCGGGGATCGTGACGGCAATGCGGTCGGTGAGCGCGAGGCCGGCGTCCTTCCGCATCGTGTTGACGCGGTGGATCAGCTCGTAGACGCGACCCTCGAGCGCCAGCTCGTCGTCGACTGCGGTCTCGATCGCAACCGTTACTCCCGCATCGCCCGCGACTGCCCACCCGTCCTTGCCCGCACGCTCGACGAGCACCTCGTCGGCTCCGAGGACGTGGCCGGCCACCCGAAAGCCGCCGCCCTCGAGCTCCTCGAACTCGCCCGCCCGCAGCGCCGCGCGAACGGCACCGAGCTCCTTGCCGAGCTTCGGCCCGAGGGCCGGAAGATGGGGCTTGACGCGCAGCTCCGCGTCGACGTGACCGAACTCGACAGCCTTGACACGGAGCTCCTCGGCGATCTCGTCGGCGTGCGCCGCAGCGAGCGGCGCGCCCTCGACGACGATACGCCGCAACGGCTGTCTCAACTTGAGCCCCGCCGCCGAGCGCGCCTGGTGACCGAGAGCGACCACCCGACGGAGCTCGTCGACCTCGGCGAGGAGCGCGCGATCGGGGTCACGGCCCTCGGGCCAGCCCGCGAGAAACACCGAATCCGGCGCCTCGTCGATCACGTCCGTCACGAGCGCCTGCCAGAGGTGCTCGGCGAGAAACGGCATGACCGGAGCGATCACCCGTAGCCCCTGGACGAGAGCAAACCAGAGCGTGCGCAGTGCCGTCTCCTCACCGTCCCAGAAACGCCGTCGGGAGCGACGGATGTACCAGTTGGAGAGATCGTCGACATACGCCTCGAAGGCGCGGGTGACGTCAACGGAGAGCCAGCGCTCGTACCCCGCCTCGGCGTCCTTCACGAGCTGCGCCGTCCGCTCGACGAGCCAGTCGTCGAGCGGCTGCAGCTCCGCGTCCGGCCCGCCGCGCTCGAGATCCGCGTACACGGGTTGGAACGACTCGATCGCGCCGTAGTCGACGAGGAACCTGGCCGAGTTCCAGAGCGTCAGCAGGCGCCGCTTGATCTCCTGCGCCGGCCCGAAACCGAAGAGCAGGTTACGGTCGGGCGGCTGAGCGCAGTACTGCCACCGCATCACGTCGGCGCCCATGCGCGCGAACGCGTCCTGCGCGTCGATCATGTTTCCCCACGAGCCGTGCATCTCGCGCCCGTGCTCGTCGAGCATCTTCTCGTAGCCGAGCACCTTGCGGAAGGGCGCGCGCCCTGTCAGCGCGACCGACATGAACAGCTGCGAGTAGAACCAGAGCCTGATCTGCTCGCGCATCTCGGACACCCAGTCGGCGGGGAACCACTCCTCCCACGTCTCGTGGGCGGGCAGGTCGGCCGTCGTCAGCCCGCGGGCGGCACCCGTCGCGTACCCCTCGGGAACCAGCTCCGGGTTCTCCCAGCCGAGCGTCGAGAACGGGACGATTCCCGCATCGAGCCAGACGTCCCCGACCTCCTCGATCCTCGTCACCTCCCCGGAGCAGGCCTCGCAGCGGATCGGCACAGCGTCGATCCAGGGGCGCCGGAGCTCCTCGAGCTGATCGAGCCCCGAGACGGCCCGCTGCTCGAGCTCCGCCCGCGAGCCGATCACGTTCAGGTGCCCGCACGAGCAGGGGTAGAACGGCAGCGGCAGCCCGTAGTAGCGGCGGCGCGAGATGTTCCAGTCGCCCATGTTGCGCAGCCAGTCATCCATGCGCTTGCCCATGTACTCGGGCGTCCACTCGACGGTGGCGTTCGCGTCGAGGAGCGGCTGCCGGACCTCGTCGACCCCGATGAACCAGTCGTCGGAAAGCCGGAAGATCAGCGGCGTGTGGCAGCGCCAGCACTCCGGGTAGCGATGCTCGTGATGCTTCGCTTCGACGAGCAGCCCGCGCTCGTCGAGGTCGCCGATGATCTGCTCGGCAGCATCTCCCGTCGAGAGACCGTGGAGCCAGCCGAAGCTCGGATAGAAGTGACCGGCCTCGTCGACCGGCGCGATCACCGCGAGGCCGAGCGTCTTCGAGAGCTCGAAGTCCTCGGCGCCGCACCCGGGAGCGATGTGCACGACCCCGGTGCCGTCCTCCATCGAGACGTCGTCCCACGGGATCACGCGGTGCTCGACATCCCCTCCGGGCCCGAGCGAGTCGAACGGCCCCTCGTAGCGCCAGCCGACGAGCTCCGATCCAGGCAGCCGCTCGACGAACGTCTCGTCGGGGTAGCGGGCAACCGCGACCCAGTCCCCGTTGTCGAGCCGCCCGTACTCGGAGTCGGGATTCACCGCCGCCGCCACGTTTGCCGGCAGCGTCCAGGGCGTGGTCGTCCAGATGACAACGCTCTCGCCGGGTCGATCGAGCAGCCGGAACCGGACGAAGAGCGACGGGTCGACGCGGTCGACGTAGCTGCCGTGGAGCTCGTGGGCCGAGATCGACGTGCCGCAGCGGGGGCACCATTCCGTCGCCCGGTGACCCTTGAGGAGCCACCCCTTCTCGTGGACGATGCGGAGGAACTTCCAGATGTACTCGATGTTCGTGTCCGAGAACGTGAAGTAGTCGTTGCCCCAGTCCATCCACTGGCCGAGCCGAATCGAGCCCTCCGTCAGCTCTGCGGCCGACGTGGCAACGACCTCGCGACAGCGGCGCGAGAACTCGGCGAGGCCGAACTCCTCGATCTCCTGTTTCGAGTTCAGCCCGAGCGCCCGCTCGACCCCGACCTCGATCCAGAGACCCTGGCAGTCGAAGCCGTTCTGGTACCGCTGGTGGTAGCCCTGCGCGGCCTTGTAGCGCTGAAAGACGTCCTTCAGCGTCCGGCCCCACGCCGTGTGGACGGCGAGCGACTTGTTCGCGGTCACGGGGCCGTCGAAGAAGCTGAAGCGCGGCCCGCCGGCATTTTGCGCACGTAGCCGGGCAAACGTTCCCTCTCGCTCCCAGAGCGCGAGGACGTCCCGCTCGAGTGCGTCGTGGTCGGGTTTGTCCGAGAGGGGTGCGAACATCACCCGATTCTAGGGAACAGCCGCAGGCCCCCCTTCGTTAGAGAGAGTGAGACCACACTCATGCCGTAACGATTCGACATGGCACCGAGACCGAAGAGCGCCACGAAAGACTGAAAGGAACAAATGGCAACTGCAGTCAAGAACGATACGTTCGACCAGGAAGTGATTCAGAGCGACGTCCCCGTCCTCGTCGATTTCTGGGCCGAGTGGTGTGGCCCGTGCCACGCCGTCGCGCCCGTCCTCGATCGCATCGTGGACGAGCAGGCAGGAGGGCTCAAGCTCGTCAAGGTCAACATCGACGAGGAGCGCGAGCTCGCCGAGCGCTTCGGCATCGCCTCGATCCCCACGATGATCCTTTTCCGCGACGGCGAGCCGGCCGTCTCGGTCATCGGCGCTCAGCCCAAGGGCGCGATCGAGCGCACGCTCGGCCTCACGGCAGCGTAGAACCGACCGACCCCCACCCCCCGCAACGAGCCGGCGAACGAGCCGGCTCGTTGTGTCTCGACCGGAACCTTTCGCCGGGTACGGTACGACCATGAGCCCCCGCCACGTACCGGCCTCGGTCACCGAGCTTCAGCGAATCGGCCTGTTCGGGTCGCTTCCGGGCGAGACGATCACGAAGCTCGCCGCGCGCATGGTGCGAGAAGAGGTCCCCGGCGGCCAGCAGATCGTGATCGAAGGCGAGCGGACCGATCGCTTCTACGTTCTCCTCTCCGGCCTTGCGGGCGTGACGCAGGAGGGCAGGGGAGCCCGCGCCGTCCTACGGCCCGGGGAAGCGTTCGGCGAGGTTGCGCCACTGATGCAGATCGAGCGGACGGCGACCGTGACCGCGATGACGGCGTGCGTCGTCGCGAGCTGCGACCGCGAGACCTTCAACGAGCTGCTGCGGCCGCTCTACGTCAGCGACTGAAGCCGGCCGGGGTGAGGCTTCAGCCTCACCCCAGCTCGCGCACGACGGCCTCCGAGAGCGTCGGCCACGCCGCCTTCGCCCACTCCCCGAAACGCCTCGTGGTCAGGACGACACAGGCGAGCCGGCGCTCGGGGTCGACCCAGAGGAAAGTGCCCGCGCCGCCGAAATGCCCGAACGTCTCCGCCGAGGTGAGAGAGCCCGACCAGTGCGGAGCCTTGCTCCCCTTCAACTCGACGCCGAGGCCCCAGTCGAGCGGGCTGAAGCGTCCGAAGTCGGGCAGGACACCGTCGAGCCCGGGGAACTGAACGGCCACCATCTCGGCGTGCGTCTCCGCCGCGACGAGCCGCGGGACGAGCAACTCGCGCGCAAGGGCGAGCAGATCGTCGACGGACGCGTGCATCCCCGCACCGGGATGGCCCCTCGGGTCGAGATCGATCCCGAGCGGCTCGCAGACCGCGGCGCGCGCGTAGTCGGCAAACGGCATCTCCGCGGTAGCCGAGACGTGCTCACCGAGGAATGCGAACCCTTCGTTCGAGTAGATCCGGCGCCGGCCGGGCGGGGCGATCGGCGTCGTTCCCTCGAACGGAAGGCCCGATGCGTGAGCAAGCAGGTGACGGACGGTCGAGCCGGGCGGCCCGGCAGGCTCCGTCGAGGTCGACGACGCCCTCCTCCGCGGCGACGAGCGTCGCGAGGGCGGCGACCGGCTTCGAGACCGAGGCGAGCAGAACGGCTCGCCGCGTGTCGCCACGCGTGGCGATCGTGGAGGTCGCACCCGTGACTCCGGCGGCGGCGAACGGGACGTCCCACGCGTCGATCTGACTCAGAGCGTCCACGTTCGATCAGTGATACTACCCCGACGATGGGGCACCGCCGAATCTCGGGACACTCGCCGTACGAGGCGATCGCGGGCTACTCGCGCGCCGTCGTGGCAGGATCCACCGTCTACATCGCGGGAACGGCACCGACGGCTCCCGACGGTGGCGAGACGCCCGAGAGCGCCTACGAGCAGGCCCGCCTGTGCCTGACGATCATCGCAGGCGCGCTCGCCGAGGCGGGGGCGACGATGGAGGACGTCGTCCGCACGCGGATGTTCATCACCGACCCGGCCGTGTTTGCCGACGTCGCTCGCGCACACGGGGAGGTGTTCGGCGAGATCCGGCCGGCGTCGACGTGCGTCGTGGCGGGGCTCCTCGATCCCACCTGGAAGGTCGAGATCGAGGTCGAGGCGGTCATCGGATGAGCGCCGGGACGCAGAACCCCGGCGACCGGCTGAAGCCGGCCACCCCGGTCACCTCGACCGCGTCCGCCGGCGGGAAGCAGCTCATCCCACCGGACATCACCGGGAAGGGATCGAACGGGACGGGCGCCACGGCCAGCGTGCTCGACCATCGCTTCGGGAAGAGCGACCCGTACACGCTCGGGGTCGAGGAGGAGTACCAGCTCCTCGACGGCACCTCGTTCGACCTCGTCCAGCACATCGAAACCGTGCTCGCGGCGATCGAGGGGCACGAGCTCGAGCCGCAGATCAACCCCGAGCTGATGCAGTCGGTGCTCGAGATCGCAACCCCCGTCTGCCACACGGCCGCGGACGTCATGCGTGAGCTCGTGAAGCTCCGCTCCTACGTGTGCAGCGTCGCGCGCGAGAAGAACATGCGCGTCGGCTCCGCGGGAACGCACCCGTTCAGCCTCTTCGAGCGGCAGCGGATCACCGCCAAGGATCGCTACCGCCAGCTCGTCGACCAGCTGCAGTACATCGCGCGACGTGAGCTCATCTTCGGGATGCACATCCACGTCGCGATCGACGACCCTGACAAGGCGATCAAGGTGATGAACGGCATGTTGCCGCAACTTGCTCCGTTGCTCGCGCTCTCGGCGAGCTCACCGTTCTGGCGCGGCGAGCCGACCGGGCTGATGTCGAGCCGACAGATGGTGTTCGCCTCGTTCCCGCGCTCCGGCCCTCCGCCCCGGTTTCGCGACTACGCCGACTACGCCGAGGTCGTCGGGCAGCTCGAGCGCACGGGATGCATTGCCGACTACACGCACATCTGGTGGGACATTCGGCCGCACCCGCGGCTCGGCACGATCGAGATCCGGATCTGCGATGCGGTGACGCGAGTCGAGGACGCGGTCGCGATCGCCGCGTACTGCCAGGCACTCGTCAAGCACCTGTCCGAGCGCTATGACGCCGGAGAGGAGATTCCGAGCTACCACCGCATCCTCACGACCGAGAACAAGTGGCTGGCAGCGCGGTACGGCCTCGAGGCACCCGTGATGGATCTCGCCACCGGGCGCCGCAACCGTGTTCCCGTGGCGCAGCTCGTTCGTCGGACCGTCCGCGAGATCGAGCCGCACGCGCGCGAGCTCGGGTCCGAGCGGGAGCTCGAAGGCATCTCCGCCCTCCTCGCGCGCGGCAACAGCGCCGACCGGCAGCTCCGCATCTTCAACGCAAACCGCGATATCCGCGAGGTGGTCGAGGAGATCGCGATCGCAACGGAGACGATCCCGGTGGGCGTCGGATAGATGCTCGATCCCGGCGCACCCGTCCCAGAAGCCAGAGTCTGGGCCGAGACGAGAGGTGGCCCGGTAGCGCTGCGCGAGGCGCTTGCCGGCCAGGGGCCGTCGCTGCTCTGCTTCTACCTGTTCGACTGGTCGCCGGGCTGAACGAACGAGCTCTTGCTCCTGCGTGACAGGGCCCCCGATCTCGAGCAGGCAGGCGTCCGCACGTTCGGGATCTCCCGTGACTCGCCCTGGTCGCACGCCGCCTGGACGATGACGCTCGGCGTCGAGAACATCGCACTCCTCTCCGACTGGGAGGGCGAGGCGACACGCGGATTCGACGTCGCGCGGGAGGTCAGCGGGATGACGGTCGTGTCTGCTCGGAGCGCGTTCCTGATCGAGGGCGATACGGTCAAGGCGGCATGGAACCTGGGGAGCGACCTACCGGACATCGACGCCGTGCTCGCGGCGGCTTCGTCGCTCTCGCGCTAGCGCTCTACGCCGCAAGCGCGCTCCTGGCGACGTGGCCCGCCGTCAAGCACATCGACGGCCACTATCTCGCGCGCCCTTCGCCCGGCTACGGCGAGGCGGCTGCGGGAGACCATCTCCAGCTCGGGTGGGCCTTCTGGCTCCCCGGGCACCAGCTCGAGCACGGAGCGTCGCCGCTCGCCGATCCGTACTCGTTCCGCCCGCAGGCGACGGCGGCACCGAACCTGCAGGGGTGGCTCCTCGGGGTGCCGTTCTGGCCCCTTCGGCATCTCTTCGGGAACATCTGGGCCTACAACCTGATCGTCCTTCTGTCGGTCGTCGCGGCCGGCGGCGTCGCCTGCTGGTGGCTGCGATCGCTCGGCCTCGTGCGCACCGCCGCCCTCGCGGGCGGCCTCGTTTTCGCACTCGCGCCCTACCGGGTCGGCCAGTCGACCGGGCACCTCCTGGGCCTGATCGCGTTTCTCCTGCCGGCGGTCCTCCTGGCGCTCGAGCGACGGCGGTTCGCCTGGGCGGCGCTGGCACTCGCCGCGATTCCGCTCTCGGGTCAGATCCACCTGGCGATGGGCGCTGTCGTGCTCGCACTCGGCTACACGTGGGCTCGCGTGCCCCGGTCGGATTGGTGGAAGGCCGCCGTCGGTGCAGGAGCAGCTGCAGCTGCCGCCGTCGCCGTGCAGCAGGTCGTCGTCGCAGGATCCGTCGTGGGCGGTGGTAGGAAGTTCACGGAGGTCGAGCGCTACTCGGCGGAGATCTCCGACCTGTTCACGCGTGGCGTCGGCGCAGGGATCGAGGAGTATGTCTTCCTCGGGTGGCTGACACCACTGCTCGCGCTTCTCGGCCTCTGGGCGGTGAGACAGAAGAGGGGGCTTGCCGTGCTCCTCGCCCTCTCGGCCGTCGTGCCGACGGTACTCGCCCTCGGCGCGAACGTGCCGCTCTACGAGTGGCTCTGGCGGGCCCTGTCGCCGCTGCGCTTCGCGCGGGTCCCCGAGCGGCTGATGCCGATCGCCTGCCTCGCGATCGCCGCCCTCGTCGCGTTCGCCGTCGGCTTTGTGTTGAAACAACACAATGTCCGAGGTGCGCGCGGGCGATGGATCGTTCCGGCGGGAACGGCCGTGCTCCTGCTCGCCCTCGCGGTCGACGTCTCGGTGCCGGTGTTCGGCGCCGTCGCACCGGATCGGAACAGCGCCGCCTACAGCGCGATCGGGGGCGACGGCCGCCTGTTCGAGCTGCCCGTCTTCAATCCCGGAATCCACTTCGGCAGCGTCTATCTCGCCTACGCGCGCCAGTCCCCGCGCGAGCGGCCTCAGGGTTACTCGACCACCGCGACGACCGCCTCGGAGCTCCTCGCACGCCGGCTCCGAGGTGTCTCGTGCGGCTTCGGCTCGCTCCCGTACGACCTCCTCGGCATCGGCTTCGTGGCCGTGCATCGAGGTCTCTACGAGCAGAGCGGTTGGTTCGCGCCGGACTGCGCCGACCGCGCCGAGGAGGCGCTTCTGCGCGACGGCTGGAGGCTGCTGGCCCGCGACGGGGAGATCTCGACCTGGGAGGCGCCGCGTTGAGCGGCTCGACGTCGGCCGACGGCCCGACGCTCCTCGCTCCCGGAGAGCAGTGTCCCGGGCGACCGTTCACCGCCCCTGAGGCGACAGGTCTCGATCTGGAGGTGCTCGCTGCGATCCGCGCCGCTCAGCGGCAGCGCATCGCCATGGGCCACGGCGGCGGCACCTGGTGCGACGACAGTGGCGCGACGCACTGGCTCGTCGCGCCACGACCCGACCTCGCACGTGACCCGGCCCCCTGCCTCGCGATCGGCTTCTTCGGCCAGGCTCGCGACGACGTCGATCACGCGCCTATCGTCTCGCTCGAGCATGCGATGCTCGCCACGGCGGAACCGATCCCTGGACTCCTCGCCTACCACAACGTCCAGCTCGCAGACGCGAGGTGGGGGAACCTCGTTCTCTTCGAGCAGGGCACGGATACGACGCCCATGCGCCACGCGCGAAACCACGCAGATGCGATTGCCCTTGCGCCGAGGCACTACCACTCTCTCCGGTTACACCGTGGCACGCTCTCGCGGGTGGATCTCGAAGAGGAAGCGTTCGAGCTCGCGACGACTCTCTACATCGACTTCGACGTCGTGCCACCCTGGCGAGCCGTACGGTCGGCCTGACGTACGATGGGCTGCCGTGGCCCCCTCCGCACCCGAATTCGACTACCTGGAGGCGATCCTCAACGCGAACGTCTACGACGTCGCCGTCGAAACGCCACTCCACGACGCGCCGCTTCTCTCCGAGCGGCTCGGGAACCGTCTGCTGTTGAAGCGCGAGGATCTCCAGTCCGTCTTCTCGTTCAAGCTCCGCGGTGCGCACAACAAGATGTCGCGGCTGCCGGCCGCAAGCCTTCGTCGCGGCGTCGTTGCGGCCTCGGCCGGCAACCATGCGCAGGGTGTCGCGCTCGCCGCGAAGCGGCTCGGCACCGAGGCGACGATCGTGATGCCCGTGACGACGCCGCAGATCAAGGTCGAATCCGTCGCCGCACTCGGTGCGACGGTGGTGCTCGAGGGCGACGCATACGACGACGCCTACGAAGAGGCGATCCGCATCGGACGCCGGCGAAGGCTGACGTTCATCCACCCGTACGACGACCCGGACGTGATCGCGGGTCAGGGAACGATCGCGATGGAGATCCTGCGGCAGTTGCGCGAACCGATCGACACGATCTTCGTTGCGGTCGGCGGCGGCGGGCTGATCGCGGGGATTGCGGCGTACGTGAAGCGGCTGCGGCCCGAGATCCGCATCGTCGGCGTCGAGCCCACCGACGCGAACGCAATGGATCGCTCACTCCGGGCAGGCCGCCGAATCACCCTTCCCCACGTCGGTCTCTTCGCCGACGGCGTGGCAGTGAAGCAGGTCGGCGTCGAGCCGTTTCGCCTCGCGCGCAAGTACGTGGACGAGATGATCCTCGTCGACACCGACGAGTTGTGCGCGGCGATGAAGGACGTCTTCGAGGACACGCGGACGATCGTGGAGCCGTCGGCCGCGCTCGGCGTCGCCGGCGCCAAGCGCTTCGTCGAGCGCGAGAAGGTGACCGGCCGGAACCTCGTCACCGTGCTCTGCGGGGCGAACATGAACTTCGACCGGTTGCGCTTCGTGGCCGAGCGTGCCGATCTCGGCGAGGCGCGGGAGGCGGTCTTTGCCGCGACGATCCCGGAGCGGCCCGGCAGCTTCAAGGCGTTCTGCAGCCTCCTCGGCCGCAGCAACATCACCGAGTTCAACTACCGCTACGCCGATCCGTCCGAGGCACACGTCTTCGTCGGGATGAGCGTCAGGGACGCGGGCGAGAAGGACGCGCTCCTCCGGGCCGTCGGGCGCGCCGGGATCAAGGCGCTCGACCTCACGGACAACGAGCTCGCGAAGACCCACGTCCGCCACCTCGTCGGCGGTCCCGCGAACGCACCGCACGAGGTGCTCTACCGCTTCGAGTTCCCGGAGCGGCCGGGCGCGCTGATGCGCTTCCTCGAGGCGATGAGCCAGGGCTGGAACATCAGCCTCTTCCACTACCGAAACCACGGCGCCGACTACGGGCGGGTGCTCGCGGGGATCCAGGTGCCGCCCGGCGAGCGGCGGGCGTTCAAGGACTCGCTGCGGAAGCTCGGGTATCCCTTCGTCGAGGAGACGGGGAATCCGGCGGCAAGGCTGTTCCTCGGGGCCTGAGCCCGGGTCGGAGGACAAGTCTCCGACCGTACCCGCGATCAGCGCGAGAACAATGCCGCCTGGCCCTGCCCGACGCCGACGCACAGCGTCGCGAGCCCCAGGTGGCCGTCGCGGCGGCGCAGCTCGTGCAGGAGCGAGACGACGAGGCGGGCACCGCTCATGCCGAGCGGGTGGCCGAGCGCGATCGCGCCGCCGTTCACGTTGACCCGCTCCTCGTCGAGGCCGAGCTCGCGGCAGACGGCGAGCGATTGCGAGGCGAAGGCCTCGTTCAGCTCGACGAGGTCGACATCGGCGAGTGAGACACCGGTGCGCGCGAGCAGCTTGCGCACTGCGGGCACCGGCCCGATGCCCATGACCGCCGGATCGACGCCCGCAACGGCCGACCCGACGAACGTGCCGAGCGGCTCGATCCCGAGCGCGCGCGCCTTCTCCTCGCTCGCGATCACGAGCGCCGCGGCACCGTCGTTGATTCCGCTCGAGTTGCCGGCGGTCACCGTCCCACCGTCGCGGAACACCGTCTTCAGCGCGCCGAGCTTCTCGAGCGTCGTGTCGGGGCGAGGATGCTCGTCGCGAACGAGGTGCCCCGCGGGGACGATCTCGTCGTCGAAGCGACCCGCGTCCGCCGCAGCCGACCAGCGCATGTGGGAGCGGAGCGCGAATGCGTCCTGGTCGGTGCGCGAGACCCCCCACCGCTCGGCGACGTTCTCCCCCGTCTCGCCCATCCGCTCCGTCGAGTAACGCTCCTCGTAGCGCGGATTGACGAAGCGCCAGCCCAGAGTCGTGTCGTAGACCGGGCGCTCGGCGTCCGGAGCCGCCGGATCCGGCTTCGGGGTGACGAGCGGCGCCCGCGACATCGACTCGACGCCACCCGCGACGAACAGGTCTCCCTCGCCCGCGATCACCGCGTGGCAGGCCCCGGTGACCGCCGCGAGACCCGAGGCGCACAGCCGGTTGACGGTGATGCCGGCGACCGTGTCGGGCAGCCCCGCAAGAAGCGCGGCAAAGCGCGCCACGTTGCGATTGTCCTCACCTGCCTGGTTGGCGCAGCCGAGCCAGACGTCCTCGATCTCGGCCGGCTCGACGCCCGCGCGCGCGACCGCAGCGGCGACCGCGACGGCGGCGAGATCGTCCGGGCGCACCTCCGCGAGACCCCCGCCGTAGCGGCCGATGGGCGTTCGCACCGCGGAAAGGATCACCGCTCTGGTCACAGGGCGCGCTCCAGCAACCAGCGATCGACCTGCTCGGCGCACTGGCGGCCCTCGTTGATCGCCCAGACGATCAGGGACTGGCCACGCCGGGCGTCACCGGCCGCAAAGACGCCTTCCACCGACGTCGCGTAGTCGGCCGCGTCGACGTTGCCGCGGCCGTCTCGCTCGACCCCGAACTGCTCCAGCAGCGACTGCTCGGGATGGAGGAAGCCCATTGCGAGCAGCACGAGCTCGGCCGGCCGCGACTCCTCCGTACCGGGAATCGGCTCGAACGGCGGCGCGCCGTCGTTGTGGGCCCAGTGGATCTGCTCGACCTTCCCGCTCGAGCCCGAGAGCCGCGTGGTCGAGATCGCGAAGTCGCGCTCGCCACCCTCCTTCAATGCGTACGACGTCCGGAGCTTCATCGGCCACCGCGGCCACGGGGTGAGGTCGTCGGGCCGCCGGGCAGGCGGCTCGCCCAGCACCTCGATCTGCGTCACCGAGGCAGCCCCCTCCCGATGCGCGTTCGCAACGCAGTCGGCGCCGGTGTCACCGCCCCCGATCACGATCACGTGCTTGCCGGCGGCCGTGATCGGACGCTCCGGCGGCGGCGGCGCAAGCTCTCCCTCGGTCCCGACCTCGGCTGCGATCGCACGTGCTCGCTCGTAGAGGTATTCCATCGCGTAGTGGACGCCGTCGAGCTCGCGCCCCTCGACGGGGAGATCTCGGGGCACGCGAGAGCCGGTCGCGATGACGACCGCGTCGTGCGTGTCACGCAATGCAGCAGCCTCGATGTCGACACCGACCTCGACGCCGTAGCGGAATACGACACCCTCGGCCTCGAGCTGGGCGAGCCGGCGCTCGACGAGCCGCTTCTCGATCTTGAACTCGGGTACGCCGAACCGGACGAGGCCTCCGGCTGCCTCGTCGCGCTCGAGCACGGTCACCGAATGACCCGCCCTGTTGAGCTGCTGCGCGCTGGCGAGGCCCGCCGGCCCGCCGCCGACGACGGCAACCGTCAGACCGGTCCGCTCCGCCGGCGGCCGCGGCACGACCCAACCCTCGTCCCAGGCACGATCGATGATCGAGACCTCGATCTGCTTGATCGTGACGGCCTCCCCCTCGCGGATCTCGAGCACGCAGGCCGCCTCACACGGCGCCGGGCAGAGCCGGCCCGTGAACTCGGGGAAGTTGTTCGTCCGATGCAGCTCGACGATCGCCTCCTGCCACCGGTCGCGGTAGACGAGGTCGTTCCAGTCGGGGATCAGGTTCCCGAGCGGACAGCCGTGGTGGCAGAAGGGGACGCCGCACTCCATGCACCGCGCGCCCTGGTTCCGGAGCTCGGCCAGTGGAAGTGGGCGGACGAACTCACGCACGTCCTTGACGCGCTCCGCCGGATCGCGCTCGAGGGGCTCGGCCCGGTCGAGCTTGAGGAAAGCGCCGAGCTGGCCCACTATGCGGCCTCCTCGCTCTCGGTCGTGAAGAAGCCGCCGCCGCCGGTCGAGACGGCGTTGTCGTCCCGCTCGATCGCAAGGTCGGCGAGCGCTCGCTTGTAGTCGTGCGGCATCACCTTCACGAAGAGGTCGGGAATCGCTTCGGGATTCGCGAGGACGGTCGCGGCGACTTCCGACCCGGTGCGCTCGGCATGCTCGACGACGAGAGCGAGAATCCTGGCAGCGTCTTCCTCCTCGATCGGATCGAAGCCGACGAGCTCCATGTTGCAGCGTGAGGCGAAGGTGCCGTCCCGGTCGACGACATATGCGATCCCGCCGCTCATCCCGGCGGCGAAGTTGCGACCGGTCGGGCCGAGCACGACGACGACGCCGCCTGTCATGTACTCGCAGCCGTGATCGCCGACACCCTCGACGACGGCGGTTGCTCCCGAGTTCCGCACTGCGAACCGCTCTCCCGCGAGCCCGCGGAAGAACGCCTTGCCGGACGTCGCTCCGTAGAGGACGGTATTCCCGATGACGACGTTCTCCTCGGCGAGGAAGGCCGCGTCGGCCGGTGGTCGCACCGAGAGCGTGCCGCCCGAGAGCCCCTTGCCGACGTAGTCGTTCGCATCACCGACGAGCGCGAGCTCGACGCCGGGGGCAAGCCAGGCGCCGAACGACTGCCCGGCCGATCCCGTCAGGGCGATGCGCACGGTGCCGTCCGGCAACCCGGCTCTGCCGTGAGCCTTCGTGATGTGGTGTGAGAGGAGCCCGCCGACGGTGCGGTTCCGGTTCCGGATCGGGGAGGCCAGCGTGACGGGCTCGCCACGCTCGAGCGCCGGCGCAGCATCCTCGATCAGCTGCCAGTCGAGCGCGTCGGTCAGCGGGGAGTCCTGTGCGCGCATCCGCCGCACCGGGACGTCTCCCTCGCCCGCAGGCGCCGCGAGCAGTCGCGACAGGTCGATGCCGCGCGCCCGCCAGTGTGCGATCGCCTCGTCCGCCTCGAGCAACTCGACCCTTCCCACGAGATCCTCGTAGCGCCGGATCCCGAGCCGCGCCATGATCTGACGCGCCTCCTCGGCGACGTAGAAGAAGAAGTTGACGACGTGCTCCGGCTGGCCGGCGAAGCGCTTGCGGAGCTCGGGATCCTGCGTCGCGATCCCGACCGGACAGGTGTTGAGGTGGCAGGCCCGCATCATCACGCAGCCGCTCGCGACGAGCGGTGCCGTCGCGAAGCCGATCTCGTCGGCGCCGAGGAGCGCAGCCACCACGACGTCGCGGCCCGTCTTGATCTGCCCGTCGGTCTGCACCCAGATGCGTGAGCGGAGGTCGTTCCGCACGAGGGTCTGTTGCGTCTCGGCGAGCCCGATCTCCCACGGGATCCCCGCGAAAAGGATCGACGAGAGAGGTGATGCGCCCGTCCCTCCGTCGTGGCCCGAGATGAGAACGTGGTCGGCGTTCGCCTTCGCGACGCCCGCCGCGACGGTGCCGACCCCGACCTCCGCAACGAGCTTGACCGAGATGCGCGCATTCGGGTTGGCGCAGCGGAGGTCGTAGATCAGCTGCTTCAGATCCTCGATCGAGTAGATGTCGTGATGCGGCGGCGGCGAGATCAGGCCGACCCCGGGCGTCGTCAGCCGGACGCTCGCGATGTACCGGTCGACCTTGTGGCCCGGCAGCTGACCACCCTCGCCGGGCTTGGCGCCCTGGGCCATCTTGATCTGGATCTCGTCGGCGTTCGTGAGGTAGTCGATCGTGACGCCGAAGCGCCCCGAGGCCACCTGCTTGATCGCCGAGCGGCGCAGGTCGCCGTTCTCGTCCGGCGTGAAGCGGACCGGATCCTCTCCCCCCTCGCCCGTGTTCGACTTGCCGCCGATCCGGTTCATGGCGATCGCCAGGTTCTCGTGCGCCTCGCGCGAGATCGATCCCAGCGACATCGCTCCGGTGACGAACCGCTTGACGATCTCGCTCGCGGGCTCGACGTCCTCGAGCGGTATGCCGCCGTCGTCGGCCTCGCGGAAGCGGAGCAGCCCGCGCAGGGTCAGCCGCCGCACCGCGTCGTCGTTGACGGTGCGGGCATACGCCTCGTAGGTCTCGAAGCTCTCGTTTCGCACCGCGTCCTGCAGCAGCGCGATCGTCTCGGGGTTCCACTGGTGGTGCTCGCCGTCACGCCGCCAGGCGTAGAGCCCGACAACCGGCAGCAGGGTCTCGGTGTCGCCGGGGTACGCCCGTGCGTGCCGGGCGAGCATCTCTTCCGCGATCTGCTCCGTGCCGATCCCGCCGATGCGGGAGGCGGTACCCGTGAAGTGGCGCTCGATCAGCTCGGGCGCGAGGCCGACGGCCTCGAAGATCTGGGCGCCGCAGTAGGACGGGACCGTCGAGATGCCCATCTTCGACAGCGTCTTGAGGATGCCCTTGCCGACGCCCTTGACCGCGCGGCGTTGAGCCTGCTCTGCCGTCATCCCCTCGGGCAGCATCCCGCTCGCGACGAGCTCGCCGATCGTCTCGAGCATCAGGTACGGGTTGACGGCGGCCGCGCCGTAGCCGATCAGGGTCGCGACACTGTGGACGCTGCGCGCCTCTCCCGTCTCGACGACGAGGCCCGCCTGCAGGCGCGTGCCCTCGCGGACGAGATGGTGGTGCAGCGCGGAGACCGAGAGGAGCGCGGGAACCGGCGCGCGCTCCGCATCGACGCCGCGATCGGAGAGGATCAGGATGTTGATGCCCGCGGCCAGGGCGGCGTCGGCCTCGCTGCACAGCCGTTCGAGCGCGGCGTCCATTCCGGCTGCGCCCTCGGAGACCGGCCACGTGGTGTCGAGCGTGCGGGCCTTGAAGATCGCCGAATGCACCTGCCGCAGCTGTTCGAGCTCCGCATCGAGCAGGATCGGCGACGGCAGCACGAGCTGACGGGCGTGCTCCGGCGTCTCGGAGAGAAGGTTCTTCTCGGAGCCGATGCTTGCCTCCAGGCTCATGACGATCGCCTCGCGAATCGAGTCGATCGGTGGATTCGTGACCTGGGCGAAGAGCTGCTTGAAGTACGAGTAGAGAATCCGGTTGCCGCCGGAGAGCACCGCAAGGGGCGTGTCGTTCCCCATCGAGCTGACGGCCTCCTCGGCATTGCGCGCCAGGGGGGCGAGCGTGACCTTCATGTCCTCCTGCGTGTAGCCGAATGCGATCTGCCGCTGGCGCAACGTCTCGGTCGGGGCCGTCTGCGGCTCGCGCGCGGGCAGGTCGCCGAGCTCGACCACCTCCCGCTCGAACCACTCCGCGTAGGGCTTCTGCGTCGCGACCTCGAGCTTCACCTCGTCGTTCGGGACGATGCGGCCGCGCTCGAGATCGACGAGGAACAGCTTGCCGGGCTGGAGGCGGCCCTTGCGGAGGATGTCTGCCGCGGGAACGTCGAGCACGCCGGCCTCGGATGCGAGAACGACCCAGCCGTCGCGTGTCTCGAGCCAGCGGCCCGGTCGCAGCCCGTTGCGGTCGAGAGTGGCGCCGATCACGCGGCCGTCGGTGAACGACACGGCAGCCGGCCCGTCCCAGGCCTCCATCAGGCAATGGTGGTAGGCGTAGAAGCCGATCAGCTCGGGCGGGAGATCCGTCCGCCCGGCGGTCGCCTCCGGGATCATCATCATGATCGCGTGGGGAAGCGAGCGGCCTCCGAGAACGAGCAGCTCGAGAACGTTGTCGAGCGTCGCCGAGTCCGAGCCCCCGTCCTGGACGACGGGCAGCACCTTCGGGAGGTCGTCGCCGAAGAGGTCGGATGCGAGCTGTGACTCACGCGCCCGCATCCAGTTGATGTTGCCGCGGACCGTGTTGATCTCGCCGTTGTGGGCGATCATCCGGTACGGATGCGCGAGCTCCCAGCTCGGGAATGTGTTGGTCGAGAAGCGCGAGTGGACGAGGGCGAGCGCCGTCTCGGTGCGCTCGTCCTGCAGGTCAGGGAAGTAGCCTCGGAGCTGAGGAGCGGTCAGCATTCCCTTGTAGACGATCGTCCGTGACGAGAAGCTCGGGACGACTGCCTCCCGCCCGAGCTCGAGCTCGAAGCGGCGGCGGATCACGTACAGCTTCCGCTCGAAGGCATCCTGGTCGTCGGCGACCGCGTCACCGGCGGCGACGAAGAGCTGCCGGATGACCGGAGCGAACGCGCCGGCGGTGGTGCCGACGAACGCGGTGTCCACGGGGACATCCCGCCAGGCGACGACGCGCTGGCCCTCCTGCTCGACGAGCGCGGCGAGCTGCCGCTCGAGCTCCAGTCGGCGGTCATCGTCAGCGGGAAGGAAGCACATCGCGACGCCGTAGGAGCCGGCGGCGGGCAGCGGGCGGTCGAGAACTGCTCGGAAGAACGCATCGGGAAGCTGGAGGAGGATGCCGGCCCCGTCTCCGGTATCCGCGTCGGCGCCGGTCGCACCGCGATGCTCGAGATTCTCGAGCGCCTGGAGCGCACGGAGCACGGTCTCGTGGCGGGGCCGCGCATCGAGCCTGGCCACGAACGCAACGCCGCAGGCGTCGTGCTCGTACTCCGGCGCGTAGAGGCCCGGCTCGGGGACGCGCATCGTGCTCACCTCGACGGTCCTCGGAGGGAATGGATCAGCGTCGGCATCGATATCCGCAGGTCCACGCACACGATTTCTCCTCGGCTAGCGGTGTCGGGTGCGGGCGCGATGGTCGAACACGACTTCAAAGAATAAAGCAACGACCCGAAAAGCGACGCATTAGCCCCGACGACGGGCGCGAAACGCCCTTCTCAGGCGGATCCGCGCAACCCGATATTTGCGCAACCGGCGGTACGATTGTCCGAATGAGCGCATCCATCCTCGCCGATTCGCCGGGGCGGACGCTCATGATCCGCGGCACCGCCTACCCGATCCTGCTGCCGAAGATACGCGATCCACGGCTGCGGCTCGCCCTCGTGATCACGTCGTTGCAGGTCCTCGGCCAGACGGCCTTCGCATTCCAGCTCTCGATCGCCCAGATCCTGGTCGCGCTGCTCACCTGCGCAGTGCTCGAGTTCGCGATCGCGTTCCGGAGTCGAGGCGTGATCATGTGGCCTGCGAGCGCGCTCCTGACGGGCAACGGCGTTGCGTTCGTTCTCCGCGTGCCGGGAACCGAGCACGGCGACTGGTGGAGCATGAACGGTTGGTGGATCTTCGCGGGCACGGCGGCGGTGGCACTGCTCTCCAAGCACGTGATCCGCTTCCGCGGCCACCACTTCCTCAACCCGTCCAACTTCGGGCTCGTCGCCTGCTTCGTGCTGCTCGGCTCGACGCGGGCGGATCCCCTGGCGCTCTGGTGGGGGCCGATGTCCCTGTGGATGGCCCTCGCCCTCGGCATCATCGTCGTCGGCGTCTTCACGATCCTCTTGCGCCTCCAGCTGCTCGAGATCGCCGTCACGTTCTGGATCACGTTCGCGGCCGGGATCGGGGTGATCGCCGTCGCGGGCCACGAGATGACCGCTCGCTGGCACCTCGGGCCGATCACGGGGTTCGACTTCTGGCGCGCGCTCGTCTTCTCGCCCGAGGTTCTCATCTTCCTGTTCTTCATGATCACCGACCCGAAGACGTCGCCGGCCGACCGGCGCAGCAGGCGCGTCTACGCGGTCGCGATCGCCCTCGTCGCCGTGCTCCTGATCGCCCCGACGACGACGGAGTTCTGGACGAAGGTCGCGCTCCTCGGAGCACTCACGCTCGTGTGCGCGTCGCGTCCGGCGATCGCCCTGCTCGCTCCCCGCTTCGCCGATCGAATCGCGATGCCACGGCGGCCGGTGGTGCGCGGAATGGCGCTCGCCGGATGCGCGGCGTTCGCCGGCCTCCTCGTCCTTGCCGGGCTACCGGCCCGGCCCGGAGCAGCGCAGGCGAGCGCGCCGATCGTCGACCCCGAAAAGCTCCCACCGGTGACGACCCTGCCGTCGAAGGGGGTCGAGACACAGATCGACGCCCCACTCGGGCGGCAGATCGCCCGAGACCTCGTCGGCGACTTCGCGCTCGAGGCCGAGGCGCTCCGGACACGTGACGAGAGCCGGGCCGCAGACGCAGCGGGCGGCGAGCGGCTCCAGGGGCTCTGGAACCAGATCCGGCTCGCCGGCAACCGGGCGGTCATCGTTCCGGAACGCCACGTCGACCGCGTGCAGCTCAACCTCGAGGCCGCCGTCCGGCAGGCGCCTCCTCTCGTGGTCGCGACCGTCACGGGCACCGAGCGCCTGCTGACGATCGAGGGAACGCCGCCGTCGGTGGCCTTCCGGGGAAACGAGACGCCGTTCACCCGCACGCTCGAGCTGCAGCTCGATCGCGGTCGGTACGTGGTCGTCGGCTTCCGTGGAGGCACGCCCGAGGCGGCCGCCCAGGGAGCCTCCGGCGTGCTTGCCTCGTCCGGCCTCGGCGGCGTTCATCTCGAGGACGTCGCGGCCAAGGTCGGGATCGACTTCCAGCAGGACGCGTTCCGCGACCCACGCACGGTCGACACGATCGCGATGATGGGCGGCGGGGTCTGCTGGGTCGACATCGACGCCGACGGCTGGCTCGATCTCTTCGCCGTCAACTCGTACTCGGATCTGGACGTCGCGTACTGGTCGGAGCACGGTGGAAACCCGAGAAGCGCGCTGTTCCACAACCGGCGCGGGGTGTTCACCGACGTCACGAAGACGTCCGGCGCGGGAGTCCGGATTCGGGGAAACGGCTGTGTTGCGGGCGACTTCAACGGCGACGGGTTCAGCGACATCTACGTCACGGCGGCCGGCAACGATGCCCTGCTCTGGAACGACGGCAAGGGCCATTTCACCGAGGGCGCCCGCGCGGCCGGGATCACGGCCTGGGGCTGGCATTCCGGTGCGGCCGTCGGAGACGTGAACGGCGACGGGCGGCCGGACATCTTCGTTGCGGGATACACCGACGTCAACGCCCCGATCCCGAGCTCGACCTCCGGGTTCCCGAACGACCACCTCGGGGTTCGCGACCTGCTCTACCTCAACCTCGGCAACGATCGCAATGGCCACGCGCGGTTTCGCGAGGTCGGTGAGAAGGCGGGCATCGACAGGCGCGTCGAGCACGGTCTCGGGGCGATCTTCACCGACGTGAACGGCGACGGTCGGCTCGACCTCTATGTCGCGAACGACGCGACGCCGAACCGCCTCTACGTGAACCTACCCGCGAAGGGGAGCGACCTCGGCTTCACTCTCGTGGAACGCGCGCGGCCGCCGGCATCGGTGACCCGAACGCCGGAATGGGGATCGCGGCCGCGGACGTCAGCGACGACGGGCGGCCGGACTTCCTCGTCACCAACTCGCACAAGCAACTGCACGCGGTCTACACGAGCACGGCGGGCGCGCGGGCAAACCCGCGATACGAGGATGCGCGGGCGGAGATCGCCGGGGCGTTCGACACGCGGCTGGCGGGCTGGGGGGCCTCATGGGTCGATCTCGACCTCGACGGAAACCTCGACCTCGCCCTCGCAAACGGCGCGATCCCCGTGACCGGCCTCCGCAAGAGCGCGGAGCCGATTCAGGTCTTCGAGAACCTGACGGCGCACGGCCACCCGGGACAGTTCGCAGACGCAACGACGGCCGCCGGGCTCGACCAGGCGCCCCGCGTGATCGGCCGTGGCCTTGCGGCCGCCGACTTCGACAACAACGGCAGCGTCGACATCGCGGTCAACTCGATCGGCGGCAAGCTGATCCTGCTGCGCAACACGGGAGCAAAGGGCAACTGGCTCGGCGTCCGGCTCGCGCGCTTCGCGCCGGGCGCCGTCGTCACCGTGGTGTTGCCGAACGGGCGCCGGCTCGTGCAGGAGATGCACGCGGGCAGTAGCTACCTCTCGTCGGAGGATCCCCGCGCGCACTTCGGCCTCGGGCAGGCGAAGACGGTGAGCGAAGTGATCGTCCGCTACCCGGGTGGCCGCGAGCGGCGCCTGACCGATGTCGCTGCGAACCAGGTGCTGTCGATCGGCGGGCTGAGTATCGGCCGGTGCGGGACGAACGGTCCCGGCGCCTACATGCCCATCGCGTGATAGCCGGAGTCGACGTAGAGCATCGTCCCGGTCACGTTCAGGGCATCGTCCGAGAGCAGGTATGCGGCGGCGCCGCCGACGTCGTCGGCGGCGATGTGGCGATGGAGCGGCGCGCGTTGCTCGAACATCTCCTCCATCGTCGTGAAGCCCGCGATCGAGCGGGCGGCGAGCGTGCGCACGGGCCCGGCCGAGACGGCGTTGACGCGGATCCCGCTCTGGCCGAGGTCCCAGGCGAGGTAGCGCATGCTCGCGTCGAGCGTCGCCTTCGCGACGCCCATCACGTTGTAGTGCGGCACGGCGCGGACGCCGCCGAGGTACGTCATCGTCACGATCGAGCCGCCGCCTCGTGCCTGCATCAGCGGCTCGGCGGCCTTGGCGCAGGCGACGAGCGAGTAGGCGGAGATGTCGACGGCCATCCAGAAGCGGTCGCGCGGCGTGTCGATGAAACGGCCCTCGAGATCCTCGGCTGCGGCGTACGCGACGGAGTGCACGAGCACGTCGAGCCCCCCGCCGAAGGCCTCGCCGGTCTCGGCGAAGACGCGGGCGACGTCCTCGTCGGAGCGCACGTCGCACTCGGTGACGAGCTTCGCGCCGACGGAGTCGGCGAGCTCGCGGACCCCCTTCTCGATCCGCTCGCCCTGGAACGTGAACGCGAGCTCGGCGCCCTCCTCGTGCAGCCGCTTCGCGATCGCCCAGGCGATCGACCGCTTGTTCGCGACACCGAGCACGAGCGCCTGTTTCCCCTCGAATCTGCCTGCCATGCGACGATCCTAACGTGACGCTCCCACCCGCGCTGCAAGCCGGCATCGACGAGCTCGTCCGCGGGGTCAGCCCCCGGGATCTGGAGCGATCGTCACGGGCGCTCTCGGATGCCTATCGCGCGGGCGGGGCCTCGGCTTCGCGCGCGGCGCGAACGGCGGGTGACGTCGCTGCGTACCTGACGACGCGCGCACCTGCGACCTACGCCGCCGCAGCGGACGTCTTGAGTCAGATCGGCCTCGTTCGTCCGGAGTTGCGGCCGAGGTCGCTTCTCGATCTCGGCGCCGGGCCGGGAATCGCGACGTGGGCGGCGCTCGAGGCGTGGCCCACGATGGCCACGGCCTCGCTCGTGGAGGCCGAGCCGGAGATGGCCCGTGCCGGACGAGCGCTCGCGAAGAACGGGCCGGACGTGTTGCGACACGCTGCGTGGGCCGTGGAAGACGCGGGCGGGACCGGCGCTCAGGCGGATCTCGTCCTTGTCTCCTACGTCCTCGGAGAGCTGCCACACGACCGGCTCACAGAGCTCGTCCGGCAAGCCTGGAAGCGCACCGCCGACACGCTCGTGATCATCGAGCCGGGGACGACCGCGGGCTACCGGCGCACGCTCACGGCGCGCGAGATCGTGACAAGTGACGGTGGCTCGACGATCGCGCCGTGCCCACACGATCTCCCGTGCCCGCTCCCGGAGGGGGACTGGTGCCACTTCTCGGTGCGTCTCCCTCGCAGCCGGGCTCACCGACGTGCGAAGGATGCCGAGCGCGGCTTCGAGGACGAGAAGTTCTCGTACGCGGTTCTGTCCCGGACGGCACAGAAGCGCGATTCGTCGCGGGTGATCCGGCGGCCCGATCGGCGTCCGGGGCACGTCGTGCTCGAACTCTGCACGCCGTCGGGGCTCGAGCGGCGGACCGTGTCGCGGCGCGATGAGGCTGCCTATCGAGCGGCAAAGAAGGTCGGCTGGGGCGGGACTCTCGGGACCGGCTAGAGCCGCCCACCTCGCCACCCGCCCAACCCGGCGACCCGGTACGTTGACGCCGTGCAGCGCGTCGCCGTCGTTACTGGTGCCTCGTCGGGAATCGGCGAGGCAACCGCACGCGCGTTGGCCGCGCGTGGCTGGCGTTGCATTATCGTCGCCCGCCGCAAGGAGAGGCTCCTAGCGCTCGCGGCCGACATCGGAGCCGAAGTCGAACCGTGCGACATCGGTGACCGCGTGGCCGTCGAGGCGCTCGGGGCGCGCGTGCTCGAACGACATCCCCAACTCCACGCACTCGTCAACAACGCCGGCATCCCCGCGCGTCAGCCGTTGCCCGAGGTCGACCTGGATCTGGTCGAGGAGGTCGCACGCGTCAACTTTCTCGGCGGCGTGTGGATGACCCGGGCTCTCCTGCCGGGCCTCGACGCCCACGCCCGGTGCGGAACGGTCGCACATCGTCAACGTCACCTCGGTCGCGGGCGCTGTCGCATTCGCCCCGTCAGGGGCATACACGGCGGCCAAGCACGCCCAGCTCGCGTTCTCGCGCTCCCTGCAGGCATCGCTCCGCGGGACAGGCATCGCCGTGCACTCGATCCTGCCCGGATACGTCGCGACGGAGGGCTTCCCCCAGACCTCCCTGCTCGAGAATCGCTTCCTGCGCCACATCGTTGCCCAGCCCGAGCAGGTGGCTCGATCGATCGTCGGTGCGATCGAGCGGGGGCGACCGGAGGTCGTCGTGCCGTGGTTTCCGTACCGGCCCGCCTCCTTGCTCTTCGGCGTCGCGCCGGGGCTCGCCTCGAAGCTCGGAGCGCGTGGCCTCTCGAGGAGCAGTGCCTTCAAGGAGAAGCGATGACAGAGATCGCCGCAGTCCGCCGGATCGCCGTCGTCACGGGGGCGTCTTCGGGGATCGGGGAGGCGACGGCCGGGCTTCTCGCGCGCGACGGTTGGCACTGCGTCCTGCTCGCACGACGCGCGGAGGTCCTCGAGCGAGTCGCAGAGGAGACGGGTGGCGAGATCGAGGTCTGCGACGTCGCCGATCGCGCCGCGGTGGCGGCGGCCACCGAGCGGATCCTCGATCGGCACCCCGCCGTCGACCTGCTCGTCAACAGTGCCGGCATCCTCGTTCGCGGTACCTTCGTCGAGGCACCGCTCGACGAGGTCGAGCGCGCGCTCACCGTCAACTACCTCGGCTGCGTCTGGGTGACGCGTGGACTGCTTCCCGGCCTACGGAAGGCGCGACAGGCGAGCGGCATCGCCCACATCGCGACGATCGCTTCGATCGGCGGCGGCATCGTCTTCACGCCGGCGGCGCCCTACTCCGCCTCGAAGTTCGCCCAGGTCGCGTTCTCCCGCTCGCTTCGCGCCTCGCTGAAGGGAACCGGGATCGAGGTGCACACGATCCTGCCCGGCTTCGTCACGACTCCGGGCTTCCCTCATCCTCGGATCTTCTCCACACCGCTCGGTCGACCGTTCGTCGTCGGCCCCGAGCGGGTCGCTCGCGAGGTGCTCTCGGCGGTCGAGGAGCGCAAGGCCGAGGTCGTCGTGCCGTGGTTCCCGTATCGGCTGGGGGCGATCGCCCAGGCCGTCCTCCCGTCGACGACGGCGAGGGTGCTCAAGCACTTCGATTACCCGGGCGACGCCTAACCTGCGCGGCCTTGCGCTCGCATGGACGCTGGAGAGGGCGATGCCCTATCCGCCCGCGCGCAGTTCCGCAACGATCCGTCGTGCGATGGCCATCGACGCCGTCGCCGCAGGGGAAGGGGCATTGATCACGTGAAGGACGGGTCCACGGCGCTCGAACAAGAAGTCGTCGAGCAGGCTTCCGTCACGAGCAAGTACCTGCGCCCTGATGCCGCACGAGCCGGCGATCACGTCGTCGTCGGCAAGCGCGGGGAGATATCGGCGCATGTTTGCCACGGCAGCGCGTTTCACGGCAGCACGCCAGATCTCGACCCCTCCCGTCCGCCAGTAGCGACGGGCGAGACGCCATGTCCCGGGATAGCCGACGAGCTCCCACGCGTCGCGCAACCGAATGCTGGCGCGTCCGTAACCCTCTCGATGGAACGAAGGCACCGCGTTCGGGCCCGCCCACACGCCGCCATCCATGCGTGGCGTGAAGTGCACTCCGAGGAAGGGAAACGACGGGTCCGGCACGGGATAGACGAGTCCGTTCACGAGTGAGCGCGCGTCGTGCTCGAGCTCGAAGTAGTCACCGCGGAACGGTGCGATTCGATACTGGCCCTCGTCCACGCCGGTCAGTCGAGCCAACCGATCGGACTGGACACCGGTGCAGACGACCACCTTCCGTGCGGCGATCGCAACCCCGGAGCCGAGCAGCACCAACGACTGGTTGCCACGGGTCTCGATACCCGACACCGGGCTCCCGAGGAGAACCTCGCCGCCCCGGCGGCGGACGTCGCCAGCAAAGGCGTTCGCCACCAGTGTGTAATCGATGATTCCGGTCTCCGGGACGTGGATCGCCCTAATACCGGCGACGTGAGGCTCGATCTCCCTCATCTCGTCCGGCCCGATTTCCCGAAGTCCGGAAATTCCGTTTACCCGCCCACGATTGGCAAGCTCGACGAGACGAGGTATCTCGCCCTCGTCGAGCGCCACGACAAGCTTCCCCGGCAACCTCCAAGGGATGCCGCGCTCCTCTGCGTAGGAGAGCAGGAGCTCACGACCCTCGCGGCAGAGCCTCGCCTTCAATGATCCGGGCGGGTAGTAGAGACCCGCGTGGATCACTCCCGAGTTCCGCCCCGTCTGGTGCCGGCCGACGCTGGTTTCCTTGTCGATTACGCAGACCCGTGCATCGGGTTCCCCTTCCGAGTAGGCACGTGCGACGGCGAGCCCGACAATCCCGGCTCCGACGACAACGAGATCGGCAGGGTCATCACTCACGTCCACGTCGAGCTCTGACCTTCCTACGACAGGCCGCCCCGCTTGCGCGCGACGTACCAGCCGATCTCGACGTCGTACATCGCGCCGGGAGCCATCCCGCCGACGCGGTTGCGCTCCTCGCCTTCGAGACCGACGAGATCGAGGTAGCGCTCGAGATCCCGTGTCTCGAGCGTGACCTCGTTCGTGAGCACGTCGAGGTCGTTGGCATCGAGGAACCCACGGATGTCCTGGTCAGGGAGGAGGCGCGTGTGGGACGGATCCCGGGCGCGCTCGAATCGGTCGAGCTCGGCGGCGACGCTCGGATCGACGTCGCCGATCTGGTCGACAACGAGAATGTGCCCGCCGGGCCGCGTCACGCGGGCGAGCTCCGAGACGATCAGCTCGGGCCGGTGCGCGTGATGGAGCACGCGCATGGCGCCCGCGATGTCGAACGAGCCGTAGTCGAACGGCAACGCGGTCGCGTCGCCGAGCATCAGCCGGCAGTTCGGGGGGCGAGCTTCTGACCCGCCGAGACGAGATCCTCCGACAGGTCGACCCCGACGACACTCCCGACGAGTGGTGCGAGCGCGAAGGCGAGTGCGCCCGCTCCACAGCCGCTGTCGAGCGTGCGCTCGGTGCCGTCGAGCGGCCCGAGCAGGTGCTGTACACGCGCCCGCAGTGCCGTCGCGCGCTCCTCCTGCATCGCCACGCGATATCCGACAACGTCACTCATCGACGACCTCACGCTCCGATCGGGTGGCCCGCGAGACGATCCCGCAGGCGATCTCGTAGGGGATCGTGCCTGAAACGCGCGCGTGCTCTTCGATCAGGATACCGGCGCCGATCAGGGTGACGGGGTCTCCCGGACCTGCCGTGTCCGGCAGGCGGACGGCGAGCGAGTCCATCGAGACCGTTCCCAGAACCCGTGCCCGCTCGGCGTTGACGATGACGTCGGTACCGGTCAGATCGCGCCGGAAGCCGTCGGCGTAGCCCACCGGAACGATCCCGATCCGCGTGGACACCTGCGCGACGAAGCGGCGGCCGTAGCCGGTGCTCTCGCCGGGCTCGAGCGTCTTCACGAGCGCGATCGACGACTCCCAGCGCAGCGCCGGCCGGAGGCCGTCGGCGCCGGGGTCGGTGCCGAAGGGCGAGATCCCGTACACGGCGATCCCGCAGCGAACGGCGTCGAGGTGGGCACCCGGGAGCCGGAGCGTGGCGGCACTGTTCGCGATGTGTCGCTGCAGATGCGCGTAGGCGTCGGTCTCGGCAAGGAACCGTGCGAGCTGTGCCTCCGTGAACGCGGGATCGCTGTCGGCCGAGGCAAAATGGCTCATCAGGCCGACGACGCCCGACCCCGGCGCCGCAATCTCGGAGAGCCCCCAACGACCCATCCCGGTGTCGACCTTGAGATGAACCGGGACTCCCTCCGGCACCTCCGTCGTCGAGGAGCCGATCTCGAGGCGCGCGGCCCGGATCGCGTCCGTTGCCGGGGCCGGGGTCCCGCCGAGCACGACGATCCTCGCAGCAGGGAGCGCCGCGCGAAGCTCGAGTGCCTCCGCGACGGTCGCCACGCACAGGGCGCCCGCGCCCGCGTCGAGTACCGCCCTCCCGACGTCGACGGCGCCGTGCCCGTAGCCGTCCGCCTTCACGACCACCCACAGGTCCGCATGCCCGACGAGGCCGAGCAGCCGGCGCACGTTGTGGCGGATCGCACCGAGGTCGACGGTGATCAGCGAGCGAGGCACGCGCCCATTCTCCTCTCTCACACGTCGGCCGTGAGGCCGTCCCAGGCGAAGGTGACGTTGCAGCCATCGGCCTGGAGCCGCCGCTCGACCCGCACGAGCTCGCCGTAGGAGATGCAGTCCATCTCCTCGACGTGACTCAGGACGACGCGTTCCGCGTCCAGCGCAGCGACGATCTCGAGGGTCTCCGCGAACGTCGCCTCGTACACGAGCACCGGATGCTCCTCGTGAATCAGTCGCTCCCCCGTGAAGAGATCGAACTCGCAGATTCCCATCGGCAGGACCGCCAGATCGCACCCCTTCACCTCGACCGGAGGCGACCAGCCGTTGAGCTCGTCCATCGCGACGAGCAGCCGCCTGTCGCCCTCGGTCAGCTCGAAGGCGTACACGTAGTCCTCGGCGAGGCGGAAGGGCCGTACGGTGACCGTGCCGATCTCGACCGTCTCACCGTCGGTGAGCTCGTGAACCCTGATCCAGCCCCGTTCCTGCATGAAGTCGAGGTGCGCCATGCCGCCGAGCCAGCGACGGAAGTCGACCGCGACCTGCTGCGGGAGGTAGATGTCGGTCACGAGTGGCCGTTTCGCCTCGCGCGGCCACGTCCGGAAGTCGCCGTTGCGGGTCTCCCACACGCGCCGCCCCATCGTGTGGTCGGGGTGCCAGTGCGAGTAGAAGCAGGCGGCGATCTCGCCGATCCCCGCCCGCTCGAGCTGGAGCTTCGACTCCTCGGGCGTATCGAAGAGAATGTTCGGGCCGTGGACGAAGGTCGACGGGCCCGTGCGTGTCGAGCGCCCGCCGACGTCCCGCGCCTCGACGCAAACCCGGCAGCCGCAGCCCGGGCGAGGGATCGTCGCCGCGCCGCCGGAGCCCAGGATCTCGACCCTCACCCGACCGAGGCTAGCAACGCCCCACCCCGGCCCGGTCAGTCGAGCACGGACGGCAACATCGCGACGACGTCGCTCGCGATCAGGCCCGCCGGATGAGTCACGGCGGCGGCTGCGATCCCATGCGCCGTCGCAGCGGCGGCCGCAGCCGTAGCCGGGTCGAGGCCCTTGGCGAGAAACGCCGCGATGACCCCGGTGAGGACATCGCCGGTTCCGGCGGTGGCGAGCGCGGCAGGCCCGGAGTCGGACACGACGAGGCCCTCGGGAGCCTGCACGATCGTGTCCGCTCCCTTCAGCACGACGACCGCACCGAAAAGGTCTGCGGCTTCACGCGCCGCCGCCAGGCGATGTGCATCGATCCACGCTGAATCCCGGTCGAGGAGCCGGGCGAGCTCTCCCACGTGCGGCGTCAGGATCGTCGGGTGCGCGCGGACGGCGGGCCGCAGTCCGAAGAGCGCGTCAGCGTCGACGACCACGGGAAGCTCGAGCCGCGCAAACAGGCTCGCGACGAGCGCCTGCGCCTCGGCGCTCCGCCCGAGGCCCGGCCCGATCGCAACGGCATTCGCCCGCGCCGCCTCCGCCATGACCTGCTCCTCCGCATCGGGCCAGTCGAAGCCGCGCTTGACCGGCTCGAGCGCGAGGGTCTCGACGACGGAGAGACACTCCCGCGGCACGGCGAGCGTGGCGTAGCCCGCATCGGCACGCAATGCAGCCATTGCCGTGAGAACGGGGGCGCCCGTCGTGCCGGGCGAGCCACCGATGACGAGCACGGCGCCTGCCGTGAACTTGGAGTCACGCGTGCCGCGTCGCGGGACGCGGTCGAGCAACGCTGGGGTCGCTCGACGCGCCGCGGTCGAGCGAGGCTCGAGACCGATGTCGGCGACGACGATCTCGCCGGCGTGGAACCGCCCGGGCGCGACGTGGAGACCGACCTTGCTCCCGTGGAAGGTGACCGTGTGCGCGGCGTTCACCGCAACCCCCTCGACCTCACCGGTCGAGGCATCGACACCCGAGGGAAGGTCGACGGCGACGACGGGGTGGCCGCACGCATTGATCCGGTCGATCAGCACTGCAGCGTCCGGTCGCGGCGCTCCGCGGAAGCCGGTGCCGAACAGGGCATCGACGACGACGTCGCAGCCCTCGACGGCATCGGTCTCGACCGCCTCGAGACCCGCCTCGCGGAGAATCCGGGCCGCGATGCGCCCGTCGCCGCCGTTCGCGCCCCCGCCGCAGACGACGGCGAAGCGTTGAGCGTGGGGGAACAGCCGCATGGCCTCGCGTGCGACCGCGGCCCCGGCGCGCTCCATCAGCTCGTACGCGGTGTCGGGGAAGCCCGGGTAGGCCTCCTCGGCCTCGCGCATCTCTGCCGCCGTGTAGAGCGCCTCGAAGCCGTGCTCGGCCATCGCGCCGACCTAGTCCCCGACGCGCACGACGCAGGACGCTCCCGCCATCGTGTGCGAGTGGGTCAGCGAGACATCGATCTCGAGCATCCCGACGCGCTCGGCGTAGCCGGCGGTGCGTCCCGTCAGCGTCACGCCCGGCTTCGGCGGGCCGACGATCTCGATGTCCTTCCACGTGAAGCGCACGCCGCAGCCGAGGGCCTTGCCGACCGCCTCCTTGCCGCAGAACCGGGCGGCGTAGCTCTCGGCGGGGTTGCGCCGCGTCTCGCAGTACGCCTGCTCGTCCTTCGTGAAGCAGCGGTCGCGGAAGCCGGGGCGTTCGAGCGCGCGCACGATCCGCTCGATCTCGATCAGGTCGGTGCCGATCTTGACGGGCATCGCGACTACAGCGACCGTTCGAGCCATTCGGGGAAGTGCGCGAGCGAGCTCAGCACGATCTCGGGTACGAGGCCCGACGTCTCGAGCGTCTCGGGGCGGAACTTGCCGGTGCGGACGAGGGCGGTACGCATCCCGAAGGTCTGTGCCCCCCGCACGTCCGCCTCGACGTCGTCGGTGACCATCCAGGTCAGCTCCGGCTGCGCCCCGAGGACGTCGAGGGCGGCGGCGAAGTACGCGGGGCTCGGCTTTCCGAGAACGGTCGCGTCGACCCCTGTCGCGTACTCGAGCCCGGCGACGAACGCCCCCGCGTCGAGGAGTGGCCCGCGGCTCGTCTGCCACCACTTGTTCTTGTGGAGGCAGTACAGCTCGGCGCCCATCTGCAGCTCCGCGAAGGCACGCCCGAGATTCATCCACGAGAACACCTGATTGGGCTCCGTCGTCTCGTCGCACCCCCCGAGGAGCACGGCGTCGGCGCGATCGCCTACGAGCTCGATTCCCTCGAGGTCGGGCACGATCGCGCCCATCACGAGCGCGAGCACGCGCTTCCCGGCGAGCTCCCGGGCCGCCGCACCGGGCGTCGTCTGGAGCTCGTCGTCCTCGAGGTCGAAGCCGAGGTCACGAAGCTCGAGCGCGAGCGTCTCGCGTGAGCGCGTCGAGTTGTTCGTCACGAAGCGGAGCGCGTGACCCTGCGTCCGAAGCCGCGCGACGGCATCGACGGCACCCGGAATCGGCACACCCGAGACGTGGAGGACGCCGTCGATATCGAGCAGGATGCATGCCACGCACGGCATTCTCCCAGAACGAGGGCGCTGGCGACAGGGCGTCGGCACCCCGTGGCGCTACCTTCTGACCATGAGTGCGGGGCACCACCACGGTCATGCACACGCATCGTCGAGCAGCTCGCTCCGCTCGCTGACGATCGCGCTCGTGCTCAATGCGGCGTACACGCTCGCAGAGGTGATCGCCGCCATTTTCGCCGGGAGCCTCTCGCTCCTCGCCGATGCCGGTCACAACCTTTCGGACGTGATCGCGCTCGCCGTCGCGGCGGGCGCGGTGATGCTCGCGCGACGGCCTGCAACGCCGAACCGGAGCTTCGGGTTCAAGCGCGCCGAGATCCTCGCCGCGCTGTTCAACGCCGTCTCCCTGATCGCGATCGCGCTGATCGTGTTCGTCGCTGCGGCGATGCGGTTCTCCGACCCGCCGGACGTGCCGGGCGGCTGGCTGATCGTCGTCGCAGGCGCCGGTCTCGTCGTCAACGCGGCCGGGGCGGCCGCGGTATTCCGACGGGGTGGCCGGGACATCAACCTCCGCGCCGCGTACGTCCACCTCGTCGGCGACGCGCTCGGCTCGCTGGCGGTGATCGTCACCGGGATCGTCATCGTCGTCACGGGCTGGCCGTACGCGGATCCGATCATGGGCGTCCTGATCGGCGTCTACATCGTCGTCAGTGCCTGGAGCGTGCTGCGCGAGTCGGTGCTCGTCCTGCTCGAGTCGACGCCTCGAGGGCTCGACGCGGAAGAGATCGGCCACGCGCTCGTGGCCCAGCCCGGCGTCGTCGAGGTGCACGACCTGCACGTCTGGGAGATCACGAGCGGCTTCCCGTCTCTCTCCGCCCACGTGCTGGTCGGCGCCGGCGAGGACTGCCACGGGATCCGCCGGGCGAGCGAGCTGATGCTGACGGAGCGATTCGGCATCACGCACACGACACTCCAGGTCGATCACGACCACGGCGACGCGCTCCTGACGATCTCTCCGCCGGTGCGGCCGTGAGCAGCGACGAGAGCGGGACGATGCGTCGCGTTACGCGGTCGGTCGTGCTGCCCCTTTCGGAGATCGAGCTGCGTGTCTCACGCTCGAGTGGCCCCGGCGGGCAGCACGCGAACAAGACCGAGACGCGGGTCGAGGCGATCCTCGACGTGGAGGCGTCGGCGGCGCTCAGCGATGCGCAGAAGCGGCGCGTCGTTGCCAAGGCGGGACCCGTGATCCGGGCCGTCGCACAGGACGAGCGGAGCCAGCTCCGCAACCGGGAGCTCGCGGTCGACCGCCTCGTCTCGCGGCTCGCCGAGGCGCTTCGCGTGGAGCGGAAGCGCGTTCCCACGAAGCCGTCGCGTGCCGCGAGGAAGCAGCGTCTCGAGGCGAAGAAGCGTCGCGGGGAGACGAAGCGACTGCGGCGGGTCGACGAGCGTGAGTGATCTCGCCCCGGGCGCCGTTTCGCCGCGTCTCAGGGGCTCGCTCGGCACGCCGTACCTCTACGTCGCCGAGACGCCGTCCACGCAGGATCTCCTGACCGAGGGCGATCTCCCACACGGCGCCGTCGCCGTCACCGAGCATCAGACCGCGGGTCGCGGACGGTCGGGCCGCCGTTGGGACGACGTACCGTCGGCCGCACTCCTCTTCTCGGTGCTCCTTCGGCCGCCGAACGGGGCGCAGCTCCCGCAGCTCTCGCTCGTCGCCGGGCTCGCCGTCGCGAGCGCGATCGAGGGCGAGGCCGGCGTGCCGGCGATGGTGAAGTGGCCGAACGACGTTCTCCTCGACGGCCGCAAGGTCGCGGGAATCCTGCTCGAGGCGTCCGGTACGCGAGTGGTCTGCGGTATCGGGATCAACGTCGCTCAGGAGGGGACCGACCTGCCGGCCGCGACCCGATCGCCGGCGACATCGCTCCGGCTCGCGACCGGTCGTCTGTTCGACCGCGGAGCCGTCCTCGCAGCCGTGCTACGCGAGCTCGAGCGCGGATACCTCGCCTGGCTCGACGGCGGCCTCTCCCCGCTGCTCGGCGAGCTGGAGCGGCGAAACGCGGTTCGCGGGCGACGCGTGCGTGTCGCCGACCGGGCAGGCACCGCCGGGGAGATCGCGGCGGACGGGAGGCTCTCGATCGCCCTCGACCGCGGCGACGTCGTCCTCGTCGAGAGCGGCGAGGTCGAGCTCGGGGCGGGCGAGACCGCCGGCGGAGCCGGCTGAAGCCGGCCACCGCTCGCGTCGCTACGCGAGGATCGCCCACTCCTCGGGCGTGTTCGCGTTTCTCGCCGAGCGGAGCTCCGGGTCAGCCGCCCTCAGCGCGGCGTCGGCGAGCAGCTCGCCCTCAGCGAGCTCTCGCACGGAGAGCGAGGACGGAATGTCGCGGAGGCCCCGTGCACCGCTCGCAAGCAGCGCGTCGAGTGCCGGCGCGATCGCGACACGGTAGGCCGCGAGCAGTGGCTGAGCGCGGCCGCCGATCACGGGCACGACGGCGTCGTCGCCGTCACGCAGCGACGCACACACGACGCGCGCGAAAGGCGGCACGAGGAGCGGCGTGTCGACCCCGCAGGCGAAGGCGACGCCGGCTCTCCCGACGAGGGCAGCGAGGCCTGCGTGCAAGGCGGCGAGCGGGCCGCCGTAGGCGACCGGGTCATCGACGATGATCGCGTCGAGCGGCGGCAGCTCCTGCCCCGACGTCCGGACGACGCAGACCGGCCCGCCGTCGACGCCCTCGCGCACGACCGAGACCGCATGCTCGACCGCCGTCTCTCCGTGCCAGTCGAGGAGCGCCTTCGACGTTCCCATCCGGCTCGAGCGGCCGCCGACGAGGACGAGCCCGCCCGCGATCATCCGTAGGGGACGGGCGCATGCCCGTCCCGCACGGGCGCATGCCCGTCCCGCACGGGCGCATGCCCTTCCCGCACGGGCGTCTCGCCCCTACGAATCACGCGCCTGGACGTGCTGGAAGCCGAAGCGGCCCTTGATGCAGAGGTTGCCGCGCGTCACGTCGTGGTCGTCCGGGCTCGTCACCTTGACAATCGTGTTGTCCTGCACGTGGAGCTCGAGGTTGCAGCCGACGCCGCAGTACGGGCAGACCGTCGTCGTCACCGTCTGGTCGTCGGCGCGCCAGTCGCCTTCCTCGCGCAACTCGTGCTCGGAGCGGAACATCAACGCACCGGTCGGGCAGACGGCAATGCAATTGCCGCAGTAGACACACGCCGACTCGGGCAGCTCCGCGACGTACTCGGTCGAGATACGCGCGTCGAACCCGCGACCCGCGACGTGGATCGCGAACGTGTTCTGGAACTGCTCGCCGCAGGCGTCGACGCACTTGTAACAGAGGATGCACTTCGAGTAGTCGCGCACGTAGAGCTCGTTGTCGATCTTGATCGGCGCGTACACGGTCGCCGCGGTCTGTCCGTCCGGCTCGACGTGATGGCCCGTCCGCTTGCGGTCGCGCTCCGCGTCGGGAGGAGCCGGTGGCCCGAACCGCTCCGGCTCTGCGTCGTAGCGCTCGAGGTAGCCCGGGATGACGTCGGTCGTCGTCAGGTCGACCGACGAGGCGAGCAGCTCGAGCACCATCTTGCGGGAGTGGCGCACGCGCTCGGAGTCGGTCTGCACCTTCATCCCCGCCTCGGCCTTACGAGAGCAGGCAGGGGCGAGAACGCGCGATCCCTCGACCTCCACGACGCAGACCCGGCACGCGTTCGCAGGCTCGAGCGTGTCGCCGTAGCAGAGCGTCGGCGTGTCGATCCCGAGCCGACGGCACGCCCCGAGGATCGTCTCGCCCTCGAAGACGCGCACGGACTGCCCGTCGATCTCGAGCTCGATCATGCGCTTCGGCGCGAGCAGCTCGCTCACGAGAACACCCCCAGGCGCTCGATCGCGGACTCGACGGCGCTCGAGGCGGTCTGCCCGAGCCCGCAGATGGACGCGTCACGCATGCACTGCCCCACCTCCGCGATCACCGCGAGCTCCGTCTTGACGCCGCCGCGGGTCTTCCCGGAGACGAGCCGAGCGAGTGCCTCCTGCTGCCGCACGGTGCCGACGCGGCAGGGGACGCACTGGCCGCACGACTCGTTGCGGAAGAACGCAGCGAGGCGCATCAGCAGCCGGGGCATGTCGACCGTCTCGTCGAGGACGAGGACGACCCCGGAGCCGAGCGTCGTCTTCGCCTCGCGCGCGTCCTCGAACGTCAGCTGGAGGTCCAGCTCGTCCGGCCGCAGGAACCCTCCTGCCGCCCCGCCCATGAGAATCGACTGCAGCGCCTTGCCGCCGGGCACGCCTCCTGCGAGCTCGAACAGCTCGCGCAGTGTCGTGCCGAACGGCACCTCGTAGACACCCGGTCGCCCCACGTGGCCGCAGACGCAGAAGAGCTTCGTCCCGGTCGAGGCGTCGGTGCCGGTCTCCGCGTAGACGGGCCCGGACCGGGTGACGATGTCGAGCACGTTGACGAGCGTCTCGACGTTGTTGACGACCGTCGGCTTGCCGAACAGCCCCTCGACGACGGGGAACGGCGGCTTGTTGCGCGGCTCGCCGCGATTGCCCTCGATCGACTCGAAGATCGCCGTCTCCTCGCCACAGATGTAGGCGCCGGCACCCTTGCGGATCTCGATCTCGAAGTCGAGCCCCTCACCGAGGATGTCCCGCCCGAGGTACCCGCGTGCGCGTGCCTCGGCGAGCGCGTCTTCGAGCGCGTGCTGCGGTTCCGGGTACTCCCCGCGGATGTAGACGTAGCCGCGCTCGCACCCGGTCGCATACGCGGCGATCGTCATCGCCTCGATCAGCGCGAACGGGTCGCGCTCCATGATCACGCGGTCCTTGAACGTGCCGGGCTCGGACTCGTCCGCGTTGCAGACGAGGTAGTGGGGCCGCGCGGGCTGGCGGGCGACCGCATCCCACTTGACACCGGTCGGGAACGCCGCTCCACCACGACCCTGGAGCTTCGAGTCCTGCACCTCCCGGATCACGCCCTCGGGGCCGAGCTCGATCGCGCGGCGCAATGCCGCGTACCCGCCCTGGGCGCGATACTCGTCGAGGCTGACCGATCGTTCCGAGGACGCGCGGCGCAGGAGGCGCAACGACGGGTCGCCCGCCTGCGGCAGCACCGTGGCCGGCGCGGGACCGGGGTCGGCTCCCGCCAGCACCGCGAGCACGTCGTCTACGGTCGTCAGAGCGAGCGTCCGCTCGTGCGGCTCCTCGCCTGCGTCACTGACGAGGGCGGCCGGGGCACGGTCGCACTGCCCGAGGCAGGGGCTGCGGTACCACGTCGCCGAGCCGTCGTCGGAGAGCTCGCCCTCGGCGCCGAAGTGCTCCTCGACCTGCGCGATCAGATCGTCGGAGCCGACGCACTTGCAGGCGATGTCCTCGCAGACGTGGACGACGCGCACCGGCCGCGGCTCGACGGCGAACATCGCATAGAACGTCGCGACGCCGTAGACGTCGGCCGGGGGCAGCGTGAGCCGGCGGCAGAGCTCGTTGAGGCCGCCGGGGCTGATCCACCCGATTCGCTCCTGCAGCGCCCAGAGCGCCGGCAGCAGCAGGTGCCGGCGCGCGCGGGCGGCGTGGCCCGTGCTCGCGGTGTTTCCCTCGGGCCCGCCGAGACGATCCCCACCGTCCCAGCCGTCGACGGACGCGCCGAGGACGGTGTCGAGCGCCGCGCTCTCGGCGCTCGTCGGCTCGGCGCCGGGAACGAGGTGGAGATCCACTACGCCTGCCCGCCCACGGTGGCCGGCTCCTCGATTCCCGCCCGCTGCTCGCTCTCGGAAGGCTCGATCTTCTCGACCCGGATCGCAGCCGCCTTGAACTCCGCCGTGCCCGACTTCGGATCGGTCGCGTCGATCGTGAGCTGGTTCGTGTCGACCTGATCGGGGAAGTGGAACGTCATGAACGCCAGCCCCGGCCGGAGCGCCGGGTCGATCCTGACAGGAGCCTCGACCGAGCCGCGACGCGACGCCACGCGGGCGATCTCGCCGTCTGTCAGCTCGAGGCGTTCCGCGTCCTCCGGCGAGAGGTCGAGGGACTCGCCGCGATGGAGCGGCGAGGAATAGAGGTTGGTCTGCGCCCCTGTGTTGTACGACTCGAGCCGGCGACCCGTCGTGAGCCGGATCGGGTACTCGTCGTCGAGCTCCTCGAACGGGCCTCGCGCCTCGACGACCGTGAACGGCGCCGCGGGCCCGACGAGCGGATCGGCCCACAGGCGCTCGTGCAGGATCGGCGAGCCGGGATGCGTCTCGTCGGGACAGGGCCATTGCAAGCCGCCGTGCTCCTCGAGGCGCTCGTAGCTCATCCCCGCGTGCATCGGCGAGAGCGACCGCAGCTCGTCCCACACGACCTCCGCGACGGGGTCGGGCCAGTCGTGACCGAGCCGGCGCGCGAGCTCGGTGATGATCCGCATGTCGTCGCGTGCCTCGCCGGGCGGGTCGAGCGCCTTGCGCACACGTTGCACGCGCCGCTCGCTGTTCGTCACGGTGCCGTCGGTCTCGCACCACGAAGCGGCCGAGGGGAAGACCACGTCGGCCATCTCGGCCGTCCTCGTGAGCACGATGTCCTGGACGACGAGGAAGTCGAGCTCGGAGAGGAGCTTGCGAGTGCGGTTGATGTCCGCTTCCGACTGGGCCGGGTTCTCGCCGATCACGTAGAGCGTCCTCAGCTCGCCGCGCTCCATTCCGTGGAACATCTGCGTCAGGTGCCAGCCGTAGTGCGGACGAATCGGCACGTCCCACGCCGCCTCGTAAAGCGCGCGTGCCTCGTCGTCCCGCTCGATGTCCTGGAATCCGGGGAGCTTGTTCGGGATCGCGCCCATGTCGCCGCCGCCCTGCACGTTGTTCTGGCCGCGCAGCGGGTTGAGCCCCGAGCCGAAGCGACCGACATGGCCGCAGAGGAGCGCCAGGTCGATCAGCGCCAGGACGTTGTCGACCGCCGTGTGGTGCTCCGTGATTCCGAGCGTCCAGCAGATCATCGCGCGATCGGCGCGGGCGAACGCGTGCGCCGTCTCGCGAATCACCTCGGCGGGCACGCCGGTGAGGCGCTCGCCCTCAGCGAGCGTGAACGGCTCGACCGAGGCGGCGTACGCGTCGTAGCCCTCGGTCGCGTGGTCGATGAACGCGCGGTTCGCGAGTCCGGCGTGGATGATCTCGCGTGCAATCGTGTTCGCGAGCGCGATGTCGGAGCCGACGTCGAGCCCGAGCCAGCGGTCTGCCCACTGGGCCGAGGACGTTCGCCGCGGATCCATGACGAAGAGGCGCGCGCCGTTGTGGACGCCCTTGAGCAGGTGATGGAAGAAGATCGGGTGCGTCTCGCGCGCGTTCGAGCCCCAGAGGAGGATGACGTCGGTCTCCTCGATCTCTGCGTAGGACGACGTGCCGCCGCCCGCTCCGAACACCGTCGCCAGACCGACGACGCTAGGCGCGTGTCAGGTTCTGTTGCAGGAGTCGATGTTGTTCGTGCCCATCACCTGACGGGCGAGCTTCCCGGCGAGGAAGTTCATCTCGTTCGACGCCTTCGAGCACGAGAAGATGCCGAACGACGTCGAGGTGTCGCCCTCCCGCGCGCGGGCGAAGCCGGCGGCTGCGCGGTCGAGTGCCTCCTCCCAGGACGAAGGGCGCAGAACGCCGTCGTCGCGCACGAGCGGGGTCGTCAGGCGTCCTCTGGGCTTGCGCATGCGCTCTCTCCTCGCTTCGGGCGGCGTCGAACTCCGCCTGTCGTCCAGGCGTCGACCTACCCGACAGGATGGCTGCCACGATCGCCTACGTCAAAGTGACCGGATCGACCGATCGATAGACGTGATCTATCATCAGGTGATGGATCTACGGCACCTCGAATACCTGGTCGCGCTCGTCCGGGAGGAGCACTTCGGTCGAGCGGCGCGCTCGTGCGGCGTCGCCCAGCCGACGCTCTCCTCCGGGATCAAGCGGCTCGAGCGGGACGTCGGCTTCCCGATCGTGCGACGCTCACAGCGGTACGAGGGGCTCACGCCCGAGGGCGAGAAGGTGCTCGACTGGGCGAGGCGGATCCTCGCCGACGTCGGCGGCCTCGACGCCGAGATCGATGCGCTGCGGGGTGGCCTCTCGGGGCAGCTCCGGATCGGCGCCATCCCGAGCGCGCTCTCGTGCGTCTCGCTCCTGACGACGCCGCTCGCCGTTCTCCACCCGGACATCACGGTCACGGTCATGTCTCTCAACTCGCGGCAGATCGAGCGCGGACTGCAGGACTTCGAGCTCGAGCTCGGTGTGACCTACCTCGACTCGGAGCCACTGACGGGGGTGCGGGCGCTCAGGCTCTACGAGGAGCACTACGTTCTACTCACGGACGCGAGAGGGCCACTGGCGCAACGCAAGACCGTGACCTGGAGCGAGGCGGCGTCGATCCCGCTCTGCCTCCTCACGGGGGACATGCAGAACCGCCGCATCGTCAACGGGATCTTTCACGAGGCCGGGGCAGAGCCGAGGCCCACGGTCGAGACCAACTCGATCTCGACGATGTTCGCGCACGTGCGCGATGGGCCGTGGTCGACCGTCATGTCGCGCGCGTGGCTCCACGTCATCGACGTCCCGGCCGGGACGCGGGCGATTCCGCTCGTCGCGCCCGAGACGACCCGGACGATCGGTCTCGTCTGGCCGGATCGCGACCCGGAGTCGATCCTTGCCCGGGCGCTGCTCGAGGTCGCCGGGGGCGTCGACTTGGGACGGGCGCTGCTTTGAGCCCAGGAGAGACGCGTCAGCCTCTCCCACCGGTGATGCGCTCGGGCCGCGAGTAGACATTGAATCGGTCGTCGCGCACGAAGCCACAGAGCGTGACGCCGCGGTCTGTCGCGAGGTCGATTGCGAGCGAGGATGGCGCGCCGACCGCGACGACGACCGGACAGCCGGCGACGACCGCCTTCTGCACGAGCTCGAACGAGAGGCGGCCGCTGACGCAGAACACGTACCCACCGAGCGGCAACAGCCCGTCGAGGAACGCCCGGCCGATCACCTTGTCCATCGCGTTGTGCCGGCCGACGTCCTCGCGCGCGCATACGAGCTCGCCTGCGACCGTGAAGAGCCCCGTCGCGTGGAGGCCGCCCGTCGACTCGAAGCCGGCCTGAGCCTGGCGCAGACGACCGGGGAGAAGGGCGACCACCTCGGCGCCGATCGTCAGTGCGCTCTCGACCGGCGCAGCCTCGACCGCGATCGCCTCGAGCGCCCCCTTGCCGCACACGCCGCACGACGAGGTCGTGTAGAAGGAGCGGGCGAGCCGATCGGGGTCGAAGCCGGGCGCCTCGAGCTCGATCGTGTTCGCCGCCAGGTCGGCGGGGACGTGCGCGGCCAGAGGCCGCAGGCCCTCCGAGAGGGCGAATCCGAGCGCGAGCTCCTCGTCGTGCCCCGGCGTCCGCATCGTCACCGCGACAGGAACGCCCCCGATTCGGAGCTCGAGGGGCTCCTCCACGGCCACGCGGTCGTCCCGCTCGTCGCCGCCCGGGAGCCCGAGCACGCGCACGGCGGCGGTACTGTAGGGCGGTGGCGCCTCCCGCTTCCGCGTCATCGTCTCGCAACCGTAGCCGTGCGCCCGCCCGCCCGCGCGGGGTGGAGCGCTCCTCGCGGGCGCGAAGGGTCACGGCGGTTCGACGATCAGTTCGGCACGATCCGCGAACGCCGCTCAGCCGGCGGTGGCCACCTCCATGGGAGCGGCCGGCTCGTCCTCGCCGACGAGGAACGCGTACGAGAATCCGGCGATGAGCGCCCCGAGCACGGGGGCGAGGATGAAGAGCCACAGCTGATTGATCGCAGCCGACCCGACGAAGAGAGCCGGCCCGATGGAGCGCGCCGGGTTCACGGACGTGTTCGTGACCGGGATCGACACCAGGTGAATGAGGGTCAGCGCGAGCCCAATGGCGATCGGCGCGAAGCCCTTCGGCGCCCGCGTGTCGACGACGCCGAGAATGACGTAGAGAAAGACCGCCGTGAGCACGACCTCGATCACGAGGCACGCAAGCAGGTTGTAGCCGCCCGGTGAGCGGTCGGCGTACCCGTTGGTCGCGAAACCGGTGGCCTTGGCGGAGAAGCCGTCCCTGCCCGAGGCCACGACGTAGAGGACCGCGGCCGCGGCGATCGCTGCGAGCACCTGCGTGACGATATAGCCGACGGTGTCCTTCCAGGCGAATCGGCGGCCCGCCGCGAGCCCGAGCGTCACGGCTGGGTTGAAGTGCCCACCCGAGACATGGCCAAAGGCGTAGGCCATGGTCAGCACGGTGAGCCCGAACGCCAGCGAAACGCCGACGAAGCCGATTCCGAGCTGAACGCCGCCGGAGAGGAACGTGGCGGCCAGAACCGCCGAGCCGCACCCGCCGAAGACGAGCACGAACGTGCCGAGGAACTCCGCGGCAAGTCGCTGGGGCGTTGTCGGGACTGCCTGCCTCATCGCACTCTCCATTCCGTGACCGTTGACGATTTCTGGGGAAGCTATCGCACCGTGGGGCCTTTCGAATCGAGCGCGGGTGGCGAGCCGATGAGATGCGGCTCGCCGCGACTCATCGGCCTGACAGCGCTGCGAGGCACCTAACGAGCCGATGAACAGCTCGTTGGGCGCCCCGCACGAGATCGCGTGCTTTTCAGGTCGGCAGACGGGGTCGACCTCGACATCGGATCAGTCGAGGTCGAAGCGATCGAGATTCATCACCTTGTCCCACGCGGCCACGAAGTCGTCCACGAATTTCTGCTGCGAGTCGTCGCTCGCGTAGACCTCCGCGAGCGCCCGGAGCTGGGAGTTCGACCCAAAGACGAGGTCGACGCGGCTGCCCGTCCACGTGCGTGCGCCGGTCTCGCGATCGCGCCCCTCGAAGGTCTCCTCTGCCCCGGACGTCGGCTGCCACGTCGTGTCCATGTCGAGCAGGTTCACGAAGAAGTCGTTGGTCAGCGTCTCGGGCCGCGCGGTGAAGACACCGATCTCGGACCGGTCGTGGTTCGCTCCGAGGACACGCAGCCCGCCCACGAGGACGGTCATCTCGGGCGCCGTCAGCGTCAGCAGCTGTGCCCGGTCGACGAGCAGCTGCTCCGCCGGACGGTCGTGCCCGTTCCCGAGGTAGCTGCGGAACCCGTCCGCAGTCGGCTCGAGCACGGCGAACGACTCCACGTCGGTCTGCTCCTGCGACGCGTCGGTGCGACCGGGTGCAAAGGGAACCTCGACGTCGTAGCCGGCATTCTTCGCGGCCCGCTCGACGGCAGCGCACCCGCCGAGCACGATCAGGTCGGCGAGCGAGACCTGCTTCTTCCAGTCGGCCTGCGAGCTGTTGAACTCGTGCTGGATCGCCTCCAGGATCGGCAGTGCGTTCGCCAGCTCGGCGGGGTTGTTGACCTCCCAGCCGTTCTGGGGGGCGAGGCGAATCCGCGCGCCGTTGGCTCCACCGCGCTTGTCGGTGCCGCGGAACGTCGAGGCCGATGCCCACGCCGTCGAGACGAGCTGCGCGACGGACAGCTCCGAGGCGAGGATCTCGGCCTTGAGGGCGGCGATGTCCTCCGCGCCGACCAGTTCGTGATCGACGGCGGGGACCGGGTCTTGGAACAGCTGCGGCTCCGCCGGCACGAGGGGGCCGAGGTACCGCGAGATCGGCCCCATGTCGCGGTGCGTCAGCTTGAACCACGCCTTCGCAAATGCGTCGGCAAACTCTTCCGGGTTCTCGAGGAACCGCCGCGAGATCGGCTCGTAGATCGGATCCATCCGAAGCGCGAGATCCGTCGTCAGCATCACCGGGGTGTGCCGCTTCACCGGGTCGTGAGCATCGGGCACGGTGCCCTCCGCTTCGGGGTCCGTGGGAACCCACTGCCACGCGCCGGCGGGGCTCTTCGTCAAATCCCAGTCATAGCGGAAGAGGGTCTCGAAGAAGCTGTTGTCCCAGGTGACGGGGGTGGGCGTCCAGGCGCCTTCCAGGCCACTCGTGATCGCGTCGCCGCCAGTGCCGCTGCCGTAGTCGCTCCTCCAGCCGAGGCCCGCTTCCTGCAGCGGGGCCGCCTCGGGCTCAGCGCCGACGAGCGCGGCGTCGCCGGCCCCGTGGGTCTTGCCGAACGTGTGCCCACCGGCGATGAGCGCGACCGTCTCCTCGTCGTTCATCGCCATGCGACGGAACGTCTCTCGGATGTCCACTGCTGCTGCAAGCGGGTCCGGGTTGCTGTTCGGGCCTTCCGGGTTCACGTAGATGAGGCCCATCTGGACGGCGGCGAGCGGGTTGGCGAGGTCGCGCTCTCCGCTGTAGCGCTCGTCGGCGAGCCACGTGCCCTCGGTGCCCCAGTCTGTCTCCGCGGGCTCCCAGACGTCCTCGCGCCCGCCCGCGAAGCCGAACGTCTCGAACCCCATCGACTCGAGGGCACAGTTGCCGGCGAGGACCATCAGATCCGCCCACGAGATCTTCCGGCCGTACCGTTGCTTGACCGGCCAGAGCAGCCGCCGCGCCTTGTCGAGATTCGCGTTGTCCGGCCAGCTGTTGAGGGGCGCGAAGCGCTGCTCGCCGGACCCGGCGCCTCCGCGGCCGTCGCTGATCCGATACGTGCCCGCGCTGTGCCAGGCCATCCGAATCAGGAGCGGCCCGTAGTGGCCGTAGTCGGCCGGCCACCACTCCTGCGACGTCGTCATCACCGCCTCGATATCACGCTTCACGGCATCGAGATCGAGGGTCTCGAACTCCGCGCCGTAGTCGAACCCGTCGCCCATCGGATCCGCCGTCGGTGGGCTCTGGTGGAGGACACTCACGTCAAGCCGGTTGGGCCACCAGTCCCGGTTCGACCGGGCCCGGTTGCCGTTTCCGCCCATGACAGGGCACGTGCCGTTGCTCTCCTCGTTCATCTCTCCAACGACTGCATCGGGGCTGTCGGACATCGGGATCCTTCCGGGGTCAGGGATTGGTAATGAGCCGGGTGCGGTGGACGATCGGGGTACAGGCCCCAGAAGACGACCTCGGCCTCGTCGATCGCGTCGCCGTGGTCATCGGACGTGGTCAAGCAGGGCAAAGCACGGGGCCTAGTCGGCGTCGGTGATCGCGCCGCACGACCGGCGGACGGCAGCGCCGCGCCGCGCGCGAGGGGCTCGATGTCCAGCATCGCGGGCACACTCCCAGTCTAGAGCCATCTTCGGGAATCAGTCGAGAAGGCGCCCAACGGGCACAGCCTCGGCCTCTACTCGACGGTGACGGTCTTCGCCAGGTTGCGCGGCTGATCGACGTTCAGCCCGCGCAGGCGCGCGATCCGGTAGGCGAGCAGCTGCAGCGGCACGACGGCGAGCACGGTCTGGAGGAACGCGGGCGAGCGCGGTATGTAGATCACGTCGTCCGCATGATGCTGGATGTCCTCGTTGCCGTCGGTCGCGATCGCGATCACGTGGGCGCCGCGGGCGCGGACCTCCTGGATGTTCGAGACCATCTTGTCGTAGACGTGACTGCGCGTCGCGATCACGACCACAGGCGTAGACTCGTCGAGCAGCGCGATCGGGCCGTGCTTCATCTCGCCGGCCGAATACGCCTCGGTCGGGATGTACGAGATCTCCTTCAGCTTCAACGCACCCTCGAGCGCGACCGGAAGGCCGATGTGGCGGCCGAGGTAGAGGAAGAAGGGCTTGTCGAAGTGACGCTGCGCAATCTCGTCGATCGGATGGCTGCCGTCGAGGAACGCCTGGATCTTCTCCGGGAGCCGATAGACCTCGTCGAGGATGAACGTCAGCTCCTTGGGCGGGAGCGTCTCACGCACTTGCGCCAACTTGAGCGCGACGAGGAAGAGGAGGCTGACCTGCGCGGTGAAGGTCTTCGAGGCGGCCACGCTCACCTCGAGGCCGGCACGCGTGTAGAGGACCGAGTCGACCTCGCGGGTGATCTGGGAGCCCATCATGTTCGTGATCGCCACCGTGCGCGCGCCCATCTCGCGGGCGAGCTTCATGCCGGCGATCGTGTCGCGCGTCTCCCCCGACTGTGAGATGCCGATCACGAGCGTGCTCGTGTCGAGCACCGGGTTGCGATAGATCCACTCGGAGGCGATGTCGTGCTCCACCGGAACGCGGGCCCACTCCTCGATCGCGTAGCGTCCGGCGACGGCAGCGTGGTACGAGGTGCCCGCAGAAAGAATCACGATCCGGCGCAGGTCCTTCATCTCGGCGTCGTCCATCCCGAGCCCCTCGAGCTCGAGCCGGCCGTGACGGACACGGTCGCCGATCGTCTCGGCGACTGCGTCGGGCTGCTCGTAGATCTCCTTGAGCATGAACGTCTCGAACCCTGCCTTTTCGGCGCTCTCGTCGTCCCAGTCGAGCACGACGAGCTCGCGCTCGATCGCCGAGCCGTCGTCCGCGCGCAGATGACGTGCCCCTTCGGGCGTGATCACGACGAGGTCGCCGTCCTCCGGGAAGTGCACCTCACGGGTCTCGCGCAGGAACGCCGTCGCGTTCGATGCGAGAAAGGTCTCGCCCTGCCCGACCCCGACGACGAGCGGGCACTGGTGGCGGGCCCCGACGAGGATCCCTGGGTGGTCGCGATGGATGACGACGAACGCGAAGTGGCCCTCGAGCTCGTTGAACGCTCGGCGGGTCGCCTCGACGATGTCACCTTCGTAGAACTCCTCGATCAGGTGCGTGACGGTCTCGGCATCGGTCTCCGACGTGAAGGCGTGGCCGGCCTCCCCGAGGCGCTCCCGCAGCTCGCGGTAGTTCTCGACGATGCCGTTGAGGACGATCGCGACCTCGGCCGGATCGTTCCCTGCGAGGGGATGAGCATTCGCCTCGGTGACGCCGCCGTGGGTAGCCCAGCGCGTGTGGCCGAGGCCGGTCGTCGCGGGTGAGGTCCCCTCACCGGCCGCGAGCTTCAGATTCTGGAGGTTGCCGACGGCCCGCGTGTAGCGCAGCCCGTCCGATTCGAGGAGAGCGATCCCGGCCGAGTCGTAGCCTCGGTACTCGAGGCGCTCGAGGCCGAAGAGCAGCAGGTGCTTGCATTCCCGGGGCCCGACGTATCCGATGATCCCACACACAGGCGGTTCTCCTTCGTCGCCCCCGCCGACCATCGGCGTGGGGGTTGACAGCGCCGCATCCTCGGACCTTCGCGCCCGGTGCGTTCTCGACTACTCGCCGAGCTCCGACCGGACGAGAAGCGCGACTTTACCACAGAGGATCGATGCTTCCTCCTCGCTCTCCGCCTCGACGAGCACCCGAACGAGTGGCTCCGTCCCCGAGGGTCGAACGAGGATCCGGCCGCGACCTGCAAGCTCGTCGCCGAGCCGCTGTACCTCGCTCGTCAGCGCGCCGGACAGCCGGGGCTGCGCGACCATGACGTCGGCCTTCGCCTGCGGCAACCGCTCCATGACAGAGGCTGCAGCGGCAAGCGAGCCCTGACCGATGGCCCGGCAGAGCAACAGTGCGGAGGCCAGGCCGTCGCCGGTGACGTGGCCCTCGAGCGCGATCAGGTGGCCCGACTGCTCGCCGCCCAGAACGGCGCCTTCGGCGCGCATGGCCGCTAGGACATGGCGGTCGCCGACGTCCGTCGTGAGGACCCTGATGCCGTGGGCGGCCATCAGCCGGTGGAAGCCCAGGTTCGTCATCGTCGTCACGGCGACCGTGTCGACGCCCTGCGCGAGCGCGAGGATCGCCAGGATCTGGTCGCCGTCGAGAGCGGCCCCGGACTCGTCGACAGCGAGCATGCGGTCACCGTCGCCGTCGAAGGCGATCCCGAGATGGAAGTCGCCGTTCCGCACGATCCCCTGGAGCAGGCCCATCGCCGTGGCACCGCAACCCACGTTGATGTTCGTCCCGTCGGGCATCGCCGCGACCGTCGTGACGTCGGCACCGAGCTGCTCGAACACGGCCGGTGCAATCGCCGAGAAGGCGCCGTTCGCGCAGTCGACGGCGATGCGAAGGCCGCTGAGGTCGGAGCCGAAGTGCTCGACGATGTGCTCGGCGTACCCGGCAGCCGGGTCCTCGGCCACCTCGACCGAGCCGCCTTCGAGTGCGGGCACATCGAGCAAGGCCTCGATCGCCTCCTCGTCGTCGTCGGAGAGCTTGTGGCCCTCTGCGTCGAAGAACTTGAGCCCGTTGTACTCGGGCGGATTGTGCGATGCAGAGAGCACGACACCGAGATCCTGCGCCAGCAAGGCCACGGCCGGAGTCGGCAGGACGCCGCCGCAGACCGCGATTCCCCCCGCCGACACGATCCCGGCGACGAGCGCCTCCTCGAGAGCGGGGCCGGAACCGCGGGTGTCACGACCGACGAAGACCCGCCCACGCGCAGCCCACATCGTCGAGGCTCGACCGAGCCGCTCGACGAGATCGAGCGTCAGCGTCTCGCCGACAATGCCGCGAACGCCATCGGTTCCGAAGTGAGTGCGGGCCATAGGGATTGGCCGCCCGAAGGCGGCAGAATGCACGCTGGCGCTGTGGAAGCGTGCGACTAGCGCTTGGAGAACTGCGGCGCCTTGCGCGCCTTGTGCAGGCCGGCCTTCTTGCGCTCGACCTGGCGCGCGTCTCGCGTGAGGTAGCCCTCGCGCTTCAGCGCGATACGAAGCTCCGGATCGGCCTCGACGAGCGCCCGGGCGATGCCGTGCCGCACCGCGCCGGCCTGTCCGCTGATACCGCCGCCGTGGACGCGGACACGAAGGTCGTAGGTTCCCTCGGCGCCTGCTGTCCTGAACGGGCCGAGCGCCGAGGTGCGATGCGAGGCCCGGGGGAAGTAGTCCTCGAGCGTGCGCCCGTTGATCCAGGTCTTCCCGTCCCGGGGCGCAGGATGACGCGCGCGACCGAGGTCTTGCGCTTGCCGGTACCGAGATACTGTGCCACGTCAGCCATATAGACCTGTCGAGGAGAGAGGCTGAAGCCTCTCACCTACTCCTTTCCTGTAGCTCCTTGGGTGCCTGCGCGGCGTGCGGATGCTCGGGGCCGGCGTAGACCTTGAGCTTCGTCAGCTGCGCTGCGGCGAGCTTGTTCCTGGGCAGCATGCCCTTCACGGCCTTGCGAATGACCTCCGTCGGTCGTCGGTCGAGCTGCTCACGCATCGTTCGCGTCTTCAGCCCGCCCGGGAAGCCAGAGTGCCGATAGACCAGCTTCTGGTCGAGCTTCTGGCCGGTGAGGTGAATCTTCTCCGCGTTGACGACGATCACGAAGTCGCCCGTGTCGACGTGCGGCGTGTACTGCGGCTTCTTCTTGCCCCGCAGGGTGTCGGCGATCTGGGTCGCGAGACGGCCCAGGGTCTTCCCCTCGGCGTCGACGATGTACCAGTCGCGCTGGACTTCTCCCGGCTTGGCGGTGTAGGTCTTCATCAGTCAGAAAGAGAGCGGCCGAGGTGACCGCACGACGGCGGAGTGTAGCAGGCAATCGAGGCCGTCGACCGCCATCGGCGCGGGCCAAAATTCCCCCCGCGCGGGCCGCGAGGCGTTAGGCTCGCCTCGTGATCGTCTGTCAGGCGTGCGGTGTCGAGAGCCCTGAGGGGTTCAAGTTCTGCGGCGCGTGCGGGGGGACGCTCGCGCCGGTGGCCGCGCCACGCGAGGTTCGAAAGACGGTCACCGTCGTCTTCTGTGACGTGACGGGATCGACCGCCCTCGGGGAGCGGCTCGACCCTGAGGCGATGCGGCGGACGATGGGGCGCTACTTCGAGGAGATCCGCCTGATCGTGGAGCGGCACGGCGGCACGGTCGAGAAGTTCATCGGGGACGCTGCGATGGCGGTGTTCGGGATTCCGGTCGCCCACGAGGACGACGCGCTGCGGGCAGTGCGCGCGGTGGCAGAGATCCGCGAGCGGCTGACCGGGCTCGGAGAGGAGCTCTCCGTTGCCCTCTCCTTCCGAACCGGCGTCAATACGGGCGAGGTCGTGGCCGGCGAGGGCGAGACGCTCGTGACGGGCGACGCCGTCAACGTTGCCGCCAGGCTGGAGCAGGCCGCACCGACGGGCGAGATCCTGATTGGCGCCTCGACGCTGTCGCTCGTACGCGACGCGGTGACGGTCGAGGCCGTCGAGCCGCTCGAGCTGAAGGGGAAGCGCGAGCCGGTGCCCGCGTTCCGGCTCGTCGCGGTGGACGCGACGGCCGACGCGTTCACCCGCCATCTCGAAGCGCGGCTCGTCGGTCGCGTGCGGGAACAGAAGCGCCTCGCCGCGGCGTTCGATGACGTCGTCTCGGAGCGCGTCTGTCACATGTTCACGCTCCTCGGGCCGGCCGGGGTCGGCAAGTCGCGGCTGACGGAGGAGTTCCTTGCCGTCGCCGGAGCATCCGCCGACGTGCTGCGCAGCCGCTGTCTCCATTACGGCGAGGACATCACGTACTGGCCGCTCGTCGAGATCCTGCTCGCGATCGGAGCCGATCCGGCCGAGGTGATCGGTTCCTCACCTCTCGACACGCAGCTCACGTTCCGCAAGCTGATCGAGGCCCGAGCGGTGGAGCGGCCGCAGATCCTCGTGCTCGACGACATCCAATGGGCAGAGCCCGTCTTTCTCGATCTGATCGAGCACATCGCCGACTGGTCACGCGACGCCCCGATCCTTCTCCTCTGCGTCGCCCGCCCCGAGCTGCTCGAGCTTCGACCCGGATGGGGCGGCGGCAAGCTCAACGCGACGACGATCCTGCTCGAGGCACTCTCGCTCGACGACTGCGAGGTGCTGATCTCGCGGCTCGCAGGCGGAGCGGAGCTCTCGGACGACGTGCGTCGCAGGATCCTGCAGGCAGCCGACGGCAACCCGCTCTTCATCGAGGAGATGCTCGCGACCGTCAGCGAGGACGGCGGCCAGGGGGAGATCGTCGTCCCGGCGACGATTCAGGCTCTCCTCCAGTCCCGGCTCGATCGCCTCGGCCCAGGCGAGCGAGACATGATCGGCCGCGGTGCCGTCGAGGGTCAGGTCTTCCACCGCGGCACCGTGGTGGAGCTCGCACCGTCCACCGAGCGGGAGGCCGTGCCCAATCACCTCCTCTCGCTCGTGCGCAAGGAGCTGATCCGGCCCGACCAGGCGACCTATCCCGACGAGGAGGCATTCCGCTTCCGCCACCTCCTGATCCGGGACGCAGCGTACGACTCGCTCCCGAAGGAGACCCGGGCCGAGCTCCACGAGGCATTCGCCGACTGGCTCGACCAGCACGCATCCCTGATCGAGCAGGACGAGATCGTCGGCTACCACCTCGAGCACGCCTACCGCAACCGGGCCGAGCTCGACAGCGCCGACCCGCGCCTCGACGATCTCTCGCAACGCGCAGCAACGAGGCTGACGAACGCCGGCCTCGGCGCGGAGGAACGGGGTGACATGGGTGCCGCCGGCGGCCTGCTCGGGCGCGCCGCCGCGCTGCTCCCGGAGGGCGATCCACAGCGGCTCATGAACCTCTTCCGGCTCGTGCATCCGCTCAACGTCGTCGGGCGTCGGGACGAGGCACTCTCCGCTGCGAGGGAGCTCAGCGCCTCGACCGAGCCGCGACTTCGTGCGTTCGGCCGGATCGCGAACAACACGAACGCCGCCTACTCGGGGGCGTTCAACGCAGAGCACGCGAGGGCGAACATCGAGGAGGCACGGTCGATCTTTGGCCACCTCGGAGACGAGCTCGGACTGGCGTGGACGGAGTTCTCCGACCTCGTCGTGAGCTGGATGAGCTGCCAGGTGGCGGCGACAACGGCCGCCGCTCTGCGTGCCGAGACGCACGCACGCGCCGCCGGAGATCGTGCCATGACTGCCACCGTGCGCTCGTGGGGTCGGCGATCGCTGGCCTTCGGGCCGGCGCCCGCCGCGGAAGCGATGCTCGCGGCACAAGAGATGCTGGACAACGCGACCGGCCTCCTGGAACGTGCAGAGGCCCGCCGCCTCGTCGGCAAGCTCCTCGCGATGCAGGGGCAATGCGAAGCAGCGCGGGAGTTGACGCTACAGGGGACAGCGGCCACGAGAGAAGCGGGGATGCTCGTCGAGGGCGCAGCCAACGCCCAGACAATCGCGTTCGTGGAGATTCGCGCCGGGGCACCAGATGCGGCAGAAACGGTGCTCCGGGACGGTATCGAGGAGCTCGATCGCCTCGGAAACCGAAGCTATCGCGGGACGACGGCCCTGTTACTCGCCGACCTGCTGGCCGACCGCGGAGCGCACGAGGAGGCATCGCGGTTGTGCGCGGAGGTGCGCGAGAGCCTCAACGAGGACGACCTGACCGACGTGATCGGGCTCTATGCGATCGAGGGGTTCCTCACGGCCACGGCCGGTGACCTCGAGGAGGGCATCCGGCTCTCGACGCACGCCATCGAGGTGGCGGCGACGATCGACATGTACGACCACAAGGCCCGCGCCTTCGAGTGGCACGCTCGGACGCTCAGCCTCGCCGGCAGGCCCGAAGAGGCGCGCGCGGCCGCTGCGACCGCGCTCGCGATCTATGAGGCCAAGGGAGATATCCTCGCGACCGCCTGGGCGCGGGAGAGGCTCGACGGACTGCCCGCCTGACGCGCGATCGCGCTACCATCGCCGAAAGCGAAACGGGGAGCTCGGGGCAACCGGGCTGAGAGGGTGGCGACCGCGCCACCGACCCGCCGAACCTGATCTGGGTAATTCCAGCGGAGGTATGCGCGTGACGGACAAGACCATCGTGATCGTCGCCGGAGGGCATCCTCTCGGAGGGCCGCACCCCGACCTTCCCGCCGCGGCGTTCGTGATCGCCGCAGACGGAGGAATCGACCGCGCGGACGCACTCGGGCTGCAGGTCGATCTCGCGATCGGCGACTTCGACTCGGTCACGCCGGCCGGGCTCAAGGCGGCGCGGGCGGCGGGTGCGCTCGTCGAGCGGCACCCTGTCGCCAAGGACGCGACCGACCTCGAGCTCGCGCTCGACGCCGCGCTCGCGCGCACCGCCACCCGGCTCGTCGTGATCGGGTCGGACGCGGGCCGGCTCGACCACCTGCTCGGGTCGGCCCTCCTCCTCGGCAACGAGCGCTACGCGGCGATGGAGATCGACGCCTTCCTCGGCGCCGCGCGACTTCACGTCATCCGGGGCACCCGAACGCTCTCGGGCGTGCCCGGCGAGCTCCTCTCGCTGCTTCCGGTGCACGGCCCCGCGACCGGCGTCTCGACGAGCGGCCTCGAATATCCGCTCCACGGCGAGGCGCTTCCGGCGGGCACGAGCCGCGGGATCTCGAACGTCTTCGCCGACCGCGAGGCCCGGATCACCGTCGAGAGCGGCTGCCTCGTGGCCGTGATCCCCGCCCCCGAGCACGAGGAGAGCTTGTGACACTTTGGCACAAGCTGGGGGTGGCGCTCGCGCTTCTCACGTCGGTGGTCGTCGCGGGCTGCGGCGGGTCGCGCGATGCCGTCGAGAGCACGAACGTCGTCCTCGTCACGCACGACTCGTTCGTGATCCCGAAGCAGGTGAAGGCGGCGTTCGAGCGGGAGAGCGGCCTGAAACTCCGGATCCTGCAGGGCGGCGACGCCGGCGAGGTGGTCAACCGGGCGCTCCTCACGAAGGGGAACCCGCAGGGAGACGTCCTCTTCGGGATCGACAACAACCTGCTCTCGCGCGCCCTCGACGAGGATCTGTTCGAGTGGTACGAGCCGAAAGCGCTCGGCGGGGTCGACACCACGTACGTGATCGACCCGACCCATCACGTGACGCCGATCGACCACGGCGACGTCTGCCTCAACATCGACCGGAAGTGGTTCTCCGCGCATGGCGTGACCCCACCGAGGGCCCTCGACGACCTGACCGACCCGCGGTACCGCAAGCTCCTCGTCGTCGAGAACCCCGCCACCTCGACCCCGGGGCTCGCCTTCATGCTCGCAACCGTCGCCCGCTTCGGCGAGAGCGGGTGGCGCGACTACTGGAGCGCGTTGCGCGCGAACGGCGTGCTCGTGGTCGACGGCTGGGAGGAGGCGTACACGACGCGCTTCTCGGGAGCAGGCGGCAGCAAGGGGACACGCCCGATCGTCGTCTCCTACGCGACGAGCCCTGCGGCCGAGGTGATCTTTGCCGCCACACCGCCGGCAACGGCTCCGACGGCTGCGGTCACCGCGAGCTGCTTCCGGCAGATCGAGCTCGCAGGCGTGCTCGCCGGGACGAAGAACCCGAAGGGGGCGCGCGCCCTGATCGACTTCATGCTCTCGGAGCGCTTCCAGGCGAGCCTCCCCGAAAGCATGTTCGTGCTCCCGGTGCGGACCGGAACGCGGCTCTCCGACACGTTCCGCCGCTACGCGGTCTCGCCCGCGCAGCCGCTCGACCTGCCGGCCGCAGAGATCGGAGCCAACCGCGACCGCTGGATCGACGAGTGGACGCAGACCGTCCTGCGGTGAGACGCACGTGGCGCATCGCCGCTGCCCTCGTGCCCCTCGGCTTCGTCGCGCTCTTCTTCGCCTACCCTCTTGCCGCGATCCTCGAGCGCGGGCTCACGTCGGAGGGTGGCTTCGCGCTTCCGTCGGGGACCGGCGCGCTGCTCACGTTCACGGTCTGGCAGGCCGCCGCCTCGACGCTCCTGACGCTCGCGGCAGGGCTGCCGCTCGCCTGGGCCGTTGGCCGGTTCCGGTTCCGCGGCCGCTCGCTCGTGCGCGCTCTCGTGCTCGTTCCGTTCGTGCTCCCGACCGTGGTCGTCGCCGCGGCGTTTCTCGACGCGCTTCCGGACGACTACCAGGGCGGCATCTGGGCGATCCTCGCGGCGCACGTGTTCTTCAACGTCGCCGTCGTCACCCGCATCGTCGGAGGGGCGTGGGCGACGATCGATCCGGCATCCACGGAGGCCGCCACCGTGCTCGGAGCGGGCCGCTGGCGCCGGTTGCGCGAGGTGACGCTCCCCGAGCTCGGGCCCGCGATCTCCGCGTCGGCGGCCCTCACGTTCCTGTTCTGCTTCACGTCGTTCGGCGTGATCCTGATCCTCGGCGGCCCGGGGAGGGCGACGCTCGAGACCGAGATCTACAACCGGGCTGCCCGGCAATTCGATCTCCAGGCCGCAGCAACGCTCAGCCTGCTCCAGCTCGGCGCCGTCGCGATCGTGCTCGCGGTGGCGAGCATCCTGGAGGGGCGCGCCAGGGGTGCGAGCACGCTGACGACCGAGCGCGACGTGCTGCGGCGGCCGTCACCGCGGGAGCGAGCCGTGATCGGGGCCGTGCTGTCGGTTGCCGCCGCCGCCCTCGCGCTCCCCCTCCTCGTGTTGGTCGGGCGCGCTCGCGGCAGCTTCGGTGCGTTGTTCGACGAGTCGCCGGTTCTCCTCGTCGAGCCATGGCGGGCGGCGGTGTACTCCGTCGCCTTTGCGTGCGTCGCCACCGCGATCTCGCTCGGCGTCGGAGTGCTCGCCTCGCTCGTCCTCGCCGGCCGGCAGGCAGGAGCGCTCGACGGCTTCGTCCTCCTCCCTCTCGGCGCGTCGGCAGTGATGCTCGGGTTCGGGTTCGTGATCGCGTTCGACACCCCGCCGCTCGAGTTTCGCTCGTCCTGGTGGCTCGTTCCCGTCGCCCAGGCGCTCGTCGCGACGCCGTTCGTGATCCGGATCGTCACTCCCGCCCTGCGAGCGATCGATCCTCGCCTACGCGAGGTCGCCGCCAGCCTGGGAGCCTCACCGCGCCGCGCCTGGCGCGAGGTCGACCTCCCTCTCGCAGGGCGCGCGGTCGCCGCAGCTGCGGGGTTCGCCTTCGCCGTCTCCCTGGGTGAGTTCGGAGCGACCGTCTTCGTCGCCCGGGCGGAGCAGCCGACGCTTCCCGTTGCGATCTTCCGCTTCCTCGGACGGCCGGGAGAGCAGAATCAGGCCACCGCGGCCGGCCTCGCCGTCGTGCTCGCCGGAATCGCGGTCGCAGCGGCACTGCTCGCCGAGCGCGTCGCCGACGGTCGGGCCGAGGTCCTCTGATGCTCGCGATCCGCGCCGCGCACGTCACGCTCGGCGGTCACCCCGCGCTCGCCGGCGTCGACCTCGACGTTTCGAGCGGCACGGTGATGGCACTGCTCGGCCCGAGCGGGAGCGGCAAATCGACGCTCCTGCGATCGGTCGCCGGCCTCCAGCGCCTCGACGACGGCACGATCGAGCTCGACGGCCGCCCCCTCGCCGGGGTCGCCGCTCACGAGCGCGGGATCGGCCTCATGTTCCAGGACGACGCGCTCTTCCCCCACCGCGACGTCGCGCAGAACGTCGGCTTCGGACTCCGGATGCAGGGAGCCGACCCTGCGACCGTCGCCGCCCGCGTCGCCGAGCTCCTCGACCTCGTGCGCCTCCCCGGTCGCGAGCACCGCTCGGTGCGGTCTCTGTCCGGAGGCGAACGCAAGCGCGTTGCCCTCGCACGGGCGCTCGCGCCCTCTCCTCGGTTGCTGCTCCTCGACGAGCCGCTCGGAGCGCTCGACCGGCCGCTCCACGATCGCCTCGTTCGCGACCTCGGTGCACTGTTCGCGCGGCTCGATCAGACGACGCTCTACGTGACGCACGATGTCGCCGAGGCGTTTGCCCTCGGACACCGCGTCGCTGTCATCCGAGATGGGCGCATCGCGCAGGTCGCGACGCCGGAGGAGCTCTGGAGCTCTCCGGCGAACGCCTGGGTCGCGCACTTCATCGGCCTCGCAAATGTGGACGAGCGGGGAGCGACGACGGTCATCACCCGACCGGAGGGAGTCAGGCTCGTGCCGGATCCCTCGGGCAACGCGGTGGTCGAGTCGAGCCGCCGCGACGGGCCGCTCGTCACACTGGAGGCCCGGTTTCCCGACGGCCGGCGGATCGTCTCCGCGCATGCCGGCCCCGACCCTTCAGGTCTGGGCCAACGGGTGCGCGTCGAGATCGACGCCGACGCGGTCAGCGAGGTACCGACGGAGTCGTGAGCACGCTCGGCTCTAGCGCTCGGGTACGCACACGCGATCCCCGGAGCCGACGATCCGGTCGAAGAGCGCGTTGAACACCCTGTCCTGCTGGGGATCGTAGGGGCCGAGTGCGGCCCCCTCCCACTGCACGACCGGCGTCACCCCGGGCCCCATCACGGTGACGCGATGGCGCTTCCCCGTGCCGGCCGGCCGGACAACGCGCGTCGGGTATCCGGGCGGAGTCATCTGGGGGACGAAGCTGTAACAGAAGGCACCGTTGCCGCTGTGTGTCACCTTACCCGCGTCGTGCTTCCAGCCCGCGCCGAAGATCGAGTCGAACGTGTCGACATAGAAGAAGCGCGCATACGAGTCGCGACGCGTCGAGGAGGGAGTCCGGTAGCCGAACACCGGATCGCCCCTGTAGGTGAGCCGCCCGAACAGGCCCTGCCACCTGCCTCCGTAAGTCCAGTTCGGCGAGACCTCGAGCCGCGGCAGCTCGCCGCTCCAGTGAGAGATGTGGAGCTCGAAGGCGGCCTGCTCGGGCTCGAAGGGCTCAATCCCGCGCATCGGCAGGCGGCGCTGCCAGCGCTGGAGTGCCCAGTAGGAGCCGTCCGGCGCCTTGCAGGCGCTCACGAGCCAGACGAGCGGCGGGCCGTCGTAGGGGCGGCAGCGGTTCTTGAACGATCGCCACGTCTGCCGGCCGGCCTTCTTCCAGCCCCCCGAGTAGTCGTACCGGAAGTGGCGTTGCGGAACGTTCGGGCTCGGCTTGATCGCGTTGACCGCACCCCAGACGTAGACATGCCGCAGCGCGCCCCGCGCGGTGCGGTACGTGACGAGCGCCTCGCCGCGTCCGTTCACCTCGAGGGAGACGAACGAGACGTCGAGGTCGCCGAACTGCTCGCTCGCAGCAGCGGGAGAAGCGAGGGCGAGAAAGGCGGCGACGAGCACCACCGCGATGACGACGGAGCGGGTACGCATCAGCCGCGACGCAGGGTAGCTCCTTGCGTCCACCCTCCGTGTAAGGCCTAGCTGGGCTCCCAGCGCTCCCAGCGCACGAGCTCGTCGAGGGGCTTCCGGGCCTGCGTCAGGCGAGAGACGAGCGGGCCGTCATCCGCAGCGGCAGGCTGCCTTCCGATCGTCACGACGCAGACGAACGCGATGTCGTCCGGCAGGCCGAGCAGCTGCTTGAGCGCCGGCACCTCCTCGCCGGGGACGCCGTACACGCCGGTGCCGAGCCCCTCGGCGAGCGCCGCGAGCTGGATCAACATGAACAGGGAGCCCGCATCGACGTACCAGTAGGGAGCAGGCCAGGTGATCTCGGCACCGTCGACCAGCTTGTCGGGCTTGCGGTAGCGCTCGTGGTAGCTCTCTTCGCGCGCCCCGACGACGACGTGGACCGGAGCCGTCGAGATCCACGGCTTGTGCCCGAGCTCGACGTACTCGGCCTCGCCCGCGAGGGCAGCGAGGCCGCTGCGCGTCTCGGCGTCCGTCACGACGACGATCCGGTGGCCCTGGCTGAAGCCGCCGCTCGGCGCGCGCCGAACCGTGCCGACGATGCGCTCGATCGTCTCCCGGTCGATCGGGTCCGGCAGGTAGTCGCGCACCATCCGCCGCCGCTTCAGCAGCTGCCAGAACGACTCGCCGGGGTCGTCCTCCGTCATTCCCACTCGATCGTCGCCGGCGGCTTCGACGAGAGGTCGAGCGCGACGCGATTGACGCCGGGCACCTCGTTGATGATCCGGTTCGAGATCGTCTCGAGAACGTCGTACGGGAGCCGCGCCCAGTCGGCCGTCATTGCATCCTCGGACGTGACCGCCCGGATCACGACGGGGTAGGCATACGTGCGCTCGTCGCCCTGCACCCCGACGGACTTGATCGCAGGCAGGACAGCGAAGCTCTGCCAGAGCTCACGATAGAGCCCGGCCCGGCGGATCTCCTCCTGCAGGACGGAGTCGGCCGCTCGCAGGATGTCCAGTCGCTCCTTCGTGACGTCGCCGATGATCCGAATGGAGAGCCCCGGCCCCGGAAACGGCTGTCGCCAGACCATGCGCTCGGGCATGCCGAGCTCCTCGCCGACCCGCCGCACCTCGTCCTTGAACAACAACCGCAACGGCTCGACGAGGTCCATCTCCATGTCGTCCGGTAACCCGCCGACGTTGTGGTGCGACTTGATCTTCGCCGCGACTCCGTCATCGCCACCGGACTCGATCACGTCGGAGTAGAGGGTGCCCTGGACGAGGAACCGGACGTCTCCGAGCTTGTCGGCCTCCTCCTCGAAGACGCGGATGAACTCCTCACCGACGATCTTGCGCTTCGTCTCGGGGTCGCTCACACCGGCCAGCTTGGAGAGGAACCGCTCCTCCGCGCGAACGTGAACGAGCGGCACGTGGAAATGGCCGGCGAAGGTCTCCACGACCTGCTCTGCCTCGTTCTCGCGCATCAAGCCCGTGATCGACGAACACGCACGTCAGCTGGTCGCCGACCGCCTTGTAGACGAGCAGCGCCGCGACCGCGGAGTCGACGCCGCCCGAGAGGCCGCAGATCACCCGCTCCGAGCCGACCTGCGAGCGGATACGGGCCACCTGCTCCTCGATCACCGCCGCAGGCGTCCAGCTCGGCGGCGCGCCGGCGACCTCGAAGAGGAAGTTCTTCAGCATCTCCTGCCCATCCGCGGTGTGCACGACCTCGGGGTGGAACTGGACCGCGTACAGCCCGCGGGCCGGGTCCTCGAAGGCGGCGATCGGCGTCGAGGGCGAGGAGGCGGTCACGCGGGCGCCCGGCGGCGCCTCGACGACCGAATCACGGTGGCTCATCCAGACGACCTGCTCCGGCGCCAGCTCGTCGAAGAGCTTCGACTCGAAGAGCGCCGCGTCCGCCTTGCCGTACTCCGCAACGTCGTTCGCCTCGACGGTGCCGCCGAGGTCGCGGGCCATCAACTGCATCCCGTAACAGATGCCGAGCGTCGGGATCCCGAGCTCGAGCACCGCCGTGTCGAGCTGGGGCGCCCCCTCGGCATAGACCGACGCGGGACCGCCGGAGAGGATCAGCGCGAGCGGGTCGAGCGCCTGGATCTCTGCAGCGGTCAGCCGGTGGCTGACGAGCTCCGAGTAGACCCGCGCCTCCCGGACGCGCCGTGCGATCAGCTGGCTGTACTGGCCGCCGAAGTCGAGGACGAGGACCGGCCGCTCCTCGGGCATGGGCTCGTTCACGGGAAGCTGGATGACGGGTGCCTCAGACACGCCGGTAGTTCGGTGCGTCCTTGCTGATCGTGACGTCGTGCGGGTGGCTCTCGCGGAGGCCCGCGCCGGTGATCCGCACGAACCTGCTCTCCGTCTTCAGCGCCTCGATCGTCGAGACGCCGCAATACCCCATCGCCTGCCGGAGCCCGCCGACGAGCTGATAGACGATCGGCGCGAGCGGCCCCTTGTACATCACGCGGCCCTCGATTCCCTCGGGGACGAGCTTGTCGACATCCTCGACGTCGCCCTGGAAGTAGCGGTCCTTCGAGAACGAACGAGCCTTCATCGCGCCGAGCGATCCCATCCCGCGGTACTCCTTGAAACGCTCCCCCTGGACGAGGATCACGTCGCCGGGCGACTCCTCGGTGCCTGCGAGCATCGAGCCGAGCATCACGGTGTCGGCCCCTGCGGCGATCGCCTTTGCGACGTCACCCGACGAGGTGATGCCACCGTCGGCGACAACCGGGATGCCGTGACGGATCGCAACCTCCGCGACGTCGAACACCGCCGTCACCTGCGGGACACCGACACCGGCCACGACGCGCGTGGTGCAGATCGAGCCCGGCCCGACTCCTGCCTTCAGGCAGTCGGCACCGGCGTCGATCAACGCCTCCGCAGCCTCCCCGGTGGCGATATTGCCGGCGATGATCTCGATCTCGAACTCGGACTTGATCCGACGCACCATCTCGGCAACGGCGAGTGAGTGCCCGTGGGCGGTATCGACGACAAGGACATCGACGCCGGCGGCGACGAGCGCGCCGGCCCGCTCGAGCGCGTCCGTGCCGACGCCGACCGCAGCACCGACGCGGAGCCGTCCGCGCTCGTCCTTCGTCGCCAGCGGGTAGAGCTCGCGCTTCTCGATGTCCTTCACCGTGATCAGGCCCTGCAGGCGTCCCTCCGCATCGACGATCGGCAGCTTCTCGATCTTGTGGCGGCCGAGCAGCGCCTCCGCCTCCGCGAGCGTCGTGCCGACGCGCCCGGTGACGAGGTTCTCGTGCGTCATCAGCTCGCCGGCCCGCTGATCGGGCCGGGCACCGAAGCGCAGGTCGCGGTTCGTGAGGATGCCGACGAGGACGCCGTCCGGATTCGTGATCGGCACGCCCGAGACGCGATAGCGCGCCATCAGGTCGAGAGCGTCCGCGACGAGATCGTCGGGCCCGAGCGTGACCGGCTCGACGATCATCCCGGCCTCGCTTCGCTTGACCTTGTCGATCTCCGCGACCTGATGCTCGATCGCGAGATTTCGGTGCACGATCCCGAGCCCACCCTGACGGGCGAGCGCGATCGCGAGCCTGGCCTCGGTCACCGTGTCCATGGCCGCCGAGACGATGGGGATCTCGAGTGCGATCGTCGGGGTCAGGCGGGTCGCGGTCGCGACGTCGTTCGGCAGCACGGCCGACTCGGCGGGAACGAGCAGCACGTCGTCGAAGGTCAGCCCTTCCTTGCCGAACTTGCTATCCCGATCGAGCTCGAACTCCAAGAGTCGAATGACTCTACCAAGCAGGCTGGACGGCCACCTACCCTCCGGCCACCGGCTCCAGCTCGTGTACCTCGACCTGAGAGACGAGCCTTGCTCCCTCGCGAGGATCGAAGCGCCCGGCTCCGACCTCGAGGATCGACGCCGAACCGGCCGCCACCGCGAGACGTAGCGACTCCTCCGCCGTGCACCCTTCCCCGTTGGCCGCGAGCCACCGCGCCAGAAACACGTCGCCCGCACCGACCACCGAGACGGGCTCGAGCTGTGGCGCGCGAACGTGGTAGCGCCGGACCTGCCGTTCCTCCCGAACGAGCGCGAAGCAGCCACGGTCCATCGTGATCTGCACGTTGCGGGCGCCCATGTCCGCGATCGTGTCCAGCGCCATCACGAAGTCGTCGTCGTCCTCGAGCTCCTGGCCGACGAGCTGCTCCGCCTCGTGCTGGTTCGGCGAGACGAGCCAGGGCTCGGCCTCGATCCCACGCCGAAGGGGCTCACCCTCTGCGTCGAGGACGACAGGCGTCCCGAGCCGCGTCATCTCGCGGACCGCGTCCGCGTAGAAGCTCTCGTCCACGCCGCGCGGGAGCGACCCGGCAAAGACGACGGCCGCGGCGCCGCGCGACAGGTAGCGGAGCTTGTCGAGCAGGATCTCGATCTCGTCCTCCGACACCTTCGGCCCCCACTCGTTGATCTCGGTGTAAGTGCCGGCGGTCGGGTCGACGACGGCCGTCGAGGTGCGCGACTCGTCCCGGATGCGCACGAAGTCGTTGAGGATCGCCTCCTCGGTCAGCTCCTCCACGATCCGCGTGCCCGTCCTCCCGCCCGCGAGCCCGGTGGCGACGACCGGGACATCGAGGCGCTTCAACGCCCGTGCGACATTGATGCCCTTGCCTCCGGCGAGGACGAGCACGTCGCTCGAGCGATGCCGGTGCCCGGGCTTGAAGATCGGCACGCTGAGCGACCGGTCGAGCGCTGCGTTGAGGGTGACGGTGATGATCACTGCGGCCCCTTCCTACCGAGACGACTGCCTTGCGACGACGGAGCTACGAGACGAGCCCGAACAGGTGGTGCATCGTGCGGCGGGCATACCACTCGGCCTTGCCGACGACACCGACCCCGGAGATCGAGGTGGCGGCGACGAGAGGAGTGCGTGCGATCAGCCTACCGTCCGAGAGCACCCTGACCTCGCCGACACGCTGGCCCTTGCTCACCGGGAGCGCGAGCGCCGAGCTGACGACGACACGCTCGACGAGAGGGCGCCCCACGTGCACGCTGCGGATGACGTGCCTCGCGGCGACGAGGGGAACCGGGTCGAGCCCGTAGCCGACCTCGGCATGGCCGTAGACGTGGTCGCCGGTCACGACGACCCGCTGGTACTGCGCGAGGCCCCAGGTGAGAAGCGCCGTGAGCTCTTCGTTCCGCTGCTGCTCCGTGGCCGCCCCGAGGAGCGCGCCGGTGATCCGGACACCGTTCCGCTCGACCGCAGCGACCTGCGACCACCCGGCGTCGTTCGTGTGACCCGTCTTCGCCCCGACGAGCGGGAGAGCCCCGATCAGGCTGTCGGTGGAGGTAAGCGTCCGGCCTCCCGCGATCGTTGCCGTCGACCTCGCCGCCCATGTGCGGATGAACGGGTTCCGCAGTGCAGCCGTCAGCAACACCGTGACGTCGCGTGCGCTCGAGACATGCCCGGCCTGGTCGAGGCCGTGCGGGTTTGCGAAGTGCGTGCTCGTGAGGCCGAGCTCCTTCGCCCTCGCGTTCATCAGCTCGACGAAGCGCGGCAGCGAGCCACGGCCGACGTGGAGCGCGAGCGCGGTGGCCGCATCGTTCGCGCTCGGGACGAGCGCGGCAATCGCGAGATCGCGGACGGTCAGCTGCTCGCCCGTGCGGAGTGACACGGACGACTCGCCGACGGACGCCGCCTGCGGCGGAATCGTGACGACATCGTCGAGTGACGCGTGCTCGAGGGCGACGAGGACCGTCATCAGCTTGGTGATGCTTGCGGGCGCGCGCGGTTCGTCCGGCGACCGGGCGGCCAGGGTCTCCCCGTCGGGGCCACCACGGACGATGTACGCCGGTGCGGCGACCGGCGGCGGCGCCGCGAATGCGGCGGCGGTCGCGCACGCCGCGAGCATGACGACCGCAAGGACGAAGGATCCCCGGCGCATCTCCCGGAATCTAGTCGAGGGCTACCAGCCCGCGACGGCCCAGATCTCGGCGGAGAGCCGCGCGGCTTCGGCCCCGGCCGCCGCCCGCCAGTCGTCGTCGGTGTCGCGGTAGGCGAAGATGACCGAGCGGGAGGCGTTGACGAGCGCGCTCGCCGGCCCGCTCGTGAACGCACGCGCGACGTCGGCGGGGGTCGCCCCCTGCGCACCCACCCCGGGCAGGAGGATGATCTGCTGCGGCATGGCTCGGCGCGCATCGCCGATCAGCCGCGGCGCCGTGGCGCCGACCACGGCGCCGACGCTCGACATCCCCCGCTCACCGACGAGATCGGCCCCCCACTCCGCGACGAGCCCGGCGACGTGACGCCAGACCGGGGCGCCGTCGGAGAGAACGGCATCCTGGAGATCGCGCGCGCCCGCGTTCGAGGTACGGACGAGGCAGAAGATGCCTGCGCCGTGCCGTCGGCAGGCAGCGAGAAACGGGTCGACGGAGTCGCTGCCGAGATACGGATTCACGGTGAGTGCGTCCGCAAGCGGGGGCTCGGCGCCACGCGGCTCGAGAAACGCGGCAGCGTACGCACGCGCCGTCGAGCCGATGTCACCACGCTTGCCGTCGGCGATCACGAGCAACCCCGCGTCGGCGGCGTAGCGGGAGACGTTCTCGAGCGCAAGCCATCCGTCGCCGCCGAGCTCCTCGAAGAACGCGACCTGTGGCTTCACCGCCACGGTGTACGGGCCGACGGCGTCGATGATCCCCTTGCAGAATCGCTCCACCGCGGCCGCAGCCGCCACGCGGCCGCGGCTCGCCTCGCCCCGAAGCTCGACGGGGAGAAGATCGATGCGCGGATCGAGCCCGACCACGAGCTGGGTGCGCTTGCGCTCGACAGCCGCGGCGACCCGGTCGGAGAACGGGGTAACCGCCGACTCCCGCGCTCCGCCGTCTTCGCTCATGCTGCCAAGGCTACCCCGTTCGCGACGTGCTGGATCGCATCGCGATCGAGAGCGACGACGTGCAGCTCGGGCGGCGGACGGCGAATGAACGACGCGATCAGCAGGAGCTCGTCGGCCGAGGTCGCGGCGAGCGGCCCCGTCGGCTCGCGGCGAACCTCGGCAAGGCCGGCGTCGATCTCGATCGAGCCACCGCCGCCACGCGGGATCGTCCGTCGTGTGACGACACCACCGGCGACGAAGACGCCGCGCACCATGCCGTGCTCGAGCGCGGGTACGACGAGGCAGGCTTGCAGCGCCTGTGCCTCGCGGACCTGGTCGATCCTGGCGATCACCTCCTCGAGCGCTGCGATCCGATCGCGCAGGCGGGCGGCATCCTCGAAGCGAAGGTCGGCCGCGAGGCGCCGCAGGCGGAGCCGGAGCTCCGGCAATGCCGCACGCGGGTCGTCGCCGCCGTAGCCCGCAAGCGCCTGAGCAGCCCGTCGGGCGATCCCGCGCCCGCTGACGGGCCCGTGCGCGGTCGGCTCGGCCACGCACGTCCAGGCGGCCCCGCGACGGCGGAGATAGACGTGCCGGTCGGGCCGGGTGCCACGGGAGTTCGCGGGCGGGCGTAACTCGCGAAGCAGCCTGAGCTCGTCGAGCGCCGCCTCGAGCTCGCTTCCGGTCACGTGCCAGTCGACACGCTCGAGCGCCCCGAGGGCCGCCTCCACCGCGGGCCGCTGGCGGCTACCGGAGAAGTACGACCGCAGGCGGGCGCGGAGGTCGCGAGCCTTCCCGACGTAGAGCACCTGGCCGCGCGCATCGCGAAAGACGTAGGTCCCCGGTGTCGCCGGCGCGCGGGCGACGAGCGAGCGCTTGGCGTGGAGTCGGCGCGCCCTCGGTGCCGACAGCTCGACCAGATCCGCGACCGTCTCGGCGCCGCGCTCCTGCGCGAGCCCGATCAGCGCGATCAGGATCTCGGCCGTCGCGGAGGCATCGGCGAGCGCGCGGTGGCATGGCGTCGCGGACGTTCCGAAGAAGTGGGCGAGCGGCTGCAGGCCGAAGCGTGTCGTCCTGCCGCCGAGGAGTCGCCGCGCCAGCCAGACGGTGTCGACGACGGGCGCCGCGACACGCCGTCCGGTGAGACGCTCGACCGCGCGATCGAGGAATCCCATGTCGAACCGCGCGTTGTGGGCGACGAGAACCGCGTCGCCGGCAAACGCGAGGAAGCGTCGCACTGCAAGGTCGGCCGCCGGCGCGCCCCGAACATCGTCACGGCCGATCCCCGTGAGATTCGTGATCGCGAGGGGAAGCTGCACGCCGGGATCGACGAGCGTCTCGAACGTCGCACCGAGGGCGAGCGTCTCGACGCGCTGCGCTCCGATCTCGACGATGCGCGAGCGCGCGGGTGAGAGGCCGGTCGTCTCGAGATCGAAGACCACGAAGGCCGCAGACTCGAGCAGCGTCGTCGCCCCGGGAGCGTCGGCGAGCCCGACGGCGGCGCCGCGCCAGACGAGGCGGTCGTCACCGGTGACGACCTCGTCGAGGAGCGAGCGCGCGATCGCAGTCGGCGCCGAGGCGAGAGCGAACAGCGACTGGGCTGCCTCGGACGCGGGAACCGGTCCCCGGCCCGCCTGCACGAGCTCCACGAGGCGATCGGCCGCATCGAACGACAGCTGCATTCGCGACAGCCTAGACGAACATATGTTCGCTGCCAAGGGCAAAAGAGAGGGCCCAGGGGGAGTGGGCCCTCGTCTCTCGTCCTCGGAGGAGGTCGCCCTAGTTGACGGCCTTCTTCAGCACAGAGCCGGCCGAGAACTTCGGCACGGTCGCCGCCTTGATCTGGACCTTCTCGCTCGGGTTCCGCGGGTTGACGCCCATTCGCGCCGCCCGGTGCGTCGTGTGGAACTTGCCGAAACCGGTGAAGGTCACGGTGTCGCCGGCCTTGAGTGCTTCCTCGACGGTGCCGAGGAACGCCTCGACTGCCTCGCCTGCATCGCGCTTGGACGAGCCGGTCTTCGCGGCTACTGCGTCTATGAACTCCTGCTTGGTCACTACCACTCCTCCTACTAGACGGTCGTTGTTGGGACCGTCGGAGACCCTAACACTCCGACGATTTTCGCTCAACCCTGCGGGTTTGCGCCCCGCTGCACGTGCTCGGCCTGCCGGGGCGCGAGAGGGTCTCAGGCAGGCGCTCGCCCGGCGAGGAGATCGCTCGCGCGGTAGAGGCAGCGAAGCCGCACTCCCATGCGCGCGAGGGCATCAGCCCCGCCTTCCTCACGGTCCACGACACAGACGGCGTTTCGGACGACGAGCCCGGCGTCCCGGAGTGCAGACACCGACTCGGCGAGAGCGCCACCCGATGTGACGACGTCTTCGAGAAGGCACACGACGTCCCCCTCGTCGAACGGGCCCTCGATCCGATTTGCCGTGCCGTATTCCTTCGTCTCATTCCGGACAATGATGAACGGCAGTTCGGACGCCATCGAGGCAGAAGCGGCCAGGGCAACGGCTCCGAGAGCCGGTCCGGCGAATCGCGCCGCCTTCGGCTCCGCCTCCGACGCGGTCTCGGCGAGTCGCTCCCCGAGCGCCCGGAGCAGGTCCGGTCGCGTCTCGAAGCGATACTTGTCGAGGTACCAGGTCGACCGCTTGCCGGACCGGAGGAGAAAGTCGCCCTCGAGAAGTGCGTGCTCGACGAGAAGCCGACCGAGGTCGTCGATCACGGAGCCGCGGCCTCGGCGGCGATCGCGAGAAGCCGCTCGAGCTCCGTGGATCCGGCATCGAGCGTGACCGACGACCCATCCTCGTAGCCGATCGTCGCACCGCCCGGGCTGGACGCCCCTCGCCGCGTGACGAACCACCAGACGGCCGCGCCGAGCGCGGCGAGGAACAGGAGCCTACGCACCGTCTGCCGCCTTCTTCCTGCGTGACCGGGTCGGCTTCGACTCCGCCTCGATTCGACCGAGCATCGTCCGCAGGTCGTAGATCACGAGGCCGGCGATCGCGTCGGGAACCGTCGTGGCGATTGCCGCGCGCCCGCCGTCGCGGACGAGAAAGACGTGTGCGCCGTTGCCGCGGACCTCGATGCGCGAGATCGCAGCGCCGGGTCGCACGTCTCCGGCAGCGCCCGCGAGGTCGGCCGCAATACGCGCGAGCTGCTCGCCCCGTTCGGCCGTTCCCGTGCTCGCGAGGACGAAGCCGGACTCACCGAGGATCGCGACGTCGCGGACCTGGGCGGAAAGTTCGAGAAGCTCGGCCAGTGCCTCGTTCGGCGTCATCGCGCATCGACGCTACCAGACTCCCGGCACGAGGTGATCGGCAGATCGAGAGCCCGAGATCGGTTGGGGGTGCGACTCAGGCGGGGCGAAGCGCCGACGCCAGGGCACGCGTCGCGCGGGCGCGATGCGAGTTGACCGCCTTCCATGCGTCGCCGAGCTCGGCGACGGTCAGCTGCTCGCCGTCGGGCACGAAGATCGGGTCGTACCCGAACCCTTCGTCACCGCTCGCGGTCGCCGCCACGGCACCCTCGAGTCGGCCTTCGACGACGACCTCGGTGCCACCCGGACCGATCGCGACGATCGTGCACACGTAGCGTGCCCGTCGATCCGCGATGCCGGCGAGCTCGGCGAGGAGGCGCTCGACCCCGTCGTCCGCCCAGCGAGCGGACTCGAGGCCCGGCCGGCCTCCGAGCCCTGCCGCCTCGATCCCGGAGTCCTCCCCGATCACCCAGAGGTCGTCGGGCGCCAGCCGGCGGCCGAACGCGGCCTTGCCGCGGGCGTTCTCCGCGTACGTCGTCCCCGTCTCGGGAGGAAACGCCTGTGCGTCGAGGAGCTCGATCTCCCACTCGGTGAGCGCCCGGCGGAACTCGTCGAGCTTGTGCCTGTTCCCGCTCGCGAGGCGCGCTCTCACGCGCGGGGTGCCTCCGCGGCCGTGCGTTGCGCCAGGGCGAGCTCTTCGATCCCGCCTGCCGCCAGGTCGAGAAGCTCGTCGAGCTCGTCGCGCGTGAACGGCTCCTGCTCCGCGGTCGCCTGCACCTCGACGAGGCGGCCGTCGGCCGTCATGACGACGTTCATATCCGTATCGGCCTGCGAGTCCTCGGGATAGTCGAGATCGAGGACCGCGACGCCGTCGACGACGCCGACGGACACGGCGGCGACGGAATGTGGGAGCGCCTTCGAGAGGCCCATCCGGTCGAGCGCGCGGTACGCGGCCACGTACGCGCCCGTGATCGCGGCACACCGCGTGCCGCCGTCGGCCTGGAGGACGTCGCAGTCGAGCCAGAGCGTCCGCTCGCCGAGCGCCTCGAAGTCGCACACCGAGCGAAGCGCGCGGCCGATCAGTCGCTGGATCTCGACCGTTCGCCCGTCCGGCCTCCCGCGGGAGACGCCACGCTGCGTGCGGTCGCCCGTCGAGGCCGGGAGCAGCGAGTACTCCGCCGTCATCCAGCCGCGCCCCTTGCCGCGAAGCCAGCGCGGGATGTCGTCCTCCACGGTGGCAGTGCAGAGCACGCGCGTCTTGCCCTGCGACCAGAGGACGCAGCCGTGCGGCTGCTCGAGGAAGTCGGGCAGGACGTCGAGCGCGCGCAGCTCGTCGGCCCGGCGGCCGTCGTGCCTCATGCGGCGACGACCTCCAGGTCGGCGATCCGGACCTGCTCGACGTCGGCGATCGGGAGCTGCAGGAACCGGCTGCCCATGGCCCTGAACGCGGCCGGATCGCCCGTCGTCAGGAAGCGGTACGTGCCCTCGCGCGCGGGATCGTTCTCGATCGCCTTGCGCACGAGCGTCTCCGACACCTCGTGCGCGGTCTCGTCGGCCGAGAAGATCAGCCGCACGTCGCGCCCGAAGACGCGCTGCAGGATAGGGCGGATCAGCGGATAGTGGGTACAGCCGAGGACGACGGTGTCGACGCCGGCAGCCTTCAGCGGTGCGGCGACCTCGCGCACCGCCTCCACCGTCGCCTCGCCGAACGGATCGTCACCTTCGATCAGCGGCACGAGCTTCGGGCACGCGACGGGGACGACCGACACTCCCGCATCGAGCGTGCGGATCAGCGCCTCGTAGCGGCCGCTCGCGACGGTGGCCTCGGTCGCGAGGAGCCCGACACGGCGATTGCGCGTGGCGCGCACTGCCGCCTGCGCCTCCGGCTGGATCACGCCGATCACGGGCACGGCGAGGGCGATCTGGAGCTCCGGCAGCGCCGCAGCGGTAGCCGAATTGCACGCGGCGACGACGAGCTTGACGCCCTGGGCCTCGAGGAAGCGGCCGATCTCGGAGGCGTAGCGCCGGATCTCGGCGAGCGGGCGCGGGCCGTACGGCAGCCGGGCGCCGTCACCGAGGTAGACGAAGTCCTCGTGGGGCAGCGTGACGAGGCACTCATGGAGGACGGTGAGGCCACCGACACCGGAGTCGAACACGCCGATCGGGCGGGCATCCACGTGCCGGAGTGTAGATGCCGCCGCAGTCGGAGCGGCGCCCGGTGGGTCACGATGCGAGCCCACCACCGCGGCGCGTCTGCCCGCGCGGCCTCGAGAGACGGTCGCGCCGTTGCTAGGTTGCCGGAGGGGCGGACGCCCACTCTTCGCCAGCCGGAAGGAGAAGCGCGATGCCGATCGCGGGGCCGCCGCTCGATGGGCCTGTCACGCTCCACGAGATCCTGAAGACGGGCCTCGAGACGAAGCCCGATGCGGAGGCCCTGGTCTCGCGGCGGCAGCGCTGGACCTGGCGGACGCTCGACGCGGCGTCGAGTCGCCTGGCAGCCGGCTATCTCGAGCTCGGGCTCCGACCAGGCGACCGCGTCGCCTCGTTGATGCCGAACCGGACGGAGCTGTTGGTTCACTATCTGGCCTGCATGAAATCCGGGCTGGTGGCGATGCCGCTCAACTACCGGTACACGGCGCCCGAGATCGATCATGCGCTCGGAATCGGCGGCGCGAGGGCCCTGTTGGCGCACGACGAGCGCAGCGACGACCTCGCCGCCAGCAAGCTCGCCCCCCGGCTGGCGCTCGGCAGGATCAGCTACGACGACGGCGGCGGCCGCGGTAGCCCGAGCTTCGGGTCGCTGACCGAGGGTCGGTCGACCCACCAGCCGACGCCGCCGCAGCCCGGCGACCCGGCGATCGTGTTCTTCACCTCGGGCAGCACCGGGAAGCCGAAGGGGGTCTGTCACAGCTTCGAGACGCTCGGCTGGATCGTCGCGAGCGCGGTCAGGAGCTTCGACGTGGGAGCCGACGACGTCGTGCTGCCCGGCGGGTCCGCATCGCATGTCGGGGGGCACCATCTCTCGCTGATGACGCTCGCGGCCGCCGGCACCGTCGTGATGCCTCGAACCTTCGACGGCGAGGAGATCCTGCCGCTGCTCAGCGAGGAACGGCCGACGAAGATGTGGATGCTGCCGTCGGCGCTCTATGCGCTCGTGCGCGATCACCACGCCCGCCGCGAGCAGTTCGCCTCGGTCGAGGCGTGCTATTCGGGTGGCGACAAGGTGTCCGGCGCGCTCGAGGAGGAGTTCACCGCCCTGACCGGCGTCACGATCGACGAGGACTACGGGATGACGGAGATCGGCATCCCGACCGTCACGCCACGAGACGCGACGAAGATCGGCTCGGTCGGGCCGCTCGCGCCCGGATACCGCGCCTCGCTGCGAAATCGCGACGGCCGAGAGGTTCCGACCGGCGAGATCGGGCGGTTGTGGATCAGCTTCCCCGGCAACATGGTCGGCTACTGGAACGACCCGGCGGCGACGGCCGAGGCAATGATCGACGGCTGGGTGGATACGGGCGACCTGATGCACGCCGACTCCGACGGCTACCTGTGGTTCGACGGCCGGCAGAAGCAGATGATCATCCACGACGGCTCGAACATCTCCCCGCAGGACGTCGAGGTCGCACTCCTCGAGCACGACGCGGTGTCGAGCGCCGGCGTGGTGGGAGTGCAGAGCCGGCTGCACGGCGAGAACGTGCGCGCCTACGTGACGCTGGAGGCAGCCGCGTCGCCGCCGCCGACGACCCAGGACCTGATCCGGTTTGCCCGCACCACGGTCGGCTACAAGGCGCCCGAGGAGATCGTCGTGCTCGACCGCATGCCGCTCAACGCCACGGGCAAGGTCGACCGGGTGACGCTGAAGCGATGGGCTGCCGCGGGAGCGCTGGGGCCTGCCGGGAAGGGGTAACCGCCGAGGTGCTCCTCCCATCGACCCCGCCCGAGCAGCCTGACGGCACGTGAGCCGCGAGGAGGGCGGGCGTTGCCCGCCCTCCCGATGCCCTCCGATACGGCGCAGCCGTGCGACTCTCCGTCGAGCTACGCGTCGACAACGCACACAGAGCGCGTAGCGGGAGCGCGATCACGCCCGTGTCCTAGAAATGGATCCAGTTTGGCTCTAGACTCGGCCGCGTACGGTCATTTGTTCCGCCGAGAGGAGAATCGCTTCATGGGACGCGCTTCTGCAGACGGGGTCTCGATCGCCTACGACGACCTCGGCGCGGGCGAGCCCGCGCTGCTGTTCATGACGGGCTGGTGCTCGAACAAGGAGCGTTGGAGCTCGGTGGCGCAGCTGTGCGCGACCAGGCGACGCGTGCTCAACACCGAGTGGCGCGGCCACGGGAGCTCCGATCCGGCCGGCAGAGACTTCGGGCTCGAGGAGATGCTCGACGACGTGCTCGCTGTCGCGGATGCGTCCGGGGTCGAGCAGTTCGTTCCCTGTGCAGCGTCCCATTCCGGCTTCGTGGCTATCGAACTGCGGCGCCGCTTTCCACAACGCGTGCCGATGCTCGTTCATGTCGACTGGTACGTGATCCCGCCGCCGCCTCCCTACCGTGCCGTCCTCGAGCTCCTCACCTCTCCCGACGACTGGCAGGCCGCACGCGACAAGCTCTTCGAGATCTGGAGAGCGGGCATCGAGTCCCCGGCGATCGACGACGCTCTCGGGACGATGAAGAAACATGGAGCCGAGATGTGGATGCGGTCGGGACGGGAGATCATGGCCGGCTACGACCGCGTGGGGAGCCCGACCGCCGCCTGGGCCGAGCTCGACCCGCCCGTCGCCGTCCTCCACGCGTACGGCCAGCCCGTCGACCCGACGTTTCTCGCGACGCAGCAAGCGTTCGCCGAGGAGCACCCCTGGCTCACGGTGCAGAAGCTTCCCGGCGTGACGCACTTCGCGATGATCGAGACGCCCGAGCTCGTGGCGGAGGCGATCGACGCGTTCGTCTCGAACGCGATCGCGGATCCGGGGGTCGTGTAGCAGCTCTCCATCCACGTGCCAAAGTGGATCCACATTGGCCAGTGGGATACACTCGCCCCGATGCGACGGCTCGTCACCGATCGACAGGCTCACGTCCTCGAGCTCGCAGGTCGGCTCGCCGACCGCTTTGCCGAGCGCGCCGGCGAGCACGATCGCGAGAACACGTTCCCTGCGGAGAACTGGCCCGAGATGGCCGAAGCCGGATACCTGGCTCTGACTCTCCCGGCCGAGTTCGGCGGCTTCGACGCCAACCCGTCGGAGTTTCTCCTGGCCCAGGAGCGACTGGCCCAGGGGGACGGCGCCACCGCGCTCGCGGTCGACATGCACCTGACGACGTGCATCTCCTTCTCCGGCCTCTGGCGGCGGCACGGCGACGAGCGGGCGGCGCGCCTGCTCCGTGGCGCCGCCGCCGGCGACGTCATTTTTGCATCGTGCACCTCCGAGGCGGGCTTCGGTGGCGCACTCGAAGACTGCGCCACGATCGCCACACCGACCGACGGAGGGTTCCTCCTCAACGGCCGCAAGATCTTCTTCACCGAGTCCGACGTTGCGACGCACTTTACGACCTGTGCGAAGCTCGAGCATCCGGTGATAGGCCCACAGATGGTGTTCTTCAACGGGATCCCGATCGACACCCCCGGCCTCGAAGTCGTTCGTACGTGGGATACGCTCGGGATGAGAGCGACGCAGTCGAACGACCTGCGTCTCGAGGATGCGTTCGTCCCCGACGAGGCGCTGTTCCACGCCTATCCCGTGGGCCGCCTCGACGCAGCGGTGGGACTGACCGTGATGTCGTTGAACGTGCCGAGCTTCGGTGCAATCGCACTCGGAATCGCGACCGCGGGCATGGAGATCGTCCGGCGATCGGTGATCGACCGCGGCCGCAGCGCGGACCCCGAGGTGCAACACGCCTTCGCGGAGATGGAGGTGCTCCTCGAATCCGCACGCGCGGTGCTCTACCGCCATGCGCACGAGCTCGAGACCTTCGACCGCTCGGCGAAGCTCTCCGTCACCGACGTGTACGCGCGCGGCAACCTCGCCAAGTACGTGGCCTGCCAGAACGCGATCGCGATCATGGATCACGTGATGGAGATCGCGGGCGGAGCAGGCTATCACCGCCGCTTCGCCATCGAGCGGCTGTACCGGGACGTCCGCGCCGGGGCGATCATGCCGTACAGCTCACCGGATGCGCGCAAGCTGTTCGCCGCGTGCGCGCTCGGGATCGAGCAGTCCCCGCTCCACGACTACGCCGACAGCGAAGTCGGGCTCGAGCGACTCCTCGACGCGCTCCGAACCGGCTAGACCAGCCCGCGAAGCTCGTCTCCGAGCGTTCCGACCCGCTCAGCGAGCGCGACCACATCATCCTCCGTCGTGCGCCAGCTGACGATCGCCGGGCGGAGCGAGAAGCCGCTCCTCAACATGCCACCGGTTGCCAGCACCGAACCACCGAGCGCGAGCCGTTCCTGGATGCGACGGTTGAGCTCGTCGAGCTCTGGCCCCTCCGCCATACCCGGAGGCCGATAGCGAAAGCACGTCACGCAGGAGGCGACCGGGGCGGTCAGCTCGAGCCGGGGCTCCTCGTCGACGACGCGGGCGAGCTCGACGGCGAGGTCACAGCAGTGCGTCACGAGCTCGGCGACGCCCGCTTTGCCGAGATGCTTGAGCGCGGCCCAGGCAGCGGCGCCGCGCCACGGCCGGCTCGCTTCGATCCCGAGCTCATGCAGATCGAGCCCGGCCCCGAGAGCGGGAGTCAGGTAGGTCGCCGTGCCCGCGAACGTCTCGCGATGAAGGTCGGGATCGCGCAGGAACGCGAAGCCGATGCCGTTCGGGAGATTGAGCCACTTGTGCCCGTCGACCGTGACCGAGTCGGCGAGCTCGATCCCCTCGACGAGCGGAGCCGTCCGCTCGCAGAGACGGAAGAACGCACCGAAGGCGCCGTCGACGTGAAGCCAGAGCCCTTCGTCGGAGCAGATCCGGGCGATCGCGGAGAGAGGATCCCCGGCGCCGGTGTTCGGTGACCCGGCGTGCGCGACCACGATCGCCGGATGAACGCCGGCCGCTCGGTCTGCCCGGATCGCGGCGGCGAGCGCTTCGGCGTCGAGCCGGAACGCGTCGTCGACCGCGACCCGGCGGGCACATTCGTCGCCAAGCCCAAGTGTCCTGAGCGCCTTCACGTTGGTGAAGTGGAGCTCGGTGCTCCCGTAGACGGCGAGCGGCGGCAGACCACGCACTCCGGCGCGGTTGACGTCGACCCCGAGCGTGCGGCCGACGTGATGGCGGGCCACTGCGAGGCAGACGACGTTGGCACCCGCCGCGCCGCTCGTGAAGGTCGCTCCACCCTTCGGCAACTCGAGCAGATCGGCGACCCAACCGAGCACGACCTGCTCGAGCTCGGTCGCGGCCGGAGAAAGCGTCCACAGGCCCGCGTTCTGATCCACGGCCGTCGCCCACGCGTGCGCAATCGCAGCGCTGGGAAGAACCCCGCCGGTCACGTAGCCCAGATAGCCCCCACCCGTCGAGCCGGCAAGACCGGGCGCGACACGCGCGCTGAGCTCCGGTAGCACGTCCTGGAGAGGCATCCCGCGTTCTGGGAGCGGCTCCTCCAGCCGCTCCCGCATCGCGCGCGCATCGATGGACACTCCCGCATGGCCCGGCGGCTCGAGCGCACCGCGGAACCGCACGGCGAGATCAGCGACCGCAGCGTCGATCGCGCTCGCCGAGCGAGACTCCTCCCGCCAACCGTCCCCTCTCATGGGTACCACACGTGTCCCGCGCGACTGACGTCCGGAAACTGGATCCACATTTAGCGAGCCGGCGGCTTCCCGGCGGCTCGACGGGCGCGCAGGAGCCCGGCACGGTGGTCTGCCGTACCCTCGTCGGCGTCCGGCGTGTCGACCACGCGCTCCTGATCGGCGGGATCGTTCCGCGCGGTCACGAATTGCGCCACCTCGCTCTCGCTGAGGTTGTAGGCCTTGTGCGGGAGACCGGGCGGGATGAAGCAGAACGACCCCGCCGTCACGACGACGTACCGCTCGAGCCGCTCGCCGTAGAAGAGGGCGACCGACCCACGGACCCCGTAGATCGCCGTCTCGTAGTCCAGGTGCATGTGGGGCCTCGTGCTGCCGCCTGCAGGGAAGGAGGTGAGGTGGAGCGACAGCCCGGTCGCACCGGCCGTCGCTCCCGAGATCCCGACGTGCACCGGCACGTCCTGCCGGACACGGACGGCATCGGGCGCACTCACGACCACAATCCCGTCGCGTTCACTCATCCTCGAGTCACGGCCTCGGGCGAATCGGGCTCGTAGCGTAGGTACGCCGTACGGAGTGGTGGCAGCGTCGAGCAGGGCGTAGCCCAGTCGACAGAGGCAGGCGCCGGCACGCAGCCGTCCAGCGTCTCGACGATGATCCCGTTCGCGCGCGCAACGCCCACCAGCATCGCGGGGAAGTGCCCAGGTGCGGCTTCGGCGAGAAACGATATCGCAGCGTCGATGAGGTGGAACTCGAGCGCGCGGCGTGCACGTAACCAGTCACCCGCACCGATCGCGTCGACCGTCTCACGATCGAGACGAAGGAAGTCGACCGGCGTCCTCGTGCCTGCGAGCCAGGCTCGTTGATGGCGATAGAGGTGGCGGTACATGTTGATGACGAGCTCGTCGACGAAGGGGCTTGCGAACGTCGCACGCTCCACCATGTGGTACTCGCGGTGAGCTCGTTGGAACGCAGCAGGCTCATCCAGGCACTCCTCCATCCGCTCGAGCAGCTCGTGCATCCGCTCGAGTTGCTCAGGGTCGACCCCGGGGGCAAGCGCCTCGAGCAACGGAGGCTCGACGACGAGGCGCAGCGTGTAGATCTCCTCCGCGGAGGAAATCGGAACGGGTGCGACCGCAAAGCCGTGATTGGGCGTCGCGATGACCAGGCCGTCGTTTTGAAGGCGGCTGAGCGCGTTGCGCAGGGGCGTACGGCCGATGCGCATCGCCTCGACGAGCGGCGCCTGCGGCAATCGCTGGCCCGGCAGATACACGCCTTCGACGATCAGCTCGCGGAGCCGCACGTAGGCCTCCTCCGCCGTATCTCCCGCGCGCGTACCCGTGCGAGCGCTGGTTCCGCTGGTTCCCGCGCGTCCCATCGTCCGACACGGTACAGCGCGGGCGCCGACGGGGCGAGGGAAACAGCAAATTGGATCCACTTCGTTGACACCCTGGGCCGCTATGCGAAGGTGTCAGGGGTGAGCGCCGCCGACCGACACACCGTCGACTGGGATCAGATTCGCGCATGGGACGAGGACTACTACGCCCACGTCTTCGTCACGGCAGGCGAGTTCGAGCACCGGGCGATCGTCGCCACCGATGGCGACTTTATCGAGCTCAGTGACGGCACACGACTGCTCGATTTCACAAGCGGGTTGCTCTGCACGAACGCAGGCCATCGCAACGAGCGGATTCGCAGCGCGATCGTCGAGGCACTCGATCGCTACGGCTTCGTCTGGGAGGGCTGGGCAACCGACTACCGCTCCCGCGCGGCGAAGCTCATCGTCGAGGACTTGCTCGGGCCGGACGACTGGGCCGGGCGCGTGCGGTTCACCTCATCCGGGTCGGAGGCCATCGAGCTTGCGCTGCTCGTGGCGAAGCTCGTCACCGGCCGGCCGAACGTGATCACCCGGGACTTCGCCTCGGGTCGGCCAGGGGGCGCTTTCGCTCATGGGGCTCCCGGGCTCGCGTGGAATCCTCGCTGCCGCCGACTCGGACGAGATCCGCCGACCGGCCGGGGTGCCGATGCCCGGCGTCCACTTCGCACCGGCCCCTTACTGCTTCAGCTGTCCGATCGGGCACACCTACCCGGCCTGCAAGCGCGGCGGCGACACGCTCGCGTGCATCGACTCGCTCGAGCACCTGATCCGAACACTCGGTCCAGGACTCGATCGCCGCCGTCGTCGCCGAGCCGATCTTCGGCGTTGGCATGTTCCATCCCCCCGAGGAGTACCTCCTCCAGCTTCGCGAGCTGACCAGAACGTACGGCATCCTCTGGATCGACGACGAGGTGATGACCGGGTTCGGCCGCACCGGGAAGGCCTTCGCGTATCAGCACTCGCCCGGCGTGACCCCCGACCTGATGACGCTGGGCAAGGGAATGGTGTCGGCGGCCCTCCCCGCCGGCGGGGTCGTCATGAGCCGCGCTGTCAGCGAGGTGATCAGGATCGCTACCGCTGGGAGACGGTCAGCACATTCGCAGGCCATCCCGTGGTCGCGGCGGCGGATCGTCGCGAACATCGAGTGGCTGATCGAGGAGCGCGTACCCGAGCGCGCTACCACGCTGGGGCTGTACCTCGGCTCCCGCCTGCAGGAGCTCGCCGCCACGCACCCGTGCGTGGCGGAGGTAGCCGGTGCCGGCCTGCTCTGGGCGGTCGAGCTCGTCCCGCCCCGACGGATCGGGCGAGCAGTTTCAGCACCCGACGACCGACGCGGTTTCCCCTCGGGCGTGCCGACATTCTCCCCGTCGTTCTTCCTCGCGGGAATCAAGACGCCGGCGTCGCCCTCGCGACCGCACCGCCGAACACACTGCGCGTCGGCCCGCCTCGACACGACCGAGGCGCACATCGACCTCGGCGTCGCCACGCTCCGTGAGGCGCTCGACGAGCTCGCTCGGATCGACGTGCCCGGCCCAGCCGCGGGATGAGCATCGCCTCGGACGCGAGCCTGTTCCAGTCCATCCTCCTGGGTCTTCTGGCACGTGTCCCGGACACCGCTCCACCGCTCGCGTCGATGCCCGTGACGGGGGAGCCCCGGCTCTTCATCGACGGGATGCTGCGCGGCTCGAGCGACGGAGGCACGTTTGCAGTAACAGACCCGTCGACCGAGGCGGACATCGGTGTCGTCGCGGACGGAACGGTCGCCGATATGGCGGCCGCCATCGCGGCCGCCCGGCGCGCCTTCGACGAGCGTCGTTGGGCGACCGACGCCTCGCTCCGCGCTCGGTGCCTGCGCCAGCTTCAGGACGCCATGAGCGAGGAGCGCGAGATGCTCCGTCGCGACCTCGTCGCGGAGATCGGCTGCGCCGTGAGAATGACCTACGGCGATCAACTCGACCGGCCGATCGAGAAGCTCGGATTCTACGCCAACCTCGCCGAGACGTATGAGTACGGCACCCGTCTCGACCACGGTGACGGATCAGCCGGAAACTGGCTCTACCGCGAGCCCGCAGGAGTCGTGGGGGCGATCACGCCGTGGAACATCCCGATCGAGCTCAGCCTCGCCAAGGTGGGAGCGGCACTCGCAGCCGGTTGCACCGTCGTCCTGAAGCCGTCCCCGCTGTCGCCGTGGTCGGCGACGCATCTGGGCAGGCTTGCGTACGAGCGAACGGACATACCCGCGGGCGTCCTCAATGTCGTCTCGTCGTCCGCCAACGAGGTCGCTGCCATCCCTCACCAGCGACCCACGGTCGACGCGGTCGCCTTCACGGGCTCGACCTCGACCGGAAAGCGCGTCATGACTGCTGCGGCGGGGTCAGTCAGCGGGTGATGCTCGAGCTCGGAGGGAAGTCGGCGAGCATCGTCCTCGACGACGCCGATATCGACGCTATCGTGCCGCTCGCGGCAGCCTTCGTGTGCTTCAACGCCGGCCAGAGCTGCATCCTGCCGTCGCGGCTCCTCGTGCCGCGAAAGCAGCTCGACCGTTGTGTAGAGCTCGCAGTCGAAGGCCTCCGAAACGCGCCGGTCGGCGATCCGACCGATCCCGACACGTTCATGGGGCCTCTGATCAGCGCCGATCAGCTGGCGCGGGTCGAGGGTTTCGTCGCAGAGGCGCAGCGGGCCGGGACACGGGTCGTGACCGGCGGGGCCCGACTCCAGCGCCGACCCCGGCTTCTTCTTCGCGCCGACCCTGTGCGCCGACGTCGACCCTGCCTCTACGCTCGCACAGAACGAGGTGTTCGGGCCGGTACTCTCGCTGATCGCCTACGAGGACGACGACGATGCCGTCGCCATCGCCAACGGGACGGTGTACGGCCTCGCCGGGTACGTATGGGGCACCGACACCGAGCGGGCGCTCTCTGTCGCCCGACGCCTTCGCGTGGGGATGGTCGGGGTCAACGGCGGTTCCTTCATCGGTGCGCACCTCCCCTTCGGTGGCCTCGGGCAGAGTGGGATCGAGCACGAATGGGGTGTCGCCGGTTTCGAGGAGTTCCTCGAGATCCAGAGCGTCGGCGTCGGCAGCGTGGTCTCATGACGTCGCAGGGCGTCATCGATGCCCACTGCCACCTCTTCCCGCCGGACTGGGCTCGCCACGGTCTCATGCCTCCCGACATGTTCGACTTCGAGGCGCTGCTCGAGCGCCAGGCCGCCGCGGGTGTGGCTACCTCGATCGTCTCCGACCCGCACATCTGGTACGGCGACCTCGATACCGGCGACATCTCGCGGTCGCGGGAGTACAACGAGTTCGCGGCCGAGCTCGGTCGCACCCATCCGCTCCAGATCGCGCCGCTCGGCACGGTGACACCGTGGCGAGGCGAGGATCACCTGCTCGAGGCCGAGCGCGCCGTCCGCCAGCTCGGTCTCCGGGGGCTCGCGATCCCGACGAGTGACAACGGCCGCTACCTGGACACGATCGGGGACGCGTTCTGGGAGGTCGTCGCAGACCTCGACTTGCCGGTGTCCATCCACCCCGGCGGAACCGCGCTCGGGAACGAGTTGATGCAGATGTACCGTCTTGGAGAGGTCTGCGGGCGCCCCCTCGACACGACCCTCACTCTTGCCCGATACATCCTCACCGGAACTGCGGCATGCCATCCCCGGGTTCGCCTGCTCTGCGCTCATGCGGGGGGCGCGATCTGCACGATCGCGGATCGGCTCGACTTCGGCATGAGCTACGACGCTACGCCCCTCTCGGCCCCTGGGGAGAGGTCGAGCTGGCCGAGCCGCCCTCGACCTACGTCGCTCGCCTCGATCCGACACGGTGACGTTCGGCACCGCGGCGCTGCTGCCGGCCCTCTCGCGGGTCGGCCATCGGCATGTTCTCTACGCTCCGACCGACCCCCTGTTCCCTTCGACCTCGAGCGCACCATCGGCTACGTCCGGTAGCTCGAACTGCCGGCCGAGCAGGAGCGGGCGATCCTGCAAGAGAACGCTCAACGGCTGTTTCGACTGGCATGAAGGACGCTGCTGACGGTGGCCGCTGGACCGGGCCGGACGACATCGTCGAGATCGGCCTCACGATCAACGGCTGCGCCGGAATGCTCGAGGCGAAGCCGCGCGTGTCGCTGGCGGACGCGCTCCGCGAGCGTGGGCTGACGGGCACCCATCTCGGCTGCGAGCACGGCGTCTGCGGCTCCTGCACCGTGCTCCTCGACGACGAGCCCGTGCGCTCGTGCCTCGTCCTCGCGCTGCAGGCCGAGGGCGCGACTGTCGAGACCGTCGAGGCTCTGGCGGACGGGGATCGGCTCGATCCGCTGCAACGCGCCTTCCAGGACGAGCGGGCACTTCAGTGCGGCTTCTGCACGCCGGGCTTCGTCGTTCTCCTCGCGTGGCTCCTGCGCCGCGAGCCCCACTGCGAGCGAGGCACGGATCCGCGATGTGATCTCGTCGAATCTCTGCCGGTGCACCGGGTACGCGTCGATCGTCGCAGCAACGCTCGCAGCGCGCGGGCCGACGGCATGAAGGCTCCACCCTTCGCGTACGCGCGCGCCACGACGACCGAGGACGCGCTGCGCCTACTCGCCGAGGCGGGGGACGACTCCAAGGTGCTCGCGGGAGGCCAGAGCCTTCTTCCCCTGCTCGCCTACAGGCTCATCCGGCCGTCGCATCTGATCGACGTCGGAGGTATCGGCCCGCTTCCCATCGCCCGATCCAGCGACGGAGCAGCTCGTCCTGGACGGGCTCGGCGCCACGCCGACCTCGAGCGCATGGAGCTCTCGGGCGCACACGGGTTGCTCGGTGAGGCCGCCGCGGCGATCGGTCACCTGCCGATCCGCACGCGGGGCACGCTCGCAGGGAGCCTCGCCCACGCTGACCCGGCCGCAGAGCTCCCGCTCGCCACTGTTGCACTCGACGCCTCGGTCGCGATCCGCTCGCTCACTGGCGAACGGCTCGTCTCGGCCGAGTCGTTCTTTCGTGGTCCGTTCACGACCGCCCTCGCGCCCGACGAGCTCGTGACAGCGCTCGTCGTCCCCCCTTCTGTCGCCGGGACAGGCGCCGCATTCGCCGAGTTCGCTGTCAGAGCGGGAGATTTTGCGATCGCCTCGGCCGCCGCCGTCGTCCGGGTCGACAACGACCGAGTCGAGTACGTTCGCATCGCCCTCGGCGGTGTCGACGCGACACCGCTCCGAGCACAGAACGCAGAAGCATCCCTCAGCGGGGAGCAGCCCACCGCCGACGCGGCCGCCGCGGCCGCCGCGGCGGCGGCCGCAGAATGCGACCCGGTCTCCGACCAGCGGGGGAGCGCAGTCTTCCGACGCGAGCTCGTGGCAACGCTTACCCGTCAGTGCCTCGACCGCGCTCTCGAGCGGTGCTCACTGTGATCGTCTCCGGCGGCGAGGTGATCGGCACGAGCCCGAGACGGCACCGGGACGCCGCGCTGGTCAGTGGCCGGGGGCGGTACGTCGCGGACGTCACCCTGCCGCGCCAACTGGCCGCCCGCGTCGTCCGGAGCCCTGTCGCGCACGCACGACTCGTTCGGGTCGACACGTCAGCCGCGCTCGCCCTCCCCGGCGTCGTCGCAGTCCTCACCGCCGCCGATGTGCCGGACGTGCGGATCCCGATCAGGCTCGCCTTCGCCGCCACCCTGGAAGCAGCCGGCGTCTTGCAGCCCCTGATCGCCGGCGACGTCGTACGCTACGTCGGAGAGCCCGTGGCACTCGTGGTCGCCGAGGACCCGTGGATCGCCGAGGACGCGGCGGAGCTCGTCGATCTCGAGCTCGACCCACTTGCTGTCACCCCCGACTTGGCGAGTGCCGCAGCGGGGGAGCCCTGGGTTCACCAGCACCTCGGGACGAACGTCGTCAACGCCTTCCCGACGCGCTTCGGCGACATCGAGGACGCCGAAAGCCGCGCTTCAGTGCGGGTGCGCCGACGTCTCTCGGTGCAGCGGCACACGGCAGTCCCGCTCGAGACGCGGGGGCTCGTCGCGGACTTCGATCCCGTCGCCGGCGTTCTCACCGTGTGGGGCGCGGCGAAGGTGAAGCACTTCAACAGGGACGCGATCGCCTCCCTGCTCGGTTTGGATCCGAACGCGGTTCGGCTCGTCGAGGTCGACGTCGGCGGCGGGTTCGGAGTCCGCGGTGAGCTGTACCCCGAGGACGTGCTCGTCCCGCTCGCGGCGCTGCGCCTCGGCCGGCCCGTGAAATGGGTCGAGGATCGGGCTGAGCACCTGGTCGCCACGAATCACGCGCGCGCACAGGTCCATGAGATCGAGGTCACGGCCACGTCCGAAGGCCGGCTGCTGACCCTGCGCGACACCTACTGGTGCGACCAGGGAGCGTACGTGCGCACACAGGGAATCCTCCCGACGCTGCTCCCCGCGGCCCATCTGCCCGGGCCGTACCGCTGGGAGGCGTTCTCGATCGACGCGCACGCCGTCCTCACGCACCGCTGCCCGGTGGGCACCTACCGCGGCCCCGGGATGACCGAGGCAACGTTCGTTCGCGAACGGATGCTCGACCTCGTCGCGGACGCGCTCGAGCTCGACCCAGCCGAGCTTCGCCGCCGGAACCTCGTGGCGCCGGCGGAGATGCCGTTCGTGTACGACCTGGGGGCCGATGCGCCCCCGATCGTCTACGAGAGTGGCGATTTTCCAGCGTTCTTCGAGCGTCTGCTCGACGAGAGCGCCTACGAGGAGTTGCGAGCCGGCCGCAGCCGGCGTCGGGCGGCAGGCGAGACCGTCGGCATCGGTATCGCAGCGGGCGTCGAGCTCGGCGCCATCGGGCCGTTCGAGGAGGCGACGGTTGCGGGTCTCGCCGACGGATCATTCGTCGTCCGCAGTGGGATCGGCTCGCTCGGGCAGGGCGTGGAGACCGTCGTCGCCCAGATCGCGGCGGATGAGCTCGGCGTCCCCTTCGCCGCCGTGGCGGTGAAGCACCACGACACCGCCGACGGCCCCTCCGGTTTCGGATCGTTCGCGAGCAGGAGCACGGTGCTCGCCGGCAACGCCGTCGCACTTGCTGCTCGCGAGCTGCGGACGCGCGCCGCAGCTGCGCTCTCGGTGCCAGGGCAGGACGTCGTGTTCGGGGGCGGGAGAGCGTACTCGACCCACGACCCCGCCCATGGGGTCGAGCTCTCGGCCTTCGGCGAGGTCGCCGGGCGATTCGAGAAGGAACACCCGTCGTTCTCGTTCGGCGCGACGCTCTCGGTCGTCTCGATCGACCGCTCGACAGGACGCGTGACCCCCGAGAGACACGTCGTCGCCCACGACGTCGGACGAGCTGTCAACCCGGAGCTCGTACGAGGGCAACTCGTCGGCGCCGCCGCGCAGGGAATCGCAGGCGCTCTCTACGAGGAGCTTCCATACGATGAGGACGGTCAGCCTCTCGCGATCACCCTCGCGGACTACCTCATGCCCACGGTCGCGGAGCTTCCACCGATCGACGTGGTCGTGATCGAGCACGAAGTGACGACGAACCCGCTCGGTATCAAGGGCGCGGGCGAGGCCGGCATGCTCGGGGCGACGGCGGCGGTCGCGAACGCCGTGGCGGACGCGCTCGGCGGCGAGGCGAACGTCGTCGCGCTGCCGCTGACCCCGGAGCGAATCCGGGCGATGCTCAGGCCGCGGTAGGGCGTCCCGGGCCGCCGCGTCCCGCCAGGGTGCGCGGTCGAGCCTCTATCGTCCCGTCATGCGGGCAACGGTTCGCCTCGGGACGTGCAGCTGGGCCGACGAAGGGCTCCTGAAGGCCTGGTATCCACGTGGCGTCTCGACGGCCGAGGCCCGGCTGCGCTACTACGCGGAGCGCTTCGACGCCGTCGAGGTCGACTCTCCGTACTACGCGCTCCCCGATCCCGACGTGGCGCGGCGCTGGGCCGAGCGCACCCCCGATCACTTCACCTTCCACGTCAAGGCGAGCGCCGCGATGACCTACCACGAAGGCGAGCCGAGCGACGCCTCGTTCGAGGCCTTCCGCGGCGCGCTCGAGCCGCTCGAGCTGTCCGGGAAGCTCCGGGGCGTCCTCCTGCAGTACCACCCGCGGTTCGTGAAATCCAACGAGGCGAAAGGCGAGCTCGCGCGGGCGCGCGGGCGCCTCGAGCCGCTCGTGCCGCTGATCGAGTTCCGTCACCGCTCCTGGATGGACCCGGACGAGCGCTCGGACACGCTCGGCTTCCTGGAGGAGAACGGGCTCGCCTACGTCTCGGTCGATGCCCCGTTGACCCGCGCCACCAATGTGGCGCCGCGGGTCGCAGCCGCGACACACGCGGTCTCCGTGATCCGCTTCCACGGGCGCAACGCGCAGACGTGGAACATCCGCGGCGGGAGCGCCGCCGACCGGTTCGACTGGATGTACGCGCCCGAGGAGCTGGCCGAATGGGTCGAGCCGACCCGTCTCCTGGCCGAGCAGGCGGAGGAAGTCTACGCCCTCTTCAACAACAACCGCGACGACTTCGCGCCGAGGAGCGCCGTCATCTTCCGCGGGCTCCTCGACGACGCAGGGCTCGAGGCAACCGGTGGGATCGATCTGCCTCCCGCCGAGATGACGTTGTTCTGAATCGCACGCGCTACGCTCAGGCGATGCGCGTCCTCTCCGTCGTCCACGAGCCGACCTCGACGGGCGGCGGCGGCCTGTTCGAGCAGGTCGTCGAGCAGCGTGGCGATCGGCTCGAGCGGTGGGTCACGGTCGACGGCGGCCGCGGACCGGACTCGCCGGCCGGCTATGACGCGATCATGGTCTTCGGCGGGGCGATGCACCCCGACCAGGACGCCGAGCACCCCTGGCTCGCGGAGGAGGCAGCGTTCATCCGCGAGGCGGTCAGCCGTGAAGTGCCGCTCTTCGGCGCCTGTCTCGGAGCCCAGCTCGTCGCCCGCGCGATGGGGGCGCACGTCGGGCCGATCCCGAAGCCCGAGGTGGGCTGGCACCCGGTCACTGTCAACGAGGCGGGCCGCGGCGATGCCGTCCTCGGCAGTCTCCCGGAGCGCATCGACGCATTCCAGTGGCACTACTACGGGTTCGCGCTGCCGGCCGGAGCCGTCCTCCTCGCGGAAAACGACGCGTCCCGACAGGCCTACCGGCTCGGCGAGCGAACCTGGGGCGTCCAGTTCCACCCCGAGGTGACGCGACACATGCTCGACAGCTGGTTTGTCGAGGGCGCCGAGGAGATCCCCGATCCCGGCCTGATAAGACGCGAGACCGACGCGAACCTCGGCACCTGGAACGAGCAGGGCCGGCAACTCTGCAACGCGTTCCTCGACTACGCCGCGGGCTGACCCTCGATCGGAAGCGCTTCGTCGGCCGACCACTCGTGCCACGAGCCGACGTAGTTGCGCGCGACGTAGCCTGCGACGCCGAGAGCCTGGGTGGCAACGGCCGAGCGGCCGCCCGAGTGGCAGTACGCGATCACCTCGGTGCCCTCGGCGGCACCGACGAGCGCGCGGATCCCCTCCGCCCCACCCGCAGCCAGCAGCTCCTGGAGATCGACGTGACGCGCTCCGGGAATGCGCCCCTGGCGCGCGTCACACGGATACCCGGCCGAGCCCGCGAACTCCGCCGCCGTGCGAACGTCGATCAGGATCAAGTCCTCTTCCCCGAGCCGCCCGACGAGCTCGTCGCGGGTCACGTCGCTCACAGCGCCGCGACCACGTCGAGCTCGGCCTGCACCGACGGTCGCTCCGAGAGCCGCGCGAGCCAGTCGGCAAGTGCCGCAAACGGCTCGAGCGAGACGCCGAGGAGATCGCGCGCCCGGATCACCCACGGCACGTACGAGATATCGGCGAGACCGAATGCGGAGCCGGTGAGGTACGGCACCGGCGCGAGCAGGGAGTCGAGACCGGCGAGCTCGGCCGCGAACGCGACGTCGGCGCCCTGCTCCTCGCGACGGAGGGCGTAGTACGGCCGGGTGAAATCGTCGTGCCGGAAGCCGAGGAGACGGGCAGCCGCACGCTCCTCCGCGCCCGCTGGAAGGAGCGGCGGCTCCGGATACCGCTCCTCGAGGTACTCGTTGATCACGGCAGACTCGGGGAGCACCCAGCCGGACGATTCGAGGACGGGCACCTTGCCGACCGGATTGAGCTCGTACACCCAGGCGGGGCGGTCGGCAAGGTCGATCACGACCGTCTCGTACGCGACGCTCTTCTCGAAGAGCGCGATCCGGACACGCGCGCAGTATGGACAGCGTGGCGCATCGATCAGCCGCAGTCCCGCCATCAGCGGTCAATCCTCGTCTCGAGATCGCCGGCGGGAGCGTCGCTCCAGCCATGGTCGGCGCCGGTGAGCCCGAGGACGGCAGCAAGACCGGCGAGGAGCTCGGCGGCGGGAGGGAGGTCGGACGGAACGCGGGCGACCGGCGTCGCCGCCCTGACCGCTGCCTGCGATGCCCCGGTGTAGCGTTCGACGACGACCGGGTTCGCATTCAGCGCGACGACCTCACCGGGCGGCAGCGGGCCGTGGAACTCGGGAACGGACGCGTACTCGTCGACGATTCCTCCACGGTCGAACAGGATCATGCGGACGAGCGCCTCCTGCTCGACCCCGACCGCGATCACAACCAGGCCCGTGCGGGCCGAGATCTCCTTGGCGAGCCTGCGCAGCATTGCCGGGTCACGGTCGCAGACGTCGTCGTAGACGGTGACATACCCGCCCCGGGGCTGGGTCACGATCGACCCCGTCGATCTCCCGGGCAGTCGCGGAACGAACATCTCGATCGCCTTCACGATCCCGTCGGCCGCGTCCGTCTGCACGTGGATCGAGCCGTACGAGCGAGCGTCCGGCGTGCCTCCGAGGCGCTCGAGCAACATGGCGACGGGCGCCGCGAGCACGAGGACCTCGTCCCTGAACCCCCAGCGCTGGTACACCGACCGCGCGTGCGTGTTCGACGCCATCACCTCGAGGTCGATCGTCTCGACGCCGTCCTCGGCAAACCGGGCCGCGACGGCCTCGACCAACCCGTCGGCCACGCCGGCTCGGCGCTCGGCCGGGACGACGTAGAGGTCGGTGATCCGTCCCACGCGGGAGCCACGGCGACGCGCGAGCACCATGCCGACGGCATCGCCGTTCCGTTCCGCGATCCATGCGAGCCCCGACTCCACGATCGCGCGAACCTCGGCGAGCTCCGTCGCAGGGTCGACGTCCTCGTGGGCAGATGGCGGCACCTCGGCCTCGAAGGCCGTCCAGAGCGCCTCGATCGCGTCGAGGTCGGCGAGCGTCGCCCCCCGGACGTTCATCCGTGCACCCGTGCGCCGGCGAGCAGCATGTGACAGGCGATGTTGCGCCAGGAACCGAACCGCTCTCCCACGTCACGTACCTCCGTCTCGTCGAGATCTCTCCCTGAACCGTAGAAGAACGAGACGGCCTTGCGCACGGCGAGGTCACCCGCAGGCCACGCGTCGGGCCGGCCGAGCGCGCGGGCGAGGAACCAGTCGGCGCTCCAGCGGCCGAGACCCCGCTGGGCGATGATCGCATCGACGACCTCGTCGTCGGTCATCGCGTCGAGCGCGTCGAGATCGAGGTCCCCGCGGGCGAGACCGACGACGTACTCGGCCTTCCTCGTCGAGAACCCGACGGCACGGATCTCGTCTTCGCTCGCCTCGGCGAGCCGCTCGCGGGTCGGGAACGACCAGGCCTCGCCCACCTTCGTCCCGAACCGCTCGATCAGGCGGGAGCGCACGGCGAAGGCGGAATGGAGCGACACCTGCTGGGCGGTGATCGACGTGACGAGCATCTCCCACCGATCGGCGACGAGCGGCGGCCGGTAGCCGCGGAGCGGCTCGCGGAGCCCCGCCAGCACCTGGTCGGAGGCAGCCCACGACCAGAACCCGTCGAGATCGAGCGGAGCGCCGAGGAGCCACGTGATCGTGGGAACGAGTCGGTCGTCGCCCGGGTCGATCTTCACCCCACGGGGAGCGGCCTCGACGCGCACCTCCCGGCCGGAGATGACACGGTGGAGGCCGCCCTCGTGCCAGACATTCGCGAGATCGCGACCGTAGGTGCGGAAGCGCTCGGTCGAGGCCTCGAAGTCGTACGGCTCCGGAAGTGCGAGGAGGCGCATGGGGGCGATCGGAGGCCTCATGCCGCAGTCCGCGGGGCCAGCGCGCGCCTGACATCGTTCAGGTCGGCGAACGGCTCGAAGAGCGTGTTGCTGTCGGCGAGCCAACGGGCGAGTCCGGCGCGCGCGAAGACGCGATCGGCAGCGAGCGACACGCAACGGTCGGAGATGCCGTCACCGACGAAGGTGAACGGGCCGCCGCCGGCGAGCGCCACCCGCTTGCACGGCTCACCGCAGACGGCACAGCTCTCCCGCTCGAGGAACACGGCCCGCCACCCTGACGGGGCCGCTTCGATCGAGTTCGCGACGACATCGGCAACGACGCCTTCCCGCTCGAGGACCGGAAGGATGAGATCGCGGAAGCCGGCCGAGATGATGAGCGGCCGATGGTCTCGGACGAGCTCGGCGAACCCCGGACGAACCGTCACGGTCTCGAGCAGCCACCCGGTGACCTCGTCGAGCGGCGCCGTGATCGTGGCCATCTCGATCTCGATCACCTCGTTCAACGTCAGCTCTCGCCCGATCCGCGCCTCCTGTGCGTGGAACACGTCGAGGTCGCCGAATCGCTCGATCGCCATGTGGAGGGTGTCCCGCTCGGTCACGGTCCCGTCCCAGTCGAGAACGAGGCGCATCAGGCGAGAGGGCAGGAGAGCCTGCCGATGCCGTCGATCTCGAGCGTTGCCCCGGCGCCGACACCGGGGAGCGCGACGACGGGCGGGCCGGCGATCACATCGCCGGGCCTGAGCACCGTGCGCCGGCCGGCGAGCGCGATCGCGTCATCCCAGTCGAACGCGTCGGCCGGAGCCTCCTCCCGCCGATCGCCGGCGACGAGCCGGCACGTGAACGTCGTCGAATCAACCTCGTCGGGCGTCACGACCACAGGGCCCAGCACGATCCCGAAATCGGACTCCTTGACCGCCGGTTGCTCGCTCGGGTCCTGCCACTCGACGAGTCCCGAGTAGCCGCCGATCGCACCACCCGCGCCGATCACGGCCGCGATTCTCGCTCGTGCCGTCAGGCCCACCCCTGCGACCGGCACGCCGGTACCCACGACCGCCGTCGCATTGGCGAAGCCGAACGTGTCGTGGCCCGAGAAGATCCGCACGGTCGGCGGGTACTGCACGGGAACGAGCAGCGTCACATCGGCCAGTGGGTACTCGGCATGCTCCCGGGCGCCGCCGCCGCCGAGAAAGAACGACTGCAACGTCTGCGCTGCGAGATGGAGCACGCGATCGCCGTCGACGCGGCCGACCCAGCCGCGGTCGAGCGGGTTGTCGCTCGGGTGGAACATGCAGAGGCGCACACGCCCATTCAACCTGTTGCGGGCGCTGTCACGGCTCGGTGTGGACGATGACGTCGGCCACGCCCGGCATCGCCGCCCGTACCCGCTGCTCCACGCGAGATGCCGTCTCGTGGGCGCTCGCGAGGCTCCCGGCCGGATCGAGCCCGAGCGTGAGGAAGCACGATCAGACCCTCGTCGGTGTGGAGGAAACGAACCGACCGCGCCGGCGAGCCCGTCATGCCGGTGACGATCCGCTCGATGCCGGCCGGATCGTCGTCGACCTCACGCCCGGCGGCCGTCTCCGCGAGAGGCTCGAGATGGCTCTGCACGTCGATCACCTCGTCGACGTCGTCCACGATCGCCCGCTCGACCTGCTCGGCGAGCGCGTGCGCCTGGTCGAGCGGGAGCTCGCCGGGAAGCTTGAGGTGGAGCGAAACGTGGACGCCGTCCGGGAGCTCGATGACGGACAGGTTGTGGATCTCCCGCACGCGGGCGACCGACATCGCCGCCGCGCGGACACGTTCCCGCAGCAGGACCTCCTCGCCCGTGGGCTCGACGTGAACGACGACGTCGCCTCCCGGGAGAGCGCCCTGCACGGCCGCCTCGACCCGGTCCGCAACCGCGTGCCCCTGACCCACGGCGTCGCCCGGCGAGACGCCGATCACGACGTCGGTGAACGTCCTCCCCGCCGCCTCGCGGAGCCGGAGCCGCCGTACTTCGACCGGCGGGTAGATGGCCGCGATGGCCGCCCGCGCTGCCCGGACGGAGTCCTCCGGGGCGCGGTCCATCAGGACGTCGACGTTGCGACGGATGAGCCGCACGGCCGCGACGACGACGAGGAAGGCGACGAAGAGCGCCGCGATCGAGTCTCCCGCCTGCCAGCCCGCGTGTACCGCGAGCAGCCCTGCCAGGACGGCGATCGTTCCGACGAGGTCGCTGCCGAAGTGGAGCGCGTTCGACGCGAGCGCCGGGCTCGAATACCGCCTTGCGGCCCTGATCGAAACGACCGTGCGCGACGAGTCGATCAGGATCACGACGCCGATCGCGGCGAACACCCACCACGCGGTCGTGGTGTCGATCTCGATCCAGCCCGCGAGCCGCGCCACCGCAAGCGCGGCGACCGCGATGCTGACGAGCATGAGCACGAACGCCTCGGCGAGCGCCGCGAGGTGCTCCGCCTTGCCGTGCCCGTACGGGTGCGAGCGATCGGCCGGCCGCCCCGCAACGCCGATCGCGAAGAAGCTGAGTAACGCAGCGACGAGGTCCGTCCCCGAGTGCAGCGCCTCCGAGACGAGGCCGAGGCTGCCGCTCGCGAGGCCCGTGGCGAGCTTGATCCCCATCAGCGCCACGGCGGCGCCGACCGAGACGAGCGCGACGCGTCTCTGCGGGCTCATCCGCGCAGCGTACTTCGTCCCGTGCGTCTCACTCCCCGGGCGGGACGGGCGACCGCCTCCGGGCGGAGAGGATGCCGACGCCGATCAGGATGCCGCCGACGACCTGCACGACATTCACCGTCTCACCGAGCAGCACGACGGCGAAGATCGCGGCGAGGAACGGTTGCAGGTTGGCAGCGAGCGTCGCGCGCGACGCGCCGATGATGTCGAGGGATCTGAACCAGAGGATATTCGTCACGACGAGCGGGCCGAGGGTTGCGAAGAGGAGAAGCACCCAGACCTCCCAGCCCAGCTGCCAGTCCTGCGACTCCGTCTGCGGCAGGCCGATGATCGCGATCCCGATCCACGACAGCGGGAGCACGACGGCACTGATCCGCACGGCCGAGTAGCGCTGCATCAGGGGTGTGATGAGCACCGAGTAGATGGCCCACGTCGTCGCGGTCATGATGCCCCACAGGATCCCCGCGGCATCGGCGCCGAACTCGCCGGCGGCGCCGAGGGCGACGAGCCCGACCCCGGCGAACGACAACGCAGCGCCGAGCCAGAACCGTCGCGGGAGGATCTCGGTGCCGAGCGCGAGGCCGATGCAGTGCCGCGAAGATCGGCGTCGCAGCGAGGATCAGTGCGATCACGGACGCCGAGGTCGCCTTGAGGGCGTAGACGAACCCGATCTGGTTGAGGAACAGCACCGCCGCTGCGCTCCCGACGAGGACGAGGTCTCGTCGGGCGATGCGCAACGAGCGCTCGACCGCGACCGAGATGGCGATGAAGACGAGCGAGGCGAGGCCGTAGCGCACGGTCGAGAACGCGAGGGGCTGGAAGCCGTGGGTGAGGATGTAGCGGCTGACCGTGAGATTCAGCGCCCACAGCACGATCGCGGAGAGCAGCATCACCTCGACGGGTCTGGGCCGGCGCATCCCGCGGAAGCTAACGGTTAGTCTTGCGGCGCGATGACCGATCCGACGATCGACGACATCGAGGCCCTCGTCGGCCCCGCCACGCCTCACTTCGCCTTCCAGATCAGGGCGCGCGTGCGCGAGCTGATCGCGGAGCTGCCGGAGGGAGATCCCGTGCGCAGCTACGGCGAGACCAGGATCGCGATGCTCGACGACCTCGGACATGCCTCGTCGAAGGCCGAGAACGACGCGCCCGAGGAGCCTCGCACCCGGATCGGCTGGAACGAGATTCCCTCGTCGGCGCCGGTCACCCGGCCCCTTCCGCGCCCGGAGTGAGTGACGGCCCGATGGGACGGTCGGCCTTCGTCACGGGCGGCTCGAGGGGCATCGGCAAGGCGATCGCGCTGCGGCTCGCCCGCGACGGTGCGACGAGGGTCGCGATCGGCTACATGCGCTCGGACGCTGCCGCCGAGGAGACGGCCGCCGAGCTGCGGGCGCTCGGGGCCGAGCCCGTGCTCGTGCGCGGCAACGTCACGTCCGACCGGGTCCTCGAGCAGGTCGCCGGGCTGGGGGCCCTGGACGTCTTCGTCCACAACGCTGCGACCGGTGTCATCCGACCGGCGCTCGAGACGGAGGACAAGCACTGGGACTGGACGCTGAACGCCAACGCCCGCGCCTTTCTCACGCTCACCCGCGTGATCGCACCCGAGATGCCCGCCGGCTCGGCGATCGTCGCGATGTCGAGCCTCGGCTCGATCCGCGTGCTCGAGAACTACGCGCTCGTCGGGACGTCGAAGGCCGCGCTCGAGTCGCTCGTCCGCTACCTGGCCGTCGAGCTCGGCCCGGCGGGGATCCGCGTGAACGCCGTCTCGGGCGGCGTCGTCGACACGGGCGCTCTCGACCACTTCCCGAACCGCGAGGAGATGCTCGAGATGGGCTCCAGCAACGCAGCGGGGCGCATGGTCACGCCCGACGATCTCGCCGGAGCCGTTGCATTTCTCGCCTCACCGGATGCCGACATGGTCCGCGGCCAGACGCTGATCGTCGACGGCGGCTTCAGCCTCCCGGCGTGACCCTGCCGAGCGCGCGGCCGACGGTCGCCCTGGCGATCACCCCCGCCATCCGCGGATTCTCCTGCAGGCGGCGGAGCGAGTACTCGTACCATCGTTGGCCGAACGGCACGTAGACCCGAACCGGATGGCCCGCTTCCACGAGCTCCGTCGCGCGATCCTCCCGCACGCCGAGCAGCATCTGGAGCTCGTAGGCGTCGTCCGGAAGCGATACGACCCGGGCCAGTGACTCGACGAGGAGGTGCTCGTCGTGCGTCGCGATCGCGACGCGCGAGCCTCCGTCGAGCAACTCGTCGAGGCACGCGAGAAAGGAGCGCCGCACGACGTCGAAGTCGTGGAACGCGATCGCGCGCGGCTCGACGTAGATCCCCTTGCAGAGCCGCACGCTCGGCCGGAGGTCGCGGAGGTCGTCGATATCGGCGAGGGTCCGCTTGAGATATGCCTGGAGGACGACGCCGACGTTGTCGAGCCCGTCCTCGCGCAGGGCGCGATAGAGCGTCAGCGTGTCGTCGACACAGGTTGCGTCCTCCATGTCGATGCGAACACGCGCGCCCCGGCTCTCCGAGGCGCGGACGAGCTCCTCGAGCAGCGACCGGCAGAGACCGAGATCGAGCTTGAGCCCGAGGCCGGTCAGCTTGACGGAGATGTTCGCGTCGAGGCCGTCGGCCGCGATCGCGGCGAGGACGTCGCCGTAGGCGGTCGCGATCGCCCGTGCCTCCGCCGCGGTGTGGATCTCTTCACCGAGGACGTCGACGGTCGCCCGCTTGCCGGCTGCGTTGAGCGCGCCCACGACGCGACGGGCGTCGTCGAGCGTCGGGCCGGCGATGTACGGCGCCGAGACGCGACGGACGAGCGAACGCGGGACGACAGGGAGGGCAGTCGCGACCGCGCGGTCGAACAGGCTCACGCTTACGACTCGCGCATGAACCCCTGGCGCGCCGCGCTGACGAGCGCGACCGCCTCGGGGAAGAGGATCCGCATCGCCTCACGCAACGCACGGGCCTGTTCCTCCGGCGGCCCGGCCGGCTGAACCTGCTTCAGCGCGGCGGCGGTGAGCTCGACTGCGGTGCTCAGCGTGAGCGTCGCGAACTGCTCGCGCTGGGCCTCCTTGACGCTCTCCGACTGGGTCTCCGCGAAGTCGCGAAGGCCCCGGAGGATCTCCTCCGGGTCGCCGCCGAACGGAAAGAAGCCGCCGCCCTCCATCCCGTGAGCGTAGCGGAGCCGCTCGCCCGCGCTCGTGACAACGCGTCACGAGGAGAGCGGCACGCGGTAGGCGCCGACGACCTCTCCGAGCAGCTCGTCCAGCGTCCCCTGCGCTCCCTTCAGCGCCGCGGTGAACGGCGAGGGAGCGGCCGGGTCGAGCGCGAGCTCGAGTCGTCGCGTCGCCGCGCCGATCTCGTCGAGACGCGCCGGTGAGGCGAGCTGCGGGGGCACGCCGATCGTCTGCTGCAGAGCGCGAACGGCCTCTTCGGCCTCGTCGATCCCCTCGGGGCTCTCGGTCATGCGGAGCGCGACGAGCTGCGAGAGCAACTCGTCGAGATCGCCGCCCACTGCCGACTCCTCCGCGATCTCGCAGAGGGCCGCAATCGAGACGGTGTCCTTCACGTCGCGCCGGTCGACGACCTCCGCCCCCGCGTCGTCGAGGACGAGCCACGAGCGCATCCCGTCCGACGTCTCGAACGCACAGAGGTAGGACCGTCGCCCGGGCGTCGCCTCGGCCGGAAGGACGGCGCTCACCGCGCCGTCGGCGGGCGCGAACCTCTCCGCGAGCGTGGCGATGCGCTCGAGATCGGCGAGCAGCGTCACCCCCCAAGGATAGAGATCCATGGCAGGGTAGGCCCGTGTCCGAACGACGCGACCACGCGCGCGCGCTCTTCGCGCCCCTCGGCCCCACGTACGACCGGGTCGGGGCGACGCTCTCGTTCGGGCAGGACCCGCGCTGGCGCCGGACGATGGTGCGTCGCGTGCCCCGCGACGGAGGATCGGTGCTCGATGTCGCAACGGGGACGGGGCTCGTCGCCGCGCGGCTCCTCGCTGCCGGCCACCGCGTCACGGGCCTCGACCAGAGCGCAGACATGCTCGCCGTCGCCCGGGAGCGATTCGGCGACAGCGTCGACCTCGTACAGGCGTCGGCGACGGAGATCCCGTTTCCGGATGCGTCGTTCGACCACCTCACGTTCACGTATCTGCTGCGCTACGTCGACGACCCCGGGGCAACGCTCGCGGAGCTCGCGCGCGTCGTCCGGCCCGGCGGCACGATCGCGAATCTCGAGTTCTGCCTCCCGCGGGGGGTCTGGCGGCCCCTTTGGGATCTCTACGTCGGGGTCGGGCTCCCCGCGGCGGGCCGCGTCGTGTCGCGGGCGTGGTACGACGTGGGTCGCTTCCTCGGCCCGTCGATCCGGGAGTTCTACGAGCGCTGGCCGCTCGAGCGCCAACTCGACCTCTGGCGCTCCGCCGGGATCACGGACGTTCGGGCGCGGCGGATGAGCCTCGGGGGCGGGATCGTGATCTGGGGGATCCGCGCTTGAGACCGGCGTTCTACGCGCTCGGCCGCGGTGGCTGGCGTGACTACGTGACGCTCCTCCACGTCCCGTACACCGTCTGGCATCTCTCGTACGTCGTCGTCGGCGGCTGCCTCGCAGCCGAGGTCGCCTGGGGGCGGCTGGGCCTCACCGCGCTCGCGTTCTTCCTCGCGATGGGGATCGGCGCCCACGCCCTCGACGAGCTGGCCGGCAGGCCGCTCGGCACGGCGATCCCATCCTCGGTGCTCGTGGTGGTGGCGCTCGCCTCGGTGATCGCCGCCTGCGCGATCGGCCTCGTCGTGGCACTCCGCTTCAGTCTCTGGATCCTGCCGCTGATCGCGATCGGGGCGTTTCTCGTCCCGGCGTACAACCTCGAGCTATTCGGAGGCCGATTCCACTCGGACATCTGGTTCGCCGTCGCCTGGGGCGCATTCCCCGTCGTGACCGGGTACGTCGCATGCGAGGGAGAGCCGCGTGCGGTGGCCCTCGTGGCAGGGGGGTGGGCGACCGCTCTCTCGCTCGCGCAGCGTCGCCTGTCGACTCCGGTCAGGCGCATGCGCCGCGACGTCGTCGCGGTCTCGGGCGAGATCGAGCTCGCGAGCGGCGAGCGCGAGGCGGTTAGCCGTGACCTCCTCATGGCGGCGCCGGAGAGTGCGCTCCGCCTCCTCACCGTCGCGACGGTCCTGATCGCGGCCGCGCTCGTGACGCTTCGTCTATAGCGTTCCGGTGTGACCGTCTGGATCCTCGCGGGCTGCCTGGCAGCCGCGCTCGTGCTCGCTCTCGCCCTGTGGCTCGCCCTCCGCAGGGCCGGCGCGCGCGCGACAGCGACAGCGACGCTCGTCGCCGACGCACGGGCACAGGTGGCGGCGGCCGTCGCAGAGGAGACGGCGGCGCACACCGAGGAGATCCGGCGGACGCTCGCGCGCGAGCGGGCCGACACGATCTCGCAGCTGGCTGCCGAGGAGCGCCGTGTCGCCGAGGAGCGGCGCGTGACGTTCGTCGAGCGCGAACGGCGGGCGGGTGAAGCGCTCGCGGACACGCTCGCGGAGGTCGAGCGACGTCTCGACGAGCGGCTCCAGGGCGTCGCCGACGACCTCGAGCGCTCGCAGCGGCACATGGAGTCACAGCTCGCCAGGCTGGTTCAGAGGCAGGAGCAGGCGGTCGCAGACGTCGAGGCGCGGATCGAGCACGACGCGGCCGAGCTCGGCTCGACGAACGACGAGCAACGACGGGCCGTCCTCCGGCTCCGCGAGGAGCTCGAGCGGGCAGCCGCTTCGGCCGTCGGCGAGGCGCTCGACGAGCTCGAGTCGCACACGCTCGAGCGGCGACGCTCGATCGAGGAGATCACCGAGCGGCTCCGGGCTCGGGAGGCGGCCATCGCCGAGGGGATCGAGCAGGCAGAGACGGACGCGAGAGCCCGGCTCGAGCTGACGCTGATCGAGTTCGAGCGCCGCCAGACCGACCGCCTCGAGCGGGTGACGGAGCGCGAGATCGAACGGCACGCCCAGATCGCGACGACCGCCTTCGACGCTCGCATGCGCGAGATCCGCGAGGACGCCGCGACGAGGCTCGGGCGCGAGCTCGACCAGGCCGCAGACGTGATCATGCGCGACGAGCTCGCCCGTCGGCTCGAAGGCCGCGAGTGAGTCGCCAACCATTTTCGGAAGGGATCGTCTAAGCGATCACGAATCCCCCGGTCACAGATGGCAGAGATCACCGAAACCGACACCCAGCAGGGCAACGAGCAGGCCAAGGTCGAGAGCTGGCGCCTGCACGTGCTGATCGAGGCGGGGTTCCCGCTCCCCCTCGCCGAGCAGCTTGCCGCGAGCGATGCGGATCTCCACACCTGCGCCGATCTGTTGCGGCAGGGCTGTACGCCACTCACGGCCGCGCAGATCCTCCTCTGACGGCTCTCGCCCCGGCACGGCGACGCGCTCCGCGCGGGGTCGCCGCGTTTACTCTGGCGGGGTGAAGGTCGAGGCAACGTTCCACGGCGACCGCAAGGTCTTCAGCGTCTCCGCGTTCAACGAAGGCGTCGGGATCTACCTGCGCCGACTCCCGACGCTCTGGGTCGAGGGCGAGGTGATCGAGCTTCGCCGGAACGACGCATGGGCGTTCGTCTTCTTCACGCTCAGGGATCCGGCGAGTGGCGCGAGCCTCAGCGCGACGATCCAGCGCCGCCGCTTCGACAGTCTCGCGCTCGCCCTCGCCGACGGCGAGCGCGTGCTCGTCGAGGGCAAGGCCGAGGTGTACGCCGCCAAGGGCGACGCTCAACTTCCGTGCGGTCACGATCGAGCGGATCGGGATCGGCGACCACCTGGCGGCGATCGAACGCCTCAAGCGTGCGCTCGCCTCCGAGGGGCTGTTCGCCGCCGAGCGCAAGCGCGCGCTGCCGGCCTTCCCCCGCGCCGTCGGCGTCGTCACCGGAGCGGACGCCGCCGCCCGCGGCGACGTCGTCACGGGCCTGCAGGCGCGATACCCCGCCGCCCACATCGTGATCGCCGAGACGCGCGTGCAGGGACCTGGCGCCGCCGCGTGCGATCGCAGCGGCGATCGCACGGGTCGCCGCTCATCCTGCGGTCGACGTCATGATCGTCGCGCGCGGCGGCGGCAGCTTCGAGGATCTCCTCCCGTTCAGCGACGAGATCGTCGTGCGCGCCGTCGCCGGCTGCCCGGTTCCCATCGTGTCGGCCGTCGGGCACGAGCAGGACACCCGCTCTGCGATCTCGCCGCCGACGTCCGGGCGTCGACACCGACTGCCGCGGCGCGCCTCGTCGTCCCCGACCTCGTCCGCGCTGCACGCCTCGCTCGGACGTCAGCGAGCGCTCCTCGACAGCTCGGTCCGACGCGTCCTCGGGCGCGAGCGGGAACGCCTCGCAGCGCAGCCGCGAGCGGCTCGCGAGCGCGCCGCTCGTGCTGCTCGAGCGCCGACGCATGTCGCTCGATCACGCCGCGGCCCGACTCCAGGCTCTCTCCCCGCGCGCAACGCTCACGCGCGGGTACGCGATCGTCCGATCCGACGGCGTCGCGCTCCGCGACGCGACCGACGCGTCCCGCGGGGGCCGCGTCGAGATCGAGCTGGCTTCCGGCGCTCTGACCGCGAGCGTGGACGAGGTACGCCCGTGAGCGGCGAGGAGACCTTCGAGACCCTGCGACTCGAGCTCGAGGAGATCGTCGGCAAGCTCGAACGAGGCGACGTCGCCGTAGACGAGGCGATCAGCCTCTGGCAGCGGGGCGAGGAGCTTCACCGCCGTTGCGCGGCATTGCTGGACGCGGCCGAGGGCCGCATCGAGGAGCTCTCGGCCGGCCCGGATGACACGGGCGCCGCGGATCTGTAAGGTCACCGCATGCCCCAGCCATCCGTAGATCTCATTCGTAGCGCGCCGCTGTTCGCCGACCTCGATCAGAAGACGGCGGAACGCCTGGCCGGCGAGTTCGTCGAGCGTCATTTCGACACCGGTGCCGGCAATCGCGACCGAAGGCTCAGGTGGGCTCAACTTCTTCATCGTCGCGAGCGGGGAAGCCTCGGTGAGCGTGAAGGGAGCGCAGGTCGCGACGCTCGGCCCCGGCGACTCGTTCGGCGAGGTCGCGCTCGTCGACAAGTCCGCTCGGACGGCGACGGTCACCGCCACGAGCCCCATGGTGACGTACGCATTGCCCGTCTGGAGCTTCAGGCCGTTCGTCGAAGAGCGCCCGGAGCTGGCATGGAAGCTGCTCGAGCTCCTCGCCGGGATGCTGCGCACCGCTCAGTCGCGTTAGAGGCCGTGGCGACCGGCCGCGATGCAGAGTTGTCCGACGCCCAGCTCGTCGCGGGCTGCCGTGCCGGAGATCCCGCGGCGTGGAACGCTCTCGTCGAGCGCTTCTCGCGCTACGTCTCCGCGATCGCGACCCAGGCGTTCCGGCTTTCGGAGCACGATGCCGAGGACGTCTTCCAGGACGTGTTCGCGAGGACGTACGAGCGCCTCGGCACGCTTCGCGCCGATGACGCGATCCGTCCCTGGATCGGTCAGCTGACGCGGAACTGCTGCCTCGACCTGCTGCGGTCGTCGGGCCGGGTCGTGCTCGTCGAGGAGCCGGAGGAACTGGCCGCGGACGAGGTCATGGCAACGCTCGACGATGCGATGACCGTGCGGGCCGGGCTTGCGCGCCTCAGTGACGAGTGCCAGGAGGTGCTCGACCGGTTCTTCTGCCGTGACGAGAGCTACCGCACGATCGGAGCCGACCTCGGCATCCCCGCCGGGACGATCGCGAGCCGGATCTCCCGCTGCCTCGCGCATCTTCGATCCGAGCTCGAGGGAAGAAACGTGGCGTCCACAACGTCCATTGGTCAGGTGATCGGATGACGACATTCAACGAAGAGCAGCTCGGCGAGCTCCTCCGCCGGCTTCCCCCGGCTCCTGCCGGCTGGGTCGCTGCGGCGCAGGAGCTCCCGCGGGCACGCGCCCGGCTCGATGCGCTCGTCGCGCGTGCCGAAGCAGACGCTGCCTTCCGAGCCTCGGTCGTGGCCGACCTCGAGGTCGCGCTCCGCGCTTCCGGGGTCGAGCCCAGCCCTGTGGTCGTCGAACACCTGCGCAAGCGCCTCGCGCAGTGACCGGGCCGGAGGCGAGGCACGGGGCGACGCCGCGGCACTCGGCACGGGGAGCATCGACGGGTTCCTGGACGCGCTGGAGGCGCCGGCTCCGTCCCCGTGCGGCGGTACGGCGGCCGCGATCTCCGCGGCCATGGCGGCGGCGCTCGTCGCGATGGTGGGGCGGGGCTCGAGCTCCTGGGCGGACGGAGGGGGCGTCGCGGCCCAGGCGAGAGCTCTGCGCGCGCGCCTGACGAACCTCGGGGCGGAGGATGCCGTCGCGTTCGAGCAGGTGCTCGTCACGATGCGCGACCGGTCGGGGAATCGTGACCAGCGGGACTTCGCGATCGGCAGTGCGCTCGTTCGCGCCGCCGAGGTGCCACTCCAGATCGGTGAGGCCGCCGCAGACGTCGCCGAGATCGCGGCCCTCGCAGCGATCGATGGGGAGCCTCGCCTGAGGCCGGACGCGGCCGCGGCGGCGGCGCTCGCGGAGGCCGCCGTTCGTGCTGCCACTCACCTCGTCGAGATCAACCTCGCGATCGTTCCCGGCGACAGCCACTCCGAGAGTGCGGCCCGGCTCACCGCCGCCGCCGCGCAGGCGCGGGCGCGAGCGCTCAGGGCCTCGGCATGAGCGAGCGCCTCCTCCCCGCCTGGAGTCTCACCGCGGAGGCGGCAGGCTCGATCGCGATCCCGGCCGAATGGCCCGAGCGCGTCACCCGCGACTGGGCGATAGGCGACGCGACGGGAGCAGGCGTCGACGTCTGCATCCTCGACAGCGGCGTCGACGGCGATCATCCGCTCGTCCGCGGGGTGGAGTCGTCGGTCGCGGTTCACATCGAGGGAGACGAGACGACGATCGTCCCGAACGAGGTCGGGGACGTCTGCGGTCACGGCACGGCGTGCGCGGGGATCGTCCGCGCGCTCGCTCCCGACTGCCGTCTGCACAGCATCCGCGTTCTCGGCGAGGGGAACACGGGCAGTGGCGAGCTCATCCTCGGAGGGCTTCGCCACGCGATCGAGCGCGGCTTCGACATCGTCAACCTCAGTCTCTCGACCACGAAGCGAGGGTTTGCCGAGATCCTCCACGAGCTCGCAGACAGCGCGTACTTCCAGGGGACGGTGCTCATCGCGTCGGCCCACAACATGCCCGTCGAGAGCTACCCGTGGCGCTTCTCCTCGGTGATCTCGGTCGGGAGCCACGAGGGCACGGACTCCTACGAGTGGTACGCGAACCCGAGCCCGCCGGTCGAGTTCTTCGCCCGGGGCATCGACGTCGACGTCGCCTGGGCCGGGGGTGGCACGCTTCGGTGCACCGGCAACAGCTTCGCCGCTCCGCACATCGTCGGGCTCTCCGCGCTCGTGCTCTCCAAGCATCCGGGCCTGACGCCGTTTCAGCTGAAGAGCGTTCTCTACCTGACGGCCGCGAACACGGAAGGAGCAGAATGACCGAGGGCAACAGGTATCAGGAGGCGGTTGCGGCCGGGATGCTCCCGTCGGCGGAGAGCCATAGCGCGCTCCTGCAGTCGATCGTCGACGTCGCCCGCGCGATCTTCGGCGCCCAGGCCTCGTCGATCTTCCTGCTCGACCGCGAGACCGACGAGCTCGTCTTCGAGGCCGTCTCGGGCGAGGGCGAGGGCGATCTCGTCGGGATGCGGATCCCCTCGAGCACCGGCATCGCCGGCTGGGTGCTCGTCACGGGCCAGCCGATCGTGATCGACGACCTCCAGCAGGACCCCCGCTTCGCGCGCCAGGCCGCGGAGCGCACGGGGTACGTGCCGAAGGCGCTGATGGCCGTCCCGCTCGTAAACGGCGAGGCGACGCTGGGCGTCCTGCAGGTTCTCGACCGGGCGCAGGATCGCGGCGCCACGATCGGCGACATCGATCTGCTGATTCTCTTCGCCAACCAGGCGGCGATCGGTCTCGACCTCTTGCAAGCTGCCCGGCGCGCACGAGCGATAGCCAACGAGGGAGAGGGCCGCGAGGCCGTCGTCGCACGCGTCGCTTCGTTGCTCGAACGGATCGAGGACGACGAGGCGGCCGTCCAGCTTCTCGACGCGCTCGAAGCAGTGCTCGCACGGCTCACATGAAGGCAACGAGAAAGGCCCGGCCGGGTGGCCGGGCCTTCATCGACTTCGTGTGCGTTCTTCCCGCGCCTCGGGCCTGACGCCCGGGCGAGCTACGGCTCGATCTTCGGCTCGACCTTCGGCTCGACCTTGGTCTCGAACCTGTGTCCCTCGAAGTCCGGCTCGACCTTCGGCTCGATCTTCGACTCCAGCTTGTGGCCCTCGAAGTCTTCTGCGGCTTCCTCGACCCTCTCGACCCTTGCGCTCTCCTCGACCCTTCCGCTGTCATCCGACATGTCGTGCTCCTTTCGATCGTTGCCTGCGATGTGATGTCCGCAACTGACCACTAGACGGACAGTGCACCGGAAATCTTCCCACCACCTCGAAGGTGATCTCACCATCGTCCCGCTCCAGAGCCGAGAATGCAAGAGATGAAGGCCCGGATCTCCGATTCCACCCGTGCGTTCGGCCAGGTCTTCGCGAATCCGGACCTCCGCCGGCTCCAGCTCGCGTGGGCCGGATCGCTGGTCGGCAACTGGTCGTATTTCATCGCGCTCGCGATCTACGCCTACGACGAGGGCGGCGCCGCCGCGGTGGGCGTCGTCAGCGTGATCAGGATGATCCCGGCCGCGATCGCTTCGCCGTTTCTCGCCGGCCTTGCCGATCGCTTCTCGCGCAAGCTCGTGATGGTCGCGACCGACCTCGTCCGCGCAGCGCTCATGGTCGCCGCGGCGCTGACGATCTGGCAAGGGTGGTCGGCCTACGTGGTCTACGCAATCGTCGGCCTCTCGACCATGGCGGGCACAGCGTTCCGCCCGGCGCAGGCTGCGCTGCTCCCCCACCTCGCCCGCAATCCGGCGGAGCTCACCGCGGCCAACGTCGCATCCAGCACTCTCGAGTCCGTCGGAGCATTCGTCGGTCCGGCGCTCGGAGGCGTGCTGCTGGCCGTCACGAGCGTCGAGACCGTCTTCGCCGTCAACGCGCTCTCGTTCGTCTGGTCGGCGCTGCTCGTGCTCGCGATACGCGGTGGCTCGAAGCCGGCGCCGGAGGAGGCGGCAATGCACGAGCACGGTGACCCGGGCGGGGTCCTGGCCGGCTTCCGCGAGCTCGTTCGCAACCGCGATCTACTCGTGCTCTCGGGCCTCTACACCGCACAGACGCTCGTCGCCGGAGCGCTGATGGTCCTCGTCGTCGTGAGCGCGCTCGAATTGCTCGATGTCCAGCCGTCAGGGGTCGGCTACCTCAACGGTGCGCTCGGCGTCGGCGGCCTACTGGGCGGATTCGTCGCGCTCGTCCTCGCGACCCGGGAGAAGCTGGCAGCGGACTTCGGGATCGGGCTCGCCCTGTTCGGGCTACCACTGATCCTGATCGGCGCGACGTCCTCGGTCCCGGTCGCGCTCGTCGCGCTCGCGCTCGCCGGTCTCGGTAACTCGATCGTCGACATCAACGCCCTCACGATCATGCAGCGCGCGGTGCCGAACGACGTCCTCGCGCGCGCTCTCGGCTTGCTGGAGGGGTTGCTCATCGGCGCCCTCGGGGTCGGCGGGCTCCTCGCACCCGTGCTGATCCACTTCGCGGGCATCCGCTGGGCCCTGATCCTCACCGGGCTCCTGCTTCCCGTGCTGGCGCTCGGCGCCGCTTCGTCACTCCGGTCGATCGACCGTCGAACGGCGGCGCCGGCCCACCTGGGCCTCCTTCGCACCATCGATCTGCTCAGCGCCCTTCCGGGAGCAACGCTCGAGTCGCTCGCGCGGTCCCTGAGCGAGATCACGCTGCAGGCCGGGACGGTGATCGTGCGCGAGGGGGAGACCGGCGACCGGTACTACGTGGTCTCCTCCGGCGAGGTCGAGGTGGCGGGCCGGACGCTCGGTCCCGGAACGGGGTTCGGCGAGATCGCGCTTCTCCGCGACGTGCCACGGACCGCCACCGTCACCGCTGCGACCGACGTGACGCTGCTCGCGCTCGAGCGCGACGAGTTCGTGGCCGCGGTGACCGGCCACGAGCCCGCGCTCGCGACGGCCGAGGAGCTGATCGCGGCACGTCTCGGCTCGTTCGATCCGGCGATCGCGAAGCTCTGACGGCCGCGACGACGGGTGGGACATGTCCCGCCCCTCTACGGAGGCGGCGCGGGCGGGCCCTTGCCTGCACCGACGAGGTCCGGCGCGGCCGCACCCTCGGCGAGCAGGACGTTCTCCTCCGACTCCTGCTCCTCCTCCATCGACTTCAGGGATGCGAACGAGATGCCCTCCCGCGCGAGGAAGATGAGCCCCACGCCGACCCCGACGGATATCTCGACGGCCTGCAAGACGAGGCCGTAGGCGAATCCCGTCCCGTAGTCGACGCCGTACTGCACGAGCGGCAGGGCGACGGCAGCCTGCAGGAGGCCGACGTTTCCGGGCCAGAACGGGAAGATCGTGGCGACGTTCATCAGCACGAGCACGAGCCCCGCGGCGGGCAGCGGGAGGTTCAGGTCGAACGCACCCATCACCGCCCAGACGGCGAGCAGCTGCATCAGCCACCCCAGGCACTGGAAGAGCGCCGCGCCGAGCGCCGCGAAGGGGACCCGAAGCACGGCAAGGCCCTGGCGGGCCATCGTCAGCAGCGCACCCAGGCTGCCCATGCCGTCGTTCACCCGCCCCTCGCCCGCGCTCGCAGAGACGAGACCGACGGTGAGGAGAACGAAGCCGACGACCCCGAAGATGACGAGGCTCGTCACGGCCCAGTGCGGGATCTTCGCCGTCAGCAGGACCCAGGTGACGAGGATCGCGACCGGGAAGAGGTCGAAGAGCCGATGGGCGAAGACCGTCCCGAGGAGCGTCGCACTCGTTCCCTTCCCGTGCGGGACATGCCGCCGGAGGACGGCGACGCGCGCGAACTCGCCCGCCCTGGCGGGCAGCACCGCGTTTCCGAGCAAGCCGATCCCGAACGCCGAGAAGACGTGTCCGAACCGCGGGTGCGGCAGGGGCAGCGCCTGGTTGATCGTCAGCCGCCACGAGAAGGCCCGGGCGACGACGGAGACGAGGTTGAGGATGATGCCGACGACGACCCAGCGCCAGGAGACGAAGTCGAACGCGTGGTAGACGGTCGTCCACTCGGGCCCCCGCCACCAGATTGCGAGGATCGCGCCGATGAGGGAGGCGAGCACGAAGAGCCCCCTGGCCCAGGGGTTGCGGGCGAGATCGACGAGTCGCTTCATACGGTGTTCAGGCCGCCCGCGCCCGAGCGCTATCGATCGCGCGCTCGTAGATCCCCTCCAGACGAGCCGCGATATCGCTCCAGGCGTAGCGCTCCAACGCGACCGCCCGGGCAGCTGCACCCATCGCCGTCCGCCGTGACTCGTCGGCGAGGAGGTCGACGACCGCCTCGGTGAGCGCAAAAGGATCGTCGGGCGCGACGGACACCGCCGCCTCCGGTGTGAGGACCTCCCGGTAGCCCGGAATGTCGGACGCGACGACGGGGAGGGCGCAAGCGTAAGCGCGGGTCAGGACCATCCCGAAGCTCTCGCCACCGAGCGACGGGGCGATCAGCGCCTTCGTCCGGGCAAGGAGCCCGGTCAACTCCTCCTGGGGGAGGAAACCGAGGATGTCGATGCCCTCGTCGGACACGCGGAGCCGGGTGAGGAGAAGCCTGACGGCGAGCGGGTCCGATCCACACACCTGGAGCCGTGCGCCGGTGCGGCGGTGAATCTCGGGCCAGGCGCGCAGGAGGACCTGGAGCCCCTTCCTCGTTTCCTGGCGACCGGCGAACGTCACCGTGTGCTCGCGCTCCGCCGGATCGGCACCCGCCGGAATGAGGACGCCGTTCGGAACGATCTCGTAGTCCCCCGGCAGCCACCGCGCCGCCGAATCGCGCGCGCGCTCCGAGACGGCGATCCGCTTGTCGATCCTGCCCGCGAGGAAGCCGAAGACGGGCACCGCCGCCTTCATGTAGCCGAGGTCACCCGAGGCATGGTGCGTGACGACGATCGGCGCGGTCGCGAGTGCGAGCACGGTGATGCACGTGACCGGCGTCATCGGCTCGTGCAGGTGCAGGACGTCGAACCGCTCGCGTTCGAGCACCCGCCTGATGCGGAAGATCGCCCGTGGGCTGAGGATGATGTTCGGGAGCGAGCCGTTCGCGGGGACGATCACCGAACGGCCGATCGGGATCACGTTCGTGGGAGGGTCTCCGTGACGACCGACCCTCGGGTGCAAGGCACGCGTGAACTGGCCCGGCGGGTCGTTCCCCATCACGAGGCGTACCTCGTGCCCCCGGGCCTCGAGCGCAGCGGCCTGGAGCTCGGCGTGCTCGACGACCGCGCCCCAGAACGACCACGAGAAAGGCACTACGATGCCGATCCTCACGCGGGGAGCCTATTCACTCTGCGGACGCGCCGGGGAGAACGCGCTCCCAGAAGCCTCCGAGGAGGTCGAGCTCCGCGTCGTCGAAGTGCCCGAGGAACCGGCTCCGCACGCCCGCCAGGTGCGTGAGGCGAGCCTCGCCGTAGCGCCGGAGGCCTGCCTCGGTGAGCTCGGCGTTCAGCCCACGCCGGTCGCCGTCGCACCGTCGCCGTACGACGGAGCCGTCCCGTACGAGGCGGTCGACGAGACGGGTCAGGCCGCTCTGACTGAGCACGACCGCAGTCGCGAGCTCGGACATTCGCATCCGTCCCTCGGGCGCTCCGGCGAGCGTGAGGAGCACCTCGTACTCGTGCAGCGAGAGATCGTGGCCCGTGCGAAGCTCTGCATCGAGGTCCCTGACGAGGGCGGCGTGGGTGCGGAGAAGGCCGCGCCACGCAGCGAGCTCGGAGGGGGAGAGTGCGGAGTTGACAGAAGATACTTGCATGTGCAATTATTTCCCTTGCTCCTGCAAGTATCCCCTAAACGAGCCCACCACGTCGGCCGAACCCGACGACGGCGACAAAGGAGATCGCAATGCGCTTCGAAGGTATCCACCACGTGACGTGCATCACCGGCGACGCGCCGGGCAACGTCGACTTCTATACCCGCGTGCTCGGCCTGCGGATGGTCAAGAAGACCGTCAACCAGGACGACCCGACCGTCTACCACCTCTTCTACGCGGACGAGGACGGGAGCCCCGGCGCCGACATCACGTTCTTCGAGTACCCGGGCGCCCGGCGCGGCCGCGCCGGGGCCGGCATGGTTCACACGATCACCTTCCGCGTCGCCTCCGAGGCGGCCCTGGACTTCTGGGCCGACCGCCTCGGAGCCGAGGGGATCTCGACCTCGCGCACGGACGACAGGCTGCGGTTCGACGACCCGGAAGGGCTCGGTCTCGAGCTCGCGATCGTCACGACCACGGACGCGCCGCTCGTCGCGCGCCACCCCGACGTCCCGGCCGACGTCGCGCTGCAGGGCTTCGACAGCGTTCGCGCGTTCGCGAGCGATCCCGAGGGGAGCCGGCGACTGCTCGAGGGCACGCTCGGCTTCGTCCCCACGGGGGCGTCGAGCTGGGAGGTGCGCGGCGCGATCCGGGGAGGTCACTTCGCCTACGACCCGCCACCCGCGTCGGGCGCGGGGATCCCCGGCGCCGGCACTGTCCATCACGTCGCTTTCGCGACGAACATCGACGAGCAGGACGCATGGCTCGACAAGGTTCGCGGCGCCGGCCAGTCGGCGAGCGGGGTGATCGACCGCTTCTGGTTCCGCTCGATCTACTTCCGCGAGCCGAGCGGCGTTCTCTTCGAGCTCGCGACGCTGGGGCCGGGCTTCACGATCGACGAGGGGGCCGACCACCTCGGAGAGGCGTTGATCCTGCCGCCGGCGTTCGAGCACCTGCGCGCGCAGATTGAGCCCGTGCTGACACCGCTGCCGGATCCGCGCGCCGCCTGGGTGGTCGGATGATCGAGCCCCTGCAGTTCCTCGCGCGCCCAGCAGCCGGCGAGCCCGAGGGAGCGCTCGTCCTTCTCCACGGCCGCGGCGCCGACGAGCGCGACCTCTTCCCGCTCCTCGACGCGCTCGATCCCGAGCGACGGCTGCTCGGGATCACGCCGCGCGCGCCGCTCTCGCTCCCGCCGGGAGGGGCGCACTGGTACCGGCTCGGCGGCATTCCTACTCCCGACCCCGAAACGTTCTTCCCCACCTTCGAGAAAGCGGCCGCGTTCCTCGACGCCCTCCCGGTGCCGATCGAACGCGTCGTTCTCGGGGGCTTCTCTCAGGGCGCCGTGATGAGCTGGTCGCTCGGCCTCGGCGCCGGCCGGCCACGCCCGGCGGCCATCATCGCGATGTCCGGCTTCATGCCCGAGGTCGAGGGGTTCGAGCTCGATCTGAGCGACCTCGAGGGCTACCCGATTGCCGTCGCGCACGGGGCACTCGACCCCGTCATCCCCGTCTCGTTCGGTCGCGCGGCAGCCGAGCGCGTCGCCGCAGCGGGAGCCGATCTCCTCTGGCGCGAAGCCCCGGTTCCCCACACAATCGACCCGCGCATCCTGCCGGAGCTGCAGGCGTTCGTCGCGTCTGCTCTCGCCTGAGGCGCTCGCGGTACCGCACCACTCGATTCCTCGTCCTAGAGACACACCTCCCCGTAAGCCGGAGGATGTGATCTCGCGTTTCGCGGGCTCTCGGCGTTTCAGAAAGGAAAGAGAGCCCCGCGACGTTAGAGAAGGTATGGCACGCGGCTGGAGAATCTGGACGGCTCTCGGGATCGTCTACCTGGTCTGGGGTTCGACGTACTTCGCGATCAAGATCTCGGTCGAGACGATGCCGGCGCTCCTCTCGGCAGGGCTCCGGTTCACCGCCGCGGGCGTGCTTCTCGGCTCGATACTCGCGATCCGCCGCACCCCGCTCCGCGTTCCGTGGCGTCAGGCCATAGCGGCCGCCGGGGTCGGAGTGGCATTGCTCGCCTGCGGTGTCGGCCTCGTCACGGTCGCCGAGACGCGAATCGACTCGAGCGTCGCCGCGATGATCGCCGGCTCGGTGCCGCTGCAGGTGATCCTCTGGCGAACGCTCGCCCGCGAGCACGTCGCGCACGCAACCAGGGTCGCCGCGGTCGTCGGCCTCGGCGGTCTCGTGCTGATCATCGGCCCCGCTGGGCTCACCGGAGGATCGGCGGCGATCGGGCTCGCGATCATGCTCTGCGGCTCGATGGCCTGGTCGACCGGGTCGTTCGTCTCACGCCGCCTGCCGCTGCCGAAGGATGCGTTCGTCGCCACCGTCTACGAGATGCTCGGGGGCGGCCTCGTGCTCGTCATCGTCTCGCTCACGCTCGGCGAGGGCGCCGCGCTCGTGGACGGCTCCGTCTCGGCAGCCTCGCTCGCCGGCTGGGCCTACCTCGCGATCTTCGGCTCCCTGATCGCCTTCACCGCGTACGCCTGGCTCCTCCAGCACGCCCCGCTCTCGCAGGTCGTTACCCACCAGTACGTGAACCCCGTCGTCGCAATCGTCCTCGGAAGCCTCTTCCTCGGCGAGTCGCACGACCTCGCGACCGTGCTCGGTGCCCTGATCGTGGTGGGTGCCGTGTTCGCAACGATCCGCAGCGAGAGCCGCCGCGCCGTCGTTCCCGCGGTCGTGGAGCACGACTGTGCGGCGCCGCCGCTGCGCGCGCGGTAGGAGCCGGACCTGTCCCGCCCGGTTACGTCATGTCGACGTGCGTGCGGCGGTGCACGAGAAACTCGAGCAGATCGGATCGCGTGAGGATCGCAGCCGGCTTGCCGCCGATGCCGACGACCACGGCCGCATTCGGCCCCGAGAGGTCCGCGAAGACCTCCTCGAGCGACGCGTGCACGTCGACGACCGACAGCGGCGGCTGCATCGCGACGGCGATGTCCTCGTTGAGCGCATCCGGGTTCTTGAAGACCCGGTCGAGGAGGCTGCGCTCCTGGATCGAGCCGACAATGTCCGCGAGTGAGTCGGCCACCTCGTGGCGAACGACCGGAAGCTGCGAGATGCCGTAGCGCTGCATCAACTCGATCGCGACCCCGACCTTCTTCGTCGACTCGATCGTGACCAGATCGGGCAGGTCCGTCTCCTCGCCACGCTTGAACCGCAGCACCTCGTCGATCGACGGCGTCGGCGTCGTCCGCTCGAGGAAGCCGTACTGCAGCATCCAGTTGTCGTCGTAGAACTTGGAGAGGTACGAGCGCCCGCCGTCGGGCAGCAGCATCAACACGCGCGCCTCCGGGCCGTAGCCGGCCGCCACCCGAAGCGCGACCCAGGCGGTCGACCCACAGGAGCCGCCGACGAGCAGCCCTTCCTCCCGCGTGAGTCGCCGCGCGGTCAGGAACGAGTCACGGTCGGAGACGCGAATCCACTCGTCGACGACGTCGGGGTTCATCGTCTCGGGCCACGTGTCCTTACCGATCCCCTCGACGAGGTAGGGGCCGAGCGGGTGGTCGGCATCCGCGGTGTAGACCGAGCCCTCGGGATCCGCTCCGACGATGCGCACCTCGGGACGATGCTCCTTGAAGTAGCGACCGACGCCGGAGATCGTGCCGCCCGTGCCGACCGAGATCACGATCGCATCGATCTGGCCACCGTCGGTCTGCTCGAAGATCTCGGGGCCGGTCGTCCGATAATGCGCCTCCGGGTTTGCCATGTTCGAGTACTGATCGGGCTTGAAGCCGCCGGGGATCTCCTCTGCGAGCCGGTCCGACACCGAGTAGTACGACTCGGGTGAGTCGTGGTCGACGGCGGTCGGGGTGATCACGACCTCGGCGCCGTAGGCGCGCAGGGTCGAGATCTTCTCCTGGCTCATCTTGTCCGGCATCACGAAGATGCAGCGGTAGCCCTTCTGTGCGGCCGCAATGGCGAGGCCGACGCCGGTGTTCCCGGAGGTCGGCTCGACGATCGTGCCCCCGGGACGAAGCTTCCCCTCCCGCTCCGCAGCCTCGATCATCGCGAGGCCGATCCGGTCCTTGTTGGAGCCGCCCGGGTTGAGGAACTCGAGCTTCGCGAGCAGTGTCGGGGGAACGCTTGCGCCGAAGCGGTCGAGGCGCACGATCGGCGTCCCGCCCACGAGGTCGAGCAGGGTCGGGTACGTGCGACTCATGACCGAAGACTACGCGCGCGCGAAGACCGTCGAGCGTCATCCCATATTTAAGTTGTTTCTAACGTAACGATATGCTTACATAGATGGATGGAGACCGCACTCAGGGCGATCGCCGCACCACGCCGCCGTCAGATCCTGCAACTCGTCCGCGACGAGGAGCTGGCGGCAGGAGAGATCGCTTCGCATTTCGACGTCACCCGTCCTGCCGTCTCGCAGGACCTGACGCTCTTGAAGGAGGCCGGGCTCGTGGACGAGCGACGCAACGGCACCAGGCGCCTCTATCGCGCGCGTCCGGAGGGTCTCGCGGATCTGAGGGTATTCCTGGAGGAGTTCTGGGACACCCGCCTGGACGCGCTGAAACGGGAATCCGAGCGAGAGGAGAGGAAGAACGATGGAAACGACGACTGAGCAGCTGGTCTACCAGCGGGAGCTCCAGATCGACGCATCACCCGAGACGGTATGGGAGTTTCTCGTCGACCCGGAGAAGGTTGCCCGCTGGATGGGGCTCCCCGCTTCTGCGTTCGAGTCGACACCCGGCGGTGCCTACCGCATCGAGATCATCCCGGGGCACGTCGCGAGCGGCACGTTCGTGGAGCTCGAGCGCCCGACCCGGATCGTCTACACGTGGGGCTGGGAGCCCGGCGAGGACGGCCCGAGCCCCGTGCCGCCCGGGTCCTCGACGGTCGAGATCGAGCTCGTCCCGGCAAACGGTGGCACGGTCCTGCGATTCACGCACGGGGACCTGCCGAACAACGCCGCCGCCGAGTCGCACACGGTCGGCTGGGATCACTACCTCGACCGCCTCGCCGTCGCGGCGAGCGGCGGCGACCCTGGGCCCGATCCCTGGCTCGAGAACGCTTCGTAACGCCCGTGTCGGTGCGTCGGAGGGCGCGGCCGGACGGCTCGTCTGCTGTCCGGCCGCGCGCCGGCCCAGGCGTCAGGAGCGGATGAGCCGCCGGGCGCCCTGAATGATCCCGCTGCGCTCGGTCAGACGCTGGATCTCCACTCGCTCGCCGGATTGCGGAGCATGGATCATCATCCCGCGGCCGATGTAGAGGCCGACGTGGCCGAGCCCGTGGAAGAAGACGAGATCGCCGGGGCGGAGGTTCCCGCTGCGGACGGGGCGTCCGTACGCGTACTGTGCCGCTGCGTTGTGCGGCAGGTCGACGCCGAGCTTGCCGTAGACGTACGCGACGAGACCGGAGCAGTCGAAGCCGCTCGGCGACATGCCTCCGTAGCGATACGGCGTCCCGAGCTCCTTCTCGGCGATCCGAACCACTCGGGTACCGAGCGAAGGCGCATTCGGGCGCGGCTCGGTGACCGCCAGAGGAACGGAGCCGGGCAGTCGGGCCGGGTTCGTAACGGTGCCGACCGTCGGCTTCGCGGCGATCGCGGGCGCGGCGCCGAGCAGTGCGACGCACGACGAAAGCAGGCAGATGCGGGAGAGGAGAGCCATGAGGGTGACCGGAGGCGGAGCGGGCCGCAAGAGACCCGTCGCGTCGCAGTGACGAAGGCACCGTAACAGTGTCCTCGGCCACTATCGGCTGTCCCCTACACGACCTTTACAACCACGTCTCCCTCGATTCGGGGAGATCCCGGATGCTGTAGCCTCGCTCCGATACCTGATTCCGAGCATGGGAGAGACCAATGGGCGAGGATGCGAAGAGCTTCGAAGGATCGTGCTACTGCGGCGCAGTCCAGATCGTTGTCACGGGCGAGCCCGCAGGCGTCGGCTACTGCCACTGTGTTGCCTGCAGGACGTGGTCGGCGGGCCCGGTCAACGCCTTCACGCTCTGGCCGTCCGCTGCGGTCGAGGTCACGCAGGGAGCGGACAAGATCGGCGAGTACAACAAGAACGACCGGAGCTTTCGCCAGTGGTGCACGGCCTGTGGCGGCCACGTGCTGACGCGCCACCCGCACTGGGACCTGATCGACGTCTATGCGGCGACGATTCCCTCGTTTCCGTTCACTCCCGGCGTGCACGTCAACTACGAGTCGACCGTCCTCCCGATGAAGGACGGATTGCCCAAGTTCAAGGACTTTCCCGCCGAGATGGGCGGCTCGGGCGACATGCTTCCCGAGTAGCGAGTGAGAGCCGGCACCTCCCGGGCGGGCAAGGGGCGGCGTCCGAGGCCAGTCCGGGTTGCGCCCGGCCGTAGACTGGCTCCATGAGACGCCTGCTTCGCTCGATCGCGATCGCCGCCGGCGCCTGGCAGGGGTATCGACTTCTCGCAAGTGGCGCCGTCACGATCGACGTGGGCGTCGGCCGCCGCGTGCGCCCACTCGGGCCGGTCAGCTGGGAGATCGGAGCGCCTCGAGAGACCGTCTTCGACGTCGTCTCGACCCCGTACCTTGGACGGACGCCACGAGCCCTCAAATCGAAGCTCGACGTGTGGGAGCACACCTCCGACATGGTCCTGGCAGCGCACTACACCGCCGTCAGAGGAGCAACCACGACGACGCTCGAGACCGTGAGGTTCGATCGGCCGTCACGGATCGACTTCCGGCTCGTGCGCGGCCCGGTGCCGCACGTCAGCGAGTCGTTCGCCCTCGAGGCCACCGAGACCGGCACTCGGCTCACGTGGGAGGGAGAGCTCGGCACCGACTTCTGGGCGATCGGGGCCTGGTGGGGCGACCGGGTCGCGATCGTCTGGGAAAAGACGGTGCGCGCGTCGCTCGAGGCGGTCAGCGCGGAGGCGGAGCGCCGCGCAGGGAACGGCTGACGCGCCCGAAGCGACCCTGCCCGGCCGGAGGTTCCGCCGATGACCGTGGTCGGAGACTGGAGGCTCTGACCGCCGGGGCTAGTGCCGGAAGTGCCGCCGCCGCGCAAAGACCATCGACGCGCCCGCTTCACGCACGGCGCCCACGACCTCGTCGTCGCGCTTCGAGCCGCCCGGCTGGATGATCGCGCGGATCCCCGCAGCGAGCGCGAGCTGCGGGCCGTCCGCGAACGGGAAGAAGGCATCGGAGGCGAGAACGGCGCCCTCGAGTGAGTGCCCGTGCTCGCGCGCCTTCTCGACGGCGATCCGGACCGCGTCGACGCGGCTCATCTGCCCCGCCCCGACGCCGAGCGTCTGGCCGTCACGCGCGATGACGATCGCGTTCGAGAGCGTGTGCTTCACAACCGCCCAGGCAAAGAGGAGGTCCTCCCAGCTCTCGGATGAGAGCTCCCCACACGCGACCTCCATCGCGTCGAGCGGATCCGGGCCGCTGTCCCGTTCCTGGGCGAGCACGCCTCCGAGCACCCGCTTCAGGTCCCATTCCGTGGGATCCGCCGCTCGGCGCTCGCTGTCGTCGAGGATCCGCACGCCCGGTTTCTGCACGAGCACCTCGAGCGCCATCTCGTCGATCCCCGGAGCGAAGAGCACCTCGACGAACTGCTCGGCGAGCCGCTCGCCGAGAGCCGCGGTCACCGGCCGCGTGAGCACGACGACCCCGCCGAACGCCGACACCGGGTCGGCGGCGAGCGCCTTCGCGTACGCCTCCTCGATCGTGCCTGCGACGCCGACGCCGCACGGATTCGCGTGCTTGACGATGACGCAGGCGGGCCGGTCGAACTCGAGCGAGAGGAGCCGTGCGGCAGAGAGATCGTTGAGGTTGTTGAAGGAGAGCGGCTTGCCGTGGAGCTGCTCGACGCGCGCGAGCAGGTGGGTGCGCGCCCCCCGCTCGGCGTAGTAGACCGCCTTCTGGTGCGGGTTCTCCCCGTAGCTGAGGTCAAGGGCATGGTCGAGCACCGGCACGAGCGTCTCGGGGAAGCCGAGACCGCGCGATAGCCACTGCGTCACCGCGCTGTCGTACGCCGCCGTCGTGGTGAACACGCGCGCCGCCAGCTCGCGCCGGGTCGCGACAGAAACGTCGCCCTCGCGCAACTCCAGGAGAATCCGGTCGTAGTCGTCCGGCCGGCAGACGGGAATCACGTGCGCGTGGTTCTTCGCAGCGGCCCGGAGAAGCGCCGGCCCACCGATATCGATCTTCTCGATCGCGTCGTCCCACTCGACGTCGAGTCGGGCGACGGTCTTCTCGAACGGATAGAGATTGACGCAGACGAGGTCGATCGGGGCGATCCCGTGGGTCTCGAGGTCGGCGACGTCTTCCGGCACGTCGCGGCGCGCGAGGATGCCGCCGTGAACCGCCGGATGGAGCGTGACGACCCGGTGGCCGAGCATCTCCGCGAAGCCCGTCAGCTCCTCGATCCGGATCACAGGAATGCCCTCGTGCTCGAGAAGCTGGGCGGTACCGCCGCTCGCGACGAGCTCGAAGTCGAGGCGCCGTAGCTCCTCGGCGAACGCCGCGACGCCGGTCTTGTCGAAGACCGAGAGCAGCGCCCGTCTCACGCGGCAATCAGCTCCCTGACGACCTCGGGCAGGAGCCGGTGCTCCACCTCGCGGATGCGCTCGTGCAACGCCTCGGGCGTGTCCCCCGGGAGAACGGCGACGGATTCCTGTCGCAGCACTGCCCCCGTGTCGACGCCGTCGTCGACGAGATGAACGGTCGCGCCCGTCTCCGTCGCCCCTGCGGCGAGGGCGTCCTCGACTGCATGGGCTCCCGGGAACGCAGGAAGCAACGCCGGGTGCACGTTCACAACTCTATCCGGGAACCGAGACAGGAAGACTGGGCGCAGGAGGTGCATGTAGCCGGCGCACACGACGAGCCCGACCCCGTGCCCGAGGAGCCAGTCGCCCATCGCCGCGTCACGCGCATCCCGATCCGGGTAGTCCGCGACGGCGAACACCGCAGTCGCCGAGCCGGCCCGCGCGGCACGGTCGAGCGCGGGCACCCCCGCAACGTTCGAGGCCACGGCCACCACGGGGAGGCCGGCGTCGATCAGCGCCTGCAGATTCGACCCCTTCCCGCTCACGAGCACGCCGATCCCCCCCACCGTCATGCCCAGGTGACTCCGTCGCCGCCGCCGACCCCGCCGATCACGAGGTCGTCACTCGCGACATCGGCCGCCGGGACGACGGCGCAGTAGCCGATTCCGATGTTGAAGACCCGCCGCAGCTCGTCCTCGGCGACCCCGCTGGCCTCGAGCCACCCGAAGACCTCCGGCCGCTCCCAGGCGGACGGATCGACGACGGCGCCGATCCCCTTGGGTAGCACCCGAGCGAGATTGCCCGCGATACCCCCTCCGGTGACGTGTGCGAGCCCGCGCACGTCGGCGCGGGAGCGAAGCGCGCGGACCTCGTCGAGGTAGAGCCGCGTCGGCGGCAGGAGCATGTCCGCGTCGAACGGAGCGTCGCCGACGATCTTCCGGACGAGGGAGAAGCCGTTCGCGTGGATGCCGGCCGACGGGAAGCCGACGACCACGTCGCCCGCTTCGATGCGTGAGCCGTCAATGACACGGTCACGATCGACGACGCCGACAGCCGTGCCGCAGAAGTCGATCTCGCTCTCACGGTAGATGCCCGGTAGCTCCGCCGTCTCGCCGCCGAGAATCGCGCAACCGGCGATCCGGCAGACGTCCGCCGCACCCTCGATCAGCTCGGCGACCTGCTCGATGTCGATCGAGTTCGCAGCGACGTAGTCGAGGAAGAAGAGCGGCTCGGCGCCCGTCGTGAGGACATCGTTGATGCAGTGGGCGGCAAGATCCGCGCCGCACCAGCGGAGGCGGTCTCCCCGCCGGCCGAGGACGAGCTTCGATCCGACCGAGTCGGTCGAGGCGGCGAGCAGGCGCCGCTCGTCGATCGCGAACAGTCCGGCAAAAGCGCCGAACGCGCCGGTGACGGCGGGCGTCGCAGTGGAGGCGACGGCGGCGCGGAGACGGTCGACGATCGCGTCGGCGGTTCCGAGGGAGACGCCTGCTGCCGCGTAGGTCTGAGGCGCAGGAGGCGAGACTCCGGTCTCTCCCCGGGGTCGAGCGCCCACGTTCAGGTCGACCCCCGTCGAGCGGACCCGGGGCCGGAGGAGAGACCGAAGCCTCTCCCCGTCCCGAACGGCCTCACAGCGCCGCCGCCTCGAACCGCATCTTCCGCCCACCGCCGACCGGAACGGCCGTCGGGTACTCACGGGTGAAGCACGCGCGGCAGACCGCGTCCTCGTGCAGCCGGGTCGCCTCCTGCATGCCGTCCAGCGAGAGGTAGTGCAACGACGTCGCGCCGATCCGCGCACGCATCTCCTCGACCGAGCGATGCGCGGCGGCGAGCTCGTCCGCGTCGGCCATGTCGATGCCGTAGAAGCAGGGCGAGACGACGGGGGGCGAGGAGATCCGGACGTGCACCTCCTCTGCACCCGCATCGAACAGCATCGCGACGAGCTGCTGCATCGTGTTTCCGCGCACGATCGAGTCGTCCACGATCACGACGCGCTGTCCGGCGACCTCGTCGAGCGGGTTGAACTTGAGCTTGATTCCCTGGCGGCGGAGCTCCTGGTCCGGCTGGATGAACGTGCGGCCGACGTAGCGGTTCTTGATCAACCCTTCCTCGAACGGAATTCCGGACGCCTTGGCGAACCCGATCGCGGCGGGGGTGCCGGAGTCCGGGATCGGCATCACGAGATCGGCGACCGCCGGCGCCTCCGCAGCGAGGATCTGGCCCATCCGGACACGACTCGCATGGATCTCTCCGCCGTCGAGCCGCGAGTCGGGGCGGGCGAAGTAGACGTGCTCGAAGATGCATGCGGCCTCGCGACCCTCGGGCACCGCCTGGGAGCTGTGCAGGCCGTCGCCGTCGAGCCACAGCACCTCGCCCGGCGTCACATCCCGCTCGACGATGGCGCCGATCAGGTCGAGCGCGCAGCTCTCGGATGCGACGACCCAGTCCTCGCCGATGCGCCCGAGGGTCAGCGGCCGGATCCCGTGCGGGTCACGGAAGGTGACGAGCGTCTCGTCCACGAGCGCGACCACCGAATAGGCCCCCTCGAGCCGCGCCATCGTGGCGGCGACCGCCTCCGGGAGTGGCGCCGGGTCGCGCGCGATCATCGCGGCGATGACCTCGGTGTCCGACGTCGAGCCGAGCCGAATCCCGTCCGCAACCAGCTCCTCCCGCAACTCGCCGGCGTTCGTCAGGTTGCCGTTGTGGCCGAGCGCGACGGTGCGCGCGCGTCCGTGGTGGACGAGCGGCTGCGCGTTCGACCAGTGCACGCCTCCCGTTGTCGAGTAGCGCGTGTGGCCGATCGCGACCTCGCCCGGAAGAGCCTGGAGCTGCTGCTCGTTGAAGACCTGAGCGACGAGGCCCATGTCCCGCAGGACCGTCAGCCGTCCCGCCTCGGAGACGGCGATCCCGGCCGACTCCTGCCCTCGGTGCTGAAGCGCGAAGAGGGCGAAGTACGTCAGCCGCGCGACATCGCGGTCGATCGATCGGATGCCGAAGACGCCGCACATCAGGGCTCACGCTCCCACGCCGCCCGGAGCTCGCCGAGCGCGACGCCGAGGATCTCGTCGCCGCCGACCTCGCCGATCCGCCTGACGGCAACATCGGAGCCGAGCGGATCGGTCTCGACCTGCTCCGCGGGCATGGCGAGGATCACCTGACCCCGTCCCTCACCGAAGAGCGTGACGACGTCCGTGGGCAGGTCGAGCCTGGCGCCGACGCCGGAGTAGAGCGCCGCCTCGGCAAGCGCGACTGCGAGCCCACCGTCCGAGACGTCGTGCGCGAGCGAGCAGCGCGGCGCCGCGGCGACGACGAACCGGATCAGCTCGGCCTCGGCTGCGAGATCGAGCGCCGCGGGCGCGCCCGAGACGGTCCCGTAGTGCGCCTGCAACTCCGACCCCGGCAAGGCGGGAGCTCCCGTCGAAGCGAGCAGGATCGCGTCGCCAGCGCGCCAGCGCCGTGGCACGCGACGCACGTCCGGGACGAGGCCCACACAGCCGACGACCGGCGTCGGCGGGATCGAGCGGCCGTCCGTGTCGTTGTAGAGCGAAACGTTGCCGGAGACGATCGGCAGTCCGAGTGCCTCACACGCCCGAGCCATCCCCTCGATCGACTCGGAGAGCTCCCAGCCGATCTCGGGCTTCTCGGGGTTGCCGAAGTTGAGGCAGTCGGTGAAGCCGAGCGGCTCACCTCCCGCGCAGGCGACGTTGCGCGCGGCCTCGAGAATCGCCGTCGCGCCGCCCGCAAACGGATCGAGCGAGCCGAGCCGGCCGGTGCCGTCGAGCGTGAGCGCGAGGCCGCGGTAGGAGGGCCGGAGGCGCAGGACCGCTGCATCGAGGCCGGGACGGCGAACGGTGCGCGACTGGACGAGCTGGTCGTAGCGGCGCGTCACGAATGCACGCGAGCGCAGCGCGTCCGAGCCGAGAAGGTCGAGGAGCACGCGGCCGGTCGCCGGGAGCCCGGGGAGGGCGACCTCGGCCGGCGGCTTCCTCGGCTCGCGCTCGACGACGTACCTTGGGCAGTCGTCCGTCAGGAAGCGAGCCGGGATCGCGCCGACCTCCGCTCCGTGCCAGAGCGCCCGCAGCTCTCCCGTTTCGGTCACGGTCCCGATCTGTGCCCGGTGGAGCTCCCAGCGGTCGATCACCGCCTCGACCTCGGCGAGCCGCTCGGGCGCGACGATCGCCACCATGCGCTCCTGCGACTCGGAGATCATGATCTCCCACGGCTCCATTCCGTCCTCGCGCCGGGGCACGCGGTCGAGGTGCACGTCGATGCCATAGTCGGCTGCCATCTCGGAGAGCGACGAGGCGAGGCCCGCGGCACCACAGTCCTGCAGCGAGAGCACGAGCCCGCGCTCGACGAGCTCGACCGAGACCTCGATCAGCCGCTTGCCCGTGAAGGGATCGCCGACCTGGACCGAGGGACGCTTGTCGGCGGCCTCCTCGCCGAGCTCCTGGCTTGCGAGCACGGAGGCGCCGCCGATCCCGTCTCGTCCGGTCGTCGCCCCGTAGAGCACGAGCACCGCCCCTGCGGTATCGGCGCGCGCGCTCATCACGGCGTCTGCCGGGAGGAGCCCGACGCACATCGCGTTGACCAGGCAGTTGGAGGCATACGCCTCGTCGAAGACGACCTCGCCGCCGACGTTCGGTACCCCGACGGAGTTGCCGTAGGCGCCGATGCCGCCGACGGCGCGGGAGAAGTGCGCGTCCGGCGCGCCGAAGCGGAGCCCGTCGAGAAGCGCTATCGGCCGCGCGCCCATCGCGATGATGTCGCGGAGGATGCCCCCTACTCCGGTCGCGGCTCCCTGGAACGGCTCGACTGCCGAGGGGTGGTTGTGGCTCTCCGCCTTGAAGGTGACGGCAAGCCCGTCCCCGAGATCGAGCACCCCGGCGTTCTCGCCCGGCCCCTGCAACACGCGGGGCCCCTCACTCGGGAGACGCCTGAGCAGCAGGGCCGAATGCTTGTAGCCGCAATGCTCTGACCAGAGAAGGGAGAAGACGGCCAGCTCGAAGTGGTTCGGCTCGCGCGCGAGCAGTTCCCGGATATGCGCGTTCTCCCCGTCCGTAAGGCCGAGCTGACGGTGAATTGGCTGTTCCGCGACGGAGCTCAGGACGTCAGTCTAGCCGCGGCCCCGGCGGGCACGGCGCGTGGCGTACCTCACACCGGAGTGGTGGCCGCGCGTTTACCCTCGACGCACCGTGAGTCGCCGCGACACTCTTCTCCTCCTGCTCCTCTCGGCGATCTGGGGCGCGTCGTTCCTCTTCATCAAGGTCTCGGTCGACGTGCTCGAGCCCTCCGTCGTCGCTCTCGGACGGGTCGCACTCGGGGCGCTGCTGCTGCTCGCGCTGCTGCCACGCCGAGGCGGTCTCCGGCCACTGCAGGGCAACCTCTTCCCGCTCCTGATCCTCGGAGGGGTGAACAACGCCGTCCCGTTCTGGCTTCTCGGATTCGCGGAGACGAGCCTCGATTCCGGCCTGACCGCGGTCATCCAGGCCTCGGCGCCCCTCTGCACCGTCGTCCTCGCGGCGCGGATCGACCGAACGCAGCGCGTCACCGGCGTGCGCCTCGCCGGCGTCGGGGTCGGGTTCGTCGGAGTCGTGTTCCTGATCGGCCTCCAGACGGGAGGCGAGCTCGTCGCGGCCTTCGCCGTGGTCGGCGTCGCGATCTGTTACGCGTTCTCGGTGCTCTTCGCGGGTCGCACGATGCGAGAGGTACCGGTGCTGCAGGCGTCGTTCGGCCAGCTCGGTTTCGCGTCCCTCCTGCTTGCCCCGTTCGGCCTCGCGCAGCTTCCCGACACGCTGCCCTCGGCGAACGTGTTGCTGTCGGTGCTCGCTCTCGGCCTGCTCGGCTCGGGCATCGCCTATCTCCTCTACTTCTCCGATCATCGCGAGCGCCGGCGCCTCGCGTGCGATCCTCGTCACCTACCTCGTGCCGGCGATGGCGTTGATCTACGGCGCAATCTTCCTCGACGAGCCGGTCACGATCCCGTCGCTCATCGGGCTCGTGCTCATCCTCTCCGGTACTGCGCTCGCCACCGGCATGGCGCGCGTCAGGCGCCTGAACGAGTCTCGGACGAGCTAGCCTCGCGAGGTGACCCGCCGTTACTGGCCCCTGATTCTCACGCTCGCCGCGGTCTGGGGCGCGTCGTACCTCTTCATCAAGGTCGGCGTCGACGGCGGGCTCTCGCCGGCGGCGCTGATGGCCGCACGGGCGCTCATCGCCGCGCTCTTCCTCACCGGCTACCTCTGGGCGACGATCGGGCTCGGCGCCGCCGTGAGCCAGGTCGGGATCGCCTGGCGCGCGTGTGTCGTGCTCGGGGCGCTGAACGCAGCCGTCCCGTTCTGGCTCGTCGCCTGGGGAGAGACGAGGATCGACTCCGGCGTGGCGGCGATCGCGCAGGCAACGGTGCCGCTCTTCTCGTTGTTGATCGGCCTCCGCTTCCTGCCACAGGAGCGGATCAGCCGACTCCGGATCGTCGGTGTCGTCGTCGGCCTCGTCGGCGTGGGCTTCGTCGCGGGCGTTGCACCGGCTGGAAACACCGGCGCGGTCGTCGGGACGCTGGCCGTCGTCCTCGCGTCGGTCTTCTATGCGTCCGCCAGCATCTACGGGCAGCTCCATCTCCGGGGCACGACCTCGGGCCCCGTGCTCGCGACGGGCTCCATGCTCGCGGCAGGCCTGATGCTGCTTCCGTTCGCGATCGCACGACATCCGACCGCGATGCCGACGGCGGGCGCGATCGGCTCGCTCCTCCTGCTCGCCATTCTCGGCACGGCACTCGCCCAGCTGATCCTCTTCCGGGTGCTCGGGCTCTTCGGAGCGCGCAAGTTGAGCCTTGTCACCTACCTGATGCCGGCCATCGCTCTCACCTACGGCGCCGTCCTGCTCGACGAGCAGGTGACCGTTGCGGCGATCGTGGGTCTCGTGCTGATTCTCGTCGGAGTCGCGCTCGGCTCCGGATCGCTCCAGCTCCGGCGGCGGGCCGGCAAGCCGGCCGCTCAGGCGCCGTAGGCGAGGCTACGGCGCCCGGGCAGGCGTCGCCCTGAAATCAGAGAAGGATCCGGAAGGCGGTCTCGGGCGGGCAGCCCCGACGCACGAGCTCGACCGCTTCGTGAAGGTCGATGCTTCGATCGAGAGCGAGCACGAACGCCGAGTCGCTGTCGTAGCCGACGGCGATCAGCTGCTCGATCCGCCAGCTGAGGACGCGTGCCGCAGGATCGGGCCGGGACTCCTCGTCGGTATCGAGGACGGGTGTCTCGAGTGCCTGGTCGCCGCTCATGCCGCTCTCCACTCGCGGGTGACGGCGCGATTCTGCTCCTCGACGTAGCGGGCCGTCGCGTACGAGGATGCCTCCGCATGGCTGAGCTCGAGTGCGCGCCGCGCGAAGCGGTACCAGTCGATCCACGTCGTGAGCCTTGTTGCGTCACCCATGTCAGTCGCCTCTCTGGAGGGTGTGTTGTATTGCTCAAGGTGTATCGGCAGGTTGTGAGGAAACCTTGCGCATCCTTTGCGCATCCGATACCGCGCACGTTAAGAACGCGTTTCGATCCAGGCTTCGAAGAGCGCCTCGAGCCTCAGGCCGAGAAGTCGCTCGGTCGCATCCGGCTCTACGTCACGATGGGCTGGGCCTCGCCCTGGGCGACGGCGAGGACGTCGCCGCGCCTGAGCAGCGCGAACAGGAGCGCTCCCCCGGCTGCGAGGAAGATCGCGCATCCGAGCCAGGCGATGTGGAAGCCGTCGACGAGCGCCTGGGCCGTCTGGGCCTGCGTCGGCTCGCCGCCGCCGTTCGAAGCGAGCACGTCCGCCGTCTTGTTCGCGGCGAACGTCGAGAGGAGCGCAAGCCCGAGCGCGCCACCGATCTGCTGCGACGTGTTGAACAGGCCCGACGCGAGGCCGGCGTCGTCGACGGGAATCCCGCTCGTCGCGATCAGCGTCACCGGCACGAACGTGAGGCCCATGCCGATCGACGTGATCAGGATCCCGGGGAGGATGTCGGACAGGTACGTGCTCTCGGGTGTCAGCCGCAGGAACAGCAGCATCCCGCCGGCAGCCATCGCGAGCCCGATCAGGGGCACTTCCCGCGCGCCGAGGCGCGGGATCAGCTGCTGCGAGAGCCCGGCGCCGATGATGATGCCGGCCGTGAAGGGGAGGAAGGCGAGGCCCGCCTCGAGCGCCGAGAACCCGAGCACGCGTTGGAGGAAGAGCGTGTTGAAGAAGAACATCGCGAAGAGCCCCATCGCGACCACGAGCATCGCGACGTTCGCGCCGCGGACAGTGCGCACGGAGAAGATCGAGAGCCGGACGAGCGGCTCGGCCGAGCGCTGCTCGATGACGACGAAGGCGACGAGAAGGACGACAGAGAGCGCGAGAATGCCGAGCACCTCGCCCGAGCCCCAGCCCGAATCCGCCGAGCGCACGATGCCGTAGACGAGAGCGATCAGACCGCCCGTCACCGTGACGGCGCCGGCGACGTCGAAGCTCTTGTGCAGGTGATCGTCGCGCGACTCGGGCACGAACCGGAGGGACAGAACGAACGTCGCGATCCCGACGGGGATGTTGACGAAGAAGATCCAGGGCCAGGAGAGCGCCTCGACGAGAACGCCCCCGAGCACGAGGCCGACGGCGCCGCCGCCGACGGCAATCGCCGACCACACGCCGAGCGCCTTCGTCCGCTCGGCACCCTCGCGGAAGGTCGACGTGACGATCGCGAGCGCGGCGGGCGAGACGAGCGCGGCGCCGAGTCCCTGGAGACCGCGGGTCATGATCAGCCAGTTCGCGCCGTTCGCGAGACCGCAGAGGAGCGAGGCGGTCGTGAACAGGACGACCCCTGCAAGGAAGACGCGCTTGCGGCCGGCGAGGTCGCCCGCGCGCCCGCCGAGGAGCAGGAAGCCGCCGAACAACAGCGTGTAGGCGTTCACGATCCACTGGAGGCTCGTGTCCGTCATCTCGAGGTCGCCCTGGATCGTAGGCAGCGCGACGTTGACTATTGTCGCATCAAGAATCACCATGAACTGCGCCAGGCAGACCAGCACTAGAACGAGCCACGGATTCACTCGGGCGGTCATGCCTCGAACGTATCAGCGCACCTACCGGCCACGGGTACGGGAACCCGTACTCTTTCCGTCGGGCCGCAACCGCGAGGAGATGATCGTGCGGCCCGTCGACGCTCGCTTGGCCGAACCGATCCGCCCGGGACTCGCGCGCGTCTGCGCCCAGCGGCCCTGGATGCTTCCCGACGAGCTACGGAGCGTGGGTGATCCGGTTGCTCTGTCCGTGCCAGAGTCGGAAGCCACCGGTGAACGCGTTCGCGTTGTCACCGAGGCGGCAGTTTGGCGGTAGGTGATGGAGCTTGTCGGCGTTTCCTCCGCCGAGCACGACGTATTCCGGTTGCAGCGCCGCTGTTAATTGTTCGATGGCTTCGGCGACGTTTCGTCGCCAGCGTTTCTTGGGTTTCTTGTGGTTCTTGGCGTGCCGCGCGCGGTCGCCGAGGTAGTACTCGAAGGTGTGCTTCTTGAATGGGAGGTGGGCGAGCTCCATCGGCTCGACGATTCCGTCGACGATCAGTGTGGAGCCGAGCCCGGTGCCGAGCCCGAGGAAAAGCATCGTGCCTCCCTCGTAGCTTCCGAGGGCCTGCATGGCCGCATCGTTGACGACCTTGGTTGGTTTCCCGAAGGCCGCCTGGAAATCGAAGCCGACCCATCCCTTCCCGAGGTTGGCCGGCTCGGCGACGATGCGGCCGCCGTGAACGGGCGCCGGGACTCCGACCGAGACGACGTCCCAGTGCCACGCTCCTGCGGCTGCCAGTGCCACGGCTTCGGCGACCATCTTTGTCGGTGTCATGGTCGCGCCTGACGCGGTACGGCGTCGCTTGCCTTCGTCGCTGGTGCGGACCTTGAGGTGTGAGCCGCCGACGTCGACGGCTAGCACAACCGGCCTTGTCGGTGTCGCTGCGGGGCTTGCAGTGCTCATCGTACTCGGACGATACGCGACGGGTGCGTTCGGTTCCCGTCGCAGCGGTCGTGGCAGAGTGCAGGAGTGCGCGCGGAGCAGGAGTCGATGACGTCGGATCCGGAAGGGAGCTGAGATGAGTCAGGGCAACGAGGGTCTGGGGCCGGCCGACGCGCTCGTGCTCTTCGGCGCGACCGGCGATCTCGCCCACAAGAAGACCTTCCCGGCTTTGTACGCGATGGCAAAGCGCGGCACGCTGGACGTCCCCGTGATAGGCGTCGCATATTCGCAATGGGACCTGCCGCGACTTCGAGAACGGGTGCGCGACAGCATCGCGAACGACGCCGGCGGCATCGACGACGAGCAGGCACTCGACCGCCTCCTCTCCGCTGCTGGAGTACGTCGACGGGGACTACAACGACCCGGCCACGTTCGCGGCGCTCGAGCGAGCGCTCGCCGGAGCCGAGCACCCAGCCCACTACCTCGCCATCCCCCCCGCGCTGTTCGTGACCGTGATCGAGGGGCTCGGCCGAGCGGGCATGGCACGCGGCGGCCGGGTCATCGTCGAGAAGCCGTTCGGGCGCGACCTCGCTTCGGCAAGGGAGCTGAACGGTGTCGCGAGGTCCGTGTTCCCCGAGGACTCGATCTTCCGCATCGATCACTTCCTCGGCAAGGAGGCGATCATGAACCTCCTCTACTTCCGCTTCGCGAACTCGTTCCTGGAGCCGATCTGGAACCGCAACTACATCGCAAGCGTTCAGGTGACGCTGGCGGAGGAGTTCGGCGTCGAGGGCCGAGGAGCGTTCTACGAGACAGCCGGCTGCCTCCGCGACGTCATCGAGAACCACCTCTTCCAGGTGGTCGCGCTGCTCGCGATGGAGCCGCCCACCTACAGAGGCTTCGGAGCACTCCAGAGCGAGAAGCTCGACGTCTTCAAGGCCATGCGGCCCCTTGCTCCCGAGGACCTCGTACGCGGCCAGTTCGTCGGCTACCGGGACGAGCCCGGCGTGGCGGCCGACTCGGACGTCGAAACGTTCTGCGCCGCCCGGCTCCACATCGACTCGTGGCGCTGGGCAGGGGTGCCGTGGTACCTGCGTTCCGGCAAGTGCCTGCCCGAGACGGCTACCGAGATCCTCGTCGAGCTCAAGCCGCCGCCGCAGCAGCTCTTTGCCGACTCTTCACCGGCAGGGGGCCCCGCAAACTACCTCCGCTTCCGGATCGCCCCGGAGGCGGCGATCGCACTTGCGGCGCGAGTCAAGCGCGGAGGCGAAGAATTCGTCGGCGACCAGCGTGAGCTCTTCCTGCTCGACGCACAACCGAACGAAGAAGCCCCCTACGAACGGCTCCTCGGCGACGCGCTCGCCGGTGACGGCGCGCTCTTCACGCGCGAGGAGGCGGTCGAGGCCGCCTGGGCGGTCGTCGATCCCGTGCTGACGACGCGTCACGAAGCCCACCCCTACGAGCCAGGCACCTGGGGGCCGAAGCAGGCCGACGAGCTGATCGCCCCCGACGGACGCTGGCACAACCCCGAGCTCGCGACCGATGCATCGAACCCCGCGACATCGTGAGCGGTCTCACGTCGCGTGGTCGGGCATGCCGCCCCGCCAAGCCGGCCGGAGTGTGAAGGAGGCCATATGGTCGTCTGCGCAAGCGAACTGACGCGCGATCCATCAGCCACGTAAGATCAGCGGAATGGAACTGATTCACACCTGCTACCGGATCACCGACCCGGAGAAGTCGATCGCTTTCTACGAGGCTCTCGGGCTCGAGAAGCGACGCGAGCTGCCGATCCGTGAGGAGGCGATGAACTACTTCCTCGGCGTGCCCGGCAAGCCCGTCCCCGAGCTCGAGTTGACCTACAACTTCGGCGTCGACTCGTACGAGCTCGGCACCGCGTACGGGCATATTGCATTGACGGTCGACAACATGGCCGAGACGCTCGAGAAGCTCGCCGCCCAGGGGATCGAGCCGGAGCGCCCGCCGTACTCGGTGCGCGAGGGCGGCTCGCTCCTCTGTTTCGTCCGCGATCCGGACCAGTATCGAATCGAATTGATCGAGCGGAGCGACTACTGACCGCGGCCGACGCGTGGACCTACCCCGCGTCGAGCCCCTTCGGACAGGGCCCGGCCGAGGCGTCTCGATCGGCTCATCGAGACGCCTCGCGCGGATTCTGGCGTCGGCTCAGACGGAAACGGGAGCGGGCGCGCCCTGGTTCAGAACTGCAACGCCGAACGGCTGGACCGGCTCGTCGAAGCTGGAGATGATCTCGGATTCCGAGAAGAATCCGACGACCTTGACGGTCTCGGTGCCGACGTTGACGAGGCCGTGCGGAACCATGGCAGGGATGACCGCGAGGTCGCCCGCGCAAACCCGTCCACGCTCGTCGCCGACCTCCGCCTCTGCCTCGCCGGCCACGATGTAGAGGATCTCCTCGGCGCTGTCGGTGTGGCGTGGGAGCCGGTCGCCCGGCTCGACCTCGAAGTAGACGACGGCACTGTCGTGTGAGCCTGCCCACTTGTTGATCGGGAACGCGACCCGGACGCGCGCGTGGTCGGGGTCGCTGCCAAACCAACCTTGCATCAGTTCGAGCTCGGTGGTCTTGGCGGTCAGCATGCGATGCTCCTTTCGTAGAACACTAGTGGTTGATCGAATAGGACTATACCGCGGCCCACCAAACCCTGTCAAATTGGAGACACAATTATGTGCAATGAACTTCCTTTACTGACTTCTCATCCGGCGCGGAGGGGCTCGAGCCAGGCCGCCGGCAGGACCGCGGGGATCCTGCCCGGGTAGGTTGGGACGACCCTGAGTGCGAGATCGCCCGCCGGGCGGTGCTCGATCGCAGGCCGGAGGTCGTCGAGGCTCATCGCCAGCCGCAGGCTGGGGGCGATCTGGAAGTCGGCGGCGTTCAACTCCTCGCCGCCGAGCACTCCCTGGGCGATCCAGTCGTCGATCCGCTGCAGCATTCCGGGCAGCATCGAGATGTCGCGCTGCACGTTGGCGTCGGTGGCCTCCCGGGCGCGAGCGTCCATGGCGATGAACGGGCCAGACGTCTTCACGGCCAGCCCGTGGGGCAGGCCGATCTTCGCCCCCTCCAGGTAGCTGCGCAGCGCTGCCTTGCGCTTTTGCACCGACCACAAGAAGATCTCACGGATTCGCTGCTGGAGGTCTTCGTCGCCGAAAAGCTCGACCTCTTCGACTGCCGCCCTGCGGTCCGGATCGGCGGGGTAGAGCGGCGGCTCCGGCCTGAGGCGCTCGAGCTCGCGGGTGATCTCCCGCGACCCCTGGATCCGTCGCCCGTCGATCTTGATCGCCGGCACAGTCCGCCCGGGGAATCGCATCGCCCTCAGCACGACCCACGAGGCGACCGGCAGCAGGTCGGTGCGCCTGTAGGGGATGCCCTTGTGCTCGAGTATCCGCTGCACGGACACTCCGGGGTGGGAGCCCGGGATCGTGTAGAGGTGCACGTCCATCGGGCCGGAGCTCGACAGGTCGAGCTCCGGCGTCTTGGCCGCGATCAGCGCGCCGGCCTCGGTGGTCGCCATGGTCGCTTCTCCTTTCGTAGAACACAACTGGTTGATGGAATACGAACCCTATGCTCCCCAGGTACGATCTGTCAAGATTGGTTACACAGTGATGGATGACAAAAAGCCGACAAAGCGCAAGTACGAGCTGAAACAGCGCGCCGACGAGATGGCCAACACCCGACGGCGGATCACCGAGGCGGCCGTGGAGCTGCACGGAACGGTCGGGCCTGCCCGCACCACGGTGAGCGCGATCGCCGGGTTGGCGGGCGTGCAACGCCACACCGTCTATCGCCACTTCCCGAGCGACGGCGACATGTTGTCGGCCTGCTCAGCGCACTACTTCACCGCAAACCCGTGGCCCGACCTCGAGCCCTGGCGCACGATCGACGATCCCGAGCAGCGGCTCACACGAGCACTGGACGAGCTCTATGCCTGGTACGAGCGCACCGAGCACATGTTCAGCAACGTTCTCCGCGATCTCGAGCTCGTCGAAGCCCTGCCGGCAACCTTGGTTCCCTTTCAGCACTATCTCACCGCAGCGATGGAGATCCTGGCAGCCGGCTGGCCCGCCCGCGGGCGCAGACGGCGCGTCCTCGAGGCCGCGCTCCACCACGCCGTCGACTTCCAGACGTGGCGCTCGCTGACGGCGAACGACCGCATCACCCGAACGGAGGCCGTCGCGCTCGCCGTCGCGCTCGTCGCAAGCGCAGCCACGCCGCGCCCCGCGACGGCCGTTTCTCAGATCGGGTAGCGGAGGATCGCGGCCACCGAGCCGCCGCCGGGAATATCACCGCTCCTGACGGCGAGCACCCTGCCGCCCGTGAGCCACACCCGCCGCGCGATCTCGTCGACGACGCCGTAGCGGACGGCGTCCGCCTCCTCGCTGAAGGTGATCACGCCCGTCTCCTCGTCGATGAGGCCCGGCACGACCTCGTCGATGTCGACCAGGACCGTGTCGACCGCGCCGAAGGTCGCAGCACGCGCGACGTCGACCAGGTCTCCGGACGCGCGGCGCTCGGAGGTCCGACGTGCGTAGAGCTCCTGCAGGTCCTTCAGCTCGGCTGCATAGAGCTCGTCGAGGACGGCGCGCGCGCGCTCGACGAGGTCGGCGTCCGATGTCGTCTCCGGGTTTCCGCTGATCGTCGAGGCAGCCAGATGTGGATACGTGCTCGCGGCGCGATAGATGCTGTCGAGGGGCTCGGCGGCGGCGAGGATCAACGGGAGCTGGACACCGTTCAGGAGCGGGCGTAGCGCCTGGTCGACCTGCCGAGCGTACTGGCGCATCCGAACCTTCTGGCCCTCGGCGCCGTGCATTCGGCCGGCGTGCGAGCGATCCTTGATCGACGACTTCCCCGCAGCGCTCGCAACGTCGGCCGGGAGCCCGGGGACATCGACCTCGGCCGGGCCCACCTCCGGAACCACCTCGACGAGGCGGACAGAGCCCTGCGCGAGCGCGAGGACGAACCCGGCGCTCGGAAACGTCAGTGCCCGTAGCAGCGGCTTGAGGTGGAAGCGGTCGGAAACCTCGACGAGATCGCCGAGATGGTTCGGCAGTCGGAACGTCGAGAGCGAGTCGGGTGTGACGAAGACGGCGAGGCTTCGTGCCAGGTGATGCCACAGCTCGTCGTCCTCGGTCAGCTCGTCGATCGCCTCCTCGATCGCGACGCGGTCGGCTCTTGCCGACGCCGGCGAGCTCGAGCTGCCGCCTTGCCTCCGTCGAGAGGTTCTTCAATTCGATGCGCTCGGCATCACCGTTCGAGACCGGGCTCGTTGACAGGTAGATCGACACGCTCACGGCGTTGCGGCTCTCGAGGAGCCGGTCGATCTGGGTGCGTGTCGGAAGGTCGGTATGCAGGTTCATGAGATGTCCTCGCTTGGATCGCTGATCCTTCCACCCTACGCGGTACAGGGCGAGCGCGACCTGCGCCGTCTCGCTCACCTGTTGATCTTCGGCGCGATGGTGCGCCGGCGCCGAAGGGTCACGCGCGGGAACGGGCGCCTCCACCAGGATTGTCTGTGTACATTCCAACCCATGGAGCATCGCTCTGCAGACGAGCTCACCGCGGCGCTCGACGAGATCCGGCGCTCTCCGACGTCGGAGGGCCGCATCGAGCTCATCGTTCGACGACCCACCGAGAACGAGCGGGAGGTCCTCGACGAATGCATGCTCGATCTCGAGGAGGGCCTCGTCGGGGACACGTGGCGCGCGCGCGGCAGCGCTCGCATGCCGGACGGCTCTGCCAACCCGGACGCGCAGCTGACGCTGATGAACGCGCGGGCGGCAGCGGCGATCACCGGCACTCTCGATCGCTGGCAGCTCGCCGGTGATCAGCTCTACGTCGACCTCGACCTCAGCATCGAGAACCTTCCGGCCGGAGCGAGGCTCGCGCTCGGCGAGGCCGTGATCGAGGTGACCGCAGAGCCGCACACGGGGTGCGCCAAGTTCAGCGCGCGCTTCGGCACCGAGGCGCTCAAGTTCGTGAACAAGTCACCGGGGAGGGAGCTCCGCGTCCGCGGGGTGAACGCCCGCGTCGTGACGCCGGGGACGGTCCGCGCCGGCGACGCGATCGCGAAGCTGTAGGCGCGCAGGCGGAAGGGCTCCCGCCCTACAGCCCCGCGATGCCGTCTCCGATCAGCTTGGCGCCGATCAGGAGCAGGATCACGGCCATGATGACGCCGTTGTTGTGCGCCATCCAGGCGCGCAGCCGCTCGAGCACTGCCTCCGAACGGTCGCCCATCGCGAACGCGATCACGACGGGTGTCGCCACGCCGACGATCGCGATCAGCGTGAACAGCGTCCACGCGATCGCCTCCTCCCCGGCACTCGCCCCCGCACCCGCGACGGCGGCAGCGCCCGCCACGATGAGCAGCAGGTTCTTCGGGTTGAGCCCGACCACGACGACCCCCGCAACGAGCGCCTTCGTCGCGGAAAACGCGTCGAGCGCACCCATCCACTTCGGGAGTGGCGGCTCCTCATCCGGATGTGGCCGGCCGCGCCACTGCCTCGCTGCCATCGCGAGCAGCACGCCGCCGATCACGAGCTTGAGGACAGACGTCCCGGTCGACGGCCCACCGGAGTCACTCGTCCCGGAGCCGACTCCGACCGCGATCAGGACGCCGCCGATGACGGCGGTGCCGGCCGTGCACCCGAGCACGTAGGCGAGGTCCTTTGCGCGCCCGCCCACCGAGCTGACGAGGAGGACGGACGCGATGATAGGGATCGGGCTCAGGGACACCCCGACCGCCATCGTCAACATCTGGCCTATCGCCGAACTCACGTCGTGCTCCTCCCCGGGGCTCGCGGTCGATCCTACTCGGATGGCCGTGTCTCGTTACCGGCGAGGAATGACGAGCCGCCGCCGCCGACGAAGCTCTTCTCGGCGAGCCAACCGCCGTCGACGGGCAGCGCGACCCCGGTCACGTAGGCGGCGTTGTCGCTCGCGAGATAGAGGGCAGCCTGGGCCACGTCGCCGACCGCGCCGTGGCGGCCGAGCGGAACGGAAACCGCAAGCTCCTCCTCGAAGCTCTCGTCGGAGAAGTACTGCTCGGTCATCGGTGTCCGGATCACCCCGGGGCAGAGCGCGTTCACCCGGATGCCCGCGGTCGCGAGGTCGCGCGCAAGGCTCCTCGTAAGCCCGATGATGCCGTGCTTCGCCGCGGTGTACGCGGGCCGGTGCGAGAGGCCGATCAGACCGCCGACCGACGCGAGGTTGACGATCGACCCGCCTCCGCTCTCCCGCATCCGCCGCGCGGCCGATTGACAGCAGTAGAAGGTGCCGCTGAGGTTGATCGCGATCACGTTCTCCCACTCCTCGCCGGGCATCGTGTACACGTCGCCGATCTCCCGGACACCCGCGCAGTTGACGAGGATGTCGATCCGCCCGGCGGCCGCGACGACGCCATCCATCGCCTCCTCGACCTCCCCGGCCGAGCGTACGTCGACTCCGATAAGGAGCGGATCGGCCGCGCCCGCCGCGGCGAGCGCGTCGACCGTCTCCTTCCCCGCCTCGCGCGAGCGATCGAGAACCGCGATCCGGGCGCCTTCCCGGGAGAAGGTCTCCGCGATCTCGCGGCCGATGCCGCTTCCCGCACCCGTCACGACGGCAACTCGATTGGCCAGCAGCAACGTCTTCCTCCTCGTCCGCGTCAGACACCCAGGTCAGGCAGTAGCATCGCGCAAATGGAGGCTACGGTGGACACGAGCGCAACGTGGACGATCACGGGCGCGCGCCACGGGGGGATCACGGTCTCGAGCATGACCCGCTCACTCGAGTTCTACTCGGGTCTGCTCGGCCTCGAGCTCGTCTGGCGGGGCGAGCTTCCCGCTGCCGTCGTCGGCCGGATCGTGGGCGTGCCCGAGGCGACAGGATTCGACGTCGCGTTCCTCCGCATACCGGGTAGCGACACCCAGGTCGAGCTGCTCGAGTACCTCGGCGTCGAGCAGGAATCCGGCGCGACATCACCCGCGCGGCACGGCACGGGGCACTTCTGCGTCTTCGTCGACCAGATCGACGCGCTCCACGAGGATCTCGTCGCGCGAGGCGTTCGGTTCCGCTCCGAGGGACCGGTCGGGTTACCGACCGGCCCGAACGCCGGGGGCAAGAGCCTCTACGCCCTCGACCCTGACGGATATCTGTTCGAGTTCCACGAGCGGCCGCCGCATGTCGCTGCCTGACACGCCGGCGACTGCCGCGCGCCCCTCGGGACGGCCGCCGCTCGTCGAGCAGTACCGGCGGATGCTTCTGATCCGGGTCTTCGAGGAGCGCGCGGCGGAGCTCTTCCAGCAGGGTGTGATCTTCGGAACGGCCCACAGCTGCGTCGGCCAGGAGGCGATCGCAGTAGGGGCGGCGGGTGCGATGCGCGACACCGACTATCTCGTCGGCCACCATCGCTCGCACGGTCACCTCATCGCCGCGGGCGCCAACCTCCATCGAATGATGGCGGAGATGTTCGGCAAGAGAACCGGGTACTGCAAGGGCCTCGGCGGCTCGATGCACATCGCCGACCTTTCGCTCGACATCCTCGGCTGCAACGGCATCGTCGGCGCGGGCCTCCCCCATGCATGCGGAGCCGCTCTGACCGCGACGCTGCGCGGCTCGGGCCAGGCGACGGTCGCGTATTTCGGAGACGGAGCCGCCGGGCAGGGTGCGGCCCACGAGGCGATGAACCTGGCTGCGACGTGGCGGCTGCCGGTCGTCTTCATCTGCGAGAACAACCAGTTCGCGTTGTCTGCCGACTGGCGCACGCAGCGTGCCGTCGAGGACCTCGCAGACCGGGCAGCCGGGTACGGGATGCCGGGTGAGATCGTCGACGGCAACGACCTCCTGGCCGTGGAAGACGCGGTCGGTCGGGCGCTCGATCTCGCGCGGTCCGGCGGCGGCCCGACGTTCCTCGAGATGAAGACGTTCCGCCGCATGCAGCACTCGATGCGTGCGAACCTTCCCGACGTCCGCGATCCGGCCGTGATCGACGAGTGGGAGCCGAAGGATCCGCTGCCTCGCTTCGAGGCGCTCGTGCGGGCGGCCGGAGAGCTCGACGACGAGCGTGCGGCAACGATCGCGCGGGACGTCGCCGCCGAGGTGGAGGCTGCGATCGAGACTGCTCTGGCCGATGAGGATGCGAGCCCTGATGACCTGCTGCCCTCCGTCTTCGGCCCGCACCGGCGCTATCCGGAGCCACCGGAGCCGGGCGACCGGATCCTCGGGTTCGTCGCGGCGCTCCGCGAAGCGCTCGACCTGGAGCTCGCGGCCGACCCGGACGTCATCGTGATGGGCGAGGACATCGGCCGGGTGGGCGGCCTGTTCCGCGCGACGGAGGGCCTCTACGAGCGGTACGGCGCCGCCCGTATCCGGGACACACCCCTCACCGAGAGTGGCTTCGTCGGCTGTGGCATCGGCGCCGCGCTGACAGGCCTCCGGCCCGTCGTCGAGCTGCAGTTCTCCGATTTCGCCGGAGTCGCCTTCGACCAGATCATGAACCAGGCCGCGAAGCTCCGGTTCATGATGGGCGGATCGCCGAAGGTGCCGCTCGTCATCCGCATGGCGTCGGGAGGCGGAGTCCGGCTCGGCGCCCAGCACTCGCAGAGCCTGGAGGCGCTCTTCGCGCATATTCCGGGCCTCGTCGTCGTGATGCCCTCGAACCCGTTCGACGCAAAGGGACTGCTCGCGGCGGCGATCCAGGACGACAACCCCGTGATCTTCCTCGAGCAGAAGCTCCTCTTCTTCGGCGATCCCGTGCCCGTGCCGGAGGAGCGCTTCGCGATCACCCTCGGCCGGGCGCGCGTCGTGCGGCCCGGCACCGATGTCACGATCGTCGCCCTCGGGGCGGTGGTACCGCACGCACTTCGCGCCGCTCACGAGCTCGAGGCCGACGGCATCAGCGTCGAGGTCGTCGACCCGAGGACGCTCGTACCCCTCGACACCGACACGATCGCGGCATCGGTGGCGAGGACACACCGGGTCGTCGTCGCGCACGAGGCGGTGCAGTTCGCGGGCTTCGGTGCGGAGATCGCCGCGCACATCGGCGAGCACAGCTTCTGGGACCTCGACGCTCCGGTCGTCCGGGTCGGGGCTCCCTCCCACCCGATGCCGTATCAGAAGGACCTGGAGGTGGGGGCTCTGCCAGGCCCCGCGGACCTCATCCACGCGGTCCGCCGACTGCTTGCCGGGTAGGCAGGTCCGGCGCGCGCAACGCGACAGCGGCGATACGCTCTCGGCCCCAGTAGAGGCAACACGAGCACAAGGAGCCCGTTTCATGACGTCAGGACACGACGCACTCCCCGTTGGCACGCTCCCCCCGCTCGGCGAGATTCCGCCACGCATGTTCGCGCAGGTCGTGCGTCAGGATCGCTTCGGCGACCCGCGCACGTCGTTCCGGGTAGAGGAGGTCGACACGCCCTCGCCCGGCCCGGACGAGGTGCTCATCGCCGTCATGGCGTCGGGGATCAACTTCAACAACGTCTGGGCGGCTCGTGGCATCCCCGTCGACGTGATTGCACAGCGTCAGCGAAGCGGCGACACGAACGACTTCCACCTCGGCGGAAGCGACGCCTCGGGCATCGTCTACGCCGTCGGCGACAGCGTCGAGCGAGTGGCGGTCGGTGACGAGGTGATCGTCCACCCGGGCTGGTGGCGGAGCGACGACCCGTGGATCCTGGCAGGCAAGGATCCGATGATCGCCCCCTCGGCCCGCATCTGGGGCTACGACCACGACCGCAACTTCGGCTCCTTCGCGCAGTTCGCCCTTGCGCAGGAGCATCAGGTGCTCCCGAAGGCGGATCATCTGACCTGGGAGGGTGCTGCCGCGTCCACACTCGTCGGGGCGACGGCGCAGCGGATGCTGTTCGGCTGGGCCGGGAACACTGTCCAGAAGGACGACGTCGTCCTCGTCTGGGGCGGCTCGGGCGGGCTCGGCAGCCAGGCGATCCAGCTCGTAAGGCACGCGGGCGGCATCCCGGTCGCGGTCGTCTCGAGCGGGGACAAGGGCGAGTACTGCGTCGGCCTCGGCGCCGCCGGCTACATCGATCGCACCGCGTTCGACCACTGGGGGATCCCACCCCACTGGACCAACGGCCCCGGCCAGAAGGAGTGGACCGCGGGCGCGCGCGCCTTCGGCGGCAAGCTCTGGGAGATCGTGGGCAAGGGAAGGAACCCGGCGATCGTCTTCGAGCACCCCGGTGAGGACACGATCCCGACGTCGATCTTCGTCTGCGAGGCGGGCGGGATGGTCGTCGTCTGCGCGGGCACGACCGGGTACTCGGCGACGGTCGACCTCCGCTACCACTGGACACGCCAGAAGCGGTTGCAGGGATCGCACGGCACGAACGACGAGCAGGCGTCTGCCTACAACGACCTCGTCCGCGAGGGAGTCATCGACCCCTGCCTCGGCCAGGTGAGCGCGTTCGAGGAGCTCGGCGACGTGCACGCGCAGATGGCCGACGGCTCACTTCCGTTCGGTAACGCCGCCGTCCTGATCGGCGCCCCGACGACCGGGCTCGGCAGCAAGGGCAGCTGATGAGGTGAGCGACCAACTCACGCCCGGCGGCGACGCCGACCCGAGACGTCGGTGAAGCGCACGGGAAATTACGCAGACTCGCATCGCGTGATCAGCCTCAGCGCGAAGCGGTTCGCCGCCTCGCCCTACGTCGACCGCTACGCGACCGCGGAGACGATCTTCGGCGTGTACGCGGGACGTCTCTATCCCCTCTCGCTCGGCCATGACCCGGTGGGGGACTACTGGCACCTTCGCCGCAACGCCGTCCTCTACGACGTACCCGAGCGCCCACTCCAGGTGGAGGGCCCCGACGCCGAGCGATTCCTCGATCGGGTCCTCACGCGCGACGTGACTGCGATACGCCCCGGGAGAGCGTGCTACGCCCTTGCCTGCGACGATCGCGGCGGGATCGTGATGGACGGGGTCGTGATTCGCTGGTCTGCGAATCGGTTCTGGTACGTGCTCGCCGACGGGGAGTTCGTGGGAAGGCTCGACGCCGAGAGCCGGGGGCTCGACGTGACCGTCTCCGATCCCGGGTCGTGGGTGATGCAGATCCAGGGGCCGACATCTCTCGACGTGCTCGCGGACGCATGCGACGAGGCGCTGGAGGCGTTTCCCTACTTCTCGGTCGCCGAGGTACGGATGGAGGGTCAGGAGGTGCTCGTCTCACGCACGGGCTGGTCGGGCGAGCTCGGGTTCGAGATCTACACGCTCCCGGGAACCGACGCGCTCGCGGTCTGGGATCGCGTCGTCTCGGTGGGAGCGCCCCACGGGCTGCGCGTTCAGGGCCTCGAGTCGCTCGGGATCCGCCGAATCGAGGCCGGGATCCTTGACAACGGCACCGACATGGATCCGTCGCTGACCCCGTTCGCCGCCGGCCTCGGCTCGTTCGTGGATCTCGACAAGCCGCAGTTCGTCGGACGGGAGGCGCTCGCGGTCGCCGACCGGCGAACCCGTCTTCTCGGAATCAGCGGCCGAACCGCCCCGGCTGCAGGAGAGCTTCTCCTCCACGAAGGAGAGCCCATCGGGCGCGTAACGACGGGTGCGTGGTCGCCCTTCCTGGAGCGCGGAATCGGGTACGTCCGGTTCGAGCAGCACGGAGCATGGACCGGCAGCACGATTCGCTCGGCCGGAGGTGAGGCGTTCGAGGTCGTCGAGCTTCCGTTCTACGACCGCGAGAAGGCGATCCCGCGCGGCCTCGCCGTGTGATCGGGACCGCGCACAGGACAGTGCTCTCTGCTTGGATAGCAGCACACCCCCGCACGAAGGAGATCTGAAGGTGGCAACGGTCGAGGAACCGCGGACGTTCATCCGTCCGGACGGCAAGGAGAAGGTGACGGGCACCGGGCGTTACACCGCCGACCTCGTGCTCGCGGGAGAGCTCGTGGCGAAGTTCCGCTACGCCGACCACACGCACGCCCGCATCACGCGCATCGACACCTCGAAGGCCCGTGCGCTTCCGGGCGTGCTCGCCGTCGTGACGCACGAAGACGTGCCCGACGTCCTCTACGGCGGCATGGTCGAGGACCGGCGCCTCTTTGCGAGGGACACCGTGCGGTTCGAGGGCGACATCGTCGCGGGCGTCGCGGCGACGACCGCCGAGATCGCGGACGCGGCCGCAGCGCTGATCGAGATCGACTACGAGCCGCTTCCCGTCGTCACCGACTTCGAGGCAGCGCTCGCCGACGACGCGACGCTCGTCCACCCGGACTGGGAGAGCTACGACGGCGACGACGCGCTCGGGAGCAACCGCAACACGCTCGGGTACTCGACGATCGTCAAAGGAGACGCCGATGCGGCCCTCGCCGGCGCGGACGTCGTCGTCACGGGCCGCTACGTCACCGACCCGGTACAGGGCGTCCCGATCGAGCCGCGCGCGGTGATCGCGCAGTGGCAGGGAGACAAGCTCACGGTCTGGACGTCGACGCAGGTGCCGTACGCGGCGCGCGGCGGCGTCGCGCACACGCTTCAGATCCCCGAGTCGAGCATCCGGATCGTGGTGCCGCTCCTCGGCGGAGGGTTCGGCGCCAAGTGCGACTTTCACTTCGAGGCGCACGTCGCCGCGCTCGCGCGTGCAGCGCGCCGTCCCGTCAAGCTCGTCTTCTCGCGTCGCGAGGAGTTCTTCGCCGTCGGCCACCGCCGCGAGGGCATGGTGATCGAGCTCGAGACCGGGGCACGCTCGGACGGGACGCTCGTCGCCCGCAAGGCGCGGCTCGTCCTCGACAAGGGCGCCTACTGCGGCGAGGGCGGGTTCTTCGCGCAGATGGCCGCGATGCACGCGCACGGTCCGTACGAGCTCGAGAACGTCCACATCGAGTCGTCCCTCGTCTACTCGAACAACCAGCCCTCGTCCTCGATCCGCGCCCCGACGGCGCCGCAGGTGTGCTGGGCGCTCGAGCAGCACATGGACGAGCTCGCCGCTGCGCTCGACATGGACCCGGTCGATCTCCGCCGTCGAACCGCTATCGAGACCGGCTCCGTGACGGCGACGGGCCAGGTGCTCGAGCGGATCGCGATGAAGGAGACGCTCGAGAAGGCGGTCGAGCTGATCGGCTACGGGCAGGAGCTGCCCGAGGACGAGGCGATCGGCGTCGCGATCGGCTGGTGGCCGTGCTTCGCGTCGAAGAGCGGTGCCTACGTGAAGCTGAATCCGGACGGCAGCGGCACGATCATCACCGGCGCGCAGGAGAACGGCACCGGCTCGGTGATGGCGATGCCGACGTACGTCGCGGCAGAGCTCGGGATGCAGCCCGAGGACTTCTCGATGCTGTACCAGGACACGGATGCTGCGCCGTGGGACATGGGCTCGTGCGGATCGCAGACGACGTTCAACAGCGGCCGTTCCGTGATCGCCGCGGCGGTGAACCTTCGTGACCAGCTGCTCGATGCGGCCGCGGAGAGGCTCGAGGCCTCGCGCGACGATCTCGAGCTGACCGGCGGCGCGATCCGCGTCAAGGGATCGCCCGACAAGTCCGTCACGATCGCGAGGCTCGCGCGACGGGGGACGTTCCACGGCAAGAGCGAGGACGTCGTTCCCGACGGTCCGGAGGCGCCGGCCGAGGGCTGTGTCGGCAGGCTCGGTCTCGAATCGTTCCACGCGCCACAGCTGATCGCCCACGCCGTGCGTGTTCGTGTCGACCGGGACACCGGCGTCGTGCGGGTGTTGCAGGTCGCGGCAGCGCACGACTGCGGCAAGATCCTCAACCGCATCGGCGCCGACGGCCAGGTCTACGGCGGCGTCGTCATGGGCATCGGCCAGGCGCTCTCCGAGGGCACGCAGCTGGATGACGAGGGGCGGCACCGCAACGCCCATCTGACGGACTACAAGCTCGTAACGGCATCCGACGCACCGAAGATCGACGTCGCGTGGATCGAGACGGACACGCCTGGCGCCGGGCCGAAGGGCTCGAAGGGCGTCGGCGAGCCGCCGTGCGTGCCGACGGCCGGAGCGGTCGCGAACGCGATCGCGAAGGTGATCGGGGCCAGAGTCCACAAGCTGCCGATGACGCCCGAGCGGGTCTGGGAGGCGGGAGCATGAGCGTGCGGAGCTTCACCACGGCCACGACGGTCGACGAGGCGCTCGCGGCGCTCGCCGCCGGTGCGCGTCCGGTCGCCGGCGGCACCGACCTCGTCGTCGGCGCGCGCTCCGGCAAGTCGGCACTGCCCGAGAGCGTCGTCGCGATTCACCGCGTCGCCGAGCTCCGCGGCGTCGAGGCGAGGGACGGCGGCCTCCATCTCGGCTCGCTCGCGAGCCACGCCGAGATCGCAGCGAGCGACGACGTCCGCGACCGCTTCACGGCACTCGCCGACGCGTGCGCGATCGTCGGGTCGCACGCGACCCGTGCCCAGGGCACGGTGGGCGGCAACCTCATGAACGCATCGCCCGCGATGGAGACCGGCGGGCCGCTCGTCTGCTTCGGCGCGAGCGCAACGCTTGCCTCGCCGTCCGGGACACGCTCGGTGGCCGTCGAGGACCTCTGGGAAGGGCCAGGGAAGACGACCACCCGACCGGACGAGCTCCTCGTCGGAATCGCCCTTCCGGCACCGCCGGCGGGAACGGGCAGCGCCTACCTCCGGCTCGAGTACCGGCGCCAGATGGAGATCGCCGTCGTCGGCGCAACGGCGGTCGTGACGGTCGGCGAAGGCCGCGTCACCGAGGCCCGCATCGCGATGACGGCGCTCTCCGCGACAATCCGGCGCGTGCCCGAGGCCGAGGCCGCACTGGTCGGGAGCGACGGCGGTGCCGCGGCGATCGAGAGCGCCGCGGCCGCGGTTGCAACTGCGGCGACGCCGATCTCGGATGTCCGAGGCTCGGCCGACTACCGGCGTGCGATGGCGGGCGTGATCGCCCGGCGCGCGATCGAAAAGGCGCTTTCGCGCGCCCGACAGGAGGACGCATGAAGGTCGACGCGACACTGAAGGTGAACGGGATCTCGTACCCGGTCGAGCTCGATCCCGGCACGAGCCTGCTCGCTGCCGTTCGGGACGTCGTCGGCCTGACGGGCTCGAAGGAAGGCTGCGACGACTCCGAGTGCGGTGCCTGCATGATGCTGCTCGACGGCCAACCCGTGAACTCGTGCTCGTACCTCGCGCTCCAGGCCGAGGGCAGCGAGATCACGACGGTCGAGGGACTTGCCGAGGGCGACACGCTGGCCCCGTTGCAGGCGGCGTTCCTCGATCTCGGTGGCGTCCAGTGCGGCTTCTGCACCCCGGGCATGCTCGTCTCGGCGACGGCGCTCCTCGCCGACAACCCGAGCCCGACCGAGGACGAGGTGCGGATCGGCCTCTCCGGCAACCTCTGTCGCTGTACGGGCTACGACGGCATCGTCAAGGCTGTGCTGAGCGTCTCGGGCACTGCCGGCTGAACCTGTCCGAGACCGAGGAGGAACCATGCCCGTCGAGGAAGCAAGCTCCGAAGAAACCCCATACGGCCGTTACGTCACGTCGGACGGCTGGTTCGTCCTCAGCCTCACGGAGGCGCTCGCTGTTCGCAACGACGAGAAGGGCGGGTCGGTCTACCCGCTCGAGGCGCGAGAAGCGCGGTTCCGCGATTTCGGCGTCAACGTGCGGGTCTTCGAGCCCGGCGAGCCGAACGCGCTCTACCACGCGGAAACCGGCCAGGAGGGGTTTCTCGTCCTCGCCGGCGAATGCACGCTCATCGTCGAAGACGAGGAACGGACGCTCAGGCAGTGGGACTACTTCCACTGCCCCTCTCAGACCCGTCACGTCATCGTCGGCGGCGAATCCCCGTGCGTCGTCCTCATGATTGGCGCCCGACCCGAGGTCGAGACGCTGCTCTACCCCGTCAGCAGGGTCGCCGCGAAGTACGGCGCATCGGTTGCGAAGGAGACGGATGACCCGGACGAGGCGTACGCCGACTGGCCCGGAGACTACGTTCCGGTGCTCCTTCCCTGGCCGCTGGGCTCAGGCTCCGACGGCTGAGGCCCGCGGCTTCCCGTCGCGGCGGGCGAAGCCGGTGCCCCGGGGCACTCAGCCCGCGGACGGAGGGCCGAGCGTGCGCTCGACCTCGGCGGCAGCTTCGAGCAGCGTCGGCCGCAGGGCCTTGCGCCGACGCGAGTCGAGGCGCGACGTCGGGCCGCTGACACCGATCATCGCCACGAGTTCGCCCGCCCGGTCGCGAACGGGCGCGGCGAGCGAGACGAGACCGTCCTCGAGCTCGTCGACGATCTCGGCCGAGCCGCGTCTCCTAATGCGCGCGAGCTCGACGTCGAGATCCGAGAGAGTCGCGATCGTGCGGGCCGTCAGCCGGGCAGGACGGCTCTCCTCCATCCACGCTTCGAGCTCGGTCCGGCTCAGCTCCGCGAGGAGGAGCTTCCCCGCCGCCGACGCGTTCAGCGGCACGTCGGCTCCGACCCAACCGACGACGCCGAGGTGATGTGCGGCGTCGAGCTGGACGACGATCTCCATCGCGGTGCGGCCGGTGACGGTCGAGAGCAGCGCCGACTCGCCTGTCAGGTCACGGAGCCGGCGAAGAGGGCCGCCCGCGGCCTCGATCAGCGCCTGCCGCGGATCCGCGAGCCGGGTGAGCCGGAACAGGCCATGCCCGATCACCCACCCCGCCGCCGTCTCGGCGACGAGCCCCCTGTCCGCCAGGGTGCGCAGCGTCCGGCTGACGGTCGGCCTGGGCTGCCCCGTCGCACGGGCAAGCGCCGAGGCGGAGGCGGGCCGGCCCGACTCGGCGACCGCTTCCAGGACATCGACGGCGCGGTCGAGGGAGCGCGTTCGGGGGATCCCGGCGTTGTTGCTCATTCAATGAGCAGTCTAGATCATCTGTCGTTCAGGTGATACATTCGCGGGATGCTCATCGACTGCGACATCCACATCGGGTACGAGACGCTGGCCGACCTCCTCCCGTATCTGGACGCTCCTACGGCGGAGCTCGTCCGGCAGTCGGGGACGAACGGGCTCGCGATGCCGACGTACCCCTGGAACCATCCGTCCGGCTGGATCCGCCGCGACCTCTACGAGCGGGACGACGCGCACGACGCGAACTTCGTCTACATGTCGCTCGCGACGCTCCAGGCCCGCCACCTCGACCCGTACGGAGTCGACCTGGGCATCGTCGAGCCGGACGAGGCGGCCGTGTTCTCCGTGCTTCCGAACGCCCAGCTCGCCGCCCGACTGTGCAGCGCGTACAACGACTGGCTGCTCGACAACTGGCTCTTGCGGGAGCCACGCCTGCGCGGGATGATCGTCGTCCCGGCCCAGTGGCCGGAGGCGGCCGCCCGCGAGATACGGCGGGTCGGCGGCAGAGACGAGTTCGTCGGCGTCTTCCTCCCGGGGGCGGCGCGCGTGCCGTACGGGAACCCGATCTACGATCCGATCTGGGAGGCGGCGAACGAGCTCGGGCTCCCGGTGGCCGTGCACACGCACTACGAGTCGATCGGGATCGCCGGCCCGCTCACCGCGGCGGGAATGCCGGACTACTACGCCGAGTACCACACCCTCTGTGGTTCGGGGATGTACGGGCACCTCGTCTCGATCCTCTGCCACGGGATCTTCGAGCGCTTTCCCGACACGCGGGTCGCGATGGTCGAGGGTGGGCTGGTGCCGTTCGTCGGCTTTCTCTGGCGCCTCGACACGAACTGGAAGGCGTGCCGCTCGGAGATCCCGTGGTGCCGCAAGCGACCATCCGAGTACGTCTGGGACCATGTCCGGTTCGCCACCCAGCCGCTCGAGGCGCCCGACGATCCCGGGCAGCTTCTCCGGGCGATCGAGTTCCTCCGCCCCGCCGAGACACTGATGTATGCGAGCGACTTCCCTCACTGGGACTTCGACGAGCCCGAGCAGACGCTCGCCCAGCTTCCCGACGAGTGGCGCGACAACGTCCGCTGGCGCAACGCTGCCGGGCTCTTCCGGCTGCCCGTCGCGGCGGCCGCGGCGACGTGAGCCCGGCTTCGAGGGAAGTGCGCCTCCCGCTCGGCGACGCCCCCGGCGAAGGGGCGGTGCGGATGGTCGAGATCGAGGGACGCCGGATCGGCCTCTACCGGGTCGGGGAGGAGTACTTCGCGCTCGCCGATCGCTGCCCCCACCGCGGTGCCCCACTCTGCGCGGGCGCAGTCGGGACGGCGGTCGACATCCGTGACGGCGAGGTCGTGCTCGGCACGCCGAACGGGACCGTTCGCTGTCCCTGGCACAAGTGGGAGTTCGATATCGCCTCCGGCCGGGCGCTCCTCGACGAACGACTGCGGGTACGACGGTACGGGGTGCAGGTCCAGGACGACGAGATCGTCGTTTCGCTCGACCTGCCGTCCGCGGCCTGACCTTCCGCCCCTCCTCCGGCGCCGGGCTCTCAGGCCGGCACGTGCCGATAGAACGGAGCCGGCTCGGCCGACAGCGGGGTGTTGCCGAGGATCAGGTCGGCCGCCTTCTCGGCCACCATCATCACCGGGGCATAGATGTTGCCGTTCGTGACGTACGGGAAGACCGATGCGTCGACGACCCGCAGGCCTTCGACGCCGCGCACGCGCATCGTCTCGGGATCGACGACCGACATATCGTCGACGCCCATCCGGCACGTGCACGAGGGATGGAGGGCCGTCTCGGCATCGCGCGCCACCCAATCGAGGATCTCCTCGTCGGTCTCGACGGACGGACCTGGTGAGATCTCGCCCGCGTTGAACGGCTCGAAGGCCGGCTGGGTGAGAATCGTTCGCGCGGAGTGGACGGCTTCGAGCCACTCCCGCCTGTCCTGCTCGGTGGAGAGGTAGTTGAAGCGAAGCGCCGGATGCACGCGCGGGTCGGTCGAGGTGATCTTCACCGAGCCGCGGGCGTCGGAGTACATCGGGCCCACGTGAACCTGGTAGCCGTGATCGGAGGCCGGTGACGAGCCGTCGTAGCGGATCGCGACGGGCAGGAAGTGGTACATCAGGTTGGGGTACGCGACCTCGTCGTCGCCACGGATGAACCCTCCCGCCTCGAAGTGGTTCGTCGCGCCCGGGCCGGAGCGGAAGAAGAGCCACTTGAATCCGACCCACGGCCGGTTGCGCCACTTCATCGCCGGCGCGACCGAGACCGGCTGCTTCGAGGCGTACTGGATATAGACCTCGAGATGATCCTGCAGGTGCTCGCCGACCCCCGGTAGGTCGTGCACGACATCGACGCCGAGCGCCTCGAGCTCGCGGGCGTTGCCGATGCCGGAGAGCTGCAGCAGCTGTGGCGAGTTGATCGCGCCGCCACAGAGGATCACCTCGCCTGCCTCGATCCGGCGCGGGCCGGTTCTCCCGGCGATCTCGACCCCGACGGCGCGGGTGCCCGCGAAGAGCACGCGGTTCACGAAGGTGTTGCAGCGCACGTCGAGGTTCGACCGGTGCATGGCCGGGTGGAGGTATGCCCTCGCCGCGCTCAGACGCCGGCCGCGGTGGATGTTGCGGTCGAACGCGGCGAACCCCTCCTGCCGGTATCCGTTGACGTCGTCCGTGAGCGGGTACCCCGCCTCCTGCACGGCGGCGAAGAAGGCCTGGAACAGGGGGCTCGTCGCGGGGCCGCGCTCGAGCACGAGCGGGCCGTCCCCGCCGCGATATTCGTCCGCGCCCGCGAGACAGGTCTCCATCCGCTTGAAGTACGGGAGGCAGTGTGCGTAGTCCCACGCACCCATGCCGGCGTCGCTCGCCCAGCGCTCGTAATCCAGTGGGTTACCGCGCTGGAAGATCATCCCGTTGATGCTCGACGAGCCGCCGAGCACCTTGCCGCGGGCGTGGTAGATCCTGCGGCCGTTCATGTGGGCCTCGGGCTCCGACTCGTACTTCCAGTCGTAGAGCCTGTTGCCGATCGGCGTTGCGAGCCCGGCGGGCATGTGGATGAAGACGTCCCACTTGTAGTCCGAGCGGCCCGCCTCGAGCACGAGAACACTGGTCGAGGGGTCGGCGCTGAGCCGGTGAGCGAGCGCGCACCCCGCAGACCCGCCGCCGACGATGACGACGTCGTAGGCCCTCTCGCTCATCGCCATGCCGCCGAGGTCGTCGCCCGCATCCGTTCGTGTTGATTCAACACAATGTCCTCGTCCTGCCGCACCCAGGCCATCCCGAGCCTCGAATCGGTACAAGCTCGTGTTGATTCAACACAATGTCCGCCGCAGGTCGCTCGAGGTTGCTGGCGCCGCCGGCCCGAGAACGGCTTGTGGTGAATCAACACAATGCTCAGGCGCAGGCGAGCTTCCGCTGCCGCCACGCCTCCGTGTCGGCGAGGTCGTTGAACGTGAAGATGTGAAAGCCGGCGACCTTGTGCTCGGGGTCCGCGAGCGCCGGCTCGAGTCCCTTGATCAACGTGTCCGGGCTGAATCCGCCGGGCCGGAAGAAGCGCGTCAGGAAGTCGTGATGCTTGCGGAGGTAGCGCATCGACTCGCCGATCCCGATCCGCGTCGAGACGCGGACCAGCTTCGCCCGCGGGACGACGCCGGGGATCCCGATGAAGATCGGAAGCCTCGTTCCGCGCGCCCAGACGTTGTTCACCCAGTCGACGGTCACCCTCGAGTCGAAGCAGATCTGGCTCGCGATGTACGTCGCGTGCCGCGCCTTCTCGAACATCGCCGCGATCGTGGTCTCGTCGTCGATCAGCGGATGGCTCTCGGGATAGCCGGTGATCCCGATCTGCTCGAACGGATGGCCGAGCTCCTCGAGCGCGTCGAGCAGCTGGGCCGCGCCCTCGAACGAGCCGGCAGGCTGATCCGCGTCCCCGGCGACGACGAAGACGTCCCGGACGCCCCTCTCGCCGAACCGCGCCACGAGCTCGGCGAGGTGACCGCGATCTGCGACGAGGCGGGCCGAGAGATGCGGAACGACCGGATACCCGTGCGCTATCAGCTTTTCCGTCAGCTCCACGGTCGGGTCGAGCCCCTTGACGGGAGAGGCGGTGACGGTGAGCGTGACGTCGCGGGGAACGTGCTCGAGCACCTGCTCCTCGGCGCCCGCGAGCGGAATCACCTCGTACCGCGAGCGTGCAACGAGGCCGGCCAGCACCGCGCCTCCCTCGGTTGCCGAGACGGCACCCATCACTCGAACGCGTCCGGGAACGAAGCCTTCTTCCGCTCGATGAACTCGAGCAATTCGGCGTCGACGGCGTCGTCGATCGGCGGCGCCTCGTACTCCGCGAGCATCTTCTTCCAGGTTGCGTTGGCCCGAAGGTTCGCGTCCTTCGCCCCCTCCAGCTCCCACTGCTCGAAGCTGCCGTTGTCGGCGTTCGACGAACGCCAGAACGCCCCCTCGAAGTTCTCGAGCGTGTGTGGATGCCCGAGGAAGTGGGTGCCGGGCTCGTTCGTGAGCAGCGCGTCGATCGCCTGGCCGTTGCGGGTCATGTCGACACCCTTGGCGAACGCGTGCCAGGACGCCGCCTGGTCGACGTCGAGGATGAACTTCTCGTACCCCATCGCGAGCCCTCCCTCGAGCCAGCCCGCGGTGTGGAGGGCGAAGTTGACGCCTCCGAGCATCGTCGGCTGCATCGTGTTGGCCGACTCGTAGGCGGCCTGCGCATCGGCGATCTTCGACGCGGTCAGTGCGCCGCCGGAGCGGAACGGGACGCCGAGCCGCCGGGCGAGCGCCGCCATGACGTAGAGGATCAGCGCCGGCTCGGGGGTGCCGAAGGTCGGTGCCCCGGACTGCATCGACATCGACGACGCGAACGACCCGAGGATGACCGGCGCGCCGGGCCGGACGAGCTGGCAGAACGCCATCCCGGCGAGCGCCTCGGCGAGCGTCTGGGTGGCGGCACCGACGACCGTGGCGGGGCTCATCGCGCCCGCCAGGATGAACGGCGTGATCAGCACGCCCTGGTTGGCCTCGGCATAGGCCTTCGCGGCGCCGAGCATCGTCGCATCCCAGACCATCGGCGAGTTGGCGTTCGCGAGGGAGACGATCACCGTGTTGGACTCGAGGAAGTCCTCGCCGAACAGGATCCGAGCCATGGCGACCGTGTCCTCGGCGCGGCTCGGATGGGTGACCGATCCCATGAATGCCTTGTCCGAGTAGCGCATGTGCGCGTAGACCATGTCGTAGTGCCGCTTGTTGACGGCGATGTCGACCGGCTCGCACACGGTTCCGCCCGAGTGGTGCAGGAACGGCGTCATGTACGTGAGCTTGACGAAGTTACGGAAGTCCTCGATCGTCCCGTAACGCCGCCCGTTGTCGAGGTCGCGGACGAACGGCGACCCGTAGGCGGGCGCGAAGACGGTGTGCATGCCTCCGATCTCGACGTTGTGCGCGGGATTGCGCGCCACCTGGGTGAACTGGGCGGGTGCCGTCGCCTGCACGAGTCGGCGCGCGAGGCCGCGCGGGAACCGCACGCGCTCCCCGTCGATGTCAGCGCCCGCATCCCCGAACAGTGTGAGCGCCTCCGGGGTGTCACGGAAGTCGATCCCCACCTGCTCGAGGACGATGTCGGCGTTCTCCTCGATCAGCGCCAGATGCTCCTCCGACAGAACCTCGAAGGGGCGCATCGTTCGGGTGATGTACGGGACGCTGATCGCGTTCGTGACGGCTCGCGCGGCCTGTCTCGCGGCACGGCCGCCGCTGCGGCGACCTCCGGCTAGCTCGGACATGTCAGCTTCTCCATCACGCTCGGCTCCTTCGGCTGGTGTCGGGTCGGGAGCGCCGGCGCTTGCGCCCGTCGCTCGGGTCGGTGACGCGTCGGGGTGGCAGCGCGACCACCGAACGAAGGCGCTCGTACGGGTCGGTGTCGTGGGGGATCGCCATTGCGCCGACGAATAGCTCCTGGAAGCGCGGCTCGACCGCGGTCTCGATCTTCTCGACGCGCCGGACGACCTCCTCGATCTCGGCGCGGGCAGAACCGTCGAGCAAAGCGATCCGTGCGCCTGTGCCGGCAGCGTTCCCGGCCGACGTCACGCCCGCGGGATCGCAGTCGGGAATGAGGCCGAGCACGAGGGCGTAGACCGGATCGATGTGGCTGCCGAAGGCACCGGCGAGCCTGATCCGGTCGACGCGCTCGATCCCGTAGCGCTCGAGCAGCAACATGCATCCCGCGTGAAGCGCCGCCTTCGCGAGCTGGATCTGGCGAATGTCGTTCTGGGTGATCGTGAGCTCCGGCTCGCCGTCGGAGATGACGTAGGAGAAGGTGCGCCCGTCGGGCACGATCCGCGGCGAGCGGGCGGCGAGTGCACCGTCGATCGTCCCGTCGGTGGTCAGGATCCCGGCCAGGTGCAGCTCCGCAACCGCCTCGATGATCCCCGAGCCACACACGCCCGTGACATGGACGCCCGCGAACCCCGGCTCGTCCGACCAGGCGTCGCTCCCGATCACCCGATAGCGGGGCTCGAGCGTCTCGGGTCGATGCGCACCCTCTCGATCGCGCCGGGCGCGGCACGCTGCCCGCAGCTGATCTGCGCGCCCTCGAAGGCCGGGCCCGTAGGGCTCGACGCAGCGAGGAGCAGGTGCTCTGTTGCCGAGCACGATCTCGGCGTTCGTGCCGACGTCGACGATCAGGTTGACCTCGTCGCCGAGGTACGGGGCTTCCGAGAGGATCACGCCGGCCGCGTCGGCGCCGACGTGGCCGGCGATGCAGGGGAGCACGTAGGCGCGCGCGCCGGCGTGGACAGGCAGGCCGAGATCGCGTGCGGGGCAGCGTACGGCCTCGTCGATCGTGAGCGCGAAGGGCGCGCCGCCGAGCTCGGTCGGGTCGAGGCCGAGCAGGAGGTGATGCATGATCGGGTTGCCGACGAGCGTCACCTCGAGGATGTCGTCGCGCGAGACGCCGGCATCGGTCGCGAGCTCGGCCGTGAGCTTTGCGAGGCAGCCGCGAACGGCGCGCGTCAGCTCCTTCTCGGAGCCGGGGTTCATCATCACGTACGAGACACGGCTCATCAGGTCCTCGCCGAACCGGATCTGCGGGTTCATCTCCCCGGCCGACGCGAGCACCTCGCCGCTCGCGAGATCGCAGAGATGCCCCGCCACCGTCGTCGAGCCGACGTCGAAGGCGATCCCGAGCATCGTCTCGTGGAGGCCCGGCCAGACGCCGCGTGATCGCAGCGCCGTCGTGAACGGCGACCGTGACGCGCCAGTCGCCGCTGCGGAGCGTCTTCTGCAGCACCGGCAGGACGTGGGCGTCGCACTCGAGCGCCGTCAGGCCCCACTCGCGCTCGAGCGCCGTCGCGCAGCCGCCCGAGGTCGCTCGTCGGCGAGGCGAGATCGGGCTCCTCCACCTCGACGTAGTGCAGCCGCACGACCGGCTTCACCTCGATCGGATGGGCATCCGCCTCCTTGCGCACGACCTGACGGTGTACCTGGCTCTCGGGAGGCACGTCGATGACGAGCTCGCCCGACGACGCGAGCCGTGCAGCCGAGGCGGCGGCCGGGCGCCAGCCCACGGTCGGCCGCGTAGGCGTCCTCGACGTCGCCGATCGGGGTCAGATGTGAGGCCGCGGAGACGATCGCGTGCTTCGCGTGCTCGCCCTCGCTCACCTCGACCTGGCAGCGACCGCAGATGCCGCGCCCGCCGCAGACGGAGTCGATGTCGACGCCGAGGCGGCGTGCCGCCTCCAGCACCGTGGTGCCGTCCTCGAACCGGCCGCGGCGGCCGGAGGGCGTGAAGACGACGAGGTGGTCAGCCATGGCCCCGGCATCGGCGAGCCGGCCACCTGCGCGGATCCGGCGGCAGCGGATGCCAGAGTTGCGGTTCGACGTCACGCTCCCGCCGCCCGTCCGCCTGCCCTCGCGGCCACCGCGGCGGCCGGTCTGCGCCGCCTCGCCCGACTCGCTCGTTGCGCGCGATCCAGCTCGCGCAGTTCTCGTCGTTGCCGTTCATCACGTCGGCCGCCCAGATCGCGTACCGCACCTCGTCGTGGAGCGGGCTCGTGATCGCCGAGGTCAGCCCCGAGGCGATCGCCATCGGCAGGAAGGCGGCGTTCAGCGCCGGCCGGTTCGGGAGCCCGAAGCTGACGTTCGACGCACCGCAGGTCGTGTTGACTCCGAGCTCCTCCTTCAGCCGCCGAACGAGCCGGAACACCTGCCTGCCCGCCGTGCCCATCGCCCCGATCGGCATCACGAGCGGGTCGACGACGATGTCCTACTTCGGGATCCCGTGGTCCGCGGCCCGTGAGACGATCTTCTGCGCCACGGCGAACCGCACGTCCGGGTCCTCGGAGATGCCGGTCTCGTCGTTCGAGATCGCGACGACCGCCGCGCCGTGCTTCGCGACCAGAGGCAGCACGCGCTCCATCTGCTCGTCCTCGCCGGTGACCGAGTTGACGAGCGCCTTGCCCTGGTAGACGGACGAGGCCGGCCTCGAGCGCCTCGACGATGGACGAGTCGATGCTGAGCGGCACGTCGGTGATCGACTGGACGAGCTCGATCGTGTGGCGCAGGATCGCGGGCTCGTCGGCGAGCGGGATGCCGGCGTTGACGTCGAGCATCTGCGCGCCCGCCGGCGACCTGGGCGAGCGCGTCCGCGATCACCGGTCGAAGTTGCCGGCCTTCATCTCCGCTGCGAGCAGCCTGCGCCCGGTCGGGTTGATCCGCTCGCCGATCACCACGAACGGCCGGTCGAACCCGATCACGACCTCCTTCGTCGCCGAGGAGAGGATGGTCTCCGTCACGCCTGCTCCTCCTCTCCGCTCGCGCGGACGAGGCGGTCGAGTCGTTCGTCGTCGTAGTCGGCCTCGAGCTGTGCCGCCGCGGCGGTGACCTCGGCGTCGAGATCGTCACCGCAGGCTCGGGTCTCGCGCCGCCACTCCTCGAGGTAGGCATCGGTTCCGATCAGGCCGGCCCGCATCGCCGCGGCGTCGATCGCCTCCTGGAAGCGCTCCGACAGCTGCTGCGCGACGCGCCGCGCCCTTCCCCGCCGTCACCTGGGCGGGAATGTCGCGCCACGAGATCACCGTCAGCTCAGGCACGGCCGCTCCTCGGGCGGCAGACGAACTGGACGAGTGACGGCTCGAGCTCGCCGTACCCTGTGCGGCGCTGCTCGAAGCGAAGGCCGAGGAACGCGGCCGCCTTCGCGGCACGCTCGACGAGCCCGGGGTCGTCGCGTTGCGCGAGGTAGACGAGCCGCATGTAGTTGCCGAACATCATCGGGAGAGCTCCGGGTGGACGTCGAGCTCAGGCCGGAGACGATCAGCGCCTCGAAGTGGCGCGCGAGGAAATCGGTCAGGTAGAAGGTCGCCGGCTCGTCCTCCTGCATCGCATCCCACGCGTCGTTCCCGGCGAGGAAGCCGTAGCAGTGAGCACCCGGCAGCCGCTCGACATCGTGTCGATCCAACACGATGTCGAGCGCGCCGGCGGTGCCGCAGTCGGCGTAGGCGACGAAGACACTGCTCGTAGCTCCCCGCGAGCTCGGTCAGCTTTGCGTCGACCGCGCCGGCGATCTCCTGCGGGGTGTTGTGGAGCTTCGCCGGCAGGCACTCGACGTCGACGTGCGTCCAGCCGTTGAGTCGGATCACCGCGAGCACCTCGCGCGCAATCGCGCCGCAGGCGAGGATGAGCACGTCGGGTCGGGCGGCGGCGTCGAACGCCACATCGCCTGGACGAGATCCGCGCGGTCGAGGCTCACCTCGACGGGTGCCGAGCCCGAATCCATCGCGCTCAGTTCGCGTTCGCCGTCGCGCGACGTGCGAGCACGAGCGCCTGCGCCGTCTCGGCCGCGACGGCAGCGTCACGGCAGTACGCATCGGCACCGATCGCCGTCCCGAACTCCTCGTTCAGCGGCGCGCCGCCGACGAGCACGATGTAATCGTCGCGGAGGCCCTTCTCCTTCAGCGTGTCGATCACGACCTTCATGTACGGCATCGTCGTCGTCAGGAGCGCCGACATGCCGAGGATCTCCGGCTGGTGCTCCTCGAGCGCCTCGAGGAACTGCTCGACGGGGGTGTTGATCCCGAGGTCGAAGACCTCGAACCCGGCGCCCTCGAGCATCATCGCGACGAGGTTCTTGCCGATGTCGTGGATGTCGCCCTTGACGGTCCCGATCACGACCTTGCCGATCCGCTCGACGCCGGTCTCGGCGAGCAACGGCCGCAGGATCGCCATGCCGGCCTTCATCGCGTTCGCGGCGAGCAGCACCTCCGGGACGAAGAGGATGCCGTCGCGGAAGTCGATCCCGACGATCCGCATCCCGCCGACGAGGGCCTCGTTCAGCACCTTGTCCGGCGCCCAGCCTCGCCCGAGCAGGATGTTCGTGCCCTCGGCGATCTCCGGCGCGAGGCCGTCGTAGAGGTCGTCGTGCATCTGGGTGACGAGATCCTCGTCGGTCAGGGCGTTGAGGTCGATCTCTTCGTCGCTCATGCAGCTCCTCGTTTCGCGTCGTCGTAGCCGATCCGTCTAGAAAGGGTAGAGGCCTCGTCGAGGACGAGCACGCCCAGCTCGTCCAGGAGGCCGTCGCGCAGGCGCACCGTCGGCCCCGAGATGCTGAGCGCAGCCACGACGGTGCCACCGGCATCGCGGACCGGCGCGGCAACCGCCCACAGGCCCGGCTCGAGCTCGTCGACCGCGGTCGCGTAGCCGCGCGCGCGGGTGCGGTCGAGGTCGCGCCGGAGCTCGGCCAGGTCGGTGATCGTGCCCGGCGCGAGCTGCTCGAGCGGCGGAGCGGGGAGAGGGACGGCGCCGTCGGCGAGAAAGACCTTGCCGATCACGGACCCGTGGTGGGGCACCCGCTGCCCGACCCAGTTCGTCGAGCCGAGAATGTGACGGCTGTCACGCTGATCGAGCATCTCCGCGGCGGTCGGCGTGGCGACGCCGAGGTTCGCGGTCTCGCCGCTCGCGCGCGCGAGTCGCTCGAGGGCGCCACCGGCCAGCTCGACGAGATCGAGCGTCGACGTCTCCCTGTGGGCGAAGCGAAGCAGCACCGGCCCCGGGCGGATCGTCCCTCCTTCCGGGTCGCGCTGCACGAGCCCCTGGCGCTCGAGCGCGCCGACGAGGCGTGACGTCGTGCTCTTCGGGAGCCCCGCGAGCCGGGCGAGATCGCCCACGGTCGGAGCCTCGTCCTCCTCGACGACGTGAACGAGCAGCTGCGCTCCCCGCTCGATCGACTGGGTTCCGGTGTGGGCGGTCACGGGACGTCCGATGCTCATGATGTGGAACGACTGTTCCACGATATGATTCTAGGCCCGATCCCCGTCCGAGACAACCCCCGCCTTCATCGCTGAACGCGCGCCGAGCCTCCCGCGACGAGCCGCTCGACCTCGGCCAACGTCGCCATCGAGGTGTCGCCCGGCGTCGTCATCGCGAGCGCGCCGTGGGCGATGCCGTAGGCGAGCGCCTTCTCGGGCGCGGAGCCGCTGAGGAGCCCGTAGAACGAGGCCGGAGGCGAACGAGTCGCCGCCGCCGACGCGGTCGAGGATCTCGAGACCGTCGACGCCGCGGCCCCACGTGGAAGCCGGCCGTGCGTCCGGCAGACGGCCGACCAGTCGTTGACCGTCGCGCTTCTGACCTCCCGCAGGGTCGTCGCGACCATGCGCACCCCCGGGTAGGCCGTCGAGCACCTGCTCGAGCAATCGCGCGTATGCCTCGAGGTCGAGGTGGAGGAGATTCTCGTCGATGCCCTCGATCGCGAATCCGAGCGCGGCCGAGAAGTCCTCCTCGTTGCCGAGCAACACGTCGACGTGCTCGACGAGCCTCTGGTTCACCTCGGCCGCACCGCGTCGGCCCGCCGATCGCCTTCCACAGCGAGGGCCGGTAGTTGAGGTCGTAGGAGACGATCGTCCCGTGCCGGCGAGCCGCCTCGATCGCCTCGAACACGACGTCGGCGGTCGTCTCCGAGAGCGCCGCGAAGATGCCGCCGCAATGGAACCAGCGCGCGCCGTCGACACCGAAGATCCGCTCCCAGTCGACGTCGCCGGGCCGCATCTGTGAGGCGGCGGTGTGCCCGCGGTCGGAGACCCCGACGGCGCCGCGCACGCCGAACCCTCTCTCGGTGAAGTTGAGCCCGTTCCGCACCTCCCGGCCGACACCGTCGTACGGGGCCCAGGTCAGGTGCGCACGCTCGACACCGCCCTGGTAGATCAGGTCGTCGATCAGGCGGCCGACCGGGTTGTCGGCAAGCGCCGTGACGACGGCCGTGCGGAGCCCGAAGCAGCGCTTGAGGCCGCGGGCGACGTTGTACTCCCCGCCCCCTTCCCAGGCGCGGAACGAGCGCGTCGTCTCGATCCGCTCCTCCCCCGGGTCGAGCCGGAGCATTACCTCGCCGAGCGAGACGAGATCGAAGCGGCACTCCTCGGCCGGCCGGAGTGACGGCAGCCCGCTCACCGGCCACTCACCACGCGCGCAAGCTGCTCGATCTCGTCGAACCGTCCCTCGCGGATCAGCTCGGGTCGCACGAGCCAGCTGCCCCCGCAGGCGACCACCGACGGCACCGCGAGGTAGTCGGCGACGTTCGTCGCATCGATCCCGCCCGTCGGCATGAAGCCGACGTCCGGGTAGGTGGCGGCGACCGCACGGAGGAACCCCGGGTCCGCCCACCTGGGCGGCCGGGAAGACCTTCACGACGCGCCGGCCGAGGCCGAGCGCGTGCTCGATCTCGGACGCAGTTGCGACGCCGGGGAAGAACGGGAGACCCAGAGCATCGGATGCGCGCACGACCTCGTCGTTCGTGCCGGGCGCCACCGCGAACGCTGCCCCGGCCGCGCGTGCCGCCTCGGCTTGCTCCGTGGTCAGCACCGTCCCCGCGCCGACGAGCAGCCCTTCGACCTCGCGCGCGCCGCGAATGGCGACGGCAGCGGAGGGGTGTCGAAAGGTGATCTCGATGCAGTCGATCCCGCCCGCAAGCAGCGCGGCCCCGACGGCGGGCGCAGTCGCGGGGTCCTCGATCGTGGCGACCGGGACGACCCGACAGGCTCGGAGGCGATCGACGACCGCTGCGTGGGCTTCGGAGAGCTCCATCGGGCCAGACCCTATCGCGGTGCGAGCGCGATTCGGAATCCCGTCAGTCGGCTCTCTCGCCCCTCGCCCACTCGACGATCTGCTCGGCCGAGATCGGCAACGAGGTGACCGTGACCCCGTACGGCGACAGCGCATCCTCGATGGCGGCGCTCATGATCGCCGGGGTCAGCATCCGGCCACCCTCGCCGGCGCCCTTGATCCCGTAGGCGGTGTACGGCGACGGCGTCTCCTGGTGGCCGACGGTGATCGTCGGCACGTCCATCGACGACGGCAGGTGATAGTGCTCGAAGCTCGCGTTCCGGACGCGGCCGAGCTCGTCGTAGAGGATCTCCTCGTAGATCGCCGTTCCGAGCCCCTGCACCGTGCCGCCGATCACCTGACCGTCGAGCGTCCGCGGGTTGACGATCGTGCCGGCGTCGTGAACCGCGGCGTAGCGGAGGAACTCGAACTTTCCCGTCTCGACGTCGACCTCGATCACCGCGATGTGCCAGGCGTGCCCGACGAAGGGGTAGAAGATCCCGAGATCGGAGCGGTCGGCGTTCGGGAGCGTCGTCAGGGGATGGTCGTAGGTCGACTGCGCCGCGAGGCCGCTCGGCATGTCGGGCGGCAGGTCGAGCCTGAACATGTACGCGGTCATGGCGATGTCGGCGAGCGTGAGGTGACGATCGGGTACCCCAACGACCCCGATGCCCCCGTCACGGAACTCGAGATCGGCCTCGGCGACCTCGAGCTTGTCGCTCGCGATGCGCTTGATCTTGTCCTTGAGCTCCGACGACGCTCCCGCGACCGCACCGGAGACCATCACGGTGTAGCGCGAGCCGCCAGGACCGGTGCCGGGAAGGGCATTCTGCGAGTCGGCGTAGTTGACGACGACGGACGCCGGGTCGACGTCGAACTCCTCCGCGACGACCTGCGAGACGACGGTCTCCGGGCTGTTGCCCCACATCGACTGCGAGTGCAGCGTCACGATGATCTCGCCGGTCGGGTCGATGCGCACGCTCGCGCTCTCGGGGCTCGACGTCGGCGTGAATTGCGGCTCGTCGAACCAGAACCAGAACTCCGTCGAGCTGAACACGCTGCGCTCCTGCGAGGCGACGACGCCGATCCCGACATGGCGCCCCTCGGCCCGCGCCTTCGCCCTGAAGTCGACCCAGTGGTCGTAGTCGACCTCCTCGAGCACCTTCGCGAGCACGCCCTGGTAGTTGCCGCTGTCGTAGATGTTCCCGGTCGGCGTCCGGTACGGGAACGAGCCCGCAGGGATCAGGTTTCGGCGGCGAATCTCGACACGGTCGAGGTCGAGATCGCGCGCCGCCATGTCGACGAGGCGCTCGAGGATCCAGTTCGAGACTTCGGCCCCGAAGCCGCGGTACGCGCCCTGCTGGTTCTTGTTCGTGAGCACGGCCGCGAGCGAGTACTCGACGTGCTGGATGCGATACGGCCCGACGATCTGCGAGAGGGCGTTGCCGTGCGTTCCGGTACCGAACTGGAGATAGGCGCCGTAGTCGTCGACGCACGAGATGCGCAGCGCCCTGAACTCGCCGTCGTCGTCGAAGGCGAGCGACGCCTCGTAGCGCCGGTCGGAGCCGCAGTGGTCGTTGTTCGTGATGTGGGTGCGGCGATCCTCGACGTACTTCACCGGCCTGCCGACCAGCATCGAGAGGAACCCGGCGAAGGTCGGAACCTTGTGCATGAAGAACTTCGAGCCGAAGCTGCCTCCCGCGACGACGGGGACGAGTCGGAGCTTCCCCGCCGGGATCTTGAGCGAGCCTGCGATCAACCAGAGGAAATAGGTGAAGTTCATCGAGTTGGCGTGGATCGTGACGACGCCGGTGCCCGGGTCGTAGTCGCCGATGGCGCCGTTCGTGTCCATCGGCATGCCGGTCGAGCGGGGCCAGTACAGCTCGGCCGTGACCGAGCGATCGGCGTCGGCAAACGCCTGGTCGACCTCGCCGAACGAGAAGGTTCGCTCGTAGGCGGTGTTCGTCCCGAGGGCGTCGTGGACGAGTGGCGAGCCGTCCTCACGCGCGGCGACCGAGTCGAGCACGACGGGGAGCTGCTCGTAGACGACCTCGATCAGCTCGCAGGCATCCTCGGCGACGTAGCGGTTTTCGGCGATCACGGCGGCCACCGTCTCGCCGTAGTGCCGCACCTTCTCGATCGCGATCATGTCCTGCACGATCGGGCCGGCGCCGAACGACGGAAGCGGCGCCGCACGCTCCGCGACGTCCTTGCCGGTGACGACGCGAACGACGCCGGGGAGAGCCTCCGCCTTCGACGTGTCGATCGAGACGATCTTCGCGTGCGCGTGGGGGCTTCCGAGCACGGCCGCGTGGAGCATCCCGGGGAGCTTGATGTCGTCGAGGTAGCGGCCCTGGCCGCGGAGGAAGCGGGGATCCTCGACGCGGTTGAGGCTCTTGCCGAGCCAGCGGCGCGGCGTCTCGGTGCCCGCGGTCTCGCGGGCCACCTTGGCGGCATTCGGATCCTGCTCTGCGATGCTCATCCCTCTCCCCCCGCCGCGGCGCGAATCGACTCGACGATGTGCTGGTAGCCGGTGCAACGGCAGATGACCCCGCTGATCGCATCACGGATCTGCTCGTCGGTGCCCCCGTCCGGATGCTCCTCGAGGTACTCGCGAGCCGTGAGAAGCATGGCGGGCGTGCAGAAGCCGCACTGCAGGCCGTGGTTGTCGTGAAATGCCTGCTGGAGGCGCCCGAGCGTGCCGTCCGGCTCGGCGAGCCCTTCGACGGTCGTGAGCGAGCGGCCGTCGGCCTGCACCGCGAACATCAGGCAGGAGCGGACCGTCTCGCCGTCGAGCAGCACGTTGCAGTTTCCGCAGAATCCGTTCTCGCAGGCGACATGGGTGCCCGTCAGGTCGAGGTCGTCCCGGAGGAAGTCCGAAAGCGTGCGTCGCGGCTCGACGAGCCCGTCGCGCCAGGTGCCGTTGACCTCGACCCGAACCATGCGCTCCTCGCTCATGCCACTCCCCTCGCCTCGTCGAAGGCGTCGGCCAGTGCGCGCTGCGCGAGCGTCACCGCGACGCGGGACCGATACACCCCGCTCACCTCGATGTCGCTCTGTGGCTCGAGATCCGCGAGTGCGTCGATCACGGTCGCGAGCGCCGCGGCATCACCGGTGGTGCCGATGAGATGAGAGACGTCGACGCGGTGCGGCACCGGCGCGACCCGGAGGAGGACGAGCTCTGCAGCAGAGCACGCCCCGTCTACGCCGAGCGTCACGGTCGCGGCTGCCGCGACCTGAGCAAAATCGCGGTAGCGCGCGCTGACCTCGTGGAAGCCGGCGCCCGTCCGCGGCGCCGCGACCGGCACCTCGATCGCGGTCAACAGCTCGTCGGGCTCGAGCACCGTCTCGTGGGGTGCCGTGAAGAACAAGCGCGCGGCGACCGTGCGCTCACCCCGTGCAGAGGTGATCTCGATCCGGGCGTCGAGTGCGACCGAGGCCGCCGTCAGCTCCGCCCAGGGTGCCGCGAACGCGAGCGATCCGCCGACGGTGCCGCGGTGCCGGGTGGCGCGATAGCCGGCGAACCGGCCGGCCGCGTGGAGGAGCGGCTGCGCATGTCTGGCGGTCTCGTCGTCGAGAAGCGCCTGCTGCCGGGTGAGGGCGCCGATGCGCAGCGTCTCGTCGTTGCGCTCGACGAACGCGAGCCCGGGGACGCGATTCACGTCGATCACCCGCGTGGGCTTGACGACCCGTGCCTTCATCAGCGGCACGAGGCTTTGACCACCGGCAAGGACCCGCGCCCCGTCGCCCGCGGCAAGCAGGGCAAGGGTCTCGGCGAGGCTCTCCGGCACGGAGTACGAAAAGGGCGCAGGCTTCAAGCGGCACGTCCGATCTCGTCGAGAGGGAGGGGGGCGTTCGTGCTGTCAAGGTACTCGATCGTCGTGAAGATCAAGTCCGTGTCGCCGGCGTTCGCAAGATCATGGATCATCGACTCGCCCTCGCCGAACGACAGTCGCTGCGTCTCGCCCACGCCGTAGCTGACGCGGAGGGTCGCGCCCTCGCCGTTGTGGCTGATCGCGAGGCCGCCGGTGACGCAGGTCCACACGTAGTCGAGAACGTGCCGGTGGAACCCGATCCGCTCCCCCGGTGCGAGCCTGATCTCCCAGTGCCGTGCGCGCTCGTCCTCGAGGAGGAGTCGCGTCCCGACCGCGGGGTTGGCGGTCCTCGCCGCGAGCTCGGCGCGGAGCTCGGGTGCCCAGTCTGCGAACGGTGCGGTCTCCATCATGGAGCACGCTACGCAGATGTAGTGTTTGCTGCAAGGACGTGTTTGTTGCCAATCCGATAGGCAACGCCTATCTCTTTGTCGTGAACCTGCGCCGACTCGAATACTTCATCGCCATCGCAGACGAGGGGTCGTTCCGGGCCGCGGCGGAGAAGGTTCACGTCGCACCGCCGTCACTCTCCCAGCAGATCCGCGTTCTCGAGGCCGAGGTCGGCGGGCCTCTCTTCGAGCGCTTCGCACGTGGATCGCGGCTGACGCCGGCGGGCCGCGCCCTCCTGCCCGATGCTCGCGCCGCCGTCCTCTCGGCGCGGAGGGGCGGACGCGCGGCACGGGCGGCGCTCGCCCTCGAGCAGGCCGAGATCGAGATTGCGACCGTCCTCTCGCTCGCCGTCGGCCTGCTCCCCGGAGCGATCGAGCGCCTCTACCTCGCGTATCCCGGAATCGCCGTGCGGCTGCACGAGTACCTTCACCGCGACGCGCTGGTCAGGGCCGTCGACGACGGCATCGGCGACATCGCGGTCGGGCCTGCCCCGCCGGCACGGGAGGGTCCCGTGGTCGAGCTCGGCCACGAGAGCTTCGTCGCTATCGTCGGGCCGCGTCACCGGGCCTTTGCGCCGGCCGCAGTGGTGGAGATCGGCGCTCTCGCGGACGACGACTGGATCCTCTTTCCCATCTGGCACGGTCTCCACGGTCTCGTCTCGACGATCTGCGCGAACGCCGGCTTCGCGCCCCGCGAGGCGATCACGACGGCCCAGGTCGAGGCGGCGGTACGGCTCGCTGCCGGCGGCCTTGGCGTCGCTATCGTGCCCGCGAACATCGTGCCGCCACACCTCGAGGCTCACGTCCGCATTCTCGACCCGCCCGTCTTTCGCATCCTCTACGCGTACTCGCGCTCTGCCTGGTCGCCGCAGGCGGAGGCGCTCCTGACGGCACTCGAGGAGGAGTCGTGGCCGCCGGTGCCACCCGGTGCACTGGTCCTCGACTGAGCCGCCGTCCCCCTACCAGCCGGTCAGCTTCCAGATCTCCGGCTCGAGCCGCCCCTCCTCACCGATCTCCGCGAAGAGCGTAACGGCCTGCTTGAGCTCGGCCATCGCCTCGTCGCTACGCCCCGTCTGCCGGAGCAGATCCGCGAGATTGTTGCGTAGCGCGGCCTCCCGATGACGATCGCCCAGCCGGACGCAGAGGTCGAGCGCGGACGTCGTCAGCGCGATCGCGCGCTGCGGGTCGCCGGACGACCGCACGGCGAGAGCGAGGTTGTTGAGAGCGGCCGTCTCGGCTCCGGCATCACCGGCCGCGTGGGCGATCGAGACGCTGAGCTCGAGTTGGGCGACCGCCTCGTCGTCGTCACCGCGACTTCCGGCCAGCATTCCGGCGACATTGTGGGCCTGTGCCAGCGCACCGTGGTCACCGGTGCCTTCGGCCAGCGCGAGGGCAGCCGCGGCAAGCTCGTTCGCCGAATCGTCGTCTCCCATCCGATGTGCGGCAAGCGCCCGGTCGGCCGTCGCGAGCGAACGGCGCGCCGGGTCGAGCCCTTCGCTCGCGGCGCACAGCGATGCGTCGGCGAGCTCCCACTCGCCGCGGCGCAGGTGGAGGAGGCCGATCCGGCGCTCGATCTCCGGAAGCGCATCGGGGGCCGCCAGTGCGGCAGCGGTCTCGTAGCTCGCGAACGCGGCGCCGTAGTTTCCGGCCAGCGTCTCGAGGTCACCGATCGCCTCGTGCAGGGGGGTCGCGTCGGCGAGCCCGAGTGCCAGCGAGGAGCGATAGTGACCGAGCGCCTCGGCGTGCGCGAACAGGCGCCGCGCATGATCGCCCGCGACGCGGTAGCGCTCTGCCGCTGCGGCATCGTCGCCGGCGGCAGCGAGGTGGAACGCGGCAACCGCGGCCTGGTTCTCGCGATTGCCCCGGCCGTCGAGCTCGGTGGCGGCACGCCGGTGGAGGAGGCGCCTGCGCGCGAGCGACATGCGCGAGCCGACGAGATCGCGTGCCTGCTCGTGCCGGAAGTCGAGAGCGCCGTCCGCTCCCTCGATGAGCAGCCCGCGGGCAACGAGCTCCTCCAGCGCGAGCACGACCTCCTCGTCGGATCGGCCGCTCGCCGCGCGCACCGTGTCGGGGTCGAACGCCCGGCCGAGAACAGCAGCCGCGGCGAGCACCTGCGACGCAAGCTCGCCGAGGCCGGAGAGGCGCCGCTCGAGCAGGTCTCTCACGCCGACGGGCAACGCCCAATCCGGCTCGTCCTCTCCGCGCGCTAGCGCATCGAGGTACTCGACGACGAAGAAGGGGAGGCCACCGCTCTCGTGGAAAAGCCGCGCACCGAGCTCGTCGCCGCGGCCGGTGGAGGCGACGAGCTGCGTCACGTCGGCACCGGACAGGCGACCGAGCTCGATCACGCTCGCCCGCCCCGTCCGCTGTGCATCGGAGACGAGGCGCCGCACCGGATGATCTCCGCGCACTTCCTCGGGGCGCCAGCTCGCGGCGAGGAGCACCGGGCGGCCGCGAAGCCGATGCGCGAGGTAGGTGAGGAAGGACAGCGACGACTCGTCGGCCCAGTGCGCGTCGTCGACGGAGATGACGGCGGGCCGAGCATCCGCGGCGTGCTGGATGAGCTCTGCGACGGCCTCGTACAGACGCACCTGCGCGGCCTCGCTGTCGAGCGGCTGCGCCGCGGGCGCACCGAGCTCGGGGGCCAACCGCGCCACCTCCGCGACCCACCAGAGGTCGTCGTCGAACGGGGGCGCGACCGAAGCGGCGCTCCGGACGAGCTCGAGGACGACGCCGTAGGCGAGACCGCGCTCCTCCTCGTAGCACCGCACGGCGAGCGCCATCCGCCCACGCGCGGCGACGTGAGCGAGCAGCTCTTCGCCGAGCCGGGTCTTGCCGATGCCCGCCTCACCCACGAGGGCGACCACGCGACCGTCGGCGCTCAGGCTGTCGTAGAGCCCGAGCAGGTTGCTCAACTCGGCGTCACGGCCGACGAGATCGTAGGAAGAGTCCGTCGCCTGCGCCTTCACGATCACGACGGCCGGGGGAGTCGGAGCCGTCGACGCCCCCTCGACGATCGCGTGGTAGAGCGCCGTCGTCTCGTCGAGAGGGCGAACGCCGAGCTCGCGATCGAGGACGCGGACGCAGTCGCGGTACTGCTCCATCGCGGCCTGCCGGTCTCCAACCCCGGCCAGGAGCCCGATCAGCTGCCGATGAGCAGGCTCGTGAAGCGGGTCGAGCGCCAGCCTGCGTCGCGCGCATGCGATCGCCTGCGTGGGGTTGCCCGAGGCAGCGAGAGCCCCGGCGAGCCGGTCGAGGACCGAGGCGAGCTCCCTCCGCACCTCGTCACCGGCGAGCTGCTGCCAGTCGTCGAACGCGGCGCTGTCCCGGAGGCCGAACCCTGCGAGGAACGAGCCACGGTCGAGCGCGGCGGCCCGCTGGAGCGGCTCGAGGCAGCGCGAGCAGGTCTCGCTCGCCGCATGGCCGTGGCTCTCGGTCGCCGCGACGAGATCGCGCAACTCGTCCACGTCGACCCAGACGCCGGCGCCCGAGAGTGCGACCGTATCCCGACCGATGTCGATGAAGCGCGCGTCGAGCGCCGTCTTGAGCGTGGAGAGCGTTCGGCGCAGGGTGGCGCGGGCGCGGTCGGGGCTGGTCTCCGGCCAGAGCAGCGCGGCGAGAGAGTCGCGGCGAGCCGGCCGGCCGGTGAAAGCGAGGTAGGCGAGCAGCGCCGTCGCCTTGCGCGTGTCGACGTCGAGCGGCCGTCCGTCCACGTCGATCGACGGGGGGCCGAGGAGCGCGATGCGCAGCTGAGGCCCTCTTCGGCATGCAGCCGACTGTACCGCTACGGACTCATGCGGGTCGGTCGAGCCGTAACGTTCTCGGAACGCAGGATTGTCACGCTCGTCGGGAGCGTCCACCCGGGGACGAACACCGAGACGAGGGGTTGAGCCTGATGACGAGACTGCTGGAGAAGAAGGAGAGAAACGACGGCGCCGCGTTCGAAGACGACGTCGTGATCGGTTGCCGCGACCTCGAGCGCCGCTTCGGCTCGGGTGAGACAGCGGTTGACGCTCTTCGCTCCGTCAGCCTCGAGGTGACGCGCGGCGAGCTGGTCGCGATCATGGGACCGTCTGGCTCGGGCAAGTCCACGCTGATGCACCTCCTCGCCGGTCTCGACCGGCCGAGCGGAGGGACGGTGTCGATCGCGGGCGTCGATCCCGCGCACCTCAAGGACACCCAGCTGACGAAGCTCCGCCGCGCGCACGTCGGCTTCATCTTCCAGTCCTTCAACCTGTTGCCGACGCTCTCCGCGGAGGAGAACGTCACGCTCCCTCTCGACCTCTCGGGGGAGCGCGTCGACAGGGCCTGGATCGACGAGCTGCTGCGGTCCGTCGGCCTCGAGGATCGGCGGAAGCACCGGCCCGCCGAGCTCTCCGGCGGCCAGCAGCAGCGCGTCGCGGTCGCGCGGGCGATCGTGCACCGACCGTCCGTCCTCTTCGCCGACGAGCCGACGGGCAACCTCGACTCGCAGTCGGGTGCCGACGTGCTCGAGCTCATCCGCAACGCCGTCGACGGGTATGGCCAGACGACGATCATGGTCACCCACGATCAGCGCGCCGCGGCGATCGCCGATCGCGTCGTCTACCTCGCCGACGGGAACATCGTGGGAGAGATCGACCAGTCTGCGATGGACGACGTCGCCGCCGCCCTCGAGGGAGCGACGCAATGAGGCGCGTCACACTGCGGGGCCTGCGCGCGCGCAAGCTGCGCACCGCTCTGACGGCCTTCGCGATCGTGCTCGGAGTCGCGATGGTGACCGGGAGCTCGGTGCTCGGCGCCACGATGAAGCGGTCCTTCGACATCGTCTTCTCGAGCGCCTACGCGCAGACGGACGTGGTCGTGTCCGGCAAGCCCGTCGTCGACTGGTCGGAGTCGAGCGCACCCACGCTGCCGACCTCGATGCTCGACCGCATCCGGGCCGTGCCGGGCGTCGAGCGGGCGGCCGGCGCGATCTTCGATTTCTCCGGCAACTCCCCGTACGCGATCGTCGTCGGGCCGAACGGCAAGAAGATCTCGGGCGATCCCTCGTTCGTGATGGGCTTCGAGCCCAGGGACGAGCGCTTCAACCCGCTCCGGCTGCGCGAGGGACGCTGGGCCGCCCGCGACGGCGAGGTCGTGCTCGACGCGAGCACGGCCGACGGCCACGGCGTGAAGATCGGGGACACCGTTCAGATTGCCGCACTCACCCCGGCTGCGCCGTTCAGGGTCGTCGGCCTCGGACGCTTCGGCAAGGTCAGCTCGCTCGGCGGCGCGACCATGGCCGTCTTCGACCTGCCCGTGGCGCAGCGGCTCCTCCACAAGGAGGGCAAGATCGACGTCGTCTCGATCGCGGCGGCCGACGGCGTCAGCGCCGACGAGCTCGTACAGCGCCTGCAGCCGTTCGCGTCGCGCACCGTCCAGGTTCAGACGGCGCAGGAGCGCGCCTCGGACGACAAGGCGGGGATCAACCTCTTCGTCAGCATCATCACGTGGATCCTGCGCGGGTTCGGCGGCGTCGTCCTCTTCGTCGGTGGCTTCGTGATCGTCAACACGATGTCGATCACGGTCGCCCAGCGCACGCGCGAGCTCGGGACGCTGCGCCTGATCGGCGCCACCCGCAGCCAGGTGCGCCGCGCCGTCGTGCTCGAGTCGCTCGTGATCGGCGTGCTGGCGTCGCTCGTCGGGGTCGCCGTCGGCGTCGCGCTCGCGGTGGGCCTGCGCGCGCTGCTCGGCACGTTCGACCTGACGTTCCCCTCGACCAGCCTCGTCGTCTCGCGCTCGACGCTGCTCGTCGGCTTTGGGATCGGGGTCATCGTGACCGTCTTCGCGGGGCTCCTTCCCGCGGCGCGTGCGACGCGGATCTCGCCTGTCGCAGCCGTCCGCGAGGGGGTCACGCGCGAACGTGGTCGGATGGCGCGCGTCGCGACGGTGCTCGGCGCGGTCCTCCTCGCACTCGGCACCGGCCTGCTCGCCCTCGGGATGCTCGGGGGCGGCGACCTTGGCGTTGCCGGAACTCTCGCCGCGTCGCTCGGCGGCATGCTGATCCTCTTCATCGGCGCTGCCATGCTCGTGCCGGTCGCCGTGCCGCTCGTGGCACGACTCGTCGGCTGGCCGGCGGCGCGCTTCGCTGGAATCCCGGGACGACTTGCGCGCGACAACGCGATCCGCAATCCCGGCCGCACCGCCTCGACGGCGGCGGCGCTGATGATCGGCATCGCGCTCGTCTCGGCAATCGCGGTCGTCGGCCGAAGCCTCAAGATCAGCGCGGTCGAGGCAACCGAGTCGCAGATCGCGTCCTCGCACGTGCTCCAGTCGCAGACCGGCTGGGAGTCGCTCCCGCCCGAGGCCGCCCGCACGCTCGTCGGGGCTCCCGGCGTGCACACCCTCAGCTCCGTTCGCTACGACCGCGGGAAGATCGGCAGGAAGCAGGTCGACGTCAGCGGCATCGACCCGGCGACGATCGACGGGCCCTACCGGTTCACGTGGAAGCAGGGCACGTCGCGGACGCTCGCGACCCTCGGAACGACGGGGGCGCTCGTCCGCGACGACCTGGCGGAGGAGAAGCATCTTTCCGCGGGTGACACGATCTCCGTCCAGAGCGCCTCGGGGAGGACGACGACCTACGTCGTCCGCGGCATTATCGCGCCCGCCAAGCTCGACTCGGTGCTCGGGCACGTGATCATCACACAGGCGGCGTTCGACGCCACCTTCCCGCAGCCGGCCGACCAGTTCACGTTCGTCGACCTCGCGCCCGGGACGGACACGGCAGCCCTGGCGGCCCGGCTGAAGGTCTTCCCGGATGCCGCCCTGCGCACGACCTCGGTGATGATCGCGAAGCGACAGGCCGACATCGACAGCCTCGTCGCACTCCTCACGATGCTGCTCGTCCTGGCCGTGATCACGGCGCTTCTCGGGATGGTCAACGCACTCGCACTCGCCGTGATCGAGCGGACGCGTGAGATCGGCGCCTTGCGCGCCGTCGGGATGACGCGGCGACAGACGCGGCGCATGGTGCGCCACGAGGCGGTGACGACGTCGCTGATCGGGGCATCGGTGGGGCTGCCGCTCGGGATCCTCGTCGCGGGGGTCGTGATCCAGGGTCTCTCGCGGTTCGGGGTCGCGTTCCACCTGCCGGTGAAGCCCCTCGTCGCCTACGTCGTCGTCGCGGCGATCGCAGGAGTGCTGGCGGCGGTGCTGCCGGCGAGGCGCGCGGCCAAGCTCGACGTGCTGCGGGCGCTGCAATATGAGTAGGCGCGCCCCGACTGCGGCCTTCCACCCCCGCCTATGCAGCGAGGACGGCGACCTGGTACCGGGCGATCGCCGGGTCCGGGGTGACGATCGTCATCCCTTCGATCTGCGCCTGCGCGACGAGCATCCGGTCGAACGGATCGCGGTGGTGGAGGGGAGCCGGCCCGCTGCCCAGGCATGTGGGCCGTGACGGGCAGGGTGTCGAACCCCCATTCGCGGAGCTCGCCTGGGATATCGTCGACGGGCGCTTCCAGCCTGCCGAGGGCGATCTTGGTCGAGAGCTCCCAGAGCGATGCAGCGCTCACGGCAGCCTGGTCCGCCGCGACGATGGCGTCCCGCGCGTCCTGTTTCAGCCGGTCCGGCTCTCCCGTGAACCAGAGCAGCGCGTGAGCGTCGAGCAGCAACCTCACGCGTCTTCGCCGTCCGGCGGGAACACGCGGCTGTTCTCGTAGAGGTCGCTGATCTCCTCGTTCACCTCGGGACTGTCCCAGTCCGCCGCCGGCTTCCACCGGCCGGCCCACATGCCGGGCACGCGGTGTGGCCGAGCCGCGGGGACGAGCCGCGCGACGGGTCTCCCGGCGCGTGCGATCACGATCTCCTCGCCCGCCTCGACGCGCTCGAGGAGGCGAGAAAGGTGCGTCTTGGCGTCGTACACGTTCACCTGATCCATTTGACCTAGTCCAGTTAACCAATGTCTGAGGAGCAAGTATTGAGCAGGAACGGGCCTCTGTCCCACGGCCACGAATCCACACCCCGTAACGATTCCGGAACGGCCGAGGCAGAGACTGCGGGGATGCGAGGGCCGCACATGCCGGGAGGGCAGACGGATGCCTCGGAATAGAGGAGACTGTCGCCCCGAGGACGGAACCAGGACCGAGAGGCCGAGCACGAATGGACGACGCTATGCGCCCGCGAGCGGCAAGCTCGAACGACACCACTCATCGATGCAGTGCACGGATGCCGAACGCGTCGTGCCACGGATGATGCGGCCCGCACACGTGTCGTCATGGCTACGGAGCAATCGATGAGCGATGCACGGCTCCAGATGCTCGCGCGCATCGCCGCGGTAGTTTCGGTGTGCCTGGCGGTCTGCCTCCTCGGGCTCGTCGCGCTCCTCGGCGCCGATGCGTCGTACACGCCCTCGCAGTCGTTCTGGAGCAGCCTGCCCGATGTGCTGATGGGGCTCGTCTACGCGCTCGTGGGCGTGATCGTGACGCTCAAGCGCCCTTCGAACCTCGTCGGCTGGGCGCTCGTGCTGGCGGGAATCGGATCCCTGCTCGGCAGCCTGCTCGGTGCGTACGGCGAGCTGGCTCTCCTCGCGAAGCCCGATCTCGGCCTTCCGGGAGGCGCCGCCGCCGCGGGCCTCTCGGCCGGCAGCTGGACGCCGCTGATGGCCGGCGTCTTCGTGTTGCTGATGACCTTCCCGTCGGGCAGGGTCTCGTCCCCGAGGGCACGCAAGTTCACGGTCCTCGTGCTGCTCGGCTTCACCGTTGTGTGGATCGCGATCTCGACGTCGCCCGGCAAGCTCCCGCCGCCGCTCCAGGCGTACGAGAACCCGCTTGCCCTGACGGAGAGCAAAGCGTACTTCGTGGCCGTTATCCCGATCCTCGCCGGATGTCTCCTGTCTGTGATCCTCGCCGGATTCCTCGCCCTTCGCCGCTTTCGCCGCTCGACCGGGCAGGAGCGACTTCAGTTCAAGTGGCTCGCCACGAGTGCCGGGCTCCTGATCGTGACGCTCCCGTTTGCGGGGGCGTTCAACTGGTCGCGGATCGCCGGGTTCATCTTCAGCGCCGAGTTGATCGCACTCCCGGTCTCGGTGGGGATCGCCGTCCTCCGCTATCGCCTCTACGAGATCGACCGTCATCATCTCGCCGGACGCTCGTCTACGGCGGGCTCACCGTCTTTCTCGGCCGGGCCTACGCGGCCTCGTGCTCGGGCCGCAGGCGTCCTGTTCCTCGTTCGCCGGGGGTTCGAACCTGGCGATCGCGGTGTCGACCCTGGTGGTTGCGGCGCTGTTCCTCCCGGTGCGCTCGCGGGTGCAGCGGTTCGTCGACCGGCGCTTCTACCGGCGGCGATACGACGCACAGCGGACGCTCGAGACTTCGGGGCCCGGCTGCGCGAGCAGGTCGACCTGAGACGCTCGGCGTCGAGTTGCGCGGTGCCGTCGACGAGACGATGCAGCCCGCTGCATGTCACTCTCTGGCTGCGCGAGGGCGAGGCGTGAGCCGCCGCGTCGTTGCCTGGTTGCTCTTCGTCGTCGCGGTCGCGGTCGCGCCCGTAGGCCTCGTCCTCGGTCTCGTCGGGGCGCGACACGGGCTCACGCTGCCGGAGGGCCGAGAGTCGGAGCTGTACATCGAGGTGCTCGCCTCGGCTGGGGCGTTGCTGTTCGCGTGTGTCGGCCTCCTGATCGCGCGAAAGGAGAGTGCCAACCCGATCGGTTGGCTCTTCCTCTCTTCGGCGCCGATGCTCGCGGCGATCAGCCTGGCCTACGGGTACGCCGAGCTGGCGCTCTACGGCGGCGAGGGCTGGCCCGGCTCGACCTGGGCCGGGTGGCTCGCGAGCTGGCTCCCCATCGTGCCGGTCTTCGTCGTGCCGTGCCTCATCGCGCAGCTGTTCCCGAACGGCCGTCCCCTCCGCGGGCTCTGGCGCTCCGTGCTCCGACTCAGCGTGGTCGTAGGGCTCTACCTCGCGCTCGCGCCGGCACTCGACGAGGGCACCCTCGGCTCGTACCCGACGGTCGAGAACCCTGCCGCGCTTCCCCACGGAGTGTCGCGGTTCCTGGTCGATTTGACCTGGGGGATCTCGATCTCGGCGCTGTTCGCCCTCTCGCTCGCAGCGGTCTCCGTCCGGTTCCGCCGATCGCGTGGAGTCGAGCGCGAGCAGCTGAAGTGGCTCGCGCTCGCCGGCGGCGTCACGATCGGGGGGTTCCTCGGTGCGCTGTTCCTGATCGATCTCGTCGGCTGGCTGTCCACCGCCCTCTTCTTGGTCGGTTTCGCCGGGTTCCTCTCGATGCCCGTCGCCGTTGCGGTCGCGATCCTTCGCTACCGCCTCTACGAGATCGACCGGCTCGTCTCGCGCACGCTCGTCTACGGTGCCCTCACGGTCGTGCTCGGCGCCGCCTACCTCGGCCTCGTGCTCGCCGGGCAGGCGCTGTTCTCGTCGTTCGCGGGCGGCTCGAACCTTGCAATCGCGGTCTCGACCCTCGTCGTCGCCGCCCTGTTCCTCCCCGTCCGCTCACGCATGCAGGGCCTCGTCGACCGGCGCTTCTACCGTCGGCGCTACGACACGCAACACACGCTCGAGGCCTTCGGAACGAGGCTGCGTGAGCAGGTCGACCTGGAAACGCTCGGCGGCGAGCTCCGCATGGTGCCGTCGACGAGACAATGCAGCCGACCACAGCGGCCATCTGGCTGCGAGGCATGTCCCGATGAGCAGCAGCCGGTCGGGAGAACGCGGCTGGCTGTCGCCGCCTGCGTCTTCGGCGCCTGCGGCGTGATCGTCGGCGCGCTGGTCGACGTCGTCACCTGGTTCCAGGGAACGCTGACGGCCAACGTCGCTGCCGATCTCGCCCTCGCTCCGGTCGGGCTACTCATCGCGTTCCTCGGGGTGCTGATCACGATCCGGCGGCCGGGGAACCGGATCGGCAGGCTCTTCAGTGCCGTCGCGCTCTTCACCGGCCTCGTCGAGCTCAGCGACGCCTACGCCTCACGTGCCCTGGTCGCTGCCCCCGACACGCTCCCGGGCGGGCTCGCGGCGGCGTGGCTCGCAAACTGGATCTGGGTTCCGGTGACGTTCGGTCTCCTGGGCTGCCTGCCGCTGATCTTTCCGAACGGGACGCTCCTCACCCGACGCTGGCGCTGGATCTGGCGGCTCGTGATCGCCCACATGGTGCTCCTCAGCGTGGGGCTCGCCTTCGCTCCGACCGACCTGAACGACTATCGGGTCGAGAACCCGCTCGGGATCGAGACGCAGGGCGGCGTGTTCGATTTGGCGGAGCTCGCGGGATTCGTCCTCATCCTGCCGAGCGTGGCACTTGCCGCGACGGCCATCTTCCTCCGGTTCCGTCGCTCGCGGGGGCTCGAGCGCCTCCAGATCAAATGGCTCGCGATGGGAGCCCTCGTCGCGACCGCAGCCTTCGCGGTGAGCCTTGCCGTCACGTATGCGGGCTCCGTGGCGCTGTGGAACTTCACGATGCCGGTCGCGATCACGAGCGTCGTCGCCGCGTCCGGGCTCGCCGTGCTCCGCTATCGCCTCTACGACATCGACCGGATCATCAGCAGGACGCTCACCTACGGGATCCTGACGGTTGTCCTCGGCGCCATCTACGTCGGGCTCGTTCTGGCGGCACAAGCGGTGTTTGCGAGGTTGGCGGGCGGGTCAAACCTCGCGATCGCAGTCTCGACGCTCTTCGTCGCGGCGCTTTTTCTCCCGGCGCGCGCACGAGTGCAGGCGTTCGTCGACCGGCGCTTCTACCGCCGGCGCTACGACGCACGACGCACGCTCGAGGCGTTTGGCTCCCGCCTGCGCGAGCAGATCGAGCTCGACGCCCTTTCCGAGGATCTTCTGAGCGCGGTCGGCGAGACGATGCAACCGGTCCTGGTCTCCCTCTGGCTGAGCGATTCCATCAACCACCCGAAGCCCGTAACGATCCCGTGACGCTGGCGCTCTACAAAGGACGGTGAGATGACCGCACTTGCAGAGACCTGGCGCAAGGTCACCCGCAGAGGTGGCGCCACGCCACCACCGAGGCGAGCGAGGACGTCGAGGCAACGATCTCGACCGTGGAGGCGCCGGCGTCGAGATCGCGCCCAACGACCCGCTCGTCGCGTTCCTGCAGAGCGCCGGCGGCGCGGTCGAGGTCGATAGGCTCGAGCTCGATTCGCCCGGCGTCACAGCGCTGCAGGAGGCGGGTGTCGCGCTCGTCGTGCCGCTGATCAGCGGCGGCGAGCTCGTCGGCACGCTCAACCTCGGGCCGCGCCTCTCGGACCAGCAGTACTCGACCGACGACAAGCGCCTGCTCGACGCCCTCGCGGCGCAGGCGGCGCCGGCCCTCCAGGTCGCCGAGCTCGTCCAGAAGCAGGCGGCAGAGGCGCGGTCGCGCGAGCGCATCGAGCAGGAGCTCAAGGTCGCGCACGCTGATCCAGCAGAACTTCCTGCCCCGCGTAGCTCCCGGACCTCCCCGGCTGGCAGCTCGGCGGCGTACTACCAGCCGGCGCGCGAGGTCGGCGGCGACTTCTACGACTTCTTCGAGCTACCCGACGGGCAGGTCGGCGTCGTCATCGGCGACGTCACCGACAAGGGCGTTCCGGCCGCGATGGTGATGGCCGCGGCGAGGAGCGTGCTGCGCGCGTCGCGGTCAGCGCGTCGTCTCGCCCGGCGAGGTGCTCGAGCGCGTCAACGACCTCCTCTGCCCCGACATCCCCGAGAAGATGTTCGTCACCTGCCTCTACGGCGTGCGTCGACCCGGCGACCGGGCCACGTCCGCTTCGCGAACGCCGGCCACAACCTCCCCTACGCCCGCACCGCCGACGGCGTCGATGGAGCTGCGCGCGAACGGGCATGCCTCTCGGCCTCCTCCCGGGCATGCGCTACGAGGAGCACGAGGCGGCGATCGCCCCGGGCGAGGCGCTGCTGCTCTACTGCGACGGCGTCACGGAGGCGCACGCGGCCGAGCGCGAGATGTTCGGGACGCCGCGGCTCGTCGAGCACGTCGCCGATCGCGCATCGGGCGACCTCATCGACGGGCTGCTCACGAGCTCTCCTGCAGCGCTTCACGGGCGCCGGACTGGGAGCAGGAGGACGACATCACGCTCGTCACGCTCCGACGCACGCTCGCGAGCGGCGCGCAAAACGGTCGCGCGCCCGACATCGAGCTCTGACGGTTCACGCTTCCGAGCGACAGCCGGCAACGAGCGCGAGGCGATGCAGCGCGTCGCTCGAGGCGATCACGCCACTCGGGCTCGACCCGCGGCCGCGCTCGAGCGCTCGGCACCGCGGTCGTCCGAGGCGGCGATGAACGCGATCGAGCACGGCAACCAGGGTCGCGCCGAGCTCCCCGTCGAGGTCGAGGTCGTCACGACGGGCGGCGAGCTCGATCGTGCGCATCTCGCGACGTCGGCTGGCAGGCCCGCAGGCGACGGAGGTCGAGTCGCCCGACCTCGAGGCGAAGCTCGCCGGGCTGCAGAAGCCCGCGCGGCTGGGGCCTCTTCCTGATCGAGAACATGGTCGACGAGATCCGCGTCATCGACGCGGACGGCCGACACACGGTCGAGCTCGTCCTGCAGCCTGGAAGGAGGTGGCGGTGATGGCGAGCGACTGAGCTCCAGGCGCGCGTCCGCACGGAGGAGATCGGCCCGGTGATCGACGCTCGCCGGCGACGTCGACGGGCGCGCGAGGCGGCGCTCGACGCGGCCTACACGGAGGCGGCGGCGACGCGGACGCCGTCATGCTCGACTTCCACGGCGTCGGCTACATCAACTCCACCGGCATCGCGCTGATCGTCGGGCTGCTCGCCCGAGCGCGCACCAACGGCCAGACGCCTGAGCGTCCGCGGCCTGACCGCCGCACTACCGCGAGATCTTCGAGATCACCCGGCTGGCCGACTTCATGACGATCGTCGACAGAGAGGAGGGATCTGCGATGACGCGAGGATGACCCTATCGCTGGGCGTGCGCCAGCATCGACGAGACAGCGTCGCAGTTCTCGACATCGAGGGCGACATCACCGCCGTCTCCGAGGACGCCCTGATGGACGCCTACACGGAAGGCGGCGGAGACGGACGTCAAGGCGGTCGTTCTCAACTTCACCGGCCTCGAGTACATGAACTCGGGTGGCATCGGGCTGCTCGTGACCGTGCTCGTCCGGGCGAACCGCGCCAAGCAGAAGCTGCTCGCGTTCGGGCTCACCGAGCACTACCAGGAGATCTTCGAGCTGACCCGCCTCGACGAGGCGATCGGCATCTACGCACCGAGGCCGACGCGCTCGCGGCCGCGGCCTGAGAGAAGGGAGAGCGACAATGGCCGACGAACCGCGCGACACGCGGGAACTGGGCGAAGCCCACCTCGACGCTGACGGTGACCGACGCGCCGGCAGACGCGCCGAACCTCGTCGAGGGCAAGCGCCTCGCTGAGCCCGGTCCAGGGCTTCGGGAAGATGTGGCAGAAGACCTACCGGGTCGGGATCGAGCGGAGTCGAGACGACGCCCCGAGGACGTCATCTCGGAGTGGCGCGACAACTTCCCGTCGTTCTGGCCCGAGGGCAACGACTTCTACCCGCCGCTGACGGGCCTCGAGCCGGGCGAGGTCGGCCTGATCAAGGCCGCCGGGCCGGGCGGGATGAAGTTCAAGACCGGCGTGATGGTGCTCTACGCCGACGACGAGTCGTTCACGCTGATGACGCCGGAGGGGCACATGTTCGCCGGCTGGATCACGTTCAGCGGCGCACGAGGAGGACGGACGCGTCGGTCGCCCAGGCGCAGGTGCTGATGCGGGCCCAGGACCCGATCAGCGAGATGGGACTGACGATGGGCGGGCATCGGATGGAGAACACGTTCTGGGAGCAGACGCTCGCGAACCTCGCCGACGCACCTCGGCGTCGAGACGCCCGAGGTGACGACGACCGTGACGTGCGTCGACAAGAAGCGCCAGTGGTCGCAGGCGAAGAACGTGAGGCATTCGGTCGCGATCCGCTCGACGCTGCACATGCTGAAGCCCGGCAAGAAGACGACTGCTTGAGCCCTCCGGGTAACGTCAGCACCGATGCACGACGCGATCGTCGTCGGTTCCGGGCCCGAACGGCCTGGCGGCGGCGATCGTGCTCGCCCGGGCCGGCCGCTCGGTGCTCGTGCTCGAGGGACGCGACACGATCGGTGGCGGGCTGCGCACCGAGGAGCTGACGCTCCCGGGCTTCCGTCACGACACCTGCTCGGCGATCCATCCGCTCGGGATCGCGTCGCCGTTCATGCGCTCCGTGCCGCTCGCCGAGCACGGCGTCGAGTGGATCCAGCCGCCGGCCCCGCTCGCGCATCCTCTCGACGACGGCGACCGCGGTGATGCTCGAGCGCTCGCTCTCGGCAACCTGCGCCGGCCTCGGCGCCGACTCTCGCGCCTGGGAGAAGCTCATGGGCCCACTCGCCGCAGCCTCCGAGGCGATCGTCGCCGGAACGCTCTCCGTGCCCCGGCCGCCGCGGCATCCCGTCCCGATGGCGCGCTTCGGGCTGAGCGCGCTGCGCTCGGCGAGCGGGCTCGCACGCTCCGCGCTTCGACGGCGAGCGGGCACGCGCGCTGTTCGCGGGGAACGCTGCCCACGCGATGCTCCCGCTCGAGGCGACGGCCACGGCTTCGTTCGGGCTCGATCCTCGCGATGCTCGGCCACGCCGTCGGCTGGCCGCTCCCGCGCGGAGGCTCCCAGTCGATCGCCGACGCGCTCGCCTCGTACCTCCGCTCGCTCGGTGGCGAGATCGAGACCGGCCACCCGGTCACCTCGCTGGAGGAGTTTGTGTTGAAGCAACACAGCTTCTCCTGCTCGACGTGACGCCGCGGCAGTTCCTCGCGCTCGGCAGGCGACCGGCTTCCGGCCCGCTACCGGCGTGCGCTCGAGCGCTACCGCTACGGCCCCGGCGTCGTGAAGGTCGACTACGCGCTCTCCGGGCCGGTGCCGTGGGCGGCACCCGAGTGTGCGCGGGCCGCCACCGTCCACCTCGGCGGCACGCTCGACGAGATCGCCGCCGCCGAGGCCGCGGTCGCAAGCGGACGGCACCCGGAGCGACCGTACGTCCTCGTCGCCCAGCAGAGCCTCTTCGACACGACGCGGGCGCCGGCCGGCAAGCACACGCTCTGGGCCTACACGCACGTCCCGAACGGCTCGACGCTGACCGACGGCGCGGTGGCGGCGATCGAGAGCCAGCTCGAGCGTTTCGCGCCGGGCTTCCGCGATGTCGTGCTCGAACGGAACGTCCTCGACCCTGCGGCGCTCGAGGCACGCAACCCGAACTACGTCGGCGGCGACATCAACGGCGGCAGCGCCGACCTCCGCCAGTTGTTCGCCCGTCCGGTGGCGCGCCCGATCCCGTACCGCACGCCCATCGACGGCGTCTACCTCTGCTCGTCCTCGACGCCGCCGGGCGGCGGCGTTCACGGCATGTGCGGCTACCACGCAGCGCGCGCGGCGCTTCGACGGTAGAAGCTCAGGGAACCCGGAACGGGTTCTCGACGCGCACGCCGGAGTAGTCCTGACCATCGTTCAGATCTTCCGACAAGACGACGTCACATCCGAGGGCACGCGCGGCTTCGATGATCGCTGCGTCCCAGTAGGAGATATCGAACCGGTCCCGCGTCTCGAACGCCGCACGCACGATCGGAGCCGTCAGGTCTGCGGTCGGAAAGCGCAGGAAGGCCTCGACGAGCGACACGGCCTGCCCATGTGCCAGACGATCGGGCCTGCCCGCCCGAGTCGCCTGGACGTAGAACTCCTGCAGAACCTGGACGGAGAGCGCGAGGTCGGCCTCGTCGAGGATGTCGTTCGCCCGACGGGCTTTGTCCACTTCCCCCTCGTCACGCGAGATCGCGTACAGGAGGATGTTCGTGTCAACGAATCGCACGGTCGTGGATCTCGTCGCGTCCGAGGCGATCTGCCGCTCGGAAGTGCTCGATCTCCCGCTGCACCCGACGCTGCTGCGCCTCGAGGCGCTTCGTTTCGGCGTCGAGCCCGGCGAGCGACGAGAGGTAGCTCCCGACGAGCGCACTGACGGACGTACCTGTCTCCGCCGCCCGGATCCTTGCAGCCCGGTAGACATCGTCCGCAACCGAGATCGTGATATTCTTCACAGTTTCACGGTATCACATTTTCACAGCTCAGATGTGGGAAGTCAGGTCAGCGCGCCGCACACGGCGAACGCGGCCGCGTCGCCGAGTCGGGAGGCCGCGTCGTCCCAGGGGCGAGGCCAGCTCGACATCCGCGCCACCACGCAGCCGGAGGGATGGTGGACGAGCACCTGCTGCCCGTGGATGCCGTATCCCGAGTAGATTCCCGCCTCGGCGTCGTAGACCCACCACTGGTCGCGGTAGAACGCCGTCGGCGGCATGTCGCGCGAGTCAGGCGATGATCGAAAGGCCGCGATCAGATCGTGATCGGTGACGCGCAGGCGGTGCACCCACTCCCGGGGCACGACCTGACGACCGTCGATCTCGCCGCCCTGCAGGAACATGAGCCCGAACCGCGCGAGATCCGACAAGGTGACACAGAAGCCACCGTCCGCAAGGGGGAAGCCGCCCGGGCCGAGGAGCAGGTCCGCGTCGTGCGTCGCTCCCATCGGCTCCCAGATCCGCGACGAGAAGAGCGATGCGAGAGGCTCGCCGGTGGCGCGCTCGAGGCACCATCCGAGGACGTCGGTGAAGATCGACCGGTACTCGAACGGGCCGCCGTGCGGGCCCTGCGGGCTCATTCCTGCGATGTAGTCGGCAGGAGACGGGTCGGTCTCGAGCCGCGGCAGCCAGCCGAGGATGCGAAAGCCGCGGTAGGACTCCGAAGTCGTGTCCTCGTAGTCGGACTCGTCGAACGCGACGCCGCCGCGCATGTCGAGGAGGTGCTCGATCGTGCACCCATCCCAGCAGGAGCCGTCGAGCTCGGGCAGATGGTCGGTGACGAGGCCGGCCGGATCGAGGCGCCCCTCGCTCACCACGACGCCGGTGAGGGCAGCGGTCAACGACTTGGACACGGACTGGAGGATGTGTGACGTCTCGGGCCGCATCGTGAGGTAGCGCTCGTAGACGACGGTGCCCCGCTGGACGACCATGAGCCCGTCGACGTGGGATCGCCTCAGAGCTTCGGTGAGCGGGATGGAGGCGCCGCCATCGTGGATCGGAAGGTCGTCGAGATCGACCGGCTCGCGCGGCAAGGGGCTGACCCGATCCCCGCGCCGTACCGCCGCGGTCGGCACGAGCTCGCGCGTGTGGGAGACCGTCCACCGGACGTTCTCGGGGTCCCACATCGTGTCCGGCGTGATCATCGGCTCGGCGTGTTCTGCGATTCGAGTCGCCTCGGCGAGGAGTGTCGCGACGTCGGCGACCCGCATCTCGGAGCCGTTCTGCTTGACGCCGTCGTCGAGCATCATCGTGCAGAACGGGCAGGCGACAGCGAGCGTCTCCGCGCCCGGTCGCCGCGGCCTCCTCGGCGCGCGCTCCTCGTTGATCTGGTTGAGCCGCGCTCCTCCATCCACATGTGCGCGCCCCCGGCGCCGCAGCAGAACGTCTCGCTTGCCGCTCCGCGCCATCTCCAGCGGGCTTGCCGACCCGGCGACACGAGCTCGCGCGGCGCTCGAGATCACGTCGTTGTGGCGCGCCAGGTAGCAGGAGTCGTGGTAGGTGATCTCCTGCGGCGCCGCCCGCCGGCGCGAGCCGCCCCTCGCGGACGAGCCGGCCAGCAGCTCCGTGTGGTGGACGACCTCGTAGCTGCCGCCGAAGTCGCGTACTCGTTCGCGAGCGTGTTGAAGCAGTGCGGGCAGCTCGCGACGATCTTCGTCACGCCCGACTCGTTCAGCGTCGCGACGTTCTGCTCGGCGTACGACTGGAAGACGTACTCGTTGCCCATCCGCCGCGCCGGGTCGCCGGTGCACGCCTCGCGCGGCCCGAGGATCGCGAAGTCGACGCCCGCAGCCTGCAGCAGCTTCGCCGTCGACTGCGCCGTCGCTCGCGCGCGCTCGTCGATACGACGCCGCGCAGCCGACCCAGTACAGCACCTCCGGTGCCGGGCTCGCCCGGCTGGAGCACCCTCACGTCGAGCCCCTCCGCCCAGTCGGCGCGCTCCGCCTGCGGCTTGCCCCAGGGGTTCTGGCGAGCGCTCGACGTCCCGCAGCATCGTCTCGCCGTCCGACGGGAAGCGACCGTCGACCATGACCAGATGGCGCCGCAGGTCGACGATGTGATCGACGTGCTCGATCGCGACCGGGCACTCCTGGACGCACGCTCCGCACGTGACGCAGTCCCAGACGACGTCGTCGCTGACCGCATTCGGGACGAGGGCGGTGGGCTCGAATGCGTCGCCGCCCTTCGCCGCCGCGAGCAGGCTCGGCCCCTCGGCGAAGAGCTGGTCGCGCAGGCCCATGATCAGGAGCTTCGGCGACAGCTCCTTGCCCGTCGCGTAGGCCGGGCAGACGTCCTGGCAGCGGCCGCACTCGGTGCAGGACATCGTGTCGACCATCTGCTTCCAGGTCATGTCGGCGATCGTCGCCGACCCGAAGCGCATCGCGGACTCGTCCTCGACCGTGAAATCGAGCGGCTCGAGCCGGCCGCGCCTGCGCGTGCGGCCGAACCACACGTTGACCGCGGCCGTCGCGATGTGCAGGTGCTTCGAGCGCGGCAGGTAGGCGAGGAAGCCGACGACGAGGAGGACGTGTGCCCAGACGAAGATCCGCTCGCGCGCCTCGGCCCAGCTCCCCTCGCCGAACACCTGGGCAATCGCATTCGAGACGGGAGACGCGGAGGCGGGCCATTCGTTGAGGCCCGTCGCGATCAGTGCCGCGTGCCAGAGGAGCAGCGTCACCACGATCAGCGCGATCAGGCCGAGGATCAGGTCGGCCTCGCCGAGGTGACTCCCCTCGAACCGTTTCGGCCGCTGCACCTTCCGGATCCAGAAGGCGGAGATCACGCCGACGAGCACGAGAACGACGAAGAGATCGACGAGCAATGCGAACCAGCCCTGGTGCCCGAGCCACGGGAGCGACTCCCCCTTCGCCACCGCGCCGATGAGCGCCATCACGATCGTCGGGAAGAGGACGAGGAAGCCCCAGAAGATGAACGCGTGGATCAGGCCGGGGCCGAGGCGCTGGAGCAGCTTCTTCTGCCCGAGCACGACGACCGCCTCGTTGCGCACGCGCTGCGGCACGTCGTCGAACCGCGCCACGGGCTTGCCAAGGCGAACGAGTTGCGTCAGGAGCAGCGCGCGTCGGCCGAACAGCGCGCCTGCGACACCGAGGACGAGGAGGAGCGCAAGCCCGGAGACGTACGTCACCGGTGGGAGCCCCGGCATCTGGCTGAAGCCAGACACCACGCGCTGCGCCGCCGGTGGCCGGCTTCAGCCGGTCGCCCGGGCATCATCCCTGCCGCCTCCGCAGCTCGGCCGACACCGCCGGCAGCACCTCGTGCAGGTCGCCGACGACGGCGTAGTCCGCCACGGACATGATCGGCGCCTCGGGATCGGTGTTCACCGCGAGGATCCGCTTGGCCCCCTTCGCGCCCGCGATGTGCTGCGTTGCTCCCGACACGCCACATGCGATGTAGATCTCGGGCGCGATCTTGTTCCCGGTCTGCCCCACCTGATCGGTGTGCGGTCGCCAGCCGGACATCGTCACCGCCCGCGAGCAGCCGACCGCCCCACCCAGCAGCCCTGCGAGCTCCTCCACGACGGCGAAGCCCTCTGCCGAGCCCACTCCGCGACCGCCCGTGACCACGACCTTGGCGTCGGCGAGCGAGACACCGCCTGCCGGCGGCGCAACACGCTCGCGCACGCGGACGACGAGGTCGGCCTCGGCGAGCTCGGGCGTGAACGCCTCGACCGAGCCGGGAGCCCCTGCCACGGCAGCCGTGATGGAGTGGGGCGCCACGGTGAGCAGCGCGCAGCCGGCCGTGTGGAGGCGAGCCTCCTCGAGGAGGCTCCCACCCCAGCGCACGCGGGTGAGCGCAAGCGGCTCGCCCGGCGACACGGAGGTGCAATTCACCGCGAGCGGCTCGCCGAGCCGCACTGCGGCTCGCGCCATCGCATCGGTCGCATGCCCCGTGCCGGGAGCGACGACGGCCGTCGCGCCGATCCGCTCGGCAGTGGCACTGATGATCGCCGCCCAGGCGTCGGGCGCAAACGCGGTGAGAGCGTCGTGCTGCGCGACATGGACGACGGTCGCCGGGAGACCGGCCGCCGCCTCGGCGCCGCCGGGGCCTATGACCAGCGCGTGTATCTCGCCGCCGAGGCCGGTCGCGAAGCGCCAACGCCTGCAGCGAGACATCGGTGGCAGAGCCGTCGGCGTGCTCTACGAGAACGAGGTTCACGACGCCACCCCGATCTGCTCGAGGAGGTCGACGACGGCGACCGCCGCATCGGCACCGTGACCGAGCACCTCCGCCTGCTTCGATGCCCCGGCCGGCACGACGAGCCTCGCGCGCTCGAGGCGCGACGCAGGTCTCTCCGGAGTGACGACGTCGAGCGGCTTCTTCCCCGCCCGCATGCGGCCCGGGACCGACGGATAGCGCGGCAGATTGAGCCCTTCGAGGACGGTGACGACAGCGGGCAGCGGCAATTCGTAGACGTCGCGCCCTCCGCCCTCCTCCTGCTCACAGCGCGCGAAGCCACCATCGACGCGGATGCCCTTCACCCCGGTCGCGCACGGTCGCCCGAGCGCGTGCGCGACCCGCAGCCCGACCTGGAAGCCACCCGAGTCGGCCGACTCGTTGCCGAAGAGGATCAGGTCAAAGGGGCCCGACGCGCCCTCGTCGGCCCGGACAGCGTCCACGATGGCGGCCGCGGTCGCCTCGGGATCCCACTCCTCGCCGTCCGTCACGAGGTGGACTCCCCGCGCGATCCCGATCGCCATCGAGTCGCGGAGCTGCTCCTCGGCGTCGGCCGGCCCGAGCGTGAGCACGACCGTGTCGCCGCCGTGGTGCTCCCAGAGCCGGACGGCCTCCTCGACGCCGCACTCCTCGTGAGGGCTGACGGCGAAGCCGAGGTGCTTCGTCTCGATCGCCTGCTCGTCGTCGGTGAGGACGATCCGGCCGCCCGTCATGGGCACGCGCTTGACGCAGACGAGGATCTTCACGAGCGGATCCTCTCATTCTCGGGGTCGAACGGCGCCCTCGCGCCGGCGACCGCGACGGTCACCGGGAAGCGCTCGTTCATGTACTCGACCGCGAGCTCCTGCGAGCCCTCGACCGCCTGCTGCGGCGGTAGGTAGGAGAGCAGGATGTACTTCCGAAGCGACGGCCCGGCGCCGGCGCTCGTGACGTACGAGCGGCGCCCCTTCGCGTCGGTGAGCGGCGTGCCGTCACGAAGCGTGATCGGCTCGCGCCCGAGCGGGTACCGCTTCACGCCGGAGGCGGAGGCGTGATCGTCGACCGTGAGGGTGCAGAGGATCGCCGCCGGCTCCTCCTCCCGGTGGCGCAGGTGCGCCTCCTTGCCGACGAAGTCCTGCTCCTTCACGGACGCCCGCTGCATGCCCGCCTCGACCACCGTGACCTCCGACTCGAGCTCGGCGCCGTAGGCACGGTACGCCTTCTCGAGCCGCCCGGTGGTGCCGTAGACGCCGATCCCACACGCCGTCAGCGAGTGGGGCACTCCCGCCTCCCAGAGGACGTCCCAGAGACGGCCCCCCTGCTCCATCGGCACGTAGAGCTCCCAGCCGAGGTCGCCGACGTAGGAGATCCTCGAGGCGAGCACGAGCTGCGATCCGATCTCGATCGTCCGGCAGCGGCCGAACGGGAAGCCTTCGTGGGAGACGTCGTCCGCGGTGACGCTCGCGAGGATGTCGCGCGCCTTCGGCCCCCAGACGCCGATCGTCGTCCACGCCGTCGTCACGTCCACGAGCGACGCCGAGCCGTCGTCCGGCAGCGCGTCGACGAACAGCTTCTTGTCTGCCATCCCGTGCGCACCGCCCGTGACGATGCGAAAGAGGTCGTCGCCGAGCCGCATGATCGTGAGGTCGGACTTGAAGCCGCCGCCGGGACTGAGAACGGGTGTGTAGACGACCCGCCCGACCGGCACGTCCATCTGGGCCATGACCGCGTGCTGAAGGGCGTCGAGGGCACCGGCGCCCTGGACGTCGAAGATCGCGAAGGCGGAGAGGTCGAAGATCCCGGCGTGCTCGCGCATCGCGAGGTGCTCGGCGTTGATGATCGGTGACCACCAACGAGCGTCCCACTCGGCAGCGCGCGACTCGACGCCGTAGTGCTCGACGAGCGGCGCGTTCGCCTCGTACCACTGCGGCCGCTCCCACCCGACCGCCTCGTAGAAGGCGGCACCCAGGGCCTTCTCCTGGGCGTGCATCGGCGAGAGGCGGATGCCGCGCTCGCTTCCCCACTGCTCCCCCGGATGCACGATGCCGTAGGTCTTGGGGAACGCCTCGAAGGTGCGCGCTTTCACATGGGCGCGCGTCCTCTGGTGATCGTGGAAGCGGCTCGCGTCGGAGCTGTGGAGGTCGATGTGCGACTCGCCGAGCACCATCCACTCGGCGAGCGACTTCCCGACGCCCGGGCCTTCCTTTACCCACACGGCCGCCGCCGACCAGAGGCCCTTCACCTCGGACGTCTCACCGAGAATCGGCATCCCGTCCGGCGTCAGCGCGATGAGGCCGTTGATCGCGTACTTCACACCGACCGACTCGTCACCGACGATCTCGGGCATCAGCTCGAGCGCGTGCTCCATCTGGTCGGCGAAGTCGGCCTGCGTGAAGGGGAACTCGGTCGGCGAGAGCGCCGCCTCCTCGATCGACGGGATCTCCTCGGGGTCGTGAAGGATCGAGCGGTGGGCGTAGGAGCCGATCTCGAGGCCGACGCCGTCCTGGCGCTCGTACATGTACACGTCCATGTCGCGGACGATCGGGAACTCGATCGCGCTCGACGTCGCCTCGAAGCGTGGCACGGGGCCGACGTCGATCATCTGGTGGACGGCAGGCGTGAGCGGGATGTGCGCCCCCGCCATCGCGGCGAGGAGCGGGCTCCAGACGCCGCAGGCGATCACCACGACCTCCGCTTCGATCGTCCCGCGCGACGTGTGCACGCGACGGATCCGGCCGTGCTCGACGTCCATGCCGCTCACGTCGGTGTTCGCGAACACCTGGAGCCCGCCCGAGTCGATCCCCCGCTCGCGCATGATCGTGCCGGCGCGCAGGGAGTCGACGACGGAGACGGTCGGGCAGTAGAAGCCGCCGAGGAGGATCGACTCGTCGATGAACGGCACGAGCTCCTTGATCTCCGTGGGCGTGACGAGTCGCGCCGAGTCGACGCCCCACGACTTCGCCGATGCCATCCGCCGCCGCAGCTCCTCCATCCGCTCCTCGGTGCGCGCGACCTCGATGCCGCCGCATTCGGTGTTGACACCCATCTCGACGTACTGCCGCTGCGACTCGAGCGTCAGCTGCGTCATCTCCTTCGAGTGGTCGACGGGGAAGATGAAGTTGGAGGCGTGCCCGGTCGAGCCGCCGGGATTCGGCAGCGGCCCCTTGTCGATCTGGACGACATCCGTCCAGCCGAGCCGGGTGAGGTGGTGGACGAGGCTGTTACCGACGATGCCGCAGCCGATGACGACGGCTCTTGCGCTCGTGGGGAAGGTGCTCATGGGATCGGTCTCCCTGCCTTTCGGATCGACGTTCAGAGAACGGCGCGGATCGCCCGTTCGAAGCTCTGGATGTGGCGGCGCATGACGTCCTCGGCGCGACCGGCGTCGCGCGAGAGGATCGCCTCGAGGAGCTCACGGTGCTCGGTGACCGCGTCGTCGAGCCGGGCGACCCGGTCGAGGGCGACGAACCAGATACGCAGCGTGAGCGTGTAGTACTCGTTCAGGGTCGACTCGACGAACGCGTTGTGGGCGCAGCGATAGACGTGGCGGTGGATGCGCTGGTCGAGCTCGATCAGCGCCCGCTCGTCGTGGGCATCGCGTGGCCCGGGCAGCTCGGCGAGGAGCGCCCGGGCGACCTCGTGGTCGTCGGCGCTCGCCCGCTCGGCCGCGAGGCGGGCGGCGAAGCTCTCGAGCGTGATCCTGGCCTCGGAGAGGGCCGCCAGGTCGCCGACCTCGACGGGCGAGACGACGATGCCACGTCGGGGGTACACCTCGACGAGCTTCTCCCGCGCGAGCGTCCGAAGTGCTTCGCGGACGGGGGTGCGCCCGAGCCCGAGCCGTGCCATCAGCTCGCGCTCGCTCACCGGAGACCCGGGCGGGAGCTCGAGCGTGACGATCAGCTCACGGATCGCGTTGGCCGCGCGCTCGCTGAGCGACGGCGAGTCGGACGTGTCTGGCTGGATAGGGGACGCGGAGATGAGTGGCGTAGTTGATATACGAGGTGTATATCAGACTGAACGCGACTGTACGAGACGTCCAGCGTCGGCGCACCCTCAGCCGTCCGCGACGATGCCCGCACGTTTGCCGGCCAGGGCCCGCGGGCGGGCCTCTTCAGGATGCGCGAAGCGCCCGGAAAGGAATGCGAGCGAAGAGGAGGGAGGGGCCGCGGTACGCTCTTCCACCGCGGCCCCTCCCGACTACTTCGAGAGCCAGGCGTTGACCTTGGCGGGGTTCGCCTTCACCCAGATGGCCGCAGCCTTGTCGGGCTTCATCTTCTTGCCGCCGATCAGGAACGCGACCTTGTTCTGGTCCTTGGCCGTCCACTTGAACCTCTTCACGACACCGACCGCCGGCGAGCCGCTCTTCGCGAACTTGCCACTGATGATCTTGTCGAGCGGATAGGCCGGATACGCGCACGCGTACTGCTTCGGGTCGCCGCCCTTCTTCTCGTCGTCCTTGCAGTTCTTCGTGCGAGGAGGCAGCTTCACGTTGACGAGGTCGTAGGCCCCGTTCAGGTACTGCGGGTCGTACCAGTAGAAGATGACGGGCTTCTTCTGCTTGTAGAGCTGGCTCCACCGTGCGACCTGGGCCGCCTCGGCGCCCGCGACCACGTGCTTGAAGTTGAGCCCGAGGCCCTCGATGATCGCCCTGTCCTTCTGGACGTAGGAGGGGTCGCCGCCGAGGAACATCCCCTGCGAGCCCGACTCGGGTGACTTGAAGATGCTCTCCTTGCCCTTCAGGCCTTTCCACGTCGCCATCTTGGGGTACTTCTTGAGCAGGTAGCGCGGGATGAACCACCCGATCGTGCCCGTGATCCCGTTCGTCCCGACCTTGACGAGCTGCTTGCTCTTCGTGTACTGCGGGTATCCCGCGAGGTTCTGCCAGTCCTCGAGGATGACGTCGATCTTGCCGTCAGCCATCGCCTGGAAGTTCGGCTGCCCCTCGGTGATGTTCGACACCTTCACCTTGCAGCCGAGCTTGTTTTCGAGCACGTACTTGACGACGTAGACATTGGCCGATGAGCCTGCCCACGCGTTTTCGTTCAGCGTTACGTTGCCGCACGCGGTTGCCCTGGAGCCACCGCCGAGCGCGCTTGCCGCGAACACCGCGATCGCCGCAACCGCAACAACCCCGAAGACGGCGCTACGGCTGCTCCGGGTACCGAAGAGATGCTTCATCCGATCCTCCTAGTTGAGATCCTGCCTCTGCATGCTTGAACGTCTTTCCGCTCGCGCTTGTTGGTCACATCCCATTGGACGGTCGACCCCTCCTCGAGCCCTGCGTGACCCGGTCGAGCGCGATCCCGAGAGCGAGGATCGCAATCGACGCAATTGTGCCCTGCCCGAACTGCCCGCGCACGAGGCCCTGCGCGACCTCGTAGCCGAGGCCGCCCGAGCCGACGAGCCCGCCGATGACGACGACTGCGAGCACCATGATCATCCCCTGGTTGACGCCGAGCATGATGGCGTCGCCCGCGAGCGGGACCTTCACCTTGAAGAGGATCTGCCGGCGCGTCGCTCCGAACGCCCCTGCCGCCTCGACCGTTTCCGGTGCCACGTCCCGGAGCCCCCGCTCGACGAGACGGATCACGACCGGGAACGCATAGAGGACACCCGCGATGATCCCCGGTACGACCGACACGGGCATCAAGTAGATGAACGGGATGATGTAGACGAGCTGGGGCATCGTCTGGAGCACGTCGTTGACCGGACGCAGGATCCTCGAGACGGTGGTGCTCTCGGCAGCCGCGATCCCCAGCGTCACCCCGATGACGACGGCGAAGATCGTCGCGACGAGCACCTGTGAGAGCGTGTCCATCGCGAGCGCCCAGACACCGAGGACGCCGATCAGCGCCAGCATCAGGAACGTCGTCAACGCCGGCCGCAACCCCGAGATGATGTAGGCGATCAGCGTCAGCCCCGCGACCGTCGTGAACCAGGGCGACTCGACGAGGAACGACTGCAGCGGCAGGAGGATGTCCGTCAGGATCGAGTTGCCCGTCGGCTCCGTGATCCCGAAGACGAACGACGTCGGATCCTGGACGTAGTCGAGGGCGATCTGGATCTTCGCGAGGACGTACTCCTGCGCGGTTACCGCTTGCTCCCTGACGCCCACCACGTCCGGGTAGGTGGGGCCGACGCCGACGAGCTTCGCGACAACGACCGATCCGGCGCTGACGAGGGCAACGAAGATCGTTCGGGTCCGGAGCTGCCTCTTTCCCTCGGCGTCGAGGTGGCGCTTGGCGGGGTCGGTGCGGTCGGCAATGTGCTCCGTCGCCCGATCGAGCGTCATCGCCATGATCACGATCGCGACACCCGCGACGAGTGAGAGCGCCGGATTCGTGGAGAGGTTGGCGTTGACGACGGCACCGAGGCCGCCGCCGCCGATCAGCCCGGCGATGACGACCATCGAGAGCGCGAACAGGATCGTCTGGTTGACACCCAGCAGGAGCACGCGCCGGGCCAGAGGAAGCTGCACCTTCGGCGAGCATCTGGCGGCGCGTCGCACCCATCGACGCGGACGCCTCGACGGTGTTGGTCGCGACGCCCCGGATGCCGAGGGACGTGATGCGCACGGCCGGCGGGATCGCGTAGATGATCGTCGACACGACGGCCGCTGCGTACCCGATCGAGAAGAAGAGCACGACCGGCATCAGGTAGGCGAACGCCGGCACGATCTGCATCGCGTCGAGGATCGGCGTGATCGCGCTCTGGAAACGGTCGGAGCGGCCCGCGACGATGCCGATCGGGACGCCGATCAGGAGCGCGAGCCCGACGGATGCGATCATCAGGGCGAGCGTCTCCATGCTCGCTTCCCAGAGGCCGAGCAGCGCGAACGAGACGAACGCACCGATGACGATCGCGGCGGCGCGGCGCCCGCCGAAGCGCCACACGACCAGCGTTCCCGTCACCGTGGTCCCGACCCAGGTGAGCCAGAGGATGAACCGGTCGAGCCAGCCGACGAGGTCGTCGAGGAAGACACGGAACCAGTTGAAGACCGTGAATACGACGCCGGTGTTCTCCGCCGTCCGTTGCTCGATCAGCCACGCCTGGAAATCGTCGAGATGGGCCGAGAGCGAGGTGAAGGTGAGGCTGGTCGGCCACGGGTAGTCGAGCTTGAACGCCCGGTAGATGATCACCATCACGGCCGCGGTCGCAACCACCTTGACCGGGCGGCCCTTCCACCAGGGCCGGTGGGTCAAGGTCGGAACGACGACCGGAGCCTCGGTCAGCGCGGACATCCGGCCCTAGCCGCCTTCACCCGCGATCGCCTTCAGCACCGCCACGCGGTCGACGATCCCGACGACACGCCCGTCCTGCATCGCGCGGACCGGGCTCTCGCTCGCCGCGATGACCGGCACGGCGTCACGCACGGTCGTCGTCACGTCGAGCTCGGGGCCGTAGCCGTCCTCCTCGCCCGGGTACGGCTCGCGCATGATCCAGCGAAGCGTGAGGACGTGGCTGCGTGGGACGTCGCGGACGAAGTTCTCGACGTACTCGTCGGCCGGCGAGCCGACGAGCTCCTCCCCGGTTCCGAGCTGGACGATCTTGCCGTCGCGCATGATCGCGATCCGGTCTCCGAGCCGGAGCGCCTCGGGCAGGTCGTGCGTGATGAAGACCATCGTCTTGCCGGTGTTCTTCTGAAGCCGCATCACCTCGTCCTGCATGTCGCGGCGGATGAGCGGGTCGAGGGCGCTGAACGGCTCGTCGTAGAGCATCACGGCAGGATCGGCGGCGAACGCGCGTGCGACGCCGACGCGCTGCTGCATTCCCCCGGAGAGCTGGTCGGGGAACGCGTTGGCGACGTCCTTGAGCCCGACGAGCTCGAGCACCTCCTCGGCGCGGGCGAGCCGCTCGGCCTTGCCGACGCCGCGGATCTCGAGGCCGAAGGCGACGTTGTCGATCACGCGCCGGTGGGCGAGCAGGCCGAAGTGCTGGAAGATCATCGCAACCGAGTTGCGTCGCAGCGTGCGGAGCGCGCGGGCCCTCGCCTTCGTCACGTTCTGCCCCGCGATCTCGATCGTGCCGGCGGTCGGCTCGATCAGGCGGATCAGCGTGCGGACGAGCGTCGACTTGCCCGATCCGGAGAGCCCCATCACGACGAACACCTCGCCGGGCCAGACCTCGAGCGAGACGTCGGCGACAGCGGCGACGCACCCCGTCTTTGCCCGCAGCTCCGAGCGGGAGAGATCGGCGTCGGGCGTCCCGATGATGCTGTCGGCCTTCGGGCCGAAGATCTTCCAGATCCCGTTGGCGCGGATCACCGGTTCGTCGACGGCCCCGTTCGGGGCGGGTGGCGCGGGGACGGCGACGGGATCGGGTTGGGACTCGTAGCTCATGGCTGTGGCACGGGGCTGATGGATCATCTCCCTCCTGCCGCCGGGTTGCAACCCGGTGCGAGCGTCAGCCGGGGCACCGAGAGCGAGCGCCGCCGCGCCGACGAACGTCGCGGCGGATCGGGCCGGCGGGTGCATCGGACGCATCGACGCGAGCGGTCACGCCCACTGCCACAGCCCCGCCTCGGGCCGGCGCAGGAGCAGAATCCCCGCCAAGCGCGCGCGCTCCCTGGAAGGCTGATCGAGGAACTGGGCAGGAGACTTCCCATCCGTGCGAGCGAGCACGAGGGCGCCGGTATGCGCGGTCACCGAGATCGAATCCCCCGCAAACCCCTCGCCCGCCGTCTCGCCGTATCCGCGCAGAAAGCCGTCCGCAAGGGCCCGGAGCTCGGTCGCCTGTGGCTCCCAGCGGATCGCCGACAGCACCACGAACGAGAGGAAGAACCCGAGATCGAACACGGGGTTTCCGTAGTGAGCGACCTCGAAGTCGAGGACCCAGTTGCGGTCGGGGCCGACGAGCATGTTCTTCATCGCGAAGTCGCCGTCGACGAAGCAGCGCCGCGCTCGAAGCTCCTCCATTCGTTCCTCGATCAAGGCGGCCAGGTCGGGCCGGCGCTCGATCACCGTCTCGTAGAACGGGCTCAGTCGCTGCTGCTCGAACGACTCGAAGTCGTCGAACGCCGCGGCGACGGTTGCGTCCCCGGCCGTTTTCGAGTGCCAGGTACCGAGCGTCTCGCCCGCCCAGGATCCGACGTTGGCGTGGACGTTCCCGACCGCGATCTCGGCCTGCCAGTTGACCGCGTTTCGCGGCAGGAGCTCCATGACGATGACGTGCGCCGACGGATCGTTGTCGATGAGGCGCGGGACACGACCCGGGGTAAGCCGATCGCAGAGGCGCAGCGCGGCACCCTCGAGCTCCGTTCGATCCTGCTTCGCTCGCCACTCGTTCTCGACGCGGAGGCGCTCGAGCGCCTGCTTGACCACGAACGCCTCGCCGGTGGACGCCGACTCTGCGGCGATCACCGTCGCTGAGACCCCGCCGGGAAGCTCCGCGACGTCGATCGACGCGGCGGCGGCAACGAGACCCCGCCCGACGAGGTAGTCCGCGGCGTTCGCCAGGGTCAGCTCGAACATCGCATGGGACGCTACCGATCGGCAGAATCGAGCGATGGCCGATCTCGCCTACGACGACGCCGGGGTCGCCCGCTGCTCGTGGTGCGGAGACGACCCTCTCTACCGCGCCTATCACGACGAGGAGTGGGGTCGCGAGAAGCGACGGAGACGACGGCCTGTTCGAGTTGCTGTCGCTCGAGGGCTTCCAGGCCGGTTTGTCGTGGCTGACGATCCTCCGCAAGCGCGAGAGCTTCCGTGCGGCCTTTGCCGGCTTCTCGATCGAGCGTGTGGCCGAGTTCGACGAGACCGACGTCGTTCGCCTGCTCGGCGATGCCGGCATCGTCCGGCATCGCGGCAAGATCGAGGCGACGATCGGCAACGCAGTTGCGGCACTCGCACTCCCCGAGGGGCTCTCCGAGCTCGTCTGGGGGTTCGCACCAGAGCGACGGTCGGAGCGTCCGTCAGGGATGAACGACATCCCAGCGACAACCGACGCGTCGACGGCGCTCTCGAAGGAGCTGAAGCGGCTCGGCTTTGGATTCGTCGGCCCGACGACCGTGTACGCCTTCATGCAGTCGACCGGGATGGTCGACGACCACGTCGAGGGATGCTTCGTGACCGCCGCGGGCCGGCCGTGGGGCACCCCGGGCCGTCCGGCCGCGCCGTCAGGGTTTGCCGAGTGATCGACGGCAGCTCCGATCGAGACGCGCGCGCGGTGCTCGCCGATGCGCCGGTCGCGGTCATCTCGGACGCGCTCGACCGCCTCGGGCACCGCGATCAGGTCCTCGACCCGGCGATTCGCCCGCTCTGGCCCGAAGCACGGCTCGCGGGCGCAGCGGTGCCGGTCGTCATCGTCGCGGACACGTCCGAGCCCGAGCTCCCATACGACGGAGAGCTCACGGCGCTCGACGGGTTGCGCGCGGGCGACGTCCCGCTCTTCGCCGTCGATCCGGCTGTCCGATGCGCGTCGTGGGGTGAGCTGTTCTCCTGTGCGGCGATGGGCCGCGGGGCGTCGGGCGTCGTGCTCGACGGCTTTGCGCGGGACGCCGCCGCGATCACCGCACTCGGGTTCCCGACCTTCGCTCGCGGCCTTTCCCCGCTCGACACGTTCGCGCGCGCGGTCGTCACCGGCATCGGCGTCGAGACACGGGTCGGGGGAGTCGACGTGCGGCCGGAAGACCTCGTCGTCGGTGATATCGACGGCATCGTCGTCGTGCCCCAGGAGATCGTCGAGGCTGTCGCCGAGGCCGTCGTCACGAAGTACCGCCTGGAGGGGAACGCGCGGGACGACCTGCTCGCGGGGATGAGCATCCGCGAGGTCTGGACGAAGTACGGCGTGCTCTGACGAAGTCACGCTCTCGACACCCAGTCGACACATTCACGACACGAATTCCGCGCTACGTTGTCTTCCATGAAGACAATCACGACACCCTGGGGGAAGGCCGCGCCGGTAGAGCAGGTGACGGTCGCCCAGCGTGCGGGCGAGCGGCGCTTCTCGACGGTGATCGAGCTGCTCGAGATCGACGGCGGTGAGCGCCTCGTCCGATTCGCCTACACGACCGATGGCAGCGCCCGACGCGGCCCCGTGACCCTGCGGGCGAAGGACATCACGCGGATGCACAAGCTGCTCGAGCGAGCGCCTGGGTTGCGAGATGCGATCGGAGGTGCGTAGCCCAGGCGCCTGGACACCCTCCGCCAGACTGGCGGATTTCACGCACAATTGAGTCCATGCCGACCAACTACGAGCGCGCGTTCGAGACCCGCCCCGAGGTGTACGCCGCCTGGGGCGCGCTGAACGGGGCGATCAAGGCCGGGATGGATCTCCGGCGCTACGAGCTGGCGACGCTGGCAGCGGCCCGGAGGCTCCGCTCGAGCTACTGCTCGCTCGCGCACGGCACCGTCCTTCGTGAGCAGTTCGACGAGCCGGTGCTCGAGATCGCGCGCGACTACCGTAACGCGGGCCTCGACGAGATCGACGTCGCGGTGATGAGCCTCGCGGAGCGCGTGGTCGACGACGCCTCCTCGGTCGGCGATGCCGATCTCCAACCGCTCCGTGACCTCCGCCTCTCCGAGACGGACATCATGGATGTCGTGCTCGCCGCGGCCGCGCGCTGTTTCTTCTCGAAGGCGCTCGACGGCCTCGGCGTCCTCCCCGACGCGAGCTATCGGGATCTTGCGCCCGAGCTCCGGGACGTTCTCGTGGTCGGCCGGCCGATCGCAGACGCGTAGCGCGGAGAGCGCGCATGCTGCCGGCGCGCCCCTAAACCCGGCGGTTGCGGCGGCGCGGAGCGAGTTCGACGGCTATTCGAGCTCCGCGCGGGCGATGTCGCCCGGCGCGCTCCCCGCGCGGGCGAGGACGGTCCCGTCGGGCGCCCAGATCGTCGACGCACCGGCCGTCGTGTCGTAGCCGCCGCTCGTCGGGCCGGCGAAGCTCGCGAAGACGACGTATGACCGGCAGGCGGCCGCAATCCGCAGGCCGCGGGCGTCCTGCTCGTCGAGCTCCTCGGGCGCGTGCACGAGCCCGGCGAGGTAGGCGTCGACTCCGAGCGCCGCCGTGCCGGCCGTGTGCTCGGCAACCCCGGTGTCCCTGCAGATGCCGAGGCCGACACGCCACCCGTCGACATCGATCGCCGTCGGGCCGTCGCCCGCGCTGAAGCGCCCGAGCTCGTCGCCACCCGGGTGTGACTTCCGATATACGACCGCAATGCCGTCGCCGTCGACGAGGAGGGCCGCGATGAAGCTCCGGCCCTCTTCCTCGATCGGAGCGCCGACGAGCGCCAGCGAATCGGTCGCGCGGCACGCTTCGACGATCGGCCGAAGCGCCGGGTCATCGACGGCGACCGGCTCGGCCCCGAGCTCGTACCCGGTCAGCGACAACTCGGGGAAGAGCACGAGCCGCGTGCCCGCAGCGCGGATCGCCTCGGCGTGCGCCAGAGCGTTTGCGCGGAGGTCGCCTGCCTCGCAGCGCGGCTGCGCGGCAGCGACCGAGAGCGACCCATTCATCGAGCGATGGTAGTGGATGCACGCCGCCCGTAGCGGGCGGAGAGAAGTACCGGCTCTCGTGCGGGCTCACGTCTCAGCGCGAGGGCTCTGTTCCCGGCTACGCGCCTGCCGTGCGGCGAACCTCGGCCGCCCACACCGCGAGGTCACGCCGATCGATCAAGGCCAGGTGAGCGGCACGGATCAGCTCGGGGAGCGTTCCGCCCGAGCACAGGAGAACGTCGTCGACAACCTCTTCGGACGGCGTGACCTCGGCGTAACAGTCGTGCCAAGCCATCTCCATGAGCTCGAGGACGCGCGCGACATCGGAGAGTGTCGTTCCGTCATCGCCGAAGGTGGCGATGATGCGGGGTCGCCGCTCCTCGAAGCGCGCAGCACGGCCGATCGTCATCCGCGGACCAAAACCGGCGACCACATCGGCGTCAAGATCCTCCAGCTCGGAGTGGCTGACCACGGCCTCGGCGGAACCGCAGCGCAACGACGATCGTGAGGACGATGACCGCAGCCGCCACGGCGTTCGGGATGATGAGGGCGAGGTTGTCGGCGGCGACGCCATAGGCGATCCAGAGGAGAAAGCCGACGAAGAGGACGAGGAAGTAGCCGATGGAGACGCTCTCGGAGTTCCTGTATGCAACGATCTTCCGGATCTGGAGCACCGGTCCGAGGGCCATGGCGATTGCCCAGATCGCTGCCACGAGGGCGAGTGTCGACTCCACGTGTACCTCCGGGGACGGGAGAGAACGCCCAGGTGTGAGGGGTGCCCGGATCAACCGTCCGTGGGCAAGAGCACGCCCCGAGTCTACCTCCATGTGTCAGCCGTCGCTCAGCCGTTGGCCGAATCAGGCCGACGGGATCTCGCCGGCGACCTCCCAGACGTAGCCGTCGGGGTCGAGGAATGCCGCTGTGCGCATCCCCCAGGGTCGGTCGAGTGGCCCACTGACGATCGAGACGCCTCGTTCGACGAGATCCGCGCAGACCGCGTCGACGTCGTCGACCCAGACCGTCAGCTCGAACGACGCTCCCGGCTCCGCCGCGGGAACAGGGCCGAGCAACTCGTTGACCGCCGCTCCACGCTTCAGGAGATTCAGGAACAGGTTGTCGAACCTGAACGCAACGGAGTTGTCGTCCTCGAAGGCCATGTCGACCTCGAACACGCGCGCGTAGAACTCCTTCGACCGCTGTGGTTCGTCCACGAACAACGTGATCGCACCGACACGCTTCAGCGATTCGGCCATCCGGTGAGCGCCTACCCGACGCTCTGCAGGAATGCGAGCACGCGTTGCCCGAGAAGCGTCGCTGCGCTCTCGTCGTAGTCCGGCAGGCTGTCGTCGGCAAAGAGGTGCCGATCGCCGGGATAGAGGAACAACTCCGCGCCGTCCGTCGCCCCGACGAGCTCGCGGGCGGCGGGCAGGTCCTCCACGGCCCACTCGTCGTCTTCCATCATGTGGATCTGAAGTGGGACTCCACGCGGCCACGCGCCACCGAACTCGGAGGCCGGCAGGGCCGCCGAGAACAGCAGGGCACCCCTCGCGCCCGGGCGCGTCTGGGCCAGCATCTGGGCGGGCATGACGCCGAGCGAGAAGCCGGCGTACACGAGCTCGTTCGGCAACGGGTCGGCGGCCATTCGTCCTCGCTCGCCGATCGTCCCGAAGCCGACCTTCTTCGCGTAGGCGACGCCGTCGTCGAGATCGGTGAACGTGTTGCCGTCGTAGAGATCGGGCGCATGGACAACATGCCCGGCTGCTCGCAGCCTGTCTGCGAACGCGAGGAATCCTCGGGTCTGGCCCTGTGCGTGGTGGAACAGCAGAACCTCGGTCATGAGGAACAACTATCAAGAACGGGTGAGGCCGAAGCCTCACCCGCGCTACTCGGTCAGGCCTCGACGAGCATGACGAGCGTTTCCGGGAGAACCCCGTCGTGCGCCATCGCCGCGGCAGCTCCCTCGGTCTCCATCGCGGCCATGACGGCATCCATGTCCGCAACGTCCATCAGCACGCCGACGCGAGTCGGGTTGCCCGGATCGACGAACGTCCTGATGTTCGTCACGCCGAGCGGGCCGAAGAACTCCTCGCGTTTGGGCGAGGCGAGCCAGTGGTCCCTGTCCTTCACATCGTGGTAGCCGAAAACGGTGGGCATCTTTCCTCCATGTCGGGTGGTCTGCGTCCGTAGAGCGATGCCCAGAACATACGTGGACTCCGGCCAGGCCGGTACAGCTCGATGTGTGAGCGCGGGTCGGTCGTTGTCAAATGGCGGCATAGAGCGTGCGTGCGCCCTCGATGCCTTTGAGCTCTCGCGTGCCTCTGCTCTCGAAGAGGAGGCCGGAGCCCTCGACGAGATCCCGCGTGGTCTGCGTGACGAGTATCTCGCCCGCCTCCGCCTCAGCGAGCACGCGGGCCGCTAGATGAACGGCGATCCCTCTCAGTTCGTCGGTGCGCTCGACCTCGCCGGTGTGGATGCCGATGCGGACCCCGAGCCCGAGCGTGTCGAGTGAGTCTCGTATGGCCATCGCGCACCGAATCGCCCGGCCGGGGCCGTCGAACAGCGCGAGAAAGCCGTCGCCCGTCGTGCCGAACTCCGCACCCGCGAATGCAGCGATCTCTCGCCGCACAACGTCGTTGTGGTGCTCCAGTAGCGCGGCCCACGCGGGGTCGCCGAGCTCACGAAGACGGTCCGTGGAGGCGACGATGTCCGTGAACAGAATCGTCCCGAGCACGCGGTGACTGCGCACGACCGGACGCGAGCCGGTCAGGAACTCCTCGACCAGATCGAGGAACTGATCCGCGTCGACCCAGGGCACGTGGTCGTTGCCCGAAAGCTCGACGAAGAGGGCGTTGGAGATGTGCTTGGCGAGGTAGCGGCCCCCCTCGATGTGCGCGTCGCGATCGCCTAGTCGATGGAGGACGAGCGTCGGACATCGAACGGCGGGAAGCACGTCATCGAGGTCGACTTTCGAGTTCATCAGGATGAGATCGCGGGCCGCGGCGGGACTGAGTGACGCCCGCCCTCGTCGCTGAAACCACGCCGCCATCGCGGCATCTGCGCTGGGGATCATCGTCGAGAGCTCGACATCCTCCCCCCATCTCTGTTCGATGTCCCTCGCCAACGCGACCCGCTCGTCCCAGGTCGGCGCCCACGGGTAGCCGTCCGTGCGCACACGCTTCGCGTACGATCCGTAGAGGACGAGGGCGCGCGTTCTCTCCGGGTACGTCGCGGCGAACAGGACAGACATCGGGCCACCTTCGGAGTACCCGAACAGCGCCGCTCGCTCGCTCGAGACCGCATCCATGACCGCGCGCACGTCGTCCATCCGCTGCTCGAGATCGGGCTGACCGACACCACGGTCAGAGAGCCCCGTGCCGCGCTTGTCGAGACGGATGAGCCTGGCGAACGAGCCGAGCCGATCGAGGAACGACGCATGAGCCGGATGCTCCCAGTCGATATCGAGATGCGAGAAGAAGCCGGGCACGAGCACGAGATCGAACGGGCCGTCGCCCGTCACCTGATAGGCGATACTCACGTCCCCGCTACGCGCATACCGAACCGGCTCGTTCACCACGCACCTCTGGGAGACGGCAGGAGTTGGCCGCGCACGACCACGGCCACAACAGTCACGTTACCGCACGCGCTAGGGGGTGCGGCGTTCCGGGTAGCGTGGCAATCCGTCGTCCGGGATCGGCTCCCAGACGGCCGCGTACGCCGTGTACTGGTGTGCTGAGGGCCGAATCCCTGGATCGCCGTCGATAGCGCCAAGCCGTACCGACTTTGCTTCCGGATTCTCGGGATCGCGGCTCCAGAGAGCACCACCACAATTGCTGCAGAAGTCCTTCGGAAAGCCGTCGACGGGCTGATAGGTGCGGATGAGCTCGCGCCCGGCGACGACGGTCAGCGAACCGGGCTCCAGTTTCGCCGACGCCGAAGCGCCACTGCCCGTGCGCCGCTGACAACGGGTGCAATGACAGTACGTCGCCGACCGGGGTGGCGCAGAGATCTCGAACCGAACCAGCCCGCACAGGCATGCACCGGTCAGCAACGCAGCCACGACGCGAGTATAGGCGGAGCAACCGGCGAGCCGCCTCGCTTGCGCCGGTGCCCGGGAACCGTGCTGCGAAAACCGCAGCCTAAGCGGCGTCGAACGAAAGGATCACGTCGTCCGGGACGTGCGGCTTGTCGGGCACAGGCTGAACCCGCTCCTGCACATTGCTGCCGATGTCCGCTGCCAAACGGCGCCAGAACCGCGCCGCAATCGCGTTCTCGTTCTGGAAGCCGACCTCCCAGCGTCCTGGATGCCGGCGGACGGTCGCCGCTGCCGCCTCCCGACCGACGCCTGCGCGCCGCTGCGAGCGCACGATGAAGAACTGATCGAATCTGCGCACCCTGCCGACGAGGCCGTAGACGAACGCGAGACCGACAGGCCCGGTCGGCCCGTAGATCACATACGCCACGCGATCCGGGTCGACGACAAGGTACGGCTCGAGGTGGCGTCGCTTGAACGCCCCTTGTTCGTCCGGATGCGAGTCCCGGAACTCCGAGAGATCGTGGAGGAAGAGCTGCCAGAACCGCTCGGCGATCTGATGGTGCTCCTCGGCCAGCACGCGAAGGTCGATTTCGATCACGCTCGGATCGTAGACAGCCGCTCTCTCACGAACCGATCAACCATTTAGCCCACCTGCCCGACCACCGTTGCGTTGGGGGGAGCGGCCAGCAGCTCGAACAGAGGCGCGAACGCGACCATCGCCTCGCTCTGCATCACCCTCTCGCGCGCCTCGGCTGACTCCCATTCGCTGATCTCTACCGCCCTGTCCAGGTCGTCGAGAACCACGTAGATGGTGGCGCTCTGACAGCCGGCGGCACGCATGGACTCGAAATGTTGTCCTACGAGGCTCTCGAACAGGCCCACGAGCTCGTCACATCGGCCCGGCTGGAGCGTGAACTCGGAGATTGCCTTGACTGCCATTCAGAATCCCAGCGTTCAGGAACGTTGCTCGAGCCGGTGAGGTGACGCTCAGGCCGGCAGATCTGGCGGGTGAGGCGGTGGCAAGAGGAAGTAGGACCAACCTTCGCGCCAGCGGAAGTCCGAGTGCCACACATCTTTGAGGGTCGTCCCATGGACGACGTGTTCGAGTGCATACCAGGTTGCCATGTGCCCGATGATCAGCACGCGCTCTCCGTCCCGTGTCCGCGCGAGCTCACGAAGGAACCCCTCGACTCGAAGGATTGCTTCTTGCCAGCTCTCGCCGTGAGGGTGCGGCTCGTCGATTCGGCTTGGCCATTGGACGTCCATCCGGGCGCGCGAGACGCCGTTGAGTGTGCCGTAGTTGCACTCGCGAAGCCTCCACTCCTGGATGACAGGGATCGCCGAGCCGGCAAATGCGATTGCGGCCGTCTCGACCGCACGGCCCAGATCCGAAGTGAATACGCGGGCAAGGCCATCCGACCGACGCCTGTCACCAAGCTCGGCCGCCAGGATTCGCCCTTTCTCCGAAAGGGTTCCGTCGAGCCAGCCGGTCGCGACGCCGCGATCGTTGTCGACGCTCCATGAGTGCGTTTCGAAGACAACGTCAACGCCCACCATGGCGATCGTAGCGTCGCCCTGAGCCCATCAAGGCGCGATGCACCGCGGCGTTGCGGTCACGGCCGCAACCGCGCTCCAGAGCTCCTTCGCCCGCGCCAGCGATGCTTCTATGTTGTCAAGCGTTGGGTGGGGCTCCGTTCTGGAGTAGTCGGTAGAGGTTGCGGACGAGGTAGCGTATGAGGCAGCGGTTGGCTTCACGCCAGGCGGTCGCACGCCCACGGACGTGGGCCAGTCGCTCGTCTTGGCTTTCGGCGCACCGGCGCTGGCTACCGGGGCGGCCCTCCGGGCATCGGGATCACGCCGAGTTGCAGCATCGCTGTCAGATCGTCTCGCGTCGCCCAGTGCTCCGCAAGCTCGCCATCCTGTACGCGGAACCAGTGACTTTGCCGGGCTACGAAACGCTTACCGGTCGGAGGCATCATCCCGTTGAGCTTGCCATCGTTCGTTCCCTCGGCGCGGACCAGAGCGACCACCAGATCGCCGTCGGCAGCAATGGCCTCGACGGTCATCTCGAGATCCGAGAACTGGCTTCTCAGCCGGCCGACGACACCGCGCATGTGCTCCGGGCCGTTGACTCTACCCGGCTCGTCTCGCTGGAACGGTGCACAGGCGTGCTCGATGTTCAGGGAGCATACTTGTGGCACCTCAACCACGAGGTGGCCCAGGTCGCGGCCGTGGTTCGTCGCTCGTGTCACACGCTCATCGTGTGCGCGAGCGTTAGGAAATGTTGCTTGAGCAACGTGTGCCGTCGCGCGGGGGTGAGGCTTCAGCCTTACCCGCACTGTCGGGCACGCGGATGCGGTACCACGGGTGAGGCTGAAACCTCACCCCAGACGCTTGCATGCGCCAGCGTTCAGGGATGTTCCCTGAAGCCGTCGTTTCCTGCGAGCGAGACCCTGTCAGAGCCAACCAGCCCTTCCTTGACATGGGAAGCTATCTTCCTATAATGCAAAGGCATGAGGCGTCGACCTGGAAGGCTTCTGCCCCTCGAGGTGTCAATCCTCGAGGCGGCTCTGGAGCTTCGGCGTGCCGGTGAGCCCGAGTTCCACGGCTTCGCCATTGCCCGCGAGGTCAAGGCTCGATATGAGGCGCGCGCGTTGACTGCACACGGGACGCTCTACAAGGCACTCGGCCGGATGGAACAGGCCGGCCTGCTTGAAAGCGCGTGGGAAGACCCGGATGTGGCTGTGGGAGAGGGGCGCCCTCGCCGTCGCCTGTATCGCGTGACCGGACTAGGCGAGCGGGCTCTGCGCGAGCAGCAGGCTACTGACGCTTTCGCGGATCGCGGTCTTCGCGGGGCAGTGCCTCAGGGTGGCGTGTGACTGGGACCGGAGTCCGGCTCTCGCTTGCCTGGGTGCGTGTCTACACCGGTGGCGCCGACCAGCGGGCGAGGGCACGGCGGGCGGCCGAGGTCGCCTCGGACATCTGGGAGCACGAACACCACTGTCTGGCGACAGGACGCTCCCGCATCGCCGTCGACGCCGAGATCCTCTCCCGCTGCCTCCGAGGCGCCCCCGCGGACATCTCATGGCGTTTCCAACACCGCTCCACAGGAGGTTCGGCTCTGATGCAGACGATCACTAAGAACGCACTCCCCATCGTCGCGGTCCTGCTAGCCGCATGGTTCTTTGTACTGGGCGTCGGGATCAACTTCGGCGAAGACACCGTCAGCGTCTGGTGGAGCCTCGCCCTGGTTGCCAGCGGCATCGCCGTGCTCACGGGCTCGTGGCTCATGCAACGGTCGCCCTGGACCGGATGCGCCCTGCTCACGATCGGCGCACTACCGCTCGGCGCCGTCACAGCCTGGGCGATCTTCCCACCCGTGCTCGCGCTCGCGGCGGTCGCCCTCGCCATCGTCCGCGCACGGGCACAGACCCGCCGCCCCAGCCAACTCGAAGTCGCCTAAAAGCCTGAGATAGTGACTCACCAGCACCTCGGGTGGGGGAGCGGGCCGCGTGGCATGCGCCAGCGTTCGGGAATGTTGCTTGAGTGGATTCTGTCGGGGAATCAGAGCATGACCGTCGTTCCGACGGCGCTCTGGACGAACGCGTCGGGGAAGCGATGCGCGAGCCGGTGCACTGCCTTCCAGCCGGTGCAGTGCGCCGGCATCAGCAGTTCAGGTTGCAGGTCGTCGAATGCCGCGACGGTCGGCTCGATGACGGGCTCGAACATCGGGCCGCTGAGGTGGAATCCTCCAATGACGGCAGCGACGCTGGTCTCGCCCGTGAGCCGCTGCGCGTGCCGCACGACGTTGATGATCCCAGAGTGACCGCATCCGGTCAGTACGACGAGGCCGCGTCCGGCGAGACGCATCACGATTGCCTGGTCGTCGAGGATCAGCGGGTCCGGCTCCCATTTGCCGTGAACGTGCGCCTGGTGTCCGGCGAAGCCGGTCTCGAACGGCGTTGTGCGCTCGACCTCACCGGTCACGAGCACGGAGCTGTCGAGCAGGAACGACGGCTGTCGGTCTTCGACGATCTCGAAGCCGGCACCCTCCAGCGCCGAGCAGCTCGTCACGGGTAACTCGGCAGGATCGAGTCCGGGGAGAGCGAGGCGCCTCCGACGCCAGAACTCGGGATGGATGAGTACGGGAAGGTTCCTTTGGCCGAGCTCCTTCGCGAGGCCCTCCATTCCGGCGACGTGGTCCCAGTGCCCGTGGCTGAGCACTATCGTTTCGATGTCTCCCGGCAGAATCTCAAGCCGCCGCATGTTCTCGACCATCCCGGTCGGTGTCACACCTGCGTCGAACAGGATCGTCCGCTCCCGGCCACCGGTCGTCACGCGAACGAGCGCGGAGAAGCCGGGCTGGGCGACCAGGGCATCGGGCAGGCTGTCCGTGATCGCCGAGACAACGCGCGGCCGAGCAAGATGATGAAGCCACGTCGTGCGCTGCACTCGCTCCGTTGGGAACAGCAGCGGGTCAGTCACGTTATCCATCAGGATCGTGATACGGACAGCGTCAACCGACGTGAGCGGAATCGTGACTACGGGAGCCTCCACCTGAGAGATCGTCCCCGCTCGCGGCACACACAAGCCGAACGCCGTCGACGGGCTCGCATCAAACCTAGCAGCCCATCGGGGCTCCGGCTACCGGGAATGGAGCTTCTAAAGTCGTGCCCTGAGAGGTCGGACTAGCGGGCGCACACGGCAGGGGAGCCGCGTGCGCCAGCGTTCGGGAATGTCACCCGAGGCCTGGCAGTCGACAGTCTGCGACCTAGTCCTCGATCTGCGCCTGGTCGTCCCGCTGCAATGCATCGATTGAGGCTCGCATGGCCTCCAGCTTCTCAAGCGAATGGCCGACCCAGTCGACGAGCTCGCCAACAACACGCACCGGTTCGCGGCTCCGGAAGGACTGGGTTGGATTCCCCGGGAACTTCTTGTCGGTCAAGTTCGGGTCGTCCTCGAACTGCCCGGTTGGCTCGACGATGTAGATGCGCCCGCGGCCCTCACCGCCGGCGAGCTCGGCGCCCCAGACCGCCGCGTCGAGCGTTGCGGTGAAGTAGACGTAGTTCATCACCCGGCCGGCCTCGAAGTTCGATTCGCGCCCCGAGACCAGCAGATCGCCTATCGCGAGGTCTGCCTTCGTGCCGTGCAGGTACACGCCCGCCTCGTACACCTCGAAAGGCACCGGCTCCCGCACGCTCATGCGACGATGCTAGCGCCACGCAACAGCCGCCATGCGCGGAGCCGCGCACCGTCCACCGCTGACATTCGGGCAGCAGCGAGTCGCCTGCGCGCGGGTGCCTACGTCCGAAGCTCTCAGCTCGGGACGGGGGCGCCCGCCGCTGCGAGCAGGCCTTCCAGCACGGGCACGCCGCCGGTCGGGCCGAGCAGTGGATCGACCGCATGCTCGGGGTGCGGCATCAGGCCGAGCACGTTGCCGGCCTCGTTCGTGACGCCCGCGATGCGGCCCACCGCACCGTTGACGTCGTCGGCGTAGCGGAACGCGATCTGGCCGCGCGACTCGAGCGCGGCCACGAGCTCCTCGTCGCCGAACCAGTTTCCCTCGCCGTGCTTGATCGGGATCACGAGCTCCTGCCCCACCTCCCACGCCCCGGCGAACGCGCTCGAGGTGCTCTCGATCGTGATCGGGACGTCGGCGCAGACGAACTGCTGCTGCCGGTTGAGACGGAGGACACCCGGCAGGAGGCCGGCCTCGCAGAGGATCTGGAAGCCGTTGCAGATCCCGAGCACCGGCCCACCCGCCTCGGCAAACGCCGAAACCGATTCCATCACCGGGGCGAAGCGCGCGATCGCGCCGCAGCGAAGGTAGTCACCGTACGAGAAGCCACCCGGGAGGAGGACGCCCAGAGTGCCGTCCGGGAGCGCCGCGTCGGCGTGCCAGACGCGCACCGGCTCTGCACCGAGAAGCTCGAGCGCGAGCGCTGCGTCGCCGTCGTCGTTCGACCCCGGGAAGGTGACGACCGCAATCCGCGGGCCGTCGCTCATTCGCCCTCCTCGAGCTCGATCGTGAAGGACTCGATCATCGGGTTCGCGAGGAGATCGCGAGACATGGCCGCAAGCGCGGCCTCGGCCTCGGCGGCGCCCTCGGCGTCGAGCTCGACGTCGACGAGCCGGCCGACGCGCGCGCTCGTGACGCCGTAGCCGAGCGTCCGCAGCGCGTCACCCACCGCCTCCCCCTGCGGGTCGAGAATGCCTTCCTTGGGACGGATCAGCACGGTCGCCTTCACAGAACCACCTTCGGGTCGGAGAGATAGCGCGCGAACGGGATCTCCGTCAGGCGCTCGAATGCCTCGACATACCTGGCCCGCGTTCCCGCGACGACGTCGTCGGGTACCTCGGGCCCCGGGTAGGTGCGATCCCAGCCGGTCGCGAGGCAGAAGTCGCGGACGTACTGCTTGTCGAATGACTGCTGTGGCCCACCGGGCCGGTACGTATCGGCAGGCCAGTATCGCGACGAGTCCGGAGTCAGCGCCTCGTCCGCGAGCGTGACGACGCCGTCGGGGTCGACACCGAACTCGAACTTCGTGTCGGCGAGGATGATGCCGCGGGGGTCGGCGTGCTCGGACGCGAACGCGTACAGCCGGAGTGCCGCGGCACGCGCCGCCGCATACGCCTCGGCACCGCAGAGCGCAGCCGCTTCGTCCTCGGAGATGTTGAGGTCGTGCCCTTCCTCTGCCTTGGTCGCCGGCGTCACGATCGGCTCCGGCAGGCGCTCGGACTCCCGGAGCCCGGCAGGCAGCGCGTGCCCACAGACCGCTCCGGATGCCTGGTAGTCGACCCACCCCGAGCCGGAGAGGTAGCCCCTGACGACGAGCTCGACCGGCAGCATCCGCAACCGCCGGCAAACCGTCGTCCGCCCGTCGTCACCGAGCTCGAGCAGATGATTCGGCACGATCGAGCGGGTGCGGGAGAACCAGAAGGCGGACATCCCCGTCAGCACGCGCCCCTTGTCGGGAATCGGCGTCGGCAGGATCACGTCGAAGGTCGAGATCCGGTCGGATGCGACGAGCCGCAGTCGGTCGCCGTCGAGCGCGTATATCTCGCGCACCTTGCCGCTCGCCAGGTGAACCGCCTCAGACATGCACGCCTTCGCGCCGCGAGGCAACGAGCGCACGGAGGCGCTCGAAGATCGACGTCGACATGCGCCGTATAGGCGTTCGGATCGAAGACGGCGTCGAGGTCGACACGCGCCGCGATCTCCGCATCGGCATCGACCAGGTCGCGGAAGTCGAGCCCCTCGTCCCACGCCTGCATCGCGTTTCGCTGCACGAGCCGGTAGGCGTCGTCACGCGAGAGACCCGACTCGACGAGGGCGAGCAACAGGCGCTGACTGAAGTAGAGGCCGTGGCTCGAGGCGAGATTCGCCCGCATCCGCTCCTCCCGCACGACGAGGCCTTCGACGAGCCACGAGAAGCGGTCCAGCATGTAGTCGACCGCCAGGAAGGAGTCGGGGAGCACGACACGCTCGGCAGACGAGTGCGAGATGTCGCGCTCGTGCCACAGCGCGACGTTCTCGAGCCCGACGATCGCGTTCGCGCGCACGACCCGCGCGATGCCGCAGATGCGCTCGGCGGTGATCGGGTTGCGCTTGTGCGGCATCGCCGAGGAGCCCTTCTGGCCACGCCCGAACGGCTCCTCCACCTCGCGAACCTCCGTCCGCGCGAGATGCCGGATCTCGGTTGCGAACCGGTCGAGCGAGGAAGCGACGAGCGCGAGTGCCGACAGCAGCTCGGCATGCCGGTCGCGCTGGAGGATCTGCGTCGAGCTCGGCGCCGGCTCGAGCCCGAGCCGCTCGCAGGCGACCCGCTCGACCGCCGGCTCCGCCGCGGCATACGTCCCGACGGCGCCCGACAGCTTGCCGACGCGCAGGCCCTCGACCGCACGCACGAGCCGCTCGCGGTCGCGTTCGAGCGCGAACGCCCAGCCGGTGAGCTTGAGGCCAAACGTGGTCGGCTCGGCGTGGACGCCATGGGTTCGCCCCATGCAGAGCGTCTCGCGATGCTCCTCCGCGCGGGCGACGACGGCGCCGAAGGCCCGGTCGAGCCCGGCGAGCACGAGATGCCCTGCATCCTGGACCGCGAGCGAGAGCGCCGTGTCGAGCACGTCGGACGAGGTGAGGCCGTAGTGGAACCAGCGTCCCTCCTCGCCGAGCCCTTCGGAGACCGCGTCGACGAACGCTGCGACATCGTGATTCGTCTCACGCTCGATCTCGGCCACGCGCTCCGGCGTGGGCGCGGCCGCGCGCTCCCGAATCGCGGCGACGGCGGCGTGCGGCACGACGCCGACTTCGGCCCACCCGTCGAGTGCCGCGAGCTCGACGTCGAGCCAGCGCTGCAGCTTCGCTCCATCCGACCAGATCGAGGTCATGGCCGGGCGGGAGTAGCGGGAGATCACAAGGTCATTCTAGAGACGGAGCCGGATCGGCCCGCCGTTCGCCCCTGGTTCGACCCGCGCAGGTGTCGGGGTTTCCCTACTGCCGTTCACCTGCCCGCCGCGCATCGCCGCCTCGACCGGGCCGTTACCGTGCCAGCATGAGCTCCGTGGTCCCGACGAACAGTTCCTCGCCGACCGGCCGCCACGGTCGCTTCGGGTTCCGCGCGGGGCACCGCCGGCGGTTCCATCGCGGCTTCGCCCAGGCGCTCCGCGACACCGTTTACATCCTCTCCGGCTTCGTCCTCGCAACGGTCTGGTGGTCACTGCTCGTGACGCTGCTTGCGACCGGCCTCGGCCTGCTCGTCACGCTCGTCGGGCTTCCGATCCTCGCTGCAACGCTCTACATCTGGATCTGGATCGCCGACACGGAGCGGGCACGGGCCAGGCTCCTGCTCGGCATCGAGGTCACGCGGCCCTACCGGACGCTCACGGCCAACGGTTGGCTCCGACGAACCTGGGAGCGCGCGAAGGACCCGGCGGTCTGGCGCGATCTCGCCTATCTCCTCCTCGTCTTCTTCCCGCTCGCAATCGCGACATTCGTCATCGCCGTGATCGCCTGGGCGCTCCCGCTCGCCTGCGCGACGATGCCCGTCTACTACGGCTCTGACGTCGGCTTCGAGCTCGGTAGCTACCGCCTGGAGATCGACACGCTCCCCGAGGCGCTCGGGGTCGCGCTGATCGGCCTCCTGCTCCTGGCGCTCCTCCCGTGGGTCCTCGGCCTCCTCGCCGCAGCCCACGCCTTCACGGTGCGCGCGCTTCTCGGCCGCCGCTCGTCGGAGCGCGTCGCGCAGCTGACCCGGCAGCGCACCGAGGCCGTCGACGCGGCGGTCTCCGAGCGTCGGCGGATCGAGCGGGACCTGCACGACGGAGCGCAGCAACGGCTGACGGCGCTCGCGATCGACCTGGGTCGCGCGCGTGCGAAGCTCGACACGGACCCCGCGGGAGCGCGGGCGCTCGTCGAGCAGGCACACGAGGACTCGAAGCAGGCGCTCGCGGAGCTTCGCAACCTCGCCCGTGGTATCCACCCCGCGATCCTCACGGACCGCGGTCTCGATGCGGCGCTCTCGGCGCTTGCCGCGCGCAGCCCGATCCCGGTCGAGATCTCGGTGGACATCGGCACGCGACCACCCGTCGCGATCGAGTCGACGGCGTACTTCGTCGTCGCGGAAGCGCTGACGAACGCGACGAAGCATGCCTCGGCCACGCGGCTCGTCGTTCGGGTCACGCACGAGAAGGACGGGATCGTGGTGGAGATCGAGGACAACGGCATCGGCGGCGCCCGGGTCGAGCCGGGCGGTGGCCTCGAAGGCTTGACGACGCGGGTGGCAACCGTCGACGGCACGGTGACCGTCTCGAGCCCGCCCGGTGGGCCGACGGTCGTCCGAGCGGAGCTTCCATGCGCGTCGTGATCGCAGAGGATTCGGTGCTGCTCCGCGAGGGTCTCTCGCGGCTGCTCGCGGACGAGGGGATCGAGGTGGTGGACAGTGTCGGCGACGGCGACGCGCTGCTCGTCGCGGTCGAGCGCCACAAGCCCGACCTCGCGATCGTCGACGTGCGCATGCCGCCGAGCCACACCGACGAGGGACTTCGTGCGGCAATCGCGGCTCGCGCGCGCGTCCCCGAGACCGCGATCCTCGTTCTCTCGCAGTACGTCGAGGAGCGGTACGCGAGCGACCTGCTCGCGGCGGGCGAGGGCGGCGTCGGCTACCTGCTCAAGGAGCGTGTCGCCGACGTCGGCGAGTTCGTCGAGTCCGTGCGCCGGGTCGCGGACGGCGGGACGGCGTTCGATCCCGAGGTGATCGCGCAGCTGATGGGCCGCCGCCGCCAGAACGATCCCCTCTCGGAGCTGACGCCGAGGGAGCGCGAGGTGCTGACCCTCATGGCCGAGGGCCTCAGCAACGCGGCGATCGCGAAGAAGCTGTGGCTCACGGTCGGCGCGATCGAGAAGCACATCAGCTCGATCTTTGCCCGACTCGGGCTCTACCCGGGCGAGGACGAGAACCGCCGCGTGCGCGCAGTGCTCACCTACCTCGAGGGTGTACGGCGCTGAGCCGATCCGGTGCGCGACGCCGAGCCCATCCGGGGCAGCGCGCGCTTTCGCCGGTCGCCGCGGAGTCCGCGCCCTCGCCCTTTGTGTTGATTCAACGGCGTTGATTCAACACAATCCTCCGCCGATTCCTGCCAGACATCGGCGATCGGAGCCCGCACGCTCGAGCTTGTGTTGATTCAACACAAGCGTTCCGGCGCTCGCTGCTAGCGCGACGCGCTTCCGCCGCTCGCGGCGAGGGCGATGTCCTCCCGCCGACGAACGCCATCCCACACGATCCGGTCGGCTGCGGCGTACGCGGCCGCGCGCGCCGCGGCGAGATCCGCGCCGACGCCGGTGACGTTGAGGATCCGCCCGCCGTTCGTCACGACCGCGCCGTCGCGAAGTGCCGTGCCGGCGTGGAAGACGAGCGCCCCGCCTTCCTGCGCTTCCTCGATCCCGGTGATCGGCGAACCGGTATCCCCCCGCGTCGGGTAGCCCCCGGCCGCGAGCACGACGGTGACCGCGGCACCGACACCTTGTGCCAGGTCGACGCCGCCGAGATCGCCGGCGGCGCACGCAGCGAGCACGGCGAGCAGGTCGCCCTCGATCAGCGGCATCAGCGATTGCGTCTCCGGGTCGCCGAACCGGCAGTTGTACTCGAGCACGCGAGGACCGTCCGCCGTGAGCATCAACCCTGCGAACAGCGTCCCGATGAAGGGGTGGTCGCGCCGCGCGAGCTCCGCCAGGATCGGACGGCACGTGAGGTCGACCAGCCTCTCGATCTCGGCCGAGCTGAGCCCGGGCACGGGCGAGAGCGACCCCATGCCCCCGGTGTTCGGGCCGCGGTCACCGTCCTCGGAGCGCTTGTAGTCCTGCGCGACCGGCAGCGCGAGACACGATGTCCCGTCACAGAGAGCGAAGACGGATACCTCCGGGCCGTCGAGCAGCTCCTCGATCACGAGCTGTCCGTCGAACGCCGCGAGCTCGGCGAGCCCGGCCTCGACCTCGGCCTGGGTGTGGCAGACGACGACGCCCTTGCCGGCGGCGAGACCGTCGGCCTTCAGGACACAGGGGGCGACCGGCTCGGCGAGCGTGGCGGCCGTCGGCACGCGGGCGGCGGCCATGACGTCCTTGGCGAACGTCTTCGAGCCCTCGATAGCGGCGCCACCGCGGGAGGGACCGAAGACCGAGATGCCGCCCGCGCGAAGGACATCCGCCAGGCCGGCAACGAGCGGCACCTCGGGACCGACGACGACGAGGTCGATGTGCAGCGCACGGGCGAGGCCGAGCACGGCCTCGGCATCGTCGGCGCGAATGGGGTGACACTGCCCGAGCAGGGCGATACCGGGATTGCCGGGGGCGGCATGAAGCTCGGCCAGCAACGGTGATTGGGCGAGCTTCCAGGCCAGTGCATGCTCGCGGCCACCGGATCCGACGAGAAGGACGCGCACGGGGCGAGCCTACGCGAGATCGAGGACGGCGTGGCACCGAGCGCGCAGCTGGAGCGACGCCGCTGTCGGCCGCGCCTCCACCACGCGCCCGCCGTCGTCTAGCCTTCGCGAACCTTGCGCGCCGACAGTGCCCGTTATCACGTCACCCTTCGCTTCTCGATCGTCCTCGCGCTCGCGGCAGCGCTGCTCGCCGGGGTCGGCGCGGGCTGCAGCGACAACGAGGACGACGACATCGCAGGGCCGCCTCCGGCGCAGCACTTCCAGACGCGCCCGGATCTCGAGCCTCCGATCGTGAAGATCACGACCTCCACTTCCGGAGGCGGCGCCGGGCTACGTCTTCCTCGCCCCGAAGAAGAATGTCAGGCGATCGGGCCTGATGATCATCGACGATCGCGGGCGCCTCGTCTGGTACAAGCCGCTCGATGCGAAGGGCGTCACCGACTTCCGCGTCCAGACGTACTTCGGACAACCCGTCCTGACGTGGTGGCGCGGCCGCGCGATCGACGGCGTCGGCGACGGCTACTACGAGATCATGGACGACACGTACAACCCGATCGCGACGGTGACGGCGGGCAACGGCCTCCCGGGCGACGTCCACGAGTTCCTGATCACGAAGCGGAACACGGCCATGATCACGATCTACCAGCGGCGGCCGTGGGATCTTTCGTCGGTGGGTGGGCCGAAGGAGGGGAAGATCTTCGACGGGGTCGTGCAGGAGGTCGACATCGCGACCGGAGCGGTGCTGTTCGAATGGCACAGCTCCGACGAGATCGATCCGTCCGAGTCGTATACGCAGCCTCCCTCCGCCGCGAAGGGCGCGAAGGCTGCCCCGATGGACTACTTCCACCTCAACTCGATCGACGAGGAGCCCGACGGGAACCTGCTCATCTCGGCCCGTAACACGCACGCGATCTACGAGATCGACCGGCAGAGCGGCAAGGTGCTGTGGCGGCTCGGAGGCAAGAAGAGCGACTTCACGATCGGCCCGGGCGCCGAGTTCGCCTGGCAGCACGACGCGCGACGCCAGCCGGACGGGACGCTGACGCTGTTCGACAACGCCGCCGACCCGAAGACGGAGGAGTACTCGCGCGTCCTCGTTCTCGACGTCGACCCGGAGACGAAGCAGGCAACCCTCGTCCGCAGCTATGCCCATCCAAAGCGCCTCTCGGCCGGCAGCCAGGGCAACGCCCAGTTCCTGCTCGGCGGGCACGTCTTCGTGGGCTGGGGGGCGCAGCCGTACTTCACCGAGCTCACGAAGGACGGACGCGTGCTCTTCGCGGGTGAGTTCGGCAGCGGTGCGGGTGCAGACTCCTACCGCGTGTTCCGGTTCGAGTGGACGGGGCGGCCCGGAACCCGGCCGGACGCACTCGTCAAACGAGACGGGAGCGGCAAGCTCACCGTCTATGCGAGCTGGAACGGCGCGACAGAGATCCACCGCTGGCAGGTGCTCGCCGGTCGCGACGCAAACCACCTCCAGCTCGTGAAGAGCGTGCCCAAGGGGGGCTTCGAGACACCGATCGTCGTCGAGACCGACCAACCCTTCGTGGGCGTCCGCGCCCTCGACGACCGAGGATCGATTCTCGGATCGTCGCGGTCGGTCGCCGTTCCCGCCCCGGGCGACTGACCTTCCCCGGACAGCAGGGCGGGCTCGCCGCCGGCCCCGTCGCTCTCAGCTCAGCGCGGCCCGCACGCGGTCGCCGATTCCGCGAAGGCGCTCGCACGGCTCGTTCGCGAACACGAAGCGCACGTAGTCCCCGGCTCGCTCCGACCCCCAGTTCGTCATCGGCGTCGCCGCGATCCGACCCCGGCGGAAGAGCCGCTCCGACGCATCGTCGGCCGAGTAACCGAGTCGGCGAACATCGAGGAGCATCGACCAGCCGCCGTGAGGGCGTACCACCGGCAGCCCCTCGAGCTCGGACAAGATGAGATCGCGCCGGCGCTGCCACTCGGCGGTCGCAGCGGCAACGTCGGCGTCGCCCGCCTCGAGCGCGACCGCGACCGCAGCCTGGGCGATGCCGACCTGGCAGACGACGTTGGAGATCCCGACGAGCCCGATGTCGTCGACGAGCGCTGGAGGGGCGACGACCCACCCCACCCGCCAGCCGATCATCCGCAGCTCCTTCGACGCAGAGCCGACGACGATCGTGCGCTCGGCCATCCCGTCGAGGGCAAGAGGATCGACGACCTCGCGCCCGTCGAAGACGATGCGCTCCATCGCGGTGTCGACGACGAGGAGCAGATCGCGCTCGCAGCAGAGCGCCGCGACTGCGTCCCATGCCTCGCGATCGAGCATCGAGCCGGAAGGCATCGAGGGGCTCATCATCAGGAGCGCCCGGGTTCGCTCGTTGACGGCGGCTCGCAGGCTGTCGAGATCGAGCGCCCAGCCGGATGCGGTCGGCTCGAGCCGGGCGAGGCTCGGCACGCCCCCGGCCACGCGGACCCGGTTGAGCAGCCCCGCGTAGACCGGATCGGTGAGGACGACCTCGTCGCCGGCCTCGAGCGTCGCGAGTAGGACGTTGAGGATCCCGTTCAGGCCGCCGGCCGTGATCAGCGTCTGCCGCCAGCCGATCTCGTGGACGCCGCGCCCGACGTGGGCGGCAACCGCACGCCTCAGCCGTTCGTGGCCGGGGAACGGGAGGTAGCTGTTCGCGTCGTCGTCGTCGATCGCGGCGCGCGTCGCCTCGACGGCCGCCGCGTGCGGACGCAGGTCGGTGTCGAGGTTCTCGAGCCGCAGGAGATCCGGGTCGGCGGCTCCGTCGGCGGCGTCTCCCATGCGGTCGACACCGATCCCGGGGACACCGCGGAGACGGGAGACGGTCAGCAGGCCCTCAGGGGAGCGTGAGGACGGCCTCGCGGCCCTGACCGGTGCCGACGAGAGAGACGGGAACGCCGAGCGCGTCCTCGACGAAGCGAACGTAAGCGGCAGCCGCATCGGGCAGCTCGGAGCCGTCGAGCTCCTCCTCCCAGCCGGAGAGCGTCTCCCAGACCGGGCGGCAGTGGTGGAAGTCCGACTGGTGCGCGGGAAAGTCGTCGGTCTCGCTGCCGTCGGGCAACGCGTACCGCACGCAGATCGGGATCTCGGCAAATGTCGAGAGCACGTCGAGCTTCGTCAGCGCGAGCGACGTGATGCCGTTGACGCGCACCGCGAAGCGAAGCGCCGGCAGGTCGAGCCAGCCACAGCGGCGCTCGCGGCCGGTCACGGTGCCGAACTCGCCGCCGAGCTCGCGTACCCGCTCCTGCGCCTCGCCCTCGATCTCCGACGGGAACGGCCCCTCGCCGACGCGGGTGACGTAGGCCTTCGAGACGCCGAGGATCTCGTCGATCCGATTCGGGCCGATCCCGAAGCTGACGGCGGCGCCGGCCGCGATCGGGCTGGAGGAGGTGACGAAGGGGTAGGTGCCGTGGTCGAGGTCGAGCAGCGTCCCCTGCGCACCCTCGAAGAGGACGTTGTCGCCGTTCCTGAGCGCCCGGTCGACGAGGAGCGACGTGTCGGCGATGTAGGGACGCAGCCGCTGCGCGTACCCCTCGTAGGTGTGAGCGACCTCTTCGAGGTCGACGGGCGGGATCTCGTAGACGCGCTCGAGCCAGACGTTCTTCTCGGTGATCGCGAGCTCGATCTTCTGCCGCAGGATCTTCGGGTCGAGGAGGTCCTGCACGCGGATCCCGATTCGCGTCGCCTTGTCCGCGTAGGCGGGGCCGATGCCGCGACGGGTCGTTCCGATCTGGAGGTTCCCGAGCTTCCGCTCGCGGGCTCCGTCGAGTGCGACGTGCCACGGCATGATCAGGTGGGCGTTGCCGGACAGGAAGACGAGCCCCGCCGTGACGTGCCCGCGTCCTTCGAGGTCGTCGAGCTCGCCGATCACGACCCGCGGATCGACCACGCACCCGGCGCCGATCGCGGATGCCTTGCCGGCGACGATGCCCGGAGGGAATCTGGCGGATCTTGTAGGTCTCACCGTCGACGACGATCGTGTGCCCGGCGTTCGGCCCGCCCTGGTAGCGGCAGACGAGATCGGAGTCCTGGGCGAGCAGGTCGACGATCTTGCCCTTGCCCTCGTCGCCCCACTGCGCACCGACGATAACGGTGGCTGGCACGACCCGAGTCTACCGTGGAACTCCACGAGACTCGGGGGAACCTGGCGGGAGGACCGAGTGATGCTCGGGGTGCGGTCGGTCCGACGGCCCGCCTGCGACGCTGACGCTCTCGAGCACGACCCCCTGCGCGCGCGGGTCGGAGAGGTCGTCGTCGAGCGTCGCCACGACCTCCGCTCCCTCCGCGGCCGTGCCTCGGGCTGCATCGTCGAAGTGGTCGCGGAAGTGCGCGGGCGTGAAGTGCGAGAGCGCACCGAGCCAGACCTTGACCTGCGTCACGCGAACGCCTCCCTCGACCTCCGCGACTCCGAGGATCTTCGCCATCAGATCGTCCATCAGCGCTTTCTCATGCATCGCTCGCTCCTCCCGCGAGCTCTGCGAGCACCGACTCGGCGACGCCGTCGAGCGTCGGCCTCGACCTCCGCCGTGACCGGATCGCCCATCCCGAACGCGGCTCCCTCGACACCGATGACGACCACGCGCTGCGGCGCCCGCCCGACCATCCGCCCGAGCTCCAGAGTATCCGAGATCGAGAACGCGTGCGTCGAGGCGAGGCCGAGGTCGCGCGGGAAGCGGCCCGTCGCCGGCGTCGACACGGTGCACGGTGCCGGCGGCGGCGCCCGAGCGCACCGCATCCACGATCACGACCAGGTCGAGCCCGGCCCAGGCGTCGAGCAGGCGCGTCGGCTCGTCGTCGCAGTCGAGCACCGCGGCGCCCGCGGCGCGCAGCCGGTCGGCGACGAGCGGCCCGACCGCGTCGTCGCCCCGGTAGCGGCTGCCGAGGCAGGCCGCCGCTCTCATCGCGCGTTCGACCTCGAGCTTGAGGAAGTGCGTCGCGCAGGAGATGCACGGGTCGTAGTTGCGGATCGTCTGCTCGCAGCGGTGCGCCGAGCTCGGCGTCGGAGAGGTGCAGCGACGCCTTGCACCACCCCGAGCAGGTCCATCCTCGATCGTCTTCTGGTTCTGGGACGTCGGCGGCACGATCTTCGCGTCGAGGATCGTGCCCGTCATCGTCGATCTCGTAGCGGTGCCAGCAGATCCCACGTGGCGCCTCCGTGCAGCCGTGCCCCGTGCCCGCGCGCGGGCGTCGCCTCGACGTACGGCGGCTCGGGCGGCTCGTACGCGCGATGATCCTGAGCGCCTCGTCGGCCGCGTAGACCGTCTCGACGGCGCGCACGACGATGCTGCGGAACGGGTTGCGGCACGACCTCCCCGAGCCCCACCTCGGCCGCGAGTTCCCGCGCGAGCGGCGACAGCGCGCCCGCGTTCAGGGCGTAGCGCGCGAGCGGCCCGACGAGGTAGTTCCCGACTCCCGCCAGCGTCGAGTGCAGCGCGTTCGACCGCTCGACGTGCGTCTCGCGTGAAGTGCCGCTCGTACTCCGAGACGTCGATATCGAGGCCGGTGCTCGAGGCGATCCGGCCGCGCTCGATCGCGTACTCGCCCGGCTGACTCAGGGCGACGAAGGCGTAGTCCTGCTCGAAGTCGGGGAAGTCGAAGCCGGCCACCCAGCGCGTCAGCTCGACGGCCGCGTCTCGCGCGCCCACTCGAGCTCGGGAACGAGCGCGGCGAGCTCGGCCTGCGACGGCGCGCGGTACACGCCGCCGACACGGAGGTTCACCGGATGCACCTCGCGACCGCCGATCGACGCGCATCGATCGTGTTGCCCGCCTTCTTCAGGCGCAGCGCCGTCTCGACGAGGTCGCGCCGGTCACGCGCCAGCTCGACGGCGCCGTCGTAGCCGAGGAAGTCGGGCGCGTGGAGCATCGCGGTATGCAGGACGTGGCTCTCGATCCACTCGCCGCAGTAGACGAGCCGGCGCAGCGAGCCGCACCTGGTCGGGTAGCTCGACGCCGCACACCGCCTCCATCGCGTTGCACGAGCTCGCGATGTAGGCGATCGGGCAGATGCCGCAGATGCGCGCCGTGATGTCGGGTGCCTCGGTGAACTGGCGGCCGCGCAGGAGCGCCTCGAAGAAGCGCGGCGGCTCGAAGATCTTGAACTGCACCTCCTCGACCTCGTCGCCGCGCATGCGGACGAGCATTGCTCCCTCGCCCTCGACGCGCGCCAGGTAGTCGGTGCGGATCTCCCGCGTGGTGCACGCCGTCAGGCTCGCTCATCTCAGGCTCGCCTCCCGGAACGCCGGCAGCGTTCGCGTTGAAGGTGCGCAGCGCGCGCACGATGCCGTCGTCGTCGACGCCGAGCGCCCGCCATTGCTCCGCCAACGCAGTCATGTTCGGGCTCTCCATCGGGCCGAAGCAGCCGTAGCAGCCCCGGTCGTAGGCCGGGCAGATCGCGCCGCAACCGGACTGGGTGATCGGCGCCGAGGCACGGCGTCCCGTGGGCGACCATGACGCACGGCGTGCCGCGTGCCTTGCATTCGAAGCAGACGCTCGTGGTGGGGAGGCTCGGCGCGCGACCGTTGAGGAGCGCGAGCACCGTCTCGACGAGCTGCTCCTTCGAGATCGGGCAGCCGCGCAGCTCGAGGTCGACCTCGACGTGGTCCGCGATCGGTGTCGACGTCTCGAGCGTGGAGATGTACTCGGGGCTCGCGTAGACGAGCGGGATCCACTCCTTCACGTCGGCGAAGTTGCGCAGCGCCTGGATGCCGTCCGGCCGTTGCGCAGGCGCCGATCGTGACGAGCAGGCGCGACTGCTCCCGGATCTCGAGGATCCGCTCGGCGTCGTGGGGCGTCGTCACCGAGCCCTCGACGAGCGAGATGTCGTACGGCCCCGCGACCTCGGCGCTTCGTCGCCTCGGGGAAGTACGCGATCTCGAGTGCGTCCGGCGATCGCGAGCAGCTCGTCCTCGCAGTCGAGCAGCGTCAGCTGGCAGCCGTCGCAGGACGAGAACTTCCAGACGGCGAGGTTCGGCCTGCTCGCGGTCGCCGTCACAGCTCCCGCACCTCGCATCAGCGGCTCCACCGCGTCGTAGCCGAACACCGGGCCGTCGCGGCAGATCAGGAGCGGGCCCCAGCTGGCAGTGGCCGCAGTGGCCGACGCCGCACTGCATGTTGCGCTCCATGCGAGATGTCGATCCGCTCCTTCGGCACGCCGCGCTCAAGCAGGGCCGCGACCGTGAAGCGTCATCATGATCTCGGGCCCGACACACGAACGCCGTCGCGCGCCGCCGGGTCGAAGCCGGCGCCGCGGGATCAGCTGGGTGACGACGCCGACGCGGCCGTGCCAGTCCGCCGCCGGCGCTGTCGACCGTGACGCTCGACCTCGAGGTCGAAGCGCGCGCTCCACTCTCGCAGCTCGCGCAGGAACAGAAGATCGGCCGGCGTGCGCGCCCCGAGGAGCAGGCAGACGGCGCCGAACGCGTCGCGGTGCGCGAGGGCGTGGTAGACGGCCGGGCGCAGCGGCGCGAGGCCGATCCCGCCCGCGACGACCACGAGGTCGCGGCCGGCGCCTCCTCGAGCGGCCACGTCGTGCCGAACGGCCCGCGCACGCCGATCACCGCTCCCGGCGTCGCGGCGCGACGAGCGCGTTCGTGACCGCGCCGACCGCGCGGATCGTGTGCGTCAGCTCCCGCCCGGGCCGGGTGCGCCGCTCGTCGAGATCGGCATCTCGCCGACACCGAACGCGTAGAGCATGTCGAACTGGCCCGGCGCGGGCGACGACGGCGGCGCCGAGCGGCTCGAGCTACGAGCGTCCACGGTGTCGGCCGTCTCCGGCGGCGCGCGAGACCACCCGGTACGGCACCGGGCGCAGCGCGCCGGCCGGCTCGGTCGCTCAGCTGCGGGGCGGTTGCCATAGACGTCCAGGAGGAAGTCCTCGTCCGCTGGAGCCGGTCGATCATCACCTGCGCGAACCGGAGCATCAGCTCGTAGCCGAGCGTCGTGGTCGGCGTCGCACTTGCCACGCAGGCACGCGCCGTCGAAAGCGACCGCGCCGCCGTCCTCGACCGCGCGCGCGTCGAAGTGCCAGCGGTACGGCGGGAAGAGCCACGACCAGCCGATCACCTCGCCCGGGCTCCAGCGTCTCGATCGTCACGTCGCCGCGCGCAGGCACGTGGGTCGTGAGCGCGACACGGCCCGCGCCGGACGAGGAAGAAGGTGTCGGCCGGCTCCCCTTCGCGGAAGAGCGAGTCGCCGCCGCCGTAAGCCGCGTTCCGCCCGCAGCCTGCGATCAGCTCGCAGCTGCGCCGGCTCGAGCCCGGCGAACACCGGGCTCTCGGCGACGACCTCGTCAAGCCTGTGCATGATCAACCTCTCCGTCGGTCGCCCGGATCGCGGCGAGCTCCTCGGTCACGTCGATCCCGACCGGGCACCAGGTGATGCAGCGCCCGCAGCCGACGCAGCCGGAGCTGCCGAACTGGTCGAACCAGGTGCCGAACTTGTGGGTGAGCCACTGGCGGTAGCGCGCGCGGGACGACGGCCGCACGCGCCGCCGTGGATGTGCGAGTACTCGATCGAGAAGCACGAGTCCCAGCGGCGCCAGCGCTCCGCCGCGCCGGTCGTCGAGCACGTTGACGTCGTCGACGGAGGTGCAGAAGCACGTCGGGCACACGAGCGTGCAGTTGCCGCACGTGAGGCAGCGCTCGGCGGTCTCGGCGAAGCGAGGGTGCTCGAGGTTCCGCGCGAGCAGATCTCGAAGGTCGAACGACTCGAGCTGCGGCCCATCAGCGCACTCGGCATCGCGCGTGACACTGCAGCAGCCGCGTCCACGTCGTCGGCGGGTGGCAGGGATCGCCAGAGCGCCACGAGCACCTCGGCGCCTCGCTCCGACCCCACCTCGACGACGAAACGGTGGTCCTCGCCGACGAGCTCCGTGAGCGCCAGATCGAAGCCGCCGCTCGGCACGCGGGCCCGTTCCCATGGAGGTGCAGAAGCACGTGCCGCCCGGCACGCCGCAGTTGACTGCGACGAGGAACGCATCGTCACGGCGCGCCGAGTAGTCGCGATCGACGAACGCGCCGTCGAGGAAGACCCGGTCCTGGATGGCGATCGCGTGGAGGTCGCACGAGCGAACCCCGAGAAGAGCGAACGGCTTCTCGGGAGGCTGCTCCTCGACGAACTGCGGCCGCCCCGTCGTCGTCCCGACGCGCCTGCCAGAGCCGCACGCGCGCGGGGAGCAACTATCGCTTCCACGACTGTGGGCCGACCGGGTAGCCGAACCGTGCGTCGTCGTCGCGGCGCTCCAGGCGGTAGGTCGCGGCCTCCTGCACCTCGGTCCAGCCCGCCGGCAGCTCGTCCGACGAAGCGATCTCCTCGTAGACGATCGCGCCTTCCCGGCGGGTCGGCCCGACGACGCGGTAGCCGCGATCGCGGAGCACCCCGACAAGCGCGTCCAGACCGTCGAGACCGATCACCGCCGGTGCGGGGTGGATCGGAAACGCCGCCACGGACATTGCAAACAGTGTGAACCCTCCGCGGCTCCGGTGCATCGGTACAGCCCTCGCGTCGCTTGCGGGATTCCCGCAGCCCGTCGGTGGGATCGCCTCTTGCGCGGCGCGACGCAGTTCGTCAGCCTGGGTGGGTGAGCGAAGCCCTCACCGTCGAGCGTCTGCGCCTGCGGGTTCGCGGGATCGTCCAGGGCGTCGGCTTCCGGCCCTTCGTCCATCGGCTCGCTCGCCGCTACGGGATCTCGGGATTCGTGCTCAACGACGAGGACGGGGTCGTGGTGGAGGCCGAGGGCGACGCGGGCACGCTCGCCGCGTTCGTCGACGCGATCGCGATCGAGGCCCCACCGCTCGCGCGCATCACGGCGATCGAGAGGAGCACGTGCTCGCCCCGCTTCGATTCCACGTTCGCGATCGTGCTCAGCGAAGACGGACGGTCTGGACGGACGACGCTCGTCGCGCCGGACGCCGCGACGTGCGACGACTGCCTCCGGGAGCTCTTCGACCCGTCCGATCGACGCCACCGGTATCCGTTCGTCAACTGCACCAATTGCGGCCCTCGCTTCACGATCGTGAAGTCCGTCCCGTACGACCGCCAGCGCACGACGATGGCCGGCTTCCCGCTCTGCGCCGCCTGTCGCAGCGAGTACGAGGATCCCGCCGACCGCCGCTTCCACGCAGAGCCGATCGCCTGCCCCGAGTGCGGGCCACGGCTGACGATGCCGATCGAGGAGGCCGCCGGCCTGCTGCTCGAGGGGCAGGTCCTGGCTGTCAAGGGCCTCGGCGGCTACCACCTCGCCTGCGACGCGACCGACGAGGAGGCCGTCGCCCGCCTGCGCACGAGGAAGCACCGCGAGGAGAAGCCCCTGGCGGTGATGACCACCGCACCCGACGCGCTCGCCGTGCCGACCGCCAGGGAGATCGCGCTTCTCAACAGCGTCGCGCGACCGATCGTGCTCGTCCGGAGCCGGGCCGGCACCTCTGTTGCCCCATCCGTCGCGGCAGGCTCACCGTGGCTCGGCGTGATGCTGCCCTACTCCCCGCTCCACCACCTGCTCTGTCACGAGGCGGGAAGGCCGCTCGTGCTGACGAGCGGCAATCGCTCTGACGAGCCGATCGCGATCGACGACGAGGAGGCGCGGCTCCGGCTGGGCGAAATCGCCGATGCCTTTCTCTCCCACGACAGGCCCATCCATCGCCGCTGCGAAGACTCGGTTGTTCGTGGAGCCTTCCCTGTTCGTCGCTCACGCGGCTACGCACCCTTGCCGCTGTCGCTACCGATGTCGGCGAGCACGCCGGTCGTCGCCGCCGGAGCCGAGCTGAAGAGCACGTTCTGCGTCGCCCGCGGCTCGGAGGCATTTCTCTCTCCGCACCTCGGCGATCTCGACCGTGAAGCCGCCTACGCCGCTTTCTGCGCGGATCTCGCGCTCTACCTCGAGATGCTCGGCGTCGAGCCCGCGGCGATCGCATGCGACCTCCATCCCGAGTACCTCTCGACGAAGTGGGCCCGCGAGCAGGGACTGCCGCTCGTCTCGGTGCAGCACCATCACGCCCACGCCGCCGCCTGCCTCGCCGAGCACGGCGAGACGGGCGTGGCACTCGCGATCGTTCTCGACGGCACGGGATACGGGACGGACGGGACGCTCTGGGGCGGCGAGGTGCTTCGCTGCGACCTCGTCTCGTTCGAGCGGATCGCACACCTCGAGCCCGTGCCGCTGCCCGGGGGTGAGGCCGCGATCAGGGAGCCCTGGCGGATGGCTGCCGTGCACCTCGAGCGCGCAGGGCGACCGGTTTCGTTCGCGCGCTGGCCGGTCGTGCGCGAGAGCCTCAAGGTCAACGCGCCGCTGTCCTCGGGCACCGGACGCCTGTTCGACGCCGTTTCGGCCCTCCTCGGCGTGCGCGAGACGGTGACCTACGAGGGCCAGGCCGCGATCGAGCTGGAGCACCTCGCCGGCGACACGGTTGCCTCGCCGTATCCGTGCAGCGCCGACGGCGGAGCGATCAGCGGCACCGACCTCGTCACGGCCGCGTTCGACGACCTGGCGGCGGGCCGGCCGAGAACCGAGATCGCAGCCGCCTTCCACGAGGGTGTGGCGGCGGTGTTCGCAACGGCCGCCTGCTCGGCGGCCGGAACGGCCGAGACCGTCGCTCTCTCGGGTGGCAGCTTCCAGAACCTGCGCCTGCTCGCCTCTCTTCGGAGCCGCCTCGAGGACGCGGGCTTCCGCGTCCTCTCTCACCGTCTCGTGCCTCCGAACGACGGCGGCGTGAGTTACGGTCAGGCTGCAGTTGCAGCCGCAACGCTTGGAGCCCCGTAATGTGCCTCGGCATTCCCGGACAGGTGATCGAAGTCGTCGACCGTGACGCGGGACTCGCGAAGGTGGACATCTCCGGCGTCCGTCGCGAGGTCAGCGTGGCGCTCGTCGACGAGCCGGCCGCACCGATCGAGGTCGGCGACTGGGTTCTCATCCACGTCGGGTTCGCACTTGCGCGCATCGACGAGCACGACGCCCGCGAGACGCTGGCGCTGCTCGTGCGCGGGGCCGAGCTCCAACGCGAGCTGGACGAGCTGCGCCTGGGGACCGTGTGACCGGGATCGCGCCCGAGCGCTGCATCACGTGCTCCGACGAGGCCGTCGAGGCCGCGGTCGTGGCGGTGCACGGCATCGAGGCGATCGTGCGAGTCGCGGGAATCGAGGAGCGCGTGGGCGTCGACCTGGTCCCGGACGCTGCCCCGGGTGACGTGCTCCTCTGTCACGCGGGAATCGCTCTCGAGCGGGTGGCCGGCTTCAGCCGGTCTCCGGGGTTGCCGGCCCGGAGTGCCCGATGAAGTACGTCGACGAGTACCGGTCGGCCGAGATCGCGCGGGGGCTGGCCTCGGAGATCACGGGACTCGTACGGCCCGGCGAGAGGTGGCGCGTGATGGAGGTGTGCGGCGGCCACACGCACGCGATCTACCGCCACGGCCTCGAGGACCTGCTGCCGCCCGAGGTGGAGCTCGTTCACGGGCCGGGCTGCCCGGTGTGCGTGATCCCGATGGGCCGCGTCGACGACGCCATCGCCCTCGCCGAGGAGAGCGGGGTGACGCTGGCGACGTTCGGGGACATGATGCGAGTGCCCGGAGGGCGCGGATCGCTGCTCGAGGCGAAGGCCCGCGGCGCGGACGTCCGGATGGTCTACTCACCGCTCGACGCGCTGGCGCTCGCCGCGAAGCTGCCCGACCGGCGCGTCGTCTTCTTCGCGATCGGCTTCGAGACGACCGCACCGGCAACGGCAGTGACGCTGCTGCGTGCACGTGCGCAGGCGACGCCGAACTTCGCCGTCTTCTGCAATCACGTCACCATCGAGCCGCCGCTGCGAGCGATCCTCGAGACGCCCGGGCTGCGGATCGACGCGTTCATCGGCCCCGGCCATGTCTCGACGGTGATCGGCACCGACGCCTACCGCTTCATCCCGGAGGAGTACGACCGCCCCGTGGCCGTCTCCGCATTCGAGCCGGTCGACCTGCTCCAGTCGATCGCGATGCTGCTGCGCCAGCGCGCGGAGGGACGGTGCGAGGTCGAGAACCAGTACACCCGCGTCGTGCGCCCCGAGGGCAACGCCCGTGCGCTCGCAGCGATCGACGAGACGATGGAGCTGCGCGACGAGTTCGAGTGGCGCGGCCTCGGCACCATCCCGAGGAGCGCGATGCGCCTGCGCCCGGCGTTTGCCGATTGGGACGCGGAGGAGCTGTACGCGATTCCCGGGGTGCGGATCGAGGATCCGAAAGCCTGCCGCTGCGGCGAGGTGCTGACGGGGCAGATCAAGCCCTGGGAGTGTGGCGTCTTCGGGACGGCCTGCACGCCGGAGCGCCCGCTCGGCACCTGCATGGTGTCGAGCGAGGGCGCGTGCGCCGCCTTCTACGCCTACGGCCGCCAGCGCCGTCCGGCCGAGGAGCCCGTTGGGGCGTAGGCGCGCCGTTATCCGGGACGAGCTGATCACTCTCGCCCACGGTGCCGGTGGCAAGGCGACCAGGGATCTCGTCGAGGCGCTCTTCCTGGAGGAGCTCGGCAACGACGTCCTCTCGGTGCTCGGCGACGCCGCGGTCGTCCCGGGTGAGGGCCGACTCGCGCTCTCGACCGACTCGTACGTCGTGCACCCGCTCGAGTTCCCGGGTGGGAACATCGGCGAGCTCGCGGTCAACGGCACCGTGAACGACCTCGCGATGGTCGGGGCGCGGCCGCTCTGGCTGACCGCCGGGTTCGTGATCGAGGAGGGGTTTCCGACAGCGGATCTGCGGCGTCTCGTCGCCTCGATGGGCACCGCCGCCCGGGCAGCCGGGGTTGCCGTCGTGGCAGGCGACACGAAGGTCGTCGAGCGCGGCAAGGCGGACGGGCTCTTCGTGACGACCGCGGGCGTCGGGACGGTTGCCGTCGATGTCGACCTCGGCGCACATCGGGTCCGGCCCGGTGACAGGGTGTTGCTGTCCGGCACCCTCGCCGATCACGGCATGGCGGTCATGGTCGCGCGTGGCGACCTCGAGCTCGAGGCGGAGATCGAGAGCGACACCGCCGCGCTGCACGAGCTCGCGGCCTCGCTCGTCGCGCTCGGGCCAGGCGTGCGCTGGATGCGCGACCCGACGCGAGGCGGGCTCGCAACGGCCCTCAACGAGCTGGCGGAGGCGACCGGGCTCGCGATCGTCGTCGACGAGAGCGCCGTGCCGGTGCACCCGACAGTCAACGCCGCCTGCGAGATCCTCGGGATCGACCCGCTGTACGTCGCGAACGAGGGCAAGCTGATCGCGATCGTGGCCCCGGAGGATGCCGACGACGCCCTGGCGCTCCTCCGGGCCACCCCACTCGGTGCGCAGGCCGTCCTGCTCGGCGATGTGCGAGCCGAGCCTGCGGGCCTCGTGCTCCTCGACACCGCTCTCGGAGGAACACGCATCGTCGACATGCTCGTCGGCGATCCGCTGCCACGCATCTGCTAGCGCCGACGCACCCCGGAGGGCCGGCAGGCGGAAGCCGGCCCAGCCCGGCAGCGTTCCGCCGTGGGCGACAAACCCTCTATCCTCTCCGCATGGCCGACGACTGGAGAGTGCGGATCGAGTTCGAGAGCGAGAGCTCGCGCCGTGACTTCGCGGATCTCCTCGCCTCGGGCCTGAGCCCACAGGGCGCCGACACCGCGCAGGCCCTGCAGGGAGGGCACGTCTCGATCTCGGGCGACGAGGAGAGCCTCTTCGTCTACGCGGATTCGCCGGTGCGGGCAGAGCGCGCCCACGAGGTGATCCTCGCCGAGCTCGCGCACCACGCGATCAGCGCCACGACGAGCGGCGTCGAGCAGTGGCTCGCGGACGAGGAGCGGTGGGACAACGAGCCTGCCGGCGACACGTGGGAGGAGGAGGTCACCGAGAAGGGCTACGCGCCCTGGGAGGTGCGGGTCGCCTGCCGCTCGCGCCACGAGGCGGTGGCGCTCGAGTCGACACTCGAGGGCGAGGGCTACCGGCCGATTCGCCAGTGGTCGCACCTGATCATCGGTGCGGCGACGCGTGAGGACGCCGACGCGCTGGCGGCTCGGCTCCACGGTGAGGTCGAGCCGGGCGGCGCGGTCGTGTGGGAGGAAGCGATCGACTCCGACGTCGTGCGCCCGTTCGTCTTCTTCGGTTGAGGCGCTGGTCGATGTCCATGGCTGACGAGCTCGACCCTCTCGAGGAGCATCTCCTCGCCGCGCTCGCCGCGCTCGAGCCCCCTGATTCCGTGGCGCCGGTAGAGCCCGAGGCCGAGCCGATCTGGCTCGCACAGATCGAGAGCCGTAACTGCGACTTTGCAGCCCGCTGGCTGCAGAAGGAAGGACGGAGCTTCTACACGATCGGCTCCGCGGGGCACGAGAGCAACGCTGCCGTCGCGCTCGCGCTCCGCCCCACCGACCCGGCCCTGCTCCACTACCGCTCGGGCGCCTTTTACCTCGCCCGCGCGGGTCAGGTCGGCCGCGACGGCGTCCCGGACATCCTGCAGGGAGTGACGGCCGCGACCGACGAGCCGATCGCCGGCGGGCGCCACAAGGTCTTCGGGCATCACGACCTGGCCGTCATTCCACAGACCTCGACGATCGCGTCGCACCTTCCGCGCGCCGTCGGGATCGCGATCGCTATCGACCGGGCACGCAAGCTCGGCGTGAGCTGCACCTGGCCGGCCGATGCGATCGTCGTGTGCTCGTTCGGCGATGCGTCGCTGAATCATGCCACCGCGCAGGCGGCGCTCAACACGGCCGCGCACGCGGCGCACCAGCACCTCCCGGTACCCGTGCTCTTCGTGTGCGAGGACAACGGTCTCGGGATCAGCGTCCCGTCGCCTCCAGGCTGGGTCGCAGGTGCGCTATCGAGCCGATCCGACCTCCGCTACGAAACCGCCGGCGGCGACGATCCCTCCCGAACGCTGGAAACGGCGCGAGAGCTCGCGACCTGGGTACGGGAGAGCCGCCGACCCGCCGTGCTACACCTGCACACCGTGCGGTACCTCGGGCACGCGGGAGCGGATGTCGAGACGGCCTACCGCTCGGCACAGGACGTCCGGGCCGATCTCGGCCGTGATCCGCTGCTCGCCGCAGGGGCCTGGCTCGTCGCTTCGGGCACCCGAACCGGGACGCAGCTGGCGGACGAGTACCTCGCGTGTCGAGCACGCGTACGCGCGGCGGCCTTCGACGCGGCACGCCGCCCACAGCTCGCGACTGCCGCAGACGTGATGGCCCCCCTGGCCTCGCAGTCACCGAACGCGGTGGCCGATCTCGCACGAAGCTCGGAGCACCTCGGAGAGCCTCTCACCCTTGCCCTCGCGATCAACGCCGCGCTCGCGGACGTGCTCGACCGTCATCCGGAGACGCTCCTCTTCGGCGAGGACGTGGCTGCCAAGGGCGGGGTCTACGGCGTCACCCGAGGGCTCCACACGCGCTTCGGCGCCGGGCGCGTGTTCGACACGCTGCTCGACGAGACGTCGATCCTCGGCCTCGCCCTCGGTGCGTCCGTCAGCGGGTTCGTCCCGCTCCCGGAGATCCAGTACCTCGCCTACCTCCACAACGCCGAGGATCAGCTCCGCGGCGAGGCGGCGACGCTGCAGTTCTTCTCGCAGGGTCAGTACCGGAACGGGATGGTCGTGCGCATCGCGGGCTACGGCTACCAGAAGGGCTTCGGCGGCCACTTTCACAACGACGACTCCGTGGCGGTGCTGCGCGACATTCCCGGAATCGTGATCGCCTCACCCTCCCGCCCGGACGACGCGGCCGCGATGCTGAAGACGTGCGTCGCGGCGGCCAAGGTCGACGGCAGCGTGTGCGCGTTCCTCGAGCCGATCGCCCTCTACCACATGCGCGACCTCTACGAGGAGGACGACGGCGGCTGGCTCGCGGTGCCACGCGCCGGTCATGTTCCCCTCGGGTCTGCGCGTACCTACGGTGACGGCCGTGACCTGACGATGCTGACCTGGGGCAACGGCCTCCTGATGTCGCTTCGCGTCGCGCGGCGCCTCGAGGCACACGGGATCGGCACGCGCGTGGTCGACCTTCGCTGGCTGGCGCCGCTCCCGATCGAGGACATCGCGCGCGAGGCGATCGCGACCCAGCGGGTGCTCGTCGTCGACGAGACGCGCCGGACGGGTGGCGTTTCCGAGGGCGTCATCGCAACGTTGATCGATGTCGGCTTCGACGGTCAGCTCGCACGCGTCACGAGCAAGGACTCGTTCGTTCCGCTCGGCGCCGCTGCGAACCTCGTCCTCCTGTCCGAGGACGAGATCGAAGCGGCGGCGCTGGCGCTCATCTGAGCCGCGCTCGTCACTCCTCGATGCGATCCGGCAGATCGTGCACGCGCATCACCGGGGACGGGAGCAACCACAGCACGCCGAGAAGCGCGCCGGCGGTCGCAAGCCAGAGCGTCTGTCGCACGCCGAGGGTCGAACCGAGCACCCCGCCTGCGAGCGCGCCGAGGACTCGAACCCCGTAGTTTGCGAACCCGTAGGCGCCCCAGACGCGTGACAGGAGACGATGTGGGACCACGGCGGAGAACAGCGACCCGGCCGTGATATCGAGCATCATCAGCCCCACGCCCGCACCGAACAACGCGACGAACAGGAGCGCCAGGTCGGTCGGTCCGGCACCCGTCGCGAACGGCACGAGGAGGAGCGGGGCGGGGAAGACAATCGTCCCAGCCACGAGGGTCGGGCCGACACCGATTCTGCCGGCGACCGCCGGCGTCCCAACGGCACCGATCAGCCCACCAACCGCTGCCGCGCCGAGCACGAGGCCGAGCACGCCGGGCCCGATGCCGAGCGATCGGGTCGCGTAGAGCACGAAGAGCGCCCAGAAGGCGAAGTTGAAGAAGTTCAAGGTCGCCGTCGCGAGCAGGCACGACCGCACGATGGACGACCGCGCCACCCACCGCAGGCCCGACAGCACCCCGCCTCCCTCCGCGTCGGCGGGGGCCTCGGCTGGCGCGATCCGCCAGAGCAGGGCGGCGGAGGAGACGAACGAGAGCGCATCGACGATCAGCGCTCCGGGTGCCGACACGAGGCGGACGAGGAAGCCGGCAACGCTCGGGCCTGCTACCGAGGACATGGCGCGGCTGCCGTTCAAGAGCGAGCTGCCGCCGACGAGCTGCTCGTGGGGGACGACCGAGACGAAGAGCGAGGCGTCCGCGACGCCGAACAGGACGCTGAACGTCCCGACTCCGAAGGCGACGGCCGCCAGTTGCGGGAACGTGAGGACGCCGAGTGCGTAGGCGACGGGGATCGAGCCGAGCAGGAGCGCTCGTGCGAGATCGCTCGCGATCATCACGGCCCTGCGGCGTCCGAAGCGGTCGGCCCACGCCCCCGCGTGGAGGGAGAAGAGCAGGTTGGGCAGCAGAGCGGCGGCGGTGAGGTACCCCATCGCCGAGGCTCCGGCACCGAGCGTGAGCACGGCGACGAGCGGGAGCGCGAGCAGGGTGATCTGGTCGCCGAGCAACGATACGGTGTGCGCGCCCCAGTAACGCCGGAACACGACGTCGCGCAGGAGCTCCGGCACCCGGCCGCGCACACGCTCCGACAGCCGGTCGCCGGGAGACGGGACGGTCTGGGCGCCCTCCGTCACGAGGGATCTCCGGTCTGCGGGAACGCAAGCTGCAGGAAGACGATCGGACGGGCTCCCTCCGGCCGCGCCGACGGTGTCGCGATCCGCTCGATGTACGGATCGGCCAGCGCCTGGAGCGCATCCCGAAGCCCCGCGAGCTCGGCCGGTGTGAGGTACAGCAGCGTGTCGCCCAGCGCCGCAGCTTCCTGCCACTCCGCCGGCTCCTGCGCACGGGTGGCGACCCATGTCCCGAGGATCTCGAGGTAGTGCCCGACGACGAGGCGCTCGAGCGCTTCTGCCGCGGCCGCCTCCTCCGCGGTACCGGCGACGGCCGGCCAGCTCGTGTGGGCCGCTGTCGCGCGCCACGGCTTCTCGCGGCCCTTACCACCCTCCGCTTCCTCGACGAGGCCGTATCGGTGCAACTGGCGCAGATGGTAGGAGCAGCTGCCGGAGCTCTCCCCGACGAAACGGCCGGCCTCGGTCGCGGTCAGAGGGCCGTCGGACCGGAGCAGCGAGAGCAGCCGGGCGCGCAGCGGATGTGCGAGCGCCCGCAGGGCACGGGGATCTCGGAGCTCGGTCGCGTACTTCATGCAAACATATCTTTGCAAAGAATACTTTGCATTGCAAGTCGAATCGTTCCACCTACCGGGCTCCGGTGTGCTCGCACTCCCTGCCTGCCCCGGTCGCTGCGGGGCGACACGGCTACCAGGCGGTGAGTGCGGGCGCCGAAGGATCGCCGACGATGCACTGCCACGCGTAGAGCGCCGCTCCGAGGTCGCCTGTCCAGAGGCCGAAGCGGCCGCCGCCGTCGCGCTCCCGCTGCCGGTCGACCTGGTCGAGCGCGTGCATCGCGAACGCTCGAGCCCGCGAGAGCCAGATCTCGTTACCCGTGCGCCCGAAGAGCGCGAGGAACGCGAGCCCGTTGCCCGCGGTCCCGTGACAGAGGCCCGCTCCCTTCGCCAGTGGGCCGGCACGCCACGTGAGCTCGCCTCCGGCGAGGAGGATCGCGTCGAGCTCGGGGTCGGCCGGGAGGGGTGCGACCGACGAGATGATCCCCGGCGCTCCGTGGCACCACTGCGTTCGCACGCCCTGATGCCCGTCGAGCGCTCCGCCGGCGGAGACGGGCCAGTTCGCAAGCCCGTTCTCGGTGATGGCCGTCTCGACCACCGTACGCGTGGCGGCGTAGACGATCTCGTCACGCGTGTCCTCAGGCAGGAGCTCGAGCCCGCGCAGAAGCGATGCGATGGTTCCCGCGAAGCCGTGTGCGGCTCCCAGGTAGCGGGTCGATCGCCCCTCGATGACCTGCGTCCAGAGACGACACCGGAGATCGTCGTCGGTCTCCCACTCGGCGAGAAGCACCTCGGCGCTCTCGCGCCACGCATCGGCCCACCGGTCCTCGCCCGAGCGCGCGCGCATCTCGTACGCGGCGAGCATCGTCCCTGCGGCGCCCCAGAAGAGGTCGTGGGTGGGGTTGTGCGTGTTCGCTCTCACGACGGCGAGCAGAGCGTCGGCCCGGGCCGGGTCGGGCGCAAGGAGCTCGGCGACGAGATGGACGCCGGCCTCGCCGCTCCAGATCCCGGGTATCGGCTCGTCCGGGGCATGACAGCGTGCCAGGTACCCGTCGTGCAGGCGCGCGGCCGCAGCGCGCAGGTCGATAGCGGTCGAGGCAACCCCTGCGCGCGTGAGCCGGTCGAGCGCCCAGAGCATTCCCGCGGCCCCGAGGTAGACGCCGTGGGAGACGGCGGCCCACTCGTCGTCCTTGTCGCCGCTGTCGAGTGCGTGGAGCGGCCAGTAGCCGGAGGCGCCGTACGCTTCATCGGCGTCCGCGACGATCCGGCGCACGGCCGCGAGAACGCCCTCCTCGTCCCACGACCGATCGAGGAGGGTCTCGTGGCGGGCCGGATCGTGGAGCACGCACGCCATTCTCCCACGCGGCGTGCGCGCAGCGGCTTCTGGGAAGATGCGTCGCATGCGCTTTCGCAAGGACGCCCGCCTCGACCCGTCGCAGGTCGAGGACTACCGGGGCCGGCGCGGGGGCGGCGGAGTACCGGTCACGCTCGGCGGTGGCGGGTTGATCGGCGTGATCGTGCTCGTCGCATTTCTCCTGCTCAGCGGCGGAGGCGGTGGAATCGGCGATCTCGGCGCGCTCTCGGGGCAGACGGTCGGCCCTGGCACCGAAGCAACGGATCTGCAGACCGACTGCCGCACGGGGGCGGACGCCAACGCACGGGAGGACTGTCGCATCGTCGCCGTTGTCAACAGCGTGCAGGCGTACTGGGCGAAGGGTGCGCGCAACTACACCCCGGCTCGAACGCGGTTCTTCACCGATCGCATCCAGACCGGGTGTGGCACGGCGACCTCCGCCGTGGGACCGTTCTACTGCCCGCAGGACCGGTACGTCTACATCGATCTCGGTTTCTTCGACGATCTCCAGTCGCAGCTCGGCGCCCGCGGCGGCGCCCTGGCCGAGGCGTACGTGCTCGCGCACGAGTACGGGCACCACGTCCAGAACCTGACGGGAGCGCTCCGCAGCGCGAATCGGGACACGGGGCCGCAGGGCGGGCAGGTCAGGCTGGAGCTCCAGGCCGATTGCTACGCGGGCCTCTGGGTCGGGCACGCCGTCGAAACCGGCTTCGTCGAGGACATCACGCGTCAGGATGTCGCCGACGCGCTGGATGCTGCCGCTGCCGTCGGCGACGACCGGATCCAGGAGCGCGCAACCGGGCGCGTGACGCCCGAGTCCTGGACGCACGGGTCGTCGGAGCAGCGCAAGGCATGGTTCGTCCGCGGGGTCGAGGGACCCGGGCCGGGGAGCTGCGACACGTTCCGCGGCCGTGTCTAGGGCTTACGCGTCCCGCGCGTCACGGTATCGCCCGGGCAACTCGGTGGCCCTCGTCACACTCAGCAGCTCTCTCTCGGCAGCGTGAACGCAATCCACCGACGACGTGTCCTCGGCACCCGGGATCGAGATCACGACGCCACGCTCGAGATCGAGCAGGCTTGCCTCGGCGACCGCGTCCGGTTCCATCCTCGGTACCGAGCTCAGGTCCATCCCCTGGCGTGAATGGAACTCCGACCGAACGACCCCGGGGCAGACGACCTGGGCACGCACGCCGGTATCGCGAAGCTCGGTCGCAAGGATCTCGGTGAACGTGACGAGAAACGACTTGCTGGCCGCGTACACCGCACGGGACGGCAAGGACGGGGCGTCCCACGCCCCGCTGAAGGCGAGCAGCGACGCAACATTGATCACCGCACCGGCTCCACGCGCAATCATCCCCGGCAGGACTGCGCGGGTGAGGAGGACGGGGGCGAGCGCGTTCAGCTCGACGAGCTCCTCCGCCGATTCGGGCGGTAGGGCCGCAAACGGCATGTAATGGGCCAGTGCGGCGTTGTTGACCAGGAGGCCGACCGGCATGTCTCCGAGCTCTGAGCAGAGCTCGCCGAGCGCATGCCGGTCTCCGAGGTCGGCCTCGCGGGCCTCGATCGAGCAACCGTGATCGTCTCCGAGCCGCGATGCGATCTTCTCGAGTCTCTCGAGGCGTCGCGCGACGAGCACGAGATCCCACCCGTCGGCGGCGAGCCTTTCCGCGAATGCCTCGCCGATACCCGACGACGCACCGGTGACCACTGCCACCTGGCCCATCACGCGCCTCCTCTGTCGTTTCGCGAGATTCTACGGGCTGTCCTGTGCGCTCCGGCGGCGCTGTGCCGCCACGCACCCCGCCAGGACGCGCAGCCCCGCCAGGCGCCTCAAGCGGCGATCCCGTGTCCGGTTGTGTAGGGAACTTGTCTATCTGTCCGCTGCGAAGGGGTCATGATGCCCAATCGGCGAGTCAATATGCCGCCGAAGGGGTCGGGACAGGCCGTCTATTTGTCTTATCCCTAGCGTTCGTGGCAGCTTCGACCCGGGCTCAGTCAGTCGTGAGCGGCACCTTGGGTCTTCCAGCCGGTTGCGTACCTTGGACCCTCCGACTCCGGCTCATGAAGTGGACGAGGCATCCTTACGGCGACCGGCGCCGGCCCAGAACGGGTCCGGGCCGTGATCAACTATCAGGCTCCTCCAGTTCGCGGTCCGCTCCTGGACGAAGCGACTGTGACGCTGGACAGAGCCGGGCGGTTTGTGTCGGCGCATCTCGCCGCAAGACATGACGCCGTTCCGAGGCGGTGAGACGGGAAGGCGCGAAGCGATGCATTCGTTACGACATGTGACTCGACCGCTCAATGCGTAAGGGAGTAGCTCAACGATGAGTGACGACAATCTGTTCGGCGAAGAGCACGTTCGCCGCTATCGCGAGACCGACGGTGAGGTCGGCCATATTTGGCGGCGCGGGTCGAAGATCCTGCTGCTCACGACAACGGGCCGAACGACCGGCGAGCCACGGACGACGCCGCTGATCTACGAGAGTGCCGGCGACAGGCTTGTGATCGTGGCCTCGAAAGGCGGCGCCCGGGACGATCCGGGCTGGTATCGGAACCTCGTCAAGGACCCGCAGGTCGAGCTCCAGGTGAAGGGCGACGTCTTCCCGGCCCGCGCTCGCACGGCGACCGGCGGGGAGCGTGCGGAGCTCTGGGATCTCGCGGCACGGCAATGGCCGGACTACAACGGCTACCAGGAGAAAACAGACCGAGAGATCCCCGTCGTGGTGCTGGAGCGTCTCTAACCAGGCCGCCAACGGACGTACGGATCGTGGACCAGGTCAGTCTCATGCGTCTCCTCGCAGACGCGTTCAGGCTGGCCGAGGCGACGTAGAGACGCTCGCCGAGCGCATGCTTGATCAAGGAAACGTTCATCGCAAGCGATCGGCTCTTATCGGGGAAGCCTTGGAGTTTGATGCATGGTGATCCGAAGGTCCTGTGAGGTGGCGTCGTGACTCGCATCCAGCGCACGACGCTGGTCGCGGCCATCCTTGGGTCGAGTGTGACCGCGATCGACGGGACGATCGTCAACGTCGCTCTGCCGGCGATTCAGGCGGATCTAGGCGGCGGACTCCAGTCGCAACAGTGGATCTCGAACGCATACACACTTACGCTCGGCTCGCTGATCCTGATCGGAGGCTCGCTCGGGGACATCTACGGCAAGCGGCGGGTGTTCGAGATCGGGGTCGCCTCCTTCGGCGTGCTTTCCCTACTCTGCGCACTCGCTCCCACAGCCGAGACGTTGATCGCCGCGCGCGCCTTGCAGGGCGCGGCCGGGGCGCTGCTGGCCCCGAGTTCGCTGGCGATCATCGTCGCGGCGTTCCCGGAGCGTGAACGAGGGGCGGCGGTCGGCTCGTGGACTGCTTGGGGAGGGATCGCGATCATCGTCGGCCCGCTCGCTGGTGGACTGATCGTCGATCAGACCTCGTGGCGCTGGATCTTCGCGATCAACGTCCCGCTCGTGATCGCGACCTTGGTGCTCGTTCGCTCAGCGGTGCCTGACAGGGCAACGGAACGACGCAGGGTGGACTTTGTCGGAGCCTCGCTTTGTGCCGGCGGTCTCGCCGGAGTTGTCTTCGCCCTCATCGAGCAGCCGCGCTTTGGCTGGAGCAGCGCATGGATCGTCGTGCCGCTGCTCGGCGGTCTCCTGGCGTTAGGCGCTTTCGTCGTCTACGAGCGACGGGCGTCCCAGCCGATGCTCCGCCTTGATCTGTTCGCGCGCCGCAATTTCGCATTCGCGAATCTCGAGACGCTGTCGATGTATGCAGGTCTCTCGATCCTGTTCTTCTTCCTCTTCATCTTCCTGCAGCAGGTTGCGGGCTACTCGGCATTGAAGGCCGGACTGACGACGATCCCCTCGACTCTGATCATGTTTGCACTCTCGAGCCGCATGGGAGCTCTTGCCGACCGCTTCGGGCCTCGCTTGTTCCTGACCGGCGGCCCGCTCGTTGCCGCCGCGGGTACCCTCCTGTTCCTCCGAACCGGGCTACAGACGTCGTATGTTCGCGACCTGCTCCCAGCTCTGATCGTCTTCTCGCTCGGGCTGGCCGTCACCGTCGCACCACTGACCGCAACCGTCCTCTCGGACGCCGACGAAACCGACGCCGGCATTGCTTCCGCGATCAACAACGCGATCGCCCGCGTCGCCGGTCTGATCGGCATCTCGGCGATCGGAGCGATCGTTGCCGGACAACTCGCCGGCGACACCTTCGCCCCGAACAACGAGTCCGTCGTGGCGTTCCATCAGGCGATCATGATCTGCGCTGTGCTCGTCGCAGCTGGCGGCATCGTCGCCCTGTTCGGCATCCGAAATCCACGGCATGCGGTCAAAGCCGAGAGCTGCCCGGGCGGCCAACTCGCCGGCGTCCCACTGCCCGCAGTAGCCAGCCCAGCAAGAGCCGACGGATAATGGACCCGGCCGAGCGTTGACTCCGGCAGAACCTAGGAAAGGAACGACCCGGCATGAACGATCAGCAAATTCATGACTCGATTGAGGCGCTCGTCGCCGAGAGCACCGTCTCTGGGACGATCAGGCTCGAGGAGGCGACCACTCAGAGTCCGACCGTCAACGGTTGGAAGTTGTCAGGGTGACGCTCGACCGATACTGGGACCTTCTCCGCCAGCGGCGCGCCTGGGAGGAGCAACACCTCGATCCCGACGCCGCTCGCACACGCGGTGCCTCGACCGTCGAGAATTACCGTCAGTAGCGCGACAGATGCAGCCGTGAGGCAAGCTCGTCCCCTCTCCCACCCGGCTCGTCCAACGGGTCCGCGAGAACACGAACGAAGCGGGTGAAGGTGTCGGAAGCGGCGTTCTACACCAACATGATCTATATCCAACGAACAGCCAAACCGCCCTACTGGCGAAAGGTGAGACTTCACCCCTACGCCCGAGCACACGGCGCCGCGTTTCTACCGGCGGTCAGCGTTCAATTGGACAGAGAGGGCGCTCACCTTAGTCATCTGCCCTTCAATTGGACAGATAGACGAGGTCCCTACAGGTTGCTACGAAGCGGCAGCCATGTCGGTGAACTTCGCGTAGCGCTTGAGGAAGCTCAGCTTGATCGCGTCGGTCGGGCCGTTGCGGTGCTTCGCGAGGATCACCTCGGCGAGCCCCTGCGAGTCGGACTCCTCGCCGTTGTAGTACTCGTCGCGATAGACGAAGGCGACGAGGTCGGCGTCCTGCTCGATCGAGCCGCTCTCCCTCAGGTCGGAGAGGATCGGACGCTTGTCGTGGCGCTGCTCGACGGCGCGCGAGAGCTGCGAGAGCGCGAGGATCGGCACCTCGAGGTCGCGCGCCAGCACCTTGAGCTGCCGCGAGATCTGCGACACCTCCTGGACGCGGTTCTCGGGGTTCGAGCCGGAGGTCATCAGCTGGAGGTAATCGACGATGATCATGCCGAGCTTCGGCTCGCGGGACTTGAGGCGGCGCGCCTTCGAGCGGAGCTCCATCATCGTGATCGAGCCGGTGTCGTCGACGTAGATCGGCGCCTTCATCAGCTTGTCGCAGGCGGCGGTGAGTCGGGGCCAGTCGTCCTGCGCGAGTCGGCCCGACCGGAGACGCTGCGACTCGACCTTGGCCTCGCTGCACATCAGCCGCTGCGTCACCTCGGACTTCGACATCTCGAGCGTGAAGAGGGCGACCGGTGTCTCGTGCCGGACGGCGAGATTCGCGGCGGTGCAGAGCGCGAGGGCCGATTTCCCCATCGACGGGCGGGCGGCGATGATGACGAGGTTGCCGGGCTGGAAGCCGGAGGTGAGCTTGTCGAGCTCACGGAACCCGGATGGCACGCCCGTGACGTCGACGCCGGCCTCGTACAGGTGCATGATCCGCGCAAAGCTCTCGTTGAGCAGGTCGTGAATGTGGGCGAAGTCGCCGCTGACCCGCTCCTGCGCGAGCTCGAACACCATCTGCTCGGCGCGGTCGACGAGGTCGGTCGTCTCCCCCGGGCGTGTCTGACCGAGCCGCTGGATCTCCTGACCGACGCGCACGAGGCCGCGGAGCGTCGCCATCTCCTTGACGATCCGCGCGTAGTGCTCGGCGTTCGAGGTCGCCGGCACGACGGCCGCGAGCTCGGCGATCTTCGCCGTGCCACCGACGCGCTCGAGCTCGCTGCGCTCGTCGAGCTCGTTCGCGAGCGTGATCGCGTCGACGGGCTCGCCCTTGCCGTAGAGGGCGAGAGCGGCCTGGTAGATCGTGCCATGCGAGTCACGGTAGAAGTCGGAGGCCTGGAGGATCTCCGTGACGGCACCGATCGCCGTTGCGGACAGGAGCATCGCGCCGAGGACGGACTCCTCCGCCTCCAGGTTCTGCGGCGGGACGATCGCCGACGGCATGCTCGGAGCTACGGTCACGGCCGCAGTCAACCTGGTCGAAGCAGACAGGGCAAAAATGGCCGTTGCCGCCGAGGATTGCAGGGAAAAGGGAACATGTGTTCCCATTCTATCCCCCGGGGCGGACGACTTCTCCCCATGTTCCCGGCCGGTTGTCCACCGGCGATCTCCGCTCGGAGCGGGAAGTCCGAGCGTCTGTCCACAGGGCCCTGTGGACGATTGGCCACCCGGCGGCCCCCGCGAGGAGGCCGCCGGACGCCGTTCTTACGCCTCGGGCTCGTCGCCGGTCTCGGCGGCGATCTCGGCGACCTCGACCGTCTCGACGGCGACACCGTCGACGGCGCCGTCTGCCTCGGCGATCTCGACGGAGGCATCCTTCTCGACCTCGTCGATCTCCTCCCAGGCGGACTCGTCGAGCGCGGTCGCATCCGTGCCGGCGGCCTCGGCAGCCGCAGCGGCCTCGGCCTCCTCGGCGGCGATCATCGCCGCGAGCTCCTCCTCGGGCGGCAGCTCGCCACCCTCGGGGACGACCATCAGCTTGACCTCGGCCGAGACGTCCTCGAACACGCCGATCGCGACCGTGTAGCGCCCGATCCGCTTGATGCTGTCGATGCCGATCTTGCGGCGGTCGACGCGGATCTTGCGGATCCGCCAGATCTCGTCGGCGATGTCGGTCGTCGTCACCGAGCCGAACAGCGAGCCGGTCGGGCCGGACTTGACGTCGAACCGCAACACGAGCTTGGCGAGCGTCGCCGCGATCTCGGCCGCCTGCTCGGCGCTGCGCGCCTCGTGCATCGCCTTCTGGGCATCGATGCGCTTGACCTCCTTGACGCGACCCTCGGTTGCGACCTCGGCGAGGTTCCGGGGGAGCAGGAAGTTACGCGCGTAGCCACGGGCGACCGTCACGACCTCGCCGCGATGACCGAGCTTCTCCACGTCCTTGAGCAGAATCACATCCATCTGGTTCTCCTAGCTCGCGACGTAGGGCAGCAACGCGACCTCGCGTGCCCGCTTGACCGCGACGGCGACCTGTCGCTGGTGGCGACGGCACGCACCGGTGATGCGGCGATTGCGGATCTTGCCCTTCTCGGAGATGTAACGCCGTAGCTGGTTGACGTTCTTGTAGTCCACTTCCGTGACCTTGTCCTTGCAGAAGTGGCAGCTCTTGCGCCGCCCGGGGGCGGAGCTGGAGCTCGGGCGCTTGCGCGCGGGTGCCTTCTGTGCCATGTCGTCAGTTCTCCTAGAACGGGATGTCGTCGTCGGTGGGCGATGAGGGGAAATCGGCGCCGCCCTGCTGGGCTGCACCGGCGGGGACGAACGAGCCGCCTCCACCACCTCCGTCACCGTCGCCGCGGCTCCCGAGGAACTGGACGTTGTCGGCAACGATCTCGACGGCCTGACGCTTGCCGGAGCCGTCGGACGCCTCCCACTCGCGCCACTCGAGCCGACCGTCGATCGCGACGGGGCGTCCCTTGGCGAGGTACTGCGCACAACTCTCGCCCTGCGCGCCCCACACCGAGACGTCGAAGTAGTTCGGCTTGTCGGTCCACTGGCCCGACTCGTCCTTGCGGCGGGTGTTCACCGCAATCCGAAGCGAGCACAGCGCTGTCCCGGACGGGAGATGCTTCATCTCGGGGTCACGGGTCAGGTTGCCGACGAGCACAACGCGATTGATATTTGCAGCCATCAGTCCTCATCCTCCTCTGCGAGATCATCGATCACAGCATCGTGACTCAACGGCACCGCGACCGGAAGTGGCCCCGCGGGACCTCCCTCGGGCCGACGCGTCGCCATGTGACGCATCACGTTGTCGTCGATCCTCAGCACGCGGGAGATCTCGTCGAGCGTCTCCGGCGTCGAGCTGAAAAGGAGGAGGTGGTAGTTGCCGTCCGCCTTCTTGTCGATCTCGTAGGCGAGCTTGCGCTTGCCCCACACATCGTGGCGCGTGAACGTGCCGCCACCCTTCTCGATCAGGTCACGCACGCGCGTGACGACCTCCGCCTGAGGCTCCTCGGCGAGGTCTGGGTCCAACAACAGCAGGATCTCGTAGTCGATCACGGGTTCCCTTTTCTCCTTCCTACGGTCTTAGGCGGCCTCAACGGCAAGCACGAGCTGGGAACGGCCCGGGCGTGGAGAGGCAGGAAGCCGAGATACGGTAGCTGACGCATCGCAGTCCGGCGCCGCGATCGCCCCTCCTCGCCTGCCCCACCGCCGGTCGCGATACCATCGCCTTCGTGAAACGCTCACTCGCCTGGTTCGCGGGAATCGTCGGCATCGCCGCGCTCGGTCGGATGCTCTCGAACCGACGAGCGCCGACGAGCGCCGACGAGCACCCTGCTCCCGCCGACACAACGGCCGCGGAGACGACGGGCAATCCGGTCGCCGATCCCGCGGAGGAGCTCCGCCGCACGCTCGCCGCCAAGCGCCAGCCCGAGACGGCGGAGCCCGCGGCCACCGAGACACTCGAGGAACGACGCGCTCGTGTCCACGCGAAAGCCCGCGAGGCGATCGACGCGATGAGCGACGAGGAGGCCCCGGAATGACGGCAACGGAGGAGACGGCGCACGGTCGAGAGCCCGATCCGGAGCTCGCCGACGTCGTCCGCGAGCTGTCCGATCGGATCGAGGCCCTTCAGGCCGATGTGCGACGACTCGGAGGGCCGGGCCTGCCCGCATCGGAGCCCGGCTGGGACGACGAGTCCGACGAGCCCGCCTCGGCACCGTCCTACGCCTGGGTGGGTGCAGTCAGCACACCCGTGCGCAAGCCCCCAACCGTCCCACGACTGCTCCTCGAAGTGGTGTTCCTGGTCGGCGTCGCTGCCGCCGCGGCGATCGCGAAGCTCGACGCCGCCACGATCGCAGCCGTGATGGCGGGAGCATGGGTGCTCGTCGCCCTGATCGAGTGGGCGGCCTCGCGCGCCGACCGCAATCGTGACGCCATCCCCTCCTACGCAACCGCACTGCCCGTCGAGCAACCGGCCGCCGACCCATCCTGGTTCGTCCCACCGGTCGAGCACACCCTCCTCGAGCCGGCACCGGACTCACCGACGACGGTGACGAAGCTGCCGCCGGCACCCGACGACCTCGAGGCGACGGTCGAGCAGCGCCCCGGCGACTAGCAGCGAGCTCGCGCCGAATGCTTCGGCGCCGGTGCTATGCGGCTCGTGCTCGAGTCGGCGGGATTCGAGGTGTGCGCCGACGCCCGCGACGGCGTCGAGGCCGTCGAGCTCGCACGCGAGCACGAGCCCGACGTCATCCTGCTCGACCTTGGCCTACCACGCCTGAGCGGGGTCGACGCGACGCGGATGATCCTGGCGGAGCGAGACATCCCGATCGTCGCCCTGACCGGACGATCGACAGCACACGCCGACGAGGCGGTCGCTGCAGGCGTCACGTCTGTCGTCAGCAAGCCGTTCGACGAGGGAGCCGTCGTACGGGCGCTGTCCGACGCGGTTGTGGCGCGCCGGCGCCGCGTCTCACGCAACGCCCTGGCCGAGCTTCTCGGCCTGCTCGGGTACCCGGAGGACTGGTCGGACGACCTCGAGCGGAGGGCATTCGCGCGGGGCCAGGTTTGGCGCTCGACGTACGGGCCGGCTGGGCGAGACACGGGCCGACGAGACTGACGAGAACCGGGCAGCGGCCGGTGCTCCCGGCCGCCTCTCGCTGCGCGGTGGGCCGTTCCGGGAGGGAACGGCCCACCGCGCGCGAACGAGTCGCGGATGGGGTACGGAGCCAGGGTTTACGTGGGCCTCACACCTGCTCAGGCATCCTTCGTCCCGTCCGAGCCGACACCAGGGTCGCGACCCTGCCCCACCTGAGGCTCCCAGCCTTTCGTTCGATGACCATCTCCCAGCGTGCATTCCTCACGGCCGGCGTTACCGCCGTGCTCGCCTCCTCGCTTCTCGCAGGCGTGGGAGCCGCGGCGACCAAGAGACCCGTGCACGCGACGTTCGTCGGCGACTCGGTCGCGGCCTCGATCTCGTATACCCCGCGCGCTCGCTCGGTGCTCGCACACGGGCTCGCCGTTCGGCTCGACCTTCGCGTGTGCAGACGTCTCGTGACGGTCGGTTGTCCGTTCCAGGGGGCAACGCCGTCCAATGCACTCGAGGCGGTCACGTCGCTCCATCGCCGCCTCGGAAAGGTCCTGATCGTGTACGTCGGTTACAACGAGTCTGCGTCCGGCTATCGGAAGGGCATCGACCGAATCATGCGAGCGGCCCTCGCCCAGGGCGCGAAGGGAGTCGTCTGGGTGACGCTGCGGGAGACGCGCGACATCTACCGAGAGACGAACGCCGCCATTCGCGCTGCCGCGAAGCACTGGCCCGAGCTCTACCTCGCCGACTGGAACGCCTTCAGCGCCGGCAAGCCGTGGTTCAGCTCGGACGGCCTGCACATGGGCCCGGCCGGAGCCGAAGGGCTCGCACGGTTCCTGCGTCCCTTCGTCTTCCGTGCTGCTGCGAGCACGTAGAACCGACGCGCGCAGCGCCGCTCCCGGCGGGTGCGTGGTCCGGGCGCGCTGGCACACTCGTCCGATGCAGGGTCGCCGATTCGCGTTGCTCGCATCTGTCTGCGTCGCCCTCGCCGTACCGGGCGCAGCGGTTCCCGCGTCCGGGCAGAGCGACGCAGCAACGAGGGTGCTCGCGCGGTCGTTTGTCGCGATCGACGCCGAGACCGGACAGGTGCTCGCCGCGCGCCGCTCGACCACCCGCCGACCGATCGCCTCGCTCACCAAGGTGATGACGGCCCTCACCGTGATCGAGCGCGGCAACCTCTCCGGCCGTGTTGTCGTCACCCCCGCGGCGACGACGGTCGAGCCGTACAAGGAGGGTCTCGTCGCGGGCCGCGCCTACAAGCGCGAGACGCTCCTCTGGTCGGCGCTGCTCGCCTCGAGCAACGACTCGGCCACAGCGCTCGCGATCGATGCGGGCGGTGGCTCGCTGGCAGGGTTCTACCGGCTCGCCAACGAGCGGGCGAGGGCGCTCGGGATGACCTCGACCACCTACGCGAGCGCATCGGGCCTCGACGACACGCGAAACCTCTCGACGGCACTCGACCAGGCAATGCTCGCGCGCGCGGCCCTGCAGAACCCGATGTTCGCGAAGATCGTCGCGACGCGGACGCACCGGACGAAGTGGGCTGCGCCGACCCGCGCCAAGCTGTGGGTCAATCACAACAAGATGCTCGGCACGACGCCCGGCACCTACGGCGTGAAGACCGGGTGGACGACGAAGGCCGGTGGATGCCTCATCGTTGCGGTGCGCCGCGGCGAGCGCTCCGTGATCGGCGTCGTCCTCGCCTCCCCCAGCATCTGGTCGGACATGGCCGCGTTGCTGGATGTCGCCTTCAGGCGGCTCGGCTGATCCGCCCAACCATCTAGGCTCCGCCGATGCTCTTTCCCACCGCGACGTTCGCGATCTTCTTCCTGATCGTGTTGCCGCTCTCGTGGCTGATGATGCCGAAGGTGCACCGCTGGCGACCGTTCATCATCGTCGCGAGCTACGTCTTCTACAGCTGGTGGGACTGGCGCTTCATCTTTCTGCTCGCCGGCTGCACGGTGTGGAACCAGGTTCTGGCCGTACGCATTCATCGGGCGACGGCTCCGTCGCAGAAGAAGCTGTTGTTGTGGGTGGCTCTGGCGGGCAACCTGGGGGTGCTCGGCTACTTCAAGTACTACGACTTCTTCGTCGACTCGGGTCAGGGCATGGCCGCGATCGTGGGGTACGACCTGCCGTTCTCGTTGAAGACGATCATTCTCCCGGTCGGGATCTCGTTCTACACGTTCATGGCGATCAGCTACGTCGTGGACACCTATCGGGGCGATTTCGTGCCGACGACGCTGGAGAAGTTCGCCGTCTTCCTGTCGTTCTTCCCGCACCTCGTGGCCGGGCCTATCGTGCGTCCCGGCGAGCTGATCCCGCAGCTCGACACACCTCGCAACCCGCGGCGCGTCGACACGAGCCGCGCCTTCTACCTGATCGCGACCGGCCTGTTCAAGAAGGTCGTGATCGCGAACTACCTCGCGTCGAGCATCGTCGACGAGACCTTCGGTGCGCCGGGGCAGCACTCGTCGCTCGAGCTCCTGATCGGGATCTACGCGTACGCCGTCCAGATCTACGCCGATTTCTCCGGCTACACGGACATCGCGATCGGCCTCGCGTTGCTGCTCGGGTTCACGTTCCCGCGGAACTTCGACTCACCGTACGCGGCGCTCAGCCTCCAGGACTTCTGGCGCCGCTGGCACATGACCCTGTCGCGCTGGCTCCGCGACTACCTCTATATCCCCCTCGGCGGCAACCGCAAGGGCAAGATCGTCACCTACCGCAACCTGCTGCTGACGATGCTGATCGGCGGGCTCTGGCACGGGGCCGGCTGGACGTTCGTGGTCTGGGGCGGGATCCACGGCGTCGCACTCGCCGCAGAGCACTGGCGCAAGGACCGACCCGGGTACGTCGAGCCGCCCGACACCCGACGTCGCCGGATCGTCGCGCGCCTGGTGACGTTCAACATCGTCTGCGTCGCCTGGGTGTTCTTCCGAGCAGACAGCTTCGCGACCGCGACCGACGTCCTGACCGGCCTCTTCACCGGCTGGGGCCAGCCCTCACCGCTCGTCACGAGCGGCGTCCTCCTCGCGATCGCCGTCGGCATCGGCTCGCAGTACCTGCCCGCCCGGATCCCCACCGCGCTCATGGAACGATTCGGGCGACTGCCGGTCATCGGACAGGCGGCCGTGCTCGCGGTCGCTCTGATGCTGACCAACACACTGGGCCCCGAGGGCGTGGCACCCTTCATCTACTTCCAATTCTGAGATGACACCACCCGACGACCCCACCAACCTCCCCAGGCTGCCGCCGATCCGGGAATCGGCCGAGCACGTCCTCCCCCCACCGCCCGAAGACAACGACCACGGATGGGAGAGCCCCGGCAAGGCAGCCGCCGACGAGGCAGCCGCGAGCGCTCCGCAACCGAAGAAACCCTCCGCCAAGAAACAACGACGCCAACAACGCCAACGACGGGACGCTCCCGAGGCCCGACCCGCCGAGGCACCCGAAGTGAAGGCGACCCGACGACGGGAGGCACCCAGGACCCGGGGCGCCGAGGTCGCGGCACCGGATCCGCGGGAGGCCCGGCACCGGAATCTCACCGAGGACGGACGCCGCTTCTCGACCGCAGGCAACGGCCTCGTCGTCGCCGTCCTCGCACTCCTCTTCGGCGCGCTCCTGAACGCACCCGGCATGCACAAGGCGTCGTTCAACAAGCAGCCCGGAACCTCCCGCGACGTGGCGCTCGCCCTCACCGGCGGCCTCGCCGGCATCAGCAGCATCCTCCAACTCGACGAGCCACGCCACCTCGTCCAGAGCATGACCGGCCGCGACAACGCAGACACGATCGACGTCGCGATCGTGATCCCCCCTCCACAGGACACAACAACCAAGAAACCAACCCCGAAGCCCGCCGCACACCAAGCCGCCCGCCAAGCCGAAATTCACACCACAAAAGAAGCTCCGGCTATGGATCGCAGGCGATTCCCTCGTCATCACACCCGGCTACTCGATCGCGCGCGCCGCCTCCGCGAGCCCCGTCATCAACGCCGTCGGCGGCGTCGACGGCCGCGTCGCCACCGGCCTGACACGGCCCGACGTCTTCAACTGGTTCGACGAGATCCGAAACCAGGTCAAAGCACTCCACCCGAATGTCGTCGTCCTCGACTTCGGCGGCAACGACGACAAGGCCTACATGACAGGGCTCCCCGAGGGCACCACGATCGGGGAGTTCGGCGGCCCGACCTGGAGGAACGAGTATCGCCGCCGCGTGGCGGGCGTCATGAACATCATCAACCGCGCCGGCGCCACCGTCGTCTGGATCGGCCTCCCCGTCACCCGAAGCGAAGCCCAAACCCAACGCTTCGACACCGTCAACGCCGTCGTCCAGAAAGAAGCCAAGGCACGAGGCGACAAGGCGATCTTCATCGACACCTACACCATGTTCGCCGGCAACAACGGCGGCTTCACCGAATTCCTCGAGAACGCCAAAGGCGACACCATCAAAGTCCGCGCAGGCGACGGCGTCCACTTCGACACCGAAGGTGGGAACCTCATTGCCCGCGAGGTGCTGAAACAGCTCAACGCGACGTTCGACCTCACGAGCTGGCGCCGATCGTCGAGTGACCAGTGAGCCGGGGCAGCACGCGAGAGGCTTCGCCCGCCGCGCGCGGCGGCACCACAGCAAGCATCGACGGGGGCTGAGATCGCTCACCCACGTTCCCGCGACGGTGGTTGCGACGAGCGGCGCCTCGTGGCCCTCCTTCGCGGTGTCAACGTCGGCGGCAAGAACACCGTCCCGATGCCGGAGCTGCGGGCCGCGCTCGAACGGGAGTTCGCCGACGTGACAACGTTCCTGCAAAGCGGAAACGTGCTCCTCAGGTCAGCGGCGGCCGAATGTGACGTCTCGGAGACCGTCGCCCGCATGATCGCGGAGGCATTCGGCATCGTCATTCCGGTCGTCGTCCGCACCGCGGCCGAGATCGAGCACGTCGCCGGCCACAACCCGTTTCTGCAGGACGGGGTGGAGCGTGATCCGAAGACGCTCCACGTCGCATTCCTCTCCACCCGCCCGACGGCGGCCACGATCGGGGCCATCGACCCCGCGCGCTCGCCACCGGATGCGTGCATGGTGTCCGGACGGGACGTGTACCTCGACTATCCGAACGGCTCGGCGAAGACGCGGCTGACCCTCGACTACCTGGAGCGGTGTCTCGGCGTCACGGGGACGGCCCGGAATTGGCGTACCGTCCAGCGCCTCGCGTTCCAGTGCATGTCCTGACGCCCGGGTCTCACAGAAGGTCGTCCGCCTCATCGGCGTCGCCTGAGCCCGATCCGTCCGCGCCGGACGACCCCGCCGGCCGAAACCCCGGCAGCCCCGTTTCGCCACTCACTCACACCATTCGAGCACCTCCGTGAAATGACGATCTGCGAGCGCTCCGAAGAGCGCCTCACGTGTCAGCTTCGCCCGGCTCGTGGCCGGGCTCGTGATACCGCAGAGAAATCGCGCCCGCTGACGAGGGGCGGCGAGTGCCGCGGGATGCGTTGCCGCCAGGGCAGCCAGCTCGTCGCGACCGACGACCGTGTCGATCGCCGGCGACGGCTCCGCAGGGGGCAGCACCTGCGAGCGGCCACCGAGGCAGTAGCTGCAATGGCCGCACGGCTCTCCCCGCTCCTCGCCGAAGTAGGAGACGAGCGCGTTGGCCTGGCAACCCTCGGAGGTGACGAGGGAGACGACGAGCCCGATCCGTTGCGTCTCCGACCGCTCGCGAGCGTCGAAGCGCGCGACCAGGCGGTCGACGACATCGGCTACCGCGGGCGGGCGCACGAGAACGGTGAACCGCTGCCGGACATCCGCAGCGCGGAGCTCGATCAGTCCACGCTGCTCGAGGTGGTCGAGAGCAGCCACGATTCTGGCGCGCTCCTCCCCCAGGGCAGTCGCCGACGCGTCGGGGTCGATGTTCGTCCAGACGCGTCCCGCCTTTCCGCTCGCGACGAGTCGTCGGAGGAATGCGGCGCGGTCGGGGTCGAACGCCGCGAAGACCTCCTCGAACGACCCGGAGAGCGGGCGTACCGTGTAGCCCGCGTAGAACGGCGTTCCCTGACGCAGCAGCCCCTCGAGCTCGACGTACGTCAAGATCGTCTTCAGCACGAGCGGGCGCACGTCGAACGTGCCGGAGAGCTCGTACTCGCTGATCGCGAACTGGACGCCCTCGTCGTGCGAGAGCACCTCGTCGAGCAACCCCGCGATCGCGCCTCGCGTGGGCGTGTCGCCGAAGGCGAAGTTCTCGAGCGCCGGGATGTCATCTCGACACGCATAGAGCTCGCAGGTCGCCGGCGCGCCGTCGCGGCCGGCTCGTCCGATTTCCTGTGAGTAGGACTCGAGGCCCTTGGGGAGATTGAAGTGGTAGACGTAGCGCACGTCGGCCTTGTCGATGCCCATCCCGAAGGCGATCGTGGCGACGACGATGTTGCTGTCGGAGCCTGTCCACCACTCCTGCGTGGCGACGCGCTCCTCGGGCTTCATGCCGGCGTGGTAGGGCCGCGCGGGCAGGCCGGCCGCGGCGAGGAGCGATGCGACCCGGAGCGCCGTGCGTTGGAGCGTCACGTACACGATCGTCGAGCCGGCCGGCCGTTCGCGGAGCCGGTGGATCAGGAGCCGATCGCGCTGCGACGCGATCGCGGGCGTCGTCAGCAGCGTCAGGTTGGGACGGTAGAAGCCCGTCACGACGGCATCGGTGGTGGCGATGCCGAACCCGTCGCAGATGTCGTTGACGACAGCCGGCGTAGCGGTGGCCGTCAGTGCGAGGACGCGCTCTGCCCCGAGCTCGCGCGCGCGCGCCGCGAGCTTGAGGTAGTCCGGCCGGAAGTTGTGCCCCCATTCGGAGATGCAGTGCGCCTCGTCGACCGCGAACAGCGCGATCGGCGCCTGCTCGAGCTGGGTGAGAAAGCGCTCGTTGTTGAACCGCTCGGGCGCGACGTAGAGCAGGTCGAGGCACCCCTCACGGAGACGGTCGGAGACGTCGCGCGCCTCGCTCGCGTCGAGGCTCGAATCGAGCCGGGCAGCGGCGACATCCTGCCTGGCGAGCGCGTCGATCTGGTCCTTCATCAGGGCGATCAGCGGCGAGACGACGACGGTCAGACCGTCGAGAAGGAGCGCCGGCAGCTGGTAGCAGAGGCTCTTGCCGCCTCCCGTCGGAAACACCGCGAGCGCCGAACGACCCGCGAGCAAGGCCTCGATCACCCGCTCCTGGCCCGGACGGAAGTCGGAGAAGCCAAACCGCGAGGCGAGGAGATCTTTGACGCTCGATGTCTCTGTTGTCATTCTAGCTAACATAGCAGAGACGCCGGACGTGCCTCCCTCCGACGGCCGGAGCCCTCACCCCGCCCGCCGATCACTGATTCGCGCGCAGCCCCATTGCGTCGAGCGTCGACTCGCCGGAGGCGAGTCGCTCGCGCAGGTCGGCCTCGGACGCGTGCCGCGCCTCGGCCGCCGCCAGGACCTCATCGCGGCGTCGACGGGGCACGATGACGACGCCGTCTCCGTCAAGGACGACGATGTCGCCCGGTTCCACGCGCGCCCCACCGACGGCCAACGGCACCTGGACGGCACCGGGGACGTCCTTTGCCGGCCCGGCCGCGCAGACGCCGCGAGCCCACACCGGAAGGCCGAGTGCAACGAGCTCGTCGGTGTCCCGAACGGGGCCGTCGACGAGGAACGCGGCGGCTCGCCGCGTCCGCGCTTGAAGAGCGAGGAGCTCGCCGATAACCGCAGCAGACCAGGGCTCGGGCGTCGACAGTACGACGACCTCGCCCGGTTCGACCGTGTCGAGCACGCGGTGCGCGGCGAGATTGTCGTTCGCTCCGCAGGAGGCGGTGCGCGCCGGGCCGGCGGCCCGGGCATCCGGCACGACCCTGAGGAGCGGCCCGGCCACGAGCCCGGTACGACCGGCGGCTTCGAAGATCGTCGCCACGCCGAGCTCGGCGAACCGCGCGTCGGCCGTCATCGCGCCGGCGTCCCTGACATCCGGCGGCCTACCAGTCTCCGACGCTGCCGTCGGCGTAGAAGACTCGCTGCAGCAGCTCTGGCTCGAAGGGGTGCTTCGCGACGACGTCGAGGTCGATCTCGATCCCGAGACCGGGCTTGTCGGTCGCCCGCGCGAGCATCCCTACCGGGTCGATCGGGTGGGACTCCGAGGCGACCTCGTCTCGCCACGGCACGTCTGAGGTGACGGCCTCACAGATGATGTACGACGGTGTTGCGAGCCCGAGCTCGATCGAGGCCGCGGTGGAGACCGGGCCCTGCGGATTGTGCGGCGCGAGCGCGACGCGATGCACCTCGGCGAGCGCTGCTATCCGGCGCACCTCGGTCAGGCCGCCACAGTGGGTGATGTCGGGCTGGATCACGCTGCAGGCGCCCTTCGTGAGGAGCTCGTTGAACGGTCCCGCGCCGACGAGCCGCTCGCCCGTCGCTATCGGCGTCCGCACCGACCGCTGGATCGCGGCGATGTCGTCCGGCCGCTCCGGCCAGCAGGGCTCCTCGAACCAGTAGAGATCGAACTGCTCGAGCGCGGAGGCGAAGAGGTGACCCATGCGCGGGCTCGGACGCGCATGGCAGTCGACCATGATGTCGATCTCGTCCCCGACGGCGTCGCGCATCGCGGCGACGCACCGCTCGGCGTGTCGGACCGGCGCGAGACCCTCGAGCGGGCCGCTCGGGGGCACCGCCATCGACTTGAAGGCGGTGAAGCCACGCTCCACCATCGCGGCGGCGAGCTCGCCGAAGCGTTGCGGCTCGTCGCTCTCGTAGAAGTCCTCCATCCTCCCGCCACCGAGGTGCCCGTAGAGCCGGATGTAGTCGCGCACCGGGCCGCCCCAGAGCTTGTGGCAGGGGACGCCGTGCACCTTGCCGAGGATGTCCCAGAGGGCGATGTCGATGCCGCTGATCGCCGTGCCACGAACGATGCCGTTGCCGTGCCAGAAGTGCTGGCGGAACATCGTCTGCCAGAGATGCTCGATCCGCGTCGGATCCTCTCCGACGAGAAGGTCGCCGAGGTCCTCGATCGCGCCGACCACACCACGCGTGTGCCATTCGAGCGTCGCCTCACCCCAGCCGTGCAGGCCCGGCTCGTCGGTGACAACCCGAACGAACACCCAGTTGCGCATGCGCGCGTTGCATACGTGGGCCTCGACGGCAGTGATCTTCATGCTGCTCCTTGAACGTTCCGTAGAAGGACACCTGTCTCATCGATCAGGCGGTCGACCTCGCCCCGCTCGACGTTCGACGTCGTGATCCCGTACGCCCAGCGGTACGCATCCTGATCGAGGATCTCGTCGAGAGGCACGCCCTCGACGAGATCGAGATCCTCGCTCGCCGGGAGGTAGCCGGCGTAGTCGTTGCAATAGCCGAGCGTGAACGTCGTCTCGAAGTGGCTCAGCTCGCGGATCCGCGTGCCGCACTCGTTGAAGAGCTCGAACGGATTTGCTGCAAGCGCTGCGTCACCGATCGCGAGCACCTGGATCTCGGCCCGCACGGGCTCCTCGGAGCGCCGCACCATATCGGCGTACATGGCGCACGACGAGCGCTGGTAGTGCTCGGGGAAGTCCTGCGCGGAGGTTGCCGTGTGGACGCTCTCGGGCCACACCTCGGGGAACGAGGGCGGCGGAAGCGCATCGATCGCGGCCATTCGCGACTCGAGGTCTTCGAGCCTGTACGGAATCCGGCGTCGGCGCAGGTCGAGCATCTCGGAGCGCGCCTCGACCCGCGCCTCCGCAGACGTGGTGATCCCCGCGATCGTCTCCAGCACCGCGGCGCCGACCGCCTCGCCGAGCTCGTCGCGACCCTCGTAGGAGTGGCGGCGCGCGTTCCGATTGCCGAACCAGTAGTCCCAGGCGGCCACGTCGCCGCCGCAACCCTGCACGAACAGGCACTCGGCCCCGGGAAGCCCAAGCTCGACCGCTGCACGTAGCGGCCCGGCGAACTCGGCGTTCCACTCCAGGATCTGGCCACCCATCAACGTCGGATGGCAGGCGAAGCCGGCCACGACGGCGATCGGCGACCCGTCCTCTCCCTCGACGAGGATGACCGGCACGGAATCGTCGACCGGCCGCTCGCGGCGGACGCGGTTGACGCTGATACCGGGTGCCCGCCCGACGCCCGAGCCGACGCGGGCGGGACGGCGGTGGCGCCAGGCCGAATAGACGGCGCCGGCGAGCAGGTCGGGAAGTCCAAGGACGTAGCGGTCGAACGCGGGCACGTCCGAGAGGCCACCGATCGTCGCTCCGCGGGAGATGCTCGGCGCGCTGTGGTTGTGCGCCGCATTCACGAGCACTGCCTCGGGCGGGATCCCCGTGAGCTGCTCCACGAGCCGGCGCGTCTCCGCAGTCAGCTCCGCACCGGCGAAGACGAGGTCGAGCGCGATGATCGCCACCGTGTTTCGACCGTCGTCGATGACGAGGGCCTGGGCGATCATCGGGTCGTGGACTCCGTCGGCCAGGCCTGTCCGCAGCGACCAGCACCCGGGCGGTAGGCCGCAGGGCGGGGTGATGTCGACCCGGGCGATGCCGGCCGTCAGCGTGCTCACGTGGGCTCTCCTCTCGTTCGTCGGTCTCTCACAGGCGAATCGTCAACTCCTCGTAGGCCTCGGGGCGACGCTTCTTGAGCGCAAACCACGGGTTCTCACGTGCGCGGGCAGGGAGCTCGGGGTCGAGGTCGACCGAGATCCAAGAGTCGCCGCTCCCGATCGCCGACCGCGCGATCATCGCTCCGTCGGGCGCGACGACGTACGCGCCGCCGACGTGCGTACTGTGACCGTCGAACCCGACCTGGTCGGAGAACACCGCGAAGACGCCGTTGTCCCGCGCCATCAAGTCGTGCATCCGCGGCGGCCAGGGCCGCTCCTCGAGCAACTCCTCCTGGGCGCGCGCAATGTCCTCGTCACCGAGTCGGTGCTCGCGCCCGTCGAACGTGAGCTCGCCTCCGCCCGCGGGCATGGTGCGGTTCGCATGGGGCAGCAGGATCACCTCGGCGCCCTTCAGCGCCAGGATCCGCCAGCTCTCGAAGAAGTCGCTGTCGTGGCAGATCGCGGTGCCGACGCGACAGAACCCGAGGTCGTAGACGCCCCACTCGTAGGCCTGCCGGAAGCGGAAGAACTCGTCGTAGGACGCGTGCACCTTGCGCTGGAGCCCGATCGAGCCGTCGGGCCCGACGAGCGCCGAGGTGTTGTAGTGCGTTCCCCGGTACAGCTCGCAGAACCCGTAGGAGACGACGATCCCACACGCGTGCGCCTGCCCCTGGATCGCCTCGAAGATCGGCCCGTCGTGAGGCTCGGCGAACCGGGTTACCTCGGCACTGCCGTTGAGGCCGGTGATGCCCACCTCGGGGAAGACGACGAGATCGCATCCCGCCTCGGCCGTCTCCGCGATCAGGCGCAGGTGCGCCGCAAGGTTGTGCTCGACGTCCCCCGCCCGGACGTCGACCTGCGTGGCGGCGACCCTGAAACGTCGCACGATCAGTCGAGCTCCGAGCGGTCTGCCTCGCGGGCGACGACGACGACGTTGTCGCCCTGCGCGGTCGTAGCGACCGCGCGCACGACGCACACGACGCCATCGGTCTTGCTCAGGATCGGCTCGGGCTCTCGATCGGGCCGCTCGAGGAAGTGGATGCGGCCCGACCGGCTCGTCGACCGCCACCCGCTGCCCAAGGTCGACGAGGGTCTCGAAGAGGCCGGACTCGGGCGCGAGCAGGTAATTGTCGAGCTCCGTCGCCATCAGCAGCACCTGCTCGGGCAGTCCGAGCTCGGCCCGCGTGACCGCCTCACCCTCGACGACGCCGAACCGGCGCAGCACGTTCCGCAACCCACCTGCGGCCAAGCGGTGGATCTCGGCCGTCACGTGACCGCCGCCACCGAGCTCGGTCGACGACGACGACCTTGCCCTGACGCTCGGCCTCGCCGACGAGGAGGCCGGTGCCGGCGATGTCGATGTAGACGCAGCACCAGTCGGTGTTCCAGTGCAGCATCCCGTCGACCATCTGGCGCCGCTGGGCGATGTCGTCGACCCAGTGCATCTCCGACCACGGCAGGCAGAGCCCTGTTCGCCCGCCGCTGTGCATGTCGACGACGATGTCCGCGCGGGGGAAGAGCTCGCGTGGAGAGGAAGTGGGCGAGCTGCTCGTCGGCCGGCCCGTCGGGGCGCCCGGGGAACGAGCGGTTCATGTTCGCGCCGGACGGCCAGAGTCGTGTGTAGGCAAGTGACGCGTCGATCGAGACGCACGGGATCACGATCACGCGCCCGTTCACGCCTCGGGGAGGAGCTCGCGCGCGAGGTTGAGCGCTGCCACCTGCCCCTCGGGCTCGTCGCCGTGGACGCCGCCGCAGACGAGCGCGGTCGGGCCGTCGCCACGGGCGACGCTGACGATCGGCACGTACTGGTTCGACCACCCGCTCGTGTTCGACGAGCGTGGAACCTGGAGCCTGCCGAACTGCTTGCCGGGCGCCTCGAGGTCGACGGTGCAGAGGATCGGAGAGTCGCCCATGGTCGCGAGGGGATCCTAATGGATTGTTGACAATTTCGCTATAGTCGACAATCTGGCAGCACGTCCTGCCGTTCCTCCACCACGTCACCTCAGGAGACTCTCCGTGAAGATCACCGATGTCGAGGCAATCGTCCTACGACAGGCGGAGGTGAACGAGGGAATCGCAGACGGCAGCCAGGACGACCTGGTCATCCGGATCCACACCGACGAGGGGATCACCGGGATCGGCGAGGTCGACTCGTCACCCGAGCTCGTCCAGGCACTCGTGCAGGCGCCGAGCTCGCACGCGGTCGCGGTCGGGCTCCGCGACGTCCTGATCGGGGAAGACCCGCTCGACGTCGAACGACTGTGGCAGAAGATGTACCGCGGCCTGATCTACTTCGGCAGGCGCGGGATTGCGGTGCACGCGATCAGCGGTCTCGATATCGCCCTCTGGGACATCAAGGGAAAAGCGCTCGGCAAGCCGGTGTACGAGCTGCTCGGGACGCCTCACCGCGACCGCGTTCGCGCCTACGCCTCGATGCTGATGCCCGACACGCCCGCCGAGGTGACGCGATGCCGTCACGGCGCTGCGCGCCCAGAACTTCACCGCCGTGAAGCTCGGCTGGGGGCCGCTCGGCAAGGACCCGGCGCTCGACGTCGAGCTCGCAGCCGCCGCCAAGGCAGCCGGGGGTGACGGCGTCGAGATCATGATCGACGCGGGCCTCGGCTATGTCGCCGATGCGAAGACGGCGATCGAGGTCGCGCGCGAATACGAGCGGCTCGGCATCTACTGGCTCGAGGAGCCGTTCGAGCCGGACGAGTACGAGGCGTACGCAGAGCTCGCCGACACCGTCGACCTGCGCATCACGGCAGGCGAGCAGGATGCCACCTGGTGGGGCTTCCGCGAGCTGATCGACCGCGCGCACGTCGATCTCGTCCAGCCGGACGTGACGCGCTGCGGCGGCATCACCGAGACGCTCCGCATCGCCGAGCTCGCCTACTCACGCGGCGTCGCGACCGTCCCGCACGCGTGGAAGAGCGGGATCATCAAGGCGGCCTCGCTCCACTGCAACGCCGTCATGCCCGACGGGATCTGGCAGGAGTACTGCGTTGCCGACACCCCGATCGCGAAAGAGCTCACCGTGCAGCGGCTGCCGATCGAGGCCGACGGCTACGTCGCGGTGCCGTCCACGCCCGGGCTCGGCGTCGATCTGGACGAGAACGTGCTCGAGAGCCTTAGAGTCGGCTAGCGGCCGACGAACGAACGAGACGGAGGAACAAGGATGAGCTCGACCCAGGTAGCAGGAGCCGACCTCGCGGCACGCGCGGCGGCGGTCATTCCCGGGGGCGTGAACAGCGGCCAACGCCAGGTTCCCGGGCTCGAGGACATGGTCATCACGGCCACGGGTGGCTCGACGTTCACCGACGGCACCGGCCGTGTCTTCACCGACTACCACGCGGCGTTCGGCCCGCCGCTGCTCGGGCACAACGACCCCGATGTCGACGCGGCCGTCTCCGCCGTTGGGCGTTCCGTCGACCTGATGGGGATCGGCGTCACGCGCGTCGAGGTCGAGCTGGCGGAGCGGCTCGTCTCACATGTCCCCTCGCTGGAAAAGGTCTTGCTCACGTGCACCGGGAGCGAGGCGACCTTTCACGCGCTCCGGGTCTCGCGCGCCGCGACCGGCCGTCGTCACATCATCAAGTTCCAGGGCTGTTACCACGGGTGGCACGACTCGGTCGCGATGAACGTGATCTCTCCGGCGGAACGGGTCGGCAGCAAGGATCCGCTCTCGCAAGGGATGCTGCCGGAGGCGATCGACTCCACGATCGTCTGCCGCTTCAACGATGCCGAGGATGTGGCGCGGGCGCTCGCCGAGCACGACGTCGCCGCGATCATCCTCGAGATGATCCCGCACAACATCGGCGCCGTTCTCCCTCAGCCGGGCTTCCTCGAGTCGCTCAGGGAGCTCGCGACGAAGCACGGCACGGTGCTGATCTTCGACGAGGTGATCACGGGCTTCCGCCACGGCCTCGGCGGGTACCAGGCAGTGACAGGCGTGACGCCCGATCTGACGACTCTCGGGAAGGCAATGGCGAACGGCTGGCCCGTCTCCGCGCTCGGCGGCAAGGCCGAGCTGATGGACCTCTTCTCCACCACTCCCGGACAGCCTGCCTTCTTCGCCGGCACGTTCAACGGCCATCCCGCGACGACCGCTGCGGCGCTCGCGACGATCGAGAAGCTCGAGCGCGAGCCGGTTCACGAGCACGTCTTCCGCCTCGGCGAGCGGGCACGCTTCGGACTGCAGGCGATGTACGACCGCATCGGCGTCCCGGCGGTCGTCTCCGGCTTCGGCTCCGTCTTCGTGACCTACTTCCTGGAAGGCCCGGTCGTCAGCTACGACGACCTGCTGCGGAACGACGTCGACCTCTTCATCGGCTACCGCCGCGAGATGATGCAGGACGGCATCTTCGAGCTCCCGCTGAACCTGAAGCGCAGCCACTTCTCCTACGCGCACACCGAGGACGATGTCGACCGACTCCTCGTCGCGACCGAGGCCGCCGTCACGCGCCACTTGGAGAAGCGAGCGTGAGCGCTCCCACGCCCGTCTCCTGCACGATCGATCTCACGGCACCCGGCAAGCAGATCGGGCACCTCGCCTTCCCGAAGATCACGAACACGGCCGGCTGGGCGAGCACGTTCGTCCACATCGGCTGCATCGCGAACGGCGACGGGCCGACCGTACTCGTTCTCGCCGGGAACCACGGCGACGAGTACGAGGGTCAGGTTGCGGCACTCCGCCTGCTCCAGGAGCTGCAGCCCGATCAGGTGACGGGTCGAGTGATCGTGATCCCCGTGCTCTCCCCCGCCGCCTCGAAGGCGAACACCCGCAACTGGCCCTCAGGGGCGAACTTCAACCGCTCGTTCCCCGGCAACCCCGACGGGCCGGCCAACGAGCAGCTCGCCGACTTCCTCACGCGATTCCTCTTCCCACTGGCGGACGTCGTCATCGACATGCACTCCGGTGGCCGCACCGCGTGGTTCCTGCCGTGCTCGCACATGCACGTCGTCGACGACCCCGTTCAGCGCAAGGCGATGCTCGAGGGCATGGAGGCATGGGGCAGCGACTGGCACTACCTCTATATCGACGTCAACGGTCACGGGTTGCTGCCGGTCGAGGCCGAGAACCAGGGCAAGCTCGTGATCACGACCGAGCTCGGAGGCGGCGGCCGCGTTCCGGCTCCCGTCCACCGGCTCGCGTGGAGTGGGCTCAACAACGTGTTGCGCCACGTCGGCGTGATGAAGGGCGAGGTTCAGACGCGTTCATCGCTCGGGCTCCCCCCGGCGATCATCCTCGACGGCCGAAACCCCGACACGATCGTCGTCGCACCGGAGGACGGCCTGTTCGAGGGGATGCTCGAGCCGGGCGATCCCGTTGCGGCTGACGAGCCCGTCGGCCGCCTGTGGTTCATCGATCGGCCGGATCGTCCTCCGGAGCTCCTCCGCTCACCGGTCGACGGATACGTCGTCGTCACGAAAGCGATCCCGCCGACGGAGCAGGGCGACTCCGTCTTCGTCGTCGGAACGCCGATCGACCGCTCAGCCCTCCTGTAGAGCACGAGGGGAGGAGCGGAGGATGAGACCGGTCGCGGCACTCGGCGATCGGACGTTCGGCAGCCTCCGCCGGCATCGCAACTACCGGCTCTTCTTCGTCGGGAGCGGCATCTCGTTCATCGGGACGTGGATGCAGCAGATCGCGGCCTACTGGCTCATCCTCGAGCTCACCAACTCGCCCGTCGCGGTCGGCGCGCTCGCGCTCGTCCAGACGCTGCCCGTGACGCTGTTCGCCCTCGTCGGTGGCTCGATCGCAGACAGGGTCGACCTGCGGAAGATGGTCGTCTCCTGTGAATCGGTGCTCGGTGTCCAGGCGGCAATCCTGTGCTTCCTCGCGCTGAGCGGCCTGATCGCGCCGTGGCAGCTCTACGTGCTCGGCTTCGTGCAGGGCCTGGCAGTCGCGCTGAACGCCCCCGCGCGCCACACTCTCGTCTTCCAGATCGTCGGCCGCGCTGACCTCACGAACGCGATCGCGCTGAGCGCCAGCCTCGGCACGACGGCGCGCATCCTCGGCCCGGCCGTCGGCGGCATCGTCGTCGCGGCGTTCGGCCCGGGTGTCGCCTTCGGCCTCAATGCCGTCAGCTACGGCATCGTGATCACCGCCATCCTCGCTATCCGCCTCGGGCCTCGAGCCGCCCGGACCGCTCCTGTGCAGAGCGTCCTCGCGGGAGTCGGACAGACCTTCCGCTACGCGGTGAGCTCGAGGCGCGTGGCAGTGACCTTTTTCACGCTCATCCTGATCAGCACCTTCTCGTTCAACTTCGACGTGCTCCTGCCGCTCGTCGCCCGGCTGACCCTGGATCGCGGGGCGCAGACGTTCGGGCTGATCGCGTCCGTCTTCGGCGCGGGCGCGCTGACCGGCTCCCTCATTCTCGCGACCGTCGGAAAGACACGGCTGCTGCTCGTCCTCGTCGGAGCCCTCGGCTTCGGCGGCCTCCAGCTCGTGCTCGCCCGGCTGGACTCGCTCCCGGCCGTCTGCGCGATCCTCTACCTGACGGGCATCTTCTACATCCTGTGGGGCTCGAGCTCGCTCGCGACGATCCAGCTCGCCGCACCCGAGCACCTCCGCGGGCGCGCGGCCAGCCTCGTACTTCTTCGGCTTCATGGGCGGGGCGCCCCTCGGCGGGCTCATCGCGGGCTCGCTCACGAGCCACGGTGGCACCCGGCTCGCGTTCACCGTCGCCGGCACGATGGCGATCTTCATCGCCCTGACGGGAGCGGCGGTTCTCGCCGCCGGGCGTCTCTCACGTCACGCAAAAGGACGTGCCGCGACGGAGATCGAAGCCTGAGCGGGGCGGCGCGCCCCGCCCGCCGAGCCTCGCGGTCACGATCATTGGGCTCGGGGCCTCACCTGTCCGAGAACATCGCCGCGCCCCCATCCGAACGCGGATCCGAGGCAGCGCGGTACCCCGACCCGTCGATCATCACGAGCTGCGGCCGAGCAAACGACGCGTGGTAGTTGTAGAGGCTCGGCTGGAGCGGAACGCCGCGCTCCTGCAGGGCGGTCACGGTTCGTTGGGGAACGCGCTGCTCACAGAAGATCGGCGATCCCTCGCTGTGGAACCGTGGCGCCACGACTGCCTCGACGGGAGACATCTCGAAGTCGAGGACGTTGGAGATGCTTTGCAGGATCCCCGAGGTCACGGACCACCCGCCCGGGGCGCCGAGGACGAGCCAGGGGCTTCCGTCACGAAAGACGAGCGTCGGTGCGAGCGCGCTGGCCCTCGCCCGCCCCGGCACATACGAGTTCGGCCGGCCCGGGACCGGATCCATCAGCGCGACACAGTCGTTCCAGGTGAAGCCGGTGCCGGGGACGACCACGCCGCTGCAACTCGTGAGCGTGTGGGTGAGACTGGTGCAGTTGCCGTCCTCGTCCACGACGACGAGCTGCGTCGTCCCTCCCGGCTTGCCGAGCGCAACCGCATCTGGCAGCTCGCCACGCCGGATCCGAGCTGCCGTCTCGTCGGCCTGCTCATCGGAGAGCAACTCCTCGACTGGGACGTCGTTGTGCTCGGGATCGCTGAGGTAACGGAACCGCGTCACCCCACCCCACGCAAGCGTGGCCGAGAGGAGGAACCCGTGCTCCGGCCCGTTGTGCTCGAGCGCGGCAAGGTCGAACCGCTCGAGCACCTTGAGCATCTGGAGCAGGATGATCCCGCCTGCCGGCAAGTTGGAGGTCGACACTCGGAGCCCACGGTAGGAGCCCTCGAGCGGCGGTGACCACCGCTCCCGGTAGCCGGCGAGATCCTCGCGGGTGACGAACGCGCCGTTGTGCTCGAAGTCCTCGGCGACCGTCTCGGCGAGAGCCCCGGTGTAGAGCTCGGAGGCGCCGTTCCTCGCGATGGCGCGCAGAGACTCCGCCTGGTCGGGGTTCCGGTACGGCTCGCCCCGCTCGAGCATCCGACCGTCGGCGCGCATCCAGAGCCTGCGCGCCTCGGGGGTCGCGCAGTACTTCTCCTGTGGGCCCGGCAGGCCGGGAAGATAGGGCATCCGGCAATACATGGCGATGTACTCGGGCCAGTCGAAGCCGTTCTCGCTATAGGAGATCGCCGGTTCGAGCAACTCCGCCCAGGCCCGCGTTCCGTAGCGGGCATGAAGCGCTCCGAGCCCCGCTACGGTGCCAGGCGTCATCACCGCCGTGTATCCGAACATGTTCCGGTGATCGTCGAAGAGGGCGTAGTTCCAGACGTCGGTATAGCCGCGCAGATCCTCGACCCACATGTTCGGACGCATGCGCGCGCCGATGCGTGCGGGGAACGCGAGGTCCTCGACGCGACCGGTGCGGGCGTCGTACAACGTCGCGCCGCCCCAGCCGCCGAGCCCGCACTGGAACGGGTTCAACACCGTCTGGGCGAACGCGGCGGCGACCGCCGCGTCGAACGCGTTCCCGCCGGCCCGCAGGATGTCGGCGCCGACCTCGGCAGCCCTGGGCTCCGGCGCCACAACAACGCCTTTCATCCGTGTCCTCCTGCCCTGCGTCGGTGAGTGGTGTTGTCCTTGTCGGTGACCGTAGGCCCGAGACGGCCGCGGTAGACGTCTCCGACGTCGAAGTCCTCGTAGAATCGCCCGCGGCACTCCTTCGCCGCGGCAGCAGGGGCCTCGACGCGAGCATTGATCTCGGACATCAAACGGCGCCTAACGGAGGCCGAGCAACGAGAGGGAATCGCGGTGGATGATGCCTTCGATCACGGCCTCGGGGATCACGGGAAGCGCAGTACCGGCGACGAAGCAATTGATCGATCGAAGGCCCTCGGTGGTGCGCTCGACCGTCGAAAACGGATAGTCCGTACCGAGGAGTAGCCGGTCGGTAACGCCGTACTCGAGCGCCGCCACCATGCCGTTGTAGTACTGCCACGGGCGCGTCTCGAGGGCGGAGATGTCGGCGTAGAGGTTCGGGTGCTTGCGAATGGTCGCCATGGCCTCCTCGATCCACGGATGCCCGAGGTGTGCGAGGACGATGGTGAGTTCCGGGAAGCGGGTCGCGACCTCGTCGAGGAGCACGGGGCGGGCATGGATCAGGGGAGCATCGCGCACGAAGGTCGTCCCCTGATGCCAGATGACCGGGAGCCGAAGCCGCTCGGCGACGGCGTACACCGCGAACGCGCTCTTGCCGAGCGGGTCGAAGTGCTGGTAGATCGGCCCGAGCTTCAAGCCCACGCAGGCCGAGCGACATGACCGCGTGCTCGAGCTTCGCCGGCGCCTCGGGATCACTCGGATCGACGCTCGCAAACCCGATCAGCTTCTCGGGATGGGCGCGGACATAGTCGGCGACGTACTCGTTCGGAACGTCGAACCCGACGGCCGGCGCGGCGAAGGCGAGGACGATCGCCGCCTCGACCCGCGCCATCGCCTCCCAGTGCTCCTCCCGTGAGACACCGAGCTGCAGATCAGGCCCCCACGCCCGCCGGGCGTCGTCCAAAAACGCTCCACCGATGTGGGTTCCTGCCTCGCCGACGTGCGTATGGCAGTCGATCATCGCTCAGTAGTCCCGCAATGAGCCGTCGGCATTGAGCAGGGCCGGCCGCTCGTAAGGCCGCGGGGGATAGTGCTTGACAGCCTCCTCGTTGACCTCGATGCCGATACCCGGGGCCGTCGGCAGGAGCAGGAAGCCGCCTTCCCGCACGAGCGGCTCGTGGACGAGATCACGCTTGACGCCCTTGTCGTCCGAGTAGGGATACTCCTGCACCGGGATGTTGTGTGTGGCCGCGTCGAGCTGCACGCAGGCCGCTGTCAGGACTGCCGAGAGCGGGTTGTGCGGAACGACGCCGACGTACTCAGCCTCCGCGAGAGCGGCGATCTTCTTGATGTTGGTGATGCCGCCCGCCAACGAGAGGTCCGGCCGGACGAAGGCGGCGCCCTTGGCCCGGAGAAGGTCGCGGAACTGGAACAGGGTGTACAGCCGCTCACCCATCGCGAGCGGCATCGGCACGTTCTGCGCGACATACGTCCACTGGTCCATGTTCTCCGGCTCGATCGGGTCCTCGAAGAAGTAGAGGTTGAACGGCTCGAGCGCCCGGCCGACGGCGATCGCCTCGGCGGGAGTGAGCCGGTTGACGACGTCGATCATGATGTCGATGTCGGGCCCGACGGCGTCGCGGACCGCCGCTACCCACTCGACCGCTGTCCGCTGCATCGCGGTGAACGAGAGCCCCTCCAGGCGCGGGCCGCTGCGGAAGCCGCCGGTCTGGCCGCTCGCGAGGAAGCCGAACGGGTACGGGTAGAGCCGGACAGCGGTGAAGCCCTCTTCGACTCTTGCCCTCGCCTCTTCGGCGACCCCCTCGATCGATTCGGCAAAGAGATGCACGTAGAGCCGCACCTTGTCGCGCGTCGGGCCGCCGAGAAGCTCGTAGACAGGCCTGCCGTATGCCTTGCCCTTGATGTCCCAGAGCGCGATGTCGATCGCGCCGATGGCCGACATCACGTCCGCGCCGCCGCGGAACAGGCACCGGCGGAACATGTGCTGCCAGTGCTTCTCGATCTCGAGCGGGTTCTTCCCGACCAGGTACTCGGCGCAGTACTTCACCCCTGCGATGGGAAGGTACGGCGTTCCTCCCGTCCCCGAGGCGGGATGGAGCTCTCCCCAGCCCACGAGGCCCTCGTCGGTGGAGACCTTGACGTACATGTACCGATCCGCGTGGAGGACATCGACCGCGCTGACGTTCACGGGGGCCCTCCTTCGTCGAGGTCATCGTCGTCCAGGTCATTCTCGTCCCACTCGATCACGGGGAGCTCGAGCGGCGGGACCGCGTGACGATCGATGACGTCGGCGACGATCGACGCGGCGCGCTCGACCGCGTCATCCCCGATCAGGCGGTGCGTGACGAGGCGGATCCGGCTCGTGTCGCGCTCCATCACGCGAAGGCCGGCCTCTTCGAGAAGAACGACGAGAGCGCCAGGCTCGATCCCGGTCTCGGTGACGTCGGCCAGCACGATGTTGGTCTCGATCGTCTCCGGGTGGAGCTTGATCCCCGGGACGGTGGCGAGCAGTCGGCCGAGGTCGCGGGCGCGGCGGTGGTCGTCGGCGACGCGGTCCATCATCGTGTCGAGGGCGACGAGCCCGGCCGCCGCGGCGATCCCGGCCCGATGGAAGCTCGCCCCGCCGAGGCGCTGCAGCATCAGCCGCGCCCGCTCGACGACCTCCTCGCTGCCGACGAGCACGGCTCCCATCGGCGCCGACAGCGACTTGTTGAGCGAGAACACGATCGAGTTCGCCGGCGCCGCGAGGTCGGCGAGGGGCGCCCCCAGCGCAACCGACGCGTTCACGAGCCGGGCACCGTCGAGATGCACGCGGGCGCGATACTTCTTCGCTGCGGCGGAGAGCGCCTGCGTGAGAGGAACCGAGAGCGTCGTTCCGCCGGCCCGCGTATGCGTGTTCTCGAGGAGCAGCAGGGCGGCGCCTTCGCTCTTGACGAGCGCAGCAACGGCTGACGGATCCATCCGTCCGTCGTGTGCCCAGATCGACCGCGGCTCGAGACGGGCGATCTCCTCGATCCCCCGCGCCTCGGAGGTCATCACGTGCGATGCCGCCTCGACGACGACCCGGTCGCCCGGGAGGCAAAAGGTGAGCATGGCGACGAGGTTCCCCATCCCGCACGTCGGGACCCAGAGACCGGCGGGCTTCCCGAGGAGTGCCGCAACGCGCTCGCACAACTCGTTGACCGATCGGTCCTCTCCGACGGTCGCCCAGCCGAGCTCCGCCTTTCGCATCGCCTCCCACATCGCCTCGGTCGGGAGCGACAGGAGATCGGAGCGAAGGTCGATCACGTCAGGCCCGAAGGAGATGCCGCCCCGGTCGCGCGCCGGTGTGGTCGCCGTGCTCGACGACCACGGCGCCGTTGACGAGGACGTGCTCGACCCCGCGGGCGTAGGCGTGCGGATGCTCGTTGGTCGACACGTCGTCGAGCTCGTCGTAGTCGAAGACGACCACGTCGGCGGCGTAGCCGGCTCGGAGCATTCCCCGATCCCAGAGGCCGAAGTGCGCGGCGGGCATGCTCGTCATCTTCCGGATCGCCTCCTCGAGGCGGAGCGTGCCGTTCTCCCGGACGTGATGGGTGAGGTAGTGCACGTGCCCCGCGTAGCCGAGCGGGTGCCGGAGAGCGTCGGCGAGCGGGCCCTCGAGCGTGACCGTGAACGTGTCGACGCCGAGGCAGAAGAGCGGATGCGAGATCATCTCGGCCATGTGCTCGTCGGTGAAGAGCCGGCCGACGACGAGGATGCTCTCGTAGCTCTCGCCCGCGTCCGCGAGGACGTCGAAGAAGCACTCCCAGGGGTCGGCCTTCCGTAGATCGGCGATCTCGGCGAACGAGAGACCATCCCAGTCCGGATGCTGCTCGCTCGCCTGCAGGCGAACGCGGTCCCACTCGCCCTTGTGGATGAACCGCCAGTACCGGTCGCACTCGTTTCGCAGCTGCTTCCTCGTCTCGGGATCGCGCAGGCGCGCGACCGCCGCAGCGGTCCCGTCGGCGGCGACCCAGGGCGGCAGGATCCCGGAAAGCTGACCGAGCCCGTCGAGAAACGGCGTCGTGTCGGCGAGGACGTCCATTCCCTCCTCCCTCGCGGCCGCCATCATCTCGACGGCGCGCTCCCAGCCCCGATCGGGCGCGCCGGTGTTGTGCCGCACGTTGAGGTGCGAGATCTCGGCCCGCGCCCCACCCGCTCGCGCGACCTCGAGGAACTCGGCGATCGCATGGAGGATCCCCGAGTCGCGGTTCCGGACGTGGCTCGTGTAGATCCCGTCGTACTCGCCTGCGATCGCGTTCAGGCGCACGAGCTCGGCGGTCGAAGCCTCGCGGCCCGGGTTGAACTCGAGGCCCGTCGACATCCCGAGCGCGCCGGCCTCCATCGCCTCGCGCATGAACCGGTCCATCATCGCGGCCTGGATCTCCGTCGGGTGCGAGCCCGAGACTCCTGCCGCAAGCCTGATCGAGTTGTGGCCGACGAACCAGGCGAGATTGGGCGTGTGGCCGACGTCCGCGAGAAAGTCGAGGTGCTCGCCGAAGGTCGTCCACGGGATCACCGGACCGTCGAAACCGAACGTGTGCAGACGCCCGCTCATGTACTCGCGCGAGTGGTCGGTGACGGGGGCATAGCTCCAGCCGCAGTTTCCGACGACCTCGGTCGTCACCCCTTGCCGAATCGTGCTCTCCGCTGTCGGGTTCGCGAGGAGGGAGAAGTCGCTGTGGCTGTGCGGATCGACAAAGCCCGGGCACACCACCTTGCCGGCCGCATCGATCACGCGCGTCGCGGCCGCCCCGTCGCCGAGTCGCCCGACCTCGACGATCTTCCCCTCCTCGATCGCGACGTCGCCGAGGAACGGAGGGCTGCCGGTGCCGTCCGCCACCCAGCCGTTTCGAACTAGCACGTCGAGCATGTTGGCCTCATTTCTTCGAGGCCCCGCCGACGTGCGGCCCGAGCCTTGGGTCGAGGATGTCGCGCAAACCGTCGCCGAGGAAGTTGAATCCGAGCACCACGATCATGATCGCGAGACCCGGGAAGATCGAGAGCCAGGGAGCGATGTCGAGGTACGAGCGCGCGCTGTTCAACATGCCTCCCCACGACGCCTCCGGGGGCTGCGTGCCGAGCCCGAGGAAGCTCAACGCGGCCTCGCTGAGGATGGCGGTCGCCAGGTAAACCGTGACGAGCACGAGCAACGGCGCGGCGATATTCGGAAACACGTGGCGGGCCATGACGCGAGAGTGCGATGACCCGAGCGCGCGCGTGGATTCGACGAACGGGAACCCCATCACCTCGAGGACGGCGCCACGTACGACCCGCGCGAACGCGGGCGCGATCACGATGCCGATCGCGATCATCGCGTTCCTCCGGTTCGGTCCGAGCATTCCTGCGATCACGATCGCGAGCACGAGACCCGGAAGCGCGAACATGAGGTCCACGAGGCGCATCAACGTGCTGTCGAGCCAGCCGCCGAAGAAGCCCGCCAGCAGCCCGAGGCTCACGCCGATGACGAACGCGATCGAGACCGAGATGATCCCCACCTGCAGCGACACCTGAGCCCCGTGGATGATCCGGGCGAACACGTCCCGGCCGAGCTCGTCGGTTCCCATCGGATGGGCCCAGCTCGGCGACTGAAGTCGAATCGCGACGAGCTCGTCGGGGTCGGTCGTCCAGATGTACGGCCCGAAGACCGCGATCAGGATGTTGAGCCCGACGATGATCGCTCCGGCGATGCCGATCGGATTACGCCACTTCGCGAAGCGACGCGCTCTCCGCGCTGGGGTATAGACCCACGCGTCTTCACCGACCTCGCTAGGACGCCGCTCGGCGCCGATGATCGGCGCTTCGTTGTTCGACATGTTGCTCATTCCTGCGTGATCCTTGGGTCGAGCACGCCGTAGAGGAGGTCGACGATGAGGTTGGCGAAGATGAAGATGAACGCGAGCAACATCGTCGCGCCCTGCACGACGGGGTAGTCGCGGTTGAAGATGGCATTGATGAGCGTGTTTCCGAGGCCGGGGAGGCCGAAGATGATCTCGACGATCGCCGACCCGCCCATGAGGATCCCGACCTCGAACCCGATCACCGTCACGACCGGGATGAGCGCGTTCCGGAGGGCATGGCGGGAGATGACGACCTTGCGCCGGACGCCCTTTGCCCGCGCGGTGCGGACGTAGTCCTGGCCGAGCACCTCGAGCATCGTCGCCCTCACCATCCGCATCACGATCGCGAGCGTGAAGACGGAGATCGAGATCGCCGGGAGGATGAACTGGCTCAGGTTCTCGATCGGGTCCTCGTAGAAGGGAACGTAGTTCAGCGGCGGCACCCAACCGAAGACTCGTGACGTGAAGAGAAGGAGCAGCGTCGCGAGAAAGAAGCTCGGGATGCTGACGCCGATGAGGCCGCCGACGCGGGCCACGTAATCATGGGTGCTGTCGCGCTTGACCGCTGACAGGACGCCCAGGGGAATGCCGATCACGGTCGCGATCAGCAGTCCGAGGAAGACCAGCTCGGCAGTGATCGGAATTGCGTTCAGGAGAACGGTCGAAACGGGCTCGGTGTTGCGATAGGAGAAGCCGAAATCGCCCTGGAAGATGCCGCTGATCCAGCGCCAGTACTGCTCCGGATACGAGCCGGTGAGGCCGATCTGCTCCCGAGCCTGCTGCTTCACCTCCTCCGATGCCTGGAGGTCGCCGCCCAGGAGCACGTCGATGATGTCACCGGGCAGGAGCCGGACCATGAGGAAGATCAGGATCGAGACCCCGACCAGCGTCGGGATCGTGTACAGGACGCGCTTGAGGACGTAGCCGTCCACGGACTACCCGATCGTAGAAGAGGGAGGGGCGCCGCCTTGGCGGCGCCCCTCCCTCTCGAGGGCAAGCCCGTCGGTCACGAGCTGAGCCACACGGTGTTGCGGAGGCCCGTGTTGAAGTCGTCGAACGCGACGTACATGCCCTGCACGCGCTTGCGGACGACCTGGTACTTCTGCACCTGCACGAGCGGGATCTGCGGGAAGTCCGTCAGCAGTCGCCTCTGGGCGTCCTTGTAGAGCGGCAGACGCTTTGCCTGGTCGAGCGTGATGCGTCCGTTGCCGATGTCGCGCCACACCTTGACGTTCCTCCAGTCCGGATACCAGATCCCGTAGATCGCGGCACTCGGGTTGAACTCGGCCATGTAGCCGTCGACGTCGCCACGCATTCCCCGCGCGGTCAGATCCCATTCGAAGTTGCCCTTGCCGTTGTTCGCCGCGAACGTGCCCGGCTCCTCGGCCTGGATGTCGACGTTGATGTTGATCGCCTTCAGCTGGGACTTGATGACCGAGGCGACCTGCGGGAAGTCGAGTGGTGTCGAGAACGTGGACAGCCTGACCGAGAAGCCCTTGGACTGTCCCGCATCGGCCATCAACTTCTTCGCCTTGGGCAGATCGTACTTGAGGTACTTCTGCCTCAGCTCCGCCTGTGTCAGCGGCCACGGGCCGTACCCCGGAGGCACGTGCCCCGAGAAGGTGCCGCCGCCACCGTAGACGGTGTTGATGATCGCCTGCCTGTTGATTGCAAAGTTGACGGCCTGACGCACACGGACGTCGTGGTACGGCGTCTGCTCGCCCTTCTTCAACGTCATCTGCAATTCGCGGAACGCCGCCGTTCCGCCCTTCAGCGTCTTGAGGTTCTTGTCGCCACTGAGGGCCTTGGCGCTGTCGGGCGAGACCGTCGCACCGTCGATCGCACCGGCGCGCAGGGCGGCTACTCGCGCCTGCTCGTCTGGAAGCGTCTTGAGGGTCATTGCGTCCATGTACGGCAGACCCTTCTTCCAGAAGTTCTTGTTCCTCACGTACTCCACCCGGTCGTTGGGGGTGAAGGAGACCATCCGGTACGGCCCTGTGCCGATCGCTTCGCGACTGACGTTGACCTGGTCGTACAGCCCCTGGGGCACGATCGGTGAGTAGCGGCCCCAGGCGAGGAACCCGAAGACGCGGGCGTCCGGCTTGCTCAGCCGCAACCGGGCGACATACTTCGAGACGACGTCCACACCGGCGATGGACGGAACCTGACCGACCGTGGAGATGCTGCCGGGAAGGGGCGGGTTCAGCATCAGCTCGACGGAGTACTTGACGTCGGCGGCCGTCACCTCCTTGCCGTTGTGGAACTTGACGCCCTTGCGGAGGTTGAAGATGATCGTCTTCGAGTCGACGATCTTCCAGCTCTCTGCAAGTGCAGGCTTGAGGTTGAGGTTCTTGTCCCACTCGACGAGCGAGTCGTACGCCGCCTGCTTGCCCCAGTGGTTCGACGTCAGGATCGCGCCGAAGGGTGCGACGTGGACCGGATCCTGCTCGAGCGCCCAGGTGATATGGCCACCTTTCTTGGGCGTCACGGACGAACGACTCGTCGCTGCTTTTGCGCCGCCCGCGAGCGATCCGGCCGCAACCGCGCCCACGCCGATAGCGCCTGCCTTGACCAGAGCCTCGCGTCGGGTGACCCCTCCGACGTTCTGCTCTGCGTTGTCCTTCTTGGACACAGCCATGTCCTCCTTTGTAGGTGGGTCGGTCAGACGATCTGACCGACCCGTGGAGCCTCTCCGTTGATGTCGTCATAAAAGACGGATTCTCGGACCTGAATGTTGGCAAGTCGTTCGACCGCGTCTCGGTCGATCTCGACCCCGAGCCCCGGAAGATCGGTCACCTCGATGAGACCGTTGCCCATCTCGAGGGGCTCGGAGAGCACGTCGAGCTCCTGCAACGGGTAGTGCGTGTCGCTCGCGAACGGGAAGTTGGACGACGATGCGACGAGGTGTGCATTCGCCATCGTCGCAGCACCGAGCTCGGCCCAGCTTCCGATCGCACACCACTTCCCCGCAGCATCCGCCAGCGAGGCAATCTGTCGCGCGCGCGTCAACCCGCCGGCCTCGGAAGGGTAGACGACGAAGACGTCGCATGCCTCCGCCTTGATCAGCTCGAGCGCCGAGCGAATATCGGTGCAGCCTTCGTCGGCCGCGATCGGGACTCCGACGGCCCGCCGTACGGTCGCCATCCCCTCCACGTCGAAGTCGGGGACGGGTTGCTCGACGTACTGGAGGTCGAACTTCTCGAGCCCGCGAATCCAGCGGATCGCGGCGGGGACGCTCCAGATCATGTTGGCGTCGATCCGGATCTTGACATCGGTTCCGACCGCATCGCGGATCGCCGCGATCGTGTCGTGGTCCTGCCCGAAATCGCGTCCGACCTTGAGCTTCAGCTCGGAGTAGCCCGCCTCGACGAACTCCGCCGCCTTGCGGGCATTCTCCTCGGGCTCGTCGATGAAGAGGTAGCCGACGACGGGAACCTGCCGGCGACAGAAGCCTCCGAGCAGCTCCGCGACCGGGACGCCGAGAGCCTTGCCCTTGATATCGAGGAGTGCGATCTCGATCCCGGCGATCGCGTAGGCAGCCGATCCGGCTCCAGTTGCGCGTGAACTCCTCCATGCGGTGGACGAGCCACTCGGTGCGCAGCGGATCCTGCCCGACGAGGAACTGCGTCAGCTCGGCGTCGATGATCGTCCGGATCGTCGGCAGCGTCGGCCCGGGTGCCTCGCCGACACCGATGACGCCCTCGTCCGTGTGGATCTCGACGAGAAGGCCCGACGCCGAGTGGCGCGTGCCGCCCGGCCAGACCAAAGGCTCGCGCATCGGGGTGCGCACAGGGACGGTATGAATGCTGGTGATCCGCACAGGAGATGGCTAGACTAGGCTCGGACGGTCCGATTGTCAACCATCCATCGATTGTCGACAATTTGTATGATGGGAGCACGCATGGCCGCAGGTGTCGAACGAACCCCGAACGTCGTCGTCGATGCAGGCGCCGGCAGGGGTGGCCCTCGGGGCCAGCAGGTCATCGAGATTCTCCGGAACGCAATCATCGTCGGCACCTACGAGCCGGGCGAGCGCCTCATCGAGGCGACGCTCTCGACCGAGCTCGGGACGAGCCGCGGCCCGGTCCGCGAGGCACTCCGGCAACTGGAGAACGAGGGGCTCGTGATGTCGTTCCCCTACAAGGGGGCCGTCGTCCTCGGCGTGTCCGACGACGAGGTGCAGGAAGTCCTCATCCCGATCCGGCTCACACTCGAGCGCTACAGCTTCACCCATGCACTCGAGCGCATGACCGACAACGACCTCGGCGAGCTCGGCAAGCAGGTGTGGTTGATGGAGCAGGCAGCCGCCGCCGACGACCTCCCGCGCGTGGTCGAGGCCGACCTCCGCTTTCACGAGGTCGTCATCTCGGCCTCGGGCCAGCCACACACGGTGCAGATCTGGGGGACGATCTGGCCACGAATCCGCGCCTACTTCTACCGCTACGGGCGGGGCAAGGATCTCGCCACGATGGTCATCGAGCACCGGGAGTTGCTCGCGGCAATCCAGTCGCGCGACGTGGAGCTGATGCAGCGGAAGCTCGAAGAGCACATCGCGGTCCCGAGCCCAACTCCCGCCGCGGCCGCGTCGAAGAGGCGCCGGAAGCTCCCGGCGCCTGGCGCCGCGTCGGACGACGGCCTCGCGCGCTCGGACGGCGCCAACGGGGCCGGCCAGGCATGACCGGGCTCCTGAACGTCACCGCCCTCCGGACCGGGTTCCACACCCACGGCGGCGTGATCCGGGCTGTCGACGGCGTCGACTTCGCCATCGAGAAGGGCGGCGCGCTCGGCGTCGTCGGCGAATCGGGGAGCGGCAAGTCCGTCACCGCGCTCTCGATCATGCGCCTCGTCGATCTCCCGGGACGGATCGAGCCCACCTCGAGCATCGTCTTCGAGGGGACCGACCTGGCCACGCTCTCCGAGGACGAGATGACCAGGATCCGCGGCAACGAGATCTCGATGATCTTCCAGGAGCCGATGACATCTCTCAACCCGGTCTACACGGTCGGCGAACAGATCGCCGAGTCCGTTCGCCTCCACCAGGGCGTCGGGGCCAAGGAGGCAGACGAGCGGGCACTCGAGATGATGCGCCTCGTCGGCATCCCATCCGCAGAGAAGCGGGTGCGCGACTATCCCCATCAGATGTCCGGCGGCATGCGCCAGCGCGTCATGATCGGCATGGCGCTGAGCTGCAACCCGAAGCTCCTGATCGCCGACGAGCCGACGACGGCGCTCGACGTCACGGTCCAGGCCCAGATCCTGGAGCTGATGAAGGAACTGCGCGAGAAGCTTGGCATGGCGATCCTCCTGATCACGCACGACCTCGGCGTGGTTGCCGAGATGGTCGACAACGTCGCCGTGATGTACGGCGGCAAGATCGTCGAGCACGGCCCCGTGAAGGAGATCTTCGACAGCCCTCAGCATCCGTACACGGAAGCGCTTCTCCGCTCGATCCCTCTGGTCGGAATGCGCTACACGACTCCGCTGCGGGCGATCCGCGGGATGGTGCCGAGCCCGCTCGACTGGCCCGAGGGCTGCCGTTTCGCACCCCGTTGCGACTACACGTTCGACCGGTGCACGACGGCGTTGCCGCCGCTGCTCGACGTCGGCGGGCAGAAGGCCGCGTGCTGGCTCTGCGAGAACGGCCCGCGTGAGGTTCAGCCGCTCGGGGCGGCGTCATGAGCTCCGGCGTCACGATGCCCGAGACCGCGCCCGAGCCGCCCGACGGTGACGCCGACGTCCTGCTCAGCGTCCGCGGCCTGAAGAAGCACTTCCCGGTCAAGCAGGGATTCTTCAAGCGGACCTCCGGCTACCTCCAGGCGGTCGACGGCGTCGACCTCGAGGTCAGGCGCGGTGAGACGCTCGGCCTCGTCGGCGAGTCCGGCTGCGGCAAGTCGACGCTCGGACGCACGATCCTGCGCCTGCTCGAGCCGACCGCGGGTGAGATCACCTTCGACGGCGTCGACCTGGTCGGCCTCGGCAACAAGGACATGAAGGAGATGCGCCGACACATGCAGATCGTCTTCCAGGACTCGGTCGGGTCGCTCGACCCGCGCATGAAGGTCGGCACGCTGATCGCGGAGGGTCTTCAGATCCACGGCCTGGGCGCGCGGAAGGATCGCAGCGACGTCGTCCACGAGATGCTCGCACGCGTCGGCATGCCGCCCGAGGCGGCCGATCGCTATCCACATCAGTTCAGCGGCGGCCAGCGCCAGCGCATCGGTCTTGCGCGCGCCCTCGTTCTGCAGCCGAAGCTCGTCGTCGCCGACGAGCCGGTCTCGGCCCTCGATGTCTCGATCCAGTCACAGGTGCTGAACCTGCTCGTCGAGCTGAAGGCGGAGTTCGACCTCACGTACGTCTTCGTCGCCCACGATCTCGCGGTCGTGGGCTACATCTCGGACCGTGTCGCGGTCATGTACCTCGGCCGGATCGTCGAGATCGCGCCGTCCGACGAGCTCTTCGCGCGGCCGCTGCACCCGTATACGATGGCGTTGCTCTCGGCCAACCCCGAGCCCGTGCCCGGGCGCAAGAGCAGCCGGATCGTGCTGACCGGAGATGTCCCGAGCCCGATCGACCCACCGTCGGGCTGTCGGTTCAGGACGCGGTGCCCGATCGCGCAACAGATCTGCTCCGAGCTGGATCCGGCCCTCGAGGACTACGGCCTCGACCATGGCGCGGCGTGTCACTTCCCCGGCTCACCGATCGACGGCACCACGCCCGGCGCTGCATGACCCCAGGGCCGTCACCGTCACTCCGCGAGATCAGACTGCTCCACGACTGCCGGGTACCGACGCGGGCGGGGCTCACCCTCTCTGCCGACGTCTACCTACCGCTCGGAGCTCAGGGGCTGCCGACCATCATCCAGTGGACGCCGTACGAGTCGACGCGGGAACGGTTCATCTCGTGGGGCGTCTGGTTCGCACAACGCGGCTATGCCGCCGTCGTCGTGGACACGCGGGGCCGCTACGAGTCCGAAGGGGATTTCACGGCCTGGACACACGACGGGGCGGATGCGTACGACACGGTTACCTGGGCCGCGAATGAACAGTGGTCGAACGGCCGTATCGGCACCTGGGGCCGAAGCTACGGCGGCCTCGTCCAGTGGCAACTCGCGCACCTACAGCACCCGAACGTCCAGTGCATCGCACCGCAGGTCATCCACGACGACTACTTCTGGGACGGGTACTGGACAGGCGGGGCGTTTCAGCTTGCGCTGACCCTCGGAGCCGCGGCGCTGTGGTCGAGCGCGATAGCGTTGATCACGGGCCCGAGCGCCCGTGACGTCGTGCTCAACGACCGTGTCTTTGCGCAGCTTCCCCTGATCGAGCTCGACGAGGTGACGATCGGCCGCAAGGTCGACTACTGGCGCCTGTGGTGGGAGCACCAGACGAACGACGACTACTGGCAGAGCTTTCGTCACCGCCCGGAGAAGGTCAACGTGCCGATCTTCCAGCAGGGTGGCTGGTTCGACCCCTACTCGGGCTCGCACCTCCGTTCGTTCGGTGCGATCGGGGGCCGCGTGCCGAACCGCGTCATGATCGGGCCCTGGTCGCACGAGGAGGACATCGAGAACTTCAGCGGCGACATCGATCTCTCACCGGCCCTGACCGTGATCCGCGACCACGAGCTCGCCTTCTACGACCGGTACCTCAAGGACGTCGACAATGGTTGGGAGGAGAGGCCGGCCGCGGATCTGTACGTCCTCGGCGCGAACGAATGGCGCGGCGAGAGCGAGTGGCCGCTTGCCCGCGCCGAGTCGACGCCGCTCCACCTCCGCCGGGGGGGCGTGCTCAGCCTCGGCGAGCCGGGCCCGGAAGAGCCCGCGGATCGCTACGACTACGACCCGGCCGATCCCGTCCCGACGATCGGTGGCGTCAACTCTGTCCTCACGATGACCCAGGGTGCCGAGACGCCGATCCGACCCGGCCCGATCGACCAGCGCGTGCTCGAGCAGCGCCACGACGTGCTCGTCTACACGACGGAGCCGCTCGATCGTGACCTCGAGGTGATCGGCCCTGTCGAGATGGTGCTCTACGCAGCCTCCTCGGCCCTGGACACCGACTTCATCGTCCGCGTGTGCGACGTCTACCCCGACGGCCGCTCGATCTTCCTCACCGAGGGGATCATCCGGGCCCGCTATCGCGGCAGCCTCGAGGGCGAATCGGTCGAGCTGCTCGAGCCGGGCGAGGTAGCGGAATTCCGGATCCGGTGCTATCCAATGGCCAACGTCTTCAAGCGCGGACATGCGATCCGGGTCGACGTCACGAGCTCGAGCTTCCCCCGTTTCTCACGCAACCTCAATACCGGCGAAGACGTCGGCACCGGGACGCGCATGCAGGTCGCCCGGCAGACGATCCTCCACACGAGCACCTATCCGTCGCGCATCGTCTTGCCCGTGATCCCCTCGTGAACGGAGGCGGCTTCCCGACCTTCGAGGCTGCCCGACAACTCGAATCCGTACGCGCGGCGGGCGTCGAGCCGGTCCCACTCCACGGCACGCTCTCGCCCGGGCTCCCACGCCACGTCGTCGACGCCGTCGCGCGCGTGCTCGGCCGGCCGATGGCGGCGCCTCCGCCCCTTGGCCTGCTCGCGCTCCGCGAGGCAATGGCAGCCGCGCTCGGGCGTGCCAGCGGACGCGACGTCGATCCGGAGAGCGAGGTGATCGTCACGAACGGGGCGATGCACGCGCTCGGCATCTGCTTCCGCTCGCTCGTGCAGCCGGGCGACGAGGTCATCGTCCCGGCGCCGTGCTTCTTCTTCTCCGGGCCGATTCGGGCCGCTGGAGCGCGGCCGGTCTACGTCGCCGGCTCGGCAGCCGACGGCTGGCGCTGGGACGCAGACGCCGTCGAGCAGGCGATCGGGCCGCGATCGGGCGCCCTGCTCCTCTGCAACCCCGGTAACCCGACGGGCATCGTCCCCACTCGCAGCGAGGTTGCAGCTGTCGTGGCCGTCGCGGAAGCGCATGGGCTGCCGATCGTGACAGACGAGGCTTACGAGGCGGCGCTCTGGGGTGACGCCGAGATGACCGCGGCCGCGGCGCTCACCGCGGATGTGATCGTCATCCGGAGCCTCGGCAAGAGCCTCGCGATGCCGCAGCTCAGGATTGGAATCGTTTCCGGCCCCTCGGAGCGCGTCGGCCCGTGCGCCAGGGCACTCGAGTGGGAGTGCCTCCGCGTGAGCCTCGCATCGCAGGAGGCCGCGCTCGCGGCGCTCACCGGCCCGCAGGAGTGGCTCGCGTCGATCCGTGGAGGGCTGATCGAGGACAGGGCTGCGGCAATCGCGGCGGTCGAGGAAACACCGGGGCTCTCGGCCCTCCGGCCGGCGGCTGCACCGTTCCTCTTCGTCCACGCGGACGGGAGGAGCGAGCTCGCGGGCGAGCTGATCGACGTCGGCCTCCCCGTCGTCGACGGGGTGCACTTCCAGGCGCCAGGCTATGCCAGGCTCCCATTCGGCGGGGCCGCGGAGGCGCGCGTTGCCCTGACCGAGGCACTCGCTCGTTGGGCCGAAGCCCACGGATCGAAACCACACCAGAGGTGAGATCGCTCGGAATCCCACGTCGAACGGCCGCCATGATCGGCGCGAACAGCATCGCCGCCGGGGTCCAGGGCCAATTCCAGTTCGTGCTCCCCTGGATGCTCCTCACCCGCCACCACTCGGCCCAGGCGGCCGCGTTCGGGGCCGGGCTCGTCTACCTGCCACTTCTCCTCACGGCCGTTCCCGCCGGCGCGGCGTCCGACAACGCCGATCCACGCCGACTGATGCGGCTCGCAACCGCGCTCACACTCGCCGCCTGCGCGCTCTACCCGCTCGCAGCGCTGACCGGGCACGACTGGTTCGTGCTCGTGCTCGTCGCCGCGGCCGTCGTGGGGAGCACACGCAACTTCTCGGAAGGCGCACTCTTCCGCGGCATCGGCGACGCGACGCAGGGAACCACGCTTCTGCGCGCACACGCACTCCGCACCACGGTCAACCAGGTGGCGATCTTCGGAAGCCCGTTCATCGGGCTCCTGCTGTTCCGGCTCGGGGGAGTCGATCTCGTGATGACCGGGATCTGCGTAGCACTCGTCGTCGCCCTTGCGATACTCGGGCTCGTGCCGAAGCTCGAACGGAAAACGGGATCGGCCGCCGCGATGCGTCACAACGTCGTCGGCGGGATAGCGTCGCTCCGAGCAAACGATCGCCTGCAGACGATCGGCTGGGCCAACCTGACCTGGAACATCTTCGCCGGGGCCGCGATGGGCATCATGCCCGCCGTGTTACGCGAGCATCTCGGCATGGACGAGATGCGGGCGAGCGCCACGATCATCGCCGGAGCCGTCGTCGTCGCTCTGCTCACGATCCCTGTTGTCCGCGTCGCCCAGAAGCGGGTGGGTGCACTCTCGACCTTCGTCATGGCGATCACGATCCAGGGAATCGCCGTGCTCCTCTTCGCGGACATCCGCGTCGCGATCGTCGGCCCGCTCGCCTATTGCCTCTTTCTCCTGTCGAACAGCGCGGCGGCGGCCTCCCTCAACGGCGCGCGCGCGCTCGAGGTCGAGCACGACCACCAGGGGCTCCTCAACATGGTGCTCCTCACGGTCGGGATGATCGGGTTCATACTCGGAGTGCTCATCGCCGGCACGCTCATCGACGAGATCGGCTTCGGCGTGGTGCTCGCGGTGATCGGCACGGGCATGGCGATGACGGCCGTGTGCTTCCGCCGACCTCTCGTGGCGGCCTAGCGACTCGTGCTCGACCTCCTCGTCACGGGCGCCACCGTCTACCCGGGCGACCGCCCCCCGTTTCTCGGGGACGTCGGCGTCGCCGGCGCGACCATCGACCTTGTGACACCTTGTCACAAGGATGCGGCGACGCGGACGGCTCACGAGGTCGTCGACGGGCGCGGCTTGCTGCTCTGCCCCGGGTTCATCGACATGCACACGCACTCGGGGCTGATCTCGTTCACCGATCCGTTCCTGACGCCCAAGCTCGCGCAGGGGTTCACGACGGAGGTGATCAGTCCCGATGGGCTCTCCCCGGCTCCGGTCAGCCGTGCGCGCTGGCGTGAGCGCCAGGCGTACCTGCGGCCGCTCGAGGGCAACGGCCCCGACACGTGGCGGTGGGCGTCGGTCGGCGAATATCTCGACGCGCTCGACGAGACGAAGCCTGCGCTCTCTCTCGTTCCGTCGATCGGGCACGGCGCTGTGCGCGACCTCGTGCTCGGCAACGGTCGCGTCGCCGCGACGCGGGAGCATCTCGAGGCGATGCGGCACGAGACGCGCCTGGGTCTCGAGGCCGGCTGTCGGATGCTCTCGTTCGGTCTCGTCTACCTCCCGGGGGCCTACGCCGATACCGGCGAACTGGTCGCGGTGGCAGAGGTAGCGGCCGAGTTCGGGGCTCCGCTCGTTCCCCACGTCCGCAACGAGGGCAGCGGCCTGCTCGAGGCGATCTCGGAGATGATCGACGTTGCTCGACGCGCGGGTGCGCCGCTCCATCTCTCGCACCTCAAGTCGCTCGCCGACGAGAGCCTGATCGAGCCGCTCCTCGAGCTGCTCGAGTCCGGCGCCGCCGAGATCGACCTGACGTTCGACCAGTACCCCTACGGCGCGGGCAGCACGCTCCTCGCGAGCATCCTGCCGGGCTGGGCACAGGAAGGTGGCGCCGAGGGGACGCTGCGCACCCTCGGCAGCCGCACCGAGCGCCGCCGGATCGCCCACGACGTCGCGCACGGGCTCCCCGGCTGGGAGAACATCCTCGGCACGCTCGGCCCGGAGAACATCGAGATCGCGAACGCGGGGCCACCGAACGAGGACACCCTCGGCCTGACCCTCGTCGAGATCGCGAGCGGGCGCGGCTGCGATCCGGTCGCCGCTGCGCTCGACCTGATCCGGGAGTCGAGGCTCGACGTGACGATGGTGCTCCACTACGCCTCGGACGAGGCGGTACGGACGATCGCGCAGCACCCACTGATGCTCGTCGGGTCCGACGGCGTCTTCGGTGCGCGCCCCCACCCACGGTTGTACGGCACCGCCCCGCGATTCCTCGGGCGGTTCGCGATCCGGGACGGGCTGATAGCGGTGGAGGAGGCGGTGGCGCGGCTCACGGCACGGGCTGCCGATCGGCTCGGACTCACCGATCGCGGACGTATCGCGGTCGGAAAGCGCGCCGACCTCGTCCTGCTCGATCCGGCGCTCTATATTGACACCGCGACGTACGCCGACCCGGCCCGTCGCCCGGAGGGCTTGGCGGGCGTGTGGGTCGCGGGCCGGTCGGTCTGGCAGAACGAAGCGCCAACCGGAGCCCGGCCCGGCGGCGTCGTCCGCTGAGTCAGGCGCCGGCGAAGAGCCGCTTCCCTTCCGCGATGCAGTGCTCGGTCAGCGTCTGCAGCGCGTCCCGCCCGAAGGGGGTCTGCCAGACCTGATAGACGTCCTGGCCGTCGAGCTCCGGCGGGTAGAGATACCCCATCTCGGCGCCGCTCGTGTTCATCACGACGACCGTCGTCTCCGGGAACGCGCGCCGGAGGTCCTCCTGGAATGCGGAGTACGGCTCGTTCGCCTGTCCGACGACGAGGCTGTCGCCGACGCGCCAGACCCAGGCAGGGAAGACCTGGTGATCGCCGCCGCTCAGGTTCCGCAGGATCTGGAGCTTCCGGAAGAGCCGCTCTGCGACAGCCCTGTCCTCCGTGGCCGCGAGCTCGGCCTCGAGCTGCTCCTCACTCGGCATCGGCTTGAGTGGCAGCGGCACGTCGACGGCGCCGCCCGCGAGAGCCGGGGAGGGCTCGAATCGCGCGGGAAGCCAGACTGCGAGCGGCGCACCCGACTCGACGACGCCCTCGTAGCGAAGCGCACGGCCGGGAGGAAGCATGCCCTCGAGCGCGGCGAGCGCGCTGAACCCGAGACGACGCCCGTGTCCGTCGGCGACGGCGGTGTCACCGACGTACTGGTGCGCCGGGCCGAGATCGCCGGAGGCACCGTGGAGGAACAGGCACGGTGCGCCACCCGTGTGCTGCTCGACGAGCTCGCGCATGGCGCCGACGTAGTCCGGGGAGATGAGCGTGTTCTCCCACGCAAGCGTGGTCGGGTGGCACGCATAGTTGACGATCGTCCCAAGGATGCGGTCGTCGTCGTCGGCCGTGATGCGCCCGACGACGACCGTGTCGTCCGCGGGGGCGCCGGGGTTGAAGCCACAGACGACACGACCGTCGTCGCTCGCAGGGTCGGGAAGGTCGCGGTTCCGCGCGAGGTCGCAGCGGCCCGTCGCCCAGGTCAGCGTCGCGGGCACGACGCTCGCGAGCGACTCCTCACAGACCTCGAGGATCGCCCTGCTCAGCTGCTCGAGATAGGGGCCGATCAGCTCGCCGCCCGGCAGGTGGCTCCGGCTCATCGCCGCCCACGGCGCCGAGTGCGTGTGCGAGCAGTTCACGAGCAGCTCGCCCGCTTCGAGGCCGAGCGCCTCACGGACGGGAGTCAGGACCCTGTCCTCGTCCGAGTCTCCGCCGAGGTCTCCGAGCAGTGCGATATCGAGGCCGACGAGGACGCGCGGCCCACCCGAGCCGCGTGAGCGAAGCGCGAGTGCGGTCACCGTGAGCGGCCTGTGGACCCCGTCAGCGATGTCGTGGGCCGCGGCGCCCCACATGCGGGAGTAGATGCCGGCGGGCGGCGTCGTGTCCCGCCGGGCGAATCCGATCAGGCCGGAGAACGCCGAAGGGGCTACTTCGAGGGGAGCGGTCAACGGGTGCCTCCAGATCGGGGGGATGGTTGCGTGCTGCCATCGGGGGGTGTGCGAGCGTCGCCCTCTCGCCGCCGAAGCTCTCCCCGCCGGATCTTGCCGGTCACGGTGAGCGGCAGTTCGTCCACGAACTCGATTGCGCGGGGAACCTCGTAGGGTGCGAGCCGTGTGCGGACGTGCGCCTGCAACTCCGCCACGAGATCGGGTGACCCGGGCGCGCCGCCGGCGGTGACGACGAACGCCTTCACGACCTCGCCGCGGACGTCGTCCGGAATCCCGATCGCAGCAGCGATAGCGACGGCCGGATGGCGGATCAGGCACTCCTCGATCTCGCCCGGGCCGATGCGATGGCCGGCACTGGAGATCAGATCGTCGACGCGGCCGATGCTCCGATAATTGCCGTCGTCGTCCACCTCGGCGAGGTCGCCGGTGTGCAGCCAGCCGTCACGGACCTTCGCTGCGGTCCCGGCCTCGTCGCGCCAGTAGCCGAGGAACGCAACGGGATCACCCTCCACCCGGACGGTGATCTCGCCGTCGACGAGCCGCAGCTCGTGTCCCGGGTAGGCACGGCCCATCCAGCCGGGTCGGACGGGCCAGGCGATGCAGTTGCCGATCAGGAGGTTCGCCTCGGTCTGACCGTAGAACTCGTTCAGGCGAACACCGAACCGCTCGCGACACCACGCCGCGGTCTCCTCGCCGACGGTCTCGCCACCGCTCCCGATCGTGCGGAGCGAGACGGGAGCCCCCTCGCTACGGCGCATCATCCGAAGCGCTGTCGCGGGCATGAAGACGTTCCTGATCCCGGCGCGGGCGATGACGTCGAAGGCCTGCTCCGGATCGAACCGCGGCGTCCGGAAGGCGACGACCGGCATCCCGTGGGCGAGCGCCGGCATGACGACGTCGTAGAGGCCGCCGATCCAGGCCCAGTCCGCCGGCGTCCAGATGCGGTCGCCGGGCTGCGGGAAGAAGTCGTGCGAGAGCTCGAAGCCGGGGAGATGCCCGGCGAGGACGCGGTGCCCGTGGAGAGCGCCCTTCGGCGGGCCGGTCGTCCCGGACGTGTAGACGAGGAGTGCCGGCGTGTCGGGCGTGGTCGCGGCGGCGGCGAGGTCGGGAGACGCGCTCGCGAGAAGATCTTGGAGGTCCACGTCGACGTCGATCATCATCCCGTCGAAGCCGAGTGCCGCGGCACGATCGAGCGACTCACGCTCGGCGATGAGCGCGCGTGGCTCGGATCCGCTGAGTCGCACCCCGAGCGCGTCCGAGCCGAACGCGGCGCTGAGCGGCACCGCGATGGCACCGAGCTTGTAGATCGCGATGTGGGCGATCGCCGTCTCGGGACGCTGGGAGAGGATGATCCCGACGCGGTCGCCGACGCCGACGCCCTTCGCAACGAGGGCGTTCGCAAGGCGGTTCGAGCTCTCGGACAGCTCGCCGAAGCTGACGACTCGGGTGATCTCGCGGCCGTCGGTGACGACGATCGCCGGATCTGCGCGGGGCTGACGCTCGCAGACCTCGACGCCAACGTTGACCCGGGCCGGGAGGTTCCACGAGAACGCGGACCGCAGCTGCTCGTAGCTCGGGACGGACGCGCTCATGCCCAGAGGTGGTCGAGGAGACGCAGGTAGACCTTCGTGGCCCGAACGAGCTCGGCGATCGGAACGCTCTCGACATCGGCGTGCGCACCGCTTCCCGCCGGCCCGTGGTAGACGGCCGGGATGCCGCAGGCGCCGTTGAAGAACGCCGCGTCGGCGACGACCTTGATCCCCGCGATCGGCAGCGCGCGGCCCGTCACGTCCTCGTACCCTCGCCGCAGGGCGACGGAGAGCGCGTGCTCCGGATCGATCTCGTACGCCTCACGCACGAGCCGGAGGTCGAGCTCGATCTCGCAACCCGTCTCCGCGGCGACCGAAGCGAGCAGCTCCCGGTACTCGGCATCGACCGCAGCGAGGGTATTGCCCGGCGCCCAGCGACGGGTTCCCACGAGCCTGCAGCTCGCCGGAAAGCGGTTGTAGAAGTCACCCCCGTGTGCCTCGCCGAAGAAGTACGTCTCCGAGCCGACGAGTGGGTGCTCGACGAGGGCGAGCTCGGCGTTGCGCGCGGCGACGGCGTCCATCACCTTGCCAGCCGCCATGATCGGATGCGGCGTCCCCGGTGCGGTCTTCAGCTCGTGCGTCGCCATGCCCGGCCGCGAGACGGTGATCTCGACGGTCGCCTGCCCCATGTGCGAGGCGATGAACCTGTCGCCGCTGAGCTCGCAGACGACGACCGCATCGGCGGTGAAGCCGTGCTCACCGAGGAGCCAGGCGAGATCCTCGCCGCGCCCGCCCGGCGACTCGTGCAACCCGGTTGCGAGCACGCACGAGCTCGCCCGGAAACGATGTCCGGCCGGCCTTCACCACGCGAACCGCTTCCGCGGCGCAGGCAAGTGCACCCTTCATGTCGGCGCTGCCACGGCCGTAGACGAGCCCGTCTTCCACGCGCGCCGGCTCGTGGGGGATCGGCACGGTGTCGAGGTGGCCGTTGAGGACGACGACCGGCCCGGGCTGCCTCCGTCGAGTCGGCCGATCACGAGCGGCGTGGCCGGGAACACCTCGTCGAGCACCTCGACCTCCATCCCGATCTCCTCGAGTCGCTGTGCGAAGAGGCGGGCGGCATCAGCGGTATCGCCGGTCGGGCTCGCGACCTCGACGAGCTCGAGCGTGAGATCGCGAAGGCGATCCGCGGAGACAGAATCGATCATCGATTGTTCCTTTCAGCTGGGGAGATATCTCGGGCGATGCGAAAGCCGATATGCGGCGAGCGACGTCCGCGGCGCGCTCCGGCTCCGCGAGCGCGCAGCGGACGTGCTGCGGGCCGGGGCTCGCGTACGAGCCTCCGCGCAGCAGCGCGCGGCGCCCGGACGTCGGCGTCCTCACGGCCGTCCCCGGCGTCGTACGGGTAGGGCGCATAGGCGCTGCTGACCCATTCCCAGACGTTCCCGGCCGCGTCGAGCAGGCCTACGGGCTGGCGCCGGCGGGGTGCGCCGTAACGGCCGTCGTGCCGCCGCGCTTCGGCCCACCCCCGAAGTTCGCGCAGCGCTCGGGACGCCTGTGTTCGCGATTCAGCACACAGCCTCCTGCGGCCGCGGCTCGTCGTTGCCCCAGGGGTAGAGCCGGCCGTCCGTGCCGCGCGCGCCCTTCTCCCACTCCGCCTCGGTCGGCAGGCGCGCGCCGGCCCAGGCGCAGAAAGCGCGCGCGTCGAACCAGTCGACGATAGGTGACCGGATGCTCGGCGAGCGCCGCGGGCGGATCGCCGCCCGGCCAGTGCGGCGGCGCCGGGTGGCCGGTGTCCGCGACGAACGCGGCGTACTGCGCGTTCGTCACCGGCGTCGCAGCCAGCTCCACCGGCGGGAGCGAGACGTCGTGCTGTGGCACCTCGTCCGGCAGGCAGGGGCCGGCGGACGGCGCGGGTCGTTGCCGAGGACGACGTCTCCCTCCGGTACGTCGACCATCTCGATCGCCGAGCGCGAGGCTGGCCCCCGGAGCGGCGGCGAGCCGGAAGCCGACGTAGTGGTCGACCGCACCCGGCAGCATGCGGTGCCGGTAGGAGCAGCGCACCTCGCCCGGGCCGTGGATGTAGGCGCCGCCGCGGACGACGCGCGGCTCGCTTCCGAGACGGTCCTCGCGACCGTCGCCTGGATCGTAGGGATAGGGCCGAAGCGCGCTCGTCGTCCACTCCCACGACGTTCCCGGCGAGGTCGAGTGCGCCGAATCGGGCCGGCGCCGCGAGGACGCGGCCCGACGGGCTCCGGTGTCCGTCGGTGCCGAAGATGGCGCGCTCGGCCGTCGGCGGCTCGTCGCCCCAGGGCCAGGCGCGGTCGTCGTCGCCGCGGGCAGCACGCTTCCCACTCGACTCGCTCGGAAGCAACCCACCGGCCCAGCGACAGAAGGCCACGGCGTCGTGCCATGAGACGTACGTCACCGGATGAAGCTCACGGCCGGCCGGGATCGTGCCGTCCGGCCAGTGCGAGGGCGCCGGACGCCGACACGCCTCGACGAAGACGGCGTACTCGCGCGTTCGTCACCGGCGTCCGGCCGATCCGGAACGCGGCACACGGCACGCGGTGGCGGGGAGCCTCGTCCGGGTCGTGGGCAAACGCGGCCGCGGAGTCACTCCCCATCGTGAACTCGCCTGCCGGTATCTCCCGCCAGTCGATCTCCGCCGCACGAAGCCGCTCATCGGGGAATCACCGGCAGGACGATGTGCGACGGGCGGTCGGCGTCGACGTACACGGTCTGCTGTGCCACGACCTGGTGGGTATGGCGGCCCATCGGCTCGCCCGTGTTCGGGTTGACGTCGAGGCGCGGCCAGTTCGACGACGAGATGTCGACGCGGATCCGGTGGCCGACGTCGAACAGGTTGCTCGTCGGCGGCAACGTGATCGTGACCGGGTAGACCTCGCCGGGCTCCATCATCACCTCGCGGTCGAATCCCTCGCGGTAGCGGCAACGGATGATCGAGTCGTTGAGGAGCATGTCGAAACCCTCCGGGTAGTCCTCGTTCGCCGGGATGGACGTCGATCACCTTGGCCGTGAAGTCCGTGTCGGCCGCACTCGAGGAGATCCACAGGTGCACCTTCATCGGCCCGGTCACCTCGACCGCCTCGCGTCAGCGGCTCGGTCTGGAAGACGAGCACGTCGGGCCGCTCCGAGAGGCGCGGATATGGCTCCTCGCGACCCGAAGAACGCCGGTGCCTCACGCTGGTCGGCCGGCCCCGGCGTCAGGAGGTCGCGCAATCGCAGCACCGGGCTCAGAAAGCGCGCCCAGGCCTGCTCCATGCCCGCGCCCTCGGCCGGCAGCTCGCCGATCGAGCAGTAGAGGCCACCGATCGTGGGCACCGGATGCGCCGGGTCGAACGTGAAGGTGCGCGGCCCGGCACCGGCAGCGGGCTCCTCGGGCGAGAGAGCGCCGTCCGCGTGCAGGTAGTAGGCCGTCTCCACCCGGCGCGCGAGCGGCCACTCCTGCTCCTCGCGCCAGCGGCCGCCGTGGTCGAGCTTCCCCTGTGCCGTCTTGCGTCCGGAACCACCGCCCATGACGAAGATGCGGACGGGTGCCTCGCCCCCGGGTTGGCCCGGCGCGTCGTCGGGGAGCCATCGGTTGAAGTACTCGAGCTGCTCCTCGAAATAGCGGTTCACTCCCCAGGTGCTCTCCGGTCCGAAGTCGACCTCGAGGCAATACGTCGCGTCGCCGCGCATGCCGACGTGGCTCCACGGGCCGACGACCAGGCGCTGCGGCGACTCGTTCCTCGCCGTCATCGAGGAGAAGTACTCGGTGTCCGCGGTCGGGAACGGGTCGTACCAGCCGGTCGACATCGTCACCGGGATGTCTGCGTGCTGATCCCAGTACCGCGTGTAGTCGTGCTCGACGCGGCTCCAGTACTCGTCGTAGGTGCCCCGCGTGTAGTAGTCCAGGAGCGAATCCTCGAGCGTCGGCACGTGCCGCAGCGCCGTCTGCCCGCGCTTCCACGGCGTCGCTCGGAACAGCTGCCGCAGACCACGCAGATCGTTCCAGACGTCCTCCTGCTTCCCCGGCTCGTCGGCGATCTCCTGCGCGTCCTGGGCGTGGATGAAGAGCGCCCAGAACATGTGCTGCTGCATCGCCCCGCCCTCGCGGCACTGGTTCTGGAAGCTGTTCGTCGGTACGACGTCGGGCCAGATCGCCGTCAGGTGCGGTGGCCGCTCGAGCGCGGTCCGCACCTGCGTGATCGCGGCGTACGAGCTGCCGACGGTGCCGATCCGTCCGTTCGACCAGGGCTGCGTCGCGATCCACTCGCAGATGTCGTAGCCGTCGCGTCCCGTGTGCGGCGTGGCCGCGTGGTAGTAGACGCCCGAGGCCTCGGATCGATAGCGGTCGCGCAGGTCGATGAGGACGACGTTGTAGCCCCGGGGGACGAAGAAGTCGGCGATCTCGCGTGTAGCGCTTGTCGGTCTTGTCGTAGGGCGTGTGCAGCATGATCGTCGGGAACCGCCCCTCGACGAACGCTCCGTCGAGACGCCGGCCGGTAGATGTCGAACGCGAGCCGGATGCCGTCCCGCATCGGCACCATCACGTCCTTCGAACAGACGATGCCGTGGCTCGATGTCGCGTTCGTCATGCCGCCTCCGGGTTGGGGCCACAACCCCACCCGCTCTTCACGCCCCGTCACGCCGCCTCCCTCTCGATGACCAGATTTCCCACCGCGTCGACCGTGACCGCGAAACGCCGGGTGAACGACGGTGGTCGAGTCGAACTCCTCCACGATCGCCGGCCCGCCGAAGCGCGCGCCCGCGGGCAGCGCGTAGCGATCGTAGATCGGGCAGTCGACGTAGTCCCCGGCCTCGGCGAAGTAGACCGGCCGCCGCCCCTTCGGCTCGGGGCACACGCCGGCCTCGAGTGGCCTCGCCGGCGGCTTCGCGATCGTGCCGACGCTCGTCAGCCGCAGGCTGACCACCTCGACGGGCTCGGTCGGTGCCGCGAAGCCGTACGTCCGATCGTGCTCGGCGTGGAACCGCTCGAGCAGGCCCTCGCCTGCGGGAATCGTCAGCTCGAAGCTCTGGCCGACGTACCGCAGATCGACCTGCCGGAGGAACGAGATCGCCTCTCCGGCGAGCCCCTCTTGCTCGAGCTCGGCTCGTCCTGCGGCCTCGAGCCCTGCGAAGATCGCATCGACCTCCGCACGGTCGAGGTCGTCGAGGCGTCGCATGATCGTCGTCGCGGTATCGCGCTTGAGATCGGTCGTCGAGGAGGCCGGTGGCCGAGAAGATGCCGGGGCTCCGCGGGATCAGCAGTGTCGGCATCTCCGCGTCGCGCGCAAGGGCGTTCGCATGCACCGGCCCGGCCCCGCCGAACCCGACGAGGACGAAGTCGCGCGGGTCGTAGCCTCTCTGCACCGAGATCAGGTGAAGCGCGTTCACCATCGCGGCGTTCGCGATCTCGACGATGCCGTTCGCCGCCTCGGTGACGGTGAGCCCGAGGGGCTGCGCGCAGCGCTCGTCGATCGCGCGGGCAGCGCCGTCGACGTCGAGCCCGATCTCTCCGCCGAGGAAGTACTTCGGATTCAGCCGGCCGAGCACGACGTTCGCGTCGGTAACCGTCGGCTCGACGCCTCCGCCGCGGTAACAGACCGGCCCGGGATCGGCGCCCCGCACTGCGCGGCCCGACGCGCAGGAGGCCACCCGAGTCGACCCACGCGATGGAGCCGCCTCCCGCCCCGATCTCGACGAGATCGACGACGGGCGTTCGCACCGGGTAGCCGGAGAGCGACATCCCGCCGATCCCGGCACCGGCATGACCGCCGACGTTGTAGTCCTTGGTCACCGACGGACGGCCGTCCTGGATCAGGCCGACTTTCGCGGTCGTTCCGCCCATGTCGAAGGAGAGCATGTCGGGCCGCCCGAGTGTCTCGCCGAGGTGCGCCGAGGCGATCACGCCCGCGGCCGGCCCGGACTCGACCATGAACACCGGGCGCACGCTCGCCGCGTCCGAGCCGAAGATGCCCCCGCTCGACTGCATCACGAGCAGCTTCGCCTCGAACGCCCGCCGCCGCCAGCCTGCTCTCGATCCGCTGCAGGTACCGCTCGACGACGGGGCGGATGACGGCGTTGATCACCGTTGTCGACGCGCGCAGGTACTCCCGGAACTCGGGCGCGACGTCGGACGAGAGCGAGACGGGAACGCCCGGGAGCTCCTCCGCGAGGATCGCGCCGACCCGCTGCTCGTGCTCCGGATTGACGTAGGCGTGGAGGAGGCAGACGGCGACCGACTCGACCCCTTCGCGTCGAAGGAGGCCGCGGCATCCCGCACAGACGCGTCCTCCAGGGGCCGTCAGCACCTCGCCCTTCGGGCCGAGCCGCTCGGCGACGACGACCGCGCGGTCGCGCGGGACGAGGGGCTTCGCCTTCTCGAACTGCGTGTCGTACAGGGTCGGGCGTACCTGGCGGGCGATCTCGAGCAGGTCGCGAAACCCGTCCGTCGTGACGAAGCCGCTGCGCGCGATGTTGCCCTTCGATGATCGCGTTCGTCGCGACGGTGGTCGCGTGGAAGACGAAGCTGACCTGGCCGCGCAGCGATGCCTCCCTCGGCGAGCGCGCGCTCGGCTGCCTGCATGAACCCCTCCGACGGATCCGAGGGCGTCGTCGAGGACCTTCGCGATCGCGACCTCTCCGGTCTCCTCGTCGATCAGGGTGGCATCGGTGAACGTCCCTCCGATGTCGATCGCCAGACGCACGCTCATGCGGTTCCTGCTCCTCAGTTCGCTGGTGGCTTTCTCGTCGAGCTGGCGTCCGTCGATCACGACCCCGTACTCGTCGCGGGCGCGCTGCACGCTCACCTTGCCCTCGAGCACGTCGCGCAGGACGCGCTCGGGCTCGCGCTCCTCGGGCGGCCCGTAGCCGCCGCCGCCGCAGCTGCGGACGCTGATCACGTCGCCGGGCACGAGCTCGACCGTGCACTTCGAGCCGAGCCGGGTCTCGCTGCCATCCGCTGATCAGCATGTACTCGGCGATCTTGCGCGCTCCGGCCGCCAAGAGCACCCCACGGGCCCTGGCGGTCGCGGTCGGCGAGGATCGTGAACGTCGTCGGCCTGGTCGAAGCGGTAGTCCTTGCGCAGCCCGAGCCCGCCGCGGAAGCGGCCCGGTCCGTCGGAGTCCTCGACGAGACGCGAGCGTCGGTCGATGCTGACGGGGTAGTTGAGCTCGGTCTCCTCGATCGGCGCGTTCTCGGTGTTCTGACCGTGGGCCTGCACCGCGTCGGGGCCGTCGCTCGCGAAGCGGCCGCCGTACCCGCCTGCGAACGTGTCGTAGAAGCAGGTGTAGCTGCCCGCCTCGACGTCGAGGCGTGCCGAAGCCAGCCTGGCACATCATCCCCTTCGTGCCCGCCGGGAGCCGCTCCGGGAACGCGGGCAGGAGGGCGCGGAAGATCACCTCGACGAGGCGCGTCTGCGTCTCCCAGCCGCCGACGACGGCGCACGGCCAGGTGCAGTTCGCGACCGTGCCCGCCGGGCGCGTCGAGCCGGACGAGGCGGTAGAAGCCGTCGTTCACCGGCAGGTCCGGGTCGACGAGGCACTTGAGCGCGTAGGCGCAGGCCGAGAAGGTCATCGCGAACGTCGAGTTGACCGGCGCGCGTCGTTGCTCGTCGCGAGCCGGCCGTGTCGAAGTGACACACGCCTCGGGGCCGATCTCGATCCGCACGCGTCAGGCGCACCGGCTCGTCGGTGTAGCCGTCGTTGTCGACCGACGCCCTCGGCCTCGTAGACGCCGTGCGGCAGCCCGGCGAGCTCGGCCCGCGTGCGCCGCTCGGTGTAGGCGAGCAGCTCGGCCATCGTCGCCGAGAATCGTGGCGCGGCCGTGCCGGTCGACGAGCGCCTGCACCCGCCGGACGCCGGTGGTGTTCGCCGCGATCTGCGCGCGGAGGTCGCCGCCGGTCTCGTGCTTGGAGCGGATCTGGGCGAGGATCAGCCGGAAGACGTCGGCGACGATCCGGCCCGCGTCGACGAGCTTGACCGGCGGGATGATCACGCCCTCCTGGAACACCTCGCGGAACGCGCCGATCGAGGCGGGCGCGCCGCCGCCGACGTCGACGTGGTGGGCGAGGTTCGCGACGTAGCCGAGCAGCTCGCCGCCGTAGTGGACGGGCGAGATCAGGCTGACGTCGTTCAGGTGCACGCCGCTCGGATACGGGTCGTTCGTGATGATCACGTCGCCGGGCCGGAGGTTCTCGGCGCCGTATTTCCGAATCGCGCTGCGGCACCTGCTCGACCATCGAGCCGAGGTGCACGGGCTGCGCGAACCCCTGCGCGACCGACCGGAGCTCGGCGTCGAAGAACGCGCACGAGAAGTCCGACCGCGTCTTGATGTTGGTCGAGTAGGCGCTGCGCTTGAGCGCGAGCACCATCTCGTCCGTCGCCGCGACGAGGGCGTTGCGGATCACCTCGAACGAGATCGGGTCGACAGCGGGGGTCACGCCCTCAGCTCCGCGGTCGCCTCGACGTCGAGCTCGCGACCGACGACCGCGACCCCGTAGACGTCGCGTGCCCGCGCGACGCTGACCTTGCCCTCGAGCACGTCGCGGAGGACGCGCTCCGGGTCGCGCTCCACGGGCGGCCCGTAACCGCCGCCGCCGCAGGTGCGGTAGCTGATCATGTCACCGGCGACGAGATCGAGTGTCCCCTTGGCCGGAGCCGCCGCTCCTCGCCATCCGCTGCATCAACACGTACTCGGCGACCCTGCCCGCCGTGGCCGCCGAACGCGCCCGCCGGCCCGGCGCTCGTCCGGTCGGCGAGCACCGTGAACGTCGTCGGCCGGTCGAAGAGGAAGTCCTTGCGCAGCCCGAGCCCGCCGCGGAAGCGGCCGGCCCCTCCGAGTCCTCGACCAGCGAGAGTCGGGTCGATCGCGCAACGGGATAGTTCAGCTCGGTCTCCTCGACGGGCGCGTTCTCGGTGTTCTGGCCGTGCGTCTGCACGGCGTCCGGGCCGTCGCTCGCGAGCCGCGCGCCGTAGCCGCCGCCGAACGTCTCGAGGAAGCAGTAGTACTCGTTGCTGACGGGGTCGATCCCGCCGAATCCGGCGTGACACGCCATGGCCTTCGTCCCTGCCGGAAGGACATCCGGCAGAGCGGGAAGCACCGCCCGGAAGATCACGTCGACGAGTCGGAACTGCGTCTCCCAACCACCGACGACGGGTGAGGGCCACGTGCAGTTGGTGACGCTCCCGCGTGGCGCGTCGAGGTGGATGAGGCGGTAGAAGCCGTCGTTGACCGGCATGTCCGGGTCGATCAGGCACTTCACGGCGTAGGCGCATGCCGAGAACGTCTGCGCGTAGGTCGAGTTGACGGGCGCCCGTCGCTGAGGATCGCTGCCCGTGAGATCGAAGAAGACCCCGTCGGCGCGGATCTCGATACGCGCCCGCAGCTGCACCGGCTCGTCCGTGTACCCGTCCGTGTCGACCGAGCCCGAGGCCTCGTAGACACCGTGCGGAAGCGCCTCGATCTCAGCCCGGGCGCGTCGCTCCGTGTAGTCGAGCAGCTCCCGCATCGCCGTCACGATCGTCTCCCGGCCGTGCCGTGCGACGAGCGCCTGGAGACGGCGGGCGCCGGTCGCGTTGGCCGCGATCTGCGCCCTGAAGTCGCCGGCGGTCTCGTGCTTGGAGCGGATCTGGGCGAGGACGAGTGAGAACACGTCGTCGACGATCTTCCCGGCCTCGACGACCTTCACCGGGGGGATGATCACTCCCTCCTGGAAGACCTCGCGGAACGCGCCGATCGACGCGGGAGCACCGCCTCCGACGTCCACGTGGTGCGCGAGGTTCGCGACGTAGCCGAGCAGCTCGCCCTCGACGATGACCGGCGAGATGAGGCTGACGTCGTTCAGGTGCACGCCGCTCGGGTAGGGGTCGTTCGTGATGATCACGTCGCCGGGCCCGAGGTTGCCGACACCGTAGGTTCGCACCGCGTGAGGCACCTGCTCGACCATCGAGCCGAGGTGGACGGGCTGGGTGAAGCCCTGAGCGACGGCGCGAAGCTCCGCGTCGAAGAAGGCGCACGAGAAGTCCGACCGCGTCTTGATGTTCGTCGAGTAGGCACTGCGACGCAGCGTCAACACCATCTCGTCCGTCGCAGCGACGAGCGCGTTGCGGATCACCTCGAAAGAGATTGGATCGAGGGGGACAGGCTTCAGCCTGCCCTCCTCTCCGGTCCCGTCGAGCGTCACGCGCGGTTCCCCCGACCCCAGACGGAGCTGAACGTCCGCCCCTCGGAGAACCGCGAGCCGGAGAGGCTCGAGATGTCGATCAGGGGCTCCCGACCCGCGATCGTCGCGGCCAGGGACTCACCAATCGCCGGCCCGATCTTGAACCCGTGACCGCTGCCACCGAAGCAGGAGTAGTAGCCGCCGACCTCCTCCTCGCCCACGATCGGGTACCAGTCCTCGGTGATGTCGTAGACGCCCGAGTAGCCGGTCACGTAGGTGCCGCCGTAGCCGGGCTGCCCCACCGACGCCGCGAGCGCCGGGATCCGGTTCAGGAGCTTCGGCACCATGCCCTGCAGGTGCTCCTCGTCCGTCCCGTCGTCGTAGCTCTCGGGATCGACCGGCTCGATCCGCTTCGGCCACCCCTCGCCGACGAGCACCCTGCCTCCGACGAACGGACGCGTGTAGAAGCACTGCGGGACATCCGAGATGACCGGGTAGTCGCTGAAAGCCGTCCGCCGTCTGGAGCTCCGGAGCGTCGAAGATCGCCTCGTGCTCGCGGCTGAACGTGATCGGGTAGTCGACCCCGACCATGCGACCGATCCGGTCGCCCCAGGGGCCGCAGGCATTGACGACGACGCCGGTCGCGATCTCGCCGTCGCCCGTGACGACGCCGGTCACGCGGCCGTTCGCAGTGGAGATCCCGAGGACTTCGCAGCCCTCGTAGACGTGGAGGCCGTCGCGCTGGGCCGAGCGGACGAGCGACTGGACGGTGAGCACGGGGTCGGCGAACCCAGAGGTCGGTTCGTAGCAGGCGAGCGCGACGCCGTCGAGCCGGAGCTGCGGCCAGCGCTCGACGACCTCGTCGGGTGTGAGCAGTGACGTTTCGACGCCGAAGCTCTGCTGCACGGGGACGATGTCGCGCAGGCCCTGCTCGCCTTCCGGCGGCGCGAACAGCATGTAGCCGATCTGGTGAAAGCCGGCCGGACCGCCGAGCTCCTCCTCTGCGTTGGCGAACATCGACGCTCCGCGCACGGCGAGCTTGATCCCGACCTCGTTCGAGTAGTGCTGCCTGACGTGCGCTGCAGAATACTGGGTAGAGCCGCCGCAGATCTTCCGCTTCTCGATCAGCGCCACCTCGCCGAAGCCGAGCTTGGTCAGGAAGTGAGCGGTGCTCGCCCCCATGATTCCCCCGCCGATCACGACGGCGTCCGCCCTTGCGATCACGTCCTGCTCCTCTCGTCTCGTAGGGCGGCCGTCGCCGCTTCGTCGACCAGCCCGTCGGCACCGATCACGACGCCGTACAGCTCCCGTGCCGCGGCGACGCCGACCTTCCCGTTCGCGACATCGTCCAATGTCGCCGCCGGGTCACGTCGGAGCGGATCGCCGAACCCGCCGCCGCCTGCCATCCGATGCTCATAGACGTCGCCGTCATCGATCGTGATCGAGAACATCGCGGGCAGGACCTCGTCGGTCCCGTCCACGCGGCGCAGCACGTTGCTCGACGGCGCGCCGCTACCACCGCCCGCGAGGCCGTACGGGGGACGATCCGCGCGGTCGGAGCGCACGATCAGCGAGGTCTCGGGTGTCAGGCACCGCCAGACACGCTCGATCGCGAGGCCGCCGCGGTGCTCGCCCGCGCCGCCCGTGTCGGGCACGAGGCCGTAGCGCTCGACGAAGATCGGGAACTCGGACTCGGCCACCTCGATCGGGATATTGGCAGCAAGGCTCGCGGGGTTGGTGAGCCCGTCGTTCCCGTCTCCGGCGGGCGTACCGCCCCAGGTGCCGACGACGAGCTCGTAGAAGACGAACCGCTCGTCCGTTCCCGGCCGGTTCGGCGCCGAAGATGGCGAGCGTGTTGCCGCCCTCGCCCGCCGCGGGGACGCGGTCGGGGATCAGCTGCGCGAGCGCGCCGTTCAGCGCGTCGAGAACGCGGAAGCCGGTCACGCCGCGCATCGACGACGCGCCCGGCATCACGACCTCGGCCACCGTCCCGGGCTTTGTCAGCACGGTGATCGGCTTGAACGCGCCGGCCGTGTTCGGGACCTCGACCGTGAGGGCGCAGCGGATCGCCTGGTAGACGCACGCCATGACGAACGAGCGGCGTGCAGTTGAGCGCCCCGCGCACCATCGGCGCGGACTCGCGTCAAGTCGGCGACGACCTCGTCGCCGCGGATCGTGATCCGCGCGGTGATCGGGACGTCGCGGGCATCGATCCCGTCCGAGTCGAGGTAGTCCGTGAAGGTCGCTGTCCCGTCCGGCCAGGAGGCGATCTCCTGACGCACGAGCCGCTCGGTGTAGTCGATCAGCGCCTCGGCGCAGCGCGGCCAGCCGCTCGCGCCCGTACCGCACCGCGAGCGCCTGGAAGCGCGCGCTCGGCAACCGAGCAGGCCGCCACCTGGGCGCCGAGGTCGCCGAACGTCATGCGGGGAATGCGCATGTTCGTCTCGATCAGCCGGTGCACCTCCTCGACCGGCTCGCCCTCCGCGTAGAGCCGGATCCACGGCATCCGGAGGCCCTCCTGGAAGATCTCGGTGTTGTCGCAGGCGCTCGAGCCCGGGCAGGCGCCCGCCGACGTCGCCGTGGTGCGCGGTCGTGACGGCGAACCCGATCAGGGTCTCCTCGAGATGCACCGGCTTGACGATGAAGATGTCCTGCAGGTGCATGCCCCCGTCGAACGGGTCGTTCATGATGAAGACGTCGCCGGGGCGCATCCTCCCGCCGTAGCGGCGCAGGAGCGAGTCGATCGCGGTCGGGATCGAGCCGAGATGGAACGGGACGCTGACGGCCTGGGCGACCGTCTCGCCGCGCGCGTCGCAGAGCGCGGCCGAGAAGTCCATGCCGTCGCGCACGACGGTGGAGTGCGCGGTGCGGAAGATCGTCGTCGCCATCTCGTCGGCGATCGACTGCAAGCGCATTCGCGACGATCTGCAGCGTGACGGGATCGGGCGCGCTCGACGAACGGTCGATCACGACCCGCCCCCTTCTCGAGCACGAGCGTTCCCGTCTCGAGTGGCGCCGGACGGTCCAGGCCGGCCGGGACGACGACGGTCGTGTCGTACTCGTCCACGAGCAGCGGTCCGTCAAGGCGCTCCTCTCCGATCGTGGCGCGGGCGACCACCGGAACGTCGGCGACCGCGTCCCCCACCCACACGCCTCGCGTTGCATCACGGTCGGGCACCGATGCCTCGGCGACATCGAACGTGAGCGTCGCGGCCGACGGCCCGAGCGCGGCAAGGCGCAGCGCCCGCATCTCGACCGGCGAGCCGGGCTGCCCGCGGACGCCGTAGAGCCGCTCGTGCTCGTCCTCGAAGCGCTCGCGGAGCGCGGCGAGGAGCGCCGGTCGACGGGGCCCGGCGGCAACGCCGACCTCGATCTCCCAGCTCTGGCCGCCGTAGCGAAGGTCGGCAGTTCGTGCCCAGGTCGGCTCGTCCCGACCTGCGAAGGCCGCTGCGAGAGGCTCCTCGCATCTCCGTGAGCAGCGCAGTCACGGCCGCGGGGTCGACCGTGTCGACGTCGAGATGGCAGGAGCGAACGTCGTGGAACTCGGGGCGGGCGAAGAGCAGGCCGACGGCACTGAACAGCCCTGCGAGGGGCGGGACGACGATCGTCGAGCACGCCGAGCTCCTCGGCGAGACCGCCGGCGTGCACCGGCCCGGAGCCGCCGTAGGCGATGAGCGCGAACTCGCGCGGATCGCGCCCCTTCTCGGACGAGACCGCGCGCAGCGCGCGCGTCATGCGCGCGTTCGCGAGCTCGTGGATGCCGCGCGCCGCCTCGAGCCACGGTGAGCCCGAGCGGGCCGGCGATGCCGGGCGACCGCCTCCTCGGCCAGCTCGCGCGAGATCGTGATCTGACCGTCGGCGACCGCGCCGGCGGGAATCGTGCCGAGGACGACGTTCGCGTCGGTCACGGTCGGCTCGACGCCGCCGCGGCCGTAGCAGGCCGGGCCCGGGATCGGCGCCCGCGCTGCGCGGGCCGACCTGCAGCCCGCCGGCCGGGTCGAGCCAGGCGATGCTAGCCGCCGCCCGCGCCGACCTCGGCGATGTCGATCGTCGGGATGCGGAGCAGCTCGCCGGCTGCCGCGCATCAGCCGGCTGCCGGCCGAGAGCGAGCCGCCGACCTCGTACTCGCGGCCGCGCGAGACGGCGCCGTTCTCGATCAGCGACGCCTTCGCGGTCGTGCCGCCCATGTCGAACGCGATCGCGTTCTCGAGCCCGAGCCGCTCGCGCCATCGCCGAGCGCGGCGACGACGCCGGCCGCCGGGCCGGACTCGAGCGCGAACACCGGGCGCAGCGCCGCGTCGTCGGCGGTCATCACGCCGCCGGACGACTGCATGATCGTCAGCGGCGCGCCGCGATCCCGGTCGCCGTCGAGGCCGCTGCGGATGTCGGTCGACGTAGCGCGCCATCAGCGGCCGCGACGTAGGCGTTCACGACCGTCGTCGCCGAGCGCTCGTACTCGCGCTGCTCGCGGAGGATCTCGCTCGAGAGCGAGACGGTGACGCCGGGCAGCTCCTCGCGCGAGGATCGCGCCGAGCCGCTCCTCGTGCTCGGGGTAGAGGTAGGAGTGCAGCAGGCAGACGGCGACCGACTCGACCCCGAGCGCCGCGCAGCCGCGCGGCGAGCGCGCGCACCTCGTCGTCGTCGAGCGGTCGCAGCGACCGTCCCGTCGGCGGCCATCCGCTCGCCGACCTCGAAGCGGCAGCCGCCGCGGCGACGAGCGGCGGCGGCTTCGCCAGAACGAGGTCGTACATGTGCGGGATCGCGCAGGCGCCGCAGTTCGAGCACGTCGCGGAAGCCCTCCGTCGTGACGAGCGCGGTCTCGGCGCCGCGACGCTCGAGCACGGCGTTCGTCGCGACCGTCGTCCCGTGGACGACCTCGCTCACCGCAGCTCGGTCGTCTCCACCGGCGAGCGCCGCCGACCGCCGAGACGACCGCCAGGTCGTAGTTCGGCGGCGTCGAGAGCAGCTTGCGGACGCCGCACGCGCCCGTCCGCCGTGTGGAGGAGCACGTCGGTGAAGGTGCCGCCGACGTCGACGCCGATCCGCCCGCGCGGTCGCTCAACGGTCACTGTCGCGTTTGCGATTTGAAATAGCAAATTGCATTTCGGGCGAGCTTAGAGCAAACTGTCCGTCGATGGAAGGGTTACTCACTCCGATCTCTCCGCTCGGGACGCGAGTCGACCGAGCACCGCGTGGCGCGCAGCGCTGCGGAGCCTGATCGTCGGCGGGCCAGCTCCCGGCGGGACACCGCTCGTGCAGCGCGATCTCGCCGAGCAGCTCGGCGTCTCCCCGACGCCGGTCCGGCCGGCCTCAGCATGCTCGAGCGCGACGGGCTTCGTCGACGTCACCCAGAACGGGCCGGGCGGTCGTGAGCCGGCTCACGCGCGAGGACTTCGAGGAGATCTACGCCGCACGGCTCGGCCTCGAGGGACTGGCGGCACGGGTCGGCGCGGAAGCGACCGGCAAGCAGGAGATCGTCGAGATGAAGAGGCTCCTCCAGCGCCTGCGGCAATTCGCCGAGGAGCAGGACGTCGAGGCGTACCTGATCCACCGCTGGGAGTTCCACGCCACCGCCTATCGCGCGAGCGGACGGAAGCGTCTCGTCGACGAAGTCGAACGGCTCTTCTGGCGCGCCGACCGCTACAACCGGCTCGTGCTCTCCACGCTGGAGCGGTTCCGGGAGTCGGTAGGTCGCTACCGGGAGTTCCTCGGCGCGTGCGAGGCGAACGACGGCGAGCGCGCCGAGCGCGCCGTCTACGCCAGCATGCGCTGGGCCGTCGACCGCACGGCACCCACCCTGCCGTCCGAGGCGGAGGAGCAGGCATGAGCGCGTTGCTCCAGGTTGCCGCATCGCTCCGGGATGCGCTGGGCGATGACCGGGTGCGCGACGGCGACTCGGAGCGCGACCTCCACGCTTCCGACCTCAGCTTTCACGCGCCGCACCGCCCCGACCTCGTCGTCTACCCGAGCTCGACCGCCGAGGTGTCGCTCGTGCTCGCGCTCGCAAACGAGCACCGGGTCCCTGTGACGCCCTTCGGCGTCGGCACGAGCCTCGAGGGGCACATCATCCCCGTGCACGGCGGAATCAGCCTGGATCTCTCCCGCCTCGACCGGATCCTCGAGATCGCGGCGGAGAACCTGACGGCGACGGTGCAGGCGGGCGTGACGCGGCTCACGCTCGAGCGGGCCGCAGGCCAGCACGGCCTCTTCTTCCCTGTCGATCCCGGGGCCGACGCGACGATCGGCGGGATGGCGGCGACGAACGCCGCCGGCACGACGACCGTGCGCTACGGCAAGACGCGGGCCAACGTCCTCGCCCTCGAGGCGGTGCTGGCCGACGGGCGCGTGATCCGCACCGGGACCCGGGCGGCGAAGAGCTCCGCCGGCTACGACCTCACCGGTCTCCTCGTCGGCTCCGAGGGCACGCTCGCGGTGGTCACCGAGGTGACGGTGCGGCTCCACGCCATTCCCGAGCAGGCGGTCGCGCTACGGATCTCGTTCCCCGACATCGAGAGCGCGTGCCGGACCGCCGCGGGTGTCGTCGCCGCCGGCTCGGGCGTGACACGCGTCGAGTTTCTCGACGCCTGGATCGTCGCGGCAGTGAACGCGTACTCGGAGACGTCGTTCCCCGAGGCGCCGTGCCTGTTCGTCGAGGCGTCGGGGAGCGAGCAGCTCGTGCTCGCCGATCTCGAGCTCGTGCAGGCGATCGCGACCGCCGAGGGCGCGACCGAGATCATCACCGAGCGCGACCCCGCTGCCCGCGCACGTCTCTGGAAGGCACGCCACGAGGCGGCGAACGCCACGGCGGCAGCGTTCCCCGGCACGAAGGAGCGCGCAACGGACGTCTGCGTTCCTCTGACGGAGCTCGCCGGCGCTGCTCACTTCGCGCGTGCCGAGATCGAGCGGCTCGGGCTGAACGCGGGAATCGTCGGTCACGCCGGCGACGGGAACCTCCACGTCGCGGTGCAGGTCGACGCCTCCGAGATCCCGCTCTCCGAGGAGCTCGTCCACAACATCGTCGACGACGCGCTCGCACGCGGCGGCACGTGCACCGGCGAGCACGGGATCGGGCTCGGGAAGATCGGGGCGCTCGAGCAGGAGCACGGCGACCTGATCCCCTTGATGCAGGCGATCAAGGCGAGCTTCGACCCGAACGGGATCCTCAACCCCGGCAAGGTGCTGCCGGCCGCCGCGCCGCAGTAGGTCCGCGTCGTGAGCTCCCCTCACCGCTTCCGCCTCGGCGTCGACATCGGTGGGACGTTCACCGACGTCGTCCTGCTCGGCGACGACGGCTCGGTGCGGACGAAGAAGGTGCTATCCACGCCCGACGACTACGCCCGCGGCGTCGTCGACGGTGCGGTGGCGCTCCTTCGCGAGTGCGATGTCGGCGGCGACGAGATCTCGGGTGTCGTCCACGCATCGACGGTCGCATCGAACACGATCCTCGAGGGCGTCGGTGCCCGGACAGCGCTCATCACGACCGAGGGTTTTCGTGACGTTCTCGAGATGCGGCGCCTGCGGATCCCCGTCCTCTACGACGTGCAGTACGAGAGCGCCGCACCGCTCGTGCCCCGACGGCACCGATTCGAGATCGAGGAGCGACTCGGCCCCCGCGGTGAGGTCTGGAGGCCACTGAACGAGAGCAGGGTCGAGGCGGTCGCACACGAGATCGCCGCGACCGACGTCGAGGCGGTCGCTATCTCGCTCATACACTCGTACGCGAACGACGTCCACGAGCGACGGGTCGAGGAGATCGTCCGCAGCGTCGTCGGGGACGACGTCTACGTCACGCGCTCGTCCGAGATCCTGCCGGAGATCCGCGAGTACGAGCGCACGAGCACGGCGGTCGTCAACGCGTACGTCGGGCCGGCGATCACGCACTACATCGCGACGCTCGCGGAGCAGCTGCGCGAGGGCGGAATCCCGGCGCCGCTCGAGGTGATCCAGTCGGCAGGTGGCGCGCTGACGCCCGGGATCGCACAGCGTAGGCCGGCGCATCTCGTCGAGTCGGGGCCTGCCGCCGGGGTGATGGCCTGCAGCTACCTCGGACGCCTGACCGGCAGACCCCAGCTGATCTCGCTGGACATGGGCGGCACGACGGCGAAGGCCGCGATCGTCGAGGACGGCCTACCCGTGCGGACGAGCGAGTACGAGGTCGGCGCGGGCATCAACCTGAGCAGCAAGCTCGTGAAGGGCGGCGGCCACCCCATCAAGCTCCCGTTCATCGACGTGTCGGAGATCGGTGCCGGCGGCGGCAGCATCGTCGCCGTCGACCCGGTCGGAACGGTCAGCGTCGGGCCGGTCAGCGCGGGCTCCTCGCCGGGGCCTGTCTGCTACGACCTCGGTGGGCTCGACCCCACGCTCACCGATGCGCTGCTCGCGCTTGGCTACCTCAACGAGAAGGAGCTCGGCGGCGGTGCGATCACGCTCGCCTCGGCGACGTCGCGCGAGGCGCTCGACCGCATCATCGCGACGCCCCTCGAGCGGTCGGTCGAGGAAGCGGCGCACGGGATCCTGATGCTCGCCGTCGCGACGATGACGCGAGCCGTCAAGGCGGTGACGACGTTCCGCGGCCGCGACCCGCGCGACTTCACGCTCTGCGCGTTCGGCGGCAACGGGCCCCTGACGGGGGTCGAGATCGCCCGCGCGCTACAGATCCGGCAGGTGCTCATCCCGCCGGCACCGGGCGTCTTCAGTGCCCTCGGGCTGCTGTTCTCCGACACCGAGCACGAGGTCGTGCGCACGCTGATGCTGCGCGGCGCACACGTCGGTACCGATGCTCTCGAGACCGCGTTCGCCGCAGTCGAACGTGCGGCAACGGCGAACCTCGTTGCGACCGACGGGGCGACGGTCACCGTCACCCGCTACGCGGACGTGCGGTACGCGGGCCAGGCGTACGAGCTCTCCGTCCGCGTCCCGCCCGGCCCCGTCGACGTCGCGCTCCTCGTTGCCGACTTCGTCGCGGAGCACGTCAAGACATACGGCCACGGGGCGACCGACGATCCGGTCGACATCGTCTCGGTGCGCGCGCTCGCCCGGATCGAGCGGACGACGGCCCGCCGCTACGATCCGCTGGCCGCGATCCGGGCCCTTCCCGTAACCGAGAGCGCGCGCGTCGCGTACTTCGGCCCGGAGACGGGCCGGAGAGAGACGCCGGTGTGCAATCGCGCAGGGCTTCTCGCCGGTGAGCGAGAAGGGCCGCTCCTGATCGACGAGGCCGACTCCACCTGCGTCGTCCCGCCGGGCTGCGTCGCGCGACTCGACGCCTTCGGCAACATCGAGGTCGAGGTCGGTGGCTGAGAGCACCGGGCGCTCAGGCGTCGACCCGATCACCCTGGAGGTGATCAAGAACGCGCTCGCCTCGAGCGCCGACGAGATGGCGCTCGTGATCATGCGCAGCGCCTACTCGCCCGTCGTCCGCGACACGATGGACTACTCGACGGCCCTCTGCGACCGGGACGGCCGGGTCGTCGCCCAGGGGCTCACGCTGGCGGTACAGCTCGGCACCTTCCCGACCGTGATGAGCTACGTCCTGGAAGAGTTCGGCACCTCGGCGAAGCCGGGTGACGTCTACATCGCGAACGATCCGTACGGGTGCGGCGGCCAGCACCTCCCCGATCTGTACGTGATCCAGCCGATCTTCGTCGCCGGCGAGCTCGAGGGCTATGCGGCAACGATGGCGCACCACTCCGACGTCGGCGGGATCGCGCCGGGCAGCATCGCCGTGCACGCGACCGAGATCTACCAGGAAGGCCTGCGGATCCCGCTCTCGAAGCTCTACGACGGCGGCGTCGAGAACACGACCCTGCTGCGGCTGCTCGAGGCGAACACGCGCCAGCCGATCCACGTGCTCGGCGACCTCCGCGCGCAGCTCGCGGCCTGCCGCGTGGGCGAGCGCGGGCTGACGACGCTCCTCGAGCGCTACGGACCGGATGCACACCGCTACATGGACGAGCTCCAGCGTGTCGCCGAGCGGATCATGCGGGCCGAGCTCGAGAAGCTGCCCGACGGCGTCCACACCTTCACCGATTACATCGACGGCGTCGGGGAGGCCCCGGTGCCGATCCCGATCTGCGTCCGCGTCGAGATCGCGGGCGACGAGATCACGATCGACTTCGAGGGCACCGCCCCACAGATCGATGCGAGCGTCAACTGTCCCGTCGGCATGGTGCGTGCCGCGTGCTACTGCGCGATCCGGGGGATCGTGCGAACCGAGATGCCGAACTGCGAGGGCTACATGCTCCCGATCACGGTACTCGCGCCGGAGGGCACGGTCGTCAACCCGGTCCTGCCCGCCGCCTGCGGTGCCCGCGGGGTGATCGGCTACCGCGTCTACGACGCGATCATGGGTGCTCTCGCCGCCCATCGTGCCCGACCGCGTTCTCGCGGCCGGCGAGGGCGGCCCGACGCTGATCGCGTTCGGCGGATACGACGAGGAGCGCCGCCCGTTCGGGACGACGGAGGTCCTCGTCGGGACGTGGGGCGCGAGGGCGACGAGAGACGGTCTCGAGGGCGTCTCGAACCCTCTCGCAAATCTCGGCAACCAGCCCGTCGAGCTGATCGAGGCGGACATCCCGATCGAGGTGGAGCGCTACGGTCTCGTGCCGGACTCGGGCGGCGCGGGGCGGCAGCGTGGCGGGCTCGCCTACGTGCGCGCGTTCCGCGTGCGCACGCCGAGGGCAACGTTGACGATCCGGACCGATCGACGTGACCATCCTCCCTACGGGCTCGAGGGCGGCGAGCCGGGGGCGCCGTCGAGCAACACCGTCGTCTCCGCCGACGCCACGCTTCAGCTGCCGACGATGCCGATGGAGGCGTCCTCGCTCGTCGAGGGCGATCGCTTCATCCACGTCTCGGCGGGAGGCGGCGGCTTCGGCGCGCCGTTCGCGCGCGACCCGGAAGCGGTGCTGGGTGACGTTCTCGACGGCAAGGTGTCGATCGAAGCCGCTCACCGGAGCTACGGCGTCGTGATCGTCGATGCGCGCGTCGACGTCGGGGCAACGGCGAAGGCGAGAGGAGAACGATGAGCATCGACACGGCGATCCGCAACGGCCTCGTCGTCGACGGCACCGGAGCCGAGGCAGTGCAGGCCGACGTCGGCCTGCACGACGGGCGCATCGTCGCCGTCGGCGTCGTGCCGGAGGCCGAGACGGAGATCGACGCTGCCGGGAAGGTCGTCGCCCCGGGCTTCATCGACATCCACAGCCACTCCGACTACACCCTGCTCGTCGATCCACGGGCTGCGAGCGCCGTCCACCAGGGCGTCACGCTCGAGGTCGTCGGGAACTGCGGCTTCGGCTGCTTCCCGTTGCTGAACAAGGAGCTCGCTCCGAAGGCGATCTACGGCCACTCGACGGATGTCCCGCTGACGTGGACGTCGGCGGCCGGGTACTTCGACCGCCTCGAGGAGGCGGCGCCGGCTATCAACGTGGCGAGCCTCGTGCCGAACGGGCAGATCCGCCTCGCCGTCGTCGGGCTCGCCGACCGGCCCGCGCGCCCCGACGAGCTGACGAAGATGCAATACCTCCTCGACGAGGCGCTCGAGCAGGGAGCGTGGGGATATTCGACGGGCCTCGAGTACGCCGCCGAGCGCGGGGCCGACGAGGACGAGCTCGTCGCGATGTGCGCTGTCTGCGGCAGGCATCACGGCATCTACGCGACACACACGCGTCGACGCGACGAGGGGGCCGACGAAGCCGTCGCCGAAGCGCTCCGAACCGCGGAGCGCTCCGGCGTGCGGCTGCAGGTCTCGCACCTCGTACCGCGAAACGGCCTCGAGTCGGCCCGTCGCTGCCTCGATCTCGTCGAGGGAGCGGCCGGAAGAGGGATGGACGTCGCGTTCGACATGCACACGCGCCTCTACGGGACGACGTTCCTGCTGACGGCGCTCCCGCCGTGGGCCCTCGAGGATCCCGCGCGGCTCCGCGATCTCCTTGGCAACAAGAATGAGCGGCGCACGATGCGCGATTACGAGAGCATCCTCAGCGCCGGCGGCGACTGGAGCCGCATCGTCCTGCTCGACAACGAGCCGTGGCCCGACTACGCGCGGCGTGATGTCGCCTCGATCGCTGCCGAGCGGGGCCAGGATCCGCTGGATGTCGTCTACGACCTGCTCCTCGGCGCGGCGGACGACCCGGCCCAGTTGATGGTGATCATCCACGCCTACACCGAGGAGCAGCAGCGGGAGGCGTTCGCCCATCCCCTCTGCGTTCCCGGCTCGGACGCGACGACGATGGCGCCGACCGGGCCGCTCGCCGGCAAGATCTTCCACGGCGCCTATACGTGGGCGGCGTGGTACCTCCGCTTCTGCGTCCAGCAGGAGCATGTCCTCAGCCTGCCGGAGGCGATCCACCGGCTCACCGCCCAGCCTGCGGAGCGGATCGGCCTCTCGAACCGTGGCGTCCTGCGCGCCGGCGCCCATGCGGACGTCGTCGTCTTCGACCCCCTCGCCTTCCGCGAGGAGGGAACGACCTTCGATCCGAGCAGGCTCGCGAGCGGTATGGACACGGTCATCGTCAACGGGGCAGTGACGCTGAGCGGCGGCGAGCTGACCGGCGTCCGGCAGGGTCAGGTGCTGAGGCGCGTCTAGCGAGCGGGCGAGTACCGGTCGATGAACGCCAGCACCCGCTCCCAGGCATCGGCCGACGCGTCCGCGTACTCCTCGTAGCGCCGGTCGAAGAAGCTGTGCGGCGACCCGTCGTAGACGACGATCTCGTGCTCGACCCCCGCCGCCGCGAGCGCGGCCTCGAACGCGGCGTTGTGCTCGGGGAGGATGTGCGCGTCCTCCCCTGCCTGCAGCGCGAGGATCGGCGCCTCGAACTCCGCGGCACGCGCAGCGGGGCCGGGCTCGCCGTCTCGCTCCGTGATCGAGCCGTAGAAGCCGATCGCACCTCCGAGGCCGTGGCCACCCCCTGAAGCGAGCCACGAGTTGCCGGCCGCCGAAGCAGAACCCGACCGTGAAGATCGTCGTGCAGCCACCTCCGCGGGGCGATCGCAGGAGCTCGACCGCGGCCCGCGTGTCGTGCTGGATCCCGCCGGGCGTCGTCTGCACGACATGCTCCATGAACGGGAACGCGTCGTCGCGCTTGCTCACGCCCGCGGTACGACCGAAGTAGTCGATCGCGACAGCCGGAAACCCGCGCTCGGCAAAGCGGAGCGCGAGCTCCTCGTAGAAGCGGTACAGCCCGCGGACGTCCGGAAGCACGACGATGCCCACCGGCCCGGGCTCGTCCGGCAGCGCGACGAACGCGGCGAACCGGTTCCCGTCAGCCGCCTCGAGCGTGACGTCGTCGGAGCGCACCGGCGCCCCACCCGAGAGAGCCGGGATCGGCGGCACGGAGTCGAGCTCGAAGCACATTCCGTCTACGCTAGCGCACCTCGAGCAGCGTCTCTTCCCGCTCGCACCGGCCCGGAGTGGGCGAGCCGAGAAAGGCGAGGACGTCAGCAACACCGAGAAGGTGCTACCGAACGTGCACCGAAGGTGCACGAGCACCGTAAGGCGCCGTTTACAGCGCCCGAACACCCGTTGGCTAGGTTGCCACGACCCACGCCCATGCCCGACACCGCCCCGAGACAACAACGTCGTTTCCGCCGCACGGCCATGCTCGCAGCCGTGCTCGCGGCGGCGGCACTCGGGTTTGCGGGCGGAACGGGGGCCGGCACACAGGCGCAGGTGACGGGTATCGACGTGTCGAACTGGCAGCGCCAGATCGACTGGCTCGCAGTGGCGGGCACGGGGCACGCCTTCGTGTTCGCAAAGGCGACGGAGGGGACGACGTTCACCGACCTGACGTTTCCGCTCAACCGATCGGGCGCGGCAGTCGCAGGCATGCGAATTGGTGCGTACCATTTTGCCCGCCCCTCGGGCTCCTCCGATGCCGCTGTCGTCGCGAGCGCCGTCGCCCAGGCAGACTACTTCCTCTCGGTGGCCCAGCCTGTCAAGGGCGAGCTTCTCCCCGTGCTCGACCTCGAGAGCACGGGCGGCCTCTCGGTCGCCCGGCTCACGCTCTGGACGCAGACCTGGCTCACCCACGTCGTCGCTCGGACGGGCCTCAAGCCGATCATCTACGCCTCGCCGAACTTCTGGAAGGACAGGCTCGGCGACTCCCCTGTCGCAGCCGTCGCCGGGCATCGGCTCTGGATCGCGCACTGGACGAAGGCCGCTCTGCCGATCCTGCCCGGGGCGAGCTGGGGCGGCCTCGGCTGGTCGTTCTGGCAATGGAGCAATTGCCAGAAGGTCGCCGGGATCTCGGGCTGTGTCGACGGCGACCGGTTCAACGGCACGAACCTCGCGAGCGTCTCGGTACCCGCCTACAAGTCCGGTCCGCCGACGCAGGCCGGCGCCCCGACGATCGTCGGTGGCCCGCAGGCTGGGAGGCTGCTCGTTGCGCTCCCGGGCGCGTGGGGCGGGGGCAAGCCGGTCTCCTTCGGCTATCAGTGGCAGCGTTGCGATGCCGCCGGACGCGCGTGCGCACCGATCGTGGGCGCGACGGTGAAGACGTACACCCCCAACGCTGCCGACGTCGGTCGCACGCTCACTGTTCGCGTCAGCGCGGTCGGCCGGGCGGGCACCGTCTCGGCGTCGTCGGCCCCGACGCTCGCCGTCTCGGGAGCAGGCGCGGGCGGCGGCGGAACGGCACCGAAGCCACGCACGCTTCCGACGATCCAGGGCACGACCCAGGTCGGCCAGACGCTGACGCTGATCGGCGGCACCTGGAGCGGCTCACCGACGTCGTTCTCCTACCAGTGGCGCCGCTGTCCCGCTGACGGCACCCCGTGCGTGGCAATCGACGGTGCCGGCGGCCCGACCTACAGCCTCACCCCAGGCGACATCGGCGCCACCGTGACGGTCACCGTGACCGCGCTCGGCAAGGGCGGCGCGGGGTCAGCTACGTCTGCGGCGACGCCTCCCGTGGCTGCTGCGCCCATTCCGGAGCCCGCCGTCCGCACGACCGTCGCGCAGCAAGGCCAGGCCGGGGCACTGACAACGGCGGCCGCTGTCGCGACCGCTTCCTGGCAGCCGGGCGCGCTCCCCGATCAGGCCGCCGTCGGCCTCGTCGACACGACGGGCAAGCTCTCCCTGCCGGGCACGACCGTGCGGCTCAGCTTCGGAGCTCCCGCCCCCTTGCCGTGGCCGATCGACGTCCGCTACGCAGCCGCGCCGGAGGATGCCGTTCCGGGGATCCTGCCCCTCAAGGGCGTCTGGCAACCGCTCGCCGCCCTGTCGTCGCCGGTGCTGCCCGCCGATCAGCAGGCAGGTGCGTACCGCGACGAGACGGGCGCGCTGCACATCCTGACCCGCACCGCAGGCAGGCTCGCCCTGTTCGCCGCCGGCAAGTGGGGCGATCCGCGCTATGCGACCGCGCTCAAGCCACGCGTCACGCTCATCACCACGGTGACCGCGAAGACGGCGCCCGATCGCAGCGCGACCGTGCTCACGCGGATCACGCTCGACACGCAGGCGCACCTCTACGTCAGCCTTGTCGCCGCGAACGGCACCAGGCTCAAGCTGCCCCAGAAGACGGCCCGCATCGGCTGGTGGCTGCAGGGGAAGAAGCCGGCGAAGACGCTGCAGGCGCTCCAGCTCGTGCCCGGCTCGCTCCCGATCCGCCTTCGCGTGCCCCCGGCTCAGCTCCGCGCGAAGGGCCCGTACACGCTGCGCATCACAGCGGTCGACCCGTACGGGCGGCGGGCGACGGTCGCCGTGCCCGTCGACTGATCGCGCCGATCACGCCCAGTCGGGTCGCTCGAGGTCCTGCTCCTCGAACATGCGCTGAACGCCGGGAAGCTCGTACGTCCGGAGGAAGTGAGCTCGGAGACGCGGCCGGTCCCAGGCGGGCGGATCGAGCCGCCGTCCCCAGCGCGCGAGCATGAAGAGGAAGAGATCGGCGCCGGTTCGATGCTCGCCGACGAGCCACTCGCGTCCCTCGAGATGCGACTCGATCAGGTCGAAGTGGCTCGCGAGGTCCGCCACCGCGGCCTCCTCGACCCCCGCGCCGCCGTACCGCTCGGGATAGAAGAACCGCAGAAAGGCCGTCTGCACCGTGTTGGTCATGAAGATCAGCCAGCGGTAGAAGTCAGTCCGGTCGGGAGGGGCGAGCCGCGCCTCCGGATAGCGGTCGGCGAGCGTGAGCAGGATCGCCGCCGCCTCGGTCAGGACGACGTCGCCGTCGACGAGCGTCGGAACGACGCCGAGAGGGTTCAGAGCGCGGTACTCGGCGCTGCTCTGCGCCTCGTCACGCCCGATCAGGACGAGCTCGTACTCGAGGCCGAGCTCGGCGAGCGCTGCATGCGGCGGAATCGCCGCGGTGCCGGGGCGGTAGTAGAGGCGCATCTTTCCCACCGGCGGACCATACATGCCTGCTTCGGGATCGCAGTGCGAGCGCCAGCAGCGAAGCGCGGCTGCCCGTGCTCCGCTACGGCGTCATGGTGCTCATGTGCGACATCGAGCCGCTCCCGGGGATCGTGAGAGCCGGAACCGCGTCGGGTGCCGCGATGACGAGCACGCCGAGCGCGAGGAGAACACCCGTCGTCCCGAGCGTCGCAGCACGACGCGACGGAATCAGCTTTTCGAACGCGATGAGCGCGGCAACGAATGCCATCCAGACGATGCTCATGATCCCGAGCGCGAAGAGCGATGCCATCAACGCCCAGCAACAGCCGATGCACCAGCCTCCGTGCCGTATTCCCATCTCGAGCCCACCCACGACTCCGTCACGCCAGGAGCCGAGCAGGAAGCCGAGTGGGCTCCGGCACTTCCCGAGACAGGCGTCCTTGAGCGGCGTCAACTCGTAGACGGCGGCCACGATGAGCGTCGCGCCTGCGAGCCAGCGGCCGCCACGATCCCAGGCCAACACGTCACCGAAGACGCGTCCACCGGAGGTCGCAACGACGAACGCGAGCACGCCGACCACCGCCCACGACACGAGGTAGCCGACGGTGAAGAGGAGTGGTGCGATCGACGATCGGCTCCTGGTCATGCTCGCGTAGAGGGCCACGGTCGGCGCCACCGACGGGAACATCATCGCCGCCATCATCACGACCCATACGGCAAGAAACCAGGCGAATGTCCCGAGATCCGTCCACGGGCCGCCGTCCATGCCCTGCATCTGATCGACGGTCCACCACCACCCGACCCCGGTGAGGGCGAGGAGCGCGGCGACCAGACCGAGCCTGGAACGGGCGGCCGCAAACGCGGGCGCGAGACCAGCACCGCCGGGCGAGCCTTCCTCTGCTGAGGTGATCAAGTCCTCAGGCCGCCCACGCGAAGGGCGCCGACAGCCCCGTCTTCCCGTCGTACTCGATGCCGAAGGCGCTTATCTGTGACCGCGTCGCTTCGGCAGCGGTCAACTCGGAGCCGGCGGGGTGGAACACGCCGACAAGGCGAACGGGCTCCCCGGTCTCGATGCCGAACGGCACGATGTCCTCGACCTCGAAGTCGATCGCATCTCCGATCCGGACGCTATGCCGGAGGCCCTCCTCGACAACCGCGATCGGTGCTCGCTCCACGCCGAGCAACTCGCCGATCAGCGGGGCGAGCCCGGCCATCGGCCCGCCCTTTTGCCCGCCGAAAACGGCGGTCAGCTTCTCCAACTGGTCATCGGTCGCGTCCTCGTCTACAAACATGCCGAGACGCCAGTTGCCCTCCGTCATGACCTTGGGCGTGTCTGCGATAACAGCGACCGTACGTCCGCTGACATTCGTTCCTTCAACGTCACCTTCTGCGACGTTGAAGACGAGCGTAACGCGACAGTAGTCGTATGTCGCACCGTGGTCGAACGACAAGTTGCATGGGCACATGAGCTCGCAGGAGCATGTCTCGAAGTAGCTGCCCCTCAGATTCCAGGACACACCGACCTCCCTCGTCGCAGGATCGAACCTCCAGTGTCCGTCACCGAGGAAAAGGTGTCAACCGATCTGACGTCAGAATCAGACGGCATTCGGCGCGGGCGCACGATGCTCGCGCGGCGTCGTCGGTGGCCGTTGCTATCCTCGCGAAAAGGCCCGTGGAGCTGCGTCGTTGGCGTCGCCCGACAGCTTCCTGGTGGCCGTGATGAGGGGGAGGAGACGCCCGCCGTGAGTTGGAGCATTCGTGGCACCTACTTCGAGTCGTGCAACTGCGACGCGATCTGTCCCTGCCGCAAGATCAACGGCGTACCGGGCGGCCGTTCTACCCACGGCGAATGCATCGGCGTGCTCTCGTGGCTGATCACCGAGGGTCGGGTCGACGACGTCGATCTCTCCGGGCTTCCGGTGGCGCTTGCCATTCGCTACCACGACGACGAGGCTGGCTCGCCGTGGACCTGGATCCTGTATCTCGACGAAGGGGCGTCCGACGAGCAGAGCGCAGCGCTCGAGGGCATCTACACCGGGCGCCTGGGAGGAGATGCCGAGACCCATTTCCCATGGGCATGGAAAGCGAGCGAACTGGCCGGGGTGCGCCGCGTCAACATCGAGGTCGATCACACGCGCCGCCGACACTGGTTGCGGATCCGCGACCGGGTGAGCGTTCGGATCCGCGGCGCCTACCCCGGCGACGAAACCGTCACCTGCGTGATCCCCGGGCACGACACCGCCGGCGAGGAGCTGATCACGGACCAGCTCGTCGTCGAAGACGGCCCCATTTCGTTGAGCTACGAGGGCAACTGCGGGTACGGCTCGACGTTCGCGTACGCCGGCTAGCTGTCGGCTACCGACGGTCGGCGTCGGCCGCGAGCCGGGATGCGAGCCCGCGGAGCAGTACGAGCGAGAACGACGGCTCCGACTCGACGAGCCTGTCGAACTCCGCTCGCGAGAGCGACAGGCAACGGACCCTGGTCTTCGCCCTCACACGGCCGACGCGCCCCGCGTCGGGGAGAAGCAACGCCAGCTCACCCACGAAATCGGGCGCCGAGAGCTCGATCGTACCCGCGTGAAGCTCGACGCTCACGGTTCCCTCGAGCAGGACGAACATGCCGGACCCGGCATCGCCGGGCAATGCGAGAATCTGGCCCGGCTCGGAGGTGACCTCGGTCACCTCGGCGGTCACCCGCGCCAACCCTTCGTCCGAGAGGCCGGCGAAGAGTGGGATCTGTCGTACGTCGTGACCGGTCATCAGCGGCTTCATAGTACGTACCGCGCGGCGGTGCGCGCCGGTCATCACCGCCCGGAGCAGGTGAATCGGCCGAACGAGCGTCCGAGACTCAGGACAGGCGGAGCGCGCGCCGCACCTTGCGCTTGGCGGCTCGCTTGCCCAGCCGATACGTCACGAAACCGAGCATTGCATAGAACCTCGTCCTGGGCTTCACTCCGGCCCCCTCTCGACGGTGGATGTACCTCTCTCATGATTGCGGAGCGGCGATGAGCGCGTCATGGGACTTGGATCAGGGTTCGCTCACATCCCGACGCCCGGGAGGGATCGCGGTAACCTGGCTCGGATGAGCCGACGGCCTGCTTCCGGCACGACGAGAGCGCCGCGGCAACGTAGCCACGTTGCACGCGGCCCGCAGCAGCTCCACGCGGGCATGTTCCTCCTGCACCGACACTTGCCGACCGAGCACCGCGTCAATTGAGTCGCGGTGCGCCCCCCGAGCACGTTGCGACCCCGTCGCTGATCGTCGACGATCCGCTCTGGTTCAAGGACGCGGTCGTCTACCAGCTTCACGTGCGCGCCTTCCATGACAGCTCGGGGGACGGCATCGGCGACTTTCGCGGCCTGACCGAAAAGCTCGACTACCTCCACGATCTCGGCGTGACAGCCCTCTGGCTGCTCCCGTTCTATCCCTCCCCGCTGCGTGACGACGGCTATGACATCGCCGACTTCCGGGGCATCCATCCCGACTACGGGTCGATGCGCGAGATGCAGCGCTTCATGCGCGAGGCGCATCGGCGCGGCCTGCGCGTGATCACCGAGCTCGTGGTCAACCACACCTCGGATCAGCATCCGTGGTTCCAGAGGGCCCGGCGCGCACCTCCGGGTAGCCGTTGGCGCAACTTCTACGTCTGGAGCGACACCCCCGACCGTTACCAGGACGCCCGGATCATCTTCCAGGACTTCGAGTCCTCGAACTGGAGCTGGGACCCGGTCGCGAACGCGTACTACTGGCACCGGTTCTACTCGCACCAGCCGGACCTGAACTACGAGAGCGCCGACGTGCAGCTGCTGATCCTCCGCATGCTGGACTACTGGTTCAACCTCGGGGTGGACGGGCTCCGGCTCGATGCAGTGCCCTATCTCTACGAGCGGGAGGGGACGATGTGCGAGAACCTCCCCGAGACGCACCAGTACCTGAAGCAGCTTCGCTCGCACGTCGACGAGCGCTTCGAGAACCGGATGCTCCTCGCCGAGGCCAATCAGTGGCCCGAGGACGCCGCCGCGTACTTCGGCAACGGGGACGAGTGCCATATGGCGTTTCACTTCCCCGTCATGCCACGGCTCTTCATGGCGGTCGAGATGGAGGATCGATATCCGATCATCGACATCCTCGAGCAGACGCCTGCGATCCCGGACACGTCGCAATGGGCGCTGTTCCTGCGGAACCACGACGAGCTGACGCTCGAGATGGTGACCGACGAGGAGCGCGACTACATGTATCGCGTCTACGCGCACGACCGCCAGGCGCGCATCAACCTCGGAATCAGGCGCCGCCTGGCGCCGCTGCTCGGCAACAACAGGGCGAAGATCGAGCTCCTCAACGGCCTCCTGCTCTCGCTTCCCGGAACGCCCGTCGTCTACTACGGCGACGAGATCGGGATGGGGGACAACGTCTACCTCGGCGACCGGAACTCTGTCCGGACGCCGATGCAGTGGAGCGGCGATCGGAACGCCGGCTTCTCGCGCGCGAACCCCCAGCGCCTCTACCTCCCGACCGTGATCGATCCGGACTTCCACTACGAGACGGTCAACGTCGAGACGCAACTCGCCAATCCCCACTCGCTGCTCTGGTGGATGCGGCGCCTGATCGCGCTCCGCACGAGGCACCACGTCTTCGGGCGCGGCAGCCTCGAGTTCCTGACCCCCGAGAACCACAAGGTAATCGCGTTCCTGCGCCGACACGAGGACGACGTCATCCTCGTGGTCGCGAACCTGTCCCGGTTCGCCCAGTACGTCGAGCTCGACCTCGCCGAATTCAAGGGGCTCGTCCCGCTCGAGCTGTTCGGCCAGACGACGTTCCCGCCGATCGGCGACCTCCCGTACCTGCTCACGCTCGGCCCGCACGCCTTCTACTGGCTGTCGCTCGAGCGACCCCGTGCCGAGGTGGCCGACATCACGACGATCGCCTTCGCAGGGACGCAGGAGCAACTCTTCTCCGGCCGGACGAAGGGCTCGGTCGAGGATGCGATCTCGAGCTTCATCCAGCGGAGGCGCTGGTTCGCAGGCAAGGCCCGCGCCGTCCACGCCGTCTCGGTTCGCGACGTCGTCTCGATTCGGGTGCCCGACCGGGACCCGGCGATGCTCGTCGTCGTCAACATCGAGTACGTCGACGGAGAGCCCGAGGAATACGTGCTTCCCCTGGCCGTCGCGGCCGGGGAGCAGGGCGAGCGGATGCTCGCCGACGTCCCGCAGGCGGTCATCGCCCGGCTCGCGCGGAAAGGTGGCGCGGCCGTGCTCTACGACGCACTCTGCGACGAGCGCTTCTGCGCGGCCCTGCTCGACGGGATCGCGAAGCGCCGCCGCTTCCGGGGAGCCACTGGTTCGGTCGTCGGCCGGCCGACGCCGGCGCTGAGGCGGATCCTGCGGGACGCGGATGGCCCGCTCGATCCCGATCTCTTCCGGGCGGAGCAGTCGAACAGCTCGGTCATCTTCGGGCACAGCGTCATCCTGAAGCTCTTCCGGAAGGTCGAGGAGGGCGTCAACCCCGACCTCGAGCTCGGGCTCTTCCTGGGGCAGAAGGGGTTCGAGCACGCACCCGCCCTCGTTGGATCGCTCGAGTACGAGCGGGAGGGCGCAGAGCCCGTGACGGTCGCGGTCGCGCACGAGGTCGTCGCGAACCAGGGAGACGCATGGCAGTACACGCGCGAGACGGTCAGCCGATTCTACGAGCGCGTGGCGAGCGAGGAGAGCGGTCTCCTCCGGGAGCAGCTCGTCGCAGACACACGACCGCTGATAGAGATCGTCCGGGAGCCGCTTCCTCCCGAGGCGCACGCTACGAGCGAAGCCTACCTCCGATCGGCGGAGATCATCGGTCGCCGTACCGCCGAGCTGCACAACGCACTCGCGTCGGATGCGGACTCGGCGGCCTTCGCCCCCGAGGCCTTCACGCCTCTCTACCAGCGCTCCGTCTACCAGTCCATGCGGAACCTCACCCACACGAACCTCCGCCTTCTCCGTCGCTCCCTCCCGACGCTCGCCCCCCGCGAGCAGGCCCAGGCGGAGCTGATCCTCGCCGCCGAGCACGATCTCCTCGACCGGTTCCACGCCGTCGTCGAGCACCGGCGAACCGGGCTCCGCACCCGCTACCACGGCGACTTCCACCTCGGCCAGATCCTCCACACGGGCAAGGACTTCGTCATCATCGACTTCGAGGGAGAGCCCGCTCGCTCCCTCGCCGACCGCAGGATCAAGCGCTCGCCCCTCCGCGACGTCGCCGGCATGCTGCGCTCATTCGAGTACGCCACGTACGCCGGTCTCTTCGACCAGGTCGAGCAAGGCGCCGTCGAGTCCGGTTCGGAGGCGTTCGAGGCGCTCGAGCAATGGGGACGCCAGTGGTCTACGTGGGCATCCGTCTCCTTCCTACGGTCGTACCTCGAGACCGCCGACACCCACTACCTCCCCGAGACGATGGACGAGCTCGGAAGGACTCTCGACGTGTTCCTGCTGGAGAAAGCACTGTACGAGCTCGGCTACGAGCTCAACAGCCGGCCGGACTGGGTACGGATCCCACTCGCCAGCATCCAGCGGCTCCTCGGAGAGATGACTCTCCGAGATGATGCGACTCCTTAGAGGAGGGCCTCGATTTGGGAGTGGCGGGTTTCTTGCACGGGCTGCTTGGGGTGGGTTCGGGGGAATGGCTGGTGGGCGTAGGCCGATTCGGCCAGTGCAGCGATGAACGCGTCGACGACGGCGGGGTCGAATTGGGTGCCGGCACAGTGGTGGAGCTCTGCGATGGCGTCGTCGCCCAACATCGCTAGCTGGTAGGCGCGGTCGCTGGTCATCGCGTCGTAGGCGTCGACGACGGCGATGATGCGGGAGCAGATAGGGATCTGGTCGCTCTGGAGTCCGTCGGGGTAGCCGGTGCCGTCGATTCTTTCGTGGGTCGCCCGGATGATCGGTGCGACGTCTGCGAGTGCCGGTGCGGCGGCGACGATTCGCTCCCCGATCTCGCTGTGACGTTGCATGTAGCGGCGCTCCTGGGCATCGAGCGGGCCGGGCTTGTTGAGGATCGAGTCCGGGATCGCCGACTTCCCGACGTCGTGGAGCTCGGCTGCGAGTCTGGCGCGCTCGACCTGGTCGGCCGGTAGGCCGAGCTTGGTTGCGGTTGCCCAGGCGAGGTCGGCGACGTGCCCGACATGGGTCGCGAGCGCCCCGTTCTGTTCCGCGAGGACCTGGAGGAGAACGTCTTTGACCTCGGTGCGGGCATCGCTGCGCCGGCTTCGCTTGTTGACGTAGAGAGCCTGGTCGGCGACGTGGAGGGCCTGCTCGATCGTCACTCCACTGGCGACGAAGGTGGAGCCCATTGAGCAGCCGATCCTGAAGCCTTCCCCGTGCTCGCTGAGTGCTGCCTGACAGGCCTTCAGCAGCCGTGCCGCGGACGGCGACGGGGTGGTGATCACGAACTCGTCGCCGCCGATCCGGTAGGCGTCACCGTTCTCGCCGATCGCAGCGGTGAGTCGGTGGCCGAGCCGCGTCAGGAGAGCGTCGCCGGCCGGGTGGCCGAACGCATCGTTGTAGGCCTTGAACCCGTCGAGATCGAAGATCCCGATCGTGACCGTCTGCCCACGCTCAAGGCCGCTCGTCGTCCGTTCCATGTCGGCGAACAGCTTGCGCCGGTTCCCGAGGCCGGTGAGCGCATCGGTCATCGACACCTCATCGCTGCGCTTCCTTGCCCTCACCGAGCGCTGAAACGCGATCGTGAATGCGGTCAACAGGAACACGATCGCCAGCAGCGACCCGAACGTCGCCACCTTCCGTGCTCGGGCAGCTTCCTGCCCGTAGTGGAGATCAGCCAGGGTCATCTCCGCGTTCAACTGCCCCTGGATACCAGCCGGTTGCTGAGCCTTGCCAAACTCGAGGGCCGCCTCGGTCGACTCGCCGTTCGCGACCAGTACCGCGAGGCGATCGGCGAGTGCGTAGAACCGCTTCGTCAGAAGAGCGATCTTCGCTGGTGCGTCGCTGCGTCCGATGGCAGCGAGAGACACGACCGAGGCGTTAACCGGCCCCTGTGCCGCAACAAGACGAAGTTTCGTCTCCGCGGGCGACGGAACGGCCCCGGCGGCTGTGGCCGCGGCGAACGCAACCGAGATCACGTCTCCCTGCTGGTTGCGCATCTCTGCGATCACGACCTGCGCGCGACGCGTCTCGTCGACCGTCCGCTCGAACTGGAACACCGCTCCGAACGCGACAAGACCGAGCAGCCACATCCCCACGACCAACACCGATGACCGCCCATACCCGACCACAGCCCGCGCAACACCCGCGACACCTCCAGAGAGCCGGCGGTCGTCGCCCGGCAGGGCGGCTTCCAACGAGCGAGGCGGACTGCGGAAGCGCAAACGCTGCATAGCACGGCCCTTCTGAGTCAGACATCAGGGCCTCCGAACGGACAACACCGCCGGCACTTGGAGACACAGCCACCCCACAGGCAGCCGCGCAGCCCATTCACAGCTTTATCGACACGAACAACCACCTCCGCCATCCCCCAGAGTGGTGCCGACCGGGACGGTGGGCATCGTAGGGTTCTCGTGAGCCAGAAGCCGAGCAGCCCCCGGAGCCTTGGGCTCGCCGCGCTCGTCTCGATCGGGATCGGCGGCATGGTGGGCGGCGGCATCTTCTCGGTGCTCGGGCTGACGGTGCAGGTCGCCGGCGCCGGTGCCTACCTCTCGTTCGTCGTCGCAGGAACCGTCGCCGCTCTGACCGGGGTGTCCTACGCGCGCCTGTCGGTGGCACTGCGTAGCCGGGGCGGGACGACGACATTCCTCGATCGCGCGTTCGGCAGGCGCATCGCCGGGCCTCTCAACCTCCTGCTCTGGCTGAGCTACTTCGTCATGCTCGCCCTCTACGCCGTCGCGTTCGGTGCCTACTTCGCCGCCCTGCTCGGCCTCGATCCCAACGGGATCTGGCGACGCATTCTCGGCAGCGCGGTGATCGTCGCCTTTGCAGCGTTCAACCTGCTCGGTGCCCGCGTCATCGGCCGCGCCGAGTCGGTGCTCGTCTACTTCAAGCTCTCGGTGCTGCTCGTCTTCGTCGTCGGTGGCCTCTTCACGGCCGACACGGCTCGGATCGCTCCATCGTCCTTCCCCTCGCTCGGCGTGATCGTCTACGCGGGAGCGCTGATCTTTCTCGGCTACGAGGGCTTCGAGTTGATCGCGAACGCCGCGGAGGACGCGCGAGACCCGGAGCGAACGCTCCCCCGCGCCTACATGATCGCGATCGGCAGCGTCATCGTGCTCTACGTGCTCGTCGCGATCGTCGCCGTCGGCAACCTCACACCGGCCGCGATCGTGACGGAGCGCGACTACGCGTTGGCCGTCGCCGCACAGCCGTTCCTCGGAGCGGCGGGCTTCAAGCTGATAGCCGTCGCAGCCGTCGTCTCGACTGCGAGCGCCATCAACGCCACCCTCTACGGCTCCGCCAAGTTCACCTACCTGATGGCCCGCCACGGCGAGCTACCCGCCAGGCTCGGCGAGCCGATCTGGGATCGGCCGATCGGCGGCCTGATCGCAACGACCCTGGGCACGCTCCTGATCGTCAACACGGTGAACATCGCCGGCATCAGCCTGATGGGCTCCGCAGGCTTCCTGATCGTCTTCGTCGGCGTCAACCTCGCAGCCGCCCGCCTCGTCGCGGGCACGCGTGCCAGGATCGGCCTGGCACTCGCCGGAGCCGTTGCCTGCGCGGGCTCACTCGCCGCCCTGATCGCGTACACCGCGACCCACGACCCCGCCCAGCTGGGCATCCTTGCCGCGCTCCTCGTGACGGCTGCCGTCGGTGAGCTGGTCTTCCAGAGGGGCCGAAGCGGCCGCAGCTGACGGCGTACGCGATCAGGGCGGCGAGATGTCGGCGCCGCGCGCGGTGCAGGGTTCTGCCGATGGAGGCGTTCGACCGGCAGCCGGCGCTCGATGCCGCGGAGCCGAGGCGCTCGCTGCGTAGGGAGCCCCTCCGCACCATCCGCCGGTGCGGCGCGCCCCTAGCCGCTCACGGTTGTGGCGGCGGGCTGGTATCCGGCCTTTACCGCCGTCGCCTTGACATTCCCGGTCGGCTTGGGTGCTGTGGCGACCCCGGACGCGTTCGTCTCGAGGGTCTTGCCACCGAACTTCACCTTCGCGCCCGCGACCGGGTCGCCGGCGTCGGTCACGGTGAGCTTGACCGTCTTGGCGTTCTTCTTCGCGACCAGCGTGAGCTTTGGCAGCACCTGAGTGTGCCAGGTCTGCAGGGTACCCCCGGCCGTCGCCGAGACGAACACGTCGAGCGGCCCGACCGAGCCTTCACCCGCAAGCTTCCACAGGTTGCTCGTCCCCTTCGGTGGTGCGACGGTAGCGAGCGGGCCTACGCGTGTCGCAGCCTTGTTGGTTCTCGTGGCATGAAGCTGCTTGGTCTTCCCGTCGTGCCACAGCACCCAGAGGCGACCGTTCGGGCCTGGCGTCACGTCGATATCCTCGATGTCGGCGCCGACACCGACCTTGACCGGCTTCGATCCTCCGACGCGCCACACGAGCGCGCTCTTGCATACGGGGTAGCCGCCGCAGTACCCGATGTAGACCCCAGGCGCTCCGAGCCGCGAGCTGAGCGCCACGTGCTGGTCGACCTGGAGAGACTTGCCTCCCGTGACCGATCCGGGAGCGCGCACCGGCTTCCCGACCGTCGGTGCGACCGGCCGCACCCAGGTCCCGGATCTCCCGGCCGCATTCGAGTAGTACGCGAGGATCATCTGGCCCGTGCTGGCGTCCGTCGCGAGCTCCGGCATGTAGTCGCAGCACTTCTTGTCCTGCTGTAGTGCGAGATCTGCGGCCGCCAACTCGGTGCCGATATGGGCACCGAGGATGAACGACGCGGAGTACGCGAACGCCGGCATGCCATCTGCGGTCAAAGCCGCGCCGACCGGCCCGACGGACGTCTTCGTCGACGAGACGCGTGGGCCCTGCCTCGTCCAACCGACGCCCGACGGCGGCGCGACCGCACCGGTAACTCCAGACTCGTCGATCGAGTTACCGAGGCTTGCGAAGAACGCCTGCAACCTCCCGTCAGGCAGCACGAGAACCGCAGGATCGTCGGCTGTCCGCAGGCCGGCAACCACGACGTTCGTCCCGCCGACCTTGCCTGCCTTCGTGACGGTGGTGTGCACGATGCTCGTGGTGGTCGGACCCGTGCGATGCTGCCAGAGAACGTGGAGCACGCCGTTCGGCGTCCGAGCGAGCCCGACATCGTCGATGTTCCGTCGATCGCCGCTCGTGACCTTCGTCCACACACCAGGAGGCCCCATCGACGCCGACAGGCCGGCCGCGGCACCGACGAGTGCTACGACAAGGATCGTGCCGACAACGATCAGACGGCGCATTCGGACTCCTCGAGTCGATCGTTTCGCGACCGATTCTAGTCGAGGGAAGCCCAAAACTCCAGTCGGTGGAGGCTCGAGATTCCTACGTACTGGACGGATGGCACGACCGAGAAAGGCCTCAACGAGCGACCTCGAGCGGAAGATCGCGCTCGCGCTTCCGGCGCAGAAGTCGAACCGGCCGAGCGTGGGTCACCACGCCGCACAGGGAGGTGTTCAGCGGGAGGGAACCGGGACGGGCGGGCTTTGCGGGAACGCGACCCAGCCCCTGTCCGCGAAGGAGGAGATGTCCGTTGCCTTCACGCCCCGCTCCGAGACCGTGTAGAGGGAGTCGCCGACGATGAGTGAGCGACGGATCGGTGTGCCCCCGGACCGTATCCCGGCGCCCGGCTCGCCGGCGTGGGTGACCCGGCCGGTCTCGGTGATGCCGCCGCGACCGACGTGGAACCCCACCCCGCCCACGAACGGCTGGTCGGCGTACGCCTGTACGGGCAGAACGGCCAGCCGCGACCGCTCCCACCAGAGGAAGGCGTGATGATCGCTCTCGGCCTCCGACCAGGCGGAGCCGATCCGGTACGTCTGGAGGCGCACGGGCCGCCGCAGATCGGACACGTCGAAGAGCGACAGCTGGGTGCCGAGTACCCGCCCTTCGTCGGAGGCGTCCTGCCCGATCCCGAGCAGCAGGTCGCCGGCGAGGGGGTGCAGGTAGGCGGAGTAGCCGCGGATCTTCAGCTGTCCGAGGACGACGGGCCGGGACGGCTTCGAGAGGTCGAGCGTGTAGAGCGGGTCGACGCGCCGGAACGTGACCACATACCCGGTGTCGCCGGTGAAGCGGACCGCGTAGACCCGCTCACTCTTGCCGAGGCCACCCACTCGGCCGAGTTGGACGAGCGCGCCGTTCTGCTCCCGGAGCGTCGTGACGAAGCTCTCGCTCTGCTCCTGCGGGCCCGGGTTCCACCAGGTCGGCTCCTCGGTGCTCGCAACGCGCAGCACGCCGTCCCGCTCGGACATCGACCACTGGTTCATCAGGTAGCCGGAGACGGTGCCACTTCCCCGGTAGATCGTCGAGGAGGGGTCGGAGATGTCGAACTTGTGGATCGCGGTCGTGACCTTCGGCGGGTCGGAGGTGCCGGGGTTGACGGGCTGGGCGGACCAGCGCTGCGTCGCGACGTAGAGGCCCTTCTGCGAGGCGTACACCGTCCGTCCGTCGGCGACGACCGCGTCCGAGTCGACGATCGCAAGTCCCTTGCCGAGGTCGATCGTCAGCACCGTCAGCAGGCCAAGCCCCGAGTACACGGGCGGGCGTCGCACGTTGCGGCACTGGACGAGCGAGCGCCGGGCGAGCGTCTCGCCGCGGCGGCCCTTCACCTCGTAGCCGGGTAGCCAACTGCCGATCCGCGACGTGCGAAGGACCGCCCGGTTCCTCGAGAGGGCGGCCGCCGTGGCTGCCGATGACGCATCGATGGGAGCCACGAACGGCAGCGTCTGCGGCATGCCCGAGACCGTGACGACCCTCGCGACCGAGCCGACGAGGCGGGCGGTGACGATCTCCGTCTCGAACGAGAGGCCGCGCACGATTCGCATGGCCGCCGGGTCTCTCACGTCCACCTCCGTGAGTGTGGACTGCAGCGGGCCGGGCCGTATCGGCGCGCGGATGCCAGTACCGATGCCGTCGATCGGGTAGACGCCTCCGCGGGACAGGACGAGCAGCTTGTTGCCATGCAGGAGCAGTTCGTAGCTAGCGCTCTGCGGCAGCGGAAGCGAGCCCTGGAGACGTGGCCTCGGCCCGCGCACGTCGACGGATACCAGGCGGTCGGAGCGGACGACGAACAGCGTCGAGCCGTTCGACTTGACGAGGTCGGGCTCGTCGACGCCCTCCTCCTGCACGTTCGTCGTCGAGTAGTCGACGCCGGCGACGCCCGCCGCGCTGTCCGCTGCCGGCGCCGCGGCCCGCGTGGCGTCACCGACAGCCGCGCCGGCGAGCCCGTACGCTCCCACGAGGGGGAGCGCATGCTGCTTGGCGTACACGAGCATGCTGCTGCAGGAGCCGAACGACCTCAGGGGGGTACCCTTGCCGGTCTTCGCTTCCGCGCCCGGCGCCGCAACGCCTCCCCCGCCGGCCGCGAGCATCGCAAGCGAGAGGACGGTTGCGAGAACGATGAATGCGGCTGATCGTCTCATCTCACTTGTTATACGCCGCCGACCGAGACAATGTCACCTCCCGTCGGCACAGCCGGCCGGTCGGAGCGGCTCGAGCGAGCCGGCGATCGGCGCGAACGCGCCAGAAACGGCTTGACGGAGCGGCGCCCGAGTCGAACCGACCGAGCGTGGGGTTGCCACACCGCACAGGTTTTGAAGCCTCCCCCCGGGGGAGTGTCAACCGCCTGCCGAACCCGTTTGCGCGGACGCAACAGCCCTGCGCTGAACCCGAATGCGCTACGACGGCTTCGGCGAACGCTTTCGGCCAGCCGAACGGCGCGCTGATCCCCACCGTATGCTGAGGAGTAACCGACAGGAAAGGGGGTGAGTGATGGCTGATTCCGCGCTCTTCATCGGCTGGGGTGAGAACGTACGTGGCCGTGAGGCGAAGTCGGCGACGGTCTTCGGCGAGGCCGTGGCCATGTGGACGAAGCTTCAGGACGACGGTGTGATCGAAAGCTGGGCGGCGTACTTCCTCGAAGCACACGGGGGCGACCTTGCGGGGTTCTTCCTGCTCCACGGCGATCGTGACAAGCTGGCACAGATCCGCGCGAGCGAGGAGATGGACGACGTGATCCTGCGCGCTGGGATGGTCGTCGACCGGATCGGTGTCGTTGGAGCGATCACGGGTTCTCGGATCGAATCCTCGATGGGGCGGTTCCTCGCCAACGCCTCTGAACTGGGCTAACACCGCAAGGCCAAGCGGAGGATGCTGAGGGAGGAGGCTCGCCACCCGGCGGGCCTCCCGACGTTCCGGCCCCGAGTTCCCGCTGCCGGCACATCCGGGCAGAGGACCGAACGCGCGTCCTCTTCCACCAAAGGAGAGAAGGCGCCGCCAACCCTCTCTCGCCACAATCGCGCCACGGTCCGACACCGTCCCAGGCGGTCTCCAGCGGCCTCGGGCGGGAGTCCGACTCAACGTGACGAGGTCGTCGGCCACGGCACCCTCGAATCTCCATGGTAAGGAGGGGGTCGACGGTTCGAGTCCGTCAGAGGGGTTGAGAAAGGGCCTGCGGTGCAGGCCCTTTCTCTGACGGAGAGGTTCGTCTCAGGTCACGGAGATCAGCACGGAACGGCTGCCATGATCGCCAGAATGCCGAGCGGTCCGCCCAGTAGCGTGTCTGCCTGTGCCGGCGTCAGCTTCCCCGACGAGACGTAGGCGTTCACCTCGTTGACGAACGCCTGCAGCTGGTTGCAAGCGGTCGGCTGTCCGGGCTTGTTGGTCAGGCTGTCGATGGCGTGCTCGAGCTTCACGGTCAGCGAGTTCGCCTGACCCTGGTTCAGCACCCCGGCAGTCTTCAGATCATCAATCTTCGTGATGGTGCTCGGGATCGCCTGAGCGGGAGTGAGGATGGTCAGGTTCAGCGTCGCCGACCTCGTCCCGCCTATCTGAGGCCTGGTGTCGGTGCCGCTCAGCGTGAGCACGTAGTCGCCGGGGGGCGCGCCGGCGGCGGTGATCGTCAGCGTCGAGGAGAAGCCCCCTGCCCCTCCGCTCAGCGGGCTGAAGGATGCCGTCGCTCCGGCCGGTAGTCCCGACAACGACAACCCGATCGAAGGCAGCCCCGACGTCGGCGAGCCGAGGACGAGCGCCTCCATCACCGCGTACGTGTTCGCCCCGGTCGTCAGGACCTGGAGGCCGGTCGGGCTGCCGGCGACCGTGAAGTCGTACACCTGAACCACCGTGGTAGCGGTGTTCGACTCCGCTCCGAGCGAGTCCGTCACAGTCACCGCGTACGTCGTGTCCCCGAGCGCTGGGGTGTCGGTGATGGTCTGCGTCATCGCGAACGGCGCACCGTTCTTCGTCCACGCGAACGTGTAGGGACCGGTCCCTCCGCTCGGGGCCGCAGTGAGGCTGATCGAGTTGCCACTGAGCACGACCCCGGCCGGGGCGCCGGTGATCGACGCCGCCGGAATGCCGAAGTCGAGCGCACCGACGCTGAGCGGAGGTATCGAGGCGTGCGGCGGCGCGGTCAGTGGCACCGGGACGAATCCCGCTGCCACCCGGCCGGCCACCAGCGGTCCCGCCACGCCGCCGATCGCGTCCCCGATCGTCGTGTCGAGGCCGGCCGAGCTGTACACCGGCCCCAAGCCTCCGGCGAACAGGCTGATCGGATCGGGGTCGTCGATCGAGCAGTCGGCAAACACGCAGACGCCCGCGCTGGCGATGTCTGCGATGACGCCCACGAAATCCTGAAAGTCACCCGTCCAGTGGAGGTTGATTCGGGCATCTCCGGACGTCCCTACCCAGTGAACGAGCGGTCCGAGCGAGATCCCGAGCGCCGTGGGATTGGCCGGCGTCGTCAGCATGAAAGTCTGGGACGAACCGGACGAGTCCCACTCGATCGGAAGCACCGGTGCACCGCTCGCGCCGGTGACCTGAACCAGGGCCGCGGCCCCGCCAAGTCCCGGAACGCCGGTCGAAGCAGCCGGCGCCAGGGTAAGGGACGTTCCAAGCGACGCGGTGATCACGTCGAGTCCGGCGACATTGAGTGTGAGGCCGGAGCTCGAGCCGGTGACCGTGACCGGAGCATCGGAGCCCATTGGCGCCGTAAAGGCACTGGGCGCCGAAGTCGCGGTGAAGGGCACCGTCTTCGGGCAGTCGGTACACCCGTCGAAGTTGAACGTCATGTTGCCGCTGAGCGAATACGAGACCGTCGATCCGCCCGATGTCGGCGTGTATGCGATCGAGACCGGGAGGGGCCCGCTCGCGGTGTTCAAATCGGCCGAGTCATATGTGAGGGCCACGTCGGTTCCGAGGCTCACGTCGGCGGTGAGCGTTCCGTTGAAGGCAAGCGCTCCGTGGAATACACAGACAACGATGTCCAACAGACACGGCGGGTTCGTCACTCCCGTGTCCACGTTGACGGGAACGCTGGTCGCGAAGCCCAGATTGGAGTGCTTGACGATCGTCACCGGGCCCGGGCTTGCCTGTGCCCCCAAGGGGACCCCGAGCGCCATCAGAGCGACGAGCAGTGTCACGCCCAACTGGACGATGTAACGCGGCTTCACCACGATGCCTCCTTTGTCTCCTCTACGATGGTCGACCGGCGGTCGAGCACAACGCTCACACGTGACGTGCAGCATGCGCATCGCCCGCCCGGGTGACACCCGGACGGCACAAGAGGGATCCGAACACCAGGTGTGAGCCGTTGATCTTGCGCTCGTTCGGTGAAGTGCGGGAACGTTGCGGGAAAGTCGTTACCCGAATCAGGCGGTTTCCAGCAGACGTGAGCGGATGAGTGGAAGCGGCCTTCACACGCGCTGTGATCCTCTGAAACCCGTATGAATTCTGGCAATCCCAGTAACGGAGCGGCGCGGGAGTCGAACCGACCGAGCGTGGGGTTACCACACCGCACAGGTTTTGAAGACCCGCTGTGGTTTAGTCGACAACGGCTTGAAACAGTGGATTTCGAGGCATTGCCGAGCCGTGCGCGATAGTGATTGCGATAGTTCTCACGGCGACGCACCCTCGATGCCGCCGTTCCGGCGTAAGCACCGGCCCGCAGGCTGCAGCCATATCGCTTGACCCAACCGCAGCGGGGTGTCAGACCACATAACGTTGGGACATGTCGAAGGTCAAGCGGGATCCTGAACGCGGCCGAGCAGTTGCAGCCGAGTTGAAGGCGCTCGGCGTGAAGAAGCGAGAGCTCATCAGGGCAGCTGAGCAGGGTTACATCACGGAGCTCGCATGCAAGATGCCCAAATGCTTCTGCCCGGAGGAGCTCGGGGGCGCGTCTTACTTCGCGCAGGTCACCAACGACTGGAGCGACTGGAGGAGCGACTGGATGCCCACCTTCGAGCACTTCCCGGTCTACAAGAAAGAGGGCGGCAAGGCGGTCGTGGAAAACGCCATCCTGGCGCACCGCCTCTGCAATCGCCTCGATCACTCTTTAAGGGTTGGCCGTTCGCACGAGAGCGATCTCGAGAGAATCAGGAAAGCCCGCGAGGAAGGGATCCGCCGCAACAACGTCCTGACCGGGAACACAGAGGGCGGCGAGATCCCGGCCGTCGTCGCCATCGTCGAGGCGACCGGCGAGCCGGTCGAGGAGACCGAGCCGGAGACGAAGGCAGCGACGCCGAAGCCGAAGAAGACGAAGAAGGCGCCGGAGTGCAAGTCCATGCCGGACGCCGAGAAGGCGCACTACCTCCTCGACCACCGGACGATCTCCGATCGGACCTGGACGAAGGAGTCTCGGCTCAAGGGCGAGAAGCGTGACGCCTTCATCCATCGCATCCTGGGGTTTCCGAGGACGCCTTAACGCGGATCTAGGTGGGCCATCGCTCGGGGAACGTTCCCGAACACTGGCGCAGACAAGCGCCGTTACGCTCGCGGGAGACGGACGGATCTCAGGGAACATTCCCGCGCACTCGCGCGGGCGGCGGTGGCAGCTCCACGGCCTAGGAGCTGAGCCTGCTGACTTGAGCGATGAGTGAGTCGCATTCGGTGATGCGGGGTCGTGCGTCCATGTCGTCGAAGAGGGCTCGCGCCTGGCGTAGAGTGCTGTCGGCGGTGGGGTCGTTGAGGGCGGCTAGGCAGCGGCCCTGGCCGAGGAGTGCGTGGGCGTGCTCGAGCTGCGCCCCGAATCCGTGCCAGCGGGCTGCTGCGTCCTCGTATCGTTGCGCTGCGTTGCGGAGGTCGCCGTGCGCTTCGACGATCAGTGCCTGGGCGGAGGCGTAGGCGTGGTCGTGGAGAGGCAGCCCTGCCTGGCCGACGCCCTGGGCCAGTCGTTCTGCGAGCGCGATGTCATCGGCGGCGAGGGCGCATCGGACGAGTTCGGGGAGGCGGCCGGCGTATTCCTCGTTGATCGGGCCGTCGGGGCGATCCGCGGCTTCCGTCAGAAGGGCGAGCGCGGTCGCGCGATCTTTCTCGTCGAGGGCGGCGGAGGCGGCTGGCGAACAGGCAGCGACGATGCCCAGCCAGTGATCGAGTTCGCGCGCTGCCGCGAGCGCGCGTGTGGCGGCCGACGACGCGGCGCGTGTATCGCCGAGCTCGCGAAGGGCGCGCGCGGTAGCGGCGTGCAGTTCGACTGCCGCCGGCAGGTTCATCACACCCGTTTCTTCGAGTGGTGAGAGCAGGCCGTTCCGTGCGATGACCTCCCGGAATCGCCCGACATCGATGAGGCGCTCGAGAGCAGCCGCGCGGGAACTCGCGCCGATTTCGACGAGGCCGCGCTGCTCGGTGAAGCGCTCGACATCCTCGAAGGCGGTAAGCGCGGCAGTCGGGCCTTCGAAGACCCAGATGTTGATCGCCATGTTGTGGTGGGCGACGGCGGCGTCGCGGCCGCGACCGCGCTCGACAAGCAGCTGCCTCGCGGTCTCCATATCGTCGATGGCGTGCCGGTCGCCGGTGTTGGCGAGTGCCGCACCGTGGAACCCGAGCGCGCGCGCGGGTGTAGGGAGTCCGAGCTCGTCGGCGAGCTCGAGCGCCCTTTGTGCTGAAGCGATGCAGTCGTCGTATTCTCCTCGAACGAGGCGAAAGCCCGCAAGCTGTGTGTACGCGGCCACGAGCTCCGGCCCCGGTGGCACGCTCTCGAGCAGCGCGATCGCCTCGAACAAATGCCTCTCGCGCATCCCGGGAAGCACGTGGTCGAGGAGTGTCAATGCTTCCCCGGTGTGGACGATGTCGCCTCGGGTGCGGTAGATGGCGGCTGCTCGCTCGCAGGCGTCGACAGCGTCCACGGCGCGCCCCGCCTCGACTGCAGCCGTGGCGAAGCGAAGCAGGGCATGCGGGTATCCGTCGTCGTTCTCCGGGGACAGCTCGACGGCCCGCTCGAGGAGCTGCACCGCACGCATCGCGTCGAGGCCGAGGGCACGCTCGCCCGCAAGGAGCGCGTAGCGGCCTGCGCGTGGAGCGACGGCAGCTGCCAGCCCCGCGTCCCCGGCCGCCTCGGCGAGCGAGATCGCCTCGGTCGTGTGGTAGGCGAGGACGTCGGCCATGTCCTCGATCCGCTCTCCCGCCTTGGCCTCGATCCACTCGGCCACGGCAACGTGCTTCAGCGCACGGTTCGCGCGAGGGATCTGCGAGTAGGCGACGTCACGGACGAGCGCATGCCAGAAGCCGAGCTCCTGCTCGCCCTCCATCGACGACTGGCGCGAGGGACGCACGAGCTCCTTCCGGGCAAGCTCGTGCAGCGACTCATCGACGCTGTCGCCGTCGCGGTTGCCGATCGCCGCCACCGCTCCCGCCCAGAACACCTTCCCGATCACCGAGGCGTCCTGCAGCAACGTCTTCGACTCGGCCGGGAGGGTGTCGAGCCGCGCGGCGATCAACGCCTTCAACGATTCCGGGAAGGGAACCTCGGCGCCCGTCCGTAGAGCGCCTCGCTCATCGAGGAGATCCTTATCCCGCAGCATTCTGACGAACTCCTCCGCATAGAGCGGGTTGCCGCCGGCCCGCTCGACGAGCGCCTGCTGGGTCTCGACGGGCAACACCGCACGCTCGAGCAGACCCGAGACGAGCGCCGCCGTCTCGACGTCCGTCAGCGGCGCCAGGCTGATCGTGGTCGCATTACGAAGGCCCGAGCCCCAGGCCGGGCGACGCTCGAACAGCTCAGGGCGCGCCGTGCAGACAAGAAGCAGCGGCACACCCTGCGCCCAATCGGTGAAGTGCTCCAGAAAGTCGAGCAGCGACTCGTCGGCCCAGTGCAGATCCTCGAAGACGAGCACAGCCGGGTCCGGCTCCGCGATCGACTCGAGGAAGCGCCGCCACGCGGTGAACGACTCCTCCCGACTCGCGGGAGCACCGCTCTCGATGCCGAGCAACGGCAGCAGCCGGGCCGTCAGCCAGGAAGCCTCCTCGACGGCAGGGACCGCCTGCCCGAGCTTCCGAACCGCCTCCTCGGGCGGGTCGGAGTCGTAAATGCCCGCCTGCGCCTTGACGATCTCCCCAAGCGCCCAAAACGCGATCCCCTCCCCGTACGGGAGGCAACGACCCTGCCGCCAACGCACCAACACCGGCAACCCATCCACATGAGCACCGAGCTCCGCGACGAGCCGGCTCTTCCCAACCCCCGGCTCGCCGACAACGCTCACGAGCTGCACCGACCGCTCGGCCACGATCCGATCGAACACCGTACGCACCTGCAGCACCTCGAGCTCGCGGCCGACGAGCGGGGTTGTCATCGAGCGGATCACGTCGCTGCCGAACCGTGCGGTCGGTCGAAGCGCCCGCCACAGCGGCAGTGGCTGCGACTTCCCCTTCGCGTCGATCGGGTCGAGCGTCGCCCACTCGAACACCCGCTCGGTCGCCCGGAACGTTCCTTCGCCTACTGCGACGCCGTCGACCGGCGCCTGCGCCTGGATCCTCGCAGCGGTATTGACGACGTCACCGGTGACCATTCCCTCACCGAGCTCCGGCTTCGCGCCCAGCGAAACCACCGCCTCACCCGTGTTCACGCCGACGCGCACAGACAGCGCCAGCGTCTCGTCGGCAGCGTTCAACCCCTCGAGCACCTCCAACACCGCCAACCCCGCCCGCACCGCCCGCTCCGCGTCATCCTCATGCGCGACCGGCGCCCCGAACACCGCCATCACCGCGTCCCCGATGAACTTCTCCACCGTCCCACCGAACGCCTCGATCCGCTCCCGCACCGCCGCGTGATACGGCGCCACCCGCGCCGCCACCTCCTCCGGATCAGCCAGCTCCGACGCCGCCGTGAACCCCACCAGATCGCAGAACAGCACCGAGACGACCTTCCGCTCCTGCACCACCGACCCGGGAGAAGCAGTCAGCGGAGCACGGCAGAACGGGCAGAACGGGAACTCGCCCGGAACCTCCTGGCCACACGAATCACACGTCATCATCGGACGAGTCTAAGGGTCGCCGCCACCACGAACCAACCGCCCAAGCCAACAGGCTCCCGCCATCGATCGGCTAGTCCCTGTCTGCGCCCGTCACAACATCTCAGGCCCGTCCGTGTTGAACTCAGCCCACCAATCCGCCACCAGTCCCTGGTGCCATGACCCCGTCGATCCCATCTTCGCTCCCCTCACAGCGTCAGAGCTGGTCCCCGACGGTTCATACCTGAGCAGGGCAGATTATCCAAGGCTCGCTGAGCACAATCAAGCACCGGGGTGACATACGCCGCCCAGGCGAGTACGGTCGCGCGAACCGGCGTGGAGGAACGGTGCCCCGGGCGACCGTGGTGCCCGTCGATCCGGTATATCGTGAGGGGTTCACCGCGATGAAGGAGGCGGCATGGCCCCGATCGTTGGACGCCCGGAAGATGTGTGTTTGCGTACATCACTGACCCCTCGAATCTGAGCGCGTGGCAGGAGGACCTCGTGTCCGAAAGCTTGGAAGGCGATGGTCCCGTCGCTGTCGGATCGAAGGTCGTCACCACCCGACAAATGGGTGGGCGCGACCGGGCAATGACGATGGAATTCACGAAGCTCAGTCCGCCGACCACGTGGGCTATTCGCGGCATCGACAGCCCCGTGCGAGGAAGCGTCGACGGCACGATCGAGTCTCTCGACAGCGGCGCCCGCTCACGCGTCACGATCCAGCTGGAGTTCAAGGGGCACGGGATAGGAATGCTTCTCGTGCCGCTCGTCGTCCGTCGACAAGCCAAGGCGGGAATGCCTAGAAGGATGCAGAAGCTGAAGGAACTGCTCGAGAGCACCTCCTGACGCTGGCGCGGCGCGCAGGGCCTCAGCGTCCGCGACAGTCTCCAGAGGCGGTTCGTGCATCAACGGCTCGAGCGTCGATGCTTTGAATCCTCCGTGTTGTCGGCGTAGCCGCCGGGCGCGCCTTGGAATCCGTTGTTCCCGTCGGCGACGCCGAGGAAGAGTCGCGTTGCACCTTGGGGGACGGTGAACTCGACTGGTGTTCCGCTCTCTGACTTGAGGACGGTGTAGAAGATCTGGCCGATCTGAGGTCTGTTGGTCAGATTGGTCGCGGGAGGGGTCTTCCCGATGGGGGCTCGCGGCCCGAGGAACACGCCCGAGAGTGCCATCCTGCGGTTCATCTTGACGTCCGAAATGCCGTTGCCGCCTGTGAGATTTGTCTTGCCGTTCAATCCCTCGGGACGACGGTTGATCCCGTCCAGTCTGAAGCTGACTATGCGGTACTTCCCTTGCGGGAGTTTGAACCCGGGGGGAAGCGTGCCGCCGCCCCCCGCCGCTGGCGGCGGAGCGGCCATGCCGGCGGGCGGTGCTCTTGGCTCAGCCGGGGAGAGTGGCGAGACCCGCGGAGGCCCAGTGTCCGATGGTTAGCGAGCGATCGCCGTTATGTCCTTCGGTGAGTCCAGGAGCCTGCCGCTTTCGTGATGCGGGGCAGCTTGACATGCATCTCTACCGGGGTCATGCTCGGAACGCTCAATGTCTAACCTGATCACCGGCGGCGCGTCCTGCTACTCGAGCGGAGTTGCAGGCCGCGCGATCGTGCAGGTTCGGTCGAACCATTTCGTGACGGACGACCCCTCGAAGCCGTCGCCGTACTACAGCGGGCCCGGCGAGGCTCCTGGCTCCCTCGAGCTCTTCCTCTCCGGCATTGTCAGCTGCGCCGTGCTCATGCTCGAGCGGATCGCCCGCTCGGAGGGGCGGACGCTCGGCCCGATTCGGGCAGAGATGCAGGCAACCCGTGATCCGAGCTCGAAGAGCCAGCCGCCTGTCCTCGACAGCGCGCGGCTCACGTTCGCCTTTACGGGGATGACACGCGAAGAGGCCGGACAGCTCGTCGCGACGTTCAAGGGACTCTGACCGTTGTACGGCTCGGTCGCGGTCGCGACCCCGGACACCACGGTCGACTTCCGCATCGACCCTTAGATGGGTCACCCCCATAGTCAGTGGCGCCCATACCCGCCCCGCGGTTGGGTCATGGCTCAGGGAGTTTGATCGGACGGGTGTTTCGGTTTGTTCGGGCTGATGGTGCCGATGATGCGGGGATGACCGTCGATCAGCGGTGTGGCGTGCAGTTCGAACTTCGAGCCCGTGAAGGCAGCGAGGTTGTCGAGCGCGCTGCTCGAGAATTGCCAGTAGACGAATCCGTCTCTGGGGTAGATCGTTCCTGGGGCAGGAACCCGGAGTGCGCCATCACCGGTGAGTGGGTCGTCATCCAGTCCGTAGGTCTCGATCAGTATTCGGCCGCCTTCGGCAAGCCGGCTCGTCAGAACGTTCAGTAGTCCGAGTGGGTTCTCGACGCGGTGCAGGATCCCGAAGCAGAAGACGAAGTCGAACCCCTCTTCGATGTCACGAAGCGCGAATGCGTCCGAGCGCCGGTACTCGACGTTCGAGTCGAGCAGGCTGTGAATCGCACGGAAGCCCTCGCCGCCCTTGAGCTCGATTGCCCATCGGTCTCGCACCCAATGAACGTACTGCTCGTTGTCGACGGCAAGGACACGCGTGGCGCCGCGGGTCTCGGCGAGGAAGCTGTAGAAGCCGTCGAAAGTACCAACGTCGAGAACACTGAGACCCTGGAAGGACTCGGGGATCGAAGCGAGTCGGTAGCCGTGATCACGGGGCCTCCCCCGGCGTGTAGAGGCCGAGATCGCGGTTGAGAGCAAACGTGTGGAACCAAAAACGCACCGACGAGAGCGCTTCGCGGGCGTCCCCAGCAGCCGCCTCGATCGGCACAGCCGCCGCTACCTCCCGCTCGGAAGGCCAAACGTCGCGCTCAACGAGACCGTCAGGCACTACCTCCGCCCCCTTCCTGCCGGGTGCTACTAACGCCCGACGCAGGAAGCCTCGGGCCTCAACACCCTATAACCCGTCATAACCCGTCCGCCGCCCGCGGCGGCCCGAGAGCCAATCAGGCCCCGCATGGGCGACATTCCCGAACACTCGCGCAAGCCACACCCGAATTCCTTGAATCACGGATCCGGGACATGGGTTCGCGCCGCTCACGTACGGCCGTCGCGGCGGTCTCGGGTCAGTCTGTCCCGGAGACTGAAGCACGTTCGAGCGCCGCGGTGAACAACTCCGCCTGCGCAGCACCCAGGCCCTCAAGTTCTCCCACCGCGGCAGCTACAGCGTCTTCGCCGAACGGCTGCCGCAGCGTCGCACTATCCTCGACAGCCCCGTCGAGGAGCTCGATCACATCAGGCGACCACGGCTCGCCGGGCCGGTCATAGTCCAGAACCGCGAGATACGCCGTCTCAACACCGGTCACAAGCGAAGCACGCACATCAGCCTCAGAACGCTCGTCCATACTCGTCCCTCCGAAAAAGACCAAGGCCCGGAAGCGTTACCCCAGCCGAGTTCGAGAAACAGCATGCGAGACGATACGGTCAGGACGCACCCTCACGGTGAAAAGAGGGAACCAATCAAACCAGCCTTCACGAAACCAGGGATGGCCCACTTCGTGCTCGAAGCGCGAAACGTACATGGGGGACATGGGTCATGAAGAGTGCGAAGACAGGCGCCGAGGCGGGCCAACGCCGTTCTGGCTTGCTGATCGTCGGCGTGACACGACTCGCTGCGCGTGCTTTTCAACGGCTTCAAGATGACCGCGGCACGCACCTAGCGGCCTCGATCGCCTTCCGGACCCTTTTCTCGCTCTTCCCTCTCGCGATCGTGCTGGCGGCAGTGTTCGCCATCGTTGTCGGCGCAACGGGCCTTCGCGCCGACGTGGTAGACACGATCGTCCGGAACGTCCCTCTGACGAACGACGGCAAGGCGGAGCTGCGCACCCAGCTGGAGGGCGCGACCGGCGGCGCGAGCGCCCTCGGACTGTTCGCGCTCGTCGGCCTCGTCTGGGCAGGCACCGGGATGATGGCGGCGATCCGGTCGGCACTCAACGCTGCGTGGGACGTGGCGGACAAACGACCCTTCCTACGCGGCAAGCTGATCGACCTCTCGCTCCTCGTGGCGGCCGCTCTGCTCGTGCTCGTCTCCTTCGTGCTCTCGCTCGGAGGGAGAATCCTGTCGCGTCATACATCTGACCTGCTCGACGGCATCGGCGGCGCAGCAATCGTGAGCCCGATCGGAGGGATCCTCTTGCCCCTCCTGCTCGGATTCGCGGCGGTCCTCTGGCTCTACCGCGTCGTACCCGCGCGAAAGACCCCGTTGACCGATCTCGTACCCGGAGCGGCGCTCGTCGCGGTGGTGTTCGTGGCGCTCCAGAACCTGTTCGCCGTTTATATCGCGCACTTCACGAGCTACAACGCTGTCTACGGCAGCCTAGGAGCGATGATTGGCTTTCTCTTCTTCATCTACGTTGCCTCACTCGCCTTCCTGTTCGGCGCCGAGATCTCCGCATCACTCCCCGAGGTGCGCGCCGAACTCGAGCGCGGTGAGCCGTCCGAACGAGAGGCGCCCCTCCGCGAGCGTGCGCTCGGCGCGCTCAAAGGGCTCGTGCGGAAGCCGCCGACGAGTCCCCGCTAAGGCGACAGGCGCCCCTCACGAAGATGCGTGATTGGCCCCCGGAACTTCTCGCTAGCTCTTCCCCTCCTTGGTTCACCCGGAGACTGAGGCGCGTTCGACCGCCCCGTCGAGAAGCTCGATCACATCAGGCGTCCACAACGGGTCAGCGGGACGGATGGTTCTCGAACGCGTGCGGGAGATGGTGCGATCGACTGGTCATTCGCGGGCAGGTATGCGCGTTGCCGCGGCCCGCGGATCGCTTGATCACGAGGGCGCCGTCGTCGAGCTCGGACGTACGCGACCTCGGCCACCTGCCCTACCGAACTGTGATTCCGGCGTCAGCGTCGAACGTGCGTCGTTCCGCCCGTCGTGATGATGCGGACGAGCGTCAGCTGACGAAGAGGCCGACCGGATATTCGGGAAGCATGTCCGTGAGCCGATCGTGGACGGGCTTGCCGATTCCGTCCCGAAGCGGCACCCAGACCAGCACGTCGCTGCCGCGCCGATACGAGCATGCGTGTGGGCCGGCGTCGATGGGTGTGTACGGGCCGTCGAACGATGCTGCTCGTCGGGTGCGGAGCTTGAGAGCCCGGACGATGAGGTGGAGCTTCCGGGTCTCGGGGCCGGGGGCGGCTCCGCTCCTCACCTCCGCGAGCAGGTGTCGTCTTCGGGCCCAGTCGACCGGGCGGCGGTTGTCCGGGTCGACGAGCGCGAGGAATGGGAGTTCGTCTCCCTGGTAGATGTCGGGGACGCCGGGGCAGGTGAGGCGGAGCAGCAGCTCTGCCAGCGCGGCCCGCTCTCCGGCTGGAGCGACGCGGGACGCGAAGGACGCGAGGTCGGCCATGAAAGCCGCATTGCTGTACAGGCCCTCGCAGAAACGCGTGGCGGCGTTCTCCCAACGCTCGTTCGGATCGATCCACGTCGTGTTGCGCTTTGCCTCGCGGAGTGCCTTGATCGCGTATTCCTGTAGTCGGTCTGGATCGATCGGCCAGGCGCCGACGAGCGTCTGGAAGAGCAGGTAGCGCTCGTTGTCGTCGGGTGCGCCGTCGCTCGTCTGTGGCTCCGTCAGAGCCAGCCACTTGCGGACGTGGTCCGCCCAGTCGTCGGCGAGGCCGGAGAGCGCTCCGATGCGGGCTCGGACGTCGGCGCTGCGTTTCGTGTCGTGGGTTGAGCCGGCGAGCAGCGAGTGCGGGAAGCGCTCGGCGCGTGCCGCGTTCCGTGTGTGGAACTCGTCGACGTCGAGGTGGAACAGCCCCGGGTCGCCGCCTACCTCGTTGAGCGCCAGCAACCGTCCGTACCGGTAGAAGGCTGTGTCCTCCACCCCCTTGGCCATCACGGCGCCTGTCGTTTGCTGGAAGCGCGCGACGAACTCGCCCAGCTCTGGCTGCTCGAGCAGGAGTACGGCCTCGAGTTCGGCGGGTAGTTGCGCCTGCCGTAGGGCTGCTCGGTCGGCGTCCTCGATACGCCCCGACCAGGGCTCGGCGTACGTCCGGTACACAGGGAGCGACGCGAGCGAGCGTTCGAGCTCGGGCGCCGCCCAAAGGCGGCGCAGCCGCTCGACTTCGGGGGTGAAGGTCGTCCGTGCCTGCTCGAGTTTGGCGCTGGCCGCGACTCGAGCAAAGCTCTCCTGCTCGCCGGTCAGCTCCTCGTAGAGGTGGGTCAGCGTCTCCTCGCCCGCGGGATCGACGAGGAGACGCTGCGCGTCGTTGAGGAACTCGTAGCCGGTCGTCCCCTCGACCGGCCAGTCACGAAGCTGTTCGCCCCCTTCGAGGATCTTCTCCACCCAGACGTGCGCGACTCCTTCTGCTCGCAGCCGGTCCAGGTAGCCGCGCGGATCGGCGAGTCCGTCGATGTGGTCGATGCGCAGCCCCTCGACGAGTCCCTCGCGGACGAGGCCCAGCGCGAGGGCGTGGGTCTCGGTGAAGACGGCCTCGTCTTCCACGCGGACGGCGGCGAGCTCGTCGATGTCGAAGAAGCGGCGATGCGACCCCGTCTGCTCGTCGATGTCGAAGAACGTCCGGCGACGCGAGGGATCGGACCAGTATGGGTTCTCTTCCGCGGCCGCCATGTGATTCGGGACGATGTCGAGGACGACGTCGAGCCCGGCCGAGCAGAGGCTCCGGTAAGCCGCCTCGCCTCCTCGCTCTCCCGAGATCCGCGTGGGATCAACGCCGTCGTAACCGTGGGTCGAGCCTGGCCGCGCCTCGAAGGACGGGGAGAGATAGAGATGGCTCACGCCAAGATCGACGAGGTAGGGAACGAGTGCCTCCGCATCGGCGAATGACAGATGCGGGCCGAGCTGGAGTCGGTAGGTCGCCCTCACCGTGCGCTGCCGGGAAGGACGAGGCGGCCCTCGGTCGGCCGGACCGTCACACGCGCACCTCGGCTGTCAGCCGCTCGAAGTCTGCCCGTAGCTCGTAGCGGCCGCGGCGGACGCTCAACCGGCGCCGCTTCTCGTCCACCGTCGTCTCCACCTCAGGCGGCAGCTCGCGGCGCAACCGGAGCAGCTCGCGGTAGCGATCGCGTACGCCCGGCAACTCGCGGCGCGACAGCTTCGAGCCCTCGAACGTCTCGCGCGCCTGCGGGTCAGGGATGTCGCCCAGGTGGAAGCCCTTGAAGGACGCGAACTCGTGCTTGCGGCCCTCGCGTGTCGCCTCTGCAATCGCCGGATCGATGTGGTCGCTGAAGAACTGGAACGGGCGCGTCTCCCCGTACTCCTCCCCCATGAAGAGCAACGGGATGCCTGGTGCGAACAGCGTGCACGCCGCTGCGACCCTCATGGCGTCCGCCGGAAGCCGATCGCCGAACGCGCGGTTGCCGATCTGATCGTGGTTCTGTGCGCAGTAGACGAGACGCGCTGCGTCTGGCCTCTCGAACTCCCGCGCCAAATCTGAGACGCTGCCGAACTCCTCGTAGTAGCCGTCTTGCTCGCCGGTGAGAAGGGTGTGGAGCGCGTGATGGAATCCGTCCGCCCACTGTGCGTCGTGGCCGAACTCCCCGATCGGCCGGGGATCGCCGATGCTGGTCTCGGCGATGACGAGCGCCCGCGGGTCGACGCCGCGCACCCGGTCGGCGAGTTCTGCCAGTACGTGTCGCGGGCCGTCGTCGAAGATCGCGTCCACGGCATCGAGGCGCAGGCCGTCCACATGGTACTCGCTAACCCACATGCACGCGTTTTGGATCGCCCACTCCCGCGCTGCCTGCGCGCCGTTGCCGTCGAAGTTCATCGCAGCGCCCCACAGCGTCGCATGCCGATCACTGAAGTACGGGCGCGAAGGCGCTGAGAGCCTCCGACCCTGGCCCGATATGGTTGTAGACGACATCGAGGACAACCCCGAGCCCCACCGTGTGAGCCGCGTCGACTAGCCGCCGCAGCCCCATCGGGCCTCCGTAGGCGGGGTGCGGAGCGAACGCATAGAGGCCGTCGTATCCCCAGCCACGGTCACCGGGGAAGGTTGCCACCGGCATCAGCTCGATCGCGGTCACCCCCAGATCGCGAAGCGCCGGCAGGTGCGGCACGACGCCGTCGAACGTGCCCGCGTCAGTGAATGTGCCCACGTGGAGCTCGTAGAGGACGAGCTCGTCGAGCGCGAGGCCCGCCCAGTCGGCGTCCGACCACACGAAGCATGCCGGATCGACCACGGCGGAGGGGCCGCGGACACCCCGGGGCTGGGCGCGTGAGCACGGGTCAGGCAGCTCCCTTCCGTCGTCGAACACGAACGCGTATTCCGCGCCGGCTTCTGCCGCAGCGATAGCCTCGCGAAGACCATCAACCGCCGCGAGCGACACCGGCGCTCCTCCGACGCGGACGCGCAGGCGCTGGGCGTCAGGCGCGACCACCCGGAACTCGAACTTCCCGCTCCCCCGTGGAACCGCGCCGAGCGGTGTCGGCTTCAGGTCAGAACGCTCATCCATACTCGTCCCTCCGAGAAGACCAAGTCAGAACCCCCAGCCACTCTACCCCGGCTCCCCGCGGAGGCGAGCGATGGTCGACGGATCCGCAACGAGGATCCCTCGAGACACGCGAGCACACCAAAGGTTCCAGCACGTTGTCACTTTACTTTGTATACCGGTGTGGTTAGGGTCGGGATGAGCCATGTGCCGGCCGCGCTCCCTATCAGGGGCCTCCGTCGATAAGCAGCCCGAAAGGCTCTTATCGGCGAGTGACGCAGGAACTGCCGTCCGCCAGCTCAACGAACCGACAGAGGGCGTTGGCGAGCCGAATGTGCTCGATTGTGCGGCAGTCGACATCGAGCAGCCTTGGTGAGCAGGCGACGTAGGCGAGGCACTTCGCGCGTGAGACGGCGACGTTGAGTCGGTTGCGGGAGAGGAGGAAATCGAGGCCGCGTGGAACGTCCTCGCCGCTGGAGGAGGCCATCGACTAGAAGACGACAACAGCTTCGCGGCCTTGGAACTTGTCGACGGTGCCGACCTCGACGCCGGCAGGGAGACGCGCTCGGAGCAGTCGTCCCTGGGCGTTGTAGGGGGCGACGACCATCACGTCGCTCTCCCGGATCGGACGGCTGGCGCCGCCGATCGGCGTGAACACGCCAGAAACGGCTTGACGGAGCGGCGCCGGAGTCGAACCGACCGAGCGTGGGGTTGCCACGCCGCACAGGTTTTGAAGACCCGCTGGAGTTTCCCTAAGAACGGCTTGAAACGGTCGTTTGCGAGGTGCCGCCGGGTCGTGTGCGATCGTGTTTGCGATAGTTTTCACGAAACGTCGGCTGGATTCCGCCGTTCGGGCGTAAGCGCTGTCGCGCAGTCGACGTTACGAGGGCGAGAGTGCCGGCTCTTGCTGGGAAAGATGGGGCAAACGCCTCATGACGCAGCACCCTTCGTCGCCTAGCCTGCTAGCAACTCGACCAAGGAGGCGACGGACGTGCCGAAGGTTTCCAGGGACAGCGCAACGCAAGGCGGGGATTTTGGGCCGGTGGTGGACAGATCCGACGAGATCGAGGGCTACTCGGTGAATTTCACGACGTTCCGGCAGGACATTGATGCCACCCCCCTCATGAAAGGGCTTCCAGACGATCGCTGCCAGTGCCCGCACTGGGGATATGTCATCAGTGGCATGGTGACCTTCCGGTACGCCGATCGCGAGGAGGTCTTCGTGGCCGGTGACGCCTTCTACACACCGCCCGGTCACGTCCCCGTCAAGCACGAGCCCGGCAGCGAGGTGGTGATCTTCAGCCCGGCCGAGGAGCTGCGCAAAACAGACGCGGTGATGATGAAGAACATGCAGGCGTTGCAGGCAGTCTGAGAGACTCACGCGCGAACGCCGGGTGGGAACTCTTCCTCCGGCAGGAGCCCGTGCTGCATCGCGAACAGGCCGGCGGCGGCGCGGGTCGAGGTGTTGATCTTCGCGTAGATGTGCTCAGTGTGGTTGGCGACCGTCTTCGGCGAGATCACGAGAATCTCGGCGATCTGTTTGTTGGAGAGTCCGCGCGCGAGCAGCCGGAGAACCTCGATCTCGCGCGATGTCAGCCCCGCCGGGCCACCGCGGCGCCGCCCAACACGGTGCCCGGCGGCGCCGAGAACGGCCTCGACGGCGTCGGCGTCGTAGCGGCCCGCCTTGACGTCGGTACGCAACTCGACGAAGGCTTCCTCGGCGGAGCGCTCCGGACGGTGGGGACGGGGCTCACGCATGGCCTGGTAGGCATCAGCCGCCGCCAGGATGCGCGCCTCACGGGAGATCCCGGCGCCCGAGAGCCCGCGTGGATAGCCGGAGCCGTCGAGGCGCTCACGGTGCTGCACGGCGATCCGGGCGATAGGCGCAAGCGTCTCGGACTGGCGCAACATGCGATCAGTCACATACGGCTGCAGACGGACGCGCTCCCACTCGCCGGCTCCTAGAGGCCCGCGTTTGTCCAGGATCGCGTTCGAGATCCCGAGCCGTCCGACGCCGTGTACCAGGCTGGCGCGGCGCAAGAGCCGCACGTCTGCCTCGGCTAGCCCGAATAGCGTGCCCGCCTCCGCGGCGAGCTCGGAAACCGCCCGGCCGTGCCCCAGGAAGTAGGGAGACTTCAGATCGACGAAGTTGGCGATCGCAAGTAGGGCAGCGTCGAAACGCTCCCCCGCGAGCACCACTGCGAGCGCAGGCTCGGCGTCGATGACGGCAGACCATGCGCTGACCGTGCCGAGACCCGACACGATGACGTCGGCCTCCGACTCCACCAGGTCGGCGAGCACAGGGTCGAAGTCCCCGCCGCTCCGCTCGCGCGCGAGCTGCCTCGCGGCCTCTGCTCCCCCAAGGCGGTTCGCAACTTCGATGAACTCGGCGACATGCACCACGCGGGAAGCGATCGGGACATCCTGTCCTTCGAGCTCGCCCGGCCAGCCGCGTCCGTCCCAGCGTTCGTAGGCCGCGCCGACCGCCTCTACGACCTCGCCCGGTAAGGCGAGCTGCTCTGCCATGGTTCGAGCAATGGCGGCGTGGTGAGCGATCATGTCGTTTACCTCTCGGTGTCCGGAAAGTACGAACGCGAGCCCGAGGCGAAATCGGTGAAGCGGCGGGTGCCCGGAGCCGAGGAAACGCATCCCCGAAGCAGCCATCCTCAGGCTCCTGGGCTCGTGATCGTACTTGATCGACTTCATCGCGATGTCGTCGCCGAACCACTTGGCCTGCTCGTGTGCATCCGAGTGGCAGCCGACGTTGACGAGCAGGGCCGCGTAGTAGACGACCGCGCGCTGCTCTTCGTCGAGCCCGAGCCCCTCGGCCAGCCGCAGCGCGATCAGGCACTGCCGCAACACATGCTCCATCGGCTGCCCGAAACCCAGGTCGATGCCGAGCGAGAGCGCCGCCACCAGTTCCGCCAGCCGCACCGGCGCGCCATCGACCTCGCGTGCCAATCCCCGTCTCATGTTGTTGAAACGATAGGGCAAGCACCTCGTGCACACACGGTGTCGTTCTCGCACCAACGCCGCCGTGGCACCCCTCTGTCGCGCGACATTTCTCTGTCGCGCGACATTTCCAAAGAGGGCTCACCGCCTCAACATCATTCCCAACGCTCGCGCAGGCCAGGCTGTTGCGGTCGACTGCGGCGTCGTGCCTTCGGGTTGCGTCCCGAGCGGTTCAGGCGACGTCCCGGATCTGGTCGAGGATGCCGGCTGAGTCCCATGGCGAGGAGGGCAGCCAGTGCGCCGTAGCCGGCGAAGGTGGCGGTTCGTGCCAGCCATCGTGGCACGGTGGCGGGCGCCGACGCAGCGAGGGTGATGGCGGTCGATGCCACCATCACGAGGATGGTGAGCCCGGTCAGATGTGCTGGCTCGCAGCCGCAGAAGCTCGGTGTTGTGAAGAACAGGCCGACCATGAACAGCGCCATGAAGCCGAAGGAGGCAAGCACCACGTACCCGATCTGTACGTCGTCGCCGGCCGGCGGCAGTTTCAGGTCGAGAGCCCAGTACACGCCTGACACGGCGAAGCCGAAGACGATGAAGAGGCCAGCGAACATCGCCACGTTGAGCGCGGGCGGGTCGATCAGACCGAAGTCAAGCGTGTCGAACGAGAAGTACGCGGCCAGGACTGCCAGCCCGAATCCGAGCCCTCGCAGAGCCCCCATCCATTGCAGCCACGGCTCGGCACCGACGATCACGATGCTCGCGAGTAGGCCGCCAGCCCACCGCCGAACACGATCAGCGCCACCGTACCGCCGACCGTGATCTCACCAACCGTGTTCCCGTTCTCAGTCAAGAGCCCCGCCGCGTCAGAGCCCGCAGCGATCGCCGACAAGCGCATCACGAGACGACCGCCTACCCCTCCAACCAGAACGCCGGCAACGACACTCGCCGTCCCAAGCAACGCCACCTGCCGGATCAACACCTGCACGGAACCCTCACCGATCACGCCGCGCGCAGCCAGCGTCCGAGCACGCAACGAATCTCCAGCAACGTCCGGGGCCGCTCTCTCAGCCACCGTGCAGCCTAACCCGCTTTCCAAGCGTTCGACAACCGGCCCTTGCCTCCGAGCACGGCCAGCCTCACGCGACGGTAGGCGTCGCGTCACGGGCGTCGTGCTCATGCAACTGTGAGACTTGGTGGGCTGGTCTGTCTGGGAGTTTTGCCAGCCTGGTTGTCGTGCTGCTGCTCGTGACTCGTCATGCAACTGGCCGTCTTCGAGTGTGCCTTGGGAATGATTCGTCCGGTGGCAGGGCGGCGCCGGTCTGGCGCCCGCTGTTGGCTTGATCAGGAGCTTGTCCGCCCTGCCGGGGCGTGACTCATCACAGTCTTGCCGTTGCGGTTTCCCTGCACTCAGACCGGCGTCACCTGACCCTACGAGTCGAAGTCGAGGATCAGAAGTGATGCTTGCAGATCAGGTGGATTACGTGGTCGGCGTCGACACCCACCGCGACGAGCACGTGCTCGCGGTCGTGGTTGCGCCGTCCGGCGCGGTTGTGACGCAACGGTCGGTGGCGAGCGACGGGCGGCTACGCGGAGGCGCTTCGGTTCGCCGACGAACACGCCGTCGGCAGGCGCGTGTGGGCGGTTGAGGGTGCAGGTCATTACGGTGCCGGCCTTGCTCGTCATCTGAGCGGCCGCGGCGAAACGGTGGTCGAGGCCGGCCGTAGTCCGCGTGGTGAGCGGCGGCTGCACGGCAAAGACGACCAACTGGACGCGGCCCGAGCGGCCCGGACGGTGCTCGCCAGGGAGAATCTCCCGCTGCCACGCGAAGGGCAACGACGGGAGGCGCTGCGGCTGTTGATGGTCGCTCGCAGAGGTGCGGTCGATGTTCGTCGCGAGGCGCTCGTGCAGCTGCGCAGCGCGATCGTGACCGCTCCGGACGAGCTCCGCAGGAGCTCCGAGGGCTGCCTGCGGGCGGCTGTCCAGCGCTGCAGCCGGTTCCGCCGCTCGCAGCTTGCGCACCCCCACGCGCACGCCACGGCGCTCGTGTTGCGCACGCTCGCCCGCCGCGCCCAGACAGCGACCGCGGAAGCAGCCGAACTACAGGCAGAGATCCTCGCCCACGTGCAGGCGCTCGCACCTGCAGTTGCTCGACGAGCCCGGCGTCGGGCCGATCGTCGCCGCCCAGGTGATCGTCACCTGGTCACACAAAGGCCGTGTTCGCTCCGAAGCCGCCTTCGCACGGCTCGCCGGCGTCGCACCGATCCCGGCCTCCTCGGGCCAGACGACCCGGCAGCGGCTCAGCCGCGGCGGCGACCGACAGCTCAACCGAGCCCTGCACACCGTGATCCTCCACCGGCGCCTACACGACCCGACAACCACGGCCTACATCGAACGGCGCATCGCCGAAGGCAAGACCAGCCGCGACGCCGTCCGCATGCTCAAGCGCTACCTCGCTCGCCACCTCTACCGCGTCCTCAACCACGAGCCGATCATGACTTGACAGTCATAGGAGCATCTGTGAGACTCGGTGGCTGGTCTGTCTGGGGGTTTTCGCCAGCCTGGTCGTTGTGCTGCTGCTCGTGACTCGTCGGTGACAGCGGCGCAGGCGAGGCGGCTTTCACCGGATGGTGCGGATGTTGCCGTCAATCGCGGGTGTCGAATGTGACGCTCGCCGGGCAAGTTGTTCGAGGGCCTTCAAGACCCGGACGCGTTCGTGGCGCCCCGCCGTAGTCGCTTGCGCGGCGTAATGACACCGTTCCTCGGGTGTGTGAAGACGAGGGCAGGTAGCGGCAAACCTGCGTTGTCTGTCCCAATCGAGACCGAACGATCTCGCTCCATCGAAGGTCGTAGCTGCGTAGGAGGTTGCGATACGCACCCACTCTCGATCGCGACCAGGCTGATGCGCCAGCCTCGGTACCACGCTGATCGCGGCGAACATCGCTGCTGGATCGCGACCAACGAGGCCGGATTCCCGAGAACAGAGAGATGCCGATCCCGAAGAGAATCCATCCGCCAGCGAAAGCGCCAGCGCAATACACGAGGCGAACCCCCAGAGGCGAGACTCAACCAAGGTTCCCGTCATCGGCTCGCCCTGAAAGGTATCCGTGCTGGCCAATGGATCGGTCAGCCCAATGCCTCTGCTCCGCGCATCGCCGCTGATGGTGGCCCGAACCAACCGGCGCGCGTTCTTAGCGAGCTTTCGACTGGGTCGGCCATCCGCTCGAGAAGATCGAGGCCATGCGAGCCTCAATCGATGCATTGCAGCGGACCGGAGCGCGCAGATCGAGACCATGCCGCCCGCGGAGAGTCTCGCGTTCTAGCTCGTGATATCGAAAACGATTCAACCGCCCACCATCACGCTTTCCACCCGCGAACTCCAACGATTCGCTATCAGGCGCAAGACCGTGCGCACGCGAGCAGTCCTTCACCGACAAGGCAACCGAGAGCGTCGCGCGAGCGAGCTGCGTCTGCGAACGTCACCGACGGTTGCCTCTAGGGCTTTGGCTGCCAGGACACGTCGCCATGCCCTGGCCACGGACCGACGTGTTGAAGTCGGAGGTGGTTGACCTCGACGCCCACAACGACCCGGACGGCCTTGGCCGGTGCGTTCACGGGTACGGCGATGAGCGTGAAGTGCTTGCCGTCGGTGTCGTCCATCACGAGCAGGGTACGGCTGTCCGGAGACCATCCTGCGATCCAGCAGTTGCACCCGGGGTCTATGACCCGCTCGCGTGAGCCGTCCGGCCGTCGCACCACCAATCCACGGTCTGGGCCGTTGCGGGCGACCAGAGCGCCGTCGGGCGAGACGAGGGTGTTGCCGTCTGGCGAACCTTCCGAGAGTCGTGCGAAGTCCTTGGCCACCGGGTCTCCGGCACGGGGTAACCGCGGCGCACCCTCGAGCGTCATCACGACCACCTTGCCCCCCGTGTCGAGGTACGCGAGGCGCTTGCCGTCAGCCGACCACATTGGGCACGAGGCATACGTCCCTCGCACCTTCGATGTCATCCGGACGACCCGGTGTCTGCCGACCGTCCAGTAACGCGATACGGCAACGACGTCGATCGACGCACCTCGCGGTGACTTGCGTCCGAACGCAAGCAGCCTCCCGTTCGGCGAGAAGGCGGGACAGACGTTCCAGATCCTCCCGCTCCCTCGACCGGCGACCAGCCTCGGCGCGAGGCCCGGCTGCACGACGAAGATGTCGCTGCCGCTCAGGGCCCCGGAGCAGCAGGTCTGGTTCCCCGCCGGCGCAGTCGAATAGGCGATCCAGACGCCGTTGCGTGGCGTCTCAACCCTCGCCTCGGCGCGAGACGGATGCTGACCCATTGCCACCAGCACCGCGGCAACAACGAACAGGACCCACGAAGTACGCAGCAGTGCTCTCGAGCTGACCATCGACACCCCCGCTTCGCTGTCCGACGTGGAGACAGCCTTTCACCTACTGAGGTCAACGGTCAACGCGGTTCCAGGCGCTGCGCCCGAGGAGCCTGGCCGAATCCCGCCTCAGCAGGGAAACACATGCACGTGCTGAAAGTAACGTATCCCGCGAGGTCGCTGGGTGTTCTTCGTCGGGCATGACCTTTAACCGTTTCAAACAATCCGTCTCGAGGCTCCATGTGTGACTTTCATCAGCACCAGACTGATCTCACGCCACTTTCCGAGGACGAGTTCGTTCTCGACATACCGCTCATGCGCGATTTCGTGGCGTCTATCCGAGCTCGACTGCAACACGCGTCCACAGCGGCCGAAGCCTGTTCCCTGATCGAGCAACCGTTCCGTGAGCTCCTTGCCAACGAAGACTGGCTTCCTTCCCGGTATCAGGAGCCAGCACGGGAAGGCGGCATGGGCGGGGGAATCGGGCAATGGCTGCTGTTTCGCGCCGCCGACCGGTCGCTCTGCATGTTCAGTCTCGTCGTCCCGCCCGGCTCGATGACTCCGATTCACGATCACCTCGCCTGGGGTCTCATAGGCCTCTACAGAGGCACACAGGACGAGGAGTTCTACCGACCCGATGAGGCCTCGCTCGTTGCGCAAAAGCGGCGGCCCCTGGTGGCAGGCGACCTCTACGCGCTGGTTCCGCCCGACAACGACATCCATCGCGTAAGAACGACTTCGTCCGTCACGTCGGTTTCGATTCACCTACTCGCCAACGACACAGGCTGCGTGCTCAGGCACACCTTCGACGAGGCAACAGGTCAGGCCAGCCCATTCCGCTCGGGATACGTCAACGCCGAATGCGAGGACGCGCTCACCTGATGATCGCCTGACCCTTTCTGAAACTGAGCGCCCTCGACAAGAGACCAACCAGGTCTTCCGATGCGGTGGCCGGCCCGGCCGAGGGTGTTGCCTCGGCCGGGCCTGATCGCTACGGATTCCCCGTTTCTCACTAGGGTGTCCAGCCGCCGGGGAGTGGCTCGCCGACTTGGAGGCCGAAGCGCTTGACGAGGTCGGGGACGCTGTCGAGCTTGAAGTAGTGGCCGTAGCGCTCGCCGAGCGCGGCCAGCTCGTTTGGGTCGGCGTTGATCGCGCCACCCATGTCGGAGAGCTCGCGGAAGAACTGCTCGAAGCCGGCCGGGGCGATGATCTCGAGGATCCGGGCGGGCTCGTCTCCGGCGTTCCAGAACGTGTGCCACTGGTTGCGCGGCTTGAAGACGAGGTCGCCGGGGCCCGCCTCGACGACCTCGTCGCCGAGCAAGGCGCCCATCCTGCCCTGCAGAACGAAGCTGTACTCGTCCTCGCGCGTGTGGATGTGCAGGGGCGCTGCGAGCGCCCGCGGGGACATCGGATGCTCGACGAGCGAGAAACGCTCGCTCGTGTCGGGCCCGTCGATCAGGAATCGGACGCCGATCGATCCGAGGAAGCCCTCCGGCGCGTCTGTTGGGCCGACGATCCGGACGGGTGTGTCAGTTGCGGTCAACATCGTTCCCTCCTTCCTATTTCGTTTGACGTTATTGTCAAGCGATTACAGGAGGCGTACACTTCGGCTACAGTGATGTCAAGCGAAATGTCAGGCAACCGAACATACGAGCTGAAACAGCGGGCCGAGCGCCAGGAGGAGACACGCCGGCGGATCGTGGCGGCAGCGGTCGAGCTGCACACAGAGCTCGGCCCCTCGCGGACGACGGTGCAAGCGATCGCCGAGAAGGCCGGCGTGACACGTCCCACCGTGTACGCCCACTACCCGGACGCCCGCTCGCTCCTCGAAGCGTGCTCCGGGCACGTCCGCGCGACGGTGCCACCCCCTGATCCGGCCGCCTGGGAGGCGATCGCCGACCCGCACACGCGCCTCGAAACCGCGCTACGCGACCTCTACCACTACTACGAGCGGCTCGAGCCACTGCTCGAGAACGTCCAGCGCGACGCCGGTGTCATGCCACTCGTCGCCGAGATGAACAGCTACCGCGTTCGCCAGCTCGAGGCGAACCGCGACCTGCTCGTCAAGGCCTGGCCCGCGAGCGGCAAAGCCCGACAGCAGCTCCGGCGCACAATCGGACACGCCCTCGAGTTCCGCACCTGGCAATCACTCGTCCGGCGCCAGGGATGCACAACCGACGAGGCCATCCAGCTGATGGTCGCCCTCGCCGGAATCGCCATATCGGATCGAGCGAAGACAACGACGAACGCAAGCATGGTCACGCTCGACTCTCCGCAAGTCGCAAGCCACTCCTGAGCGGCGAGCGTGTCCTGCCGAAAGATGTCGCTTTCACGTCCCCGAAGTCGACCTCGGCGCACCGACGAACACGACCGTACGAACGCGCCCGGGTACCTCCATCGGTACTGAGAGTGCAGTCGCGTCGTCGTACCCGAAGACGGTTCGGAACGCCATGCGGGCGGGACACCAAGAACATAGGCTGGCCCGACGAGAGTCAGAGGCATCTATCGGTCGTGCGAGAGCGTGCTCGGACGACCAATCTCATACGGGCCAACTCAAGCCGGCCTATGGCCGGCGATGGACGCGAGTTCCACCGCGCCTGACGCGCCTCCCGCCTGGAGCGCGCGGGCCGGCGGCGACCACGGGGCTCGTGGTCGCCGCCCCGGCCGCGGCGTCGGATCAGGCGTCGCAGTGGCCGACGAGCTCAGCCGCCACCGGCTTCGACTTGTGTCCGGCCTGCTGCATGATCGGCGGCACCTCCGGATCAGAGACGAAGCTCTGCCAGCCCTGTGCGTCCCAGTCGAAAATGGCCCATAGCCGATCCGGCTCGGAGGGATCGCGGAAGACCGTTGCGCCTTTCGATCCGTGCTGCTTGCGCTTCTCGGCCCCCAGAGTCGAGAAGATGTCCATGAACTGGTCGAGATTCTCGACCTGTGTCGTTGCGAGGAGCATGTCGTTCTCCTTTCGTGGTGCGTCGTTGGTTGGACTCGTGGGGTCAGACGACGAGAGCCGGTGCTGCGACCGAGCGCTCCTGCGGGTCAATCGCGCCGAGGCTCTCGACGATCTCGAAGCGGCCGCCGCGTGCCTGCGCGATGTACATGTGGAGGCGCAGGTGGTGCTGCCCAGGGACCATCGCCGCCGGTCCGCCCGGCGCCTCGGCGATCTCTGCCCGGTCGAGCGCCGCGATCACGGCGTGCTGGTCGAGTGACCCGACCTCGCTCACGGCGGCGGCCCAGAGCCGCAGTCCCCGGTAGAGCCCGGAGCAGGCGCTGCCACCCGTGAACATCGCCTCGCCGGGGTAGAGCGCGTTGTACTGCGCGAGGAGCTTCTTGCTGAACGGGTCCTCGACGGCCTGGTAATAGTCGAGACAGCTGTAGAGACCCTCGCAGTGGGCGGGCGGCATCAGGTTGAGGAAGTTCTCGTCCATGTACGTGCAGACGAGCTGCCCGCCGCGGCCGGCGAAGCCGGAGTCGTACAGCTCCTCGAAGAACGGCGACAGCCCGGGCGGCACGATCGTGTTGAAGACGACGTCGGCGCCGCTCGCCGTGATGCGCTCGACGGTCGCGGCGTAGTCCGTGTGGTCGAGCGGGTAGTACTCCTCGCCGACGATCTCGCCGCCGTTTGCGCTGACGGCCTCCCGGACGCGCTCGTTCAGGACGCGCGGCCAGATGTAGTCGGCCGAGGGGAGGTAGAACCTCTTTGCGCCCGTCCGCTCCATCAGCCACGGGATCAGCGGATCGACCTGCTGCGCCGGCCCGGGGCCGGTGCAGAAGATGAGCGGGTCGGACTCCCGACCTTCGTACTGCTCGGGGTAGATGTAGAGCGTCTTCCCTTCCACGACGGCCGGGCCCTTGATCGCCTGGCGGGTGGAGCTGTAGATGCCGCCGAGGATGACGTCGACCTCGTCCTCCCGGACGAGCTTCTCCGCCTTCTCGGCCGCGACAGCGTCATCGGTCGCGCTGTCCTCGAGACAGAGCTCGAGCTGGCGACCCAGCAGGCCGCCCTTGGCGTTGATGTCGCCGATCACCATGCGGGCGACATTCGCATTGGCGACGCCGACGAACGAGAGCGGGCCGGTCTGGTCCGCGATCACTCCCAACCTTGATAGATGCGTGCACTCGACATGTTCCCTCCGTCCCTGACGCACTCCCGGTCGAGCACTCGCTCAACGGGGCGCGCCTCGTGTGAGAGAATGCTCCGTCATCGCAGGCGCCGATACATCGGGAGTACGCCCTATCTTTTCCCCCCACTCCGACTCGCCGAGCTCGTTGCCACGCTGGCGCTCGCACAGGACAACGCCTTCGGCCAGCCGCTCGAGTCACAGCTGCGTTCCTGCCTTCTCGCGAGCTGGCTGGGCGAGGAGGCGGAGTTCGACGACGAGGTGCGGACGGACGCCTACTGGGTCTCGCTCCTGCGCTACATCGGCTGCACGGGTCATGCCCACGAGGTCGCCACGCTGTTCGGCGACGAGATCGCGATCCGGGCGCAGACGCTCGTCCACGACGCCGGGAACCCCGCCGAGGTGATGCGCGATGTCGTCGAGTACGCGACCGCGTGGCGTCCCGAGGAGGAGCGCGATGCGGTCGTCAAGATGATCCAGGAGGGAGCCCACGAATGGGCGGTGCACAACTTCGCCTCGGGCTGCGAAGTGGCCGACATGCTCGTCGTGCGGCTCGACTTCGGGCAGAGCATCCGCGACGCGCTCGCCTGCACGTTCGAGCGCTGGAACGGCAAGGGATTTCCGCGGCATGTCAGCGGCAACGCGATTCCGCTGCCGATGCGAATCGTCCACCTGAGCCACGACATGGAGGCGATCGGCCGTCTCTTCTCGCCCGAGCAAGCCGTCGCCGCGGCCCGTGACCGTCGAGACGAAACCTACGACCCGGTGCTCGCCGACCTCTTCCTCGAGCACGGCGCCGACTGGTTCGAGCGGCTCCACGAGACGGAACCGTGGGACGCCGTCCTCGAGCGCGAGCCCGAGCCGCGGCGCACGCTCGAGGGCGACGCGCTCGACCACGCGCTCGAGGTCGCGGCCGACTTCATCGATCTCAAGTCCGCGTACTGGGGCGGACACAGTCGCCGGTGTGCCCAACTGGCGGCGGACGCCGCCCGCGTCCTCGGACTCCCGGAAGAGGACACCACCGCGGTTCGCCGCGCGGCACTCGTACACGACTTCGGCACGAGCGCGGTGCCGAACTCGATCTGGGACAAGCCGAGCCAGCTCACGCGTACGGAGTTCGACCGCGTCGAGCTTCACCCGATGCTCACGGAGCAGATGCTCCGCCGCTCGCCTGCCTTCGCAGCGCTGACTCCGGCCGCGTCGGGGCATCACGAGAAATGCGACGGCTCGGGCTACCACAGGCGGCTCCGATCGGACACCGGCGACCGCGCAGCGTGCGTCCTCGCCGCAACCGAGATCTACGTCGGAATGACGAGCGAGCGCGCAGATCGGCCGCGATTCTCCGACAACGAGGCGGCCGCGGAGCTGCGTCGCCTCGAATCGGAGGGCGTGCTCGAGCCGAGCGCAACACGCGCCGTCCTCGTAGCCGCTGGCCACGGTGAGCCGGACGCCCGTCCGCAGAAGCGGCCCCAGAATCGGGGCGGACTGTCACGCCGCGAGGTCGAGGTGCTCCGGCTCGCCGCGCGCGGGCTCACGACCCGCGAGATCGCCGACCGACTCGTCATCTCCCCGAAGACCGCAGACCACCACATCCAGCACATCTACACGAAGATCGACGTCTCGACCCGAGCCGCCGCCGCTCTGTGGGCGATGCAGAACGACTACATCGTCGGATGAGGCACCCCGCGAACGGAAGCAGAGAGGCGCGGATTCCCAGACGCTCAGGCGCAGCTCACGGCCGCTGCCCAGTCGGCCATCGGCAAGTAGAACCGATGTCGCAGCCGGTGTGTCGGGCCTTCAACCCCGTCACACCGGCTGCGCTTCTTCCGAGCGGGCAGGCCTTACCAAAGTGAGGAAATCCCACGACCGCAAGCCGTGTCCTCCGAACGGCGGATTCGAAGCCGACGGCAGGGGATCCCCGTCGCCGCTCTGAGCCACGACCACGCGATATCCCCTTCGACCCAGGTGCCGGCCAATAATGGACCCTCGTGCGCGATAGCCGTGCGATAGTTTTCACCGCTCCCCAGCGGTCTTAGGCGGACTTGAGCGGAACATTCAACTCAGCCACGGAGCGCCCGAGCTGCCCGCGATCGGCGTGAACACGCCAGAAACGGCTTAACGGAGCGGCGCCGGAGTCGAACCGACCGAGCGTGGGGTTACCACACCGCACAGGTTTTGAAGACCCGCTGGGCCACCGGGCCCATGCCGCTCCGCCAGGGAGCCTAGCGACGGGCGGGGTTGAGAAGGGGCGGCCGGGGAAATGACGCCAAGGGTGGACAAAGGCGGTCGTAGGGACGAGACGGCCGGATGCAGCGGCTTGCCGCCAAGGGGGGACACGCTCCGATGCTTCTCGTCTGGTGCCGCCAAAGGGGGTGTGGACATCATCGCGGAAGGCAACGGATCCGTCATAGTCGGGCTTGTGACCGACACCGAGCGAAATGGCGAGTCTCGCAAGGCTTTCGAGAGCAGTGCTACTCCAGGCCGAAGCCAGCCTTTGGAATGCGTTCGAGGCGAGCCGGACCGTCGCTGAAGAGGGGCCACCGATCCCGTGGTGGCGGTGGCCCGACTGGAAGGTCCGGGTTTCGGCACACGCGACACGTTCACGCTGACGCACTGGTTTGACCAGGTGCCGCCGAGTCGCGGGAAGTACGATGCGGCGAACGGGCCGCCCGCCATCCGTGGTCGTCTCTGCGGGTGGGAACCATTTGTGACCGGTGCGGCGACAGGTTCATCGTGGAGGAACGTACGCAGCTTTCGGACGCTGAGTTGTTAGGGGCCGTTGCGGACGGTGACACCGGCGCGCTCAAGGTGCTGTATGAGCGGCACGCGCCGTGGCTGTCGGTCCGTCTTACCCGCCGCTGCAACGACGACAGCGTGGTGGCTGACGCTCTGCAGGACACTTTCGTTGCGGTCTGGCGTGGGGCTAGCTCCTTTCGCGGCGAGGGCGAGGTCGCCGGCTGGTTGTGGGGAATCGCTGTGCGCAGGCTGGTCTCGCGGTTGCGGCGCCGCGGGGCGGTCGCTGAGGTGTTGCTTGCCGATGTGCGTAGTGGGTTCGAGGCGAGTGCGGAAGAGCAGGTGTTGGAGGGAGTGGAGTACGGCGATCTCGGGAGTGCGTTGGCGCGGTTGTCTCCCGAGATGCGGGCGGTTGTGCAGGCGACCGTGCTCGACGGGCTTACGGCGCGCGAGGCCTCCCGCCTGCTGGGTGTTCCGACCAACACCGTGAAGACGCGGCTGTTCCGTGCCAAGGCGCAGTTGCGCCGCGAGATCGTGGAGGGACGACTATGAACAGCTGGCATGTCGACGCGTCGGCGTTGAGCGCGTGGGTCGAGGGCACGTCGGGTCCTTTGGCTAGTGCGTCGGTTGAGCAGCATCTCGTGCGGTGCGAGCAGTGTCGCGACGCTGTGGCCGGACTCGTGGGGGTCGAGAACATTCCCGGCGATTGGGACGACGTCCTCGCGGAGGTCTCCGCCGATCGGACGGTCCGGGTCGAGCGCGCCCTCATGCGGCTCGGGTTCGGGGCCGGGGACGCCGTGGTGGTCGGGGCCGCTCCGGTGCTTCGGATCGCGTGGGTCGGCGGGCTTGCCGCGGTGCTGTGTTTCATCCTCCTCGCGTCGATGCTGGGAGACGGCGGAGGCCAGGTCGTGTTCCTCGCCCTCGCCCCCTTGATGCCAGTAGCTGGCGTGGCCGCTGCCTATGGCCCGTCCGCAGACCCGAGCTACGAGCTCGCGGTCGGGGCTCCGTACCGCATGATCAGACTGGTCCTGCTGCGCACCGCTGCGGTGCTACTCACGGCCATGCCGATGACGATCGCCGCGGGACTCCTGCTGCCGTTGAGCGGAGCCACCGCCGTCGCGTGGGTGCTGCCTTCGTTGGCGTTCACTGTCGCGGTGCTTGGCGCAAGCCCCTGGGTCGACCCGGCTGCGGCGGCCGTCGCCGTGGCCGCGGGATGGATAGGCGCCGTGGCGGCGACCGCTCACTATGGTGATGTCCTCACCGTCTTTGCCCCGTTCGCCCTTGCCGGCTATGTCTCGCTCATCGTCGCTGGGGGGTTGATCCTCACGGTGCACACCGCCTCCTCTTCCTCCGCCTGGCAGCTCCACGGATCCTTGCGACCGGGAAGGGAACGGACATGACAGCACCACCGATCCAGCTGAGTGGGGTCTCGCGTAGCTTCCGAGGCACCTCGGCACTCACCGGCCTCGACCTGGAGGCTACGCCCGGGATCATAGGTCTCCTTGGGCCCAATGGCGCCGGCAAGACCACGCTCCTACGGATCCTCGCCACCGTCCTAAGCGCCGATAGCGGCAGCGTGCGCATCCTCGGACGCGACCCCTCCGACGGGACGGAGCGCACCGAAATCCGGCGGCGACTTGGCTACCTACCACAGGAGCTCGCGTATCCCCGCGGCTTCACGGCCTACCGCTTCATCGACTACATGGCTGTCCTCAAGGAGATCGGGGATCCCAAGGCCCGACGAGCCGAAGTGCGTCGCGTGCTCGAGGACGTCAGCCTCGCCGACCGCTCAGCAAAGCGGGTCCGCACCCTCTCGGGCGGCCAGCGCCGCCGCGTCGGGCTCGCGCAAGCGTTGCTGGGATCGCCGGAACTGCTCGTCCTCGACGAGCCCACGACCGGACTCGACCCCGAGCAGCGGGTGTCGTTACGCAATGTCCTGGCCGAGCGCGGCCGCGCCTCGACGGTAGTCATCGCCACTCACCAGACCGAGGACGTCGCTGCGCTCTGCGAGCACGTGATCGTGCTGGACAAGGGCTCGTCGAGCTTCCAAGGCACCGTCTCCGCGCTCGTCGCGGAGGCGCAGGGACGGGTTTGGCTGGCCGACGCCGCCGACCGGCGAGCCCAGGTCTCCTGGCGCACCGCGACCGGCCGCTACCGCAATCTGGGCGTCGCTCCGCCGGGAGCCGAACTCGTGGAGCCGACACTGGAGGACGCCTACCTCCTGCTGCGCGGCGCGACCGAGCCCGACTCTGAACGGGAGGTTGCAGCATGAGCGTGGCGAAGGTCGCCCTCCCGATGCCAGCGACCAGGCCGGCGCTGGGACAGCTCGCTTGGATCGAAGGGAAGCGATTCGCCCGCCACCCTCTCTTCCTGGCCGGGTTCGCGCTGGCGCTGCTCTCCAGCGCTGGCGAGTACGGACCGGTCGAACTCGATCACCAGGTTGTGCCCGCGTTCTTCCTCGGCGTGTTCGGGCTCGTCGTGGCGGCACGCCTTACCTCATCGACGCGGCGCTCCGAGGCGGTCGTAGACGCAGCGCCCGTCTCCGAGGTGACCCGGACGGCCGCGCTCTGCCTGGCCTGCCTGGTGCCTGCCGTGGCCAGCCTGGTCGTCGTTGTCTTCTACCAGGTCGCCCTAGCCCTCCACGACCCTCGGCCCGACTACGTCTATGGCGTGTTCACCGGCGGCGAGCGGTTCCTCATCCTGGTCGTCCTTCCCGTCATCGCATGCCTGGGGGCGCCGCTACTCGGAGTGGCGGTCGGACGCTGGCTGCGCTTCCCGGGCGCGGCACTCATCGTGGCCGTCACGCTCATCCTGTGGAGCATGCTCGCGGGCTATCAGCCCTCCCAAGGCATGGACGCCAGCACCTTGCCGGCCCGGATCCTGCACATGCTGACGCCCTACACCGCCTGGGTCGAAACCAACGCCGACAGCGGCGCGTGGGTACCTACCGTGGTGCGGTCTCTCACCGGGTCACCGGCGTGGTTCGCGGTATGGACTCTGGCGCTGAGTGCCCTGGCGGCGTGCGCCGCACTCCTGCATGGCGCCGAAGGACGCACCCGACAGAGTGTGCTGCGCGCGTCGTACGTCGCAGGTGCCGTGGCCGCTACCGCTTTGACCCTGGCGGTCGTGACGGGCTACGCCGTCGTACACGACAGCTCAAGCGAGGGCACCACGGTTGTCGACTCTACGACCCCGTTGTCTCCTCTGCCGTGAGCGCCAACGTCGGAAGAGCTGTTCTAGGGGCCGCACCCTGGCCTGTCGTGCTCGGCGGCACCGTGGCCGCGATCGGACTGATCGGGATCGCCGCTGCAGCACGGCACGGCGCACTGGCCTTCCCGCTATCCCTGCTCGGCCTCGGCATGTGCGGCGCCACGGCCGCGTACACCCTCGATGAGGACTCCGCAGAGGTGGAAGACGCCACACCGACAGGGCGTCCGACACGAGTCGCATGGCGGCTCCCCATCGCTCTCTTGCCGTTCGCCGCGGGCTCCGCAGCCGTGCTCTGGCTCGACCACCTCGACGGCGCCACCGCGTGGAACAGGCTCGTGCCAGTGGCAGCCGGGAGCGTGGCGGTCGGGATCGCGGTGGCCTCCGTGCTGCGCCGGTCGGGCCGCCTCGCACCCGGCGACCTGGCGGGCGCGACGACGTTCGGCCTAGTCATCCTCGTGGTCGCGCTCGAACCGCTGCGGGCCTGGGTGAACTTGGCACCTCTCGGATCACCGACATACCCCCGCGCCACCGCCGTCACGTGGTCTCTCGTCCTGCTCGCCAGCGCCGCAATCCTCGCCGCGTGCGAGCGCGATCCCGGCCGCCCGACCATCCGAAAGAAGGCCCCATGAAGATCTACCGTGTATTCGCGTCGCTCGTCGCCCTCGGCGTGGTCATCCAAGCAGCGCTGATCGCCTACGGCATCGCCGGCCTCGGCCACTGGATCTACGACGAGCGCAACACCGCAACCCGGGCAACCTTCGAGGAGGGCAGCACGGTCGACTACGGCGGCAAAGTCGGCTTCGACCTACACGGCGAGCTCGGCGCGCTCTGGCTACCACTGCTCGCGCTCGCCTTCCTGATCGTCGCGATCCTCACCCGCCGCAGCATCGACCATGGGCTGCGGACGGCCGGGATCGTACTCGCGTTGATGATCCTGCAAGCCGTACTGGGATTCGCCACACTCGCGGTCCCACAACTCGCCGTCCTCCACGCCGTCAACGCCCTCGCGCTCTTCTCAACAGCCGCATACGCCGCGACCCGACTCACCGCCACGCCCCGGCCCGCGGACTCGTCCGCATCCACGGCATGACGAGACGATCCCAGTCACGGACACCATAGAGGGTGGCGTAGGCCCTCGTTGGGCAGACGGCGTTACCCACCCTTGACGGCAAGCAGAGCAGGGGCGCCGAAGCACCGCGAATGGGCCATGACCCCGCCAGAGCGCCGCTTGCGAACTGGCTGGATTCCGCCGCGCCAGCGCTGGAAAGCCGTCGGTAGCGACTCGTCCACGCTTGGCGGCATTTCCCCGGCCGCCCCTCCTCAACCCCCTGGCGACGGGCAGGGATAGGTAGCCAGGGCATCGAGAGCTCCAGGAGGGGTCACCCTTCCTCTCTGGGGTAACTCTCAGCTGGCGCTCGCGATGGTCTCAGTCTCGGTTGCTTGCCTGTGATCAGGCGCAGATCGCGCCACAAACAAGGAGGCGTGATGATCGAGGCATGGGGTCTCACCAAGCGCTACGGGGACACGACGGCGGTCAGCGATCTGACCTTCACGGTCAGGCCGGGCATTGTGACCGGCTTCCTCGGCCCGAATGGATCGGGGAAATCGACGACGATGCGCCTTATCCTCGGGCTCGACGCTCCCCTGAGCGGCGATGTAACCGTCAACGGGAAGCACTACGCGGATCATGCGGCGCCGTTGCACGAGGTCGGAGCCCTCCTCGAGGCACGCTCGATCCACACGGGAAGGTCGGCCTACGACCACCTGCTCGCCCAGGCGCAGACGCAAGGGATCCGACGTCGCCGCGTGGCCGAGTTGATCGAGCTCGTAGGGCTCGAATCGGTCGCGAAGAAGCGTGCCGGCCAGTTCTCGCTCGGGATGGACCAGCGCCTCGGGATCGCGGCGGCACTGCTCGGCGATCCTCAGGTCGTGATGCTCGATGAGCCCGTCAACGGCCTCGACCCGGACGGGATCCGGTGGGTCCGCGGGTTGATGAAGCAACTGGCGGCCGAGGGACGGACGGTCTTCATCTCGTCGCACCTGATGAGTGAGATGGCCTTGACCGCCGATCATCTGATCGTGATCGGCCGTGGACGGCTGATCGCCGACATCGGCGTCGACGAGTTCATCCGCCGCCATTCGAGGCGGATCGTTCGCGTTCGCTCGCCCGACGCTTCCGAGCTCGCGGCCCTGCTCGTTGGGCCTGACGTCTCGGTCGCGGCGTTCGAGCCGGGCCTGATCGAGGTCGAAGGGTTGAACGCCGAGCAGATCGGGTGGGCAGCGGCGGCGAACGGGCTCGTGCTCCACGAGCTCACTCCTCTGCAGGCATCGCTCGAGGACGCGTTCATGGACTTGACCAGCGACGAGGCCGAATTCCACTCGGCCAGGTCGACACCCCTCACGGAGACCGAAGGAGCGTTCACAGCATGAGCACCGTTTCGGCACTGCCGACCAAGAAGCGGACCTTCCCGGGCGATCGGGCGCACGCAGGCCAGGTCACGCAGGCCCGGGTGGCGCTGTCGGAGTGGACGAAGCTCCGGACTCTCCGCTCGACCCGCTATGCGCTCCTCGCAGCATTCGCGATGACGATCGGGTTCGCAGTGATCCCGGCGCTCGTCAACGCCAGCCACTGGCATACGATGAGCGTGGCCGAGAAGGCGCGCTTCAATCCCCTCGAGACGAGCCTCATCGGCGTCGTCATGGCGCAGCTCGCGATCGGCGTCCTCGGCGTCATGATCCTGAGCGGGGAGTACTCGACCGGCATGATCCGCTCCACGTTCATGGCCGTTCCGAAGCGACTCCCGGTACTGTGGGCAAAGGCAGGGGTCTTCGGGATCGTCACCCTCGCACTCTCCGTCCCGGCGACGATGATCGCGTTCCTCGCCGCCCAGGCAATCCTGAGAGGCCACAGCGTCGGCGGCCGGGACATCGCCCTCGCCTTCACCGACCCGGGTGTCGCCCGCGCGGTCTTGGGCGGGGCGCTCTACCTCACGCTCGTCGGCATCTTCGGCCTCGGGATCGGCGGCATCCTGCGCAACACGGCCGGCGGCATCTCGGCGCTCGCGGCAGTGCTGTTCGTGATCCCGCCCTTGATGAACGTGTTCCCGTCGAGCTGGAACGACGCGATCTCGCCCTATCTCCCGAGCAACGCCGGTCAGGCGATCATGGGTGTCAGCGACCGAGGTGGCGTGATGCTCGCGCCCTGGTCGGGGCTCGCCCTCTTTGCGGGCTACGTCGCCGTCACGATCGTCGTGGCGGCTGTCCTTCTCCGCCGCCGCGACGTCTGAGCGGGGTTCCGGCGCGTCTCACCACCACGCCTCGGGTGGTCGAGGCGCGCCGGGCGTGGGGAGCCTGACCACTTGCTCGGGAAACTCTCAGGGAACCCTGGGGTGATTCCCAGCGCCGGCCGTTACGTTCGTTGCAGGAAGCGAAACCACCAACCAAAGGGGGCCATCATGGCTGTTGGAGTGCTCATAACGATGCCGGGCATCAAGCAGGAGCAGTACAAGCAGATCAACGAGAAGCTATTCGGTCACTACCCGTTCGACTCGAGCGATGCCCCGGACGGGCTGATCATGCACAGCGCCGGCCCTGCACCCGGAGGCTGGTACGTGTACGACATCTGGGAGACGAAGGGTCACTTCCAGCGTTTCGGCAAGGGCCGACTCGAGCCGGCCGTGCGTGACACCGTCGGCGCCGACATCGCCGGCGGCGCCCCCGAGTTCTACGAGATCGCGAACCTCGTCGGCGTCGGCGGGCAGGGGCAGGCGAGGCCGGCGAACATCTTGGCCGTCGGGGCCTAGGCGAAGACTCGAAACCGAGCACGATGGAGAAAGGGCCGGTCATGAGCGAGAGCACTGTAGAAGGCCTGACGAGAGGGGAGCGTCGGGCCTCCGCCGCCGGGGTGGTGGTTGACGTGTGAGCCGCTCCCGCAGAAATGTCACCCTCTCGTACGTCCGAGCCCTCCCGTTGCCCGAATCGTGAAACGGCGCAACGGGAGGGCTCGCTGCGTCGCGATCCCCACCGCGAGGCCGGTCCCCGACGGCCCGGCGGTGACGAGCCAACTCTCAGGTAACTCCCAGGTTTCTCTCGCGATACTGGGTTCGTGAGCAGTGATCCCTCGCCGATCCGCATTCTCGTCGTCGACGACGAGCGGAACATCGCAGAGCTCGTCGCGACCGCGTTGCGGTACGAGGGATTCGAGCTGATGACCGCGGCCGACGGTGCGCAGGCGCTTGCCGCCGTGCGTGACGTCGTGCCCGATCTCATCGTGCTCGACGTGGGCCTGCCGGATACCGACGGATTCGCGCTCCAGGAGCGGCTGCGGGCGGGCGGGCAGCGGATCCCGGTGCTCTTCCTGACGGCGCGGGATGCGGTCGAGGATCGCATCCGTGGCCTCACGCTCGGTGCGGACGACTACATGACGAAGCCGTTCAGCCTCGAGGAGCTCGTCGCCCGCGTCCATGCCGTGCTGCGACGGACATCCGAGACGTCGGCAGCGGCCCATCGGCTGTCGTTCTCGGATCTCGTGCTGGACGACGACACGCACGAGGTTCGTCGGGGCGGACGCCGTGTCGATCTCAGCCCGACGGAGTTCTCGTTGTTGCGCTACCTGATCTTGAATGCGCGCAAGGTTCTCTCGAAGGCGCAGATCCTGGATCACGTCTGGCAGTACGACTTCGGCGGCGACGGACGGATCGTCGAGACCTACATCAGCTATCTCCGCAAGAAGGTCGATGCCGAAGGGCCACCGCTGATTCACACGGTGCGCGGGGTCGGTTACTCGCTGCGGCTGCCGGAGTAGGGCTGTGTCGATTCGCCTGCGCGTTACGTTGGCGACCGTCGTTCTCGCGGCACTGGCCGTCGGCACCGTCGACGCGACGACGTTCGTGCTCCTGCGCAACGACCTGCACGCGCGTGCCGACGAGAGCGTCCGCCATGTCGCGCAGACTGCCGTCGATACGCTGAGGAGCAACGGGACATTGGGCCTCGCGATCTTCGCAGGGGCCGATCGGCCGGTGCTCGTCGAAGTTCGAGACGCGCGCGGAACCGTGATCTCGCGGTTCGGCTCCTCGGAAGCCGAAGACGTGCGGTTGCCTCCGGACCTCGTCATGCACCTCGGGCGGTCGCAGCAGGTCGGTTCCGCTGAGAGCGACCGGCCCGCATTCCAGGCGATCGCCGTTCCGGCGGACGGCGGGAAGACGGTGATCGCGGCCGTCTCTCTGAAGAGCGAGGTCAACACGCTCGCCCGACTCGTCACCTTCAACATCGTCGTCGGCGCGATCGTTCTCACAATCCTCGCCGTCGTGGCGGCGGTCGTGCTCACCCGCAGCCTGCGTCCATTGAGGCGGATCGCGAGTACCGCCGACGCGATCGTCGCGGGCGACGTCGCCGCGCGCGTGCCTGAAGAACCCCGGCGAACAGAGGTTGGGCGTGTTGCGACGGCCTTCAACCGGATGCTCGACGAGAACGAGGCCGCCTTGGCACAACGCGACGCGACCGAGAGCAAGCTGCGCCAGTTCCTCGCCGACGCGTCACACGAGCTGCGAACCCCGCTGACGTCGATCCGTGGCTACGCGGAGCTTTTCCGCCGCGGCGCAAGCCAGCGTCCGGAGGATCTCGTCACCGTCATGCGCGCGATCGAAGACGAAAGCACCCGCATGAGCCTTCTCGTCGATGACCTGCTTCTCATCGCCCGCCTTGACGACGGGCGCCCGCTCGAGCGCAAGCCGGTAGCCCTGGACGACATCGCCGAGGCCGCCGTTAAATCCGCTCGCGCCATCGAGCCCGACCGTGTCGTCTCGTTCGAGTTCGCCGAGCGCCCGCTCGTCGTCTCCGGCGACAGGGACAGGTTGCGTCAGGCAGTCGACAACCTGTTCGCAAACGTTCGCGAACACACCTCCGCCGACGCTTCCGTGCACCTGACGCTCAGCGCCTCCTCTGTCCAGGTCATCTTGACCGTCGAGGACACCGGGCCTGGCATACCCGAGTCGGAGCAGGACAGGGTCTTCGACCGCTTCACCCGCACCGGCACAACACGCGCGGGCGACACGGGTGGCGCCGGCCTGGGCCTCGCAATCACCCGCTCCATCATCACGGCCCACGACGGAACGATCAGCGTCCGGTCGGCCCGCCCACACGGATCGATCTTCGAGATCCACCTGCCCCTCATCGCACCCACTCTCGGGTAACTCCCAGCCGACCCTCGGGCGCATCCCAGCCTCCCCTGCTTCTCTGTGGGCAGAGGCAGTCGCAACCCTCCGCGAGCCTGCCACCTCCGAAAGGAACCGAGATGACCGCCGAGGACCGCAAGATCGAAGAGCTGCTCCTTCACCTCCGTGGACTCATGTTCGTCCACGAGATCCTCGAGCAACACGGCGCCGCCAAGGCCGAGCTCGACCGACACTCCACCGAATTGACCCTCACGCGGGCACGACTCGCGAGAGAGCGGCGGAGAGCATGGACAACGGATACGAGAGCCGCCTGACATCGAAGTTCCACCCCGCGGCAGCACATCCGCCCGTATCGAAACCGCGAGGCCCGGTCAGCGACCTCAGGGACAGACACACCACAGAAGGAGCGTCGAGATGCTGTTCGGAATCGTCTATACACCGCGCAACTCGCCCGAAGCCGCCGGCAGTGCGATGCAGATCTTCACCGACTGGCAGCCGCCGGTCGAGTTCAGAGATCACTGGCCCTTCGCTACCGGGGGAGGGATGGGAGTCATCGAGGCTCCGACCTCCGCCGCCCTCATGGGTGCGGTCGCTCCATTCGGCGTCTTCTTCGACTTCAGGCTGGAGCAGATAGACAGGATCTCGTCGTCCACTCCGACGTCGCAGATGAGATCCGTCTCCACGGCTTGATGCAGGACGTGGAGGTGGGCGGCACGGTCAAACCACATTCCCGGGGGTATTCCTGACCCGGTCGAAGCAGCTACGCCGCTACCCGGGCCGGCCGCCGTCGGCGCTTTCCGAAACCGTTTCCACCGCGCAGGGGACGCCTCGCGTCACGAAATGGAGACCGCCGGGCGCTTCGAGCGAGAACCCGGGTGCGGGGCCGGCTGTGACGTCGAGGAGCAACTCGGGCCGGTTCCAGCGCTCGTGTTGATCTGCGTCGATGAAGAACGGGGCGCCGCCGACTTCACCGAGGAGAAGATCGTTTGGCCCGAGCAGGAGCTCGCCGTCACGGAAGCACATCGGGGAGCTGCCGTCGCAGCAGCCCCCCGATTGGAAGAACATCAGCTTTCCGTGCGTGGTGGTCAGGCTCTCGATCGCCGCGATTGCGGCGTCGGTCGCGACGACCTTTCCGTCCACGTCCCGACACCCCCTAGAAGAACCCGAGCGGGTTCGGGTCGTAGCTGACGAGCTGGCACTTGGTCTGCGTGTAGTGGTCGAGCATCATCTTGTGGTTCTCGCGTCCCACGCCCGAGTTCTTGTAACCGCCGAAGGCGGCGTGCGCGGGGTAGAGGTGGTAGCAGTTCGTCCACACGCGGCCGGCCTGGATACCGCGCCCCATGCGGAATGCCTTGCTCGTGTCTCGCGTCCACACGCCGGCGCCGAGGCCGTATGGCGTGTCGTTCGCGATCTCGAGCGCCTCCTGCTCGTTCTTGAACGTCGTCACCGCGAGCACCGGGCCGAAGATCTCCTCCTGGAAGATCCTCATCTTGTTGTGGCCCTTGAAGACGGTCGGCTTGTAGTAGTAGCCGCCATCGAGCTCTCCTTCGAGGTGGTTGCGCTCGCCGCCGATCAGGAGCTCCGCACCCTCTGCGAGACCGATCTGGACGTAGCTCTCGATCTTGTCCAGTTGTGCGGCCGAGACCTGCGGCCCGATCTGCGTCTCGATGTCGAGCGGATGGCCTTGCCGGATCATTGCGATCCGCTCCAGGCAGCGCTCCATGAAGGGCTCGTAGATCGACTCCTCGATCAACGCCCTGCTGGGGCACGTGCACACCTCGCCCTTGTTGAACGCGTAGAGGACGAGGCCCTCGATCGCCTTGTCGAGAAACGCGTCATCCTCCGCCATCACATCGGCGAAGAAGATGTTCGGCGACTTGCCGCCCAGCTCCGTCGTCGAAGGGATGAGGTTCTGGGCCGCGTACTGCATGATCAGGCGCCCCGTCACCGTCTCCCCGGTGAACGCGATCTTCGCGATCCGCTTGCTCGTTGCAAGCGCCATCCCGATCTCCGCTCCCGGGCCGTTGACGATGTTGAGCACGCCGGGTGGCACGATCTCCTCGACCAGCTCTGCCAGCTTCAGGATCGACCACGGCGTCGGGCTCGCAGGCTTGATCACCGTGCAGTTGCCCGCGGCAAGAGCCGGCGCGAGCTTCCAGGCCGCCATTAGGATCGGGAAGTTGAACGGGATGATCTGTCCCACGACGCCGAGCGGCTCGCGGAAGTGGTACGCCATCGTGTTCCTGTCGATCTCCGCGATCGATCCCTCCTCGCCACGGATCACCGAGGCGAAGTAGCGGAAGTGATCGGCGGCGAGCGGGATATCCGCAGCCAGCGTCTCTCGCACCGGCTTCCCGTTCTCCCAGCTCTCGGCGACGGCGAGCATCTCGCTGTGCTCCTCGATCGCGTCCGCGATCTTGTTCAGCACCTTCGAGCGCTCTGTCGTCGACATCTCTGCCCAGCCGGTCTTCGCAGCGTGGGCGGCGTCGAGCGCAAGCTCGACGTCCTCGACGGTCGAGCGAGGAACCTCGGTAAAGGGCTCGCCCGTTGCGGGTGTCAGGTTGTCGGCGTAGTCGCCGTGGACGGGCGGCACCCAGTGCCCGCCAATGAAGTTCTCGTACCGTGGCTTCAACTCAACCGGGCTGTCGTGCTGCCCAGGAGCCGCATAGGTCGCCACCTTTTCGATGGTCGCCATGACATCTCCTTCGCTCGAAAGACACGCCGATTGGCGTATCGCTACAACGATCGCACCTCACCGGAGGCGCCGCATCGGTAGAAGCCCCGCATCAACCCGCGTTTTCAATTCCTGAACGTCGTGTGAGTTGACGCGGCCGAGCAGCGTCGTCAGAGCGATATTCGGCGCTCGTGATGAGGTCAGCCTCCGGCCGGTAGGGCGTGGAGTCGGCCGGCTGCTCCCGCGACGGTGACCGTCGCGTGGACGTTGACGGGGATGTTGAGTGCCATCGCGACGAGGCAGCCGTTGTCGGCGCGCTCGATCGCTGCCTCGAGCTGGGTGACTGCGTCGGCCGAGTCGGTCTCGGCTGTCACCTGAAGCTCGATCGAGGTGAAGCCGAGTTGCCCGTCGTCGCGGGGACCGACGTGGCCGTTTCCGTCCACCTGCAGCAACAGAAGGGGGATCGTGCGGCGCTTGACGATCGCGGCGAGGGTGACCGCGAAGCAGGAGGCGGCGGACGCGACCAGGAGGTCTTCGGGGCTCCACACTCCTTCGGTTTCGCCGCCGAACTCCGGCGGGGTGGCGACGCGGAGATCGTGTTTGCCGACGATGGAGGCGACCGTCATCGAGCCGCCTTCCCACTCCACACCGGCGGGGAACTCGAAGTGCTTGCTGCGGGCCATCATCTCTCCTTCGTGGCGGGACCTCGTATCTCCAAAGTCTCGATCCGGCGCCTAGTGCCCGCATCGGGTGAACCGCTGAGCAAAGATCGGTAACAACTACGTACATTATACAAGTTTATAGTTGTGTATAGTAGGAGCATGACCGAATGCGAGACCATCCAAGAAAGGGACCCGAGATGACCAAGAACGAGGGAACCATCGATCGCGTTGCACGAGGTGTCGTCGCCGTCGTCGCCTTGATCCTCGCCTTCGTTGTAGGCATCGGCTCGATCGTCGGCGTGATCCTCGCCCTCATCGGCGTGGTCATGGCTGTCACGGCCGTCGTGGGCTTCTGCCCGCTCTACCGGCTGGTCGGCGTCTCGACCGATCGACACCTGCCGGCGCACCGCTAGGCGCGGCGACGGAACGAGAGACACGCAAGTCCAACAAACCGCTCTGTGAAGGAGATTCGTGATGGACGCGACACCGGAGACATTCGAGAACGACGTGATCGAGCGCTCGCGCGCGCTCCCCGTGATCGTCGACTTCTGGGCGCCCTGGTGCGGCCCCTGCCACATGCTCGCCCCCGTGCTCGAAAAGGAAGTGGAGCGGCGCGGCGGCGCAGTCGAGCTCGTCAAGATCAACGTCGACCAGTTTCCCGAGCTGGCCAGCCGCTACTCGGTCAGCGGGATCCCGAGCGTGAAAGCGTTCGAGGACGGCGCCGTCGTGAACCAGTTCGTCGGTGCAATCCCGCCCGCTGCCGTCAGCGGCTTCCTCGACATGGTCGTGAGCGAGGCGGCATGAGCGCGCCGTAGGGCGAGCAGCTCGGCGCATCCGCTCTCCGGGGCGCTGAGCGAACGTGCGCGATGCTGGTCAAAGGCTACGCTGGACGAGTGGCGAGAGCCGCAATACTCGTGGTAGACGACGACGCTCCGATTCGGCGGATGCTCGATCGGACGCTCTCGGCGGAGGGTTACGAGGTCACCTGCGCCGCCGATGGAGGGGCTGCTCTCGCCGCGATCGAATTGTCGGCTCCTGACGTCGTGGTGCTCGATGTTTCCATGCCCGGCCTCGACGGGCTCGACGTTTGCCGCCGTCTCCGGGCGAAGCGGATGGTGACTCCTATCCTGCTGCTCACGGCACGCGATGGGCTCGAAGACCGGGTTGCCGGCCTCGACGCCGGCGCTGACGACTACCTGGTGAAGCCGTTCGCGGCGGAGGAGCTGGCGGCGCGGCTGCGGGCACTGCTGCGCCGCGGGCGCGAGGTTCCCGAGGTGCTCGCGTTTGCCGACGTGGTGCTGGACGTGCAGTCACGGGTCGCGCTTCGCGCCGGTCGGGAGCTCAACCTGAGCAACCGGGAGACGGATCTTCTGGAGCTCCTCCTGCGAAACGCCCGGAACGTGGTCACGCGCGAGGTGGCCCTCGACCGTGTCTGGGGTGGCCCCGCGTCGGCAAGCCTCAATGTGGTCGATCGCTATGTCTCGTATCTGCGGCGCAAGCTGGGTGAGCCACCGCTGATCGGGACGGTGCGGGGCGTCGGGTTCGTGCTGGGAGCATGAGCCGGTTGTCGATCCGCAGCCGGGCGGTGATTGCGGCGGCGCTGTCGATCATGCTGGCGGTCGTCACGCTCGGGATCGCGGTCGATCTCGCCGTCGAGCGTCATCTCCGCCACTCCCTGGACAGCTCCCTGCGACGTCGTGCCGTTGCCGTCGCGCAGCTGAGCGCTTCTGCGCCTGCGCTGCTGACGGCGCCGGGCGCGCTCGAGTCTCCTCTGGGCGGCACCGACGCGAGCGTGGAGGTGCTCGACCGCCGCGGGCGGCTCGTCGCCCGCTCTCTGGGCTTGGGCGGGCGGGTGCTTCCCACCGCCGTGCTCGCTAAGGACGTGATCGCGACGGGAGCTCCGGCGTTCGCCGACGCCACGCAGGCGGGTGACGGGATTCGCCTCTACGTCGCGCCGCTCGCCGTCGTGCGCGGCCCCGCCTCGGGGGGCGCGGTCGTCGTCGCCGCCTCGACCACGGACCTCGAGGACACGCTTCACGCCTTGCGCGCCGGCGTCCTCTCCTCGGCCGTCGGGGCCGCGGCACTCGGCGCTGCGGCGGTGGCGCTGTTGCTGGGCCACACCTTTCGCCCGCTGAGGCGGCTCGCCGGGTCGGCGGCCGAGATCGAGCGCACTGCGGATCCAGGCCGGCGGCTCCCCGAGACCGGCGTGGACGACGAGGTGGGCAGGCTCGCGACGACCCTGAACGCGATGCTCGGCAGCCTCGAGCGATCACGTGAGGCCCAGCATCGGCTCGTTGCCGATGCCTCACACGAGCTGCGCACCCCGTTGACTGCACTGCAGGGCAACGTCGCCTACCTGGCCCGTCACGGCGCTACGCCCGAGCTGATCTCCGACCTCCAGGAGGACACCGACCGCCTGGTACGGCTCGCCGGCGACCTGATTGCGATCAGCCGGGAAGAAGCGGCAGCGCCGCCCGTGGAGGACGTGGCGCTCGACCGGCTCGTCGTCTCGCTCGCAGACGGAGACCCCGGCGTCGTCGCCGCCGCCGAGCCGGTGCGCGTGCGCGGCGACGGAGCAGCGCTCGAGCGGGCGATCTCGAACCTGCTGCAGAACGCCCGTCTCCACGGCCCGTCGGAAGGGGTGATCAGGCTCACCGTCCGACGGTCGGAAGACCGGGCGCTCGTCTCCGTGTGCGACGAGGGGCCGGGTCTCGACCCTGCCGACCGGGAGCGGGCATTCGACCGTTTCTGGCGTGGAGAGCACGACCGCTCGGGCTCCGGCCTCGGCCTCGCGATCGTGCGTGCCACCGCCGCACGGCACGGCGGGAGAGCATTTTCGGACGGCTCCTGCTTCACGATCGAGCTCCCGGCTCTCAGAGAACTCTCCAGGTCCGGTGCTACACCGGACCTGGAACTCTCCGAGGAAGGATCGCCATGAGGTATCTACGCACGCTCCCCACCGCTCGACTCGCCACTCTGCTCGCGCTCGTCGTCGCTCTCTTCGTTGCAGCTGCCACCGTCGCGGTAGCGGCCCGCGGGGGCGGCGGCGAGACCCCGCCGCCGAAGCCGCTCGCGGCGGCCGTTCACGACGCGCTCACCGGCCCGCCGGTCGACGGTGTCACCGCCCGCGTGACGTTCACGAACAAGCTGTTCCCCTCCGGAGCACTCCTCGGAAGCGCCGGCCCGGTGCTGATGTCCGGTGGCTCGGGGCGTCTGTGGCTCACGAACGATGGGCATGGACGGATCGAGCTGCAGTCGAACGCAGGCGACGCGCAGATCGTCTGGAGCCCGACCGCCGTCACCGTGTACGACGCCTCGTCCAACGCCGTCTACAAGGCGACGCTGCCACAGGCAGCCTCGGACGCATCGGCGAAGGACTCGCCGCCGACCCTCGCGGAGATCACGGATCTGTTGGCAAAGGTCGGCGTTCACGTCGCGCTCTCCGAAGCCACACCCGCGAACGTCGGCGGAGCCGCTGCCTACACCGTGGCTCTCGCGCCCAAGCACGACGGCGGCCTGCTCGGATCGGTAGAGATCTCCTGGGACGCCGCCCACGCGGTGCCGCTGCGCGCGGCGATCTACGCTCAGGGCGCCTCGGCCCCCGTGCTCGAGTTGACCACGAGCGACATCTCATACGGCCCCGTTGACGCGTCCTCGGTGGACGTGGCGCCGCCCGCGAACGCGAAGGTCGTCGACCTCGGCCAGCTGTCCCCGGGCAAGGCCGGCAGCGCGCCTGACGCCGGGGCGCCTGTGACGGGTCTCACAGCGGTCGAGGCAGCCGTCGACTTCCCGGTCAGCGCGCCGGACACGCTCGTCGGCCTGCCCCGCAAGGACGTCCGCCTCGTCGGCGACGCCAACTCGCAGACCGTCATCGTCACCTACGGGCAGGGGCTCGGCGGGATCGTCGTCGCACAGCGAAAGGCGCCCGCCGGAAGCAGCGGCACTCCCGCAGGCTCGCTCGGCAGCCTGCCGACGGTCTCGCTCGACGGCGTCCCCGCCCACGAGCTCGCAACGCAGCTCGGCACGATCGTCACCTGGCAGCACGCGGGCGTCTCGACGACCCTCGCAGGATCGATTCCGCCTGCGGCCGCCGAGGCCGCCGCACGCGAGCTTCGATGAGCGACGAGACGCCTATCGTCGCACGAGGGCTCGTGAAGACCTACGGTGAGGTCGTCGCGGTCGACAACGTCGACCTCACCGTCGAGGCCGGCGACGTGTTCGGCTACCTCGGCCCCAACGGTGCCGGCAAGACGACCTCGCTGCGGATGTTGCTCGGGCTGATCCGGCCGACGTCGGGCTCGGCAAAGCTGTTCGGGCGCGACCCGCTCCTCGACGGAGCGCGCGCGCTCGACGGCGTTGCGGGCTTCGTCGAAGGGCCTCGCTTCTACCCGTACATGAGCGGGCGCAAGAACCTCGAGCTCCTCGCGGACTACGACGGAGGCAAGGCCCGGAGCCGGATAGACGAGGTGCTCGACATCGTCGAGCTACGCGACCGGGCCAAGCACAGGGTCGGCGGCTACTCGCACGGGATGCGGCAGCGTCTCGGCATCGCGGCCTCTCTCATTCGCAGCCCACGCATGCTCCTGCTCGACGAGCCCACGACCGGGCTCGACCCGGCCGGAATGCGCGACATGCGCGCCCTCGTGCGCCGCCTCGCGGACGAGGGCATCACCGTACTGCTCTCGAGCCACCTGCTCACCGAGGTCGAGGAGCTCTGCAACCGCGTCGCCATCATCCGAAAGGGCCGCATCCTCTACGAGGGGGAGCTCTCCGACCTGCTGGCGACCGCGAGCGAGCAGTACCGGCTGCGTGCCGTCGAGCCCGAGCGGGCGAGGCTCCTCTGCCTCTCCCACCCCGGGCTCGACGACGTCCAGCTCGAAGGCGACGAGATCGTCTTCCGCGCCAACGAGGACGCCGTTGCCGCGCTCTCGATCGCCCTCGGCCAGGCGCGGGTCGGCTTCACCCAGCTCGCGCCCTACTCGGCGAGCCTCGAGGAGCTGTTCCTCGGCATGACGGAAGGCGACCCGGCCACCGTGAGTGCGGGCCAGGTGGAGGCGGCGTAATGTCGGGCATCGGAACCGTCTACCGCTGGGAGCTGTTCAAGCTCTCGATCCAGAAGCGCACCTACCTCGGCCTCGGTTCGGCCGTCCTCGTCCCGATCGCGTTCGTCGTTGCCATCGCGATCCAGAAAGGCTCCGGGCCGACGGACGTCCCGCTCGGACGAACCCTTCGCGATACCGGCCTCGCCACTCCGTTCGTCGTCCTCTTCTTCCTTTCCATCTGGGGCTTGCCTCTGATCACCGCGCTCGTCGCCGGCGACATCGTGGCCTCCGAGACCAACAACGGCACCCTCAAGACGATCCTCACCCGCTCGCTCGACCGCGGCCAGATCTTCGCCGGCAAGACGCTCGCCACCCTCACCTATATGGCCGCCGCCGTGCTCGCGATGGGCATCGTCGGACTGGTGGCCGGCTCGATCGTGTGGGGCCTCCATCCGCTCACGTCCCTCTCCGGCACCAGCGTCCCGGTCGGCCACAGCCTCGTCCTCCTGGGCGAGAGCCTCGGCATCTACGCCCTGGCGCTCGCCGGCGTCGCCGCCTTCGGGTTGATGCTCTCGACCGTGACCCGCAACAGCGCCGCGTCCGTCGTGGGGACGCTCATGTTCGCCCTCCTGATGCAGCTGCTCGGGGTCCTCCCCGGCACCGAGGCGATCCGGCCCTACCTCCTCGGCACCCAGTTCGACGCCTGGCACGGCTTCCTCCGCACACCCGCAGACTGGACCCCCGTGATCCGATCGGTCTGGGTCTGCACGATCTACATCGTGGCGCCCCTGACGGCCGCCTACCTCGTCTTCCTCCGCCGCGACGTCGCCGGCGAGTAGACGACAGATCAGTGGGCGAGCCACATACCGCTGAATCGGGAATGCCGGCCCCAGCAGGTGCGTTTCTATACCCTATAGGGGTATATAAAACGTAGAAGGAGCCTGAAATGACGACACCGACGGCGCATCACGCTCATCACGACGCAACCACGGAGACCGACTCCCTGTGGGGCGTCGCCGCACGCGCGACCCTCCACTGCCTGACGGGCTGCGCCATCGGGGAAGTGCTCGGAATGATCATCGCGACCGCTCTCGGTCTTGCGAGCCTGCCCTCGATCGTCCTCAGCGTCGTCCTCGCCTTCATGTTCGGCTACGCGCTCACCCTGCGACCCCTGCTCGCGGCAGGGCTCCCGTTCCGCGGCGCCGGCCGGGTCGCGCTCGCGGCAGACACGGTCTCGATCACCGTCATGGAGATCATGGACAACCTCTTCCTGATTGCCGTTCCCGGCGCGCTCGCTGCGGGGCTCGCGGACGGCCTCTTCTGGTGGAGCCTCGCGGCCTCACTCGTCGTCGCGTTCGTCGTCACGGTCCCCGTCAACCGTGCGATGATCGCGCGTGGCAAAGGACACGCCGTCGTCCACGCGTATCACGGCCACTGACGTCCTCGCGCGCTACCAGGTCGGCCGGAGTGTTGCGCGGCTTTCTTCCGCGAGCTCCTCGAGCGCGCTGCGGAGTGCGTGCATCCGCGGGGCGCCGAGGACTTCCGCCCAGTGGGTTTCGATGGTCTCCTGGGCGGCGGCAGCGGCGGCAAGAGCCTCTCGCCCGCGTGGTGTCAGGGTGATGAGGGTCGCGCGCCGGTCGGACGGGTGGGGCCGCTTCTGCAGGTACCCCATCGCGACGAGGTGGGCGACGAGCTTGGCAGCTCCTTGCTTCGTCACGCCGAGGTGGGAGGCGAGCTCGGTCGCTGTCGCGCCGTCGCTGACGAGATTGAGGATGAAGCCGTGCGCCGGCCGGAGCTCGTCGTAGCCCCGTTGCCGGAGCTCGTCGTGCATCTCGTCGACGGCTTCACGGAAGACCGTCGCAAGAAGACGGGCGATTGGCTCGCTCATTCTCACCAGTATAGACAGCGTGGTTGTCTATCTGTGATATGGTAGACAACTCAGTTGTCTACACCGAAGGAGAAGAGCCATGCCGTTCACGACCCTCGACGACGCACCGGTGTTCGAGACGCCGAATGCGAGAATGCGGTCCTACGCGACCCCGTCCCAGAACGGCAGCGGCCTGGCGGTCTGGCGCACGGAGATGGAGCCCACGGCATCAGGCCCGATGCACCGGGCTGACCGTGAGCAGGTACTCGTCGTCGTCGCGGGCCACGTGCGCGTCTCGCTCGGTGACGGGCTTCGCGACCTCGGCCCCGGGGATGCAGCAGTCATCCCTGCCGGCGTCGAGAGGATGATCTCGAACCCCTTCAGCGACCAGGCAATCCTGATCGCGGCAAGTGAGCCGGACGCCACGGCCCAGAGGCAGGATGCCTCCCACGTACCGATCCCCTGGACGAGCTAGAGGCGGATCACGAGGCCGCCGACGGCCGAACCACGCCAGGCTCCGACCGTACCCGCGGGGATCGGAGATCGCAGTCGGAGATTTCTCGTGTGAGGCACGGACCGTTGCGCAACAACAGACCAGCGGCGCAGGCGTGCTAGGGTCGGAAGCAGCGGCGCCACAGAGATCGGCGCCCTGAACTCTCGTCGGGCCTCAAGAGCGGATGACCCGGCGAAACGTCCTCCCACAGGGGAAGCGGGCTGGAGAGCAACAGGGGATGCCCCGCGCAGCTGAGCGGCGCCCTTGCCCATCTGCCCTGGAGGAGACATGTCAAACACACCCACCGTCACCGTTCTGACGCAGAGGGGCGGCCGACGCCGCCCTCATCTCCGTCTTCACGTGGCCCCGCCACCCACGCCGGTTACGTCCTCGACGCTGGCTTTCGACGGCGTCGAGAGCGTCGAGATCGTCGCGCCCGATCGGTACTGCGCAATGCTCCTCCTCGACCACGCCGCACAGGCGTTCCCGGCACGACTCGTCCCCGGGCCGGGATGGATCGTGCGGTTCGAGGCTCCGCAGGGCGGAGGAGAGTGGGTCGTCGATCTTCTCGCTCTGGTCGAGCGCTGGCTCGCGTCCGCTCCGATTCCCTGCGCCAAGCTCCGTCGAGGGGGCCACAGCTACCTGGTCCGTGGCCCCCTCGACGCCGCCTAGCCCTCATAACCCGGGCGCGGCGGTTCCTACTCCCGCGGAGCGATGGACCGGTCGACTGCTCGACCACGGTCGTACCGGCGTCACCCACTTCGTCAGCGGGCCACCGCGAGTGCGCCGTTCAGCGACTCGTTGGTGTCGTGCGCGGCTGGAACGGCCTGGAGAACGATCTTGAGCGCGTGGGTCTCTGCGGCCGCCCCGAAGACCTCGTACGCCTTCTCGGTCTCGGAGAGCGGGAAGTGGTGCGTTGCGAACACGGTCGGATCGAGCCGGCCGCCTGCGATCAGCTTGAGGAGCATCGGCGTCGTGCGTGTATCGACGATCCCGGTCGTGATCGTGACGTCGCGGATCCAGAGCTTCTCCAGGTGCAGCGTCGCGCACGTCCCGTGCACGCCCACGTTCGCAACGCGACCGCCGGGGCGGATCAGCTCGGTGCAGAGCTCGAACGTGGCGGGCACGCCGACCGCCTCGATCGCGACGTCCACCCCGAGCCCATCGGTCAGCTCCATGACCCGGGCGAGCGCATCCTCGTCGCCGTTGTTGATCACGAGGTCGGCGCCGAACTCGAGTGCCTTCTCGAGCCGATCGTCGGCGAGGTCGATGGCGATGATCCTGCCGGGGGTGTGGAGCTTCGCGGTCATGATCGTCGCGAGCCCGATGGGGCCCGCACCGACGATCGCGATCGTGTCACCCGGCTCGACCCGACCGTTCAGGACCCCCACCTCGTAGGCGGTAGGGAGGATGTCGGCGACGAAGATCACCTGCTCGTCGCTCAGCCCCTCCGGGACCTTGTACGTCGAGGTGTCCGCGAACGGGACACGCGCGAGCTCGGCCTGGAGGCCGTCGATCATGTAGCCGAAGATCCAGCCGCCACCACCGCTGCAGATCCCCGGATGGCCCTCCTTGCAGAAACGGCAACGGCCACACGAGCTGACACACGAGACGAGCACGCGATCGCCGACGGCGACCGTTGTGACCGCGGCTCCGATCTCGACGACCGTGCCCACCGCCTCGTGGCCGAGAATCCTCCCTGCCTCCACCTCGGGCGTGTCGCCCTTCATGATGTGCAGGTCGGTGCCGCAGATCGTGGACGTGTCGATCCGGACGATCGCGTCCGTCGGCTCGACGATCGACGGATCGGGGACGGACTCCCAGGCCTGCTTGCCGGGCCCGTGGTAGACGAGTGCCTTCATGGCGCAGTTCTCCTCTCGTTGTTCGCCGACGACGATCGAGGCCGACGAGAAGCCGAACCACCCGGGCGTATGAGGATGGAGCGCGCGCGGAGCCGATCAATGTGGCATCCGCCGAAAGTGAGACAGCGCCATTTCGCTATGGCACCGTTCACACAGTACCACCCGCGTCCCTGGCCTTCTCCCCGACGCCGAAGCTGTGGTCGGGGATCGCGGTGGACGCGGGGAACGGCCCGCCTCCACCGCGACGACGATCCCTAGCCGTGAATGCCCTGCGCGACCGCCACGTGGGTCTGGTGCTTGTGCAGCTCCTTCTCGTCCTCGTGGGTCCCCGCCGGCTTGAGGTCGAAGACGACGTTCTTCACCGTGCCCGTGAAGGCGTACGGCGCCCTGTCCTCGTAGGCGAGGTCGACGACGCCCGCCGTTGTCGCGGCCGACGTCCATGCCCGCGTAGGTGGTGAAGATCAGCGAGATCGTCTGGGGCATCGTGCCCTCCCCGATCTGCTCGTCGTTCGCCCAGAGCGTCACCTTGCCGCCCGTGCCCGGCTTCGGCTCGTCGACCTCGAACAGCATCTTCACGGTCACGTCGCCCGTCGGGATCGGCTTGGTCGAGGTCTGCTTGTAGGTGTCCACGCCGAGGAACTGGTAGGTGTGGTTGAGCAGCCCCTTCTCGTCGACCCAGAGCGCGAACCCGCCGATGAAGTCGGCGAAGGCGACGAGGACGCCCTCGGCTCCGCCGTCGGGCACGTGCAGGTTCCCCTCGATCGCGTACGAGCGCCCGATGATGCGCGGGATCATCGTCGTCTGGATGTTCTGGACGTGCCGCCGTAGGTGAAGCGCGTGATCGTCGGCAGCGGCGGCAGGTCGCCGAGCAAGACCGAGAACGCGCCGAGGAGCGGCAGGACGTCGGTTGCGCTCGGCCTCCTGCCAGAACAGCTCCTTCAGCTCGGCCAGCTTGTCCGGGTGCCCGTCGGCGAGGTTCTTCGCCTGCGAGAAGTCGTCCGGCAGGTAGTAGAGCTCCCAGACGTCCTTCTCCGGGTCGTACTTGCCCGGGCGCGAACCGCTGCATGCGTCTCCGGCGTGAAGTCCCACGGAACCTTGTCCAGCTTCGAGCAGGCCCACCAGCCGTCCTTGTAGATCGCGTGGCTGCCGAGCATCTCGAAGTACTGCACCGTGTGACGCTCGTCCGCCTCGGCGTCGTCGAGCGTGTAGGCGAAGCTCGTGCCGTCCATCGGCTCCTGCTCGATGCCGTCGACGTGCGTCGGCTCGGGGATGCCGACGAGCTCGAGCACGGTCGGGGCGATGTCGATGCAGTGCGTGAACTGCGTGCGCAGGTCGCCCTTTGCCTTGACTCGCTTCGGCCAGGCGACGACCATCGGGTCGCGGGTGCCGCCGAGGTGGCTCGCCATCTGCTTGCCCCACTGGAACGGCGTGTTGCTCGCGTGCGCCCATGCCGCCGCGTAGTGCGGAGCCGTGTGGAAGCCGCCGAGAGCCTCGATGCCGCCGAACTTCTCGATGATCTCCAGCTGCTCGTCGGCCTCGAGGACGACGCCGTTGAAGAAGGTCGTCTCGTTGAACGAGCCGGTGAGGGTGCCCTCCATGCTGGCGCCGTTGTCGCCCCAGATGTAGACGATCAGCGTGTTGTCGAGCTCGCCCATCTCCTCGATCGCGTCGAGCAGGCGACCGACGTTCCAGTCGGCGTTCTCCTGGTATCCGGCGATGACCTCCATCTGGCGCGCGTAGAGCTTCTTCTCCGCCTCGGAGAGCGAGTCCCAGGCGGGGAACAGGTCGGGCCGCTCCGAGAGCTCGGTGTCCTCCGGGACGATCCCGAGCTTCTTCTGCCGGGCGAGCGTCTCCTCGCGGTAGGCGTCCCAGCCCTGGTCGAACTTGCCCTTGTACCTGTCCGCCCACTCCTTCGCGACGTGGTGCGGCGCGTGGGCGCAGCCGGTCGAGTAGTACATCATCCAGGGCTTCTGCGCGTCCGCCGCGCGGACCGCCTGCAGCCACTCGATCGCCTTGTCGGTGAAGTCGTCCGGGAAGTAGTACTCGCTCACCGTCCTTGCCCTCCGGCACGCCGATCGTCGTGTTGTCCAGCGTGATGAGCGGGTCGTACTGGCCGGCGGCGCCGGTCAGGAACCCGTACCAGTGGTCGAAGCCCCACGACGAGCGGCCAGTGGTCCTTCGGGCCCGCCTCGCCCATCTGGCTCCCCGGCGTCATGTGCCACTTGCCGAACCCGGCTGTGACGTAGCCGTTCTCGCGCAGGATCCGCGGGAGCGGAGTGCAGCTCCGGGGCCGCACCCCGGTGTAGCCGGGGTACGGCCCCGGAAGCTCGGCGATCGTTCCCATGCCGACGCGATGGTGGTTGCGACCGGTGAGCAGCGCTGCGCGCGTCGGCGAGCACACGGCGGTCACGTGGAAGCTGTTGTAGTGCAGGCCCATCTGCCCGACGCGGGTGAAGTTCGGAGTCGAGATCCCGCCGCCGAACGTGTCCGGTCCGCCGAACCCTGCGTCGTCGATCAGGACGACGAGGACGTTGGGCGCGTCCTCGGGCGCCTTGGGGCCGGGAACGATCGCCCAGTCGCCGACCGACTTGTCCATCGTGCGGCCCATCGTTCCGCCGAAGGCCCTGTCGGGGATCGGGAGCTTCGTCCGGTCGGGCACGAACTTCCCCATCGCCTCTGCGAGGCCGCCCTTGAGCGCCCGGATCCCCGACTCGTCGGTCTGGACGACCGACTTGCCGAGCGCGCTCGGGAGTGCCTGCTCGACCGCGAGCCGCTGCCCGTCGTCGAACAACGAGATGATGGCAGCCGTGCCGGCTGGGAGGTTCTCGCCGAGCTTGTCGTGCATCTCCGTCTCGAGACGCTTGTCGACGAACCTGCCGACGAGCCCCCCGGCGACCGCGCCGGCTGCCGTCGTCGCGAGCAGCGGTGGCGCCGCGAGGCCGACGAGGACGCCGACCGCTCCGCCCCACTCGACGCCCTTGCGGCCGCGATGGTCGGCCGTCTGCTGAACCTGCACGCCGCCGTCCGCGGCGTGGGTGACGAGGATCGCCGCCTCGACCGCCAGCTTCCTGTCGGCGACGAGCACGGCGAGCGCATCGAACTCCTTCGCCGCCGCGTCGAGGTCCTGATAGATCCCGACGAAGAGGTCGGTCTTTGTGTCAGCCATGCGGTTCCACCATTTCCCTTCTCCGTTCAAGATGACGGGAGGCAAGCTGTCGTCGACGAGTCTCCCTGGACCGCGAAGCTCTCGCTACGCCGTACCCCCTTGAGCTTACGCGTGAGCAGAGGCGGACGTCGAACGCCTGAGATCGGCGTGCCGGCACGAGCGGCGACCCCGGCGCACCACCCCGGCATGCCTTCCGATCTCTCGAGCCGAACACGCTTGGGTCGCCGCGCAAGGTTGCGCTTTGGCAAACGGTGATCTCGGCAGGCGAACTCGACGTCCTACCCCGCATCCTGCGTGATAGAAGAAACGAACCATCGAAGGAGCCCGCTTCTGCGGGCCGAGAGGAGCCGAAGCGATGCCGGAGGCGTTCAAGGGCACGGTCAACATCGACATCAAGGACTCGACGCCCGACTGGGGGCCGTACACCCAGCCGATCGCCCCGGCCGACGCTCCGAACATCGTCTACGTGGTGCTCGACGACGTCGGCTTCTCGGCCATGGAGCCGTACGGAGGGCTGATCGAGACGCCCAACATCAAGCGGATCGCCGACCGCGGGCTGACCTACACGAACTTCCACACGACCGCCCTCTGCTCGCCGACACGCTCGTGCCTGATGACCGGCCGCAACCACACGACGAATGGGATGGGCTGCATCACCGAGGCGACGTCCGGCTTCCCGAACGCGAACGGCCACATCCCGTTCGAGTGCGCCAACATCGCCGAGGTCCTCGGCGAGCGCGGCTGGAACACCTACATCGTCGGCAAGTGGCATCTCTGCGCCGAGGACGAGATGAACCTGGCGTCCTCGAAGCGCCAGTGGCCGCTCGGCCGCGGCTTCGAGCGCTACTACGGCTTCCTCGGTGGCGAGACGAACCAGTGGTACCCGGACCTCGTCTACGACAACCATCCGGTCGCGGCACCGGCGACACCCGAGGAGGGCTACCACCTGACCGTCGATCTGACCGACAAGGCGATCGAGTTCATCCAGGACGCCAAGGCGATCGCGCCCGACAAGCCGTTCTTCCTCTACTACTGCCCCGGCGCCGCCCATGCACCCCACCACGCACCTCAGGAGTGGATCGACAAGTACAAGGGCACGTTCGACATGGGCTACGAGGCGTACCGCGAGGTCGTGTTCGCGCGCCAGAAGGAGCTCGGCGTCATTCCCGAGGGCGCGGAGCTGTCGCCGATCGACCCGTACGTGAACACGACGAGCCACGACGGCAAGCCCTGGTCCCAGGGCGACCGTGTCCTGCCGTGGGAGACGCTCTCCGACGACGAGAAGAGCCTGTTCCGCCGCATGGCCGAGGTCTACGCCGGCTTCCTCAGCCACGCCGATCACGAGCTCGGGCGCCTGCTCGACTATCTCGAGCACAGCGGCCAGCTCGACAACACGATCATCGTGCTCGTCTCCGACAACGGCGCCTCGGGAGAGGGTGGGCCGAACGGGTCGGTCAACGAGAACAAGTTCTTCAACGGGCTCCCCGACACGATGGAGGAGAACCTCAAGTACCTGGACGAGCTCGGTAGCACGACGACGTATAACCACTACCCGACCGGATGGGCGTGGGCGTTCAACACCCCGTTCAAGCTCTGGAAGCGGTACGCGAACTACGAGGGCGGCACCGCCGACCCGCTGATCGTCTCGTGGCCGACAGGGATCGCCGGGGCGGGCGAGATCCGCCGCCAGTACAACCACGCGACCGACATCGTGCCGACGTTGTACGACTGCCTCGGGATCGAGCTGCCCGACGCGGTCAACGGGCACACGCAGAAGCCGATCGAGGGCGTCAGCTTCAAGGCGAGCTTCACCGATCCGGCGGCCCCGTCGAAGGAGACGCAGTTCTTCTCGATGCTCGGCACCCGCGCGATCTGGCACAAGGGATGGAAGGCCGCGACCGCCGTGCCGGCTGCACCGGAATCGTGGGGCGACTTCCACCAGCAGCGCTGGGAGCTGTTCGACACGACCACCGACCCGAGCGAGTGCCACGACCTCGCGGCCGAGCACCCCGTCAAGCTGCAGGAGCTGATCGCGCTCTGGTGGACGGAGGCCGGCACCTACCAGGCGCTGCCGCTCGAGTCGCGCGATGCCGTCGCGATCCTCGGGGCCGAACGCCCGCAGCTCTCGAGCCCGCGCGACCGCTACACCTACTACCCCGGCGGCGCGGAGATACCCGAGTCGGTCGCTCCGAACATCCGCAACCGTGACTACACGATCGCCGCAGAGATGGAGATCGACACCGCGGAGGCGGGCGGCGTGATCTTCTCTCAGGGCTCACGCTTCGGTGGCCACGCGCTCTACGTGAGAGAGGGGCGGCTCGTCTACGTGTACAACTTCGTCGGCGAGCACATCCAGACGATCGTCTCCGAGGAGAAGGTCCCGACCGGCCACGTCGTCCTCTCGGCCTCGTTCGAGCGTACGAACACGACGATGCCGACCCAGGGAACGCTGACGCTGCACATGCGCGATCAGGCGGTCGGGCAGGCGACGATCATGACGCAGCCGGGCAAGTTCGGCCTCGGCGGAGGTGGGCTCGTCGTCGGGCGCTCCGGGGCCGAGCCGGTCACGGGCGACTACGTCGGTGAGGCGCCGTACCGGTTCGTCGGCGGCACGATCGAGCGCGTCGTGATCGACGTCAGCGGCGAGTCGTTCACCGACCTCGCCGCGGAGGCGCGCGCCGCGTTCGCCCGGCAGTAGCCGAGGAGAACGGCGCTCCCTCGAGTGGGTGGATCCATGCCGACATACCGGGCCCACGAGAGCCACCACTCTCGCGGGCCGGTGTGGCGGCGACGCCTCGTCGCCGTCTCTGCCCTGGCCGTCGCGATCGTCGTCGTTGCAGTCGTCGTCGAGCGGTCACGGCAGAGCGGCGAGTCGTCGGGCGCGTACGTGCCCCGCGAGCCCACGGCGACGCTCGTCGATCCGCTCGCCTACAGCGACAGCGACAGGGCCGGGCTCGAGGAGGCCGCAACCTTCGCGTACAGCCATCCGCTCTATCGAAAGAGCCCCGGCGGAGTCACGGCCGCCGCGGAGCGCACGGCGGCGTACCGGCCCTTGATCGACGAGGTGACCGCGGACAGCGGAGTCGATCCGGATCTCCTCGAGGCGATCGTCTTCCTCGAGAGCGGCGGGCGGCCGAACGTCATCGCGGGGGATGACCCGGCGCGCGCCTCGGGGCTGACTCAGATCCTGGCCGAGACGGGGACGGGCTTCCTCGGGATGAAGATCGACCTCGCCGAGAGCCGGAGGCTCACCGCGCAGATCCGGGAGGCGGCCAACGCGGGTGACACCGCGAAGGTCGAGCGGCTCCAGGCCGACCGCCGTGCGATCGACGAGCGGTTCGAGCCGCGCGCAGCGCTCGCCGGGACGGTTCGCTACCTGGAAACGGCGGAGGAGCGCGTCGGTGACGCCGACCTCGCCGTCGTCTCCTACCACATGGGGATCGGCAACCTCTCGCGCGTCATCCGCCTCTACACGAATGCCGATCCCGACCTCACGGTGCCCGAGATCGTTCGTGACCAGAACCTGTCCTGGGCACAGATCTTCTTCGACTCGACGCCGTTGCAGAACATCGGCGCGTACAACCTGCTCCAGAAGCTGGGGGACGACTCGCCGAGCTACTACTGGCGCGTTCTCGCGGCCCGCGAGATCATGCGGCTCTCGCGCGACGACCCCGAGCGCCTCTCCGAGCTCGACGCACTCCACGGCGCCAAGGCGAGCGCCGAGGAAGTGCTCCATCCGCCGACGTCGACACTGCGGTTCACGGACGCCTCGACGCTACGGGCGGCATGGGCCGGCAACATGCTCGAAAATCTCCCGAGCGACCCGGGCCGGTGGTGGTTTGCGGTCGATCCGACGATGGGCGAGCTCGCCCCGAAGCTCGGCCAACCAAAGAGCCTCTACCGTGGCCTCCGGCCCGAGGCCCTCGCCGTGCTCCTCTACCTGGCCGACCGCGTCCACGACCTCGGCGGCGCAACAGAGCCGCTCGCGGTGACGAGCACCGTCCGCGATCAGCCATACCAGGACCTGCTCAAAGCCGGCAACCCGGAGGCGACCCGCGGGTACTCACTCCACACCACCGGCTACTCGTTCGACATCCGGCGCAAGTACGAGACGCAGGCCCAGGCGCGCGCGTTCCAGTACGTCCTCGAGAACCTCCACGACCGCGGGCTTATCACCTGGGTGCGCGAGCCGGCCGCGATTCACGTCACGGTCTCCTCGACGGCGGAGGCGCTCGTTCCGCTGATGCTCGAGCGCAAGTGACTCGTGTGAGCCCGCGCGAGCGGGCTCACACGAGGTGCCTGCTCTACTGCCGCGCCATCGCGATCCGGATCCGCTCGTCCACGTCGATCAGGTGATTCTGATCGTCCGCTGCGGTGCCGACGTCGATCTCGACCCAGTTCACGACACCCGTGAACGCATTCGGAACCGGATAGTCGTCGGCGACGAGAGCACCGTTCTCGCGCCCGACGTCACACGTGTCGTCGGCGGAGAAGATCATCGCCGCAGTGGCACCGACCTCGCCTTCCCCCGTCTTCGTGCCGTCGAGATAGAGCGAAACGGCACCGCCCTTGCCGAGGCCGGGGCCGGCGTAGTCGAACTCCATCCGCACCTGGTGCGTGCCCGCGGGAACCTCGGTCTCACTGCCGACGTAGAAGCGCTGGATGCCGAGGAAGTTGTAGCAATAGCGCAGCTTGCCTCCCTTGAGGTAGAGACTCCAGCCGCCGATGCTGCCGCCCTGCGCGATCACGACGCCCTCGGCGCCGCCTCCGGGAACCTCGATCTCGGCCGTGACGGCATGTGAGGCGTTCTTGATGCTGACGACCGAGTGCTCCGACAACCTGCCCATGCCACCGTAGAGAAGCTGTCGGGTTCCCTTCACGAGCGTCGGGCGACCGGCGATCTCGGCGTTGAGGCGCTCCGCTACGCGATCGTCGAGCGGCAGCACCCCGTACTTCGTCGCCTCGATCACGAACAGCCGCTGCAGCTCTGCGAGCTTCTCGGGATGCTCCTGCGAGAGGTCGTGACACTGCGTCCAGTCGGTCGAGGTGTCGTACAGCTCCCAGGTGTCGTTGTCGAGAGCCGGCTTCGACTCGCCCATGAGCAACCACGGCGTCCCGTGCCGCGTCACGGCGGTCCAGCCCTTGTGGTAGATGCCGCGGTTGCAGAACATCTCGAAGTACTGCGTCGCGTGGCGCTCGGCAGCATTCCCGTCGTCGAAGGAGTACGCCATGCTGACGCCGTGATAGGGGGCCTGCTGGACACCGTGGACGAATGTCGGCTCCGGCAACCCTGCGACCTCGAGCACGGTCGCAGCGATGTCGATCACGTGTGAGAACTGGGAGCGGATCTCCCCCTTCGCCTCGATCCCGGCGGGCCAGTGGACGATGGTGCCGTTCCGCGTTCCGCCCCAGTGCGACGCGACCTGCTTCGTCCATTGGTACGGGGCGCACATCGCGTGCGCCCAACCGACGGCGTAGTGGTTGTACGAATCCGGCCCGCCGAAGTCGTCGAGCCGCTCGGTCATGAACTCCGGTGTCTCCAGGGCGGCAGCGCCGTTGAAGTTGATCATCTCGTTGTAGGTGCCGTTGAGCGTGCCCTCGGCCGAGGCCCCGTTGTCGCCGATGATGTAGTAGACGAGCGTGTTCTCGAGGACGCCGATCTCTTCGATCGCGTCGAGCAGGCGGCCGACGTGGTGGTCCGTGAACTCGAGGAAGCCCGCGTAGATCTCCATCTGGCGGCGCAAGACCGGCTTCAGCTCGTCCGGCATCTCGTCCCACGCAGGGATCTCGTCGTGGCGGGGGGTCAGCTCCGCGTCGGCCGGGATCACCCCCAGCTCTCGCTGCCGCTGCACCGTCTGCTCGCGCAGCGCGTCCCAGCCGTCGTCGAACGCCCCCTTGTACCTGTCGGCCCACTCGGCTGGGACGTGGTGCGGCGCATGGGTCGCGCCGGGCGAGAAGTAGGCGAAGAACGGCTTGTCGGGCATCAACGCCTTCTGCTGGCGGATCCACCCGATCGCCTTGTCGGCCATGTCCGCCATCAGGTGATACCCCTCCTCCGGCGTCTTCTCGGGCTCGACCGGAACGGTGCCCTCGTAGAGGGCCGGGTAGTACTGATGCGCCTCGCCACCGATGAACCCGTAGAAATACTCGAACCCACTCCCCGTCGGCCAGTTGGCAAACGGTCCCATCGGGCTCGTCTCCCACACCGGCACCTCGTGGCACTTGCCGAACTGGGCCGTCGAGTAGCCGTTCAGCTTCAGCGTCTCGGCGAGCGGTGCGCACGTGTTCGGGCGGATCGAGTTGTACCCCGGCGCCGACGTCGCGATCTCCGTGATCCCGCCCATCCCCACCGTGTGGTGGTTGCGGCCGCTCAGCAGGGCCGCCCGGCTCGGCGAGCAAAGCGCCGTCGTGTGGAAGCGGTTGAACTTCAGTCCGGACGCGGCGAGGCGCTCGGCGTTCGGCGTTCGGATCGGGCCGCCGAACGCGCTCGAGGCCCCGAAGCCGACATCGTCGAGGAGGACGATCAGGACGTTCGGCGCACCTTCGGGCGGGCGCATCTGCTCGATCGGCGGGTAGGTCGTGTCAGGGTCCCTCGCGTCATACGTCGTCAATCCCACCGGTGTGATGTCCGGAATCGGCAGCACGTTTCGCGACCTCGGCGGAGTTCCTGGCACAGACGCCTCCCTGGTTCGGCACGGACAGATCTGACTCGAGACTACTTCCAGACGGGCCCGTATGTTTCAGCAGGTGCCCGTCGGGCGAGCGATCGTGCGTACACTCGGAGCCAGCTGACTCCTCCGCGATCCGGCGACACACTCCCACTCGAAGAAGGGAAACCGATGAGTGTAGAAGCAACACCCCTCGATCAGCTCGGCCCCGTCGACTTCGTCGTCGTCGAGTTCCCGGCCGGCGCGAGCAACTTCACCGGCGAGATGGCGAAGGAGCTCCTCGCGCTCGTCGATGCGGGGACGATCCGCCTGATCGACATCCTGATCCTGGCCAAGAACGACGACGGCTCGGTGGATGCGATGGAGCTCTCGGACGTGCCGGAGCTCGGAGACCTCGCGGCGGTCGAAGCCGAGCTGGCCGAGCTCCTCGCCGAGGAGGACGTTGCCCACCTCGCCGCAGCGATGGATCCCGGCAGCGTCGCCGGCGTAATCGTGTACGAGAACCTCTGGGCGGCGCCGTTTGCCGCTGCGGCACGCCGCTCCGGCGGCCAGCTGATCGCAAACGGTCGCATCCCCATCCAGGCGATCATCGCTTCGCTCGAAGCCGATGGCGCCCTCACGACGGAAGGAGCCTGAGATGCCGCTACGTCCCGCACGCGTCGGAAGAGTCGGTGTCGTCCGAGCACCGGTGGCGAAGACGGCGGTCGTGGCACGGGCCGTGTCGCCCGGCCCATCGCCCGTCGCGAAGACCGCGGTCGTCGCCGCAGCGGTCACGCCCGGCAGGGGTGTCCGCCGCCGGATCTGAGGGCTGAACGGACGAAAGCGGATCCAGGGGGCGGCCGGGTCTCGGCCGCCCCCTGGATCGAACCTGCTACGCGGGCGTCGCCTGCGTCCCCTTGTACGTGTCGCTGCCGAAGCCGAGGATCAGCGCGAAGATCGGCGTGAGGAAGATCAGCCCGACCCCGAAACCCGTTCCCCGGCCGAATGCCTTCGCCAGGTCGAGCGCGACGATGATCCAGATGATGAAGCCGACGATCGGGATGAGGAAGAGGATCACCCACCACCATTCACGGCCCACGATCTTCAACAGGACGATGATGTTGTAGATCGGGATGATCGCTTTCCAGCCGGCCTCGCCGGCCTTCTCGAACATCATCCACCACCCGGCGATGACCGCGACGATGAATGCCAGGTAGATGATCCAGACGATTCCATTCATGAAGAGGCCTCTCTACAGGGGAAAGGGGATCCCGGGATCATCCCTGGCGAGCCGGATGGAGCCGTTGCAGGCGGCCGGCGGGCGTACGCGCAAAGTAGGATCGGCCGGATGCCGCATATCCGACTGACCGAGCCCGACGAGGCAACTGGGCTCCTGGCCTCGGAGTACGACGCCGCGATCGGCCGGGCCGGCAAGATCTTCAACATCGTCAAGGCGATGAGCCTCAATCCCGAGGTCTTGCGTGCCTCGATGGAGATGTACAAGGCGGTCATGTTCGGGCCGTCGAGCCTGAGCCGCGCCGAGCGGGAGTTGCTCGCCACGGTCACGTCGAGCGCCAACGACTGCCACTACTGAACGCTGTCTCACGCAGACGACCTCCGTGCCGAGGGCGCCGACGACGACATCGTGCGACACGCAGCCCACGACTACGGCAAGGCCGACCTCGAGCCTCGCGTCCTCGCCCTCTGCGACTACGCGGTCAAGCTGACGAGGGCGCCGGACTCCGTCGGGCTCGCCGACGCCGACGAGCTCCGTCACCACGGTTGGGACGACACCGCGATCCACGACGCGATCCAGGTGATCTCGTACTTCAACTACATCAACCGGGTCGCCGAAGGCGTCGGGGTCGAGGACGAGCCCGAGTGGGCCGGGCGGGCGTGAGCGCGACGGCGGCCCGCGCGCTCTTCAGTGCCAAAACACACTGGAAGGGGAGTCGCAGCGCAGCGATCTTCGACATCGTCGCCGCCGGGATCGACATCGCGGCCGCGATCCTCGCGATCATTGTCGTCCGTCGGCTGACCGCGCGGCAGGTCGAGCGTACCCGGCTTCTGGCTACGTCCGGCCCGCTCGCCGCAGGATCCGCCGGTCTCCCAGACGGCGCGTGACGCCGTCCTGGTCGAGCCGCTCGAGCAGCAACTGCGCATCGCGCCGCCCCACGCCCGCCAGGTCGCGGAACCGCGCCAGCACGATCTCGCCCGCCGCGGTGCACTCCGTCACCACGAGCGCGCGCGCCTCCTCGTACGCGGCCGCCGAGACGACGAACCCGTCACCGAGCCGGACGAGGGCGCCCTCCGACTCGAGGTACCTCGCGAGCTCTGGCTCGTCGGGCTTGACCGCGGCGAGGCCGGCGGCCTCGAGCACCTCGAGCAGCCGGTCGGCCGCCTCGGCCTGCGCCCCGAGCGCGGCGGCGACCCCCGGGAGGTACGCCATCGCACCACGCCGCTCGACCGGCAAGAGCGGCAGGATCGCCGCCGCCCACGGCGCGCGTGGCAGGAGCTCGGCGACCGCCAGGCCCGGGTCGAGGGGCGACTCATCTGCCCGTCGGCGCAGCCGCTCGACGACGGCGTCGCTCGTCTCGTCGAGCCATTCCTGCGAGAACGCCCACCCTCCCGCCTGAATCACCGCTCGCAGCCCCTCCTCGAGCTCGACCGGTGAGAGGAGCCCCCTCGCGGCAAGCGTCTCGACGAGGACGGGGGCCGTGACGGTCGCTGCGACGATCGAGGTCGCGTCACCCTGCTCGAGCAGCTCGAGCCGCTCGGCCTCGAGCCGTCGCGGCGGAGCGGGATCGAGCACGGTCGCGCCGCCGAGCGTCGTGTCGGCGCGCAAGACGACGCGATCTCCGCGTGCGGCGACAGACCGGGGCCTCGAGCCTGAGCTGGGCCAGGCGGCCGCCGACCCGGGCGACCCTCGCGGCGATCCGAGACGTCCCATGGTGCACGGAGACCCGTGCCCCGCCGTCGATCGGGCTCAGCTCCTCGAGCTCGACGTCGAGCCTGTACGAGACCGGATACGCGTTCGGGGCAACGAGCGCATCGCCCCGGTGAAGCTCGCTGCGCTCGACGCCCGGCAGCCCGAGCGCCACCCGCTCACCCGCCGAGGCGCTCGGCACCGGAGTGTCGTGCACCTGCACCGACCGCACGCGCACCTCGCCGCCTCGCGGCGCGATCAGCAGTGTGTCGCCCTCGGCGATCGTCCCCGCCCAGAGCGTCCCGGTCGCAATCGTGCCGATGCCGCGGAGCGTGAAGACGCGGTCGACGTAGAGACGTGCCGGACCGTCGCGATTCCGGGCCGGGGCCGCGTCCGCCACCCGCGCGAGCGCCGCCCGGAGGTCATCGAGCCCCGCCCCGGTCTTGGCGCTCACCGCCACGATCTCCGCCTCCGGAACGAGGTCGCGGGCCTCCTCGAGGCCGATCTCGAGCGTCTCCTCGTCGACCAGATCCGCCTTGGTCACGGCGACGACTCCGCGCTCGACGCCGAGCAAGCGCAGGATCGCGAGGTGCTCGAGCGTCTGGGGTCGAGCACCTTCCGCGGCGTCGATGACGAGCAGGAAGAGGTCGATCCCGGTCGCGCCGGCGACCATCGTGCGCACGAAGCGCTCGTGGCCGGGCACGTCGACCAGCGACAGCCGCCGCCCGTCCGGCAGCTCGAGCGGCGCATAGCCGAGGTCGATCGAGATCCCGCGCCGCTGCTCCTCGGGGAGGCGATCCGTGTCCTTGCCGGTGAGGGCGCGGACGAGCCAGGTCTTGCCGTGATCGATGTGCCCGGCCGTGCCGACGGTCAGCGCCACGCCGCTGCCCCGGAAACATTGTGTTGATTCAACACAAGCGAGGTCAGGCGGCGCGCGCCCGTGCGGCGGCGACCGCGGCAGCGACCTCGTCGATCTCGCCGTCCGCGAGCGCGCGCACGTCGAGGAGCAGCCGGCCGTCGCGCACGATGCCGACGACGGGCGGCTCTCCCGCGCGGAGCGGGTCGAACAGCTCGTCCTCGATCGCGCACGCGAAGCTCGGCAGCTCGGCGAGCGGCAGCGCGCCTCCGCCGGCCCTCGCCACGGTCTCCTCGACCTCGCCTCCGACGAGCTCGGCAAGCCGCTCGGCCCGCGCACGAACCGCGGTGAGCTGCTCGTCGATCATGCGCAGGACGGGAATCTCCTCGCGGGCGCGAACCGGGTCGAGCGCGAGGGCAAGCGTCCCCTCGAGCGCGGCGAGCGTCAGCTTGTCCGCGCGCATGGCGCGCTGCAGCGGGTGACGGCGAACGCGCTCGACCAGATCGGCGCGGCCGACGAGGATCCCTGCCTGAGGGCCGCCGAGGAGCTTGTCGCCGGAGAAGCAGACGAGATCGGCGCCCGCGGCGAGGCTCGCGCGGGCCGTCGACTCGTCACCGAGCGCAAACAGCGCCCCCGAGCCGAGGTCGTCGACGAGAGGAATGCCCGCCCCTCTCGCGACGGCCGCGAGGTCGCCGAGCGACGGCTGCTCCGTGAAGCCGACGACGCGGAAGTTCGCCTGGTGCACGCGGAGGATGAGCGCGGTCTCCGGGCCGATCGCGCGCTCGTAGTCGGCCGCGCGCGTGCGGTTCGTCGTCCCCACCTCGACGAGCCGTGCGCCCGAGCGCGCGAGCACGTCGGGGATCCTGAATCCGTCGCCGATCTCGATCAGCTCGCCGCGCGAGACGAGCACCTCGCGTCCCTCGGCGAGCGCCGCGAGCGCGAGCATCACGGCGGCGGCGTTGTTGTTGACGACGAGCGAGGCCTCGCCCCCGACGACCCGGCGGAGGAGCGCGCCGAGGTGATCCTGGCGCGACCCGCGGGCGCCCGCGTCGAGGTCGTACTCGAGGTTCGAGTAGCTCCCACCCACCTCGACGACACGGTCGAGAGCCGCCTGTGCGAGCGGCGCACGACCGAGATTCGTGTGAATCAGTACGCCGCTCGCGTTGAGGACGCGGCGCAACGAGGGCTGCACGGTCACGGCGAGCTCGACAAGGGTGGCCTCGACGAGGTCGCCCGACTCGCGACCGTCCCTGATCGCCTCGCGGGCACGCTCGAGAGCCGTCCGCGCCGCGGCGACGGCCAGCGGATGGGGAAAGCTCGCGAGCCGCGGATCGGCGACGAGGCGATCGACGGAAGGCAGCGTGCGCAGGGAAGGAGCCATCCCCGAAGTCTAGGCGGATGGGGACGGGGTGAGGCTTCAGCTTCGCCGTGCGGCGCAGTTGCCCTCAGATCGCCGGCAGGACTTCCGCGAGCAGCGCCGTGAGCCGCCCCTCGGCCTGTGCGCCCACGCGGAGCACGTGCTCTGCGTCGAGTGGCTCGGGCAGGATGCCGGCCGCCATGTTCGTGACGCACGAGATCGCGAGGCAGCGAAGCCCCATGTGGCGGGCCGCGAGCACCTCGGGCACGGTCGACATTCCCACGAGATCGCCGCCGACCGCGCGGATCATCCTGATCTCCGCAGGCGTCTCGAAGGCAGGGCCGAGCCACGCTGCGTAGACGCCTTCAGCGAGCGTCTGTCCCGCCCGCGCGGCGGCCTCGTGCGTCAGCGTCCGCAGCTCAGGGTCGTAGGCGTTGCTCATGTCCGGGAACCGCGGCCCGAGCGAGTCGTCGTTCGGCCCGACGAGCGGGGATGTTCCCTGGAGATTGATGTGGTCGGAGACGAGCACGAGGTCGCCCGGGCTGAAGTCCTCTCGCACGCCGCCGCACGCGTTCGTGACGACGAGCACACCGGCCCCGAGTCGGCCGAGAACGCGAACGCCGAAGACGACCTTCTCCGGTGAGTGCCCCTCGTAGAGGTGCGCACGACCCTTCATAACCGCGAGGGGCACGCCGGCGAACGACCCGAGCACGAGCGTTCCCGAATGCCCGATCGCCGTCGATCCCGGCCAGCCGGGGATCTCCGCGTACGGGATCTCGACCGCATCCTCGACGGCTGCCGCGAATCCGCCGAGACCCGACCCGAGGATCACGGTCGCGCGCGGAACGAGGGACGTCCGCTCGCGGATCGCGGCGACGGCCTCGTCGATCACGCCGAGCCCTCGGCGATCCGCGCGTCGTAGCGCGAGACGACGTACTCGACGGCCTCGGCGGGAAGATCGGTGACGTGCACGAGATCGAGATCGGCAGCGGTGATCAGGCCGTCCTCCAGCATGCGGGTGCGAATCCAGTCGAGCATGCGGCGACCAGTATGCGGTGTCGAACAGCACGACGGGGAAGCCACCGATCTTGGCCGTCTGGATCAGCGTCAACGACTCGAACAGCTCGTCGAGCGTGCCGAAGCCGCCGGGGAAGATGACGAACCCCTCGGCGGCCTTCACGAACATCGTCTTGCGCGCGTAGAAGTGCTTGAACGTCATCGAGATGTCGCAGTACGGGTTCAGCCCCTGCTCGTGCGCCAGCTCGATGTTGAAGCCGACGGAGAGCCCACCGGCCTCCTGGCAGCCGCGGTTGGCCGCCTCCATCACGCCGGGGCCGCCCCCGGTGACGACGGCGAAGCCGTCGCCGGCGAACAGGGCGCCCGTCTCGCGTGCGTACCGGTACGGGGCGGCCTGCTCACCCACGCGCGCGGAGCCGAAGATCGAGACGGCGGGCCGATCGATCTCCTGCACCGTCTGAAATCCCGCGAGGAACTCGGCAGCGATCAGCGAGACGTCGCTCGCGAGCGTCTCGTGCCGGCGCCGCAGCAGCCGTCGATCGAACTCTCCCGGTTTCACAACCGCGTCTGCTGAACGTGGGACGCGACCATGCCGAGCGCCAGCGCGGCGATCACGGCAACGGTGTAGACGGCGACGACGCCCCCCAGCCGGCGTGCCTCGGCCGGGTTCGCGCGGCCACCACCGGCCTTGAGGACCCGCCAGGCGCGGAGAACGTGACCGCCGTCGAGAGGGCCGATCGGGAGCAGGTTGAAGAGGTTGAGGAGGAAGCCGACGTACGCGAGCGCCCGCAGCAGGTCGGAGTCGATCGCGTTGCCGTAGACCAGGCACGCGAGGGCCGCGACCCCACCGGCGACCGGGCCGGCGATCGAGACGAGCGCGTTTCGCCACGGATCGAACGGCTGGTTGCGGAGGGCGACGTAGGCACCGAGGAACGGGATGAAGACGGGGATCTGCGGGCTCAGCCCCTGGCGCCGGGCTTCGACGTAGTGGCCCAACTCGTGCACGAGGATGAGCAGCACGAAGCCGATCCCGAACCGCCAGCCCCAGATCAGGGCGTACCCCCCGACGGCGACGAAGATGCCGAGGAACTTGAGTGAGCCGGCGATCTTGAGGAGCACCGCGCCTGCGACTGCGAGCGATGCGAGGACGCGACCGATGCCGCTGCGTCGCGGGGGGCGGTCGGCCGGGCCTTCGGGGAAGTCGTTGCTCATCCGCTGCGGAACCCGGGCGACCGGCCGAAGCCGGCCACCACGCTCACCGTCAACCACGGAACGCGGCTCACGACCCCTGCCCGATCCATTCCTCGCCGCCGACGTAGATCTCCTTCTTCCACAGCGGCACCGAGCCCTTGAGCGTGTCGATCGCCTCCGCGCACGCGGCGAGCGCGTCGGCTCGATGTGCCGACGACACGGCGATCACGACACTCGTCTCGCCGATCCCGACGACGCCGACCCGGTGATGGATCGCGACCTCGATCAATGAGTGCCGCTCCTTCAGGTCGGCCGCGATCCGCTCCATCTCCGCCTCGGCCATCCCCTCGTACGCCTCGTATTCCAGCCGGACGACCTCGCGGCCACGGGAGCGGGCGCGCGTCGTCCCGGTGAACGTCGCGATCGCGCCGGCGTCATCCGAGGCGACCTCGCGGACGGCGTCGTCGATCGCGAGCGGAAGCTCCGAGAGCGTGAAGGCTCCTCCGGAGACCGGCGGAATCAAGGCGACCTCGTCGCCTTCGCCGAGCGGGGTCGTGCCCGCCGCGTAGCTCTTGTTGACGGCCACGAGCAGACCCGACGGCTCGTCTCCGAGCGCGAGCGCGGGCCAGACATCGGCTGCAACCGCGCCTTCGGGAAGGTCGAGCTCGACCGACCGCGTTCCTGCGAGCTCACGGAGGCCTGCAAAGAGGCGAACGGCGACCTTCATCGGTCCCAGCGTACCCAGCGAGTTGCCAACCGTGGTGGCTGTCATGTTACATCTGTGGGATGGCGATGCTTCTCCCCCGCACGAACCTGAACGAGCAGGTGTACGGAACGCTGCGCAACCGCGTTCTCCGACGCGACCCGGGGCCGGGTACCAAGCTCAGCCTCCACGAGCTCGCAACCGAGCTCGGCGTCTCCCGGAGCCCCGTGCATCACGCGCTGACCCGTCTCGTCTCCGAGGGGCTGCTGACGGTCAAGGCCCGTCGCGGGTACTACGTGACGCCGGTCACAGCGGCGACGGCGGCCGACGGCTACGACGTTCGCCTCGCGCTCGAGCTGCATGCGGCCGAGCGCACCGTCGGGCAGGTCGAGCCCGCGCCGCTCGAGCGCTTCCGGGCGCTGATGGAGCAGTCGGAGCGTGCCATCTCGCAGGAGGACTGGGACGCGGCGAACGCGGCGTTCCACGAGTTCCAGATCGACCTCGTGGGAAACGACATGCTCTCGCACGTCTATCGCGAGCTGTCGGTGAACCTGATGATGCAGGTGATCCGCGGCGGCAGGCTCGAGGGAGGCGAGTACCTCGCGCGCGAGCATCGGGCGATCGTGGAGGCGTTCGAGGCGGACGACCTCGCCGCGACGCAACGGGCGATCCGGACGCACATCGAGTCGGGCAAGCAGATCGCGCTCGACGCGATCGAGCGCGCCGGCGGCGTCCTCTGAGCTGGAGCTCGCTCGGGTGCGTTCGACCGCGGCTCGAGGTTCACGACGAGGACTCAGGCCGCTGACTCCGGCGGTAGGGCACCCGGCCCGTCGGAGTCAACGTAGGATCGAGGCATGGCTGGCCCTTCCGATCGAGCAGGCATCGACGTAAAGGCGCTTTACGAACGCGAGGACGTGCCGGCCGACAACCTGCCGCCGCCCGGCGTCTTCCCGTTCACGCGCGGCCCGTACGCCGACATGTACCGCGGCCGGCCGTGGACGATGCGCCAGTACGCGGGATTCGCCTCGGCCGAGGAGTCCAACGAGCGCTACCGGTATCTCCTCGCCCAGGGGCAGACGGGGCTGTCGATCGCGTTCGACCTACCGACACAGCTCGGCTACGACTCCGACGACCCGGTGGCCGAGGGTGAAGTCGGCCGCACCGGAGTCGCGATCGACTCGATCGCCGACATGGAGCTTCTCCTCGACGGGCTTCCGCTCGACCGGGTCTCGACGTCGATGACGATCAACGCCCCCGCGTCGCTGCTGCTCCTGCTCTACGAATTGGTCGCCGAAGGACAGGGCGTTCCGGGAACGGCGCTCGGGGGACGGTCCAGAACGACATCCTCAAGGAGTACATCGCGCGGGGGAACTACATCTTCCCGCCGCGGCCCTCGATGCGCCTCACGACCGATCTGTTCGCGTACTGCGACGAGCGGATCCCGAACTGGAACACGATCTCGATCTCCGGCTACCACATCCGGGAGGCGGGGTCGACCGCGGCGCAGGAGCTCGCCTTCACGCTCGCGAACGGGATCGCCTACTGCGAGGCGGCCGTCGCGGCCGGCCTTTCCCCCGATGCGTTCGGAGCGCGTCTCTCCTTCTTCTTCAACGCGCACAACGACTTCTTCGTCGAGGTGGCGAAGTTTCGGGCCGCTCGCACGATGTGGGCCCGGATCATGCGCGACCGGTTCGGCGCGACGAGCGCGAAGGCGCAGGCGCTGCGGTTTCACGCGCAGACCGGCGGGTCGACGCTGACCGCGCAGCAGCCGGAGAACAACGTCGTCCGCGTCGCGATCCAGGCGCTGTCGGCCGTCTGCGGGGGCGCGCAGTCGCTGCACACGAACAGCTTCGACGAGGCCCTAGCCCTGCCGAGCCGGCACGCGGCCACGATCGCGCTCCGAACGCAGCAGATCCTGATGCACGAGGCAGGCACGACCGCCACCGCCGATCCCCTGGGCGGCTCGTACGCCATCGAGGCGCTCACCGCCGAGCTCGAGCGAGAGGCGCTCGAGCTGATCGACCGGATCGACGACCTCGGCGGGGCCGTCGCCGCGGTCGAGGCAGGGTTCATCCAGGGAGAGATCGAGGAGGCCGCATACCGGTTCCAGACGGCCGTCGAGGCCGGCGACAGCATCGTCGTCGGCGTCAACGCGTTCACCGACGAGTCTCCGGAGAGGATCGAGCTCCACCGCGTCGACCCGGCGGGCGAGGCGCGACAGCGGGAGCGGACGGCGCGCGTGCGCGCCGAGCGCAACGCAGACGAGGCGGCGCAGAGCCTCTCGCTCGTGCGCGAGACGGCCGCGGGAGACGGGAACCTGCTGCCACCGATACGTGAAGCACTGCGCACCCGCTGCACGGTCGGCGAGATCTGCTCCGCGCTGCGCGAGCTCTGGGGCACCTACGACGGCCGCTGAGCACGAGCCCGCCACAGTAGGCTCCGGGCGTGCGGATCCTGCTCGTCTCGCAGATGTATCCCGGCCCGGACGCGCCGACTCTCGGGTCGTTCGTCGCGACGCTCGAGCGCGAGCTCGAGCAACGGGGCCACGAGCTCTCGCGCGCGGTGGTCGACCGAACGGGCGGCCGTAGCCGCCACGCGCGACTTGCGCTCGATGTCGTGACGACGGCACGCCGGTTCCGCCCCGACGTCGTCTACGCGCACTTCCTCGTTCCCGCGGGTCTCCTCGCGGCGCTCGGTGGCCGCGCGCCGCTCGTCGTGACGGCGCACGGGCAGGACGTGGAGAACGCACGCCGAAACCGTGCCGTCCGCGAGGCGACACGTCTCACGGTGAGAAGGGCGCACGCCGTCGTCGCGGTCTCGGCGTGGCTGCTCGAGCGACTCGTCGACGTCGTCCCGCAGGCCCTGCCCAAGAGCACGGTCATCGACTGCGGCGTCGACCTCGAGCGGTTCTCGGTGCGCTCTGCCGACGCTGCGCGCGCCGAGATCGGCTGGTCGCCGTCCGAGACGGCCTTCCTCTGCGCGGGCTCGTTGAGCGAGCGCAAGAACGTGCTCGCACTCGCGCGGGCATTCGAGCGTCGCGGTGCCGGATCGCTCGCGTTCGTCGGCGACGGGCCGTTGCGACGCGCCCTCGAAGGGCGCCATGGCATCCACGTCGAGGGCCCGGTGAGCCACGAGGCGATTCCGTCCTGGTTCGCCGCTGCCGACGTCGTCTGCCAGCCGAGCCTGGTCGAGCCGTTCGGTCTCGCCACGCTGGAGGGCCTCGCCTCGGGCCGGTCTGTGGTGGCAACCCGCGTCGGCGGCCCGCCCGAGTTCGTCCCCGGCGACGCAGGCGTCCTCGTCGACCCGGAGGACGACGACGCACTCGCCGCTGCGCTCGATGCCGCTGCCGTGATGCCCCGCCCGAACCCGGCAGCCCGCCGCGCGGCCGAGCTGCACGACGTCAAGCAGCAGGCGGCACGCGTGGAGGAGCTTCTCCTTCGCGCTGCGTCAGATCGGCAAGCCTGAGCTCGACGAGCGGGCGGACCGCGTCCTCGAGGCCCGCCTCCTTCGCCGCCTCGAGCGCCGCAACGTAGCTCTCGCGCACCTTCTCGAGGGCGACGCCCTGCTTGAGGCGCGTGTCACCCGTCACGAGGAGGCGCTGCACCCTCGCGCGCGCATCGTCCGGCGTGCTCATGCCGGGAACGGTAGCGCTGGTACGATCCCACGTCGATGGTCCCGTTGTTCGCAGTCATCCAGGTCCTCATCTCGGCAGCGCTCGTGACGCTCGTGCTGATGCATTCCGGCCGCGAGGCCGGGTTCGGCGGCATGGGGTTCACGCCGCAGTCGCAGGGAGGAACGCACATCGTCGAGCGCAACCTCACGCGCCTGACGACGGTGATGGCGGTGCTGTTCTTCGTGAACACCGTCGTCATCTACCGGTTGCTCGCCTAACGGCAGGGCCGGGACTCCGGGTACAATCGCGCCGCGCGCTGGTGGCGGAATTGGTAGACGCGCAAGGTTGAGGGCCTTGTGGGGGCAACCCCGTGGAGGTTCAAGTCCTCTCCAGCGCATATCGGGAGCCGCGATGGAAAAGCATATCGCGGCTCCCGATACGCATTTGCTCACTGCACCGCTTCGCGGTGATCCTGAAGTTGGAACCTACGGTTCCCGGAGGCCTCCCTTCTGCTTGAAGCTCGGAGCGTGCCGTCAGGCCGACGGCCCTCGAACGCCACATCTTGGAGTCGTGGTCTCGGCCACAACTCCTTGACGCCGTCCGGAAGGAGATCTACTCTTCATTACGAACACGTGTTCGAACAACCCACCTCGGAGGCACCATGCTGACCGCACGGCAACAGGAGATCTGGCAGTTTCTCGTCGAGTACACGGACGGGCACGGCTACCCGCCGACCGTCCGGGAGATCGGTGAAGCCGTCGGCCTCGCTTCGCCGTCGACCGTGCACGCCCATCTCGCAAATCTCGAGCGCGCCGGCCTGCTCAAGCGCGACCCGTCGAAGCCGCGCGCTCTCGACCTCATCGGGCACCGGACGATGACGGCACCCGACCCGCAGCCGGTCGAGGAGCTCCATCGCCTGCCGCTCCTCGGTCAGATCGCCGCCGGCTCGCCGCTGCTCGCCGAGGAGAACGTCGAGGAGCGCATTGCCGTTCCGGAGCCGCTCGGACGGAGCGCAGACTTCCTGCTCACGGTACGCGGCGACTCGATGATCGAGGCGGGCATCCTCGACGGCGACACCCTCGTCGTCCGCAAGCAAGAGGACGCCTCGAACGGCGACGTCGTCGTTGCACTCGTCGGAGACGACGAGGGCGCGAACGAGGCGACCGTGAAGACGTTCTACCGCGACAGTGGCCGTATCCGCCTGCAGCCCGAGAACAGCGCCCTCGAGCCGATCTATGCCGACCACGTGCAGGTCATGGGCAAGGTCGTGGGGGTCTTCCGAAGCCTGCGATGACCATCACGCCCCTCGCCCGGACGCTCGACCAGGAGCTCGTCGCGCTTGCACGCGGTGCGAGCCTCGCCTGCCCCGTGTGCAGCGAGTTCGTGCTGCACATGCGCGGCGCCTACGGTCTCGCGATCGCGTGCCCCGAGTGCCACTCGATCCTGGCCGAGGGGCACGACGTGCCGGAGCTCGCGCTGCCGAACGTCGCCCAGACGGGGTAGAGGCGAGGCAGCGACCGGTCATCTGGGCTCCGCGCCAAGCGAGACACGCGTGGACGACGGTTGCACGCCTGTAACGAGGCTGTAACCCCGCCATGTGCAGATCCGCATGAGTTCTCTAGAGTTCTGCGTGATCGAAAGCGAGGAAGCGGACGTGCACGTGAGCCACGACCCGCGGGTTGGTACGGAGCTCGCCGGCTACCGGATCGAATCGCTGCTCGGCCGGGGTGGAATGAGCGTCGTCTACCTGGCCGAGGACCTCCGCCTCAAGCGGAAGGTCGCGCTCAAGGTCATTGCGGCAGGACTCGCCGACGAAGAATCGTTCCGCGAGCGCTTCCTGCGTGAATCGGAGCTGGCCGCATCGATCGACCACCCGAACATCATCCCGATCTACGAGGCCGGGAGGGTGGACGACTTCCTGTTCATCGCCATGCGCTACGTCGAGGGAGGTGACCTCAACAGGCGCCTCCGGCTCGGTGCTCTCGACGTCGCGGATGCGATTGGCACACTCACGCAACTGGCGAGCGCTCTGGATGCTGCCCACGCACGAGGCCTCGTGCATCGTGACGTGAAGCCTTCCAACGTCCTGCTCGACGCGGGTGCCCGCCCCGACGGCACAGACCACGTCTACCTCGCCGACTTCGGCCTCACGCGGCTCGTCTCGGAGGGTGCAACGACGGGCGAAGACGGCAACCTGATGGGCACGATCGACTACGTCGCCCCCGAGCACATCGCCGGTGAGGAGGTCGATGGGCGGGCCGACGTCTACTCGCTCGGCTGCGTGCTCTACGAGTGCCTCGTCGGCCAGCCGCCGTTCCGCCGCGACTCCGACATAGCGGTGGTGTTCGCGCACCTCGAAAGTGAGCCGCCGGCCCCGCGCGCACGTCGGCCCGAGTTGCCCGCAGCACTCGACGCGGTCATCGCCTCGGCACTGGCCAAGGACCCGAAGCAACGGTACGCGAGTTGTGGCGAGCTGGCGCGAGCGGCACTCGCGGTGGCCGTCGACGACGCGAGCCGCCGGCTCGTCGACGTCGCTTCACGCGCCGCAACGGGCCGCAGCGAGCTGAGCGAGGTCGAGGCCGAACTGGCCGGCAAGGTCGTCGATCTCCAGGTGGTGAGAGAGCGGGCGCGGGCCATCTCCGGACCGGCCACTCCGACCCGAGTTGCCGCCGAGGGAATCTGCCCGTTCAAGGGTCTCGCGAGCTTCGAGCCGACCGACGCCGACTACTTCTTCGGCCGCGAACGGCTCGTCGCCGAGCTCATCGCCCGCCTCGTCGGAAGCGGATTCCTCGGCATCGTCGGCCCGTCGGGCAGCGGCAAGTCGTCCGTCCTCCGCGCGGGCCTCCTCCCCGCCCTCGCCGGGGGAGTGCTTCCGGGCAGCGAGAGCTGGCGGCGCCTCCTGTTGCGCCCGGGCGAGCGGCCGCTCGACGAGCTGCGCCGGGTGCTCGTGTCGGGGGCGAGGACCCTCTCGCGGAAGCCCTCGACGCACTCCCCGCGGATGCACGAATGCTCCTCGCCGTCGACCAGCTCGAGGAGTTGTTCACTGCCTGCCGCTCGGACGCGGAGCGCGGCGCCTTCGCAGACACGCTCGCCCGCGCTGCCGCCGACCCGGGCGGCCGGGCAGTCGTCGTGGTCGCTCTGCGCGCCGACTACTACGGACGCTTCGCCACCTACCCGGCGCTCGCTCGGCTACTGGGTGCGAACAACGTGCTCGTCGGCCCCATGCCGGCCTCGGAGTTGCGGCGCGTCGTCGAGCTGCCCGCTTCCCGGGTGGGTCTACGCGTCGAGCCGGAGCTGGCCGACGCCCTGGTCTCCGACGTCGAGGGCGAGCCGGGTGCGATGCCGCTTCTCTCCACCGCCCTGCTCGAGCTCTGGCAGAAGCGGCAGGGCAACGCTCTCACCCTGGCTGCCTATCGCGAGTCCGACGGTGTCCATGGCGCCGTTGCCCGCCTGGCCGAAGGCACGTACGCCCATATTCCCGACGGGCAAAAGCAGCTCGTGCGCGCCATCATGCTGCGGCTCGTCGGAGAAGGAGAGGGCGACGCGGTCGTGCGCCGCCGGGCGCCTCTCGCGGAGCTCGACCTGGAGAGCAACGCCGACGCTGACGCGTGCTCACGACGCTGGCCGACAGCCGGCTCGTCACCGTGTCCGAAGGAAGCGTCGAGGTCGCCCACGAGGCCCTGTTGCGCGAATGGCCGCGCCTGCGCGACTGGATCGACGAGGACGCGGAAGGGCGCCGGCTACGCGGCCACATCTCCCACGCGGCGAGCAGACTGGGATGCGGCCGGACGCGACCCGGGCGAGCTCTACCGCGGCGCCCGCCTCGCTGCCGCCCTTGACTGGACCGCCGATCACTCTCTCGACGTCAACGAGCTCGAGCGCGCGTTCGTGACCGAGAGCCGCGAGGCCTCGGAGCAGGAAACGCGGCGCGTCCGACACATCAACCGTCGCCTTCGGATCCTTCTCGTCGGGGCGGCCGTCCTTCTGGCCGCGGCTGTCGCCGGCGGGATGTTCGCCGCGATCCAGCGCAGCCAGGCCCGCGACGCGGAAACCGCGCAACTCGTGCAGCGGCTCGGCGCCCAGGCGCTCGTCCAGGAGCATCTCGACCTCTCGCTCCTGCTCGCCCGCCAGGCAGTCGCGATCACCAGCTCGCCGCAGACCCGCGGTTACCTGCTGGCGGCGCTCCAGCGCAGCCCTGCGGCAGTCGGCATCATGCACGGCCCAGGCGACTTCATGAGGTCGATCGCACTCAGCCCGGACGGGACGACGCTCGCGGTCTACGCCGGCGGCGTCCTGCTCTTCGATGCGCGAACGTACGCGCAGATCGGGAGCCGATTCGCGACTTCCAGCTCCGCTGATGGGAGCCTTGCGTATAGCCCAGACGGGCGCGTCCTCGCAATTGGTGAGGATCAGCTCATCCGCACCGTGGACGCGCGAACGCACGAGCAGCTGGCCAAGACTGTTGTCAGCGGAGCAGCGTCGCACGTGATGTTCACGAGCGACGGCTCACGCATCGTCGCCGTCGTCACTCCCGGGCGCTCGGACGACCTCGGGACGGCCAACGCCGAGATCCTGACCGTGGACGCCGCCACCATGGAGCAGGTCGGAGCCACGGTCACGCCGGATGCATTCGTGGGCGCGTATGTGGGCTTCTACTACGCTTCGCCCCAGTTCGCATTCACGTCCCGCGAGCGAGCGGTCCTCACCGCATCCGAGGCGGGCGAGCTCGCGTGGTGGGATCTCAGGACAGGCAGGAAGACACGGTCGGAGCGGGTCGCGACCGGCCTGCATGCCCTGGCCGTGAGCCCGGACGGGCTCACCGCTGTGGTCGGGGTCGACCGAGGACTCCAGTTCGTCGACCTCCGCTCCGGTTCCGTGCGAACGGCTGTCGGGGATCTGACGGGCAACCCGAACTGGGTGCTGTTCTCCCCGGACAGCAAGACGGTGGTGTCGACGGGCCTCGACGGGACGGTGACGCTCTGGGACGTCGCATCGGCGACTGCCGCGGAGGCCCTGCACGGCCACTCGAGCTCGGTGCAGCAACCGGTCTTCAGCCCGGACGGAGCGACGCTCTACACCGTGAGCCACGACGGGAAGGCGATTGCCTGGAACATCGGAGGGGACCGCCGGCTCGCGCGACCGTTCACGTTCACCGATGACCGGACCTTCTCCTCCACGGGCTACGACGGCCACCCCGGGGAGTTCAGCCCGGACGGTCGGCTGATCGCGGTGGGTCTCAAGAGAAATGGCGTCACGCTTCGGGATGCCCGCACGCTGAAGCGCGTCGGAGCACCGCTCCTGCAAACAGGCGGCGAGGTCAAGAACCTCGCCTTCTCGGCCGACGGCCGCCTGCTTGCGGCAGTGGCCGACAACGGCTCGCTGACGCTCTGGGACGTCCCCTCACGGTCTCGGCTGCACGGGATCATGAACCGGCGGGGAGGCGGAGGAATTCGCCCGGGCGTCGGGTTCAGCGCGGACGGCTCCACGCTCGTCACCTCGAGCTATCTGGGCGTCATGCTCTGGGACGTGGCAACCGGCGACGGTGTCGGCATCCTCGGGACCACCGGGCCCGCGAGCGACCTCGCCTTCAGCACCGACGGTGCGCTCGTGGCATTCGCGCGAGGCGACGCGGCGCCGGGAGGAGCCGAGGTCTGGGATTTCGCGCACCGGACACTGATCTTCACTGCCGACGGCCTCGCGGATGACTCGTGGGACCTTTCCGTCGCCCTCAGCCCGAACAGCCGCCTGCTCGCAGTGGGCGGGTTCGGCAAGACGGTCCGGCTCTGGGACATCATCTCCGGGAAGCTCGTCCACGTGCTCGAACAGGGCGGGAACGGAGCGTTCACGCTCGAGTTCAGCCCGGACGGCCGGACCCTCGCCGTCTCCGGCTTCGAGCCCGTCGCCTCCCTCTGGGACGTGGCCACCGGGAACGCAGATCGGGCCCCAACTCAGCGCCGGCGACCGCAGGACGATGATCGATCTCTCCCCGGACGGGCGCAGGCTGCTCGAGACGCACGGCAACGGCACGGGGGCCGTCTGGGATGTCGACCCCGAGTCCTGGGAGCGACGCGCCTGCGCGATCGCCAAGCGCACGCTGACCCGCGCCGAGTGGAAGCAGTTCCTTCCGGGACGGCCCTACGAGCCGGCCTGCGCAACCTGAACGCCCTCAGGCGCGAATCGACCAGGTGAAGCGCGTCAGCGCGGGCATCGGAGCGAGCCCGCCCGGGCGAAGGCCCCGACGAACGAGCAAGGTCGGCGGCTCGGCCGCTCTGGCAAGTCCGAGGCGGGCCGGGCCGAGACCCTCGCGATGCCACCGCGTCGACAGCCCGACGACGAGCATGCCCGCGTCGCGACTCGCCTCCAACATGCCTTCCTCCCCCGGGGGCGTCAGCAGCGGCTCGGCGGAGATCCCGAGCACCCGTTGCACGGCCAGGGCGCCATGCGAGAGGAGGCGGCTCGCATCGCGGCGCCCGAGCTCCGGCACTGCAGCGGCACCCGCGAGCCGAAGCGGGACCCCGTTCGCGCGCGCCAGCCAGGCACCGAGCTCGACTGCCGCCCAGTCGTGGTCGGCCGCCACCGAACGGTACGAGCACTGGGCCCACGGGCATCACGTCGCGGGACACGAGCAGTGCGACGTCGCACGGTGCCTCCTCGAGAAGGGAGGTCAGCTGTTCGTCCGGGGCGCCATCGGCCAAAAGCCCTTCGGGCGCGTCCATCAGCAGGAGCTCGACGTCGAGATCGGTCGCGAGCCGGGCGATCTCCTCGCCGAGTGCAGTGGACGTGAACGACGCCGCCCGGGAAGCGATACCACGCGCCTCGAGCGCCGAACGATGCCCCTCGAGCCAGGCCGCAGCCGGGCGAAGCTCGGACGCGGCCGGCACGAGCCTGGCCAGAACGACAACGCGCGGCGGCTGCCGCGCGAGCGGCTCGGCGACAGCGATCAGCGCCTCGACGTGCCGCTCCTGCGCGACGGCGACAAGAATTGAGCGCTCCTCGCCTTCGTGACGCGCTGCGGGTGCGGGCGCGACGAGGTCCAGCGAAGGATCCTGACGCAGGATCGCGCGCTCCAACTCCTGCAGAGCGGAACCCGGCTCGATACCGAGATCCTCGACGAGGACCCGGCGCGCGTCCCGGTAGACAGCGAGTGCCTCCGCCTGCCGACCCGACCGGTACAGCGCCGTCATCAGGCATCTCCGCAGCCGATCCCGAAGGGGGTTCCCGGCGACGAGCGCCTCGAGCTCCCCGACCAGCTCGTCGTGGCGCCCGAGGGCGAGGTCGGCGTCGATCCGGAGCTCGAGCGCCGCGAGGCGTATCTCCTCGAGCCGCGCCGTCGCAGCCTGTGCAAAACCCTCGTAGGCGAAATCCGCGAGCGGCGGGCCCCTCCACAACGCGAGCGCGTCGCGTAGCCGCTCCGCCGCATCAGCCACGAGCCCGCGGGCCGACAAGGCCCTCCCCTCGTCCACCAGGCGCTCGAATCGCTGCAGGTCCAGCTGGTCGGGCTCGATCCGGACGAGGTAGCCAGGCGATCGGGTCGTCAGAACGTCGCCCGGAAGGGTTTTTCGCAGCCGCGAGACGTTGACGCGCAGCGCAGCGGCGGCGTCCTCGGGCGAGTGCTCGCCCCAGAGCTCGTCGATCAGCCGATCGGAGGGAACGACCTCGTTCGGGTTGAGGAGGAGCACAGCGAGCAGGGCACGCGGCTTCGGGCCTGCAGGGCTGACATCGCTTTCTCCGTCCCACACCTCGAGCGGACCCAGGATCCGGAACTCCATCTGGCGCGCCTCCTACGCCGGACGCTAACAGCTGTTGCCCGCCTGTAACGGAGATGAAACAGACCGGGTCGATCATCGAATCGTGGCCCAGCCTCACGAAAGGAGCAACGTCATGGGAGTTCTACGTGCAGTGCTCGTCGCGCTCGCGGCGGCCTCGGTCATCGCGACGTCCGTCGCCGCGGCCGGCACCAACGCGATGAAGCAGCGGGTGCAGATCGACTTGAAGATCGACCCGGGGAACACCTTCGTGCTCGCCCCGCTACAGAGCGGCGCGCTCAAGCGGGACTCGGGGACGCTCGACTGCCCCGGGGATTACGACAAGGGACAGGTACTGCGAAACGGTCAGGAGAGCTGGCCGTGGGTGTGCCGCGCCCTGGTCCTGACCGGCAAGCGCGGAACGCTCGTCCTGCGGTCACAGTTCGCGTGGATCGATGCCGGCGGCAGGTACAACATCGCCACGGGCACCTGGAAGGTCGTACGCGGGACCGGTCAGTACGCCCGGGTTACCGGAAGCGGGCAGAGTGCCACGGTTGGAGTGACGAACGGCATCTCGTTGGCGCGTTACCAGGGCTATCTCAACCATCGGTAGCCTGCGACCCGAGGAGGAATAGCCCTGAAGGGCGTCGCCACACTGACGAGAATTGCCGCCGCGATGGTTGCCCTCGCCGCCGTCAATCTGGCTCTGGCGTCGGTTGCGCACGCGACGAACGCGCGACAGCCCTTCTCGAGGGTTACGGTGACCGAGGTGGGCGTTCGGTTCTCGTTCCGTGTGCCGCAAGCGTCGCCGGCAGGAAGTTCGTGGGGGAGGCTCAGCAGCTCTTGGGAGACGATCAGCAGCATCCCGGCGACCAAGTCCCCCAGCGGGCCGATCTCCCTCAACAGGTCGATCACGGGATCGCAGGGCGCCGAGGCGATGGTCTACTGGACGAGCTTCCCCGAGGGCGACGACGCCGAACCGTGTGCCCGACTGCTGCATCGCTCGATCGGGCGATCGGCGGCCAGGCTCGCTGCCGCAATCGCGAGAGCACGCGGGACGAAGCTCGTAGCAGGGCCGTCGAACGTCACGCTGGGCGGGCATCCCGCGAAGCACGTCGTGATCACCGTGCGCGACAAGGTCGGCTGCGACCCGGGGTTCTTCTACGGCTGGCACGAATCGCGCGGCGGCGCGCTGTGGGACACGACACGCGTGGGTGACACGATCCGGGTCTGGATCGTCGAGGTCGAAGGCAGGCTCCTCTTCATCGCAGGCGCGACAACCCGGCAGGCCACGCCGTGGCTCCAGAGGGAGACCCGGCAGATCGTCGAGTCGATCACCTTTCGCTAGGAGCTCCTCTCCAGGACGCGAGCGCTGTTTCTCGGCTGAAACGGAACCTGAAACCGGACTGGCCGACGATCGATATCGACAGGCGAGTCGATCCGAGCTCCAAGAGGAGGTACACGATGAACGCATTGCGTGCCCTGGCCGTTGCCGTCGTGGCGGCGGTGACACTGACCGCCGTAGCGGCGGCACACCCCAACGCGGCGAAGCAGCGCGTGGCCATCGACATGGCGGGGGGACAGAGCTTTGTGCTCATCCCGCTACAGCCGGGGGCCCTCAAGCGGGACTCTGGCCCTGTCGACCGCCAACCCCCAGGGCGGCCGTTCCTTCATGCGACAGGGCCAGAAAGTCTCGATTCTATCAACATCAACTACACGCTGAGCGGGAAGCAGGGGAACATGACGATTCAGGAGCGGAACGAGTGGGTGGATGTCTCACAGAAGAACGCCCGCGGCTTCGACTATCGCCCCGGTGTCGCGATCGGTAACGTGGAAGATCGTGAGTGGGACCGGCGTGTACGCCAAGGTCGTCGGAGGCGGGCGGAGCGCCCATGCAGGCATGGGGAAGCAGTGGTTCATCCGCCTGGAGGGCTTCCTCACGGCTCGCTAGTGGCGCCTGACGGGTCGAGCGTCGCCGTGTGTGGCGGGCTTCAGGGGGAGGGCGCGTCGGCGCCCTCCCCGTTCCTGGCAGGGCGCGCGTCCCCGCGCTACCCTCACCGATGCAGGCCGGGTGACCGCGGGCGTGCCGCTTCGGCGACACGCTCGAGGAAAGTCCGGACACCGCAGGGCAGGACGCTGGGGAAACCCCAGACGGCGAAAGCCGATGGACAGTGGCACAGAAAGGAGACCGCCGGAGCTTCGGCTTCGGTAAGGGTGAAAGGGTGGGGTAAGAGCCCACCAGCGCCGTGGTGACACGGCGGCTCGCCAAACCCCGTCCGGTGCAAGGCGAAGCAGGTTCCGTTGACGCGGCCCGCCGAGGAACCGGGTACGCCGCTCGAGCCGTCAGGCAACTGCCGGCCCAGAGAGATGGTCACCGAACGACAGGATCCGGCTTACAGGCCTGCTAATGAAAAGCCCCGCTCACGCGGGGCTTTTCGATAGATAGAGGGAAAGGGACTAGACGGCCCGCAAGACGACTTCGATCGCGGTTCCCTTGCCGGGCGCCGAGCTGAGGGAGAGGGCGCCCTGGATAGCCGCAGCTCGCGCGCGCATGTTCTTCAGGCCCTGACCGGCGCCGGGATCGTCGTGCTCGAAACCCGCGCCGTCGTCGGTCACACGAACGATCCGGCGGTCGCCCTGCTGGACGATCGATACCTCCGCCTGCCGTGCCTCTGCGTGCTTGCGGGCGTTCGCAAGGCCCTCCTGGACGATCCTGAACACCTCGATCTCCTCGTCGGGAGCGAGTGTGACGCGCGGGTCGATGTGGACCTCGACCTCGAGCGCGCCGTCGGCAACGAGGAAGTCGACGTAGCGCTTGAGGGCCGAGTCGAACGGCGCCGATCCGGCTGCGGAGGAGAGCGCGAGCACGGCAAACTGGGCCTCCTGCTGCGCCCCGGTGACCGCGAACTTCAGCCGGGGCAGGATCTCGTCGAGCGGTCCGCCCGACTCGAGCATGCTGACGTGCGTGGACAGCGCGAACAGATACTGCGCGAGGCCGTCGTGGATCTCGCGGGCCACCCGGGCGCGTTCCTCCGCGACGGCGCGCCCGAACTCGGCGCTGCCGATGGCGCGCCAGACGCCGACGAGGAGAACCGTGAAGGCGAGGACGCGCAAGAGGTCGCTCTGCAGGACGTAGTGACTCGATCGAGCCGGCGCGAGGACGTAGTGCAGGTCTGCGAAGACGACGAGCGTGAGGGACAGCGCGAGCCAGCTGTCGAGGTCTCGGCCGTGGCGGCGGTAGCGAAGCCCGAAGCCGACAACAGCTACGAGCGAGAGCGCGGTGAGGAGTGCGTAGGCAACGATCACCGGGACGGAACGCGCGCCGCCGTTCGGGCCGAGGTCGAACTCGAGACGCAGGACACGCGAGTCGACCCACACGCCCAGAAGCGCGAGGCCGACGACGCACAGCGTGACGACGAGCGCGCGCCGTCTCTTGGTCACCCGTCGCGCGACGAAGGGAGCGAGAGCGACGAGCGCCGTCCCGAAGATGGCCGCTCCGATCGCCGCCCAGGCCTCGGTCGGATCGAGCTCGTCGAATGCAATCACCGGCGCGACTGCGAAGATCGCCGACCCGAGCCCGATTGCGAGGAACCCGGCCGCGAGGAGCAGATCCATCCCGCGACCTTCGACCAGGAATCGGATCGCCGCGAGAAGCGCCACGATGGTGGCGATGATCGCAACGGTGGTGTCGAGCACGATCCGCGCATTCGGCAACGCGTAGCCGTCCAGGCGGTGTGTGACGAGCAGGAGAACGAGCCCGAGGGCAAGGAGACAGACGAGCAGAAGCTCACCGGCAAGCCACGACCGATACCTGTCCGAGGGATGTGTTTGCACATACCCCTATTCGGCAACAGGGGTGCTGCCGATAAGCCCCTATATGGAGAGCATCCTGATCGCTGACGATCACCCACTCACACGGGAGGCCCTCGCTTCCCTCCTCGGACAGCACGGCTTCGACGTCGTCGGACAGGCGTCCGACGGAGCGGAGGCAATCGTCGAGGCAGGGCGGCTTCGACCCCGGCTCGTACTGCTCGATCTGACGATGCCCGGCATGGACGGGCTGACGGCATTGCCGCACATCCGCGAGGCATCGCCCGAGAGCGAGGTCGTCGTCCTAACCGCGTCCGGGACGGACGAGAACCTCCTCGAGGCGATTCGCGCCGGAGCGGCCGGCTACCTGTTGAAGAGCGAGCCGCCGGAGCGCATCGCGCTGTTCCTGCGCGGGGTGGCCGACGGCGAGGCGGCGCTTTCCGGCTCGATCGCGCGGCGACTGCTCGACCGCGTCCGCGAGGGCGGCCGCATGGGCGGCATCCCCGACGAGGTCGCGAAAAAGCTCTCCGCTCGTGAGGTCGAGGTTCTGCTCCTGCTCGACGAGCACCTCGGCACCGACGAGATCGCAGCCAGGCTCTACATCTCCGAGCACACAGTTCGCTCGCACGTGAAGAGCCTGCTGCGGAAACTCGGCGTGTCGTCACGCAGAGACGCGCTCGAGCGGCTCGCAACGGCGCGCAACTGACGCACACGCGTTGACTGCTCTCACCCACCGGAATCCCTCGCCGCGGGCGATCGGATTCGCCATGCCCAGGCGATTGAGAGAGCGCCCTCTGCGCCGATAGAAGAACTACGCAGGTTCCAACGAGGAGCTAGCGAGGGTAGACCGCACAGAAACGGCCGGGCCGCACCCCGGCCGTTTCGCTGGTCCGGGCCGGCCGGGACACGAGACGGGCAAGCGCTACGACGAGAATCCCTCGAGTGAGGCTTCGACGAGGCCGGGGAGGGTCGCGAGGTTGTAGCCACCCTCGAGCACGGCGGCAACGCGTGGGCAGAGCTGCGTGCAGCGAGCCGCGAGCTCGCGGAAACCGGCGGCCGTCACCGCCATGTCCGCGAGCGGATCGTCGACGTGGGCGTCGAATCCGGCCGAGACGATCAGGAGCTCCGGATCGAACGACGCGACGGCCGGCTCCACGATCGACCTGAACGCGGTTGCATAGGCTGCATCCCCCGAGCCCGCAGCGAGCGGAATGTTCAGGATCGTCGCGTCGCTCGTGTCCGGCCCGCCGGTTCCCGGGTAGAAGGGCCATTGATGCAGCGAGACGAACAAGATGGACTCATCGCCGCGCACGATCGCCTCGGTGCCGTTGCCGTGGTGGACGTCCCAGTCGACGATCGCGACGCGCTCGATCGCCAGCTCGGCCTGTGCGTGTCGAGCCGCGATCGCAGCGTTGCCGAAGATGCAGAACCCCATCGCGCGGTCGGGGAGGGCGTGGTGGCCTGGCGGACGAACGAGCGCGAAGCCCCCCACCTCGACCGCGCGCATCGCGCAGCCGGCCGCGAGACGCGCGGCATCCCAGGTCGTCGGGCCGGCCGGGGTATCGCCGTCGAGCCACGTCTCGACCTCGAGCGCCTGGATTCCCGCAACGTAGGCATCACCGTGTGCGCGCTCGATCGCCTCGACGCTCGCCGGCGCACCCTCGACCTCCGGCGAGAATTCGGCGAGCAGCACCGCCAACCGCTCCTGCTGCTCGGGATGATGATCGCCGGTTGGATGGAGGTCGACCATCGCGCCGTTGCTGACGAGTTGCACCCTCAAGCCCCCCGAAGCTGCCGGGCGAGCCTGGCGACGCCGAGCGCCTCGGCGGCACGAGCACCGGCCGCCCAGTCCGGCTCCACGTCGGGAAGGTCCGGAAGTGGCGCAGACGGGTCGAGAGTGGCAATGCGGAGGAAGACCCTCAGCTGCTCCGCCTCGGCCTCGAAGCGACCCTCGGCGAGCATCGACTCGAGGTCGGGGAACGTCTGCAACAGCGTTGCCGCCGTCTTCTCGCCGACGCCGCGCGCACCCGGGATCTTGTCCGAGGGATCGCCGCGCAGCGCGATGAAGTCCGGAACCTGCCTGGGCTCGACGCCGTAGCGCTCCCGCACCTCGGGCGGGCCGATGCGGGCCAGCTCGCTGACACCCCGGACGGGCTGCAGGATGGTGACGTCGTCCGCCGCGAGTTGGAAGGCATCGCGGTCGGACGTGGCGACGAGGGTCGTGCCACCGCAAGATCGCTCCGCTGCGACGGCGGCGGCGAGGAAGTCGTCCGCCTCGAAGCCTCGGGCCTTCCCACAGACGATCCCGGTGGACGAGACGAGCGGCGGCAGGATCGCCAGCTGTTCGACGATCTCCGGGTCGAACTCCCTCCCCGACTGGTACGTCGGCAGGAGCGCGTTGCGATACGTCGGCACATCCAGTGTGTCCCACCCGACGACGACCGCCCGAGGCCGCTCCGCCTTCCAGAGGCGGAAGAGCATCGACATGAACCCGACGAGTGTGTTTGCCGGGCCGCCGTCGTCGCGACGAAGCGAACGAGGCAGGGCGTGGAACGCGCGGTGCGCGAACGAATCGCCGTCGACGACGAGAAGCGGCTTCATCCGAGGGTCTCCTCGAGCTCCACGATGGCGTCCCTGAGGCGCTCCGTCGCGACCTGAGCCCCCTCGTCTGCAGGCATCGAGGCGAGATCGTCGAGCTCGACGCGATCGCCGAAGGCGACGCGGAGGCGCCCGAAGCGAAGCAGTCGCCCCGAACCATGAACGGCCGCAGGGAACAGGGGCACTCCTGCCTCGAGCGCGATCCGCGCGGCACCGGTGCGCCACCGCGCCTCGCGCCGCTTGCGGAGGCCCTTCTCGCGCCGCGTGCCCTCCGGGAACATGACGACGATGTTGCCCTCACGACAGAGGCGGAGCGCCGTCTCGACCGCCTCCTGATCGTGCTGCCCACGCTTGACCCGAAACGCGCCGCACGCGGTGATGAACGGGCCGAGCGGGAACCAGAACAGCTCCGACTTGGCCATGAAACGAAGGTACCGGCGGGGGAAGAGGGGCACCCCCACGAGCCAGGGGTCGAAGTTCGAGAGGTGGTTGGCGGCGAGGACGTACCCGCCCGTCGAGGGCAGGCGCTCGGCACCCTCCCACCGCAGCCGGCCGAGGATCCGCAGGACGGGGTAGCTGATGACCCCGACGAGGAGATAGAGAGGGCTTGGACGGGGTGTGGAGCGCATGCTGGAAGCCAGTATCGTCTCTTCCGGCCACTTGCGGTGCGCCGCGCCGTCGCTATGGTGACGCCCGCACCCGGCCATCGGCCGGAAAGAATCCAGTCATCTACCCCGAAAAGGGAACTCGTGGCCGAACGTCGTCTCGTCATCGTGGAGTCTCCCGCCAAGGCAAAGACCATTGCCGGGTATCTCGGCGACGGTTACGTCGTCGAATCGTCGATCGGCCACATCCGCGATCTGCCGAACCGTGCCGCCGATATCCCGGCCGCGTTCAAGAAGGAGCCATGGTCACGCCTCGGCGTCAACGTCGACGATGCGTTCGAGCCGCTGTACGTCGTCGATCCCGACAAGAAGAAGAAGGTCGACGAGCTGAAGCGGGAGCTGAAGAGCTCGACGGAGCTGCTGCTCGCGACGGACGAAGACCGCGAGGGCGAGGCGATCGCGTGGCATCTCCTCGAGGTGCTCAAGCCGAAGGTGCCGGTCAAGCGGATGGTGTTCCACGAGATCACACGGGAGGCGATCGACCGGGCCCTCGGTGAGACCCGCGACATCGACGACCGGCTCGTGGACGCACAGGAGACGCGAAGGATCCTCGACCGCCTCTACGGCTACGAGGTCTCGCCCGTCCTCTGGAAGAAGGTCATGCCCGGTCTCTCCGCCGGCCGCGTGCAGTCGGTGGCGACGCGACTCGTGGTCGAGCGCGAGCGCGAGCGCATGCAGTTCGTCTCGGCGTCCTACTGGGACATCCTCGGCGTCTTCGAGCCGGGCTCCTTCGAGGCGAGGCTCGTCGCCGTCGACGGGAAGCGCGTCGCGCAGGGTGGCGACTTCGGCGACGACGGGCGGCTCAAGTCCGATGTCGTTGCACTCGAGGAGGACGCGGTTCGCTCGCTCGCCGACGGTCTCGCCGACACGACGTTCGTGGTGCGATCGGTTGACGAGAAGCCGTACAGGCGCAGTCCCGCGGCTCCGTTCATGACGTCGACGCTGCAGCAGGAAGCGAGCCGCAAGCTTCGTTTCTCGTCGCAGACGACGATGCGCGTCGCCCAGAGGCTGTATGAGAACGGCTACATCACCTACATGCGCACCGACTCGACGACGCTGTCGCTGGCAGCACTCGACGCCGCGCGGTCACAGGCAGCTCAGCTGTACGGCGCCGAATTCGTGCCCGAGAAGCCGCGCCGCTACGAGCGCAAGGTAAAGAACGCGCAGGAGGCGCACGAGGCGATCCGACCGGCCGGCGACACGTTCCGCATGCCGGCCGCGGTCGAGAAGGAGCTCTCCCGCGACGAGCACGCGCTCTACGAGCTCGTATGGAAGCGCACCGTCGCCTCACAGATGGAGGACGCGCGCGGTCAGACGGCCTCGCTCCGGCTCGGTGCCGCCACCGCGGACGGGCGCGACGCCGAGTTTGGCGCCTCCGGAACGGTGATCACCTTCCGCGGCTTCCTCGCCGCCTACGAGGAGGGCCGCGACGACGACGCGAAGAAGGAGAACGACGAGCGCCGCCTGCCGGCTCTGAAGGTCGGTGAGCAGCTGAGTGCATCGTCGCTCGAGTCGGACGGGCACACGACCAAGCCTCCCTCTCGCTACACCGAGGCCTCGCTCGTCAAGGCACTCGAGGATCGCGGCATCGGCCGGCCGTCGACGTACGCGTCGATCATGGGCACGATCCTCGATCGCGGCTACGTGTTCAAGAAGGGCACGGCCCTCATACCGACGTTTCTGGCGTTCTCGGTCACGAAGCTGCTCGAGAAGCACTTCGGTCGGCTCGTCGACTACGACTTCACGGCGCTGCTCGAGGACGATCTCGACCGGATCGCCGACGGCGAGGAGGACCGCGTCGGCTGGCTGAGTCGCTTCTACCGCGGCACCCCCGCAACGAACGGAGAGCCTGCCGAGGAGGGCCTCCATGCCCTCGTCACCGACCACCTCGAGGAGATCGATGCCCGGGACGTGAACTCGATCGAGATCCCTGGTGCGGAGGGGATCGTCCTCCGCGTCGGTCGGTACGGCCCGTATCTGCAACGCGGCGACGAGCGCGCGAGCGTCCCCGACGACATGGCGCCGGACGAGCTGACCCTGGAGAAGGCCGAGGAGCTGCTCGCCAAGGGATCGAGCGACCGGACGCTCGGAGTCGATCCCGAGTCCGGCCGCGAGATCGTGGCTCGCGACGGGCGCTACGGCCCCTACGTGAGCGAGGTGCTGGAGGAGGGCTCGACGGAGAAGCCGCGCACCGGCTCGCTGTTCAAGACGATGTCGCTCGACACGCTGACGCTCGAGGACGCCCTTCGCCTGCTCTCCCTCCCGCGCGTCCTGACGACGGCGACGGGCGAGGAGATTCAGGTCGCGAACGGCCGCTATGGCCCGTACATCAAGAAGGGCTCGGAGACCCGTTCGCTCACCGACGAGGAGCAGCTGTTCACGATCGGGCTCGACGAGGCGCTCGCGATCCTCGCGACGCCGAAGGAGCGCCGCGGCCGCGGACAGGCAAAGCCGCCCTTGAAGGATCTCGGCCCGGATCCGACGACCGCCAAGCCGATCGTCGTCAAGGACGGGCGCTTCGGCCCGTACGTCACCGACGGTGAGACCAACGCGAGCCTCCGGCGTGGCGACGAGCCGGAGAGCCTGACGATGGATCGGGCGCTCGAGCTGCTGGCAGAGCGGCGGGCGAAGGGGCCGGCACCGAAGAAGCGCCGCGCGGCCGGCAAGCGCTGACACACCGGCGCCGTCGATCCATTATCGTGAGGGATATCGGTCGTCGGCCCGCCGTGCCGAAGATCGAAGGCGCCCTCGTCGTCGCGGAGCGTCGGAATAACGGCTGGAGAGGCTGCGTTGTCAGCTTGTAACAGCCAGATCGGGTTTCACCCCTGGAAAAATGGGGCAAACCAACATAGAGTCGTGAGAGATTGTGCATACCGGGGAACGCGAAAGGACTGAGACAGCCTCTTGACGCAGAGCCAGCTGACTGAACTGTTCGAATCCGATCAGATCAAGGGTCTGATCGAGCGCTCGGAGGAGCGCGGCTGGGTGGATCCGATCGAGCTCGAGGCATTCGTGCTCGAGCACGAGCTGAACGACGAGGAAGCAGAGCAGATCACGCGCGAGCTCGAGACGATCGGTCTGGAGGTCGGGCAGCCGCAGGCAGACGCGGATGCGAAGAAGCTGCTGGCCGAGGCCGAGCGCAAGAAGGAGGAAGCCGAGGCGGCTGTCTGGGCCGCAGAGCCGCTTTCCGGCGCCGCCGACTCGCTCCAGCTCTTCCTCGCCGACGTCGGTCGCCACAAGCTCCTCACGGCCGCGGATGAGGTGACGCTCGCCAAGCGCATCGAGCGGGGAGATCCCGTTGCGAAGCGCCGCATGATCGAGTCGAATCTCCGACTCGTCGTCTCCATCGCCAAGGGCTACCGCGGGCTCGGCGTGCCGTTCCTCGACCTGATCCAGGAAGGGACGCTCGGCCTGAACCGTGCGGTCGAGAAGTTCGACTGGCGTCGTGGCTTCAAGTTCTCGACGTATGCGACCTGGTGGATTCGGCAGTCGGTGCAGCGCGCGGTCGCGAACCACGCGCGCACGATCCGCGTCCCCGTGCACGTGGTCGAGCGCCAGCAGAAGCTGTCCCGCGCCGCCCGCCGGCTCGAGGTCGAGCTGGGCCGCGAGGCAACGAAGCTCGAGCTCGCAGAGGCGACGGGGCTGCCGATTCAGCATGTCGAGGAGGCACTCGGTGCAGCTCACGCGTCCGTGTCGCTGAATCAGACGGTGGGCGCCGACGACGAGGGAGAGCTCGGTGACCTGTTTGCCGACCGCGAAGCGGCCGACCCGTTCGAGGAGGCTGAGGAGTCGTTGCGCCGGCAGGGTGTTCGTCGGGCGCTCGACGCGCTGCCGGAGCGGGAGCGGAGAATTCTCGAGCTCCGCTTCGGGTTCGAGGGCGAGCCGTGGACCCTCGAGGCGATCGGGCACGAGCTGGATCTGACCCGGGAGCGTGTCCGTCAGCTCGAGGGCCAGGCGCTGTCGCGACTCGCCGCGCTGCGCGAGCTCGCCTCGCTCGCTGCGTAGGGCTACGGAGCCCCTGCGGGCGGCTCGGGGCCTCGTCCCCCTGAACTGGTGCCTCGCGGACGGGGCCAATATCACCCATGGTGGGTGATTCTTCGCGATCCGGGTCGGTTTGTCCTAAAGACGCGCTGTGGAGCGCCGATACGAAGGTCATGGACGCCGCAGAACGCAAAGAGATCCTGAGTCGCTACCGCGACCACAGCCGCCGCTTCGAGGCCGCTGCAGCACGGAGGAGCACGAGCCGCTCAGGTGGCGCCGTGATCCCGTTCAACCCGCCGGCTTTGCGCGAGCTCGCGCAGGATCCGACGCCCCGCGAGCTCGAGGTGCTCCAGCTCGTCGCGGACGGTCTCGTCAACCGCGAGATCGGCCAGCGGCTCTTCCTCTCGGAGGAGACCGTGAAGTCCCATGTGCGGCATCTACTCGCGAAGCTCCAGGCTCGCAGTAGAGCCCACGCCGTAGCTGTTGGCTATCGGCGTGGGCTCATTGCTTGACCTTCGACTTCACTGTGGTTAGACCGTCGGACCCTGCTCCCAACGACCTGGCGAATAACCCCCCGAAAGAGGGATGCCCACCAGGGGCGTTGAACTCAGGATCTGACGGCTACCAGTCCTTGACGCCCGCGGACATGACGGCGAAAAGGACGACACGAAGCTTATTACGCATCGACCTACTCCTTGGTTGAGGACTAACGGCAAATGAATCGTATACCCCAATCGAGGGATAGCGCAAGTTGATCTGACATCCTCCGGAGAACCAGCCTTACGTCGTCGGACTGTCGGTCACCGCCTTGGCGATCGCCGCTCTCGGGACTCGCCGGCACCTCCTGGTCGCCGCCCCATCGGACTATCGGGCTTGTTCCTCGCGATCGCCGCTGCCGTCGCGGAAAGAGGAAGCGTCTGGTTCACCGAGACGACCGAGCTTTCAATCGCGCCCTCCCCATGCTCTTCGCGGCCGTACTGTTCGGCCCACTGGCTGCTGGACTTGTGGGCGCGGCCTCCGATCTCGGCGATCAGCGATCTGCTGCATCGTCGGAACACCCGGTCGGTCGCCGCGACTCAAGTGGATGACGTACACGAGCAGCCGCTTCATCATCGGCGCCACAACTGGCTGGTATCGCCCAGGCTGTCCTGTCGGTTCGGCTCGGACGGCATCGGCGAACACGTTATCGCGACGTTGATCGGCCCGTTGTAAGCGAGGCGTCTCGAGCTGATGTTTGCTACGGCGACGTCCAGGCTGCGAGGGCACAGGATCTCGACTTTCTGCCAGGACGCTGGGTCCCCTCCTTGACGGCCGTGCTGGTCTATGCGCCGACCGTGGCGGCTTCTGACCTTGGCGTACACGGACGTCTCCCCGTGGACTGCGCCGCTGTTTTATTGCACCAGCGCTTGCAGCACAGAAGCTCTTCGCCATGTACCTGCAACAGAAGACGCTGGCGTCTGATCTTCAGGGCGAACGAAATCTGAACAGATCGAATCTTGAGTTCGCCGAGGCACTTGTTGCAACACTTGAGCAAAGCGACCTCTATACGGCGGGCCACTCCAAGGCCGTTGCGATCTATTCGCGCGATATTTCTGAGAGCATGGGACTCTCGGCAGATTCACAGCAACGTACGTATCTCTGCGGCCTCGTTCACGACATCGGCAAGGTAGGGCTGCCGGCGAGCCTGCTTCTGAAAGACGGCCCGCTCACGCTTGAAGAGCGACGGCAGATGCAAGAGCATCCCGAGATCGGCGAAAGCATCCTCAACAAGGTTGACCCCTATACCGATGTAGCGCTCATCGTTCGCCATCATCATGAACGAGTCGATGGGGAGGGCTATCCCGACAAGCTCTCCGGAAACGAAATTCCGCAGCTTTCCAGAATCATCGCAGTCGCCGATGCCTACAACGCGATGACTTCGGATCGAGCCTATCGCGATGCAATGCCGACGCGCGTCGCACGGCTTCGATTCGCTCAGGCAGTTGAGAGCCAATTCGATACGTCAGCCGTCGCTGCATTCGAGGCAATTTTCGCTGGAGCGACTGAAGAGTACCGCATGGCCAAGCGAAGCGACTTTGAGCCAAACTATTCCGAGGACGCGGGGCTGGTGGTAGATGCCGGACTCGCTACACCACCTCCCCCGAATCCGGATTAGCAGAGACGCAGCGTGACGCCATCGTATCACGAGCCGCATTCATGGCGAGCGCCGTTCTCGAGCGAACGCCGACCTTGTCGAAGACGTGGTGTAAGTGGACCTTGACGGTCGCTTCCGAGATGAACAGCCTCCGAGCTATTTCGCGTTCGAAAGGCCCAGACAGACCAAGTCGTAAACCTCTCGCTCGCGACGGACAGCGTTGATCGGCTCGGTCGCCGCGACCATCCCGGATCCATGGCTCCGCTAGCGACTGATCGCCGGCCCGAACGAGTGTGGCAAGATGTTGTCAGTATCTGCACGGATGACAGCAAGCAACGAGGAGTCCGGGTTGCCACGGTAGGCAGTGACGAGACATCGACGGCCTTCGCCTCGAGTGCGGTCGTGACCATTGTTCGCCCGCATCGAGCATGCCGGGATCCTACCCGTGCACCGCGCAGACAGCGCGATTGCCATGGCCAAGACACGAGCCTCAACAGCACGCGTCATTCGAACCGCTTCGACACGAGCGTCCTCGCTTCGTCGAGCGACCGACGGTCGCGAGCGCTAGCGCCGCGCGAAGCGATCACCTCGCCACGCATCGCTCCTCACAGACATTTCGACGTCGGGCGGTTCGATCGCACACGCCTCGGCCGATCGGCCCTGCTGAACAGTACGCGCACCTCGGAATGCGTACGCATTGTGTACAGCGAATGCATCATGACCGTCGTGCTGACTCCGCGGACTGGCGAATCCAAGGCTTCGGCGTCCGGCGTAATTCCCGAAGTCCCGCCAGCCCCATCGCCAACATCGCATGCGCATGCGGATAGCCACGACCTACCCTGAACTCGGTAGCATCCTGCAAGGAGAAGCCCGGCCTGTCCGTGAGCCTCTGGTAGTGGGCAACCGAGGATCAGCGCCCATGAATACATGCACCTGAAATGAGCACCGAACGAACGGATCGCCAACGTGGCCGACCAAGTCCGATACTCTGCCTCGCTTCCTTCGACGTGACGGACACCAAACCGGAAGCCAAGCCACAGCCTCTTGTCGGCCAGGCGCACCAGCTCGGTAGGATCGTGGCCTCGGACGATGCCTCGAGTTCTCGCATCAGTGCCTGCGCCTCGGGTAATTCGAGAGCACCGGCGCACATGACTTGACCCCACATCGCTTTCCGAAGGCGCTGCGCATCTGGCGCGACCTCTGCAGCGCGACGATAGAGATCCGAGCGCTGCTTCCTCCCGCGACCCGACATGCGCTGCCCTCGCGGCGAGCTCAAGCGCGGAAAGCAAACGTCGGAGTCCGCGTCCGCCCGATCAGCGCCCTCATCGCTGCGCTTTCCGCTGACATGTGTCGCCCACTGCGGAGTGTCGACTTCCGCGGCGGCGACGCGCAAGATCACCGAGGTCAAACTCCACGGAAGCTTCGCTCGCTCTACCCACGCAGCGATCGTCGCCAGGCGTCCACTGTTCAACAGATCGTCGAGAGAGTCTCGAGCAGCGCTTCGCAGTCCTTCAAGCCCTTCTACGGTCGAGGACATCGAATGCCGCATCCCATTCGCGCCGCTTTCGGTACACCTCACAGTGCGCGACCCAAGCATTGCGGACGTTCTGCGATTGCCCTCCCTCCTAGCCCTCTCCTCCAGAAATGCGGCCGCGAGAGGGTGCAGCTCGAGCTTTCCGCCGCGTTCTTCCAGCACCCCGAGCGTGAGCGCCTCTCCACAAACGCGCTCGGCGCGCTCGGGGCCGAGGAGCTCGGCGGCAAGCTCGCGGTCGAGACTCGGAGCGGTCGCGAGGAGACCGAGACCGTTCCGCACGTCCGGTTCGAGCCCGCGGTAGACCTCCTCCGCGAAGAACTCGTAGAGCTGCTCGGGCAGCTCGAGGTGCTCCTCCGGGAGCTGGGAATCCGAGGTCGTCAGGCTTGCGAGACCGATCACCGCGGGCCAGCCGCCGGCCAACGCGAGAAGGCCCGACGTCATCTCGTCCCGGGCGCCGGCGAGCATCTCGGTGACCTCGTCCTCGGTCATCGCGAGCATGGATTGCCCGATCTCGAGGACATCGCCGTAGAGGATGCTGCGTGTCGAGACCCAGGTCGGACGATCGCGCGTCGAGATCAGCACCTGGACGGGCGACTGCGTCACGATTCCCTCGACGAATGCCTCGGCCGTCGCGGACTCGCGGATGTGATGGTAGTCGTCGATCACGACCCAGGCGTCGGAGGGCCAGCTGCCGAGATCCTCGGAGAGGAGATCGATGAGAACGCCGAGCTCGCCCGCGGGATCCGGGGTCGCGTTGAGCCGTTCCGTCAACCTCCGGTCGCAGCCTGGAATGATCTCCGCACCGGCCGCAGCCATCTGCCGCGCGAGCACGGCCACGTCGGCAGACGGGCGTCGCGATCGAACCCATGCCACCTTCCGGTCACCCGTCGCCCACTGCTCGGTCAGGATCGTCTTGCCGTAACCGGGGCCTGCTACCAGCATTCGCACGCGGGCACGCGAGCGATCGAGAGCGCGGGTGAGCCGCGGGCGCTCGAGGAGACGACGCCGGCGGAACGGTGGCTTCGGAGTACCGGCCATCTGGTTGACCGAACAGGCTACAACAGGATCGCTCATCGGAAAAGCGGGCGCCCGCGGCGGGCGGGGGAGCAAAGCCGCGGGCGCCCTGCCGTCAGACCCCCGGTCGCCGATAGAGGGCGCCGAGGCTTGCCGAGAGCGGGTCTTCGCCCGTGAGTACCCGGAACGCGACGGGAATCTGCCTGCGGCGGCTGACGCCCAGCTTCGAGCGCAGCGTGTCCGAATGCGCCTTCGCCGTCCGGGGCGAGATACCCAGCCGCTCGCCGACCTCGTTGTTCGAGCACCCGGCCGCGATCAGTGCAACGACTTCGCGTTGCCTCGATGTCAGTCCGGACTCTCTGTGTATCGCTTGAGTGATCATGACGCCGGAGGCTAATGCGCCATGCGCGCGAGAACCATTCCTCGGCAGGTGTAATCTCGGGTGTAAGGCGATAACTGGAGGCAGGTAGCCCGATCGAGGAGTCGACGACCCGTCAGGAACAGATCGAGATGCTGCGCGATCGCGGCCTCCCGGCGATCGCGCTCGCCTCGATCGTCGTCGGAGCTCTCCTCTGGCTGATCGATAAGGAGCACGGAGCCGATATCGCCTGGGCGGCGGGCGCCGTCGTCGTGCTCGTGCCGCTCGTCGTCTCCACCTTGCGGTCGCTGCAGCGCGGCGACGTCGGAGTCGACGCAATCGCGCTCGTCGCCATCGTCTGGGCGCTTGCGCTCGGCGAGTTTCTCACGGCAGCGATCGTCGCCCTGATGATGTCGGGGGGCGCGGCGCTCGAAGCATGGGCGGCCGGGCGGGCGCGTCGTGAGCTTCGCCTGCTCGTCGCACGCGCGCCACGCATTGCGCACCGGTACGCCGGCGAGACCCTCGAGGAGGTCGCCGTCGAGGCCCTCCTCCCCGGCGACCTCGTCTCGGTCCGCGCCGGCGAGATCGTTCCCGCCGATGGAACCGTTGCCAGCCCGGAGGCGGTGCTCGACGAATCCGCGCTGACCGGCGAGGCACTGCCCGTCACGATCTCGACCCGTGGTCCGGTTCGCTCGGGCACGGCGAACGCGGGCGATGCGTTCGACCTTCGCGTCACGTCGCCGGCTTCCCAGAGCGCCTACGCGGCGATCGTGCGACTCGTACGAGCCGCCGAGCTCGATCGCGCGCAGTTCACGCGGCTGGCGGATCGATACGCGGCCTACTTCCTGCCCTTTTCGGTGATCGTGGCCGGCCTCGCCTGGTTCTTCTCCGGCGACTCCGACCGCGGGCTCGCGGTGATGGTCGTCGCTACGCCGTGCCCCCTGATCCTGGCCGCCCCGATTGCATTCGTGGCGGGTCTCTCCCGCGCTGCCAACGCCGGGATCATCATCAAGGGTGCCGGCGTGCTCGAACGTCTCGGTACCACGAGAAGCGTTCTCCTCGACAAGACCGGCACTCTCACCCATGGTCAGCCCGAGGTCGAGCGAATCATCCCCTATGGTCAGCGCTCCCCCGACGAGATCCTCCGGCTCGCGGCTTCCATCGACCAGATGTCGACCCACGTGCTCGCGGAGAGCCTCGTCGCGTCCGCGGCAGCCCGGGGGCTCGAGCTCGTGCTGCCGACCGGGATCAACGAGGACCCCGGCCGCGGCATCGTCGGCACGATTCGTGGCTCCAGCGTGGCCGTCGGGTCGAGCAGCTGGCTCGAGGGCCACGGCTACCCGGGAGTGGATAGCGAGTCACGCGGACACGATGTCGGTGAGGGCGCCGGCCGCGCCAAGATCCTCGTCGGCGTCGACGGTCGGCTCGAGGCCGTGATCGTGATGGGCGACCGCCTGCGCCTCGGTTCCGACACCCTTGCACGCGAGCTCCGCGAGGTCGGCGTGATGCACGTGGCACTCGTCACCGGCGACCGCAGGGAGATCGCAGACGAGGTCGCCAGAACCGCCGGTATCGAAAGGGTGCACGCCGAGCAGACGCCCGAGGGGAAGCTCGAGGTCGTTCGCGCGACCCGTGCTCGGCCCGAGATGAGGAACGTGGTCATGGTCGGAGACGGAATCAACGACGCTCCCGCACTTGCGCTCGCCGACGTGGGGATCGCGATGGCGGGCAAGGGTGCGACCATCTCCTCCGAGACCGCCGACGTCGTCATCACCGTCGACAACGCGAACAGGATCGCCCTCTCGATCGGCATCGGGCGCCGCTCGCTCCACATCGCCCGCGAGAGCGTCGGCGTCGGGCTCGGGCTCTCGATCGGGGCGATGGGCTTCGCCGCCCTCGGCTACCTCCCGCCCGTCTGGGGAGCCCTGTTCCAGGAAGTCATCGACGTCGCCGTCATCCTCAACGCCCTCCGAGCGCTCCGCCCATAGCCCTACAGGCGCGCGTGCGGGACAGGTCAATCCCTACGGGGAGGTCGAGGCTGCGACGAAGGCCGCGACGTCGGCGATCTGCTGCTCGTCGAGCTGCGGATACGCAGGCATGCCGTTGAGGCCGTTCGTGACCCGATCGATGACCAACGCCGCCGCGGGCTTGGCGGTATCGAGCACCGGGCCGACCGTTCCCGTCGATCCGGCCGCGGCGAGGGTGTGGCAGTTTCCGCACCCGCTGTCGGCGAACACGGTCGCCCCGGCCTCGGCGTCGCCCGTGATCGCACCCGCCGAGCCTCCGGTCTCGACCGAGGTCGTGCCGCCCCCACCGTTCGGCGCAGTCTCTCGCCCTACGAGGTAGCCGCCCACCGCGAAGACGAACGCCAGTGCGAGAGCTGCGATCATCACGCCGGCCTCGATCGATTGCACCGACCAGCCCCTCTCGACCTTCGACGGTTCCGGGATGCCGCGCTCGTCGAACGTGGCAGGGCCACCCTTGCCGCGCAACGTCTGGAACACGTTCCAGAAGAAGAGCCACTGCGCCGCCGCGAGAAGGAAGACGAACGGCAGCGAGACGCGCGTCAGCGTGTCGTAGTCGGACGGGAGGACGGACCAGCGCCGTGGAGCCCCGTCGAGACCCTGAACGAGCCAGATGCCGAAGAAGATCATGCCGGCGAGGAACGTCGTCCACACATGCACCCAGGCGAGTCGCTCGCTGTACAGCGCCTTCCCGGAAAGCTCGGGCAGGAGGGCGTAGACAGCGCCGAAGATCAACAGGCCGATGTTGAGCATCGCCATGTGGTGGAAGTGGCCGACGATCCAGAGCGTGTTGTGGATCGCGACGTCGAGAGCGATCGTGGCGTTGACGACGCCCGAGAGGCCCGCGAGCAGCCAGCCGACCAGGCCGAAGAAGAGCGCCGTCGAGGCCGGCGTCCAGCGGAATCGGGATCGATAGATCGTGAAGCCGAGGCTGTAGAGCGAGAGCGCGGAGGGGAGAACGAGCGCAAACGTGATCGGCTGCATCGCGGTGTTGAGCTGCGCCTGCACCGTTCCGCTCGGATAGTCGAGGTAGAGATGGTGCGCAAAGACGAACACGTTCGCGATCACCGCGACCGTCCAGGCGACCGCGATCACGTGCCCGGCGACGAGATCGCGCCCTGCATAGCGCGGGATCAGCCAGTAGTAGACCGCGACCGCGGGGAACAGGAGGAGGTACACGACCGGGTGCCCGAACCACCAGAGGATGTTCTTCGCGACCAGCTCGTTCGTGTCACCGACGATGCCCATCGACTGGAGGATCTGCCAGATCAGGAGGCCGGCCAGCGGGAGCGTGGCGATGATCATGTCGAGCCCGATCACCGCGAGCGGGATCACCGCGTACGGGACCCGCCGCTCGGAGGCGAACGTTCGCGGCATCAGCGCGCCCCAGCCGAAGGCGAGGCCAAAGCGCTTCCCGATCGAGCCGGAGATGCTCTGGAGTGCCTCCCGGTTCAATGCGGTGTGCAGGATTCCCAGGCACCACGTCACGATCGAGAGACCGGCGAGCAGAACGGAGAACGAGAACAGGCCCGTGGCCCAGTCGCCCCAGTTCCCGGACCCGTAGAACGGCAGCGGGTAGAGGAAGACCCACGAGGCCGCGAAGCCCATCAGGAGCGTCGTCACGATCACGCCGAGCACGCCGAGCACCATCAGCCACCAGCTGAGGCGGGCCATCGCGAGCCCGAAACCACGCACCGGGAAGCCCACACCCGCGAAGACCCACCACGCGAGCCCCATCACGGCGAACCCGGCCCAGCCGACGAACGCGCCGAGACCGTGTGCGGTCATCATCGCGTACCAGAAGTTGTCGCCGACCCGAATCTGCGGGACGGCCTGACTCGATCGGAGGACGACACCGAGCAGCCCCGAAGCGGCAAGGATGATGGTCGACCAGACGACGTAGCGGATCGTGAGCTCGCGCGCGATCGCGCGGGAACGATCGTCGATCATGCAGCCTTCACGACGAACGTCGTGCTCATCAGGTGGTGGCCGGCGCCGCAGTACTCGAGGCAATGAACGGTGTAGGTGCCGGGCTCGGTGAACGTGTGGACGATCTTCTGCTCGTGGTCTGCGACGACCTGCGCCTGGAAGATGAGCGCCCCCTCGGGGTTGTAGACGCCGAACCCGTGAGCGACATCCCGCGACCGCGCGAAGAATGCAACCGGACGGCCGGTGACGATGGGTTGCGGCGCGTCGATCGACCAGGCGAACTGGACGCCGGTGACGCGGACGACCTGACCACGGGCGCCCGCCGTCTCACCGTACGGAACGTAGAAGATCGTGCCCATCAGGAGAGCGAACAGGGTGATGACCACGATGACGAGCCAGGTCGTCTCCCGGCGCGACCAGACGCCCGAACGATCCTCCTCGAGCGGCCGGGACGTCGACCGGAAGATGGCGAACGAGATCACCAGCCCGATCACGACAGCGATCGAGTACGCAACGGTGATGATGACCGCCGTGTGGCTCACGGGGAGCATTCTGGCGTCCTCGACGGACAGAGGGCATCGGTCTTTGACCCCCACTCGGTTGCGGGTTTTCCGCAACGAATAGAGCGGCCGCCCCGATGCACGCGGCGCGGCGCGAGAACACGATCAACACCATGCGCGAAATCCTCGTCGCCACCGACGGCTCCCCTGCTGCAGGACGGGCACTCGACGAGGCGCTCGCGCTCGCAGCGGAGACGGGCGGCGGGATCGCAGTGATCACGGTGTGGCGCGCGCTGCAGGGTGACTTCGGGCTCGCGTACCCCTCGACGGCGGTTCTCCCCGACATCCTGGAGGCGGAACGCGCACACGCCGAGGCCTCGCTCGCGGCTGCGGTCACGCGTGCGGAGGATGCCGGCGTCGCGATCGCGACGCGGCTCGCGACCGGCGACCCCGCCGAGGTCATCTGCGCGTACGCCGACGAGATCCACGCGCGGCTCATCGCCGTTGGCACGCGCGGACACGGCACCGTCGCAACGCTCATCCTCGGAAGCGTGTCGCAAGCCGTGGTCCGCAACGCGCCCTGCCCCGTGCTCGTCGTCCGCGATCCAGCGCGGGGGTGGGAAGGCGCGACCGAGGCGCGACGCCCGGTGTCTAGCGGGGCACCCGGCTGACGAGACGCGCGACGCACGTCGTCGGCGTCGCCCACGCCTCGAGCGTTCCCAGAGCGACCGGAGACCCGATCTCCTCGAGCGCGCCCTCGATCAGGCCCGCGTGAAACGAGCAGACGACTCGCGGGTAGCGTTCTGCAAGCTCCCGGAACGGGCACCGGTGCATGACGAGCTCGCCTGGTGTCCGCTCCGGCGCGAACCCTCGTCGACGAAGGAGGCTCGAGACCCGCTCGACGCACGCCTCGACATCGCGCTCGCGCCCCGGCTCGAGCCGCTCGTCTACCCCCGTCGTCAGTCACTCCTTCGCGAGCGTCGACGTGGGCCACGTCGGAATCGTCAAGGTCGGGGAGCCCCCGGGAACGGCCTCACACTGATCGCGCTGTCGAGGGTCTGCGCCGCCGCCCGGCGCCGGCCCTCGACGCGGACGGTCAGGCCTCGTCGAGCAAGCCGTTCGCGAGCGCGTAGCGGACGAGCTCGGCCCGGGTCCCGAGGCCGAGCTTCTGCATGATGTGCGCTCGGTGGGTCTCGGCCGTGCGCACGGAGATGAAGAGCTGGGAGGCGATCTCCTGATTCGTGTTCCCAAGCGCGAGAAGTCGCAGCACCTCGCGTTCGCGATCGGACAGAGGATCGGTCGCGGCACGCCGCGCGGCCTCGACCTCCGCCTGCGCGAGACGGGCCCCGAGCGTGGGATGGACGTAGCGACCCCCACGCGCCACCTCTCGCACGGCCTGCACGAGCTCGATGTCTGCCGCCTCCTTGAGCATGTAGCCGCTCGCGCCCGCGGCGAATGCCTCGCGCACGTACGACGGGTCGTCCTGCATCGAGAGCACGAGCACCTTGCCCTTGGACGCGGTGATCATCTCGGCGCACGCCTCGATCCCGTTCCGCCCCGGCATGACGACATCGAGCAGGACGACGTCCGGCTTCTCGAGTCGCGCCGCGCGAATTCCCTCGTCGCCGTCGCCGGCCTCGGCGACCACCTCGATGTCCTCCTCCCGATCGAGGAGGAGCTGAAGGCCCGTGCGGACGAGGGCGTGGTCATCGACGATGAGGACGCGAATCGTCACGGCAAGCGCCACCATACAACGGTGGCCGGTCCGCTCAACGCCGATCCCCGCGCTCGAGGGGCGACTCGATCCGGCCGAGCCAATCCCGGACGAGGGCCTCGAACAGCATCGGCCGCTCGATCCGGCCGAGATGGTGCCCTGCGAGGTCGATCGCGCCGACGGTCGCACGCGGGAACTCGTCGGTGAGGCCCATGGCCCTCCGATACCCGACGCGCCCGTCCTGGCGGCCGGCCAGGATGAGGCTCGGTCGTTCGAACGGTGCCCCGGCACGAGCCGCTGCGCCGGTCGGGAGGTAGCTCGCCGCGAGGCGGGCGAGGAACGTCACATCCGCACGGCGGTACGCCGGCATGTCGTGCGCCCTGATCTCGTCGAGCATCCTTCGCGCGTGGACGGGAAGTGCGTCGGGGATCCACGCCTCGTCGTCGTCGAGGTCGCCGAACACGCCGGGATCCGCGTGGATCGTGATCGGTGGAGGAAGATCTCGAGACCCGTCGGCGGCAGGGAGGTCGGGGACGAGGAGGGCGGCGCCGTCGAGGCGGTCGGGAATGGTGCGAACCAGGGCCAGCGTCAGAAAGCCGCCGTACGAGTTCCCCGCAACGGCGAACCGCCCGTCGGGGAAGACGACGTCGACGAGCTCCGACAGGATCGCCAGCATCTGATCCTGCGTTCCGAGCCAGTCGGGAGCCGGCGTCGCCCCGTGACCCGGCAGGTCGAGGTAGATGCGGCGCCAGCCGGAAACAGCGGAGAGGACCGGCTCCATATCCGCCACCATGTAGCGGCGATCCGCCGACCAGCCGTGAATCAGCAGGATCGGCCGGCCCTCACCGTGCGACTCGACCGCGATCGGGATCCCCTGGATCTCGACGAGCGTCGTCATCCGGCCTTCCCGTCCTGGAATCCCGCGGCGTAGCCGTCACCGCGGCCGTCCGAGCCGCCGATCAGCGCATCTCCATGGCGCAGGATGATCTGCCCCACGCCGAAGCCGTGAGGGCCGGTCTCGGGCGCGATCCGATGCCCCCGGGCGGAGAGGTCGTCTGCGAGATCCCGTAGCCCCGGCTCGAGCGCGACGCTTCCGTCCTCCTCCACCCGCCAGCGCGGAGCATCGAGCGCGGCTTGAGGATCGTCCCCGGCATCGACGAGGCGCGTCACGACCTGGAAATGACCCTGGGGCTGCATCGGCCCGCCCATGACCCCGAACGGGCCGAGGAGCTCACCGCTTTCGAGCAGCATCCCCGGGATGATCGTGTGGAACGGCCGGGCTCCGGGGGCGAGGGCGTTCGGATGCCCCGGCTCCCGGCTGAACCCTGCCCCGCGATTCTGGAGCACGATGCCCGTTCCCGGGGCGACGACTCCCGACCCGAACGATCCATAGACGCTCTGGATCAGCGAGACGGCCATGCCGTCGCCGTCGACGACGCACAGGTACGTCGTGCCGCCACGCGGGCCGTGGATCCTCCCGGGCAGCGCCGAGTCGGCGTGCACGAGGGCACGCCGCTCGGCAAGCCGCGCCTCGTCGAAGAAATCGGGCGGCAGCGGGCCGTCGTGCACCACCGCGCGCGTGTCGGTCAGCGCGAGCTTCATCGCCTCGATCGCGAAGTGGGGCGTCGAGTCGAGGCCCTCGTAGAGGGAGAGCGCGAGCAGCGCGGCGGCCCCCTGGCCGTTCGGCGGCAACTCACACACGTCGATGCCGCGGTACGTGCGCCGGAGAGGCTCGACCCATTCGGAACGGTGAGCGAGCAGGTCATCCTCGGAAAGCCAGCTCGCAGCGGCAATCGCAGCGGCGATCTCTCCCCGGTACATCACCTCCGGGCCCCCGGCTTCGATCCGGCGGAGCGTCGCAGCGAGATCCGGGAGCCGATACCGCTCGCCGAGCGCCGGAGCCGGCCAGGGAGCGAGGCGTGCCTGCGACCACTTGTGGGCGATCCGTGCCGTGCAGGTGACGCCTGCCTCGGCGAGACCCGCCGCACGTCCCACCGCCCGATCGAGCCCGAACCTGCCAAAGCGCACCGCGAGGTCATCCCACAGGCGGACGGCGCCGGGCACGGTGACCGAGCACGGCCCGTCATCGGTTGCGGTTCGCGCGCCCAGATCGACGGGAGACCTACCCGACCCGTTGATCCCGTAGAGCGTTCCGTCGTCCCAGACGAGGGCGAACGCGTCGCCGCCGACACCGTTGTCGGTCGGCTCCGCGACCGTCAGCACGCACGCGGCGGCGAGCGCCGCGTCGACGGCATTGCCGCCGGCCTCGAGCGCCCGCAGCCCCGCTTGCGTGGCGAGCGGATGACTCGTCGCAACCATCCCGTCGCCGGCGACGGCCGGCATCCGGCGCCAACCACTCGGTCGCGAGCGACCGGGCTGGAAGAGTGCTTCGACGTCGATGCGCACGGAGCGAGCATTGCACGACGTAGACTTCCTCTGTGGCAGACGGTGCCGCCCATCCGTTCGACGTCGACGCAACGAGGCGTGAGCTTCTCCAGCTCGGCGGCGGATACCAGGCGGTCCACAGCTCCCCGGGGCTCGAGATCGGCGTCTACGTGCTCGTCGCACCCGAGGCGGACCGTCAGCAGCCCCACGCCGAGGACGAGGTCTACGTCGTCCTCGAGGGAAGCGGCGTGCTCGAGGTCGAGGGCGTGGCGACCCCGCTCAGCGAGGGCATGGCCCTCTTCGTCCCCGCAGGGGCCGAACATCGTTTCACGGCGTACGAGCAACTCGCCCTCCTCGTCGTCTTCAACGGGCCACACTCCGCCTGACGGCCCTGTTCAGGCGCGCTGGAAGGGTGTACCGTTCATTGGCGTGATGGCCGACCCACCGGCTTTGACCTTCAAGCGCGCACGCACACCGCACTACGACGACCCTGCAGCAGTCGGACAGCGGGTGCGCGAGGCGCGCGACGCAGCGGGCCTGAGCCAACGGGAGTTGTCGTTCCCCGGCTGCAGTTCGGCGTATATCTCGCGGATCGAGCGCGGCGAGCGCATCCCGTCACTCCAGGTCATGCGCGAGATCGCGCGCCGTACCGGTGTCTCGGAGCAGATGCTCGCCTTCGGCCACGAGGCGCTCGACCGCGGAGTCTCCGAGCGCATCCGCGCCGTCGAGGCAGCCGAGGCCGGAGGCGATCGAGCCGAGCGGGTGGCGGCCTATCAGGCGCTTGCGCGAGCCGCGTCGAAGGCAGCCCGGGGGATCGCGTCGTAACGGCAGCAAGCGCCCCGAGATCGGTCGACACCGAGATCGTCATCGTCGGAGCAGGGATCATGGGGATCTCGACGGCGCGCGCGCTCGCGCAGGCAGGTCGTCGCGTCATCGTTCTCGAGCAGTTCGCGCTCGGGCACGAGCGAGGCTCGAGCCACGGCGCCTCGCGGATCTTCCGGTTCACCTATCCCGATCCTCACTACGTCAGGCTTGCGCAAGGGGCGCGCCAGGCATGGAGTGAGCTCGAGGCCGAGTGTGGCGAGGAGCTGATCGTGCAGACGGGCGACCTCACGTTCGGCGCGCTGGCGGGGGAGAGCGCCCGCGCGCTCGCCTCGTGCGGCGTGCGGCACGAGCTTCTCAGCGGCGCGGAGGCCACTGTTCGCTGGCCGATAGCCGCCGATCCGGACGAAATGGTCCTGTTCCAGCCCGACGGAGGCACGACCCGCTCCGATCGCGCTCACGCCGCTCTTCTCGACTCGGCCGTGTCGGCCGGTGCGATCGTTCTCGAACGGCAGCACGTCACGGGGCTCGAGCTCGGGAGCGGATCGGTTCGCGTCACGACCGGATCGGGCACCTACGTTGCGCGCGCCTGCGTCGTCGCCGCGGGTGCGTGGTCGAGGCCGCTGCTCGCTGCGGTCGACATCGAGCTACCCGTGATCCCGACCCGCGAGACGATCACGTATTTCCGGATTCCCGACCCCCTGGGGCTTCCGCCCGTCATCGACGACGCCGTTCCCGACGCGGAGGAGCACGGCCTTCGACGGCCCGGGCTGATCAACTACGCCCTCGCGGCTCCCGGGATCGGTCTCAAAGCCGGACTGCACCATGCCGGGCCCGTCACCGACCCGGATCAGCCCGGCACGCCCGACCCGGCGATCGTCCGCTGGGTGTCGGCCTGGGCCGCGGGACGATATCCCGAGCTCGACGCCGAGCCCGTGGGCACGGAGACGTGCCTCTACACGAGCACGGCGGACGAGTCGTTCGTCCTCGAGCGACACGGTCGAGTGGTGGTCGCGTCCGCCTGCTCAGGGCACGGCTTCAAGTTCGCACCGGCCTTCGGGCGGACGATCGCAGCTCTCGCGGGCGACGCAGCCGCCTGACGCGGCACGTCAGGGAAGCGGGACCTCGAGGACGAGCGTCGTCCCGGACCCGGGCTGGGAGTCGATCGTCAGCGATCCATCGAGAAGAACCACCCGCTCCCGCATCCCGAGCAGGCCGAGGCCCTCGCCGGGCCCGGCGGACGAGTCGAAGCCCGCCCCGTCATCCTCGATCACAACGGAGACGCGCTCCGACGTCCGGGTGACGACGACGCTGACGCGCTCCGCAGCGGCATGCTTGACGGCGTTCGTCAGCGCCTCCTGGACGATGCGATAGACGGCTGTCTCGACCTCGGCAGGGAGCCGTCCGAGACCGAGCCGGGCCTCGACCTGCACGTCGAGCGAGCCTGTTTCGCTGACGGTCTGACCGAGCCTCCTGAGTGCCGGCTCGAGCCCGAAGTCGTCGAGTGCCGCCGGCCGAAGCTCGGTTGCCAGCCGCCTGACGCTCTGCAGCGTCTCGACGACGAGCTTGCGGAGATCGCCCACCGCGGCGTGCGCCGCCTCTCCCGTCTCCGCGCGCTCGACGGCCGAGAGCCCGAGCAGCATCGACGTGAGCGCCTGGCCCGTCTCGTCGTGCAGCTCGCGCGCCAGTCGGCGGCGCTCTGCCTCCTGTGCCCGCACCGCGCGCCGGAGCGCATCGCGCTGGACGCTGCCTGCATTCTCGATCGCCACCGCGGCCTGCGCGGCGAGGAGCGTGACGATCTCCTGGTCTTCCTCGCTGAACCGCGCCGCGGATCGCTTTTCTGCGAGGTAGAGGTTCCCGAAGGCAACCCCGCGGGTCATCACGGGCACGCCGAGGAAGCTCCTCATCGGGGGATGATTGGGAGGAAAGCCGACCGACCGGGGATCGTGCGTGATGTCGTCCAGTCGCAACGGCCGTGCGTCGTCGATCAGAACTCCGAGAATCCCACGTCCGCGGGGTAGATCGCCGATCGCGGCGCGTGCCTCATCGTCGATCCCGTACGTGACGAAGCGTGCAAGCTCACGGCCGCTGCGGTCGATGACGCCGAGCGCGGAGTACTGCGCGCCGGTGAGCTCGGCAGCGATCCGAATCAACGTCGAGAGAACGGCATCGAGCGAAAGCTCCGACGTGATCGCGATACCGGCCTGGACGAGGGCGCGACGTCTCGCTTTGGCATCCACGCGGCCATTCAACACGTTCTCGCGCGGGGATGCCCGATTTGCAGGCAGAATTGACAGGTGCCACCCGTCCCCGATCCTCCCCGCGCCTCGAATCGCAACCGCACCCTGGTGATCGCGATTGCAGTTGCGATCGTAATCGCGGCGGCGCTCGTGGCCGGCAGCTACCTCACGCGCGACAACGGAAACGACGCGACTCCTACCGAGACGACGACAACCGGCTCATCCGGGCCTGCCGCCGATCCGGCCATCGCGGTCGTCGCGGGCATCCCCCAGAAGGGAACGGTGCTCGGCAAGTCCGGCGCAACGGTCAGGCTGCTGCAGTTCGAGGACCTTCAGTGCCCGTTCTGCAAGAACTACACCCTCAATACGCTGCCCTCGATCATCGACGAGTACGTGCGGCCCGGTCTGATCAAGATCGATTTCCGCGGCATCGCCTTCCTCGGCGCGGATTCCGAGAAGGCCCTTCGAATCGCCATGGCCGCAGGGCTCCAGAACAAGCTCTGGGAGGTCACCGGCCTGTTCTACGAGAATCAGGGCGAGGAGAACACCGGCTGGGTGACGGACTCGCTGATCGACGAGATCCTCGCCGAGGTCCCCGGGCTCGACGCGGCCAAGGTCAAGGTCGACGCAAAGAGCGCAGCGGTCACGAAGGAGATCAAGGCCATCGAGGCCGAGGCCACCGCTCTCCAGGTCCAGGGGACACCGTGGTTCTACATCGGCATCGGCGTCAGCGCGCCGTACGAGATTCGCCCGACCGCCCTCGAGCCGAGCGCATTTCGCCCGGCTCTCGACGACGCACTCAAGGGGTAGCGGTGCGACGCCGGGCGCCGAAGCTCGTGCGGCCGACCGCATACAGCGGGGAGGCGTTCGCAACCCTCCTCGACGAAGCGCTCGGCCGTTGACCGATCGGCTCCTCCGCCTCGGGCTGATCGTCGTCTCTCTCGCCGGCATCGCAGTGGCGGGCTACCTCACCTACGTGCACTACGAGCCGAAGGCGCTCATCTGCACCGGCTCCGGCGGGTGCGAGACCGTCCAGGACTCGAGCTACGCGGTCCTCCTCGGGGTCCCCGTGGCCATACTCGGGCTCGCCGTGTGGGTGATCGCGCTCGGGCTCACGATCTGGAACAGCGAGCTCGCACGCACGCTCACCGCGGCGCTCGCGATCGGCTCGCTCGCGTTCGTCGCCTACCTCGTGATCCTGCAGCTCTTCGTGATCGACGCGATCTGCGTCTGGTGCATGGCGAACGACGTCATTCTCGTGCCGCTCCTGACCGTTCTCGCGCTCCTCCGCCTCAGGCAGCCGCAGACGACCGTTGACGGCCCCGCGAAGGGAGGGGTCATCACGGGGAACCGCAGGTTCCCGGCTTCAGGATGCGCGCGCAGCGCGGCAGCGAAATACCGTGACGGAGGCGCGACACGCTCTTCCATCGGGCCTTCCCTCACGTCATGGGACCTGGCGGAGGATGTCCGCCTGGATGCGATCGAGGATCTCCGTCAGGCTATCGCCCGTCGCGGTGATGCCGTGGTTGCGGAGGCCGATGACGGCGTGGGTCGGGTCGGGCTCGCGATCGATCAGCTCCGCGACCGACTCGGCCAGCTCCTGGGTGCCGCACGGGTAGTTGATGTCGGTCGCCGCGATCGACTCCATCCACGCATGAACGTGCAGGATGGCGCCCACATCGGGATGCGCCTGATAGATCATCCAGTGCTCGATCGCGTCGACCGAGACGCGCCGAGGCTCGATCCCGGGCGCGACGCTGATCCGCATGCGTGCGTTCTCCTCGTCGTACCCGGTGACGAGAAGAATGTCCCGGCCCGGCTCCTCCAGGGCGGTCTTGTCGACGCCGGATGCGCTCATCCAGAAGCGGTTCTCGTCCTTGCGGGCCGACAGGTTGCCGTACGAGAGCCCGCCGACCTGGTAGAGCCGCATGACGTGGCGGAGGTCGCGCTCGTTGAGGAACTCGTGCACGGGGAACGGGGCCGGAAGCAGATCGAGCTCGCCCATCCGCTTGCCGGCCGCGCTGATGTCGGCAGTGACCTCGTCGCCGGCCCAGAGCTCCGGCTCGAGGTCGGCGACGAACTCGTTGTCGATCACGAGCTTCGACTTGGCGAGCGGCGCAAGCCGCTCGAACACCTCGGCCGGATCGTCGGAGATCTTGTACGTGCCGCGCTCCATCGTCGTGAACCAGACGCCCTGGCCGGGCACGTGGAGAACGACGACGTTCGCGAGTGTGCGAACGAGGTTCGGGTAGCTCGTACGGAGCACGTCGTCTGGCACCTCGTCGAGCTCGTAGAACGACGCGGAGTAGGTGCCCCGCGAAGCACGGCGGAACGCCTTCGGGTCGTCGGTGTCGAACATGTTGAGGACGAAATCCGCGTCGGCATGGTCCTCGACGAGCTCGAAACCGTCGGCCTCGAACTCCCTGCCGACGGCGCGCACCCACTCGGCGTGGCTCGGAGAGGTCGACGTGCCCCAGATCGCATACTTACGCATGGTCAGAGTGTATAGCGCGGGGCCGTGGTGTCGGCCTCGTGACGGCCGCACCACGGCCCCGCATTCACCGACTAGCGAACGTAGAAGTCGACGAACTGGCCGGCCTTGTAGTGGCCGGGCAGGTTGCAGAGGAGCGAGTAGTGGCCCTTCTTCAACGTCAGGGTCAGCCTCTTCTGCTCGCCGGGCTTGACCGAGCCGATCTCGCCGACGTTGCCGGACTCGCTCGCCTCGCCGTTGTGACTCGTAAGGCTCCCGGCCGGCTTGGCCGTCTTCAGCACGACGAACTCATGCTCCGCCTTGCCGGTGTTGCTCACCAGGAAGGTGACTTTGCCCGCCCGCGCACTCTGCACCGCAGGGAGCACGTTGAACTCGTTGAGGCGTACCGCCACCGTCTTCTTTGACGTCACCGCATGGGCTGTGACGCCGCCGACGGAAATCGCAACAACGACCGCTGCCGCTACGAGCACTGGAAGCTTCTTCATCGTGTCGACTCCTTACACTCGGGATACTCGGGGTTCGAACCGACCGGAGCCGCGGGCCGCATCACGCTGGCCTTCTTCGTGAACGCTGGCCTTCGTCGTGACGTCGCCGATGGTCATGGTCATCCCTAGATTGGCCGCGGGAGCCGTTACGGCGCCATCACAGGGCCGTCACAACTCCGTTACAGCCCAACCCGGATCCCCGGCGACACTATGCCGGCGCGACGAACATGTAGCCGAGCCCCGGGCGGGTGACGATGTAGCGCGGGGACGAGGGGTCGTCCGAGAGCTTCTGGCGCAGCCGCCAGAGGGTCACGCGCAGGATCTCGTCCTCCCCCTTGTACTCCTTGCCCCAGACCTGCGTGAGCAGCTCGTCCCGGCTGAGCAGGACGCCCGCGTTCAACGCGAGGCACTCGAGCAGGCGGTACTCCGTCGGCGAAAGTCGCACCTCCGTTCCGGCAAGCGTCACCTGCTTGCTCTGCCGATCGATTGCGAGATCCCCGACCGAGATCGCCGTCCGCTCCCGTCCGCTGCTCTCCGAGGGATGCGCACGCCGGAGCACCGCCTCGACGCGGGCAAGCAGCTCCTGGGCCGAGAAAGGCTTCGTCACGTAGTCGTCGGCTCCGAGGCGCAGGCCGCGCACCTTGTCCTGCTCGGCGCCCTTCGCGGTCAGCATGATCACCGGGCACCCCGACCGCTCACGAACGCGCGTCAGCACCTCGAACCCGTCGATGCCGGGGAGCATGACGTCGAGCACGATCAGGTCGTGCTCTTCCGCTCCGGCGGCATCCAGCGCAGCCTCGCCGCTGGCCTCGCAGGAGACGCGATAACCGGCGCTCTCGAGGTTGAACCGGATGATCTCGAGATAGCGCGGCTCGTCGTCGACGACGAGGATTCGCTCCGTGGGAGCACCCCGGCGCTCCTCGCGGAGGTCCGCGCTCGCGGCCCCGGCGGTGGCAGAGGTGACGTTCTGGCGCGACACTGTGCGCGTGAACCGTAGCGATCGTCCGCGCCCGTCGGCTCTCTGGCGGCGACTCACGCTCTGGCCGCGCCTCGCGGTCGGAGTCACCGTCGGCTTCCTCGTGCTGTTTATCGGCTTCAGCATGCTCGGGATCCGCGCGGTCGATGCGAGCACGAACCGGATCCTGCACGAGCGGCTCGCGATCACAGAGGAGTTGGCGGACGACATCGACGGCGTGCTGCAGTACAGGTTCGCGAACCTCACCGCCTTCGACGCCCGTCCCGCCTCCCCGAGCGTGCGGCGCCGGCTCCTCGCAGAGGTCTACCGTGCAAGCGGCGGGGCCTTCACGACCCTCGCGCTCGTGGACGCTCGCGGGAGGGTGGTCGGATCCCTGGGGCGTGGCGCCCCGCCGGTCGGCGCCGACCTGACCAAGACGCCGTACGTCGCGCGTGCCCTCGCGCAGGGGCGACGACTCGTCTCCGCGCCGTTCCGAGATGCGCGCCGCAATCCGGTGGTCGCCCTCAGCGTCCCCGTCGACACCGACGGCGGTCGCCCGGGCATCCTCGTCGGGACGCTCGATCTCGCCGGGGCGGACGTGATCCAACGGCTCGACGCCGCGCGGCGCCTCGGACGCAGCGGGCACGCGGAGCTCGTGGGGCCCGACGGGATCGAGCTCGCCTCGACGGCTACCGGGGCGACCCTCGCCCAGGGAGAGCACCTTGCCTTCTACCGGAAGATGCTGAAGTCAGCCGAGCCGGGGATCGCGAACGTCGCCGTGACATCGGAACAGGGCGATCCGTCCATCCCGCAGACGAAGCACGTGATGGCGTTCGTGCGCCTGTCGACCGCACCCTGGGGAATTGCGCTCGGCGGTACCGACAGCGAGACGTACGCACCCTCGCGGCACCTCCGGCAGAAGCTGCTTCTCGCCGGTGGGGGCGCTCTCGCTGCGCTCTGGCTGCTCACGCTCCTCGGTGCGCGCCTGCTCGTTCGACCCGTACGCAGCCTCACGAAAGCGGCCGAGGAAATGGCGTCCGGGAACCTCGATCAGACGGTCAGCGTCTCCGAGGGTGGAGAGATCGGCGTCCTCGCCGGGAGCCTCGAGACGATGCGCACGCAGCTGAGAGACTCGCTCGAGACCGTGCGTCGCTGGGGCGAGGAGCTGGAGCTCAAGGTGGGTGAGCGCACATCCGAGCTGAACGCGCGGAACCGCCAGCTGGCGGCGGTCAGCGCGATCCTGGCGGCGGCCAACGAGACGCACGAGCTCGAGGACATGTTGCACCGCTGCCTCGACGTCGTGCTCGAGCAGACGGCGATGGACGCGGCCGCCGTTCGCCTGCTGGACGACGGAAGCGGCCATCCCTCGGAGGTCGTGATCCGCGGCGAGTGGAGCGACTTCCCGTGTCGGACCTGCACGGAAGGGCTCTGTTTCGCGGCGGCTGCCGAACCGTCGGCCGCTCCCGGCCCCGGAGGGGCGAGCGCGTACAATCCGCGCTGCGCGGCCGCCGCGGACTCGATTGCCGTCCTGCCGCTCCGCGGCCCGAGCGGCGTCCTCGGCGTCCTCACCCTCGGGCGCCGGGACGGCCGGCTCCCGACGTCGGAGGAGCAGCCCGTCGTGGCCGCGATCTGCGACCAGATCGCCGTCGCCGTCGACAACACCCGCCTTGCCACCGAGCTCCGCACTCTGGAAGCCCGCCACGAGGTGCAGCGGATCCGCAGCGAGCTGATCTCCGCCGTCTCGCACGAGCTGCGCACGCCGCTCGGGTTCATCAAGGGGTATGCGACAACGCTCCTCCGGGAAGACGCGCCGATCGATCCGGCGACAAGCCGACACTTTCTCGAGATCATCGACGAGGAGACGGAGAAGCTCGAGCACATGATCGAGGAGCTCCTCGACGTGAGCAGGCTGCAGGCCGGACGGCTGCAGATCGAGCCCACGCCGATCGTCATCGGCGAGCTCGTCGCCCACGCGATCAACAAGGCCCGGCCGACGCTCGAAGCGAGCGGTCATATCGTCGAGCTACGCGTTCCCGACGAGCCCATTCCTGTCTTCGCCGACCCACTGAGGGTCGAGCAGGTCGTCGACAACCTGCTCGAGAATGCCGCGCGCTACTCCGAACCCGGCTCGACGATCGACGTCACGCTGCACGCCGAGGACGGGCACGTGCTGATCGATGTCACCAACGCCGGGGACGGCGTCCCCGCGACCGAGCTCGAGCAGATCTTCGAGCCCTTCTACCGAGGTGCCGAGGCGAAGCAGCGACGCGTCCGCGGCACGGGCCTCGGGCTCGCGATCTGCCGCGGGATCGTCGAAGCGCACGGCGGCAGAATCTGGGTCGAGAACGGCCACGACCACACGACGACGTTCCTGGTGACGCTGCCGCTCGCCGTCAGCCAGCCGGTCTGACGGCCTCTCCACGTCCCGGCGATCCGGCGCGACAGGTGTCAGGGGAACAGATCGCGCTCGGAGGGCATCACGAGATCGAGAGCGCTGCCACCGCCCCCTGCATCGACTCCGCGGACGAGTGCGGCCGGGACACCCCTGCTCTTCCCCATCACGAGCTCTGCCGCGCCCGCGATCTCGTCGGCGACGGCGATCATGGTCGACTCCAGCTCGTGGCCGGCGGCATCCCGCGACCCACGCAGGTCCTGCAGGGCGGTGAGCCCCGCGACGCCGAGCGCGACGTCCGTCGTTCCCTGCCGCCACGCACGGCCGAACGAGTCGCTGACGATCACCCCGGGGGCAACGCCCGTCAGCTCGGAGAGCCGCTCGCGGATCGCGGCGGCCGAGAGGTCCGGGGCGAGCGGGAGCAGGATCACCGTCCCCGGGCCTTTCGCGTTGGATGCGTCGACGCCCGCGGAGGCGCACACGAAGCCGTGCCGCGTGCGGGCGATCACGAGCGGCGGCCGCGAGCGCACGACCTCGGCCGACTCCCGCAGGATGACCTCGACCCGGCGCGGGTCGCCGTCCTCACCCGCGAGCTCGACGGCACGGGGAGACGGCTCGACCTCGTCCAGCCGGACGACTCGACCCTCGACCTTCGAGACGGCCTTCTGAGCGACGACGACGACGTCCCCGGCCACGAGCCCCCCGACCCGATTGCAGGCCTCGGCGAGCAGCCGCCCGAGATCGTCTCCCTCCTCGAGCTCCGGGAGACCAGGAAGGCCGATCACGCGGATCTCGGCTGTCACGTCAGTGCACGCCGGTGACTCGCAGGCCGGCGTGGGCCTTGTACCGCTTGTTCACGTTGACGATGACCGCGGTCATGCCTTCGAGCGCGCGGGCGCTCGCGAGCGGCCCGGCGTCGATCGCCCGACCGGACGTGACGGCTCCCGCGAGCTCGAGCACCATCGCCTTGGCAACCGGGTCGTCGCCGCAGACGAGCGTGTCCTCGTCGGGCGCCGCCTCTCCACCGAGGTTCGACGCCGCAAGCGAGTGGAGCCCGGCGCACACCGGACCGTCGATCTCGGCCTGGATCCGCTGCGCGATCGAGGTCGCCTCGGTTGTCGGGAGCACGCCCTCCTTGGTGAACGAGAGCTCTGCCGCCACGGAGAGGACAGGCGTCGTCGCGATCGCGTCGCGAAGCGAGCGCGCGGTCTCGACCGCGCCGTCTGCTTTCGTCGTGAGAACGACGAGATCGGCACCGATGGCCGCCGCCTCGTTGGATGCCCCGCTGACGCCGATCTCCGCGGCTGCCGCCTCCGCCCGCGCGGCGTCACGCGATCCGATCACGACCGAATGCCCGGCTTCGCGCAGCCGGACCGCGAGCGCGAGCCCGAAGCTTCCCGTGCCTCCGATCAGGCCGACCTTCATGACGTGCCATCCATTGCTGCCTCCAGCGTTGTCCGAGCGAGCCGACGCGCTCCATCGCGATCGCTCATGAGCGTATCGGTGACGACGACGGCCACCTCCGTTTCGGCCGATCCGTCGGCCCGATCGACGACGAGCAGGTCGAGCAAGCCGTTGTAACACTTTGTCACATGGGACGGGCTCGTCCCGCCGAGAAGCCTCTGCATCATCCGGTCGAGTGGGCCGCGGACCGCCTTCCCTCCGATCAGCGGGCTGACCGCAACCGAGCGAGCACGACGTGTCCGGAGTGCCTCGGTGATGCCCTCGACGGACAGGATCGGATGGATCGAGACGAACGGGTTGCTCGGCGCGATCACGATCGCGTCGGCCGCCTCGAGCGCCTCGATGACGCCCGGAGCCGGCGTCGCGTGCTCGGCCCCGTCGTAGAGAAGCCCGTCGACCTCGTCCTCATGCCCGCGGGCGACGAACCATTCCTGGAACGCGAACGTTCCCGCGGGCGTGACGACGTGCGTGCGAAGGCGATCGTCCGTGGCGGGCAGCAGTCGCGTCGAGAGACCCGCTGCACGAACGAGGCGTGCGGTGATCTCCGAGAGCACATCGCCTTCGCGCAGCGCCTGCGACCGCACGAGATGCAGGCCGAGATCGAGGTCGCCGAGCATGAACCAGCGCTCCCCACCCCACGCGCGCGCGGACTCGAGCGCCTGCCACGTCTCGCCGGCGCGACCCCAGCCGCGCTCCGTGTCGTTGAGGCCGGCGAGGCCGTAGAGAACCGAGTCGAGATCCGGCGAGACATGGAGGCCCAGAACCTCGAGGTCGTCGCCGACGTTCCCGATCACCGTCAACTCGCCCGGGCCGAGCACGTCGTGGAGCCCGGCCACGAGCTTCGCCCCACCGACCCCGCCCGAGAGGCAGACGACATTCACCGGAGGCGCGCCCGCTCGAGCTTGTGTTGATTCAACACAAGCGCTGTTCGCCGGCCGACGGGGAGCGAGAGGAGCTCGATGTCCGCCAGCGTGTCGACATCCTGCTCCAGCTCGGGGATCGCGGCGACGGCGAGGCCGGCCGCTGCGAACCGCGCGGAGCTCCCCGCGCCGTAGAGGGGCTCGAACCGCTCGGGTGAGGGAAGCGCGAGCGCATTCGTCGTCCCGTCACGCGCCGGAACGTGAGCGGAACCGCGCGCGGCGAGGTCGACGAGCGCGGCCGGCGAGACGCAGGGCAGGTCGGCGTTGACGACGAGGCACGGACCCGCGAGACCGTCCAGAGCGGCGATCACCGCCACGCCCTGGCCCTCGCCGGGGTCGGCGACGACATCGGCTCCGTGCTCGGCGGCGACGAGCGCCGCCTCGCGATCGTCCGTGACGATCCTCACCGCGGGGAACGACGACGTCGCGGCCTCAGCGACGTCGCCGAGCATCGCGAGGGCGAGCCCCTTGCGGAGATCGACGGGAAGGCGACTCTTGCCTCCCGCGCGAAACGGGATCACGACTGCGACCACGACAGGAGCCTACGCAGCCTCGCTACCGGCCCGTGGCCGGGACCAGGAGGCTGGCGCACGCCGATCGGCGCGTCAGGCTGCGTGGCTCGAGGCGCCCGGCCCCGACGTCGCCCACTCGTGGACCTCGTACCAGTGCGTGCCGGCCAGCGCGGCGACGACCTGCGCGTCCGTGTGGGCGCCGTTGAAGACGTGGTGCTCGAGGTCGCAACAGATCTCGACCTCGCCGAGCGAAACGTGGGTGACCTTCGAGAGCACGTCGAACGGGAGCTGGGCGTCGGCGACCGAGATGTGCTTGAACTGGAGGTCGGGCGCGAGCTCCATCAGCTCGGGCCATTCGGGGCAGGTCTTGTAGCTCATCGGGTCTTCTCCTTCGCGCCGTCGCCCCATCTTCCTCCGAGATGAACGAGGCCCCGCTCTTCACCGTCCGGGTAGACGAGAAACGAGAGCGCGTCGTCGAATTGGTGGAGGCTTCGGCCCTCGTCCGTGACGAGGCCGAGCCGGAGCCGGAAGCGCCCGAACGCGAGCGCCGGCCGCTCCACGTCCAGGGTAACCGTCGCGTTGCCCTCGCCGTCGGGCCAGCCGATCGTTGCCGTGTCGACCGTGTCCTCGGCGATGAGCAGCCCAGTCGAGTCACGGAGCTCGAGGTGGAGGCGTGGCGGCGCGATCGGCGCGCGGGCGGCAAGCTCGATCTCGAGACGGAAGGGATCCCCGGCGAGCAACTGCTGGGCGTCGAGCCCCGCTGCGTCGAGCAAGCGGGCGCTCGTGATCTCGGCCTCGCCCGTGCCCCACTCGCGAAGCCCGCCGGCGCGCTCGGCCGGATCGACGTCGTCTGCGAGGAGCCGGCGATAGCGGGTGATGGCTTCATGAGTCGGGCCGTCGTACACCTTCTCGCCCGCCGAGAGGAGCATCGAGCGCTCGCAGAGGCGCTCGACCGCCTGGGCGTCGTGGGAGACGAACAGGATCGTCCCACCCTGGTTCTTGAAGGCGGCGATCACGCCGAAGCACTTGCGCTGGAAGTTCTCGTCACCGACCGCGAACACCTCGTCGAGGAGAAGAACATCGGCCTGGAGGAATGCTGCGATCGCGAATCCGAGCCGCATCGACATGCCGCTCGAGTACGTACGAACAGGACGGTCGATCGCGTGCTCGACCTCGGCGAAGGCGACGATCTCGTCGAATCGCTCGCGGATCTCGGCGCGGCGAAGACCCTGGATCGAGCCGTTCAGGTAGACGTTCTCGCGCCCGCTGAAGTCGGGATGGAACCCGGCACCGAGCTCGAGCAGCGAGCCGATGCGCCCGTCGACGCGCACCGTTCCGGAGGTCGGCTTGATGATCCCGGCGAGGACGCGGAGCAGGGTCGACTTGCCGGAGCCGTTCCGGCCGATGAGGCCGACCGCCTCCCCCGGCGCGATCTCGGCGACAACGTCTCGCAGGGCCCACACGTCCTGGGCGCCCGTCCGGCCGCGTGCGACGAAGAGATCCTTCAGCGTTCGGGTCTCCCGTGCGTGAACCCGGAAGCGGCGCGAGACGCCGTCGGCGACGATCGTGCCCGGCGTCATGCCGGCACACCGGTGAGCGAGGCACTTCGCTCCTTGACGAGCGCGGCGAGCCGCGTCAGCACGTCCGGGTCGACCGACGGGAAGACGCCGTGGCCGAGGTTGAAGATGTGGCCCGGGCGACCGGCCGCACGGGCCAGGATGTCGAGAGCCTCCCTCTCGACGACCTCCCACGGAGCAAGCAGGACGGCGGGGTCGAGGTTGCCCTGGACGGCGCGGTCCGGGACCCGAGCCCAGCCGAGATCGAGTGGGATCCTCCAGTCCAGGCCGATCACCTCGCCGCCGGCAGCAGCCATCTCCTCGAGCAGGGTCGCGGTTCCGGTACCGAAGTGGATCGTCGGGACATCGACTGCGGCGAGAACCCGTGCCGAATGCGGCGCGACGAGCTCGCGGTAGTGGGAAGGCGAGAGCGCGCCGACCCAGGAGTCGAAGAGCTGGATCACGTCTGCACCCGCACGCACCTTCGCCGCGACGTACGCGGCGAACGTGTCGGACAGCTTCGTGAGCAACGCATGCCAGACTTCGGGTTGGCCGAGCATGAGGCTCTTCGTCACCGCGAAATCGCGGCTCGGCTTCCCCTCCACGAGATACCCGGCCACGGTGAACGGCCCGCCGCAGAAGCCGACGACGGCCTGATCGGGGCGAAGCGCCGCCCGCACGAGCGAGACTGCCTCGAGGACGGGTGCGAACGCCTCCTCGGGATCGGGGACGCGGAGCCGCTCCACGTCCGCGAGGGTGCGCACCGGCTCGTCGATCACGGGGCCGACACCCTCGACGAGCCGCACGTCGATTCCCATCCCGAGCACCGGCGTCATGATGTCGGCGAACATCACGGCCGCGTCGACGTCGTGACGGCGCACGGGCTGCAGCGTCACCTCCGCGCAGAGCTCCGGCGTGTGGGCGACATCGAAGAACGCGTGCTTCGCGCGGATTGCGCGATACTCGGGAAGCGACCGGCCCGCCTGGCGCATGAACCACACCGGCGTCCGCTCGACTGCCTCACGCCTGGCGGCGCGCACGAGAAGCGGCTCGCTCACGCATCTAGAGTAGCCCCCATCGTGAATCGCGTCGGGGAGCATCCGATCCATCCCGGGCCGCTTGCCCCGCGCTGGCTCTCGTGGGATCTCGCACCCCAGCGAGCGGGTGTCACGTCGATCGCCCGCATCACGCTCGAGAACTCGGGCAGCGCAACGTGGCGCTCTCACGGGGACGAGGGAATCCAGGCTTCCTTCCACTGGCTCGACCGGCTCGGGAACCCGATCGTCTGGGACGGGCCCCGCACCCCGCTGCCGCACGCCGTTGCGCCCGGCGATCGCGTCGAGCTCGAGCTCACGGTGACTGCGCCGCGACCGCCCGGCCCCTATCGGCTCGCATTCGATCTCGTGGAGGAGCACCGCTTCTGGTTCGAGGAGATCGGCTGCAGCCCGCTCGCGATCGACATCGACGTCGCGCCACGGATCGGTGAGCGTCGTCTCGGCGTGCGGCTGCACGGAGGCGAGGACCCGGTCACCACCGCCGCGCTTGCCGCACTCGACGAGCCGATCGTGGAGACCGACGTCGTGGCCGTCGCGCACCTCGTCGCGGGTGCGGCGCCCGAGCCCCGATGGTCCAGCCTCGTCCTCGACGCGCACGCGGAGGGCTGGCCGGCCGTCGGCGTCGCGATCGCCGCCGGCAGCCGCGATCGCGGGCTCGCACCCTGGAGCGTCGAGGGCGGCCGCAATCCGCGCTTTCCGCACCCGCTTCTCCTGCCGTCCCTCCTCGACGGCCTCGAGCCCGTCGAGCACCGCGGCCTTCCGGCCTACGAGGGTGCCGACGCCCTGTTCGACGGCAGGGCCACGATCAAACTTCCGCAGCGATCCGATCGTCGACGGCGTTGAAGACGACGGCGCCGAGGACGAGGGCGACGACGGTCTCGACGCCGAGGTAGACGAGCAGGGCGGTCGACGGGGCCTCGCCGTAGAAGAGCGGCGCCCGGAAGCACTCGATCACCGGTGTCAACGGGTTGCCCCACTGGATCAGGTCGATCAGCCAGGGGTTGCCCTCCGCGCCCGGCAGCCGATCGAGGCTGTAGAGGATCGGCGTGAGGAAGAAGAGCGGCAGCAGGAGCGCGGCGACGACGAACTCGATGTCGCGGTAGATCGCGTTGGCCGATGCGACTGCGAGAGAGAGCCCTGCCACGAAGGCGACGACCACGGCCGCGATCGGGATCACGAGCAAGGCCGAGCCGCGTGATCCGGGGAGGACGAGCACGGCCAACACGAGAACGATCGCCGTCATCACCACGAACGCGACGAGCTGCGTGGCGACGATCGAGAGCGGCACGAGCTGCCGTGGGAACCGCACCTTGCGAATGAGGCTCGCGTTCTCGAGCAGGCTCCGCGCCGACGACTGCAACGACGTCGCGAAGAACACCCACGGCGGTAGGCCGCTCAGCAGGAACAGCCAGTAATTGTCGACCTCGGTGGTGGGCGACTTCCACATCACCGAGAAGACGACGAGGTAGACGAGCATCAACGTCACCGGAAGCGCGAGCGTCCAGAAGAGGCCGAGCACCGAGCCCTTGTACTTCGCTCGGAGATCGCGCTGAAAGAGGCTCGCGAACAGCTCGCGATAGCGGATCAGATCGGCGTAGACGGCCACCGGCCGATTGTACGGGGGATGTTGGGACGGCCGTGTCCGCCCACCGAGCGGGATAGGCTTTCCATGTCCATGGTGCCCCCGATCGCAGCCCACAGCCGGTGAACCTGCTCGCCGCCGCCGCGGCTGCTCCGATCGCGTTCGTCGTCATCGCCGGCCTGCTGCACTGGCCCCGAGCGCTGGCCCGCTTCGGCGCAGATCCGAGGCCGGACCGCTGGCATACGAGCCCCACCCCGGCATTCGGTGGAATCGGCATCTTCGCCGGCTTCGTCGTCGCGGTCGCCTCGGCGGTCGCGATCGGCCCAACCGGGATTCCGGGCGACCTCCTCGTCGTCCTCGCCGGCGGCGCGATCGTGTTCGCGTTCGGGCTTCTCGACGATGTCGTCCAGCTCCACCCAGCGGCCAAGCTCGGCGCCCAACTCGCCGCCGCGATCCTCGTACTCCAGAGCTCCATCTCGGTCGAGTTCGTCGCAAGCTCGACTCTCGGCTGGGCCGTCGGAATGCTCTGGCTCGTCGGCCTGACGAACGCGTTCAACCTCCTCGACAACATGGACGGGTTGGCCGGCAGCCTCGGGATCGTCGCCGCGTCATGCTTCGCGCTGTCGGCGGCGTTCGTCACTCCGAACCGCGATATCTTCATCGTCGCGACGAGCCTCGCGCTTGCGCTCATCGGATTCATCCCGTACAACCTGCGGCTCAGCGGCCCGGCGCGGGTGTTCATGGGAGATTCCGGAAGCCAGCTGATCGGATTCGTTCTTGCCACACTCGGGCTGATGGCGTCGTACAAGGAGGCCGGAACGACGATTGCGACGCTCATGCTCCCGCTTCTGATCCTGGCCGTGCCGATCCTCGACACCTCCCTCGTGACGACGCTTCGACTCCGCTCCGGGCGATCGGTCGCACAGGGAGGTCGTGACCACACGTCGCACCGGCTCGTCTATCGGGGGCTTTCCGAGCGTCGCGCCGTCTTCTTCCTCGTCGCGGTCTCCGCGGCGCTCGGGCTGACGAGCCTCGCGTATGCCGTGCTCGACAGCAGCAGGATCACGACGATCGGCGTCCTCGTCACATTCGCTCTGCTGCTCCAGTTCGCAGCCTTTCTCTCCGGTGCCGCGGCGACCCCGGACGAGACGGGGCTGTCGCACCGCACCCGACTGCTCATCGACACGGTCGTCGACGGGGCCCTGACGGGCGCCGCGTTCTACGGGGCGTACGTCATCGTGGTGGAGGGGGATGGAACGCTCTGGCAACGCCACGTGTTCGTCTGGGCTCTCCCGATCGTCGTTGCATGTCGCTATGCCGCGCTCGCCCTCATGGGGCTCTACCGCCGGGATCGGCAGCAAGGACGTCTTGGTCCCGTCCTGCGGATCGCGATGGCCGTTTGCGTCTCTGACCTCGTTGCCGCCGCGATCGTCGGCGTCGTCGTGTCGTTCCTGGACTTTCCGATCAAGGTGTTCGCCGTCGACGTCGTGCTTGCGACGGTTCTCCTCGTAGGCGGCAGGTTCAGCGAGCGGGCCGCTCTGCGTGCGCTCCACGCGATGCGCCGACGTCGTGAGATGGCGACCGCTCCTTGACCGCCGGGGCGCCCGCGCGGCAAAGCTTCTTCGACCGGGCTCTCGACGCTTCACCGATCGTCGGCGTCTGGCTCGCTCTTTCGATGGTGTACGTCTGGCAGGCGTCGCGCCACGGAACCCCCTGGCTCTTCTCCGACGAGATCGAGTACACCGAGATCGCGCGGGCGATCTCCGAGACCGGCACACCCGCACGGCGGGGCGTCGAGTACTGGGGCGCAGGTCTCTACCCCTGGCTCACGGCGCCGTTCTGGTGGATCCACAGCGTGTCGGCGGCCTATACGGCGATCAAGGACGCCCAGAGCATCGTGATGGCGGCCGCCGTCTTCCCAACCTATGCCCTGGCTCGAACGATGCTCGATCGACGGTGGTCGCTGCTCGCCGCATTCGGGGCAGGCGCAACGCCGGCGTTCGTCTTCGCACCGATGCTGATCCAGGAGCCTATCGCTTACCCATACTCGGCACTGGCGCTCCTCGCGATCGCGCGGGCCCTCGCGACCCGCAGCCGCGGCTGGATCGTCGCTGCGGTCTGCCTTGCCGTCGTCGGCCCGCAAGTACGAGACCAGCTCATTCTGCTGCCCCTCATTGCCGCAGGCTCGTCCGTCATCGTTGTCGTGCGGAGCACAAGGGCTCGCGCGGTGCTGACCCGCCTCGGCGCCGGTCGGGTCGTCGGCCTGTCGATGCTCGTCGTCCTCGCTGCGATCGCGCTCAGCGAGCTCTACGCGGCCCGCTCGACGGAGTGGCGCGTGGCACGCGCCGACCCTCTCGGCATGCTGGACCAGGCCGCCGACGCGGGTGCGGCGCTCGCGGTCGGACTCGGGGTGCTCCCACTTCTCGCCGGTCTCACCCTCGCGTTCGATCCCCGCTCACTCCCACGAACACGGGCCTTTTCGGCGTTCCACGCGGTCCTGCTCGCCTCACTCGGACTGTTCCTGCTCTACGCGGGCGGAAAGGGCGTGTACGGCGCGAAGGTGTTCGAGCCGCGAATCGTCGAACGCAACCTTGTGTATCTCGCGCCGCTCCTGTTCGTCGCGGCAGCTGTCGCAATCCGCTGTGCGGCCGTGCGGATCGTCGCGCTCGTCGCAGCGACAGCGGTGACAGCGGCGATCTTGCTGGGAACGATCTTCCCGATCACAACGCCGCTGTACGGCGATGCTCCCAGCCTGGCCGTGTTGACACGCCTGCACTCGGACTACGGCTGGACGCAGGAAGGCCTACAAATCTTCCTGCTCGTCGCGCTCGCCTTCTCGGCTCTCGCGCTGCTCGCGCCACGCTTCGAGCCTCGCGTGGGGATCGCCGTGGGTGCGGCAGCACTCGTTCTCTGCGCGGGCTGGTCACTCAGGACCGAAACGATCGGATCGCGGGCCTCGAACGCGATCTCCTCGGCCTTTCTCGGCGGCCTCCCGAAGCCGCTCGACTGGGCTGATCAGGAAACTGGTGGCTCGTCCACTGTCTATATCGGGCAGAAGATCGCCGACCCGAACTCCGTCTGGTCACTCGAATTCTGGAACCGCTCGGTGAAGAGGATCTGGAGCACCGACGGCACCGCCCCCGGCCCCGGCCCGACATTGACGCCCGACCTCACCGCGCCGGACGGAACGCTCGCCGACGATTCGGGCTACCACTGGGCGATCTCGGACTTCGGAGTCGACCTCGTGGGGAAGAAGCGCGTGACGATGGGCCCGCTGACGCTCGTCGAGCACGACGGCCCTCTGCGCCTGGAGCAGTCACTGAGAGGGGTATTCAACGACGGTTGGGTGGGAAGCTCCGGGCCCGCCGACTCCGTCTCCGCGGACTACTCCCGCTTCTCGACCCCCGGGGAGCGCGCCGGAACGGTCGACGTGCGCGTCGCCCGGACGGGATGGTGCCCCAGCGATCCGAAAGCCAACGTGCCGGGGCGCGTCGAGATCGATGTCGGCACGCTCGCCCTCGGAGAGCAGAAGAACGGCGTCCTCGACCGGGTCACCGAGCGTCGCGGCTGGATCGTCTCCGGTTGTGCGGACCGGACCTTCACGATCCCCACGCCGCCCCCACCGTTTCACGTAAGGGTCACGATCACCCCACCGTTCCAGCCGAACGCGCTCGACGCCTCCAACCCCGAGCGACGCTACTTCGGGGCGCAGGTCGCATTCGGGTTCCGGCCCACGCCGGCAGCAGCAGCTCGTTGAGTCGAAGTGGTGCTCGGAGACTCGCGATGAGCCGATGGAGCGCAACTGCGAGCGGGAGGGCGATCAGAGCGACGGTCGCAACAGTCCTGGGAGCCCTGCTCGTCGGACTCGCCGTGCTGCACCGCGACGAAGCCGTCTACCCTTTGCGTGCGAGGCTCGAACTGCTCACGGCGGAACGATCTCTGTTGATCGGCGTGATCGCAATCCTCGTTGCCTGCACGCTCATCGCGAGAGAGCGCCTCGGCCTCGACTCACCGGCCCCGGAACGTATCGCAGCGATCGCTCGATCGCTACCACGATGGAGGGTCGGGCCGGAAGTTGCGCTCCCCGTCATTGTCGCCATCTCGGCTTCCCTCTGGACAGTGCTCTCGGCCGAGACGACGATCCCGCGCGTCCTCGGCGACGAGCTCATCTACTCGGGGCTCGGCAAGAGCCTCGCCCTGCACGGCTCCTACCTTCTGCGCGGAGAGCCTGACACCGGTCACAGCCTGCTCTATCCGCTTCTGATCAGCCCTGCGTACGGCCTCGCCCGGAACGGCGTCAGCGCGCATGTCGTCGTCCAGGCACTCAACGCGGTCATGTTCTCGTTGACCGCCGTTCCGGCGTACTTCATTGCACGTCGCGTCGTCCCTCACGGCCTCGCCACGCTCGTCGCGGCTCTCGCCGTCGTCAATCCGTGGGGCGGCTTCACGGCCTGGGTCATGACCGAGTCCGCGTTCTATCTCGTCTTCACGGTCTTCGCCCTCGCGCTCGTGATGGCGCTGGAGCGCCCCACCACGGCTCGCCAGCTGACCGTCGTCGCGCTCATCGTCGCGCTCGCCGCAATTCGTACGCAGGCAGCCGTGGTGCCCGCCGCGGCGATCATCGCGGTACTCGTGGTCGGCCTTTCACGACGATCGGTCAGGAGCACCGTCCGCGAGCAGCGTGTTCTCCTCGGGTTGCTTCTGGCGCTGCTGACGGCGGGTGCTCTTGTTCTCTTGCTGAGCTCGCTCAGCGCCTACTCGGCGCTCTTCGACAGCGGGATCTCGCCGATCTCGTTCGCTCGGTGGGTCGGCTGGAATACCGGTGCGATCGCGTTGACCTCTGGTATCGCAGCGGCTGTCACCCTCCCGGCCGCCGTCGTAGGGCTCCTTCGGCGATCGGCGAGTGCCGGAGAGCGCGCGATCGGCGCGGCGACCGTAACCCTGACGATGGCGATGACCGCAGCAGTCGGTGTGCTGTCGGCCACGGGTTTTGGGTTCGGCTTCATCCAGGAGCGGAGTGTCTTCTACGTGGCGCCGCTCGTGTTCACCTGCTTCGCGTTCTGGCTCGACAATGGTGCCGTGCGCCGGTGGCGGCTCACCGCGATCACCTCGATCGTCGTCCTGGGCCTCGTCGCGTGGCTCCCGAGCCCACCGCTCGGTGGCTGGACAGCACAGGCCGCGCTCGAGACGCTCGACGATCCGCTCGGGATTCCGGCGGCGATCGTCGTCGTGATCGTCGGCTCGATCATCGTTCTGCTGTCCCGCTCGGCAATCGGTCCGGCGGTGTTGACAATCGTGGTCATCGCGACGATCGCAGCCGTCGATCAGACGAGCTGGAACAGCCCTGTCGAGCCGAGCGCGTCGAAAGCTCTCTCGTGGGTCGATGCCGCGCTCCCGGACGGGGCCGAGGCCACGATCGTCCACGTCGACACGAGCGTCGCGGCCGGCGACGCCTGCGCTGTGGCAGCCAAGGAAGATCAGCAGTTCTTCGTCGTCCTCTCCGAGTTCCTCAACACGCATGTCCACCAGACGACGTACCTCTACGAGCCGGTCGGGCGCGACTACCTCGGCGCCCGGAAGCTCGAGCTCGGCCCGAAGCTGACGCTCCTCGACCGGGGCAAGCCTCTCGACGTTCGTTACGTCGTGATCGATTCCCGGATTCCCGTGCGCGGACGACGGATCGCCCGTCTCGACCTCGCGAGCATCGGATCCGATCTCTCGGCCGGGGCGTCTCTGACCCTGTGGGAGGCGACCCGGCCGGTCAGGCTCGACCTCCAAGGGCCGGTGCGACTCATGCCTCGCCCCGACGGTCAGCCGTGCGCCTAGGACGGAGTGCCTCGGGGTGCTTGCGCACGAACCGCGCCATTCCGCGCAGATGCCAGAGCGTGTGGCGCGAGAGGAACGTTCGGTCGATCACGGCTGCATAGGCGTGCGTCACGACCGCGGCCGGCACATACCACCGTTCCCACCCGGCACGCATCGCCCGGTAACAGAGATCGATGTCCTCGACATAGTGGCGATAGCCGGCATCCCAGCCCCCGATCTGGTCGAGCATTGCCCGCCGCTGAAGGAGAAACGCACCGAGGAGCCAGTCCGCCTCGACGGGAGCCGAGGGCCGCTCATCGAGTTGGTAGTGCCCACGTTGCCGCTCGTACGGCGGATAGATCCGACGCAGAGGAGTACGACGTACGATCGTGCCCGCTACGGTCGGGAACATGCGTCGCGACGGCTGCCATGTGCCGTCCGGCCAGAGCATCTGCGGGGCGGAGATGCCACAGCGCGGATGCGCATCCATGAACGCCGCAAGCAACTGCACACAGTCGGGCTCGACGATGACGTCGGGGTTCGAGAAGAGCACGTACGTCCCCGTCGTCGCTGCGACACCGAGGTTGACGTTTGCGGCGAGCGGCAGTGGACGCCGGTTCTCGATCACTCGCGTTCCGGCCGGCAGTGTTCCGATGGACCCGGAACGTTCGCGACGACGACGACCTCGTCGACTCGGGGGGCGAGGAGGGGCAACGACCGGTCGAGCACGTCCGCGTGACCGTGCGACACGACGACGGCCGAGACCCTCACCGGGCGATCGCCTCCTGGTAGACCGCGAGCGTCTGCTCCGCCGCAGTCCGCCACGAGAACCGCTCGACGCGCTCGAGCCCGGCGGCGACGAGCCGATCGCGCTCGGCGACCGCGATGCGAATACCGTCAGCGAGTCTGCGACTCCTCGACGACGACTGCCGCATCCCCGACCACCTCGAGCAGCGCAGGCTCGGGCACGGTCACGACCGGCACGCCGCAGGCCATCGCCTCGAGAACGGGCAGGCCGAACCCCTCGAAGTGGGATGCCTGAACGACGCAGGCTGCACCGGCGTACAGCGTGACGAGCTCTTCGAGCGGGACGTACCCGCGCAGGGTCGCACCCTTCTCCCGCAACGTGCGGGCGGTCGCCGGATCCTTCTCCGGCCCGACGACGACGAGCGGCAGGCCGACCTCCTGCGCCGCGAGAGGGCCGCGATCTGGTTCTTGCGCGACAGCACCGCACCGACTGCGAGGACGTAGTCACGCGGCCCTCCTGGGCCGGGCGCGAAGATGCGGTCGACACCGTTCGGTGTCACCACCACCTTCGCGGGCGCGATGCCGTAGAGCTCGACGATATCGCGCTTGGATCGCTCCGAGACGGTCAGGATCCTCGCTGACGAGTGAGCTGCCCGCGGTACCGCCCAGCGGAAGACGGCGCGATCGCGGCGACTCATCACGGTGGGATCGAGCTCGAACGAGAGATCGTGGATCATCACGACGGAGGGGCACGGGCAACGCAACGGGACGGCGTACTGGGTCTGGACGAGAGCCGCGCCGAGCCGACGCAACAGGCGGGGCAGCGCCCAGGCCATGCGGAGCTCCTGCAGGCGGCCGGCGAGCTCGATCGGCTCGACGCCGGCAGGAACGAGGTCCGGCCGTCGTGTGACGGCGGCGATGCGCAAGCCTGCGGCCCCGGCCAGCGGCGGCAGCTCGCGCAGCAGGTTGAGGACGTAGGTCTCGTCCCCCGTCCTTCGCCGCCCAAGAACGTCGGCGTCGATGACGACGAGCGGGTCGCTCATGCGAGCTCCCGCCACAGCGCTTCGAGCTGATCCGCTGCACGCTCCCAGGTAAACGCGCGGGATCGCTCGAGCCCGAGGGCAACGAGCTCCGCGCGCCGCTTCTGCGCTTCTTCGATTCCCGACGCGATCGACGCGACGTCGAGCGGGTCGACGAGCACAGCCGCACCTCCCGCGATCTCCTCGGTAGCGCCACCGCGACTCGTGACGACAGGCGTCCCGCACGCCATCGCCTCCAGAATCGGGATGCCGAAGCCCTCGTAGAGGGAGGGGAACACGAGGCAACGCGCGCCGCGGTAGAGCGCGGCAAGCGATGCGTCATCGACCCGACCGACCCACGACGGCACGTCGACCCGACCCCATCCCCGAGCACCCACGACGCGCACGTCGACGCCGACGAGCTTCGCCGCCTCGACAGCCCTCGTGAGGTTCTTACGCGGTTCGAGCGTGCCCACTGCGAGGACATAGTCACCGGTCGCCGCCGGGCCGGACGGGCCGAACAACGGGTCGACGCCGTTGCCGACGATGCGCACCCTGTCGAGCGGGACGGCCAGGGTGTCTGCCAGCTCGTCACGTGTAAAGGCAGAGACGGCCACGATCGCGTCGGCGGTCCGAACCGCCTGGCGGAGAGCAAGACGGCCGGTCTGCCGGTGCCAGCGGGGAAAGGAGCCCGGGTAGCGCAGAACGGCAACATCGTGGACGGTTGCGACGACTGCGGGGCGGGCACGCGGGGGTACACGCATCGTCGGGCAATGGAGGACATCCATGTCGCGAGCGGCCCGCGCGATGCCGAGCGGATACCACACTGCGTCGCGCAGGACCGTGGCGGCTCGCCCCGGCCCCCCGAACGCGAGGTGTGCCAGCTCGAGATCAGACCGTCCCGCCAGGGCGCCGAGGAGCCCGCGCACGTGCCGCGCTGTGCCGGCACCCGTCTGAGCGAGCGGCGAGACGTCGAACCCGATCTTCACGTTCCGCTCCGCTCGACGAGGGCCGCGAGCATCGTGCTGCCCGTCGCCGACCAGGTGAACTGCGCCGAATGCTCGAGCCCGGCAGGAACGAGCTCGTCACGCCGCGCGATGGCCTCGCGAATTCCGGCGGCGATCGACTCCGGCTCGGTCGGGTCGACGCGAACCGCGGCGGCGCCACACGCCTCGTCGAGAGACGGATGGTCCGAGACCACGACCGGCGTCCCGCTCGCCATCGCCTCGACGACCGGAATGCCGAACCCCTCGAACAGCGACGGATAGACGTACACGGCGGCGCCACGATAAAGGGTCGGCAGCGCCGCTGCGGAAACGTAACCCGGGAGGACGACCCCGGGGTCGTCGAGGCCGATCTGCTCTCCCCACCCACCGCCTCCCGCGAGCACGAGGCGGTGCTCGGTCTCGAGGAGGCGCCAGGCGTCGACCAGGCGCTGCAGGTTCTTGCGGGGCTCCTGCGTCCCGACGCCGAGAACATACGGCGCGTCGAACATCGCCCGCTTTCCCTCCGGGACGAACTCCGACCCGACTCCGGGATACGCCACAACGAGGCGCTCGGTCTCGATTCCCAGCGTCGCGGCGGCATCGTCGGCCGTGTAGCGGGAGTTCGTGAAGACGACGTCGCACGCCCGAACCGCATCCGCGTCCTTGCGCCGGTGCATGGAGATCGTCCGCGGCGTACACCACTCGGGATGATGGACCGGATTCAGGTCGTGGATCGTCGTCGCGCGCAGGCCCGATCGCTGGGGCGGCGTCATCCAGTCGGTGTACATCAATGCATCGAAACCGCCGAGGAGGCGCTCGGTCGCCGGATGCCCGAAGATGCTCCACGCCGTCCTCAGAGCATGGGAAGCGGGCAACGGCCACAGCCTCGTCTCGACCGGGGTCGCCGCGAGAGCTTCCCTGATCCGCGGCGCGCCCTTGAGGCTCGTCGGCGCGAACGCGACGACATCGTGCTCCTCACCCGCTGCCTCCACGAGACCGGCGAGGGACCCGCGAATGTAGTTGCCGATCCCGGTCGGCGGATGAGACAGAGGCGAGACGTCGACGACGATTCTCAACGTGGCTCGTAGTTGAACGCGTCGAAGTGCACACCGAGTTGCCTGTCGTCGCCCTGACCCGGAACCGCCGTCGGGCTGACATCGAATGTGACGCGACAGACTCTGTCGGCGTCCGGCACGAGCGGAACCCGGAGAACAGCCTCTTCGGGGGCCTGGAACCGGACGCGCGCGACCGACCGGCCGCCGACCGACGCGACGACGGTCTGCGGTACCGGGAAGAGGGACGCGTCGCTGTGCAACGAGACCTGGAGCACCCCCGGGCTGCAGTTCTTTCGCACGTAGCGCACGGTCGGCCCCGACCACGTGTCGTTCGGGTACAGGCCCGTCCAGCTGACGTCGACCTTGTGGGCGGCCCCGCCGGCGACCTCCCAGAGCGTCAGGCCGAGCGGGAGATCCCGCGCGAGGGCCTTCCCATCGAGCTCGATCGACGCGTCGGTGACGAGATATCGGTCGGTGACGGGTGACCCGTCGGCCCGGCGAAGGATCCCGTCGTCGGGGTCGACGGTGATGCCCGCCTCGGGCAGATTTCCTGGGCGTCGGGCCGCCGATGTAATAGACCGGCCCGACCGACCGATTGAAGAACTCGTTCTGATTGACGGTGAAGCGGTCGGTCAGACCCGTCCAGACGATCCCGACCGTCGCTCCATCCGGCACCGCGGCGTCGATCCAGTCGCGCGGGACACCACGGATCCCCTGGAAGAGGGCGCCCGCGCCGGCCTGCGCGAAGCCGCGCTGGCCCGACCACACCGACTGCCCGACGACGGCGAACCAGACGAGCACCGTCATCGGCACGAGGACGGCCCAGCGCGCGGGAACGAGCACGAACACGGCCGTGAGCCCGACTGCTCCCAGCAAGACGCTGAACCAGATCGATCCGAACAGAAGCTGCCCGAAGGACGACCAGATGGGCAGGATCGCGAGTGTGTCGGACTTGGCGGCCTCGTCGATGAATCGTGTGTATGGAAATACGACGACGAGCGCTATCGCGATTCCGGCCGAGACCCCGACCAGGGGCCACGGTCGGGGAGCTCCGATCGAGACCCACGCGACGAGCGCCGTGAGGACGAGCGGCGCGACCGCGAACGCGTTGCGCTCCTGGATGCGACCGGCGAACTCCGACGCGAATGTCGCAACGACGAGCGTTGTCCAGATGAAGAACGAGACGGTGACTGCGAGGTGCTCCTGCAATCGAGCGGGGAGCGTTCGTGCCCGCCCGAGCAGGACCAGCGTCGCCGCGACGGGCACCACACCGAGGTAGAGCGTCAGTTCCTCGACGTGCCACTGCCAGAACCGGAGGATCAGCCCTACGTCGTATGAGCGGTCACCGACGACGGCGTACGCGCCCAGCAGGTCTTGCGAGAGAGTGCCCTCGAACGACCTGGCCGGCGAGAACGACGAACGCCGTTCCGCCGAAGAGCGCGTAGAGCCGCCACGAGGCGCGTATGCGCGCAAGGCCGCTACCTTCGATGAGCGCCAGTGCGACGGGTGCGACGAGAATCCCGAGGGCGAGGGCGACGGCCTGACTTCGCGTCGCGACCGCGAGGCCGAGTGCGACGGCGACGAGGACCGAGCTTCGCCAGCGCGGCCGCTCCAGCGCGACGAGCGTTGCCCAGGCGACGAGCAGCGTGAGCGGGTAATAGGCGTTCTCGGTCATGACCGTCGCGGTGTAGACGAGCGATGGCACGGCGACTGCGAGGAGGGCGGCCAGCAGCGCGAGCCCCGACCCGACGACTCGGCGCGCAATGAGGTACGCGGGGATTGCAGCGAGCGACATCACAAGGCTGTTGATGACCTTCACGGCCGCGTATGCGTCGGTAAGCGAGTTGAGCAACGCGTAGGCCGGAGAGATCAGGATCGGGTAGAGGACCCCGTAGCCGGTGACCGCGTACCCCCGGATCTCGAAGCTGCGCGTTCCCGCAAAGCTCTTGCCGAGCTCCGAGTAGATCAACTCGTCGGTCATGATGAACGGCGCCAACATGTGGCGCGACAGCCAGGCTCGAAAGGAGAACGAGCCGATCACGATCACCACGAGCCAGGCCCACGCGGGCACGGCACGGAGCCGTTCACTCACCGAGATGTACCTCGGCGGCACGCTTCGCGAGCTCCCGCGCCTCATCCGATCCAGGGGCGATCCCGACAGCGGCAGCAGCCTCCGCCAGCTCGGACAGCACCGAGTCGGCAACGGCGGCCCCGCCGGCCGCCTGCTCGAATGCAGACACGTACCGCTCGGCCACGCGCTCGACAGCGTGCTCCCGTCGAGCAAGATCCGCCGCCGCGCGACCCATCGCCTCCCGAAGGTCGGGCCGCGAAGCGAGAAGCTCGAGCGCAGCGGCAAGCGTCGACACCTCCTGTTCGTCGACGGGAACCTTCAGGGCGACCTCGTCCGGAAGCTCGGCGAACCAACCGACGTCACTGACAATGAGCGGCCTGCCCAGAGAGAGCGCCCGAATCGCGGTGCCCGACGTCTCGCCCATCGTCGGCGAACGAAGATTGACGTGGACGTCGGCCGCGATCATCAGCTCCCACAGGCGTCGCTCCTCGACGTACCCCTCACGCACGAGCCCCTTACCGTCGAGGCCGAGTCGCTGAAGCCGCCGATCGAGATCGAAGCCGGGAGAGGTGGCTCCGACGAGAAGGAGCGTGCTCGCCTCGTGCCGTCGCCGCTGCCGAGCAAACGCCTCGAGGAGCTGCGGGACGCGCTTGCTCACGTTCACGTTGCCGAAGCTGCCGAACAGGGGCTCGCCCTCGACCGCAGCGGCCGGCAAGTCAGGCGCGGGAAACGCCGGATGCGGGACGATCCAGATCGGCCCGGGGTACCCGGCCGCGCGGGCCCTGTCGTGGACGTACCGGGAGTGGACGATGAGGCCAGAGGCGAGCTCGAGCACCTCCCCGGCGAGATGGAAGTCCTCGGGCCGATTCTCCCAGAGCGGCGGGATACGCTTGTCCAGGACGGCGTGGCCGAGAAGCCTGCCTACGACACCTCCCTCTCGCTCCATGGCGTCGAGATAGCCGTGCCCGTCACGGCGACCGATCGTCAGGCCCGCGATCAGGTGATGGAGGACGAAGTCGTGGAGGACGACGACACCCGGAGTGCGCCGCAGCGCCTCGAGAATCCAGCCGTGAGCATCAGGGTTGTTGCCAATATGGTAGACAGAGAGATCCACGCCTCTCGGAGGCCTCTTCGCCCCTCGTTTGACGACGGCGACGTCGACCCGCTCGCGGAGCGCGGGAAGAAGGAGAGCCGAGTAGTCGGCGATTCCCGACCGCTCGGGGGGCATGGGGCTGAAGAGCGCAACCTTCACGCGAGCAACCTCCCGATCGCACGGTCCCACGTGACCTCGACAGCGATCGCCTTGCCCGCTTCTCCATAGGCGGCCGCCTCGGCAGGATGGTCGCGCAGCCACACGGCCGCGCGCGCCACCGCGTCGGCCTCGGGCTCGACGACACGCCCCGTCGTCCCGTCCCCCACGACTTCGAGCGGCCCGCCCGCGTCGGTGGCCGTGATCACGGGCTTCCCGGAGAGGAACGACTCGTACGGGCCGAGACCGAAGTCCTCGTCGACGGGAGCGTAGTAGGACGCATAACACGTGGCATAGAGGTCGGCGAGCTCTTCTGCCGGCACGCGACCCGTGAAACGCACCCGCCCGCCGAGCCCGCGATCGCGCGCCAGCTGCTCGAGGCGCGGGCGGTCGGGGCCGTCGCCGGCGATGACGACGCTCAGGGTCGGCTCGGCCGCCGCTGCCTCGAGGAGAAGGTCGATCCGCTTGGCCCTGTCGAGCCGGTTCACGGACAGCACGAACTCGCCGTGCCCATCGTTCCGGTAGTCGAGCTCCTGGGCCGGGTGAGGCATGACCTCGGCCACGAGCCCTGTCGAACGCTCCAATCGGCCGGCGACGTTCTGCGAGGTGGCAAACAGGCGGGACGCCTCCCCGAGCCCGATCCGATCGAGCTCCTGGACGCGTCGACGAAGAGCCCGATCCTCCGGCGTCTCGCTGAACTGGCCGAGATCGGTCCGGTCGAGCTCGTACGCCTGCCTGAACTGATGCACGAGCCAGACGCGCTTCTCGGGGTGGCGAACGAGGTAGGACGGAAACTTCGTCGCGACGACCATGTCGATCGGCTTGCCGTCTGCCTCCGTCAGGTCGAGCAGCCGCCACAGAAACGCCTGCGTCAGAACGCGGGCGCCCGGGTACCACTTGAACGGCACGGTGACGCTGTCGGCTTCGTGCCCGCGTGCTCGCAGCTCGCTCACGAGCGCGTCGCTGAAGATCTCTGCCCCGCCGTAGGCGAAGGGCACCTGCGGTCTGACGACAGCGATCCTCATCGTCATGTCAGCGCTTCGCGTCGCGAAGCGCTGCAACCTCTGCCTCGAGCCGGTCGACCTGCTCCTGCAGGTCGTCGATCAGGCGAAGCGCGGCCGCATTGAACGAGCGCTGGTCGTACGCGAGCGGCTCGACGTACCAGCGCATCGCCTTCCGCAACACGGCCTTGACGGGAGTGCCGAGCCCGCCCCGCACGCCCGGTCGCAGGCGCAGATTGCGGTCCGCCGACACGGGCCAGAGGCGCTCGGCTTCGGCGCGTGCGGCAGCCCGGTCGGCCGGATCGCCGTGCGCACCGCCCGGGTCGGCGCCGGAGCGGCGAACTTCCTCCCGCAGTGACTCGAAGAGCGCCGCCACGTCGATCGGCTCGCTCTCCTGCTCCTGCGGCGCCGAAATCCCTGCGAGAGCATCCGTTTCCTGACCGGCGTCGGGCATCGGGCCATTCTAGCCCCCACTGTAGGATGCCTCCCCGTGCGCGTCGGCCTCTCTCTGCTCACGCTCGTCCCGGGAATCTCCGGAGGCAGTGAGACCTACGTGCGCGAGCTGGCTCTCGCACTCGCGCACGAGTCGGCACCCACGAGTACGTCGCTCTCGTGCCGCCGCTCGCCGCCCGACGCAGGTGACGGCCTGCCCGTCGGTGCGTCGCCGCCGACTACCCGAGCGCGACCTCGACTCTTGGGCGCCTTCGAACGATGGGCTCTGCCACGCTGCGTCCGCGGCACCTCCAGTCGCTCGTGAGGGAGAGCGAAGTCGACGTCGTGCATTACCCGCTGACGGTTCCGATTCCGCGCCCGATGATGCCCTACGTGACAACCTTGCACGATGTGCAGCACCTCGACATGCCCGAGCTCTTCGGCCGCGGGGAGCGACTGTTCAGGAGGATCGCCTACGACCGAACGTCACGTCGTGCCTCGGCCGTCATCGTCGTCAGCGACTTCGTCCAGGAACGCGTCGTCGAACTCCTGGGTCTCGACGCGGCGCGCGTTCATACGGTGTGGCAAGGAGTAGACCACGGGCGCTTCGCGCCGGCTCCGGATGTCGACGCGAGCCGCTCCTGCTGTACCCGGCGAGGCCGTGGCCGCACAAGAATCATGCACGCCTGCTCGAGGCGTTCGCCGAGATCCGACGTCGGCGACCCGAGCTCCGTCTTCTGCTGACGGGAGCCGGTCACGATGCGCAGCGGCTCCCCGAGGGCGTCGACGCGCGGCAGGTCTCGGGAGCGGAGCTCGTCGAGCTCTACCAGCGGGCGGCGTGTCTCGTCTTTCCGAGCCTCTATGAGGGTTTCGGCCTTCCGCCGGTCGAGGCGATGGCGTGTGGATGCCCGGTCGCTGCGGCGGCGGCGGGGTCGCTGCCCGAGGTGTGTGGCGATGCTGCGGTCCTGTTCGACCCCCTCGATCCGCGAGCCATCGCGGACGGCGTCGATGAAGCTCTCGACCGCTCCGCCGAGCTGACCGAGCGTGGGCCTCCGCCGATCGAAGCAGTTCACGTGGGACGCGACCGCCCGCGCTCACGATCGGGTCTATTCGGAGCTTCGCTTGACCCGCCAGTCGCGCAAGCTCTGCGTCGACGAGCAGGGCGACGAGCCCTGCGAAATCGACGCTCCTCCCCCACCCGAGGCGTTCGCGAGCACGGGTCGGATCGCCGACGAGGTGATGAAGCTCGGCCGTTCCTCGGCGGAGCGCCGGGTCGCTTCGGACGTAGTCTCGCCACTCGAGACCGACATATGCGAAGGCCTGCTCGACGAGATCCTGGACCGAGTGGCTCTCGCCGGTGGCGACGACGTAATCTGAAGGCTCGTCCTGCTGCAGCATCAGCCACATCGCGCGAACATAGTCGCCCGCGTATCCCCAGTCACGACGCGAATCGAGGTCCCCGAGCACGAGCTCCTGCTCGAGCCCGAGGGAGATCGCCGCAGCAGCAGTGGCGACCTTGCGCGGCAGGAAATCGAGCGGGCGGCGAGGCGACTCGTGGTTGTAGAGAATGCCGCACGACGCGAAGAGCCCGTAGCGGCGGCGATAGCTGGCCGAGATGAAGTGTCCGTACGCCTTCGCGACTCCGTAGGGGGTGAGTGGCGCCAGGGGCGTCGCCTCGGTCTGGGGAGTCTCGACCGGATCGCCGAAGATCTCGCTCGACGACGCCTGGTAGAAGCGAATAGTCGGATCGACCTCACGAATCGCTTCGAGCATCGCGGTCACGCCGACGGCAGCGAACTCGGCGGTCTGAACCGGCTCGTCCCAGGACCGCGGAACGAACGACGGAGCCGCGAGGTTGAAGACCTCGGACGGGGTCGCCGCTCGAAGTGCGTCGGCCAACGATCCCTGGTCGAGAAGGTCGGCGCGAAGAACGGTCAGCCGGTCACCGATAGCTCCGATTGTCGCTGCGTATGCCTCGAGCGGTCGACGAACGACGCCGTAGACGTCGTATCCTTCCGCGAGGAGAAGCTCGGCCAACAACGAGCCGTCCTGGCCACCGATCCCCGTGATGAGCGCCCGCCGTTGCCTACTCAAGAGAGAGTCCGCCAGTGATGCACCCGCAGGAGTCTAGACGGTGAGGGTCGCGTACACCCTCGAGCAGTGCTGGCACCAAGTGCCGGGCGGCACCGCCGTCGCGGCACTCGAGCTCGCGCGCGCCCTGGCAGAGCGATCAGATGTCGAGCTCGTCGGCGTTGCCGCGCGCCACCGTGATCTCGCCGCCCGAGCAGTGGCGACCCTCGATTGCCGTTTCGCATCTCCCGCTCCCGCGGTTCGCCCTCTACGAGTCGTGGCACTACCTGCGGCGACCCCGCGTGGAGCGGGCGACGGGTCCGGTCGACGTCATCCACGCCACGGGAATCGTGATGCCGCCGCAGACGGCCCCGTGGTTGTGACGGTGCACGACCTCGCGTACCTCGACTACCCCGAGCTGTTCACCCGCCAGGGACTTCGCTTCTTCCATCGAGCGCTCGATCTCGCGCTCCGCGAGGCAGCGGTCGTTCTCTGCTCGTCGCTCGCAACGCTCGAGCGCTGCCGCGTCGCCGGCTTCGAGATCGACCGACTGCGTCATGTCCCGCTCGGCGTTCGCGCGCGGAGAGCCACAGCCGAAGACGTCGGGCGTGTGCGCCGCGAATACGAATTGCCCGGTCGGTTCGTGCTCTGGTCCGGCACGGTGGAGCCACGAAAGAACCTTGGCGGTTTGCTCAGCGCCTTCGCGCTGGTCGAGACCGATGCCGAACTCGTCCTCGTCGGACCTCCAGGCTGGAACGAAGACGTCGATCGGTTGCTTGCCGAACTTCCTGGCGAGGTCCGTACGAGAATTCGCAGGCTCGGCTGGGTTCCGGGGCATGATCTCGAAGCGCTCTACGCAGCCGCGGCAGTGATGTGCTTCCCGAGCCTGCTCGAGGGGTTCGGATTTCCCGTGGTCGAGGCGATGACGCAGGGGACTCCCGTCGTCACCTCGCGGGGGACGTCCACCGAGGAGCTCGTCAGCGACGGAGCCGGCCTGCTCGTCGACCCGCGCCAACCAGCGGACATCGCCAACGCCCTGGGGCAGGTTCTCGATGATCCGGTCCTCGCGGCGAAGCTCGGCGAGGCGGGACAGCGACGGGCTTCCGACTACACGTGGGCGCGCACCGCAGACCTCGTCGCCTCCGCCTACCGCGACGCACGTGGGGCCTAGCCGGGCCGCTCAGAGGGAGAGCACTGCCTCGTAGGCGGCAGCGAGTCGATCGGCCACGGCGGCCAAGGAGTAACGGGAGACCAGATCTGCCGGATAGACGACCCGGTGCGCGGGTGGCGAGGACAACGGTCCTTCACGAAATCGCTCGGCGATGGCCCCATAGTCGCCCGGAACGAACAGATCCGCGCCCGAGCCGGCGAGTACTTCGGGGATAGCCCCGGACATGCTCGCGACGATGTGGGTGCCCGCCGCCATCGCTTCGGCCAGAACCATCCCGAACTGTTCTTCCCAGACGGCAGTCGGGAGGCTTGCGAGCACAACGCACGAAGCGGCCGCAAAGACACCCGGCATCTCGTCGTAGGGCACGGCACCGATCTCGACCCTGCCGGCGAGGCCCAGTTCGGCCGCGTAGGCAAGCAGCCGATCCCGGTCCGGACCGGAGCCCACAATCCGAAGGCGCACGTCGGTCGGGAGCATCGCGAGCGCCCGGACGACATCGAAGTGGCCCTTCTCCCACACGAGCCGGCCCGGCGAGACGATCACGTGGCTCTCGGGCTCCTCCACGTGGGCTCCTCCGAAGCGATCCACGTCGATTCCGGGCGGCGAAACGACGATCCGCGGCTCCGGAACACCCTCGAGCAGGAGGCAGCGCTTCGCGCGCTCGGTCGCCGCGAGGTAGAGGTCAGCCTCTGCGAGCGCCGCAGCCCGGTAACGCCTACCCCTGGCCCTCCGAAAGGTCTCGCGGAACGGAATCGTCTCCCACGCCGTCAGAACGAGCTTGAATCCGAGATCACGCTTGAGCGTGGCCGGCTGTCCGCTGAACCACACGCCAAGCTCTGCCGAGTGAACAATGTCTGCACCCGCAAGGGCGTCCCGCAGGCCGACATAGCGATCGCCGACCGCGAGAGCAGCGACGTTGCCGACCCGCCCACGCGGGAGCGAGTCCCTGACCGCCCGTACACGAATCGGCTCGAGGGCCACGCCGGATACCTCATGCTGGTTCGAGCCTGTTACCGCGACTGCGACGTCGAAACGGTCGTGGAGAAGCTCCCAGGCGCGAAGCTCCCAAGGGTTCGCGCTATGACCCCGAAGCAGGACGACGCGTGGACGCCTCATACACTGCCCCGCGAGCCGGGATCGCGTCGCAACAGCGCTTCGAGCACCTCATACGGCACGGCCCGAACGGTGGCGGCAGCCACGACGAACGCACCCATGACGAGCATCGATCGCAGCACATCACCGACACCCGGAATGGCGAGCGCGACCGCTCCGGCGGCGAGAGCGGCGAGTGGTCGCCACACGAACGCGAAGCGCGGAGCAACGGCTCTTTCCGACCGAGCCAGAGCGGCGAGGAGAACGACGGTGAGCACCGTTTCCGCGATCACGCCCGCAGCGGCACCTCCGCGGCCGGCATACGCGGGTATGAGCGTCAGCCCCAGGACCACGACCAACGCCAGGGCGACTGCGTTTGCACCGGCGAGGACGCGCTGCCGTCGTAGGGAGATGAGCGCGAGCACCGCGACCTGCCCGATGAACAACGGCACGAGAGCCCAGACCTGGATCTGGAGGATCGGGGCAGCACCGTCGTAGGCAGGACCGCCGAGGAGACGAATGACCGGTACAGCGAGCGTAAACGCCGCCAGGGCGAGCCCGAGCGAGAAGACGACCGCCACCTCCGTCATCCGCTGCAGGGCGTACTGCAGCCGTTCGACGTCGTTCTCCCCGGCGACCGCGAGGACGGGGAGCGCGACCGCAAGCACGAGTCCCGGGATCCCGATGAGCATCTCGAAGACGCGGAAGGATGTCGCGTAGAGACCCGTCTCCTCCTTGCTCTCGATGAGCGAGACCATGATCACGACGAGACGGAGATAGATCACGTTCATCGTGATCGCGACGGCGAGCGGGAGCGCCTCCCTGAGGAGTCGCATCGCGTCACGCCGCACCAGCCTGGGACGCAGCATGTGGAGGCCGCCGACGACCCTCGGCGTGAGGACGAGCATCACCGCACCGACCGTTGCCTGCACCGCAAAGTACGGGAGCAGGGTTGCGCCGGCGAGCGCGAGAACAGCGATGCCGACGAGTGTCAGAGCCTGCCGAAGCACCTCGAAGCTCGTCACGGCGCCGAGCCGAAGCTCGACTGAAAGCGGCATCATCGAGGTCGACTGTGTGTTGACGAGCAGGATGCCCACGCCCCCGAGAATCGTTCCCCAAACCATCGTGCTCCCGTATGCCGCGACATACGCGAACGCCACCGCCACCGCGACACCGAGCAGCGTGAGCACGATCCTGAGGCCGAGAAGGGTCCCGAGCAACTCCGTCCGCCTGGCGCCGGCCGGAAGCAAGGAGAGCTCCCGCGCGCCGACGGCAGTCAAACCGGCATCTGTGACGATTGCGACGATTCCGAGGAGTGCGGCGACCGTCGCATACCGACCGAAATCGTCAACACTGAGCCCGCGCAGAAGGAAGACCGACGTCGCCGCACCGAGCACGATGCCGACGACGTAGCCGCCACCGCGTAGAACGCCGCCTCGAATGACCCTTCCACCTGCCGACGGAGTCGACAGGACATCGATGGAGGAGTCGTCGGGGGTCACGTAGTGTCATACGCTAGTGAAGTCCGGTGTCGTCATACCCACCCTGAACGGTCGCGACATGCTCGCCGAAGCGCTCGCGAGCCTGGAGGCCCAGACCGCGTCCGTGGATATCGTGGTAGTCGACAACGGTTCGAGCGATGGCTCGCTGGAGATGCTTGCGACAAGGTTCCCGCGTGTACGTGTCATCGCGATCGGGCACAACACGGGATTTGGGAAGGCCGTCAACCGCGGAGTGGCGGCGCTTGATCCCGACACGGATGTAGTCGTGCTGGTCAACAACGACGCAGTCTGCAACGCCGAGTTCGTCGAGCACATCACCGCACCGTTCGAGGACGAGCGCGTCGGCATGGTGGCCGGCGTGCTGCTCCAGGAGGGAGCACCCGAGCGAGTCGACTCCGCGGGAATCGTGATCGACCGAACACTGCGGTCGTACGATGCGCTGTGGAACCTGCCCGTAGAGCGAGTGTTTCGTGCGCCGGTACCCGTCGGCCCGTGCGGCGGAGCAGCAGCGTACCGCGCGTCCGCATTCCTCGAGATAGGCGGCTTCGACCCCGCGTTCTTCGCCTATTGGGAGGACGTCGACCTGGCGCTCAGGTTCCGTGCGGCCGACTGGCAGTGCACTTCGGCGCCGCTGGCGCAGGCGCTTCACCGGCATGGCCAGACGCTCGGCGCCGGGTCCGCAGCATCGCGCACGCTCGACGCGTTCGGGCGCGGCTTCGTCCTGGGCCGGTACCGGCAGCGGAGTGGTGGACGACTTCCCGCTCGGGCTCTTACGCGCGTCGCCATCGCGATCATCGACTGGCCAGCGCTTCTCGCCCATCTCGTCGTTCGTCGTGAGCTGGCGCCGCTGCGAGCGCGCGCGCGGGGCATACGCGCCGGCCGCTCGCGACCTGCCCTCCGCGCGCCCACAGAACTCGCAACAGTGTCTCTTCGCGAGGCGATCGGCAAGCAATGGGGGTTTCTGGGTCTACGGCTGATCAGGAAGGCGCCGGGTCACTTCACCGAGACCACGGGGGCCGCCTCGCGCCCTGGGTAACCAGCGCTACGTATCCGCTCGACGTGCCAGGACCACCCATTGCCAGAACGTGAACTCCGCGACACGACCTCGTGTGAGTTGGTGGAATCGCGCGTGACGTGCCCTCAGGGCCGGATGCGACCGCTCGGTCGGATCCCACCCGGTGGACACCAGGAGTTGCTCGATATCGGCGCGCGTAAACCAGCGCACGTGCGTCGTGTCGCGATGACCGGAGTCCGCGTATCCGAATGTGCCGCGGAACGCCAAGTCACGCATGAGAGACCAGTGGCGCGCGTTAGGAACCGACACGTGAAGCCGCGCTCCCGACCGGACGACGTCATGCAGGCGGTGGAGAACCGACGCGGGATCCGGCAGGTGCTCGAGGACGTCGTAGAGGAGAACGGTGTCGAAGGTCCCGTCGAGATCGCCGAGCATCTCCTCGATCCGCCCTTCCTTGACTTCGTCGAACACCCCGGCCGCCCTTCGGGCGGCTGCAGGATAGATCTCGATCCCCGAGATCCAGGTCGCGCCTGCTGCCCTGAGGCCCGACGCCGTTCCGCCCTCGCCGCATCCGAGGTCGAGCACCCGCCCGAGCGGGCGGGGCAGCGCGTTGACCAGATCCAGTCGTTCCTGTCCGTAGTAGCCTGCCGGCTGTCGCGGGGCTCTGGCATCCACGTCTGACACGGGTTGACAGTATCTGACCGTCGCCGCGTGCTCGGTGGCCGCGGCCGTGCCCACCGAACCGTCCACATTCGCGATCCTGCGACGGGGGCCAACCTTCCGCGATTCGACTAGGCTACCCCGTGATGGACGCCAACGACAATGGAGTCTGGACGGCCGACGCGCTCGAGGCTCTGCGCCGTGACTTCGGTGGCGTTTACGCCGGACGGACGGTGTTGGTGACGGGCGCCGACGGCTTCATGGGATCGCACCTCACCGACGCCCTGGTCGAGATCGGCGCCGACGTTCATGCGTTCGTGCGCGCTACCTCGAGCGGCGCGTTGAACAACATCGGGCACCTTCGCAATCGCCTCAAGGTGCATTTCGCCGATCTCACCGACAAGACATCGATCGACTACCTGATGCGCGAGCTGAAGGAAACGGCCTCCGACAAGCCGTACGTCTTCCACCTGGGAGCGCAGGCACACGTGGGCGAGTCGTGGCATCGCCCCTATGAGACGGTCATGGCGAACACGATCGGCACCTTGAACCTTCTCCAATCGATCGTCGACACCGGGCTCGAGATCGAGAAGTTCGATACCGCCGGCACGTCGGAGGAGTACGGCAACGTTCGCGACGACGTCTCGCATCATCACGATTTCGACGACGGCGGAAGCCTCATCCTCCACGAGCGCTCGCCGATCAACCCGAAGTCGATCTACGCAACGGCAAAGGTCGCGGCCGACTTCCTGACGATGAACTATCACGATGCGTTCGGTCTTCCAGGAGTCGTGACGCGGATGTTCAACAACTACGGCCCTCGGCAGAACCCTCGGTACGTAACGGGAACGATCATCACGCAGGCGATCGCGCGCGAGACGATCGAGCTCGGCAACCTCGAGCCGCTGCGCGATTTCTGCTTCTGCACGGACGGCGTGCGCGGCCACCTGACCGTCGCCGCGCACGGGAAGCCGGGAGACGTCTACGTCTATGGACAGGGAGAGAACATCTCGATGGAAGGCTGGGTCGAGATGATTCTTCGTATCGGGGAAGAGCACGGCTTCTGGCCCGCCGGCCGCACGGTCTCGACGACACCGAAGCGCTATCGGCCGGGCGCGAGCGACGTCATGGCGCTCCGGGTCGGCCACGAGAAGCTCACCGCCGAGACCGGTTGGATGCCGAAGGTGTCCTGGGAAGAGGGTGTGCTGGAGACGATCCGGTGGTATTCGGAGAACCGGGCGCGATGGATCGGGCGCGTCGACTGGCTCTCGACCGGAGCGCCCGCGCTCAGCACGCCGTAGGCGGCCCGAGCCACGTCGGCGGGCAGGCCCGTGGGAGCAAGCGATCGATCCGTCTCGCCACGGGAGCACGCTCGCCGATACCCTTGGCCGATGCAGATCCTCGTTACGGGCGGCGCCGGTTTCCTCGGCTCCCGCCTAGTCGATCGCCTTCGCGGTGAGGGTCACGAGGTAGCGGTCGCGCGACGCGCCGAGCACGATCTCACAGATATGACGCAGACCGCACTGCTCTTCGACGAGGTCGCGCCCGACGTCGTCTTCCACCTCGCCGCCGAGGTCGGTGGAATCGGAGCGAACCAGGCGAACCCGGGCCGTTACTGGTTCGCGAACTTGATGATGGGCGCTCACGTCCTCGAGCAGGCGCGACTGCACGAAACACGCAAGCTCGTGATCGCCGGCACGATCTGTTCCTACCCGAAGTTCGCCCCGGTGCCATTCCGTGAGGAGGATCTCTGGGCCGGCTATCCAGAGGAAACGAACGCACCGTACGGAGTCGCCAAGAAAGCGATCCTCGTCGGTGCGCAGGCGTACCGCCAGCAGTATGGGACGAACACGGTCTACGTGCTGCCGGTCAACCTGTATGGCCCCGGCGATAACTTCGATCTGGAGACGTCACACGTCATCCCGGCGCTGGTACGCAAGATGGTGGAGGCGCAGCAGCTCGGCATC